>NZ_CP071869.1:1230000-2553750 GCF_017569185.1 Polaribacter cellanae | reverse complement strand
TTATTTTTTATAAAATGAGGCAAAACAGCTTTCGTAAGTGCAACTGTTCCTAAATAGTTGATATCCATAATTCGTTTATCCACCATAATTTGAGTATTTTTTACAAGCGAACGTTGGCTAATTCCGCCATTATTTATTAAAATATCTATCTTCCCAAAAGTTGCAATTGCTTCGTCTGCTTTTACTTGTAAATTATTATAATCTTCTAAATCGAGGGTAATAATTTTTACGTTTTCGCTGTTTTTACATTCACTTTTAACCAATTCTAAGGCTTCTTTTTTTCTTGAAGATAGAATTAATTTGGCATTTTTATTAGCAAATGCAATTGCCAACGATTTTCCAATTCCAGATGATGCTCCAGTAATCCAAATTACTTTGTTAGAAAAACTCATTTATCGTATTTTTATGCCACAATATACCCTTTTTGGTTGAGAAATAGTACTTTTGGTATGCTTCTTGAAAATAGGTTTACAAGAACAAAAAAATAAACATAAAAAAATGAAAAAATTACTCGCATTTATATTTTTAGTTTCGTCTTTAGCACAAGCACAGCATACCATTAATGGAACAATAACAAATGCTTTGGAAACAGATTGGGTTATTTTATATAAAGTTGAAGGTGCAAGACAACAATTCGTACAAAACTCTACTATTAAAAAAGATACGATTGTTATTGATGCGAAAAAACAAGCCATTGGTACTTTTCAGTTTCAATTGCCAGAAACTTCTAAGGCTGGTTTTTACAGAGTTACATATAGAACAACCAACCCAAGTTTTGTAGATTTTATTTACAATAAAGAAGATGTAAGTTTTACGTTTCATCCAGATTATCCAGAGCAATCTGTTACTTTTTCTAAGTCTAACGAAAACATTATTTATAAAAATTATCTTACCGAAATTTCTAAGGCACAGCAGAAGTTAGATTCACTTCAAATAACTGCGATTAAGAATCCTAGTTTAGATTTAAAAACGGATTATAAAACTGCTTTTAACAAGATAAATACAATTCAGAATAAATATCTAAAAAACTCAAACGGAATGTATGTACAGCCTTTTATAAAGGCAACATTAAGGGCAAATCCTTCCGAAATAAAAACAACTGCGAAAGATTATATGTCTAATATGACATCTACTTTTTTCGACAATATGGATTTTACGAATAAAACACTTATAAATTCTTCTTTTTTGGTAGATAGAATTACGGATTATATTTTCTATATTAATTATTCCGAAAATAAAGAAGTACAACAAAAACTGTATAAAGAGTCTATAAAAACAGTACTTTCTAAAGTAGAAAACCTTCCATTTAAAAAAGATATTATAGAGTTTTTAGTGGCGCAATTCGAAAACACTAAAAATTTAGAATTAATTGATTTTCTTTTTAAAAACTACTACGAAAAACTTCCTGAAGAATTCCAAAATAAAGAATATTTAAAAGAGAAAAAAGCACTTTTTGCGACTGAAATTGGTAGAACTGCACCCGATTTTTCCTGGAAAGAAAATGGTAAAAACTTAAAACTATCTACTTTAAATGATGCCGAAAATTATGTATTGGTTTTTTGGAGTTCAGGTTGCTCTCACTGTTTAAAGGAAATTCCATTATTACATAAATTTATGCAAGATAAAACAGGTGCAAAAGTGGTTGCTTTTTCTTTAGAGAGAAACGATTCTGGTTGGAAAAACATGAAAACTACATTGCCAAATTGGCACCATATTTTAGGATTAAATAAATGGGATAACAAAATTGCGAGAACGTATAATATTATCTCTACACCTACTTATTTTATTTTAGATAAAGACAAAAAAATTATTGCAAAACCAGAAGAATTAAAAGATTTAGAAGAGTATTTCTTAAAAAAAGATAAGTAAAAATTCACTTTATTTTTTCTCTTTTCATTTCTTTTTTTAGACAGCAAAATTTTAAAGTGAATAATAATATACTCTAAATCTTAAATTGTGGTCTTTAGAAGTTTAGTTCTTATTTTCCATTTTTAACGGATATTCCAAAAATTAAAATACTTTAAAAAAGGAATTCGTAAAACATGATGTTATTTTATTTATAGAAAACCCATAATTAAAAAACTACTTTAGTAGTCTTAGAGTAGATATATCATTAGATAAAAAAAAGGCTGTTTAACATATAATAATTATGCAAACAGCCTTTTTTCTTTAAACTTTCTTTTTCTAATTCTTTATAAATTTTTTGGTGGAAATTCCATTTTTTTCACTAATAACTTTTAGCATATAAACTCCCTTAGCAAAGTTGCTAATATCTATTTTATCGGAAATACTTTCTATAATTTTTTGTCCTTGTAAATTATAAATAATAGCTTTTTTTACTTCAGCATTTATCTTAATGTTTACTATTGAAGAAACTGGGTTTGGGTAAATTGAGATTTTATCATCATTTAAAAAATTATTTACACTTAATGGAGAAGAAGAACCGAATTCATAAGCACCCATATCTACAGTTGTGTTAAAAATTCTTTGATTTCCTAATAAATCTGTGGTTCCAAAAACTTTAGAATTATCTCCTGTATCTATTGCTGGAGAGTTTCCTTTTAAACTATAATCTGCATTAAAAGAAGGATTTGTACTTATATTATTTGATGTAGAGGAAATACTATCATCATTAAAGTTTAGCTCGTCTAAAGAATTTGTAACCGTTAAAGAATTTATTGGAGATAGATACAAATCTGTAATCGATCTACTTTTAGAACCATTTGAAGAGACTTTGTTATTCCAAAAAATACAATTAGAAACTGTTGCGTTAAAAGTACTTGAAATATTAGTAGTTTTACTAATACCAACTACAGCTCTGGTAAAATTATTTAAACTTTGTCCTGTTCCAAAATCTTTATGATTTACATAAGTATTATTTACTAAGTTTAGTTTTACATCAGAACCATTTGCAACTACTCTAAACCAAGAAGCACTTCCACTTATTCCTGTTAAAGTCGAGGATAAATCTGCTGCTAAATTGTTATCAAATAAAGAGTTTGCAACAGTAATATCTACATTAGAATTGGCTCTTACAAAACTATAAATACCAGATGCCCAACGTGACATGTTATTAATAAATTTACAATTTTCTATAATTAAACCTCCTCTTGTACCAGAAGTATTATTCAATTCAAACTCTGCAATTAAACCTGCATTGTCGTTTCTAGAAACATTGTTTTTTATAATACAATTTTTAAGTGTTAGTTTTGAAACCCTTTTATCCTTTACTATTGCACCACCTCTTTCTGTTGTGTTTTTATTATTGTGTGCATCGCTAAATGTAATACCATCTAACAATAAATTATCTCCTCCAGTAAAAACTCTGAATACGTGATAACTATTATCTGAATTTCGTGTTGTATTTGCGTAGTTTGATGCAAAATCTGTAAGATTAACATCGTTATTTTGTAAATCTCCAGAAAGTATGGTTTCATTAGTGCCAAAAATACGTTCTGAAACTTGTGCTTCTGTACCAGCAAAACCTCCATAAACTTTAACGTTTTCTCTTCCTATAGAAAAAGTAGCAGATCTATTAGTAGCATCTGGTTTGTATGTTCCTTTGGCAATCCAAACTTCTTTTTCATTAAAAGTTTGTACTACAGATAAGGCATCTTGTAAGCTTGTAAAAGCATTTTGCCAACTTGTACCATTGTTACTACCTGTTGCAGTAGCATCAACAAAAATAATTCCTGAAGGTCTAGAGGTTGTAAAGACAAAATCATTAGACCAATCTGAAACGTTATTACAGTGTTCTCTAATTTTAACTACATAAGGTGTAGAAATTTCTAAACCAGTAATATTTATTGGATTTGTGGAAACATTATTAATAATAGTTGCATTACTAATAGATTCACTTTGTTTATAATACGCTAAATCATAATTTCCTGAACCACTTAATGTAATGGTTGCAGATGTATTGTTTGTATTAGATAACCCAATAATAGTATTTGGTGGTGCAACACAATAATTTCCGTCTTTTCTTATTTGTGCAATTTCTGCTCTTGTTAAAGCGCGGTTGTATATAAAAAGGTCGTCTATTTGATCTTTATATTTATTTGCAGTTGGTAAACTATTACTTCTATTATTTGCAATGGTTATATTTCCTGTGCTATTTATATTTCCATTAGGATTAAAACCAAATTCTGAACTTTTATTAATAATAGCTTGATCTACAAAAATATCGTCTATATATAAATTTGCTGTAGTTAAATAATTTCTAATTTCTCTTCCTGCCCTATATTGTCCAGTACCAGTTATGGCTTGAGTTATAGAAAAAGTTATGTGATGCCATTTACCATCGCTTACATTTGTTGCGCCTGTTTTTTTAATTCCTACTCTACCAATATTGCTTGCAGTAAAAAGTTGCTGAATTACAAAACCAACTTTTCCATTTTGTAAAAAAAGATAGTAACCAGACCAAGTTGTATTGTCTGCAACAGAATTTCTATTGTGTGCATCATCATAAATAGTCTCAACATTACTATTATTTGTTGTTGTTTTTACCCAAAAGCTAATACTGCCAGTATTGCCTGTAAAATTAACATCAGACCTTGTTAAATAATCTCCATTTAAACGTATTGCATTTGTATTTACGGCTGTAAAACGATCATCTTGTGCAGTTAATAATGTTCCAGTTTGGGTAAAATTGTTGCTATTTGCTCCATCTGTTAGTGCTCCATTATCAAAGCTATATTTACCAACCAAGTCATTTGTAGGAAATTGTGCATAAAAAATACTACTAATAAAAAGTAGTGCTAAGAGTAATTTTGTTTTCATATCATTTTAGTTTTTATGAAAACAAATTTGCCATTAAATAAGGTTGTTTTTTAGGTTAAATTTCTGAAATGCCTTTTTCGACTTCTAAAAATCACCCAATATTTTGTACAATCGTTAAAAACTCTTCTTTTTTATCTTTAGATATGGAAACACTTTCGTTATTGTCCATAAGTATATAACCACCGTCTTTTTTTGAATATTCTTGAATGTATTTTAAGTTGATTAAATAAGAACGATGAGGCCTATAAAAAGACGGAATTGTATCTAACAACTCTACAAAATGCTTTAACGGTTTGCTAATTAATATGCCAGATGCGTTTAGAATACTAACTTTTGTGTACATTCCATCTGCTTTTAGGAGAATTATATCTTCGAAATTTACGAACTTAATTCCATCTGCAACAGGCAATCCTATTTTTTTGAAATTTGCAGATTTTAAGCTTTTTTGAAGCTCATCTAATTTTAAATTAATAGTCGATTTTCCACTGTTTTGAATCGCTTTTTCGATTGCTGAAATTAATTTATCTGTTCTTAAAGGTTTCAACAAATAATCTACAGCAGAAAGTTCGAAGGCTTTTATGGCATATTCGCTATAAGCTGTTGTAAAAACTATTTCAAAATTATGGTGTTCTTTATCAATAAAATCGAAAATTTCTAAACCAGAATGTTGTGGCATTTCAATATCTAAAAAAACGATTTTTGGCTGTTGTTGTTTTATCAGTTCTACACCACTTAACAAATCTTCTGCAGACGAAATTAACGTAATTTTAGGGCAATTTTCTTTGATTAAAATTTCTAATAAATTCCGTGCTTTTGGCTCATCATCTATAATTACTACATGCATAATTAAATTGTTGTATAAGGTATTGTAATATTTACTTGCGTTCCTTTTGGAGTATTGTTTTCGAGCAAATCTGTAATGTTTACGCCTACTTGTTTTTCTTTGCCATAATTTAATAATGCCAAACGATCTTTGGTTGCTTTTGTGGCAAAAGATTTATGGTTCTTACCACTTCTTGCTTTAAATTCTTCGGCCTTTTCACGCCCAACTCCATTGTCTATAATTACACATTTAACAACACTATTTTGTTTATCAATAGAAAAATTGATGGTTAAAATACGTTCGTTTTTTCGATGTAACAAACCGTGTTTTAAAGCATTTTCTACATAAGGCTGAATTAACATGGTTGGAATGTAAATGGCATCTGGAATTAAATTTTCGGAATTTGTAATTGAATAATTTAGCTTGTCTTCGAAACGTAATTTTTCTAATTCGAGATACATTTCTAAACAATCTATTTCTTCTTTTAAGGTAATTTTTCCTTTGCTACTGTGGTTTAAGTAGGTTCTAATTAAATCTGCAAATTTCCCTAAATATTCACTCGCCAATTTTTTCTGATTCAAAATAATATATTCCTGAATAGAGTTTAATGCATTAAAAATAAAATGCGGATTCATTTGCGAGCGTAAATTCTCTAATTTTAAAGCAATTAGTTCGTTGTCTAAAGAAAGTTTATTTATTTCTAACTCTCGTTGTTGTTCTTTCTTCTTTATTTTTCTTCGGAAGTATAAAATTATAGAACCCAAAACCAAAATTAATATTCCTAAAATAAACCACCAAGTTTCCCAAAATGGTTTTTTTATAGAAAAATTAAGCGATTTAATTTCACTTTTATTCTCTTCTAAATCTAAAAAAGGTTGTACTTGAAAAATATAATCTCCAGCTGGTAAACTGTTGTATTTTACGCTTGATTCTCCAATAGCTGTAGTAATCCAACTATCATTATAACCCAATAACCTATATTTATATTTTCCTTTTTGGTTGAATATTAATCCATTTACATTAAAACTAATTTTTACGGCATTTTGGTTGTAAGCTAACTGGTAATTCGATTTTAATTTTTCTTTTTTATCATCTATTTCTATGTTTGTAAAGTAAACTTTTACCTCTTTTTGTGCTTTAAAAGCACGTTTTTTATCTACAGAAAATAAACCTTCACTGGACGAAAACACCACTTTATCGTCCATAATTTCTATCCCAGAAATATCGTAAGAAATAATACCATCTCTTTTTGTTAAGGTTTTAAATGATTTTTTTTTGGTATTTAAAAACTGTATTCCTGCATCTGTGGCAATCCATAAATTGGTTTTATCTGCTTCTATTTTTTCGATTCGATTAGAAACCAATCTTTCTTTTGTTGTAAAATGATGTATAACTGTATCATTCTTTATTCCAAAAATACCATCTTTAAAAGTTGCTACCCATAAAACACCATCTTTAGTTTCTGTAATAGATAACCCATAAATAGGATTATTTTTATACAAGATTGTCTTGGGGTTCCAAAATGCATTATATTTTACCAAACCATCTACATATCCTACAAAAACTGCATTATTTTTTTTACTATAAAATGATGTATAAGGTCTTCTATTTAAAAGTAATTTCTGTGGCTTGTAATTATTAGCATATTTTAAAAGCGTAGTTGTTTTATAATCTACTACAAAAACATCGTTATTATTTAAAATTGAAAAACTCTTGGCAGATGAAGTACTAAAAATTACCTTACACTTTAATGTTTTTTTATCTAAAACATGCATTTTTGTTTGTTTACCAATATAACCTAGTTTTTTTTTAGAATCGAATGCAATTGCAGAGACTTTAGAAGCTTCTGGCATTTCTATATTAAACTCTTTATTGGTTTTTATATTAAAAAAACTCACATCTCCATTATTTGAACCAAAAAATAGAGTTTGTGAATCTACCTTGTCTAAAGCAGTTATTTTTTTATGTGTTTCAGAAATATCATAGGTTTCAATAAAAATATTTGGCATTACGTAAATACCTCTATTTAAAGTAGTAAACCAATAATTTCCATCCTTATCTTTTATGGTTTTAGTAACATTTTTGCCTTTTAAAAACTGCCTTTTTTCATAAAACTTATTGCCTGAAAAGTTGTAAACATAAACACCATTTGTTGTTGAAAACCAAATTTGATTCCCATTCTTAAAGATATGCTGTATACTTTCTGACTCCATATTTTCGAAACCACCTAATTCTAATAATTTATTTTTATGAAAATCTATTTGGTAAAATTTATTTTTATGAAAACGAACTTGTCTCAAAAAAAATAAAGAGTCTAATTGAAATACTTCTGTTTTACCATGAATAATTGTAACTCCGTTTTTATCTCTTGTGGAAAGGTTGGTTGGAAATAAATTTTTGTATTCTGTTTTACTATTAATTACTGCAATTGAGTCTGTTGTCGCTAAATAAATAGCTTCTCCAACTTTAACATTTAAACTGTAAGAGAAATTTGAAAAATGTGTTTTTTCAATTAATTTCGTAGCTCTATTTATGTAATAAATTGTATTCTGACTAAAAACAATTACATGTTTTTTTCTTACTCGAAATAAAGCCAGCTCGCCTTTTAGCTCTTTACTTAAATCTATAAAAGTTACTAATTTATTTTCTTTTACATAAAAAAATTGTCCGCTAATATTATTGCACCAAATATTACCATCTGCATCTTCTTGTACCCCAAAAACCGACAATCCTCGTTTTTCTTTATTGCTATAATTTTTGAATGATTTACCATCGTAACGAAACAAACCTTTATCTGCACACAACCAAATAAAGCCTTTGGTATCTTCAATTATATTATAAAATTCTTTGTCTGGTAAGCCATCTTTTTCTGATAAATGTATAGAAACAGGTTCTTGAGCTTTTGTAAAAAAGCTGATAAATAGTAGTAAAAAAGTGAGTTGCGCTCTAAACAAGAATCTAAAATTTATTAAAAATACAATTTAAGCCTTTTTATCTTTTAAATTACTTGCTAAAAGGTGGTTTATAGTTTCTAAAGAGAAAAAAAGAGTTTTGAAATTGGTATTTCACACATTTACATTTTAATAAAAAATTAGTTACAATGTGTTTTAACCCATTGTGAAAATATTTAAAAAATGGTTTTAGTCAAACTGTTTTCATAGGATAAATATTTTGGCTAAAGCCAAAATTTGTAAAAACCTAATAACATCCAGCTGAAGCTGGATGCAATTGACAGGTTTTAAGCAACTAATTTAGCAAATAAAAACTGAATAGAAAATCCTTACGGATTTTCGTCCAGGGCAAACGCATTAAAGGTTTAGAATTTCCATAAGGTAATCAAGATTCCAAGCAGCCATTAATTATACACGTTATTGCCACACGTTTTTTATTTTTCAATCTGGTTAATAAATTCATTTAATTCTATTTCGTTTATCTCTCCAGATATTGTGTGTAAACTTCCGAGATAATTCATTCCTAAATATTTTGCGGTTTCAGAAAATGGAAGCCAGAAAACTTCGCCTAAATTATTTCCAATTGAACAACTAATTCCAGCCATATTTTTTCCACGTAATTCTCGTCCAAGGTCTTTTTCAATTTCCAATAAGTCAGTTATTCTGTCAAAAAACACTTTCATAATTCCGCTCATTGAATACCAATAAACTGGTGTCGCGAAAATTAAAGTATCATATTTTTCAATTATTTTCCGCATTAATTTAAGATAATCATCCTTTTCGTTTTTATGTTCATAATGATAATATCCAAAATTATAATCGTTTAAATCTATCAAATCCCAGTTTGATTTTTTTATCAGTTTATTCGTCAGAGTTTTAGTATCTCCATCATTTCTTGAGCTTCCTGTAATTATAACTTTTTTCATCAAGTGTTCTGATTTTCCTCAAATGTGTGGCAACTATGCATTTATTTATAAGATCTAGCTAAAACTGGATGCAATTGACAGGTATTTATTTTTAATAATTTTATTGTATAAAATTAGTTAAAAATATAAAAAAGCATCTTCTAAGTGCTCTAATTTTGTTCTTTTTTTATTGATTAAAATCGCAATAATATCAAACCGAACTTCTACATCTAAATCTCTTTGCACCACATAATAATCTATCGCAGAAACTAATAATTTTATCTTTTTAGGCGTTATAAAATCTTGCGGATCTCCAAAATAATCTGAACTTCTGGTTTTTACTTCCACACCTATTAGAAATTCCTCTTTTTGGGCAATAATATCTACTTCCGCTTTTAAATAACGATAGTTTTTTTCGAGAATTTTATAACCGTTTTTTACTAAAAAATCTACAGCTAATCTTTCTCCTTTTTTACCAAGTTCATTATGTTCTGCCACTTTTTTAGTCTTTAGTCTTCAGTTGGCAGTGAGCAGTCAAAAATTTTGTAGATTTAAAATTTGTGCTTTTAATTACCAAAGTGTTAATTTACAGATTATTATTTAATTTCTGTATGATTTTTCCTACAAGGTCAAAAAAAAAAAAAGACTTGTCAGGAAAGTCTAATTCGTGAATTCGTGGCATTTTTTTCCAAAATAAAAACGCTAATTTAATCCGTAAAATTTACTGAATACTGCTCACTACCAACTGCCAACTTAATTTTCCTTCCAAAAATCAAAGCTCTATTATCTGCTTCATGTCCAGCAGGAAAATCGAAGAAAACAGGAACATTTTCAGGCACAACCTCTAAAATTAGTTGCTCAATAGAACTGCCCCATTTTGTGGAATTCTTTTTTATAGAAGACATATTGCCCACAATAACAGCTTTAACTTTAGTAAAATATCCTGCACGTTTTAAGCTTTGTAACATTCTGTCAATCGAATATTTGTACTCGCCAATTTCTTCAATAAAAAGTATTTTATTTGCGGTATTAATTTCACTTTTTGAACCTAACATAGAGGTAATAATGGAAAGATTTCCTCCAATAATTTGTCCTGTAATTATTTTTGAGGAATTTGTTCTATTATATTTTGAGGATTTAATTTTATAAGAAATTTCTTCTCCAAAAAGTGCTTTTTTAAAACTTGCAATTGCCTGTTTAATTTCTTCTGGTTTTTCCTCTAAACTGGTTGCCATCATTCCATGGATGGTTTCTACGCCTAAATTGTTAATATGGCAATGAAACGCAGTAATATCCGAGTATCCAATAACCCATTTTGGCTGTTTTTTAAATTTCGAAAAATCTAACATATCTAAAATTCGTACAGAACCATAACCACCTCTTGCAGCCCAAATTGCTTTAATATTCGGGTTATCTAAAGCTTGCTGAAAATCTTCACAGCGTTCAATATCAGTTCCAGCAAAATGATTATTCTGCTGGAATATATTTTTTCCTAAAACCACTTTTAAACCCCAGCTTTCTGCTAATTTTTTAGCTTTTTCTATAGTTGCTTCTCTATTTTTTAAAATTCCTGCAGGTGCAACAATGGCAATAGTATCTCCAATTTTTAAATATGGTGGTGTTATTAGTTTACTTGTTTTTTCTTGTGCTTTTATTAATGAGAAAATCATCAAAAATAAAATAGACAGTGTTTCTTTTTTCATATTTAATATTTTTTATGCCAGCCTATACCAAAGTTTAAACCTAACCCCACATAAGACTTTTTTGCAATGTTAGCATATAGTTTTATTCCAAAAGAGCGTCCAAAACCTGTAGGTTTTCCAACAGGAATTAAACCATATAAAAGTCCCAACCTCTTCTTTTTAGATTTAAACCAATTAACACCAATTTCTATAGGAAAACCAAAGTATTGGTATCTTTTATTAATTTTTCTATCATTTGTATGGCTATAAGAAATTCCTCCAGAAAAATGATACGAAAAATTATCTTCTATATATCTTTTACCATACAATAAAGAAAATTGTGATGTTACTGAATTTGCATTAAAAAATGGAATTAGATAACCAAAATCTTCTTCTTCTAAAATGGCAGTATATTTTAATGTAAAAAGATTGTTTTTTTGTTGATAATTTACATTGAAGCCTAGATTAAACCCTCTTAATTCTGCGCTTGTAAAACCTAAATTCATTCCTGTAAAAATAATCGGATTCGTCTTTATTTTTATAGAATCTTGTTTTTGTTGCGAAAAAACAGTGAAAAAAAGCATCGATAAGAAAAATGTAAAAAGTGTTTTTTTCTGCATAATTTTGAGGTTTTAGAAGTCTAAAAACTAATCTATGTAAATGTATGCAATTCTAATGACGTTTAAAACTCCATTTTTATACAATTATTGATTAGAAAGTTATCAATAAAAGTAAAAAAGTTATTTTTTTCATTTTCAAATTTAAAATCAATAAAAATAGTAAAATCATCTTTATTTTGTAAACATCTTAATAATTTGTAATTTGTAACAAATTAAACGATATGAAAAATACTGTTGAAGAACCAATTTTAGATTACGGAAAAGTATATACATACGCAGATTATTTACAATGGAGGTTTAAAGAGAGAATTGAAATTTTAAAAGGAAACGTTTTTAAAATGTCTCCTGCTCCTGCAAGAAATCATCAATCTACCTCAAGAGAATTAGGACGAATTTTTGTCAATTTCTTTCACAAAAAAGATTGTAAAGTTTATATCGCTCCTTTTGATGTTCGTTTGGTTGATAAAAGAAAAAACTCAACGAAAGACGAAGATATTAGTACCGTTTTTCAACCAGATTTATGTGTTATTTGTGACAAAAATAAACTCGATGAAAAAGGTTGTATTGGTGCACCAGATTTAATTATTGAAATTTTATCTCCAAGTAATTCCAATAGAGAGATGAAAAATAAATACGAATTATACGAAGAAAATGGCGTAAGAGAATATTGGATTGTAGATTATGTGTACAAAACCATCCACAGATATGTTTTAAAAGATGATATTTATATCGGTTTAAAACCATTAATTGCAGAAGAAACTGCTACAAGTTTTATTTTTCCTGATTTGTCTTTTACAGTAGGCGAAATTTTTGAAGATTAATTGCAGGCTTTCATCAGTAAAATCAACTAAAATATCTTTACTTTTGCGCAATTAAATTTTTTGATGATGAGTGCTCCAAAAAGATATACAATTACAGCAGCTTTGCCTTACACGAATGGACCAATTCATATTGGGCATTTGGCAGGCGTTTACGTTCCTGCAGATATTTATGCGCGTTATTTACGTTTAACTGGTAAAGATGTTGCGTACATTTGTGGTTCCGACGAACATGGAGTTGCCATACCAATGAGAGCAAAAAAAGAAGGTGTTTCTCCACAAGATATTATCGATAAATATCATGGCATTATCAAACAATCTTTTTTAGATTTTGGTATTTCTTTTGATAATTATTCGAGAACTTCTTCGAAAATTCATCATGAAACAGCTTCTGAATTTTTTATTGATTTATATAATAAAGGCGAATTTATAGAAGAGGTTACAGAACAATTATATGATGCAGAAGCGAATCAGTTTTTAGCAGATAGGTTTGTAGTTGGAACGTGCCCAAAATGTGGTTTCGAAGAAAGTTATGGCGACCAATGTGAAAACTGTGGAACTTCGCATAATGCAACAGATTTAATCAATCCTAAATCTGCAATTACAGGTAATGTGCCCACAGTAAAAGAAACCAAACATTGGTTTTTACCTTTAGACAAACACGAAGATTTTTTACGAGAATGGGTTTTAAAAGGACATAAAAAAGACTGGAAACCAAATGTGTACGGACAAGTAAAAAGTTGGGTAGAAGATGGTTTAAGACCAAGAGCAGTAACCAGAGATTTAGATTGGGGAATTCCTGTTCCTGTAGAAGGTGGCGAAGGAAAAGTGTTATATGTTTGGTTCGATGCACCAATTGGCTACATTTCATCTACCAAAGAATGGGCCGCAAGAGAAGGAAAAAACTGGGAAGATTATTGGAAAAAAGACGATACTAAATTGGTGCATTTTATTGGAAAAGACAACATTGTTTTTCACTGTATTATTTTTCCAAGTATGTTAAAAGCGCATGGAGATTATATTTTACCCGATAATGTACCTGCTAATGAATTTTTAAATTTAGAAGGAAATAAATTATCGACCTCTAAAAATTGGGCAGTTTGGCTGCACGAATATTTGGAAGAATTTCCAAATCAGCAAGATGTTTTGCGGTATACATTAACTGCAAACGCACCAGAAAGTAAAGACAACGATTTTACTTGGAAAGATTTTCAAGCAAAAAATAACAACGAATTGGTGGCCATTTTTGGTAATTTTATCAACAGAGTTGTGGTGTTAACCAATAAATATTATTCAGGAATTGTACCAACTCCAAATAATTTTACAGAAATTGACGAAGATGTTTTAGCAGCAGTTAAAAATTTTCCAAACATTATTGGAAAATCTATTGAAAGATATCGTTTTAGAGAAGCTTCTCAAGAATTAATGAATTTAGCACGACTTGGAAACAAGTATTTGGCTGATGAAGAACCTTGGAAAGTTATAAAAGTAGATGAACAACGCGTACAAACAATTATGTATGTTGCTTTGCAAATTTCAGCAGCTTTAGCCGTTTTATCTGAACCATTTTTACCTTTTACTTCTCAAAAACTGAAAAATATTTTGAACCTGTCATCTCGAGCGCAGTCGAGAGGTCTAACTTGGGAAGATGTTGCTAATAAAAATATTTTAATTTCAGATGGTCATCAAATTAACAAAGCAGCACTATTATTCTCTAAAATTGAAGACAAAACCATCGAAGAACAGCTACAAAAGTTGATTGCAACTAAGAAAGCAAACGAACAAGAGAAAAAAAACGATTGTTCCACAAAAAGAAACTATCGATTTTGAAGATTTTACAAAATTAGACATCAGAATTGGTACCATTTTAGAAGCAGAAAAAGTACCTAAAACAAAAAAACTTTTAAAATTAAAGGTCGATGTTGGTATTGATACTAGAACAATCGTTTCAGGAATAGCAGAGAGTTTTTTACCCGAAAATATCATTGGTCAACAGGTTTCTGTATTGATAAACTTAGCTCCAAGAAAAATAAAAGGAGTAGAAAGCCAAGGAATGATTTTAATGACAGATACACCAGAAGGAAAATTAGCTTTTGTTGAACCACAACAACAAGTTAAAAACGGACAAGAGGTTAGTTAATGCTAAAAATAGCATATCATCCCATATACAAACACGAATTACCAAAAGGGCATCGTTTTCCTATGGAAAAATATGACCTTTTGCCTCAACAATTAATTTACGAAGGAACTTGTATAAAGGAAAATTTCTTTGAACCCAAAATTCCGAATAACAAACACTTTTTTACAGTTCACGATCCAGAATATTTTTTCGATTTATTAAACATTACACTTTCACAAAAAGCAGCAAGAAAAATTGGTTTTCCTCTTTCTGAAGTTTTAATAGAAAGAGAAATGATTATTGCAGATGGCACTATGAAAGCATCTGAATTTGCCCTAAAAAATGGAATTGCAATGAATATTGCAGGTGGAACGCATCATGCTTTTTCGAATCGTGGAGAAGCTTTTTGCATGTTAAACGACCAAGCAATTGGGGCAAAATATCTTCAAAATAAAGGATTAGCACAAAAAATTTTAATTGTAGATTTAGATGTACATCAAGGAAATGGAACTGCAGAAATTTTCCAGAATGATGCTTCTGTCTTTACCTTTTCTATGCATGGCAAAAGCAATTATCCTTTTATTAAAGAAAAAAGCGATTTAGATATTGCGCTAGAGAATAATACAAAAGATGGTGAATATTTATCAAAAATAAAAAACATACTCCCAAAACTTATCAACCAAGAAAAACCAGATTTTATTTATTATTTATGTGGTGTAGATGTTATTGAAACAGATAAGTTAGGAAAACTAGGATTGACTATAGAAGGTTGTAGAAAAAGAGATCAATTTATTTTACAGACTTGTTTCGATTTAAAAATTCCTGTTATGTGTTCTATGGGTGGTGGCTATTCACCAAATATTAATACTATTGTAAATGCACATGCAAATACATTTCGATTGGCACAAGGTATTTATTTTTAAATGCATCCACCTTTTTTGCTTTTGAGTTACATTTATAACTAATTCTGTCGTTTCTTTGCAACAACCAAAAAAGAAATATTTATGAAAAAAATAATGATTTTTATATTTGCATTAACACTTTTTTCTTGTGGTGCATCTAAAAACGTACGATCTAAAGAGAAAACCATAAAAGGAAATTGGGTACTTAACAAAATTACCTACAGTAAAACTGGCGACTACAATGTAACCCTATTTAACGATGCTTCGAAAGAATGTTTAGAAGGTAGTACTTGGAAATTTGTACCAAATAATAATTCTGGAGTATATACAGTAAACAATAAAAATTGTACAACAGGAAAAAGAGATTTTATTTTTGTAATTCAAGAAATTAATGAAGCTTCTGGTTATTACGACTTTTTATTAAAACCAAAAGGAAACGAAAATAACATTGGTTTTAGAGTCGAGTTGTCTCAACTGTCTGATAATTTTATGACTTGGCAACAGAATTTAACTGTAAATGGTACGCCTTTTATTATTAACATGAACTTTACAAAACAATAAATATTATGAAAAAATTAATTAAAAAAATATCCGTTTTTACGTTAGCAATTACCTTAACACTAGGTTTTTCTAGTTGTGAAGCTACTAAAAATGCAAACAACAAACAAAAAGGTGGTGTAATTGGAGCTGGAGCTGGAGCCATTATTGGTGCTATTATTGGAAACAATGTTGGAAGTGGAAAAAACGGGAAACTTGGAGCTGTAATTGGTGGTGTAATTGGTGGTGGAGCTGGCGTTTTAATTGGTAAGAAAATGGACGACCAAGCAAAAAAAATCGAAACAGAAGTTCCTGGAGCAAAAGTAGAAAGAGTAGACAATGGTATTGTTGTTACTTTCGATGAGAATAGTGGGGTTTATTTCGATACCAATAAATCGAATATTAATGCAAAGTCTCAAGCAACCTTAGATAGACTTGCGAATGTATTTTTAGAATTTCCTGATACAAATATCTTAGTTGTTGGACATACAGATAGTAGTGGAAAAGCTGCTTACAATATGACTTTATCTGAAAAAAGAGCAAAATCTGTAACCAACTTTTTAGTTAATAAAGGGCTAGCTAATAGTCGTTTTAACACACTTTGGTATGGAGAAGAAAAACCAAAATACGACAATACAACTGCAGAAGGAAGAGCAAAAAACAGAAGAGTAAATGTAGCAATTGTTCCTAACGATAAAATGATCGAAGACGTTAAAAAACAAACTGGAGAGAACTAGAAATTAGATTAATTCATATAAAAAAAGTTGCTTTTTTAAGCGACTTTTTTTTGTATCTAAAACTACCCTTTTTACTGCCAAAATACTCTTTATAAATATTTAATTTTCTGGCTGCACTTGTATAACCACCTTCTGTACCATCTATAAAATGAATGTGTTTTTCGTCTCTATCTTCTATATAACAAGACATTATAGAGGCATAAGTAGCATGCATTCCGTAAATTATTTTTCGATCCGATTCCAAGGAGTCTAACAATAATTTTAATTTCCCTATTTGTTTTTCTGTTCCTGAAAAAATAGTGTTTATAAACATAATCGTGTCCGATAATTGCGAAATCTTAAACAAGTATTCTTTTCCTTCTTTAAAAAACTTGAAATAGAATTTTCCGAATTTGGTAATAAGCCAATTCTTAATTAAATATTTTCTATCGAATTTTCCCAGTTGTAGAATCTAAAATATCTGTTACGATAACAAACCACAAAATTAAAGAAATTTTCGTCCTTTAACAGTTCTCTTAATGCAATTTGATGATGCTATATCCTTATAAAAACCCGTATTTTCTAACATAAAGTTTCATAGAGAGAATACTGCTCTTTCTTTTTGTAAATGTAAGTAATATATATTATTTAATAATCTATTATCTTAGCGTGGTAATTACTTATGTATGAAAATATTTATTAAGTTCGATTTTACAGCCATTTGTAACAAAGTTCTTGAAGACAAACTACAAGAACTAAACATCAAATACAAAACATTAAGCTTTGGAGAGATTGAATTTTTAGAGAAAATTTCTAAAGAGCAATTAACTGCTTTAAACGATTCTTTAAACGAATATGGAAGTGAAATTGTAGAAAACCAAAAAAGTATTTTAGTTCAAAAAATAAAAGATACAATTATAGATATGGTTTTTAATGAAAACAGCAATATTAACGTAAAAAGTTCTGTTTATTTATCAGAAAAATTAGAACATAGTTATGGCTATTTGTCTAATTTGTTTTCGGAAATTACCTTTACTTCTATCGAGAATTTTATCATTCTTCAAAAAATAGAATACACCAAGCAATTAATTACAAAAAACGAGCTAACACTTACAGATATTGCTTACAAATTAAACTATTCTAGTGTAGCACATTTAAGCACACAATTTAAAAATACCACAGGTATTACTCCTTCTACATTTCAGAGAATAATTACAAAAAGAAGGGAATTGAACAACAAATTAAACAGTTAATTTATGCAAGAAGATCGTATATATATCGTTTTGGCAGATGATGATGAGGATGATAGATTGTTTTTCGAAGAAGCTTTCGAGGAATTAAAAATGAATACCAAAGTAAAAACCTATAACGATGGTGTAGAGTTAATGAACTATTTAAATAGCGAAACCGATTCTTTACCCAATATTCTTTTTTTAGATTTAAACATGCCTAAAAAATCGGGAATAGAATGTTTGGTTGAAATTAAGAAAAACGAACTTTTTAAAGACATTGCAATTGCCATTTACTCTACTTCTGCCTCCGAAGAAGATATAGAAAATACTTTTGTAATGGGCGCTAATATTTACATTAAAAAGCCAGACGATTTTAAAAAATTGAAAAAAATATTGTCTAACGTAGTTACCATTAATTGGCAATATCATACCAGTGGTTTAAATAAAGATAACTTTTTATTACGCCTATAAAGTGAAAAGAACAATTTTAAAATCGGAACGTTTTCTAAAAGCCATTTTTGGCGCTAGCCTTTTTGTAATACTTTGCATTGGAGGTTTTGCTTACCAACACATTCAAAAATTGGTAATGTCTTTTGAAATGGTAGAACACACCTATGAAGTTAACGTAGAATTAGAACAAATTCTTTCATATTTAAAAGACGCAGAAACAGGGCAAAGAGGCTACCTTATTACAAAAGACACTCTTTATTTACAACCTTATTACGCTAGTAGAGAAAACGCAAATAATAGTTTTGCAAGGTTAAAAGAGCTTACAATAGACGATAAAGAGCAACAAAATAATCTAAAAAACCTAAGCTTTCTAATTGGTGAAAACCTAAGTATTTTTGATAAAAGCCTAAAATATGCAGATAAAAACGGCACAAATACTGCTGGTTTCTATGCCTTATTAAAGAATGGAAAACAAACGATGGACAATATTCGTGCAGCAATTAGTAAAATGATTTCTCATCAAAACGAACTATTACAAATTCGTAAGAAAAAAAGTAACGAAAGCCTCACAAATACACCTTTGGTTATCTATTCTGTTTTAATAATTACATTGGTACTTTTATTACTTACTTATGCCAAAATTAATAAAGATTTAAAAATACTTAAAGAGAAAAACATCCAGTTAGAAATTTTTAAAGAATCTACAAATCAATCGGAAATTGTTAGTAAACATGGCAATTGGACCTATTATATTAATGAAAATCGATTTGAATATTCAGACAATTTATATCGTCTCTTAGGAGAACAACCACAATCCTTTCCATCGACCATCGAAAGCTTTATGGAGTTTGTACATCCAGAGGATTTGGAAAATCTACAAAAACAGGTAGATAAAATGATTAAAGAAGAAAATTTACCTTTTATCTATTACAGAATTGTTCAAAAAAATGGAAATATAAGACATTTTAAAGCTTATGGGAAAATTATTGTTAGTAATGATGATCAAAAAAGGCTTTTAGGAATTACCTCCGACATTACAGAAGAAGTAGAAAACTACAGGTTGCTAGAAGAAAGAAATTTAGAGCTAGAAAGAAATAACAAAGAATTGTCTTCTTTTAACCATGTTGCGAGTCACGATTTGCAAGAACCTTTGCGTAAAATTCAAACTTTTATTTCTAGGTTAGATGATAAAGAAGCCGATAATTTATCTGAAAAAGGAACCTTGTATTTAAAAAGAATAAAAACTGCAGCTTCTAGAATGCGTTTGTTAATAGACGATTTATTACAGTTTTCTAGAACCAATAAGTCGGAAGAAGTTTTAGAAGCTACCAATATGAATCTTATTTTAGAAAATGCAAAACAAGAATTGGCAGAAACAATTTTAGATAAGAAAGCAAAAATAACTTCGGACGCCATTCCTGTAATGACCGTTATTCCTTTTCAAGCTCAACAATTATTTATAAATTTAATTGGTAACTCTCTTAAATACAGTAAAAAAGAACTAGCACCCACAATAAATATTTCTTACTGTAAAGTAGCAGCAGACGATGTTCCTAAATTAAAAAAACCAAAATATAGCAACTACCATAAACTAACATTTGTAGATAATGGAATTGGTTTTAACCAAGAATTTGCAGAAAAGATTTTTGTGCTTTTTAGCAGACTACATAACAAAAACGAATATTCTGGAACAGGAATTGGCTTGTCTATTTGTAAAAAAATTGTAGACAACCACCAAGGTTATATATTTGCTAAAGGGAAACTAAATAAAGGAGCAATCTTCGAAGTTTTTCTTCCTTTTAAATAATTTTTTTACTTTTGCCAAATATTTTTCCTCTACTTATAAAATTTAACATTAACTTAATGGTAATTCTATAAATTCTGTTATTAATTATATAACAATAAAACATTAATTTTTTTAACCTTTGTATAACAAAACAAAGCATATAATGAATCTTAATAAAAAAATACTGATAAGCTCTCTTCTTAGTGTTTTTATGTTTGTAGCAATTTTTCTCTCAGTAGTTTCTTGTGACACAAACAATAATGGAAAAACGGAGGAGGACAATGAAGCCAATAAAGAAGCTAAAATAAACAAAAGCCAAAAAGAGGCAAAACTATTAGTTTTAGCATCCGAGAACTACATAAATTTAATTAATTACAGCAACTACATTAAATCTAAAAATTACATAAGCAAAAAAACAAAGTCTCTTTTAAAATCTTTTGAGTTTAATACTACAGAACGTTTAACAAATTTAAAAGAGCTTTCTAAACACGAATTGGTATTGTTGCCTAACTATACAAATACTACATTTACAGATACTACAGAAGTGGAAATAAATCAAAACATTTATTTAACAAAACTAAATATAATGATTAGTAATCAAATAAATTTAATGAATAAACTCTCGGAAGAATCTAATAAAATATCCATAAGTATTTTAGCCAGCGAAGCTGAAGATTTCTTAAGACAAAATAAAAAAAACATAGAAAATATAATTGATAAAAGTTAAAGCAAGCATGAAAACCTTACTATACACTATTACTATTCTTATAATAATAATTTGGGCCTTAGGCTTTTTTGTATACGCAGTTGGGTCTTTATTAGTTCACTTGTTATTAATATTAGCTGTAGTACTTGCGATTGTAGGCTATAAAATTAAAAATTCTTAAACATTAAAAAGCCAATAGATTTACAGGTTAAACGTATTAAAAATACAACAGCGATAAACCATTATTTTCTTTTACAATAATTTCAAAACAGAAAAGGTATTATTTCTCAATTTTTTTTCAGGCTTACAATTTTCGCATCATTATAATTAACGTGAGTTAGACACTTTACTATTTGACTATTAAGTGTTTATATTTTTTTATTGAAAAATAAATGTCATTTCAATGACGTAGGAAGAAGAACCTTACAAATTGTAGTTATAAATTAAAATATAGACATCTATTATTTCTTAAATAGAACTCACATTAATTAATGTTGATTTTTTTTTCCCAACATAATCTCCAGCAACCAAATCGTATTTTTTCTTTGCTTCTGAATTTATGACCTAAAACTAAAGCGCATTTCTTTTTGCATCTGTATAAAAATAATAGTTTTTTTCTGCTCCATCAAAAGTTGCTGTAACTTTTTTTTCTACGTTTTTTTTTATCAACTTTATTTAAATTAGAAGAACTTGTTTTTATACCTGCAATAAATACAACCGAAAGAAACATATATATTAGGTATCAAATTTTTCATCACTTTTAAATTTTAAATTTATTTTTTTGTTCAAGTAGATTTAAAATCAAATGCAACAAAATTTGTTATACAATTTCCTTAATATCTTATATAATTTCTAATTGAAATATGATTTTAAATTAAAAATTTATATTAAAACACTGTAAAACAAATTATTAACTTAAAAAAAACATAAGTTTTATAACAAAAAATGAAATCATGTAACAAAAAAAAAAAATTGTGTAACAAAAAAAGTCGTTTATGGTTGTTTCTTTGTAGTATTATTTTAATTAAATGTTAAACAAAATTTAACTGATTTAAAAGCAAAAACTAATAATAACTTAAAAAACCAACCAATTATGATTACTGTAAATTCTAAATTAAACGGCTTAAATTTATTCTTTAATAAATTACAAAAAGAAATTGGGGGCACATTAAATACTGTTGCAGGAGAAAATATTCTTACTCTTAATAACAAAGTAGGTAATGGTACTATTCGTTCTATTAGTTTAGAAGATGGTATTAGTTTATTGGAGTTTAATATCAATGCTAAAAGAGATTTACAAATTAGCATAGACTCTAATGTAGGTTCACATATTAATTTTGTGTACTGTTCTAAAGGAAAAATATCTCATTCTTTTGATAAAAGAGAGACTATAAATACAATTGAAACTTTTCAAACAAGTATAATTTCTAATGTTGTATCCCAAAAAAATACCATTAATTTGTTTGAAGGTGTGGAAACAAATACAACAATAATTTCTGTAAATACAGCAGTAAAAAAAGGAAATGTTTCTTCTATTAATGCAACTTTAAAAGAGGCTTTTATTACAAATAAAACAGAAGATTACATTTATTTAGGTTCTTACAACTTAAAAATCGCAGAAAACATAAAACAATTAAGAGCAATTGATAATGAGGGTGTTGTAAAAGCTTTATTAACAAAAGGAATTGTAAACTTAATTTTAGCTTTAGAAATCGAGCAACATAAAAAAGATTTAACAAACCCACAAATTGCATCTTCTTCGTTAACAAAAAGCGAAATGGAATTGATAAAAGAATTAACTGAGTACGTAAACAACTACCCAGATATGGATCACAGAGTAAACGTTTTAACTCGTAAAATTGGTTTAACTGCAGCAAAAGTACAGGAAGGTTTTAAATTAATGCATGGTTTAACAGTTTGCGAATATGTAAGAACCATACGTTTAAAAAAATCGGAACAATTAATTACGAATACAGATTTAAGTATTTCTGAAATCGTTTATAGTTTAGGTTTTTCTAGTAGAAGTTATTTCTCGAAAAAATTTAGAGAAATGTTTAACTGTTCGCCAAGTAACTATAAAAAGAAAAATAGGTTAGCTGTATCAGCATAATATATACCTAATGAATTTTCATTAGCCATTATCGTGTAAAAACACAAATAAAATTTGAAAAAGAAAAACTAAAATTGAAGTTGAAAAATTGAAAGCAAAAATCTCAAGGTAAAAATATCTTGAGATTTTTTTTTATTTATAAACTATAAAAATTACTGTTAAAAAACTATTTAAAACCATTCTAAATAATTACTTTTGTGAAAAATAATTAATAACTATTATGACTAAAAAATTACTTTTTGCAGGAATGTTATTCCTAACTTTTTATTTAACTGCTCAAATATCGCCAGTTAAAAACATTAATTTAGAAAATACTGGTGAAACCAACAAAAGTTCAAATCCACAGCAATTATATGTTTTTGATGGTAAACTTTACTTTTCTGCCCATGATACTAATGGATTAAATTCTCCAGGAAACGCAAATTTAGGTAGAGAATTATGGGTTACAGATGGCACAGAAGCTGGCACATCTTTACTTAAAGATATAAATAGTGGTAGCTCTGGTAGTCTACCAAGAGAATTCTTTACATTTAATAATACCATGTATTTTACAGTAAGTGATGCAGATGGAGCAAACATTTGGAAATCTGATGGAACTGCTGTAGGAACTGTAAGTGCAGAATTATTACCAAATTTTAATGAATCTGCCCAAAGACCAATTACTCTTAATGGTAAAGTTTACATGACAGGTATTACTACTGCTGGAGATACAAACGATTTACTTGTTTTTGATGGTACAACTTTAACCAATGCAAACACTGGCACTGATGATGAAAATATTTTAACAAATATTGTTGCTTTTAAAAATAAAATTTTCTGTTATGCATCTTTAGCAAGCCAAGATGCTACAATTGGCATAGAATTGTACAGTTTTGATACAACTACAAATATGTTTACACTTGTAAAAGATATTACTGGTGATGATGGAAACGCTAGCATTAGTAATTTTACTATTTTAGGAAACGAATTGTATTTTGAAGCATTAAGCAAATTATGGAAAACTGATGGTACAACTGCTGGAACAGTTGCTGTAGCTGCTGCAGATATTTACAAAGGCGTTAATAATTTAGTCGCTTTTAATAATAAAATTTTATTTGAAGGTGATGTTACTGTTAATGGTGGAGGAGATAATTTAATTGCATACGACCCTGCAACAAATACAACTATAAATATCTCTAATTTTACTGGAGATACACAAAATCATGACCCCTCTGATTATTTAGAATATGATGGTTTTTTATATTATAGAGGTGAAGAAGCAACAACAACAACTGGTCATTTATATAGAACAAATGGAGTTACCACAGACTTAATAAGCAACACCATAAAAGATGTTGATGATTTAGTTTTATTTAATAATAAAATTTATTTTGAAGGTGATAATGGTACAACAGGTAACGAATTGTATGTATTAAACCCAACAACATTATCTATCGAAAAAGCAACTTTTAATGCAATTTCCATATATCCAAATCCATCAAAAAATACAATTAACGTTTCTCATAA
This sequence comes from Polaribacter cellanae, assembly GCF_017569185.1. Lineage (NCBI taxonomy): Bacteria > Pseudomonadati > Bacteroidota > Flavobacteriia > Flavobacteriales > Flavobacteriaceae > Polaribacter > Polaribacter cellanae. The sequence goes on along the minus strand of NZ_CP071869.1, from coordinate 2,529,108 downwards.
TTTAAACGATAAAGTTTACTATTCTATTTTAGATTTAAATGGGCGTTCTGTTTCAAGAGGAACATTAGTCGATAACAAAATTAAACATTCTCTAAGTACAGGAGTATATTTATTAAAATTAGAAAGTAAAAATACAACAAAAACACAAAAAATAGTTGTAGAATAATTTTTGAACCCTTAAAATTAACTTCGTTATCTTTAATTTTTAGATAACGAAGTTTTTATTTTTTATGATAAAAAAAATCTTTTTCTTAATAATTCTTTTTTTTGCTTTTTCTTCTTTCTCTCAAGAAGAAAGAATTATTAATGGTGTTGTTTTAGATACTAAAACAAACAATCCTTTACCAAGTGCATCCATATTAATAAAAGGAACCAAAAAAGGAGCTGTTACCAATTTTAACGGAAAATTTGCTTATAAAGTTAAGAGCAAAACAAACATAAAAGATATAATTTTAGTTGTAAAATTTATTGGCTATAAGTCTAAAGAAGTTAAATTAGGTAAAAAATCTTATTTTGTAATTAAACTACAAGAAGATGTTGCCAATTTAGATGAAATAATAATAACCTCTTCTTATGGCACATCAAAATTAAAACAAGACGTTGTTGGGAGTATAGAAAATATAAAAACCAAAGACATTATTCCAGAACAAGTAGCCACCTCTTTTGACCAATTGTTAGAAGGGCAAGTTGCTGGTGTTTACATAGAATCTGGCAATCAATTAGGTGAAGAAATTAAGATAAATGTTAGAGGCCAAGGTTCTTTAACACAATTAAATAACAATGCTGTTGGTACTTCTACACAGCCATTAATTATTGTTGATGGTGTTATTTTATCTGAAGAAACAGGTTTAGATGGCAACAATTTTTTTGATGCTGGTAATGGTCTCTTATCAGAAAATATTTTAAATCCTTTAGCAAGAATTGGCATACAAGATATAAAAAGTTTTAATATTTTAAAAGATGCAGCTGCAGTTGGCTTGTATGGTGCAGATGCCGCAAATGGTGTAATTATTATTACCACAAAATCTGGTAAAAAAGGAAAAGTGAAGTTTAATGCTTCAATACAATCTGGTGTAAGTAGTCCTTTTAATCAATTTAAATATTTAAATGGCGAGCAATACCAAACAGTAAGAAATATTTACAACCAAAATAGCGGAAATTTAGATGCAATAGAACCTTGGAATGGTGTAGATACAGATTGGCATAATTTGTTAAATGGAATTGGCACTTATTCTAATTATAATTTAGGTTTTTCTGGTGGAATAAAAAACTGGACATATAGAACAAGTGTAGGATATCAAATAAATAATGAGAGCCAAATTAACAATAATTTAAAAAGATTAAATACAAGTATAAATATTGGTTATAAGAAGGATACATGGAGTGCAAATATTCGTTTTTCGCCATCAATAGTTACTAAAAACACACCAAATACTTTAGCAAATTTTGCTGTACAACCAACCTTGGCTCCTTTTAATGATAATGGAAATTATACTTTTATAGACACATTTGGTAACCCTTTGGCAGTTGCCAACCAAAATAAAAACGAAGTTGTTACAAAAGCATTTATAACCAGTATTTCTCTAAATTATAACATTTTAGATAATTTAAAATTTTCTACATTATTTGGTATGGATTTTTCTTTAAAAAATGAAGATCGATTCTTTTCTGGAAAAAATGGAACTGGTGATTTGGGTAATAAATCTATTACAAATCCTCAAGACCCAAATGGTCCTAAAATAAGTGTTCCCATTTTTGGCAGAAGAATGTTAAGAGAAAGAAACACCAATAAATGGAATTGGAATGCAAACATAACTTTTGATAAAATTTTTAATAAAAAACATACTTTTAATGCTCTTTTAGGAGTAGAAGCAAGAAGTGATACAGATGAGTTTGGATATAGAATTGGTGCTGGCTTTTCTAATTTTAGTACGCCTCAAAGTTTAGATAAAGCACTTATTATTGATGAAGAATCTGACAGTAATACAGATACAGGGCTTTCTTTATTTTCTCAACTCAATTACGATTTTGAAAAAAAATATTATTTTTTGGTTAATTTTAGAATAGATCAAAGTTCTGCTTTTGGTACAGATAAAAACACAGCATTTAATGGAGGTATTGGTTCTGCTTGGGTAATTAGTAACGAAGATTTTTTTAAATCTAACGTTATAGATTTTTTAAAACTACGTGTAAGTTATGGTTCTACTGGAAATTCAAGAATTGGTTCTTATAGATCTTTGGGTTTGTATACTGTAGATAATGAAGGTAATGATGGTTACAATGGCTTTAATTATGCAAATACAACATCGCCACCAAACCCAAATTTAGGTTGGGAAAGAAATATAAAAGCAAATATAGGTTTAGATTTTAATTTTTTAAATAAATTTTCTGCTACTTTAGAGTATTATAGAGATTTAAGAAAAGATATTATTACAAGTAGAGATGCAATCCCAGAAACAGGTTTTAATAATGTACAAATAAATGGTGCAGAAATGATAAACCAGGGTATAGAGTTTTCTATACAAGCCAATTGGATTAAAACAAAAAAAATTAATTGGTCTACTAATTTTAATATTGCTACTTTAAAAAATGAAGTAACTTCTTTATCTGGTCTAGGTTCTCAATTTTCTAGTGCAGAAACTGCAAGAGCACAAAGAATTGGTTTTGCAACCTCTACAATTTGGGGTTATAATTTTTTAGGAATTGACCCAGCAACTGGAAGAGAATTGTACAATGTAAATAACAATATTTATGATGCCAGTTATATTGCTGCAAATTTTAACAATACAAACTGGGAACCAATTGGAGATAGCCAACCTACTGTTTTTGGGGGTTTTAGAAACAGTTTTAAATATAATAATTTTAACCTTGCTTTCGTTTTTTCTTATGCTTTTGGGCAAAGTGAATTGTTAAATAGAGTTTTGGTAGATCAATACAGAGTTATAACCAATAGAAATATAAATGCCAATGTTTTTTATGATGCCTGGCAAAATCAAGGCGATGTAGCTTTGTACCCAATTATTGCAGATAATAATAGAATTATTTCTAATTCTTCTAAATATTTAGTAGATGCATCCAATATAAAATTACGATCAATAAATTTAAGTTACTCATTACCACTTAAAAATATAAAAATTCCTTTAGATGATTTAAGTATTTTTACAAATGTTTCTAATGTTTATACATGGTTTTTTAGTAAAACAGCCGATAATAGAAATGGAATAGCAGAATTTAGTAATATTTATCCAGAAATGAGAACCATTTCTTTAGGTGTTAACGCAAATTTTTAATGATGAAAAAAATACCCTTTTTAATAAGCATTTTACTATTTAGCTTTTACTCTTGTAGCGATTTTTTGGAACAAGAACCAGATGAACAAGTTTCTATAAAACAACAGTTAGCTACAAAAGAAGGCGTTTTACAAGCTTACAATGGCATTTATAGAGATTTAGAAGCTATTCTTTCTGGCAATTTTGCAGTTTATGCAGACCTTTTAGGTGGCAATATTACATTTACACCTGTAATATCGAATAAAGAAATTAGCATTCCTGCTAAATTTTTAAATACCTATTCTTTCAATTCAAAAGAAAACAAATTAGATTTTGAAACCTTTTATGAAGATTGTTACGATTTAATCAATCAAACAAATGTATTGTTAGAAAATAATAACTCTTTTATTTTTTTATCATCAGAAGAAAATAACCAATTAAAAGCAGAACTTTTAACTGTAAGAGCAACAGCACATTATTTATTAACTTTATTATTTGCTCAAAATTATAATTTTACTGTAGATGCCTCTCATTTAGGTGTTGTTTATAATACCAATACTGTTATAGCTGGTGTAGATTTCCCTGCCAGAAAAACAATGGCAGAAACTTATACATTATTACAACAAGATTTAGAAAATGCTTTGCAATTATATCAAAACATTCAACTTTTAGGTGGTTTAGAAGTTTCTTATTTTTCAGTAATTTCTACACAAGCATTGTATGCAAAAATAGCTTTGCAAATGAATGATTACCCAAAAGCACTTGAATATGCTAACAAAGTAATTACAAGTAGTTATAAGGTTTTATTAACCAAAAACAACTACATATTAGAATGGGAAAAAACAGAAGCACCTGTTTTAGAAACCATTTTAGAGTTTTCTGCACCAAGAAATTCAAGTGGTGCTGTTAGCTCTTCTCTTGCAAATTCTTTTTTTGGTTATAACAGTAACCAAAATTATAAAAGACACGTAGCTTCTGGAGATTTGTTAAGCCTTTATTCTACTAATGATATTAGAGCAGATCTATTTTTAGAACAGCAATTAGAAACTGAAAAAAATGGAAATGTAGCTTTAGAAAGTTACTTTTTTACTAAAAAATATCAAGTAAGCCCAGGAACACTTTTTATAAGATTATCAGAAATATATTTAATAAGAGCAGAGGCCAATGCAAGGTTAAACAACACAGCAAATGCTTTAGCAGATTTAAATATTATTAGAGAACGCGCAAATTTATTAGCAATAAATAATACCAACAATTTATTAGAAGAAATATTTTTAGAACGCAGAAGAGAGTTAGCTTTTGAAGGACATTTATTTTTTGATATTGCCAGATATAAAAAAGACGTAATTCGCGATTTAGGCTGTATTGCAACAGTTTGTAACTTAAGTTATCCATCAAACTTTTTTATTTTACCAATTCCATTTGCAAGCGTTTCTTTAAACCAAAACATCAAACAAAATGAAGGTTACTAAAATTTACTTTTTAGGAATAGTTTTTATTATTCTATTATCTTGTACAGAAGATAAAACTATCGTTTTTAATACTGATAACAGTTTTGTACGCTTTTTTTTGCTTGTAGATAATAATAACGAAGCTTTAGAATTCCCACAAGTAAATGGCGGTTTACAACCCGTTAATTCATTTACAAAAAACAATTTTAAAATACTTAAAATACCTGTAGCTTTAGCATCTTTAAATAAGAATGTAATTACTGTAGATTTTAAAACCACAATTTTAAACTTAAATAACATAGAAATTACGCCACAAAATAAATTAACGTTTACAAAAGATAAAAAAGTAGATACTATTTATGTAAAATTTAATGAAAGATGGAACATTTCTAAAAATCCTAAATTAGAATTTGAACTCACAAAAAGTTCTGATAAAAGCATAAGTATTGGCATGCCAAATGATGTAATTTCGAATAATAAATTAACAATAAATTTTAGTAAATTAAATTTTACCTATAAAATTGCAAATCCAAACAATCAAGAAATTATAGGAAATATAGGTGAAAAACGTATTATAAACATCGATTTTCCAAAAGGTTTTATAGCATCAGAAATTGCAAATACAAAGTTGCTTTTAGAAACCCAAAGTAATTTTGACTATAGTTTAGAGCAATTACCAATTACAAAAAACAACCAAATTAGTTATGTTTTTACTGTTAATGAACACATTAAAATTAATGTGTTGGAGTTTAAAACAAAATTCGAATTAAACAATATTGCCAACTATAAAATTAATGGTTTAAAAACAGTAACAATTAAAAAAGAGCTCGTTGTAGATAGAGATAATACTACATTTACAGCCGCACAATTTTACAATCTTTCAGACCAATTTCACAGAACTTATGGCGAATATTGGTTCGATTTAAATGCTAATGGTGTTTGTGATTGGTCCACTTTTAATGCATTTACATTCCCAGTTATAGTAGAAAGTAATCACCCAAATGCAGTTTTGTTTGATGATAAAGGTACAGCAAACCCAACAGACGATATATATCATCATGCCTTTAGAATTGGATTTAATACACCAATTGCTGGTAGAACAACCAATTCTTTTAATTTAAAAAGGTGGTTTACAAATGAATCTACAAACAGTGCAAATTCACCAGGATTTAATATTACTGAAGCTTTAGAGTTTTTCCCTTTAAATGGAAATAGTAAAACAGAAGGTTTTGTAAAAGTAGTAGAAAACGATTTGCAAATTCAAGATAGAAATGGTAATAATTATACAATTTCTATTTCCGGAAATGGAACTTATAAAGAAATTTCTACAGGCTTAATAGAAATAAATTTTGAATTAAAAGCAGAAAATACAGCACTTTTTGGTGGCACAAGAACAGCCATTTATAAATTGTACAATCAAAGAAATTATCCTAAGCCAGCTCCAATAAATCAAAACTGTAATAAACCCATAGAACTATAAACTATGAAAAAAAAGCTATTTATTTTAGTTCTATTTATATCAACCTGTGGTTTTAGTCAAAACAAAAATTATTTAGATTTAAAAAAAATGACTAAAGAAGAATTAGTTTTTTTTTGGAAACAAAAAGATTTAAAAATGGATAGTTTAAGTAAAATCGACTTTCTAAACAAAAACTATAAGTATTTAGATGATAATTTTAATATTTCAATTTCTAAAGAAACCTTTGATAAAGCAATTAAAAAATATAAATTTATAAAATCTAGAATAAGAAAATATAAAGATTCTTTAAGTGTTGTTTTAGCTTATGAACTTGGTGATGAAGACGCAAGTAGAATAGCTAAAACAAGAATTGGGTACACTTGGCTTCGTCTGGCATATCACATTTGGTTATCTGAAAAAGAATGTAAAAAAATTGGCAAAAATTTTGGATTTACACACCCTTACAGATTTAAAGAATTTATAATTGATGATACAAATAATGAAATAAAAAGACTAAATTTAATTGATAATTAAAAAAAACGAATGCAAAAAGAAAACAATTATAAATTAGATACTTTTTCAACTACAAATAAACTTTTAAGTTTCGCCTTACGTGAAAATCCAGTTCGCAAAAAGGCTTTTAAGGAAAATAAAAAAAGACATTAATGTACGATAAAGTTGAAGAATTAATTAAAAACAAAAAATGAAATTTAAATACCTATTTTTATTATTAGTTATCATTTTTTCTTGCACAAAACAAAAAAATACATACATAGATATATCTTATTTAAGAGAAGTTTATTCACAAACTAATACTTCTAAATGGCCTGCTCCAACATTAGATTCTTTAATTGATAAAAGTAAATTTAAAGATATTGGTATGCTACCTAAAGTAAAATTCCCAGAAGATAACCGATATTCTAAAGCAAAAAAAGATTTAGGTAAAGCTTTATTTTTTGATGGTCGTTTGTCTAAAACTGGACAAATTGCTTGCGCAAGTTGTCATAATCCAGAATTAGCTTGGACAGATAATATTAGCCGTTCTTTAGGGCACAATAGGCAAAATAATAATAGAAATTCTATGACTATAAAAAACGTTGCTTTTGCACATACACTTTTTTGGGATGGAAGAGCAAAAAGTTTAGAACATCAGGCTTCTTTTCCAATATCGGACCCAAAAGAAATGAATACTGATAAAAATATTGCTGTAAAAAGAATTCGTAAAGTAAAAGGATACAAACCAATGTTTAAAAAAGCATTTGGAAATGAAGAAATAAACTTAGATAAAATTTTAAAAGCAATAGCAACTTTTGAAAGAACCATTGTAAGTAGAGCTAGCAAATTTGATCGTTTTATAAAAGGTAAAAAAAACCTTTTTACAGATGAAGAAGTTTTGGGTTTGCATTTATTTAGAACCAAAGCAAGATGTATCAATTGCCACAATACACCTTATTTTTCTGATAATCAGTTCCATAATGATGGGCAGACTTTATTTGGCACAAAAGATGAAGATTTTGGAAGATATAATATTACTGGCTTAAAAGAAGATTTAGGAAAATTCAAAACACCTACATTAAGAGAAATTTCTAAAACAGGACCTTGGATGCATCATGGGCATTTTCCATCGCTCTTAGATGTTGTAGAGCTTTATAATTTAGGAAATCCTGCTCCAATTCAAAAAAAATATATAGGTGTTGGTAGAGATTCTTTAATACCAGCAACTTCTCCTCTGCTTAAAAAATTAGACTTAAACAAAACAGAAATAAAAGCTGTTTTGGCATTTTTAGAAACTTTATCTACAAGAACACAAAGAATTAATTTAAAGGTTTTGCCCAAAGAGTAATTACCCCAAAAAAAGAACTCTTTTTTCATCTCGTTTACAAAAGACTTACTGTACATTCTCTTTCCTAAAGCTGCATTAATTGCATTTGCAACTGCACCTCCAACAGGCAATAAACCTGATTCTCCCAAACCTGTTGGCGATAAATTATTTTTCACAAAATAAACGTCCACTTTTGGAGTTGTAAAACCATTGAAAAAGTGTTTGCTAATCGATTAATTACGGGTTAAATTTTACTTGAAAAACATAATCGAATCACAGTTAATACTTAATGTGTTTTTAAAAAGAATACCAATTTCTTTTATTATGAGTAATTATAGCTGTAGTAGTCTTATTCAATAAAAATTTATTAGAATTCATCTTCTTAATTATCTTCTTTTTGTAAATTAATTTACTTTATTTTACTAAATCTTGTTATACTTTTCAAGAATATTCGTTATTCTAAATATAAGATGAAAACAAAAGATTTCGAAACTAAAATACTTTCTCTCTCAGATAAAGTTTATCGAATGGCTTATCGAATGCTTCAAAATAATGAAAGCGCCGAAGATGCCGTTCAAGAAATAATGATAAAACTTTGGGATAGACGTAATAAAATTGCAAATCACCCAAATATTCCTGGTTTTGTGTTTTTAACAGCTCGCAATTATTGTTTGGATCTTTTGAAAAAGAAAAAATCGAATTTTAATTCTTCGGAATATCAATTAAAAATATTAGAATCGGATACAAATCAGCATCAAATTGAGTGGAAAGAACTAACCGAAAATATTAAAAATATTTTAAAAGAATTACCCGAAAAACAAGCGGAAGTTATGCTTATGAGAGATCTTGATGGTTTTGAATTTAAAGAAATAGCCATTATTACAAATCAAAAAATAGAACATGTTAGGGTTTTATTATCGAGAGCCAGAAAACAAGTTGGTGTAGAATTAACTAAAATATATAACTATGAATATCAGAAAATCTGATGATTTAAAAAACAAGTATTTTACTGCTAAAACTACACTCGAGGAAGAAGAGTGGCTTTTTAACAGTAAAAATAACGACCCAGAAATAGAAAAATGGGCGACTTACGTGAATAAAAATAAAGCTGAGATTCCTTCTAATTTAAAAGATTCTGTTTGGAGTGCAATACAAAATAAAGAAAAAAGGAAAAAACAAAAATTAATTCGTTTATCTGGAATTGCTGCATCTATCGTTTTATTTATATCAATATTTATTTATAATTACACCAATAAAATAAATGATAAAAAAAATGAAGCTTTGCTAAACGAGGCTTTATCTATGTTTCCTAAAGAAAAAAATGTAGCAGAAATACAGCAAGTATTGTATGAAGATAACATGGTTATTGTATACTTAGCATCAAAATAATTTTAAAATAAAAATTCACTAATATTAAAATAAATTATGAAAAAAATACTCATTGCAATTTTTATATCCTGTATATCTATTGCCAACTTTTCTGCACAAAATAAACTAAAAGTTGAAGTAAAAGCAGAGAAAAAACCAGATGTTTATATTGATGGAGTAAAGTATAACTACACAATTGTTAATTTGCTTGATCAAACAAAAATTGAATCTATAGATATTATAAAAGACGAGAAAGCTTTAAAAGAATACAAAGCACCAAATGGTGTAATTCTAATTAAAACTAAAAAAAATAGTAAGCCAAACCTTTCTATTGATGAGAAAAAACCAAGTAGTAAAAAAGAGGATAAAGAACCGCTTGTAATTATAAACGGAAAAGTTGCAAATAAAGCAGCATTGTCTAATATATCTACCCAAAATATAGCGTCTGTAAAAGTACTTAAAGGAAAAGAAGCAATAAAACAATACAAATCGCCTAATGGGGTTATTATTATAAAAACTAAGAACTAATATATGTTTATTGCATTAATCTACAGAGATAAGAATACTATTTTTTTATTTTGAAATGAATGCAGAAATGGTATTAATAGTAGCTTATTCTTCTTTTTGTTTGGAGGTTTATTAAAGTTTGTACGTTAGGTTTTCTAAAAAACCATTAACTTCGTTTATCTCGAAACAAATCACAAAAAAATTATGCATAAATTATTACTTTCTACTTTACTGGTCTTTATTTTTTTAGGGTGTAAAAATAAAGAAACCGATATTAAATCTACCACTAACAATATTGTTAAAGTTTCAGAAAACTTGGCTTCATTGGAAGTTAAAAAAGAAGAGAAATGGTGGATAAAACGACACCAAACAATAATAGGCAAGTTAAATCCAGATTCTGAATTGATACTTATTGGGAATTCCATTTTTAATTCTTTAGATAAAAAAGAACAAGCAGGCATTTGGAAAAAATACCTCGATACCTACAAAACAATAAATATGGGAATTTCTGGTGACAGAACCGAAAATGTAATTTGGAGACTTAAAAACGGTGCTCTTGAAAACATAAACCCAAAAGTAGCAGTTCTTTTAATAGGTACAAATAATACAGATGGTAACCATTATCTTACTGTAAGCACGCCTGAAGAATTAGCAGGAGGAATAAAGAAAATATGTACTATTATAAATGAAAAACTACCCAATACCAAAATTCTTTTAATGGGCATACTACCTTATGGCTATAAACCAAACCATCGAGACCAAATAAATAAAGCTACAAATAAAATTATTTCTAAATTCCCAGAAGCAAACCCTCTTATCCATTATATAGATATTGGTGCTGTTTATTATAATGATAAGGGAATGGTTAGAAGAGATTTAATGCCAGATTTTCTGCATCCGAATAAAGAAGGATATATACTTATGTTTAATGCACTTGAAGATAAAATTAATGAACTAATGATTAAATAATATATTATTCTAACTTAATTATTGATATTTTTGGTAAGTAAAATCTTATAGTTAAAATATACAATAATTCTACTTTAAAGCCCTAATCTGCTTTTTTAATATTTTAAACTCTTTAAAATTAGAAAGTTGACTAAAATTTATCAAAAAAAAGTGCTTTATAACTATCTAAATATCAATTAGTTAAAACTCCACTATCCCTGAGCTCAGGGACAAGTATCCCTGAGCTCAGGGATACAAAAAATATACGGCGTTCAGGGATTGACAGGTGTTTTTTAAACGCTTATGTTTACATTATTATTTCTTTATAAAATACTAAAGAGAAATAGTTGGCAATCATTCGAGCACTCAAAATGAGTAATTTAAAGACCATTCGACTTACGGAATTTATAAGAAAAAAGTAAATTAACTCTCGGAAAATGAAGAATGAAAACCAACAGGTCTTAAAAGTGGATAGACTGCGACCTAAACTATAATGACCATAAACTTATAAAGTTTAGACTTTTAATTATTTAAATTGTTTTATAATGAAAAATTTATTTTTAGGATTATCATTCTTGTTTGCAACATTTACTGGAGGAAGTACTGAAATCGACAACAAAATTGCCGAAGAAGATTTCAACGATTGTGTTAATGTAACCCTTTCTTGTGGAGTATCTGGTTGCGTTTACGTTACATCAATGGAAATGTTGATAAGCCATATTGGCTATGCAGAGGCATATTGGTGTGAAAGTGGAAGAAGATAATTATTCAATCTAATCCCTAAGAAAACAAATGTTTTCTTAGGGATTTAAAAAATTAAAACTATGAATTTAAAAATTATAATATCAATTTTTTTAATAGTAATTATCCATACAGTAAGTTATTCTCAGATAAATGACACTATAGATTATAAAATTACTTATGAATTAGAGTTTAAAGAGCTAAAGAACTCAGAACTGAAACAGAAAGAAAAAATGTTTCTTTTTATATCTAAAAACCATTCAAAGTTCATAAGTGAAGGCAAATATAAAATTGATTCTCTAATGGCTTCAGAAAATGTAAAGCAGTTGAGTTTTTCTGAATTTATGAGAAATATACCAAAAACTAAATTCGATTTTTTCGTAATTAATGTTTTGGGTTCAAACAAAATATTGTTTCATCAAAAAATTCTAAAGGACAAGTTTTTTTATGAGGAGTCTATTAATCATAACTGGACTAATCATAAAAACACTAAACAAATTCTCGGTTATAACTGCAAGAAAGCAACTGTAAGCTATCAAGGAAGAAATTATACAGCTTGGTATTCAAATGATATTCCTGTCAGTACTGGACCATATAAATTTTATGGATTACCAGGATTAATTTTTGAGATTTATGATAGTAAAAAAGAATATCATTTTTTAATCAAAGGAATAGAATCTTTGTCAAATGAGCATATCTTAAATTTCAATCCGAAAAATTATATCCAAGTTAGTAAAAAAGACTATGAACAAACAAAAGAAAAACTAAATGAAAACCCTATAAAAATGTTGGAACAAAGTGGAATATCATTAGATTTTTCCAACGAACTTCAAAAAAAATCTCTTATTGATTCGCATAAGGAAAAAATGAAGAACAACAACCCAATCGAGTTAAAAGATGATGGTGAAAAACAAATGTAAATTAACTCTCTAAAAGTGAAGAATGAAAACCGACAGGTCTTAAAAGTGGAAAGTCCACGACTAAACTATAACGACCTTAAACTTATAAAGTTTAGACTTTTAATTATTTGAATTGTTTTATAATGAAAAATTTATTTTTAACATTAACTTTTGTCTTGTGGAGGGACTTTTACGTATAACGACACTGGTTTGACTACTGATCAAGAATTTGACATAGCAGAATTTGTTGATGATTTACTTTGTTAATTCTTTAATTAAATCTTCTCTCCTAAAAAATTTGGGAGAGAATTTTTAATAGTGCATACTGTATTGAATAAACATATACACAGACATTAATAACATAAAAAATTAAAAACATGAAAAATATAAGACTTTACTCTTTATCAGTTGTTCTTTTTATTACATTCAATTTATTTTCTCAAAAAAAGTTCACATATAGTTTTTCTTACCCGTCTCAAAAAGAACCAACTGTAAAATCAAATAAAAAAATGCTGTTGTTTACAAATAATCAAAACAGTATATTTATAAGTGAAATTAAATTAAAAATAGATTCTTTAAGAAAGGTGTATTCAAATAATCGATATTTGTTTATAGAAAAAAAGAAACAACTTAAAAAAGAAGAGGTTTCCTATATCATTGAAAAAAGAATTAGCGAAAACTCATATACTTATTATAATAAGTATGCATTTGAAAAGTATCAATATAAAGACAACTTACCAGAATTAAAGTGGCAAATAACAAAGGAATCAAAAAATATTTTAGGTTATAAATGTTTCTTAGCAAAAACATCGTTTTCTGGTAGAAACTATAATGCTTGGTTTTCCTATGATATACCATTAAGTGATGGCCCTTATAAATTTACTGGTTTACCAGGATTAATACTAGAAATTTACGATACCGAAAAAGTATTTAAATTTCTATTAATTGGAATTGAAAAAGGTAATTTTAAAATTTTTAACAAAAAGGACTATAAAGTAATTAAAAAAGAACAAGAAACAAAATTAAAACAAGGGGTTGAACAATTTATAATCAACAGAGCCATTGGAAATTCAAAAAGGTTGATTAAAAATAGAATAAAAGAAAAAAAAGAGATCTCAATTCCTATCGAATTAAAAGAAGAAAATAAATGAAGCAAGTTTTAATATTGTTATTGCTTTGTTACTTTTCAATAAATGGTTTTGCTCAAACTAAAATTAGTGGTACGCTATCCACAGAAAAAAGTCAACTTATTTCTGGTGCAAGTGTTACTATAACAGAATTAAATACTGACAATATTATTAACTACGATATTTCGGATAACAAAGGTTTCTTTTCAATTTTAGTAAGTTCTAAACATCAACAAATACAACTAAACATTAGGTCAATGGGTTTTAAAACGGTTACTAAAATCATTGAAAATAAAACTCAAACTTTAAATTTTGTTTTAGAAGGAGAAATAACCGAATTAAAAGAAGTTGTTGTAAAAAATAACCCAATTACAAAACGTGGAGATACCATTAATTACTCTGTAAGCGCATTTTCTAAACAAGAAGATAGAACTATTGCCGATGTTTTAAAAAATATGCCAGGTATTGAGGTTTTAAGTAATGGAAAGATTTTGTATCAAGGAAAACCTATTAATAAATATTATATTGAAGGTTTAGATTTGTTAGAGGGGAAATACAATTTAGCCAATAAAAATTTACCCTATAAAACAGTTTCTAAAGTTCAGGTTTTAGAAAACCATCAACCCATAAAAATGTTAGATAGCTTGGTATATTCAGACCAAGCAGCCATAAACATCAAACTTAAAAAAAGTTACACTTTTACAGGTCAAGCAGACATTGGTAGTGGATTGTCTCCTTTACTTTGGGATGCCAATATAACACCTATGCTGTTTTCAAAGAAAAAACAAATACTAAGTTCTTATCAAACCAATAATACAGGAAATAATGTAGCTTCACAATTAAAAACTTTGACCATTGAAGATTTATTGGAGCAATTTGAGCGTAATGACAAAAAACAAGATTGGTTATCAATTCAAAAACTTCAAACCCCTAATTTTTCAGAAAAACGTTGGTTAAATAACAATGTTCATTTAATTACAACCAATTACTTACAGAAGTTAAAAAATGATTATGAATTGCGATTAAATGTTTCTTACATTAATGATTATCAACAACAAAAAGGATTTACCAATACGCAATTTTTTACCGCAAATGGCACCATTAATTTATTTGAGCAAAAGTATAACCAACTCTACACAAATACTTTAGAAACCAATCTAACTCTCCAAAAAAATACGGATAAAAACTTTTTTAAAAACAGTTTACAATTTCAAAGGTTTTGGGATGCTCAACAAGGTAATATTCAGCTTAATAATGATAATATCAATCAAAATTTAAGTAATAACTATTTTAAATTATCAAATAATTTTAAAACTCTATTCTCAATTGGCAAACAAATTACTTCATTAAAATCTTATATAGGTTTTAATAAAGTACCACAATCATTAGCTGTAAATCCTGGTCAATTTAGTAACTTATTAAATAATGGTAATGCCTATGAAAAAGGTATTCAAAACGTTAATCTTAATACATTTTACACGAACAATTCTTTAGGTTTCACAAAAGGATGGAAACGATTTACTTTTAACCCTAAAGTTGGTTTTCAGTTTGAAAAACAAAATTTAGAAAGTGTAATTTTTACATCAGAAAATACAACTAAAAATTTTGAAAACAATTTAGATTGGACACGTTCTAAAGTGTATTTTAATTTACAAACACAATACAAAAAAGATAAATGGCGAATGAAATTGACAACGCCTATTAATTTTTATAACTACCAATTAGAAGACAAACCTTTACAGCGTAATCAAAACCTAAATAGACTAACTTTTGAACCACACTTTTCTTTAAATTATGATATTACTAATTTTTGGAGTATTGCTTCATCCGCTAGTTTTGGCAATCAATTTGGCACTATAAATCAAGTCTATTATAATTATATTTTAAAAAATTACCGAAATATACAACGTATAAATGCACCTTTGCCTGAAAAGCAAACTATTAGTTATTCTGCATTTATTAGATATAGAAACCCTATTAAGGCTTTATTTTTAAATTTAGTTTATTCAAATGCATCAACAAATAACAACTTACTGTACAATACAAAAGTTTTAAACAATGGTGCAATTGAGTTAAAAGCTATTGAACGAGATAACAAAAGACAATCTCATAGTTTTTCTACCAAAGTTAGTAAATATATTAGTTCAATAAACACTAATATTACTATGAGTACCAATTATAGTTTACAATATTTTCAGCAAATTTTGAATTCGGAAACAACAGATATCTCTAATCAAAATTGGAGTTTTAACGGAAAGGTAGACATAGATATTACTGATTGGTTAAATACAGAATTAACATCTACTTTTCAATTTTCAAATAATCAAATCCAAGAACAAAAAAATCAAACAGTAACTCAACAATTTCATAAATTCAATGTAAACATTTACCCAAAAGAAAATAAATACATAGGTCTAAAAACGGAATATGTAAAAAACAATTTATTTTCAGAAAATACAAAAAATTTCTTTGCTGACTTAATGTATCGCTACACTTGGAAAAAGAAAAATATTGATTTTGAATTGCAATGGAATAATATTTTTAATACAGAAAATTATAGAACTGTAAATATTAATAATTTTAGTTATTTGGAATCTAATTTTATTTTAAGACCAAGACAAATTTTATTTAATATAAGGTTTTCACTTTAACAATCGAACCTAAAAAAAATCTATCAACAAATTCTATACAGGCTTCTAAAAACCTAACCATACTGTACTTTCCTTATCACACGCATCGCTTCTTTATAATTAATATAAGTGGTTTTATCTTCTAAATTTTTAATGTAATGCTTTGCTTTTTTCAATTGCTCTGCAACATCTAAAAATCCGTTTAAATAGCAAATTAAATAGTTGGTTGGCAATCGTAAAACATCTATATATTCCGCTTTATAAAGCGGTTTATTTTCTTCTATTTTTTGGACGATTGCATTGCAATTGTTGTATATATGGTTGATAATTTCTATATCGAACTTTGGTGGCTCGAAGAGAAATTCTTTTACAATATCGTGTTTGCCATTGTTCTTAAAATTGATAATCGTTTTTTCTAAGGGATAGTATTTTTCTTGCTTTTCTAAACCCAAATAAATGTATTCTGTAACGATAAAAGAATTGTTGTTATAACTAATTTGAACGTCGTCTAACGCCGAAAAAAAGAGTTTCACTTGTTCGTTTATCAACTCTATATCTACTCTAGAGAAAAATTCTTCGTTATTAATAAGTTTACTTTTTCCTGCCCAACACAACACAAATTGCTCGTTAAAAACTTTGTATTGTGGGTTGTATTCTGGCTTGTGATTGTTTATAAAATCGAACACACCATTTAATGTTAATTCAATATTATTACTGGCATTTTTTTCTATAGAATTTACAATTTTTTGGTTGCTATTCCGCAACTCGAAATTATCTCCTAAAAATGGCATCGAATTACTACCTCTTCTGTAAAAAATGGTGTTTTTCTTGTATTTCCAAGCGTTTTTTAAAAGCGATGTTATTTTATTATTCGGATAAATTGTAACCAAACCAACCACTTTATGTCTTGGCAAACGCGGAAAAGGCACGTTTTCATATTCAATTTTTGGTGGGTTATTTAAGTAGGCATTTACCAAATTCTGTATTTTAGAATCATCGAAAAAATCGACACCCAAAATCTTATTTTCTTCGTCTTCTACACCAATTACAATAAAAGAATTGTTATTTGGGTTGGAGTTAGAAAGTGCGCAAACGTGTTTTAAAAACTTGGCTTTTCCTATTTTAGAATCGAAAGTTAATTGTTGCTTTTTATCATAAAAACTATTCTCATCGTTATGAGAGAGTAGGTTTTTGATAAGCAAGCGTTTATTTATCATTTTAATTGTAAAGATTTAGTTCTCTTTGTAGATTTTCTCTTGCTTGTTTTTCGAATAAATTTTTATATTTCTCTGTAAAATATAATGTTTCTCTGTCTAAAAAACCTTGCAAAACTTTCTTTCTTGCTGGCCTGTATAAAAAGTTGGGAAACATTTTATATTCTTTTCTTATCTTTTGGGTATATGCTTCATAAACATTCCAATCTTGACCAAAAATCGCCAAATCGAAATCTAACAGAAAAGCATTGTCTAAATCTGTTTTAACAAGTATTTTATGTTTTTTTGTAGAGAGAATTAGTTTATAAATTTTGTTTCTTTTTAACTCTTTTAGATTGAAATTTTTTAGTCTTTTTACAGCATATTTAGCGCTCTTTTTTTCGTTTCTTTTAGAGCGAGATTTGTAAATAATATCATGAAACCAAATGGCGAAAAGAAGCGCATCAAAATCTTTAATTGCTGCTCTATTTTCTTTGGCGAGGTTTAGCATAAATTCGATATGATTTAAATTATGATAATGTCTATTCCTTTCTGAATATCGTTTCTTTATTTTTCTTCCAATAGCATTTAACAAAGAAAAATCTTTGCAATATTTTTGACCTAATTCTAACCAATTTTTATTTAGGTTTTCGATATTCATTTTTATGAATTTCTATTCATTATTGTGGCACTTGCTTGCGCAGTTGGGTACACCACCAAATCTTCGATATTTACATGATAGGGTCTTGTAACTACAAAGTAAATAATATCTGCAATGTCTTCTGCCTGCAAGGCTTTATAACCTGTATAAACCGATTTTGCTTTTTGGATATCTCCTTTAAAACGAACTTCCGAAAATTCGGTTTCTACAGCTCCTGGATGAATTGCAGAAACACGAATATTATGCTTATTTAAATCAATCCTCATTCCTTTATTAAGCGCATTTACAGCGTATTTAGAAGCGCAATATACGTTTCCATTAGGGTACACTTCTTTTCCTGCAATAGAACCAATATTTACAATAAATCCGTTATTTCTATCTACCATTTGTGGTATAATTGCTTTAGAAACGTACAATAATCCTTTTACATTAATATCCATCATTGCATCCCAATCGTCTATATTTCCATCTTGGAAAGTAGATAAACCATGTGCATTTCCTGCATTATTTATTAAAATATCTATGTGTTGAAATTCTTTTGGAAGACTTTTTATTGCTTTTTCGACTTCGTTTCTTTTTGAAACATCGAATTGTAAAGTAGTAACTTGGGTAAGTTTCCTTAATTTTGTTGAAAGTTCTTGTAATCGTTCTGCTCTTCTTCCACAAAGAATTAAACGAATATTATTTTTTGCAAAAATTTCTGCGGTTGCTTTTCCAATTCCAGAAGTTGCGCCTGTAATAAATGCTGTTTTTTTCATTTTTATTTTCTTAATTAATTATATTAAAAGTAATTAAATGGATTCTTAGAAACGATTTTTTCTCATTTATTTTTCATTAAATATAAACAAAGAAAAAACCGCCCTCCTCAGAGCGGTTTTCCTTTCAATTGATTATCGAGAGATAATCAACCAAAAATCAACTAACCAAACTTTATTTTTAATTTCTTCTAATTTTTGTTTTTCTTTCTATTTTAGTACGTTTTCTGTTGTTATTCCTTACAGCAGATTTTTTCGTTTTTTCTCCTTTTTTTAATGCTACAAAATTTCTTCCTACGAAATCGTATGTTGTTTTAGATTTTACGTTGTATAATCTTATTTTCTCATCATCTTTAACGCTTAATTCGAACTCTTCTATATCTCCACTATCATAAGAAAGTGTTAATATTTTAAGGTCTTCGCGATTTGTAACATCAAACACTTTATAACTACCAACGTAACTCCAATTTATATTATCAATTTGCGTGCCAAAGTTATCTTTCGAACTACGAAATGTGGTATTATTTTCTGGTGTAAATTCCAAGAAATTCTCATCATCAAAAGCGTTTGGAGCACCTCCATTTGTGGCAACTTTTTCCCAAGCTTCGTATTCTTGTAAAAAATACTCGATGTTTTCGTAAAATACTTTATCGTAATCGAAAGTATTTGTTTGGTAACCAATTAAAAAATAGGTAACATTTAGCCTGTAATTATACAATCTTATTTCATTGGCAGAAATAACAGTTACTTCAAAATCGTTTCTTCCATCTATATCGTGATTTGTTTTTAACAATCCATTAAAAGTATCGTAAGTTCCTACATCTATTCCTAATCCATTTCCTGTAACTCCAATATCTACAATATTGTTGTTTGCGTACAATGTTCCATTTAAAAACGATAATGTAAATGCTCTTGAGACGTAAGGTACATCTGTATTACCAATTGTTCTATGATAATCTACATACCATAAATCGTAGCCAGAAACAACTTCTTCTAGAGAGATGCTATCTTCTTCTATAAAATCGTCTTCATAAACAGTGGTACATGAGCTTAATAATGCTCCTGTGATTATAATTGTAAAAAGTAGTTTTAAAGATTTCATAAGCTTTTGTTTTATGGATATGAATATTCAAATTACGTGCCAAAAATAAAACCGCTAAATTTTTAGCGGTTTATATGTTAATTATCAAATAGATATCTATTGTTTTTTTGCTGAAGGAAAAAAAGAAGTTCGTTCTTTTTTGATCTCTGTTATCTTAAAATAGTGTAGTTTATTTCCTTTTTTATAAGATAAAACAGCTTCGTTTTCTTTTAGCTCGAATTTCGGTTTTTTAATATTTGGAGGTGTGTTTTTTAATTCTTTTTTAGGGTCTGCATCTAAAATAAGATCTCTTTTTTCTCTTGTTGAAGTACTAAAATGACCAATTAAAATGGTTTTATTTTTGTCTTTAGAAACTTCTACTTCTGTTTCTATTTGCTGAAAAAATAGTGATTCAAACTCAACTTCTGATGCATTTGAAATATGTATTTCTAATTTTGTTCCACTTACTCCTGCTTGCCCACCTTTCCAGTTATTATAGAATGCTTTTTCTATTTTAAAAGAAGGGTTTTCAACAAATTTACTGCTTCCACATTGAGAGAAGCCTAGTATAATTGCAAGTATCGATACTATTTTCATGATTTTCATTTTACTGTTTTTATAATATCTTCAAATCTAATGCCAAGGTAAACTTTTATTTGTTTTTATTTAAAATTACTTTTTCGATTTGTTTAAAATTACTACCAGAAAGCGTAAAGAAATTAAAAGCAATAAAAAATCCACTTTTGTTAAAAGTGGATTTTTTGTAAATTATAAGTTTAGAACTTCTTTTTCTTTTTAAATTTTATTTTTCCTAATTCGATATAAATTGCGGTTTTGGCCAACATTGTAAATACCAATGCACCCATTGCCCAAATACCTAAGGTTACTCCAATTTCTATACCTGTTGGTGTGTATTCTGCAATTTTTCCATAAGGTCCAGGGATAAACCCAGGAACTATTAAACCAAATCCTTTTTCGATCCAAATTGCAACAAAAAGTAAGAAACAACAGAAATATAATGTTTTAAGATTGTTTCTAAACTTATGAAAAGTTAATAGAATAGTTGCTACTACATTCATAGAAATGGCGGTCCAAATCCAAGGTAATAATGCTGTTTTGCCATCCAAACCAAAGAATAAATAATAGGCACTTTCACTATGGTGTGTTGGTGCATAAAATTCTTTAAATAATTCTGAAACCAACATTATTAAGTTTATCTGAGCTGCAACAGTTACTACCATTGCTATTTTTTTAATGGTTTTATCTTTAATTTTAAATTCTGTAAAAGCTCTAATAATTGCCAATACTAAAATAATTAATGCGGGTCCAGCTGCAAATGCAGATGCTAAAAAACGAGGTCCTAAAAGTGCATTGTTCCAAAATGGTTTTGCTTGTAAACCTTGGTATAAAAATGCAGTTACTAAGTGAATACCCACTGCCCAAAAGACTGATAAGATTGCGCCTGGTAAATACACACTTTTCTTAGATTCTTTGCCTTGATAATGTCTAAAGAGAATGTAAAAAGGAATGGTAATATTTAAAAACAAATATCCATTTAATACCAAAACATCCCAAGTTAACATAGAATTAGGAAAGTTAAAAACTCCTATTCCAGGAATCATATGCCATAAAACAGATGGCCCTCCCATATCTGCCACAACAAATGCCAAGCACATTATTAAAGCAGCAACTGCCAAACCTTCTCCTATTAAAACAGCTTGTTTAAAATCGATATCTTTTAAAACGTAGGTTGGCATTACTAACATAACTGCTGCTGCTGCAACTCCTACTAAAAAGGTAAAATTAGAAATATACAAACCCCAACTTACTTTGTCTGTCATTCCAGTGGCACTTAAACCTTCTTCTAATTGAATGGAATAACAATACATTCCTGTAAGCATAATAATGGTTAAGGAAGCCATCCAAATATGGTAGGTAATTGAGCCACTAGTAATTACGTCTAAGCTATCTTTAACTAAGCTTTTAAATACTTTAAGTTGTTTCATACTCTTTTTATTAACTCGCTTATTAATCCATGTAATACCAAAATTTAGGTTCTGTACCTAAATCTTCTTTTAAACGGAATACTTTTTTATTTTCTAAAACCCATCTAATGGTACTATTTGGATCTAATAAATTTCCAAAAACTCTTGCTCCTGTTGGGCAAGCTTCTACACATGCTGGGTTTTTTCCTGCTCTAGAACGTTGTACACAAAATGTACATTTTTCCATGACTCCTTTTTTACGCATTCGGTTTCCTAAATAATGTTGATTGTGGTTTACTTCTGCTTCTGGAACTTCTGGTTTGCTCCAATTGAAACGTCTTCCATCATAAGGACAAGCGGCCATACAATATCTACAACCTACACACCAATCGTAATCGATTACAACTAAACCATCTTCTTCTCTCCAAGTTGCTTGTACAGGACAAACCTCTACACAAGGTGGGTTATCGCAATGAAAACATTGTGTTCCCATATAAAAATGGCCTTCTGCAGGAACTTCGTGATAATAATTATCGTCTGCTTCATTAAAGTTGAAACCTTTTCCGTCTTTCATTTCATGAATACGAATGTATTGCATTTCCGAATTTCTATCTTGGTTGTTTTCCTCAACACAAGCATTCACACAATCCATATATCCTTGGCACTTAGAAATGTTAAAAGCATAACCAAATAACACATCTTTTTCTGCGTTTTTAGAAGACATGCTAATGTTTTTTCCAGTACGTAATTGATAAGATCGAACCAACCTGTCTACAGTTTCGCTCTTCTCTTTATCGTTCATCAATTTGTAGTTTCCTTTAAATTGCTCTTCCCAATCTATTTGTGCTTTTTCTTTGGTTTTACTGCCAGTTACTGTGCTACAAGAAGTAGTTACAGCTCCTGCACCAATTAATAAGCTTGCTGTTAATTGTTTAAAGGCAGTTCTTCGATTCATTTTTACGTCGAAAACTTGGTCGAAACCATCTTTTTTACGTTCGTCTCCAATAGACGCATCTACTGCAGCTTCAAAAAACTCGTTTGCACTTAATTCTTCTTTAGGTTCGTGTGAGTTACAACCACCTTCTGTTTTTCCACAGCCACAAGTAGCACCAGAAATTTGTTTTTTTGTGCTATTTAAATTTAAGGTAAACCATTTCTTATTATCACTCATGCCTAAGTTTTTTATTTACGTTCTTTTTCTGTTTGCGTGTTAAAACGCGATGGCCACCTACTTTCTATATGAGGTTTGTGTGGGTTATGACAGTTTACACAAGTCATAGATGCTCTTGGTGGTGCCCAACCTCCAATACGTTTTCCATGTGCGCCCCCTTTCCAATCTTCGAATTGTTTGGTGTGACATTGGTTACATAATTGGTAACTCTTATTAAAGTCTATTTTATTTCCTGTAATACTTTTTAAACTATTCATGTCTTTGCTGTTATGACATGTAGCACAGTTCATTGTATTTGAATTTGCGTGGTTTAATTCGATATTCCAATGTGCTTTTTTAATAACTTTCCCTTGCAACTCTTTTAAGGGTTTAGAATGACATTCTATACAAGCATATAATTTTATCTTTCCTTTTCTTTCAGGAATTAAAAAAGTGTGTTCGCCTTCAGTTATTTCTACAAATTCTCCATCACCCAAAAATGCTTCTGACGAAATAGAAGTTCCATGATAGTTTTTACCTTCAACTTTAATTCTATCATTTACACTATGGTATTTTTCTTCTTTATGACCACAAGAAGATGCTAAAATCGATAAAAATAGAAATCCTAAAATCTGTATGTTTTTTCTACTTTTCATCTTTTAACTTTTTTATAAAAATTCCTATATCTGTCGTTTCTTTATTATTTAAAACATGGCATTGTCTACAATTAACTCTTTCTGGATGCGAAACTCTAATTTCTTTTGGTGCACTTGGTCCAGCATGACAAGACAAACAGTTTTCGTGCATTTGTAACTGATGTGGCATTACTGGCGGACTTGTAACCAAAGCATTGTTAACGCCTACTTTTGGAGCTTTTACTTTTCTAAACTCAAAAGGCTTAAAAGTTTCGTTTGTTTTTTCTATTACATGACATTGTCTACAATTTACCATTTCTGGGTGTGGAGTTACAGGTGCATAGGCATTAAATTTTTGTACAAAACCACCATTTTCATGGCATTGTAAACAGGTGTTTTCTCCAATGAGCATTTCTTCTTTTACTGGATGAGGAATGCTTGGTGGAGCTCCATGATATGATCTGTTATTATAATATGTATCTAAAGTTCTTTGATGATTTTTATCCACAGGCATATTTGCGTAATCTAACGCATATTCAGATCTTCTAAAAGTACCTGCTTCAGATGGAATTACTTTTATAGTGCTATTATCTTCGATAGGAATATATGCTTCTTCCTGACCTGTTTGATAGCTGAAATTCCAAACCACAATAAATGCAATAAATAGAATTATAAATAATGATATGATTCCTAATCTCTTTTTCATCCTTTAGGCTTTTTCTACTTTAACCGCACATTTCTTATAATCTGGTTCTTTAGAAATAGGGCAAAATGCGTCTAACGTAACATCGTTAATTAACATATTTTCATCAAAAAATGGCACAAAAACCTGACCCTGAGTTGGCAATCCTCTTTCGTTAATAGAAGCTGGCAATATACAAGTACCTCTTCTTGAGGTTACTTTTATTTTTTCGCCATTTCTAATGCCTAATGCTTTTGCATCTTTTGGATGAAACTCTACATACGCATATGGCATTGCTTTGTGTAAAACTGGAATTCTACGTGTCATAGAACCTGTATGCCAGTGTTCTATAACTCTACCTGTATTTAGCCAAAAAGGATATTCTTTATCTGGCGACTCTGCTGCTGGTTCGTAAGGACGTTGCCAAATAACTGCTTTACCATCTGGTTTTCCGTAAAAATCGAATTCTGAACCTTCTTTACAAGCAGGATCGTATTTTGCATTAAATCGCCATTGTGTAGATTTTCCATTTACGTAAGGCCAAATTGCACCAGATTCTTTCTTTAAAACTTCTAAAGGAGCCATTCCATGTTTTTTTCCTTCATGAAATTGTCGATATTCGTTAAATATTTCTTCTACGTGGTTTTCTTTAGAGTAAGGAAATAAATCTCCAAACCCCATTCGTTTTGCAACCTCGATAAACATCCAAGCATCAGGGGTTGCATCACCTGGAGCTTCTACCATTTTATCCCAATGTTGTGTTCTTCTTTCGGAATTTCCATATAAACCAGATTTTTCGATATGCCAAGCTGCTGGTAAAATTACATCTGCAACATCTGTTGTTGGTGTTGGAAAAACATCAGAAACTACTACAAAACAAGATTTTTTTTCCATTCCTGGGCGAAATCTACTGGTTCTTGGTAAAGAAACTAGAGGATTTACTGCTTGGGTCCAAATAAATTTAATATCTCCTCTATCTACAGCCCTAAACATTTCTGTTGTATGATAGGTTGGTTTCGAAGGGATATTTTCAACAGGGACTTTCCAAATTTTGGCTGCTAATTCTCTGTGTTTAGGATTCATTACCACACCTTTTGGTAATTTGTGTGTAAATGTACCAACTTCACGAGCAGTTCCACAGGCAGAAGGCTGTCCTGTTAAAGAAAATGGACTATTTCCCGGTTGAGAAATTTTACCTGTTAACAAATGAATATTATAAATAATGTTATTCATCCAAGTTCCTCTAGTGTGCTGGTTTACTCCCATACACCAAAGTGACATTACTTTTTTATTTGGATCTCCATAAATTGCCGCTAAATATTTAATATCTTTTACAGAAACTTTAGAGTATTTTGCTACTTTTTCTGGAGTATAATCTTCTAAAAATGTCTTGTATTGGTCGAAATTTATTTTTGTTGGTTTGTCTTTAAATTTATATTTATCTTCCATACCATAACCCATTTTAGTAAGTCCTTTACTAAAGTTACAGTGCTTTTCGATAAACGATTTATTAACCCAACCATTATTAACTATTTCGTAACAAATAGCGTTTCCAACAGCTAAATCTGTTTGTGGCTCAAATAATATTGATTTATCTGAAGCTGTACTTGAACGTGTAGTTCTTGTCGCGAAATCAATTATTTTAGCGCCTCTTTTATTTTTTTGCTCTAGCATTCTTGAGAATAATACTGGATGCATTTCTGCCATATTATTACCCCAAGTAATATAGTAATCTGCATGGTCGAAATCTTCATAACAACCCATTGGCTCATCTGCACCAAAAGTTGTTAAAAATCCTGCAACAGCACTTGCCATACATAATCGCGCATTACAATCTAAGTTATTGGTACCAATGGCACCTTTCATAAATTTAGAAGCTACATAACCTTCTGGAATTGTAGATTGCCCAGAAGTATACATTGCCACTGAATCTTTACCATGTGTTGCAATGGTTTCTTTCATTCTATTGGCAACAATATCTAAAGCTTCGCTTATTGGCGTTTTTACATATCTGCCATTCTTTTTTACCAAAGCATATTCTAACCTATCTTTGGCTTGAATACACATAGTTTGGTGATATCCTTTTACACAAAGTAACCCTCTATTAACAGAAGAATTTGGGTCTCCTTTTACAGCCACTGCTTTTCCATTATCTACACCCACCAAAATACCACAACCTACACCACAAAAACGACAAGGTCCTTTTTTCCAGTCTAGATTTGCTTCGTTAGGAATTCCTTCTAATTGTTCACTCGCAAATATAATTCCAGGGAACATAGTTGCAGCTGCTGTCATTGCTGCTGTAGCTGCCATTTTTTTTATAAAACTTCGTCTACTTGTTAGAGATGTTGCCATATTTTAATTATTTTATAGGTGTGTTAAAGCCAGAAACTAAAGCCAATAGTTTTAGACTGCTAATTGCCTCAATTTTTTCTTTTAGTTTTGTATCTTCTTCCTCTGTTTCGGTTTCCGTTACCAAAACCAGCACGTTTTTATTTTCTGCAGGTAAAACCTCACAACCTTTTAGAAAGGAAATTGCTTTGGCTAAATCTTCTTTTTTACCTTCAAGTGGATGTGCTAAGTAACTTTTTATGGGCATTTTTGAGGTTTGTTTTTATTTGTGATAAAATTATCTTTTTAAACAGAGAAATTATATGATAAATGTCACAAAAAGAGGAATTTACTCAAAATTTTCGAGTAAATTCTTCTTTTATCTTTAATTTATAATATTAATAAATTGTGTTTATTTGCTAAACAGTGTAGGTTTTATTGTTACCATTAACCACCCCCAATTGTTTGTGTTTCCGTCTGAATTTCCTTTTAAAACCTCCATTCCTTTAGATGCAAACATTTGAGAGTATCCTGCATTTATTTTTATATCCTTAGATAAATTATAACCATAAACCAAGTCTAGTTCTGTTCCTAAATTTTTTGAAACGGTATTATTAATGTCTTCTGCAGCAGAAAATTGGTGTACAAATGCTGTTAAGCTCGATTTAGCATTTAGCTTAAAGTTTGCTTTTGCATAGATGTCTAACAAACCAACATTGTTTGCGTGGTTACCCACGTAGAAATAATCCATAAACCCATTAAATTTGTGATTGGTTCCATAAAAAGGGGAGAAAGCTTTGTTCTTTCCATTACTTGGTGCCCCATTTTCGTTACCACTTTGCAACTCAATACCTAAAGCTAATAGTGTGTTATTGGTAACTTTGTAAGAACCTTCTAAACCCAATAAATAGGCATTCAAATCGTTATCAGCAAGGCTAGCATCTTTACCAAATTGATAATACAAGTTTGCATTTGCTGCAAATTTAGTTTCTTTATAGATTAAATGTGTTCCAATAGTTTGGCTGTATTTTGTTTGATTTTTAAACTGCTTTCCGTTGTTTAAGAATAGTAAACTACCAGAAAAATTAGTCCAATCTTTATGCAACCAAGCAAATTGCATTGCTTTGTATGTTTTTGGAGTTGTTAAAATTGTACCTGTGTTTGCTTCTTTATCTTGATTTAAAGCCATACCTACATCTAACTTAAATGCATTTTTCCGATATTTAAACAACACCATATCATGGCTTCTAGCTTGTTGTGCCCAGTTTACGCTCCCAAAAATTCTTTGGTCGTCGTAAGAAACTTCTTGTCGCCCTAGTTTTACAGATATATCTGGGTTTAATAAAAACTCTGCAAACGCTTGATGAACTGTCAATCCACTATCGTCTGATATATTTAATTGTGGTACATCACCCCAAACTCTAACATCTTGTAAACTGATATAAAAGTTTAAATTATTTGTTAAGTAAGAGGTATTTAATCTAGTTCTTTGTGATATAAATGCGGCAGGATCTGCATTGTCTGGAATTAAATCTGAAAAACCATGTCTGTACTCAAAACGAGGTCTTATTTCTGCATCAATTTTAAATTGCGCGTGTGCTGTAGAAATTGTTGCTATAAAAACAAAAAATAAAAGTTTGCTAATTTTAGTCATCTTGTATTGTTTAAAATTAATATGATACAAAGCTCTTAATAAGTCTTTACGTAGAATATGACATTTATCAGCTTATAATTTAAGCTTTCAACTTAAAAAGCCCACCATTTCTGGTGGGCTTTGAACTCTTTCTTTTCAAAAATGACTTTTATTTATTTCCTAACATTAAAATTTCGTTACAAACAACTTCTGTAATATAACGTTTGTTTCCTTCTTTATCGTCGTAACTTCTTGTGGTTAGTTTTCCTTCGACTGCAACTTCATTTCCTTTGTTTAAATATTTCTCGATAATTTCGGCTGTTTTGTTCCAAGCAACCACATTGTGCAAAATTCTTAATTTGTATTCTTTACCTTTTATAATAATTACCTATGAATACAAGTAAGATATTAGTTTTTCTATTTCTTTATGAAGCAATAATGTATAAATATTAAGGATTATTTTTATCAGATTTAATCATTTGTAGTCGTTTGAAATTGATTTATATCCCTGTTTAACACTATTACTCTTTCTTCAATTTTTAAAACATAAATAGTAAAACATGCCCCACAATTACTAATTAAATTAATCTTTCTTCCAAAGTATTTTTCCATTTATAAAATCCCTTTTGATCTTCGCTGTAATCATGAATAACCTTACTAAAGTTTTCGTTTTTAGTTTCTAAAAAGGATTGACGACCATTATTTCGAATCAAATTCAGAGTTTGGTTTATTTGCTCTAGTTCTTTTTTAAATAGTAGAACTTCTTTAGAAAGACACCAAACATAAGTAGCCTCTTTAGTATCTAATGTTTCTAAAATGATATGATATTTTTCTTGTCCTTCCAATAAGAAGACAAATGAAAATGGATATAAAACAAATCTAATTTTTAACGTTTTATATAAATGGTGTTTTGCTAGATATAATAACTGTCTATGATGAGTATAATTAATGTTTTTTAATAAGGCTTCCAGTAGACTACCCTCAGAACCAAAGAAGGAACCTATTTTTTTAGAAACTTCTTCATTTTCTTTCTCATCCCTAGATTTACTAGTTTTAATAAAATTTTGCTCTACAAATTGAAATTTTACGCTATCTACAATTTGTTTATTAATACGATCAACATCTTCTGATGTTGCCAGTTGAGAAGCGATGATTGTATCCTCAAAACCAACCTGAATACGAACAGTAATAAATTTAGAATTCAGGATTTTTGAAAAATAAGGTTTCAAAACCTCAAATTCTGGTTGTATTTCCTCATTTTCGATTTCAAATTGAAGAGATGTTTGGGATGATGCCTTGTATGAAAAGCAAATCATTCCGTAATGAAAATCTAAATCATTAATTGGTACTTTTATAATCTTATCAATATCCTGATGTTTTTTTGAGTTTACATCAACAGTTTCGTTTAAATCATCGAATAGCGTTGCTTGTCTATCTAAATTTCGATAATATGTGTTTCGTTTTAAAAATAGTTTGTTAAGATATGGGATTTGATTATCTCGATAATCATAAATAATTGGAGTCAATTCAGAGCGTTGTATGCGTCCAATATATTGAATTAGTTTTCCTTTAAAAGCAAAAGGGTACACTAAAAAAAGACCAGAAATATCCTTAATATCAATACCTTCTCCAAAAAACTGACCAGTGGTTATAATTGCCTGATAATTACTTTGCTGTATACTTTTCCATTTTGATTTTCGTGAAGCGACATTATCTTCTCCTGAAATAGGAATAACTTCATATTTGGTTTTTAAGTACTGATACAGAACCTTAATATGCTCTTTTCGTTCTGTAATAATTACAATTTTTCGGTCTTTATTTAATTCATAATAGACATCTTTTAATATTAGTTTGTTTCTTTCTGAATCGTGAATGAGTACTTTTGAAAGTGTTTCAAAATGGTCAGTTTTTGAAGTAGAAATCACACTTCTAAGAAGGTAGCTTTGGATAGCCCCCATAGGAGGCGGCAAGGGCATGGTCAAAAATCAAACTTTTGTTGCTGATCCTCAACCCGCTTTTCTTCTTTTTCTTGGTATTTGACATATCTTTTTATCATTTCTTCGTCCAATCCAACCGTACTCACAAAATACCCACGAGCCCAAAAGTGATTGCCCCAATAGGGCTTCTTTTTCAGTTTGGGATAACTCTTGAACAGTTTTATAGCAATCTTTCCTTTCAATGTGCCCATCAACTTCGAGATTGAAACTTTGGGAGGAACCGAAACCAACAAGTGGATATGATCCTCCTGAACAGTAAGCTCCCCGACCTCGCAATGCTTCCATTCACAGAGCATTCTTATATCTCGCTCGACAAGTTCCTTTATCGCTCCCTTCAAAATCCGAAAACGATATTTTGGAACCCATACAATATGGTAGTCGCATTTATAAACTGCATGGCTAAATTTCTTATATTTGCTCATGGTACAAATATAAGGCATAGCCATCAGAACATTACCACCTGCAAAGCAGGTGGATTTTTAAGGTGAATTAAACTCAAACCCATAATCATTTCCAAAAGAAATTAATTTTTCTACGGTATTATTATAATATTCTTCAGTC
This sequence comes from Polaribacter cellanae, assembly GCF_017569185.1. Lineage (NCBI taxonomy): Bacteria > Pseudomonadati > Bacteroidota > Flavobacteriia > Flavobacteriales > Flavobacteriaceae > Polaribacter > Polaribacter cellanae. Next base: position 2,498,223 of record NZ_CP071869.1, on the reverse strand, counting down.
AAATTGTTTGTCTTAATTTTTATACAAGCGCTTTCAAAAACTTCATCCATTTTTATATAATAGTCTTCATCAAAATAACCGTAGGTTTCTATAAACTCGTTACAATTTTCTACAAATAATAATTCACAATCTATAGTGAATTGCACGCTAATATTTTTTTTTCTGATACGCTCTAAAAGTTTAAAAGCATCTTCTTCTTTAGTATTGTTTTCAAGTATATCTGGTAATAAATATTCGTTAAATTGTTTTTTGTAACGTTTAAAAAGCTGTTCAGTATTTTGTTTAATAACCTCTTTTTCTAAAGGAACAAAAACATCAATAAAGTCTTTTGCGTCAGGTACTTTATTATAAACGTTGTAAATGATTGTTTTTAAATCTGCAACGTTTTTATCTTTCAATATTATTTTAAGTTGTTCAAAATTCATACTTCTTGAAGCGTTTTATACCAATAATGAAATGCTTCTAAATTGTGCTTTTTTAATTTATTTAGAAAAGAGTAATTATGGTCATTTATTACCCATGATTTCATATCAACAGATTTATCAAATCGTTCAATATTAGTTTTATTTCGCTCTATTTGTTTTACGATATAAGATGCTTTTGCTACAGCAATTTGTGCTTGAGGTTCTCGGAATTTTTCGCCATAAATAAAACCAGTTAAATTACTTACCCCAGATTGCATTATCTTAAACGTATCTTTATCAACCTTTCCATTGGTGCAGAAATTATAAGAATTATTAATATTGTCATCTATTATCACTTGAAAGTGATCAGAGTCTAATCCTTTATAAGCAAGTTCGTCATGTGCTACTTTTATGAAGTTTTCTCGAACACCTTTTAGTGACGGTATTCTGTCAAAAATACTTGCGATATCATAAATTTGTTTTAAAACTTCCTTTGGTTTGCTTAATGGAACTCCCGTTGTATTGGGCCCATAAGCAGTTAATTTATCTCCAAGAATGGCTTCGAGTGTTGGAGTGATAACTTTTATTGGCTTTTCTTTTTCTGATAAAAGAAAATGGGAAACTTCCGTTTCTTGTGTTTCTACATAAGGATTTTCTTCAAAAACAATATCAAGCAAAATATTATTTATATCTCCATCTTGTTTTGTTTGAGGTGTGTAAAATAATTTGAAGTGCCGTTTCTCAATACCAGATTTAGGCTTTCTTATTTTTTCTTCCCATTTAATAAAATCAGTAGATGCGACTACTTTTCCTAACAGAGCTTCAATATCTTGCTCTTTATTTTCAATGATAATATCTATATCAATGGAAAATCTTCTCGGCTCTTGTATCATTAGCATTAATGATGTACCTCCTTTGAAAATGAAATTAAGTCCTACAGATTGCAGAGCTTCTAATAGAACTAATGCTCTAATTACTTTTTCTATGATTATTGGGTCAGCATGAAATTTCTCTCTATTTGCATTAATCCAATCAGTCTGTAGGCTTTCAGGTAAAATCATTTACTATCTTTTTTATAGATTCTTTCTTTTACAAATGGCTTTTTTCTTCTTCTATCAGCATAGCGAAGCAGGGTGTCTTTTTTAATCGTATTGTATTGAAAAGCATTTTCAATAATACTATCAAGGTCACGACCTTGATATGCTGCATAAAGTTCGGTATCTATAATAAGGTCTACTAATATTTTTTCTATACTCGGAATCTTAACTTGTTCTACATCTTGAAGAGGCGCATCTGTTATTAAGTTCTTTATAATAACTATGCTTTCATTTCTGTTTGCATATTTATCTAAAATATCTTTTGATGGGTTTAAGAAAACATTGTCTCGAATATCTGAAAGAAAATAAAAAACGTTTTCTTCAGCACCTTTTTCTACTTCTATAATTGTTTCATAGATATTAGGGATATGTAGCATCCACTGTGCAATCCATTTAGTAGACCAAATTGAAATGTCTAAAAAAGGAAACTCTTCTGTTAGTTTCAAATATAAACTTTGAGTTTCTTCAGAGACTAGTGGTTTAAACTCTTTTTGCTTTCCAAGTTTGTATTTCCCTCTACCTACTCTTTGTATAACTCCATCATCAATTAGGGTATAAATACGCCAATTAATAGTTGTCTTTTTAACCTTGTTTTCGTACTTCTTATAAAAGGAAAATATATCGTTCACAGATATAGATTCTATATCCTTAAACTTACTTTTAAAAGTATCTATATGTAGTTTTTTTGTGCTAATTGTGTGTTTTTACTGCAAATATACAAAAACTATAATTCGTCAGCAAATCAAGTTTAGTGACGAAGTATAGTTTTAAACTAAAAAAAGAGCATGAATAGACGCTCTTTTTTGATCAAGTAATTTATTCTGCTACTTATTCCCAAACATCAAAAGTTCATTAACAACAACTTCTGTTACATATCTCTTTTCTCCTTCTTTGGTTTCATAAGAACGAGATGTCAATTTACCTTCAATTGCTATTTCTTTTCCCTTGGTGACATATTTCTCAACAATATCTGCTGTCTTATTCCATGCAATTAGATTATGCCATTGAACATTATCAATCTTCTGTCCTGAAGCATCTTTATAACTATCATTTGTTGCCAAAGAAAACTTTGCTAATTTCTTTCCAGATTCTAATGTAATTATTTCTGGATCGTTTCCTAAATTTCCTATTAATTGTACTTTGTTTCTAAGTGAATTCATAATTTTATATTTTTATTTTGTTCTGAATTCTTGGGTCGTAACCCATAAATTCTATTATTTTATTTAAGTTATTTCCTTGTAGTTTTGTGAGGTTATTTTCCCACTTATAAATGGTAGAATTGTAAACATCTAATTCTAATGACATTTCAAAAGCAGTATAACCATTTTCTAGCCTATATTGTTTTAAGTAGTCTCCTATTGTAACTGGGTTAATGTTATAACCCTAGGCTTGGGCTTTGGGGCGGTTAGTTGAATTTCGCAAATGGTCAACAACGTTATGCCATTGCGTATCTGTAATTTTTTCTCCTTTCGAATTTTTATAACTCTCGTTTGTAGCGATAGAAAATTTTGCTAATTTCTTGCCACTTTCTAAAGCAATAATTTCTGGATCGTTTCCTAAATTTCCAATTAACTGTACTTTGTTTCTTAACGTATTCATAAGATAAGGTTTTGTGCACTTTTTTATTTTTAAGTGCTTGTTTATAATTTGTGTTTGCCAATCTTTTTGACGTTGCAAAGTTGCGACACGATTACAGTTTTATTCGGTTATAAAACAATTACTTTCGGTTGTAATTATTTGTAGTCGTTTGTAAACGGATAATTTATTGTACCTTTATCGAATGGAAAATAGAGAATGCTTAGAGTGCAAAGAACCCGTAAAAGGTAGAGTAGACAAGAAATTCTGTTCAGATTATTGTAGAAATTCCTATAATAATCGTGTAAATAAAGACAGTAAAAACCTCATTAGAAACATTAACAATCGTCTTCGAAAAAATTATAAAATTTTATGCAATTTAAACGTTTCTGGAAAAACAAAGGTTACCAGAACCAAATTATATGATAAAGGTTTCGATTTTCAGTTTTTTACTTCAATTTATAAAACCAAGACAGGAAACACCTATTTTTATATTTATGATGAAGGCTATTTGGCTTTAGATAACGAAATGTTTTTGCTAATTAAAAGAGGTTCTTAAAATTAAGAAAATCTATAGCCAAGTATTTCCATCTACTTTAATAGCCGCTTTTAAAACATCTTTCTGACTTAATTGTCCAATTAATTTTCCTTTTTCTACAACTGGAAATCTGCGTCTGTGAGAACTAATAAATTTAAATGCAGCATCGAAAACATTCATATTTTTATCAATCGTATCTACATCTGTAACCATATATTTTTCCACAGTATTATTAATGTCTGCTGGCATATTGTAGTATTTACTTTCCGAAATATGTTTAATACAATCTGTTTCAGAAATAATACCAATTAATTCGTTTTTATCGTTAACAACTGGGCCTCCAGAAATTTTATGGGTTATTAATTGTTCGATTACATGATCCAAGGAGTCTTCTGCTTTAAAGGTTATTAAATTCGTTGTCATATAATCTGCAACTAAAATTTGCGATTCTTCTTTAGCTTGATTTGCATCTCTTTTTCCTTGAAAACTCTTGATTCCCATAATAGTATGTTTTTTGGTTGAACGAAAGTTAGCAAATTTTCTGTTTCATTTTACTTTTTATTGAAGTTTTTTTTATTTCTTACTTTTATAAAAACTAATTTATCTAATGAAAAGATTTTCTACCATTATTTCTGTTCTTATTGTTTTGGGGGTTATTTACTGGAGTTTTTCTGATGCAAAACCTTCTTTAGAAAGCCATACAACACATATTGAAACCGATTTTTCTATCGATAATGCGCTTCAACATTTAAAAAATATTAGTAAAAAAGCACATTTTGTTGGAACTAAAGCACATAAAGAAGTGCAAGATTATATTAAAAACGAACTTACGAAATTAGGTTTAGCAACGGAAATTCAAACGCAAACTGCCATTAATACAAAATGGTTTGCAGCTACAACTACCGAAAATATTATTGCACGCATAAAAGGTTCTGGAAATGGGAAAGCGCTAATGCTTTTAACACATTACGATTCGAGCCCACATTCTTCTTTGGGCGCAAGTGATGCAGGTTCTGGAGTGGTAACTATTTTAGAAGGTATTAGAGCGTTTTTAGCGAAAAACGAAACGCCAAAAAACGATATTATTATTTTAATTTCTGATGCTGAAGAATTGGGGTTATTAGGAGCTCAAGCTTTTGTAGACGAACATAAATGGGCAAAAAATGTTGGTTTGGTTTTAAATTTTGAAGCCAGAGGAAGTGGAGGTCCTTCTTATATGTTAATGGAAACGAATGGAAAAAACAGCAAATTATTGTCGGAATTTATGGCTGCAAAACCAAATTATCCTGCAGCAAATTCGTTAATGTATTCCATTTATAAAAAATTACCAAACGATACAGATTTAACCGTTTTTAGAGAAGATGCCAATATAAATGGATTCAATTTTGCATTTATTGGCGATCATTTCGATTATCATACAGCACAAGATTCTTACGAACGTTTAGACAGGGAAACACTGTTACACCAAGCAGATTATTTTACAACGACTTTAAATTATTTTTCAAATTCTAATTTGTCTAATTTAAATTCAAATGAAGATTTCGTCTACGTAAATTTTCCGTTTGTTAAACTATTAAGCTATCCTTTTTCTTGGGTAATGCCCATGCTAGTTATTGCATTTATTGTATTTATGGTTTTATTATTCTTTGGGTTTTCATTAAATAAAATTACCATAAAAGGGGCACTTAAAGGGTTTGTCCCCTTTTTAGTTTCATTAATTTTATGTGGTGGAATTTCTTTCGGGTTGTGGAAATTATTGTTGGTTATTCATCCACATTATGCAGATATTTTACATGGTTTTACCTACAATGGTTACACGTATATTTTGGCTTTTGTATTCTTAAATTTATGGTTGCTTTTTACAATTTATAAAAGAACTTCCAAAGAAGAAAAACCAACGAACTTATTAATTGCGCCAATTGTTATTTGGCTTTTAATTAATGTTTTAATTAGTAATCTATTAAAAGGTGCAGGATTTTTTATAATTCCCATTTTTTCTAGTTTGCTAATTTTAGCAATTGCTATTTTCTTAAATTTAGAAGAAAAATCGAAACGTATTTTATTTACCATTTTATCGATACCAACCATTTACATTTTCGCGCCTTTGGTAAAAATGTTTCCTGTTGGTTTGGGGTTAAAAATACTATTTGTAAGTGCCATTTTTATAGTACTAATTTTTGGTTTGATGGTTCTTACGTTTCATCAAAAAAAATCGTTTTGGACACAAAAATGGTCTGGAATTTTAGCCATTTTATTTTTCGGAATCGCCACCTACAATAACGGATTTTCTATTGATAATAAGAAACCTAATAGTTTGGTTTACATCCAAAATTCAGATGCTAAAACTGCTTATTTTGGAACCTATAACAATACTTTAGATAGTTATACTGAACAAATTTTTAAAGACAATTTCGTTAAAGGCGGCATAGAAAATGCAGAAACAAAAAGTAAATACAACACTCGTTTTAAATTTCATAAAAAAACAGCTTTTAAAAATATTTCAAGTGCAGAAATAAGTATAGAAATAGACACTATTATTGGCGGAAAACGATTCTTAGAGTTGGCAGTTATTCCTAATAGAAAAATAAATAAAATAGAATTTCTTACTAAAAATGCGCTTAAAATTCAGCAGTTTAAAGTGAATGATGTTTTGGTAAATAATGGGAAATCTTATGAAGTTAAAAATGGGACTTTTTTAATATATCACTTAGGGAATGAAGACCAAAATGTTGTGCTTTCTTTTACTGTTGATGCCACTGAAAAACTAGATTTAGTAATTAATGAAATTTCTAACGATTTACTTTCCAACGAAAATTTTAATTTAAAACCAAGAACAAAAGAAATGATGCCAATGCCATTTGTAACCAATGATGCAATTATTATTACTAAAAAGCTAGAATTATAGGTAATTATCTTTTGTAAGCATATAAAGTGTAGTATTTATAAAAAAAGCATTTCGAATTCTAAAAATTAATTTTTCTAAAAGCTATTTTTGCAATATGCTAAAAGTCCAAAACATATCTTTCAGTTACACAAAAAACAAACCCGTTTTAAATGACTTTAACTTTACTTTAAAAAAAGGAGAACATTTATGTGTTATGGGTGAAAGTGGTTGTGGAAAATCGACACTTTTAAAAATAATTTATGGTTTATTAGATGTAGATAAAGGAACTATTTTCTGGAAAGAAAATGAAGTTTTAGGACCCAAAGAACATTTAGTTCCAGGAATGGATTTCTTTAAATACGTCGCGCAAGATTTCGATTTAATGCCTTATATTTCTGTTTCTGAAAATATTAAAAAACACTTATCTCGTTTTTACCCTGAAGAAAGCGAAAAACGTACACAAGAATTATTGGAAGTTATAGAAATGAAAGCTTTTAAAAACACGAAAGTTAAAAATTTAAGTGGCGGACAAAAACAACGTGTGGCAATCGCAAGAGCACTTGCAAAAGAGCCTGAGTTATTATTGTTAGACGAACCTTTTGGGCAGATAGACAACTTCAAAAAAAACGCTTTAAGAAGACGTTTGTTTGCTTATTTAAAAGAGAAAAATATTGCTTGTATTGTTGCAACACACGATAAAAATGATGCACTTTCGTTTGCAGATAAATTACTAATTATTCGTAATCATAAAATTTTAGCTTACAATTCTCCGAAAGAAATTTACAATTCTCCAAAAGAGAAATACGTTGCAGCTTTGTTTGATGATGTTAACGAAATTACAATTAATGGAAAAACACATTTGCTATATCCACATCAAATAAAAGTTGTAGAAAAATCAAAAGAGAAAGCAACTATAACAAACGCTTATTTTAAAGGTTCTTATTGGTTAATTGAAGCTGAGTTTGATAATCAAAAAGTATTTTTTAATCGTAAAACCAATCTCGAAGTAAAAACACAAATAAACCTTTTATTTGATGTTAATTTATCAAAATAACTAAATGTCAAAGAGTAAAGAAAAAAAGTCGAAGCCCGTCAATTGCATCTAGCTTTTGCTGGGTGTTATTAATTCAGCATAAATGAAAAAAAAGATATCAATTATTGGAGGTGGATCTTCAGCTCTTTTTGTCGCTTCTTTTTTAGACTCTAAAAAGTTCGATGTTACTATTTACGAAAAAAATAAAACCTTAGGAAGAAAGTTTTTAGTCGCAGGAAAAGGCGGTTTTAATTTAACACATTCAGAAAATATTGCTGATTTTATTGAACGTTACACACCTTCTAAATTTCTAAAAAAAGCCTTAGTAAATTTCGATAATAATCATTTTAGAGATTGGCTTAAAGAAATAGGAATCGAAACTTATGTAGGAAGTAGCAAGCGTATTTACCCAGAAAAAGGCATCAAACCCATTGAAGTTTTAAATGCGATTATTTCTACTTTAGAAAAGAAAAATGTTGCCATAAAATACAACCACACTTGGTTGGGTTTTAATGCTAAAAATGAATTACTGTTTAACGAAAATAGAATTGTAAGTTCAGATATTACCATTTTTGCTTTGGGTGGTGGAAGTTGGAAAGTAACAGGTTCTAATGGAACTTGGCTAAATACTTTCAAAAATAAAGGTATTTCAACAATTCCTTTTCAAGTTTCTAATTGCGCTTTTGGCATTGGTTGGAAACCAGCATTTATCAAAAATTTTGAAGGAAAACCGCTAAAAAATATTGCAATTACCTGTAATAATAAACAACAAAAAGGCGAAGCTGTAATTACAAAGTTCGGATTGGAAGGAAACGCAATTTATGGGTTGAGTCCACAAATTAGAGAGCAATTAAAACTCCATGAAAAAGCACAAATTTATATCGATTTAAAACCAGCTTTCTCTTTAGATATTCTTACTGAAAAAGTAGAAAAATCGACTTTTAAAAACACGACTCAAATTCTAAAAAAGGAATTAAAACTAAGTGAGGTTCAAATTGGTTTATTAAAAAAATATTTAACCAAAGAAGTCTTTTTAAACGAAGATTTATTGGTAAAAAACATCAAAAGATTTCCTTTAGAAATTACAGAAACTGCTAATTTAGACGAAGCAATTTCTACTGTTGGTGGAATTTCTTTAAATGCTGTCGACGAAAATTTTGAGCTTCGGAAATTACAAAACCACTTTTGCATTGGAGAAATGTTAGATTGGGATGCACCAACTGGTGGTTATTTATTGCAAGCTTGTGCAAGTATGGGTGTTTTTCTTGCAAAAAATCTAAATAAAAAATTTACTGAATTTTAAGAATTTTTATTGAATTTCCATTAAAAATAACCTCGTCAGTTTCCTGTTTTCCTAACAATAATTTTCCAATGGGAGAAGAAACAGAAATCGCAAAGTATTTTATGCCTGCAACTGCTAGTTGCCCAGCAGAAATTGATAGGAAATAATTGGCTTTTTCTGTAAAGATAATGCTTCCTAAATGTGCATTTTTCGATTGTTTGGAAACATCTATTTTATTTAAAATCTCTTTCATTTGAGAAACTCCCGCCAATTGCTGGCCTGCTTTTTCCATTTCTAACTGCAACATTGCACGACCTGTTTCGTGTTTATCGCCAGCAGAACTTTTGGTTTCCGATTGTAATGCTTTTTGGTTAGAAGAAATTACCTCTTCTATATTTTGTAAACGTTTGTTTACAAAAGCTTCACATTGCTTAAAAAGTTCTTGTTTTAAATTCATTTTCTAAAGTAAATGCAAAAGCTCCGTAATTTCCATGATGCGAAATGGAGCAAGATCTTATAAGTTTTTTTTCTTTGTGATAATATATTGGTGCTCCAATAATCGACTTTCTTTTTTCGATTTCTTTTGATGGAATTTCGGTTTCTTTAGCAAGTTTTAATTTAATATCGCTCTCAACCATTTTTGCTGAGCTAATATTAGAAAAGATTTCTATTTTTTCTTGATAACTCTTTGCAAGTGTATAGATATAAAATTCATTAAAAATAGTTGTTGTATAAAATTCTAAATTTTCAAAAACTACAATTCCTTCCTCTTTAGAAATTAAAGCACACTCGAATTTTTTGGGTGCAAAAAAACGTTTTTTAACCTTTTGAGTATAACATTTATATGCAGCTTCTTTCATCGACCAAAATTGCCAAACTTGTAAAAAAGAATCGTTAACATTTAAAATAATTTCTTGTTCTTTTTTGGTAAATTGCTTCTCTAAAACCCCTTTTCGTTGCCAATTGCTTTGGGTTTTAGCCAAATTTAAATCAACAATATCGTTACCAATGCTAGGCATTTATCTTTTCTTGAATAATGGCTACAGTTGCTTTTACAGACAACATTTTTTCCATAGCATCATTATCTATTTCTATGTTAAATTCGTCTTCTACATCTAAAATAATGTCTACCAAATTTGCGGAATTTATCTCTAAATCGTTAATAAAGTCTGTTTTTTCGGACATGTTTTTAAAACCTTCTTCGTTTTGTACATAAGGTTTTACGATGGTTGTTAATTTATTTATAATTTCTGCTTTTGTCATTTAGTTTTATAATTTGTTTTCAGACCTCACAGATACTGTGTTAAAATCCTAATTTATTTATATTAATTTTCTATTTTTATATTTCATTTAGGAAATCAATTTTATGATTATCCTGTGGGCGATTCATTTCGCCCTTTTTTATTTCCATTGATATTCTGGATTATACTGTTGCTCATTTTTCCATAAGGTATAAATTACAATTAATAGTTTTCTCATCACAGCAATAACTCCTTGTTTTTTAGTATTTTGTTTTTCATTTAATCTTTTATAGAAAGTTTTCATTCTCTGATCAAATCTAGAAGCACAAAGTGCTGGCATATACAACGCTTCTCTTATATGCGAGTTCCCTTTTTTTGAAATTCTAGTTCGCCCTGATTTAGTTCCAGATTGATTTTCTACAACATCTAAACCAGCATAACTGACTAATTTACGAATACTACTACATTTTCTAAAACCATCTGTTTCTGCTAATAATTTAACAACAGTAAGCATTTGAATGCCTTTAATTGCTGTTATTCTATTAATTTTTTCTTCTAAATCTTTGTCTTTTGAGACCCATAATTTTATTTCTTTTTCACACTCATTTATACTATCTTCTTGCTGAACCAATAGCTTATTCATAATTGTAAGCACTTCTTCCAAAACACCGTGTTTACTCTCAAACGCATGCAATTGAGATTGTGTTGCAGATTTAGATTTTTTTAATTGTGATAACATTCTACACAAGTCTTTTATGGCTTGAAAATGTTCACTAATTGGTTCCCATAATGCTACTGAAAATGAAAACCCAAAAAGAGCGATTAATTTAGCATCAGCTTTATCTGTTTTTGTTTTTTGATGTAAACTTTTTCCAAAATATTTTATCTTTTGTGCTAATTGTACACTTACTTTTTCTTGCTGTTCAAATAAGAAATAACATAAATTCTCATGATAAACACCTGTAGCCTCCATAATATGAACTAAATAAACTTCCTTTTTACGTTTAGAAAACCATATTAAATAGTCTTTAAAGCCTTTTAGATCATTACTAAAACTACGTGTGCCTTTAATACTTAAACTTCCTGTTTGTGTTTGCTCTTGAAAACATACATCAAATTTCTTACAAGAAACATCAATGCCTACTACTTGTTTAATTACTTTGTCCATTTTGTTAGATTTACAAAGAATTCTTCCCACAGCCTAACCTCGTAATAATACTGGATATAATTATTGAAATTATTCCTAAAATACTGTTCAGGTTCTAAAGAAAGAAAGCTAGGTAAGAGGATATTCTGAAAGACGATATATGCAAATGCATTATCAAGGTTTGTTTCTTGCACTTACCTAGTTCTTTGTTTGTTTAAGTATCAAAACAAAACATTTTTATCCTTTTTTCAATGAACTTTATGTATTTTTATTCTTCAATTTAATCAAACACAAACATACGAGGTTTTAAAAACCTGTGAGGTCTTGTCTTTTATTCTAATGTTAGAGATTCTAAGGTATGGAGTCTTTTAAAATTATGTACATCAATAAAGTTCTCTTTATCACCAAAGAAATCTATTATAAAACCCCTGTCTAAACTTGTTTTTTGTGTTGATAAAATAGATTGATACGATGAGTATTTATAATTACTAAAGCCTTCTGTAAATTTATGATGAGTTGGGTTTAAATGTACATAAATAATTAAATTTTTCAGATATTCTTCACTATCTAATTTTATTCTTGAAAAGCGATCTTTGAATAAACTTCCACTTCTTCCGTATTTTTTATTGATACTTTTAGAATATGAATTGAAAAGATTTGAAAATGATTGAGAAATCTCTTTTGAGAGAATATTTTCTTTCGTTTTTATGATTAAATGAAAATGATTTTTTAATAGACAATATGCTAAAATATCACAGGTATTAAAAAGGTGTTTTTTGACTAATTTTAAAAAGTAAATATAATTTTTCTCTTCAATAAAAATATTTTCTTTATTATTTCCACAGTTATAAATATGATAAAAAGAATCTTCAACTAAAACTTCGTATTTCATAACAATTACTTTTTCAGACCTCACAGGTTTTAAAAACCTGTGAGGTCTTTATTCTCAAAATTCTTAATATTTCTTAAAGATAACACAAGCATTTACATCGCCAAAACCAAAACTTGCTTTTGCTAGAATATTTATGTTTTTTTCAACTAATTTTTGCGGAATTTTATCATCAGAAATCAAATCTAAAATCTCTGGATGAACATCTTCACAATTAATGTTAGGAAACATAAACTGTTCTTTAATTTCTAAAACAGAAGCCACAGATTCAATTGCACCAGAAGCAGACAAGCAATGCCCAATCATCGATTTTAATGAATTTATATATGGAAAATCAGTTCCTTTTCTTTGTAATGCTTTGGTCCAATTTTCTATTTCTAAAGGGTCTTTAGAAGTTGCTGTTAAATGCCCATTTATCACATCTATTTCGTTGGCAGAAATATTTGCATCTAAAATGGCATCTGTAATACATTTCTGAACAGCTGTTGCATTTGGTGCAGTTAACGTTCCTCCATTTCTTTGTCCGCCAGAATTTATATTTCCTCCTAAAACCTCTGCATAAATGGTTGCATTTCTTTTTAAAGCACTTTCTAAAGACTCTAAAACCAAAGCGCCTCCTCCACTTCCTGGTACAAATCCAGATGCTGTTTTACTCATAGGTCTCGAGCCTTTTTCTGGACTTTCATTGTGCTTGTAAGTCATAACTCTCATCGCATCAAAACCTCCCCAAGTATACAAACTACTATCGCTAGAACTTCCTACCAACATTCGTTTCGCTTTTCCGTTTTTAATGCGTTCAAACCCCATTAAAAGTGCTTCTGTTCCTGTTGTACAAGCAGATGAATTAGTGGTTACTTGATTTCCAAAACCTAAAATTCCGCCCAAATATGCAGAAATTCCACTTGCCATTGTTTGTACAACAGAAGTACTTCCCAATCGTCTTACATTTTGGTTATCTATTTTATAAATCGCTTCTCTAAATTTTTCGATTCCAGAGGTGCCTGTTCCAAAAATAATTCCTGAATCATAATCTAAATTCGAATTTTCATCAACCAAAAAACCTGCATCTTTCCATGCATCTATTCCTGCTATAACTCCGTATAAAATTGATGTAGCATTGAATCCTCGTAATTGTAAAGGCGATAAATATTCGCTTATTTTTTCTTCGGAAACATGCGGAATTCCGCCAATACAACAAGAAAAACCCTTGTCTTTTAAATTTTGATGAAAGGCAATTCCTGATGTTCCATTTTTTATGGCTTTTGTAAAATCGGGCAATCCAACTCCATTTGGTGCTACAACTCCTAAACCTGTTATGACGACTCTGTTTTTCATTTATACTGATAAAAATTAGACACGAATTTCACTAAAAATCTCTTATCAATTAAAATTTTTATTTAGCGATTATCATTCCAGAAATTGTTCCTCTACAAACAAGTTCTTTTTTAGAATTTATCATTTTTACGGAACATTTTAGTTTGTTAAATCTAAAATATTCTTTTGTGGAAATTACAATTATTTTTTCATTTGGTAAAACTGGTAAAAAGAAATCTATGTTGTTTGATGTTAATGCAATTTGTGGTTTTTTATCCGCTGAAATTTCATCTTTCAATAAAAAAAAACCTAAGCAAACCACACCAATTTGCGCCATGGTTTCTGTTAAAATTACACCAGGCGTAATTGGATTGTCTTTAAAATGACCCTCGTAAAAAAATTCTTTTTCTTTAAATGTGTAGTTTCCTGTAACTCCGTTTTCTGAAATTTCAGTTAACTCATCTACAAACAAAAATGGTTTTTTGTAAGGTAAATTATGTATGATTTTGGTTGAATTCATTTCTGCATTTTAACATCTTTTACCATTCTAACAAAATTCTTTGCGCAGAAAATCCAGGCCCAAAACTTAGCATAATTCCACGTTCGCCTTTTGTAGGGTTTCTATCCATAAAACGTTCTAAAACATACAAAACCGTTGCGCTTGACATATTTCCATACAAACGTAAAACCTCTTTTGTATCATTAATATCCTTACCTAATTTACCAAATAAATCTTCTACAGTTTGCACAATTTTCTTTCCTCCAGGATGAAATATTAAATGGTCAATATCATCAATAGTTAAATTGTTTTTTTCTAAAAAAGGATGAATAATCGTTGGAAAATGATCCGAAATTTTTTGAGGTACTTCCTTGTCTAAAATCATTTGCAAACCTGTATTTACCAGTTTAAAACCCATCATATTTGTAGCATCATAAAAATGATACATGGCTTCGTCTATAATTGTTGCCCCTTTATCTTCTTCGCAAGAAGACAAAATAACTGCTGATGCTCCATCACCAAAAATGGCTGCAGAAACAATATTTGTCATCGAAAAATCGTTTAACTGAAACGTGGCTGTTGGTGCTTCTACTGCAATTACTGCTGCTCTTTTATTCGGATTCGCTTTTAAGAAATTCTTCGCATAAATTATTCCTGAAACTCCTGCTGCACAACCCATTTCTGTAACTGGCAAGCGCACAATATCTTGTTTCATTCCCAGAGAATTTATCAAATACGCGTCTACAGAAGGAATCATAATTCCTGTACAACTTACGGTAATGATGTAATCGATATCTGTGGGTTTTAAACTCGCTTTTTCTAAAGATTTTTTGAGAGATTTTTCTGCTAATTGAATGACTTCTCTTGCATAAATATCGTTTTTTTCTTCGAAAGAAGTGGCTGTAAAAACCTCTAATGGCTCCATAATGGAATAGCGTTTGTCGACAGCTGCACTTTCAAAAAGTTTAATTACTTTTCTTTGAAAACGTTCTTCTTGATCTTGCATCCATAATTTTACAAACGGAATAATATCTTTGGTTTCTCTGTAATATTTTGGAAGTTGCTTTGCAACTGAGGTTATCTTTACTTTCATAGTTTGTAATTACACAGAGAATCGCAGAGGTTTTTTACAGAGATTCTCGGAGGTTTTTTTTTAATTTTTTTTTTTTGACACAGATTTCACAGATTTTCTCGGATTATAACTTTATTAAAGTTCTTAAAACAACTTTGAATTTTTAAACTCAAAACTTTGAACCAATTATTTGTGCTTTTTTCGAAAAACTTTGCGTCTTTGCGACTTTGCGTTTAATTTTCATCAACACAACTTTAAATTTTAAACTCAAAACTTTGAACCAATTATTTGTGCTTTTTTCGAAAAACTTTGCGTCTTTGCGACTTTACGTTTAATTTTCATCAACACAACTTTGAATTTTAAACTCAAAACTTTGAACCAATTCTTTGTGCTTTTTTCGAAAAACTTTGCGTCTTTGCGTTTAATTTTCATCAACACAACTTTGAATTTTAAACTCAAAACTTTAAACTTTCAAGCGTCCATAAATAACGAAAAGCCCATTTCCATTGAATTCTTGGTTTTACTTTTATTTTTTTTGATATTTCTTCTAAATCTTTTCTTTTAAACCCTCTTAAAACTGATGTTAAACCATCTTCGATAATCATTTTATTAGAGATAAAAATCGACAATAATAGAAACAAATAATACGCTAATTTATGTCTGTGTAAATCGTTTACAACAATGCCTATTTTGGTTTGTTTAATGGTATTTTTTAAAAACAAAACGAGTTCTGGTTCTTTAAAGTGATGAAAAAATAACGTTGCCAAAACAACATCTACTTTTCTATTTTTAAAATCATCAGAAAAAATATCTTGCGTTTCAAAACTTAATTCTGGATAATTTACAGACAATTCATTCGCATATTCAATCGCTGTTGGGTTTGCATCTACTCCAATTAATTTAAATTTATAACTGTGTTTTCTACCGAATTTTGCAACATCTCGTAAAATATCTCCATGTCCACAACCAATATCTATAATTGTAATTTCTTGTGCTTTATTATGGTTTTTTAAAATAGACTTTAATCCATTTATTGTTACTTTATTGCCTCCCAACCACCTATTTATCTTCTCTAATTTATCTAACGTATCTCGCAACAAATCGCCACCAATAGAAAAATCGTCCATCAATTCTTCTTTGTTTGTTCTTTGTTTTGTGCTTATGAAAAAATCCATTAATTCTTTTTAAATTTTTATTGATTTTCCATGCGTTTGTCTAATAATAATTGGCAATAAAAAAGGCATTTTCTTTAAAACAGCTAATAAAAAAGATGCTATTCTATCTTTTCTGAACAACATTGCAATAAAATGTCCTGTTTTTAAACGCCATTTAAATTGTTTGTTCCACTGTCTAATATAAAGCTTTTCAAGTTCCTTTCTTGTTTCAATTTTACCATTTGAGTAATTTAGAATCAGTTTAGATGCAATTTGTGCAGATTGTATGGCCATACTCATTCCATTTCCACAAAGTGGATGAATCATTCCTGCAGCATCGCCACACATTAAAATATGATTTTCTACTGGTTTTTTGGTTTTAAAAGAAATCTGACTAATAGAAAGTGGTTGTTTCCAAATTGGTTTTGAATTTTGAAACATTTCTTTTAAAAAAGTATTTTTAAAGACTACATTTTCTTGAAAATCGTGAATGTTTTTATATTTTTTGAATGCCAAAAAATTGGTAATGTAACATAAATTAATCGCATCGTTTTCTACTTTAGAAACCCCACAATAACCACCTTTAAAATTATGAAGCGCCACTAAATTTGCTGGAAACTCTCCTTTTACGTGAATTTTTACTCCTAAGTAAGGCGATTTTTTTTTGATGAAATTGCGTTCCATTTTTACATCTAATAAAGAACGTTTTCCAAAAGCACCAATGCAAATTTTAGATTTAAAGCTGTTATTTTCTTTGGTTGTAACTGTAAAAACATCTTCCTTAAAATTAACGTTTAAAACGGAATCTTGTAAAATTACAGCATTATTTTCTTTTGCTTTTTCCGATAAAATAAAATCGAATTTGTAACGAGAAATTCCAAATCCGCCCAAAGGTAATTTAGCTGAAATAATTTTATTTTTCGTGGTTGATAACTGGAAACTTTCAATTTTTACGGCACCAAAATTAAACGGATTAATCTCTAAAAATTTTAAATAAGGCAATACTTCGTTCGAAATATATTCGCCACAAACTTTGTGTTTTGGATATTGGTTTTTTTTCAATTAATAAAACTTTCTTTCCTAATTTCGATAAATGAATTGCGTTGCACAATCCTGCCAAACCTCCACCAATAATAATGATATCGAAATTTTCTTTCATTTTTGTTTTTTTTCAGGCTTTATAGGCTTTTCTTACAGTTAAAAATACAAAAAGACACTGTGTCTTAAAACTCAAATTTTAATTGTACCCAAACTGGTTCTTTAATTTCTGTGTTTAAATTTCCGAAAGAAATTCCTAATAAACGCACAGAGTTTACCAATTTATCTTGAAACAACAACTCTTTTAGCACAGGAAAAAATTCTTTTTTCTTTTGCATAAAATGTGGTTTTGTTTTGCTTCTTGTTTGTTGTGTAAAATCGGAATATTTAATTTTTAAAGTAATGGTTTTTCCTTTTGTATCGTTTTTTAGCATTCTTCGTTCTAACTCATCTGCAATTTTATCTAACTTTTCTAGCATAAAAATTTCTGAAGAAATGTTTTCGTTAAATGTTCTTTCTGCTGCTAAAGATTTGCGAATTCTGTTTGGTTTTACAGCACTGTTATGAATTCCACGAACAATATTATAATAATGTGTGCCCGATTTTCCGAATAAAGTAACCAATTCTTCCAACGATTTTTTCTTTAAATCGTTTCCAATAAAAATGCCTAAATTGTACATTTTAGCGGCTGTAACTTTACCCACACCATAAAATTTATTTACGGGCAATTCTTCTAAAAATTTAAGCACTTCTTCTGGATGCACTGTTTTTTGTCCATTGGGTTTGTTTATGTCTGAAGCTACTTTTGCAATAAATTTGTTAATGGAAATTCCTGCAGAAGCTCGCAAACCTGTTTCATCATAAATTCTCTGGCGAATTTCTTTGGCAATATCGTTTGCAGATGGATTTCCTTTCTTATTTTCGGTAACATCTAAATAGGCTTCGTCTAAAGAAAGTGGTTCTACCAAATTTGTATATTCGTAAAAAATTTCTCTAATTTTTGCTGATAACTCTTTATAGCGAGCAAAATCTGACTTTACAAAAATTAAATGTGGACATTTTTTCTTCGCCATAAAACCACTCATTGCAGATTTTACACCAAATTTTCTGGCCTCGTAACTTGCTGCAGAAACGACTCCTCTTATTTCACTTCCACCAACAGCAATTGCTTTTCCTCTTAATTCAGGATTATCCAATTGTGCTACAGATGCATAAAATGCATCCATATCTATATGAATAATTTTTCTGAAAGGAGGTTGTAATTCCATTTTAACAAAAATAAGAGAGTTTATTAACAGTTCTGTCTTTTTTTATATCAAAAAAGTAAATACTTTCGCGACATAAAGTAATGGTTTTTATTTTCAAAATTATTGAAACTAAAATTAAAAGGGAATCAGGTGATTTTTAAGTAAAAAATCCTGAACTGTTCTCGCAACTGTAAGCTTCATCTTGTAGAAAAGATGTCTGTTAAATCTTACGCCACTGTTTAAAAAATTAAATGGGAAGGTTTTAACAAAAGTAAGTCAGGAGACCTGCCAATGCTCAAATTCGTGTTTTTTATGCTTTCGAGAAAAAGGCTAGAAACTATTATTTTTTGTTAACCATATCTATTCTTTTGTTTGATTATTTTTTTAATCTAACTCGTGAAATAGAATACGCATACGAATTTTTAAACTGTAATCTAAAACCCAATTATAATGAAGAATTTTTATGCTGTATATGCATTGCTATGCATTTTAGTAATTACCTCTTGTTCCAAAAAAGACACTCCAGAAATCGAAGAAGAAGTTATTTTCGATTCTACTTTTATTTTAACGTTAGAGAATAACAAAACAACAATTAACTTTTTAAATAGTGGCGCTTTTTTAACGCCAAATGTGTACGAATCTACAGATGGTAATTCTATCTCTTTTTCGAGTTTCGATAATGCGTTATTTGTTGTTAGCCAAAAAGGCCCAAATTACATTACACAATTAGACGTAGAAAACTTAAATGTTGATAATGTTGTGACTAAATCGAACCTTTCTTCACCTTCTTACTTAGCAATGTATTCTGCTACAGATGGCTTGGTTATTGGGGTTTCTGGTAGAGGAAGACGAAGAAAATACAATGTTGCTCCTGTAAATATAACAACTGGTATTGGAGAAAAAATCGATGGCTTTTCTAATAAAATCTTATACAACAATGTCGCTTTATTAGCAGACGGAAACAAGGTTTTAGTCGCAGATGGTAAAGATTTAAAAGCTTTTAATACCACTACAAAAAAAGTAACTACTTTGTTAACTTTTAAAGAAAATATTTCTGGTATTTTAAAAAATAAAAACGGAACAATTTGGGTAGCTACCGAAAAAAGAACAGAAAAAGCAGCGTTTACAAAATTAAACGAAGATTATACAATAAACGAAGTTGTAACCATTACAGACGACAATATCAACTTGTTTAAAAACAGCCTTTTAAGTTTAAATCATTCTAATTTTACAGCATATTGGTCGGAATCTGCCTCTGGTAAAATTTACAGATTTAATACGATTACAAAATTAGTCGAAGAATTTGCAACACCAACCACAAATAATGTTGCTTTTACAACAGTTGTAAAACAGCATCCTGTTACAAAACAGGTATTTGTAATGGGTTTAAAAGATTTTTTAGATCCTGATAATAGTATTATTGCCATTTATAACGATAATAAGTCTTTTGAAAAAGAAGTAAAAGATGTTGGAAAGTCTCCTATAGATATTTATTTTTCTGATAAAAACTTTACAAACTAGAAGTTTTTTTAAAAAGTAAAATTTTATTTAAAGGTGAAATAATCTATTTTAAACATTAGATTGCTTCACTTTTTTTATGAGCTATTTTTAAAGAATGCATAATAAGCTTTTTTATATATGAGAAAAACATATCCTTTTTATGGGTTTTAAATATTTAAATTACTGGTTTCAAAATAATTAAAATTTATTATAAGAAATTTCTAACCTAAAAACGCTATACAAATTTTAGTAACTTCTTCTAATTCTTTAGACATTTTCTCTTTTTGCCAGGGATGAGAAACATTAAAAACATGGTCGGCATTTTTAATGATTTTTAATGTGCTTTTGGGGTTCCAAGAATGTATCTTTTTACTTTCTTCAACAGAAATTGAAGTATCTGCATCTCCATGAATAATTAAATGTGGTACAGTAACTTTTTTTGCTGATTTTTCGATATTTAATCGTTCTTCGTTCTCTTTGAAGTTTACATAAAATTGATAAAAATGTGGCATTAATTGTTTCGTTCTTCCATTTTCTACATATTTTACGCCTCTTTTCTTCCAGTTTTCTAAATCGCCAATTGTAGATGATCTTGAACCAAAATCGCAAACTGAAGCTAAAGAAATTAAATTTCTTACTCGAAAATCTTCAGCCGCTTTTATGGTAACAATTCCTCCAGCTCTACTGTGCCCAATTATTGAAATATTATTACGCTTTGCTTCATTTTTAAAATTGGTATTTGTAGAAACCCAATCTAAAACGCTTTCTAAGTCGTCTAATTCTTTGGTGTAATTATTATTCCCAAAAGCTTCTAAATCTGGGAAATCTATTGGTTGTTCTGCAGTGCCTCCATTGTAAGAAAAATTAAATTTTACAAAGAAAAAACCAGCTTCAGCAAATGCTTTTGCCACTAAATTCCAAGCGCCCCAATCTTTAAAACCTTTGTAACCATGACAAAAAATAACTACTTTTTTTGGTTGATGTGTTTCCTTATAAAAAACGTCTGTTACAATTGGTTTTTGGTGTTTTCCTTCAATTAGTATATTCTTAATTATTTTCATCCTTTATTAAATTAAATAATAAATTTTAACATCGTAAATAGGGCAAAACCGGCTGTAATAAAACATAAAACCAAGTTTATATTGTTGGTAAGGTTTCCTGTTTTTTGCTGAATTTTATGTGCAAATTTACCATATAAAAACAGAATAAAGTAAATACCAATAACAGAGCCAACCACAAATAAAAAAACCGAAATAGTATCGAAATGTATAAAATTAAAAGTCATTAATAATGCTGCCATTCCACAAAAAAAAGGAATCGCAAACATGTTAAGTGCAGATAGAATAACACCTTTTAAAAAAAAGCTTTTCTTACTCTTTTTTTGAGGTGCTGTTATTTTCTTTTCTTTCTTATTTTGTTTGTAAAAATAAAGCGATAATAAAAGTAAAACTACAATTCCTGCTTTTTCTAAAAAGATTAAAAAAGTAGGACTCTGATGAATGTATGCTGTTAAATAAATAGAAACATACGCTTGCAAGAAAACAATTATAGAAACACCCAAAGTAAAATTGCTAAACTCTTTTTGGTTTCCATTTAATCTAATTTGTAAGGCAGTCATATTTAATACACTTGGTGGTGTGTATCCTAAAAAAGAGAAAAGAAAGCCTAAAAAAAATACAGAAATCATAAACAATGGTTTGTTTTGCATTGTGTCGAAATTGGTTACAAAAAATTACTATTTTTGATGATTTTTTTATGAAAGCGTAATTTTATCGACATAAAAAAGGCTAAAATTATGTTGGTACTTTTTGTTAATTTCTTTTGTTTTTTTCTGAATCGTTTTTTCGATTTTTTTAATATTTACTTATTGCGATACTAAATAAATTAGGTTTCCTAAACCAACAAGCCCTGTTAAGCAACCTAAAATAAAGTCCATTTTTGTAGCAATGTATGTTAGTTTGTGTTCAATTTTCTCTGCAACAATTGCATATAAAGAATATAAGGTAAAAGAACCTATTGTAGATCCAATGGAAAAGAAAAAAGCATTTAGTAAAGAATATTCAAAATATTTTAAACCAATTAAAAGAGAAATGGCCGTAAAATAAAAAGGAACTGCAATGGTGTTTAAAGAAGACATAATTATACCATGTAAATACGCTTTCGATTTTGGTATTTCTTGTTTTTCTTTAATTATTTTTTTTGTAAAATACAATCGAAAAAAATTAATAGATAATAGAAACAAAATACCTGTTCCTATTTTTTGAATTAAGGTAATATATTCGGAATTTTTCATTAAAATACTAGCTAAATATGCACCAATATTCGCCTGAAAAAATAAAACAGTTGCATAACCACCAATTAAATAAAAAGCGGCTTTTTTTCCATTTCTTAAACTAAATTTTACAACTGTTAAATTTAAAAAACTGGGTGTAATACTGCCAGCAGAAGCAATTAAAAATCCAAAGAATATATAAATTAAGAGAGTCATAAAGAAATTTAAGTTAAAAAAATAACAGGGCAAACACATCTATATTTTCTTAATATTGATAACCAACAACTTGGTTTTTCGTAAACTTACTTCTTTTATAATTGAAAGAAGTTAGCCTGCTGATAATCATTTTTTTTTGAATGCGTTTGCCCTGTTTTGCCCTGTAAAAAACGAAACGTGTTATAAAAAGAAGGCACGTTTACAATTTATTTTTTAGCTTTTATTCTTCTTTATGCGCTTTGTCCATCGATTCATGCTGTTCTTTCATTTTGGTATGTTCTCTTACCATCATTTCGTGTTCTTGGTTCATTCTATTATGATCTTCTTCCATCATTTTATGGTCTTCTTTTATTTTTTCGATAGACATTTTTTCTTCTTTGTGCTTCTTTTTTATTGCTTCATGTTTTTCCATAAGTTTTTCATGATTTTCAATTAAAGAAGCATGTTTATCAATTATTTTTTTATGCTGTATAATATATAGTTTATGAGCTTCATCATCTTCTTCTTCTAATTTATTTGTTATAGAATCGTGCTTTTGTATCCATTGGCTATGCGTTTTTTCAAAATCTATATGTTTTTCTTCCATCGATTTATGAATAGAATCCATTTTGTTATGTATTTTTTCTAATTCTTTGTGATAAGAATTGTCTTTACAACCCATTATAAAGGTTAAAAGTAATAGCATAGTACTTACAGGTAAAATGTTTTTTAGAATTTTCATACGTTTTTAGTTTTTAATTTAGTTTTACATTTATAATTTCAAATATAAAAAAAACGCATCAAAATATTGACGCGTTTCGCATATATAATAACTTATTACAGTTTTTTAGATTACTCCTTGAGCCAACATTGCATCTGCAACTTTTACAAAACCTGCAATATTTGCACCTCTAATATAATCTATAGAACCATCGTCGTTTTTACCATATTCTACACAAGAATCGTGAATGTCTTCCATAATATCTTTTAATCTTGAATCTACTTCTTCTCTCGACCAAGAAATTCTTAACGAATTTTGGCTCATCTCTAAACCAGAAGTGGCAACTCCACCTGCATTAGATGCTTTTCCTGGAGCAAATAAGATTTTTGCGTTTTGGAATTCGTGAATTGCTTCTGGTGTAGAAGGCATATTTGCACCTTCCGAAACACACATACAACCGTTTTTAATTAGCTGTTTCGCTTCATCTCCATTCAACTCGTTTTGTGTTGCACATGGTAAAGCAATATCGCATTTTACAGACCAAGGTCTTTCTCCTTTTACAAATTTTGCATTCGGATACTTCTCTGTGTATTCGCTAATTCTTCCACGTTTTTCATTTTTAATATACATTACGTGTGCTAACTTTTCTGTATTTATTCCTTCTTCATCTAAAATATAGCCTCCAGAATCTGATAAGGTTAAAACAGTTGCTCCTAATTCTATCGCTTTTTCTGCAGCATATTGTGCCACGTTTCCAGAACCAGAAATTACTACTTTTTTATCTTTAAAAGAATCGTCTTTTCTTTGCAACATATTTTGTGCAAAATATACGTTACCATAACCTGTAGCTTCTGGTCTAATTAAAGAACCACCCCAAGATTGTCCTTTTCCTGTTAAAACACCTGTAAATTCGTTGTTTAGTTTTTTATACATTCCAAACATAAAACCAATTTCCCTTGCTCCAACACCAATATCTCCAGCAGGAACGTCTGTATTTGGACCAATATGTCTAAATAATTCGCTCATAAAAGCGTGGCAAAAACGCATAATTTCGTTGTCTGACTTTCCTTTAGGGTCAAAATCAGAACCACCTTTTCCACCACCCATTGGCAATGTTGTTAGCGAGTTTTTAAAAACTTGCTCAAAAGCTAAAAACTTTAAAATACTTGCATTTACAGATGGGTGAAAACGCAAACCTCCTTTATATGGACCAATTGCAGAGTTCATTTGTATTCTATAACCTCTATTTACTTGAATTTCTCCATCATCATCTACCCAAGAAACACGAAAAGAAATTAATCTTTCTGGCTCTACCATTCTTAATAAAATATTTTTTCCGTGATAAATATCATGATTCACGATATAAGGAATTACAGTTTCTGCAACTTCTTGAACGGCTTGTAAAAATTCTGGCTCATGGTTATTTCTACTTTTAACCATTTCCATAAACTCTTTAATTTTTAACTCCATAATTTTATATGTGTTTTTTTATGAATTTTATAAAATTTTAATCCAACAAAGATACGTAATTTCTGAATTGACAAAATAAAATTTTTATTTTATTTACTATCTGCTTCGCCTTATTTCAATCGATTTCGAAAGCTGAATTTGTTTTCTTTTCTTTAGATTGATAAAACTCTACAAAAAACACTAAATTTGCGCTATAATTTTACCCGAAAATGTTAGACAAAGTAAAAGAATTAATTGGCAATGTAAAGGCGTTTAACGCAACTACTAAAGATGAAGTTGAGGCATTTAGAATTAAATATTTAGGAAGCAAAGGCTTGTTAAAAGATTTATTTGCCGAATTTAAAAATGTAGATACAGAACTGCGAAAAGATTTTGGACAAGCGTTAAACAATTTAAAAAAATCTGCGGAAAATAAAGTAGTAGAATTAACAGATGCTTTAAACAATTCTTCGAGTCAACAATCTTTTTATGGCGATTTAACACGACCTGCAGAACCAATTGAGTTGGGTTCTCGCCATCCAATATCTTTGGTTAAAAATCAAATTATAGAGGTTTTTAACAGAATTGGTTTTACGGTTTCTGAAGGACCCGAAATTGAAGACGATTGGCATAATTTTACAGCGTTAAACTTGCCAGAATATCATCCTGCAAGAGACATGCAAGACACGTTTTTTATAGAGCAAAATCCAGATATTTTATTAAGAACACACACTTCTTCTGTGCAAGTTCGTTATATGGAAAAAAACAAGCCTCCAATTAGAACTATTTCTCCAGGAAGAGTTTTTAGAAATGAAGATATTTCTGCACGTGCACATTGTATTTTTCATCAAGTGGAAGGTTTATATATAGATACAGATGTTTCTTTTGCCGATTTAAAACAAACGCTTTTATACTTTACAAAAGAGATGTTTGGGAAGTCGAAAATTCGATTACGCCCTTCTTATTTTCCATTTACAGAGCCAAGTGCAGAAGTAGATATTTATTGGGGTTTAGAAACCGAAACTGATTACAGGATTACAAAAGGTACTGGTTGGCTAGAAATTATGGGTTGTGGAATGGTAGATCCAAACGTGCTTAAAAATGCAAATATAGATCCTACAAAATACTCTGGCTACGCCTTTGGAATGGGAATTGAACGTATTGCTATGTTGCTATATCAAATTCCTGATATTAGAATGTTTTACGAAAATGATAAACGTTTCTTAGAACAATTTAAGTCTGTAATATAAGTAGCTTTTAAGTAAAGAGGAATACCCTTATTATAAACAATTGTTGTAAATAATACAATAAAAAAAGCAACAAATTGTTGTTTTAAATTTAAGCCAATAAATTTTAATAGTAATGAAAAAAACAATCTTAACCATATTAATACTAACTGCTTTCGCTATTTCTTGTAAGAGAAAAAGTGAAGAATCGAAAAATAATACAAAAAGTTTTAAAGTTGAACAACAAAAGGAAGTAACTTCTCAAATACACCAAAATATAATTACAAAGAATAAAGGAAAATACGCAAGTGAAATAAACTTTTTCGACAAGAATAATATTTCGTTAAGACTAAAAAAACTAACAGGGGTATTGTATAAAGAAATGGTAAAGAATTTTAATGTTCAAACGCCAATTGTTTCCGAAAATAGCATATACAAATTAACAGGTTGCTTAAAGCACAATTGCCCTGCTTATATGGTTACAATTCTCTACGATTCTAAAGGCGATAACCTAAATGTTTTAATAGACGAAAATGGCAAACTCGCTAAGTTTGCCGAAAAAGATAAAATTAAATTAACAAAGTCGTTAAAAATAAAATAGCTTATCGAATAATTGCTTTTTTAGTTAAAAAAGATGGGTTTATGAAAAAAGATATTCTAGTACCAGAAGTTACAGACGTAAAAATGGCTGTTGTATATGAGTTTAACGACATTTATAACACTAACGATTGGAATGTGTACCTAATTAACAATAAAAAGGTAGATTTAGAAATGGTCGTGATTGTTTCGCAAGGTTTTTCTGCCAAAAAAACGACTTCTTTATTGCGTAAAAAAGTAGAAAAACTACCAGCAAATTCTTTTGCAAAAATTGAATTTATGCAACCAGAACTATTTAAATTAAATAACCGTTTTCAAGTAACTTTTTTTGAAGGAAATACATTGTACGAAAAAACGTTTTTATTCAAAGAAAATACTGTTAAAGAAGGTGCTTTAAGAGAAATTCCTGAATTGAAGAAGCGTGGGGTTTTGGCGAAGTAGAATTTAAATGTAAAAACGTTACGTTTTTGCATAAAAGGTTAATAATACCATTTCTGTTTTGAAATTACCATAATAAAACACGCTTTTTCTCTTTACCTCAAAATAAAAAACATTATTTTCTTTTACAGTAATTTCAAAACAGAAATGGTATTAGCGTTATTTCAAGGGAATTTGAACCTCTTGTTTTCTTTTTGAGCAAAAAAAAACGTCATTAATTTTATAATGACGTTTTGAAATAGTTAAATTTTACATTTATTCTATAATAAGCTTTTTAGACGTTGTGCCGTAACTGGAAGTAACAGTTACTGTGTAAACACCAGTAGTTAAATTAGTTAAAGGAGAAATATCAACTAAGAAATTTTGGGTGTTGTTAATAAAAATTACTTCTTTACTATATACAGTAGCACCTGTAGCAAC
This sequence comes from Polaribacter cellanae, assembly GCF_017569185.1. Classification (NCBI taxonomy): domain Bacteria; kingdom Pseudomonadati; phylum Bacteroidota; class Flavobacteriia; order Flavobacteriales; family Flavobacteriaceae; genus Polaribacter; species Polaribacter cellanae. The sequence goes on along the minus strand of NZ_CP071869.1, from coordinate 2,470,991 downwards.
TTTTGTAAAGGCAATTTTACAATTTATATTTTCAATTGCTAGTGGGTTTGTGGTTTTAGTTCTTCTATCTAAAGATATGGTTACAAACCTTTCTTGTACTGGGTTAGGTGTTAAAGTAAAAGTTACAAAGGGTTGGGGTGCTGGAGTTGTTGGAGTTGTAGAGGTAGCTGTTTTATACACATTGGTATCTGTTGCACAACCACACTGGTTTATTGCTGTAACTTCTACTTCTAATAAACCACTTTTACTAAATACTATTTTAGGACTTTCATTTAAAGAAACTTCTTGTATGGTTGGCAAATCATAGTTATAGGCACTTCCATCTGGTAATACATCTCCAGAAGAATCAGGAAGTGTTCTATAAAAATCTTCTTGAAAATAATAATCAATTAACGACACCAAACTTGCTACACTTTTGGAAGCTAAAGTAGGCAAACCACTATCTGTTAGTCGCAAACACGATGTATAAGGTACAAAGTCGCCAACCAAAGAGGCAGGGTCGTAGTAGGTATGTGTACCTGGAGCGTCTTCTGGAATGTACTTTTTTTCTCGGGTATATTTCCAAGAGATGGTGTTCGCTAAGGTTTGGTCTATTGTAATTTTACTACCATTGGTTATAGACACATTTGGGTAGTCTGCAGGTTTTTTACCTGCTAAAATAGCATCTCTTAGAGAGGTGTCTTTAAAACTTATGGTGGGTTTTGTAAGTAAAGAAATTGTTCTTGTAACTGTTTTTGATTGATCGCAATCTGTATTACCTACAACAGCTTGTATAACAACTTTCCCAGTACTATCTTCATTTAATTTAGTTACTTTAAAAGAATTATCTGTAGTAGTAAGTGTACTTACCAAATTGGCTCCACTAATTACAGACCAATTTCTTTGAATACCATTATCTATATTTAATGTGTAAGTGTTGGCTTTACATAAAGCATTGTTGCCTTCTATAGAAATTGTTTGATTAGCACAAAATATAGAGCAGTTTGCCTTTGGAACTTCTTTGCTTAATTCTTTCGCTAACCAATTTCCGTTTCGTGTGTTAAATGAAATATGAGGTTTATTTTGAGAGTTTGGGTTTTTATCAAAATCTGAAATAAAATTTTTGAAAGGACTCTTTTTTGTACCTGTAGGAGGTGTTCCGCCAACATAAGCACTCTTATAATCTACATCTTTTAAAGCAATATTATTTTTACCAATATCTAATGCACTTGAAGTGGGTATAAAACTAAATTTATCTCTTATAAAAACGCCACTTGGCAAAAGCGAAGGATTTATGTTTGATGTTACAGAATAATATCCACCACCATAACTATCAAAAGGCAAAACACCACTTGGCTGGTTTTTATTTACGTTTGTAATATCTGTTGTAACACTAATTAACCAAAGAATTTTTTTAGTATAAGATATTTTTCCTTTGTAAATTTGATTTCCTGTTCCATAAGGAATTGATTTGACCCAAATGTCAGTATTAAATTTAGAACTACCAGGAAATACACTTAAAACTGTAACACCCCAAAGATCTATATCCCCTATTAATACCCCACCTAAAAAAGAAAAAGCAGGAGCAATAAGATTTTGAAGAAAAGATAATTTATTACTGTTTTTATATTTAAGCAAATCGCTACCTGCCACAAAACCTTGTGAACTACCGCATTCGCTACCATTGCTTATGGCTATGTTTCTTGAATTTATTGGGTAACCTCCGCTATTATTAAGACCTTTGTTTTTAAGATCATTATAAAACGAAGTGTGTAAAGAGTTTTCTAATACGTAGCTATTTGTTGCTCGGTTTTTTAACAACTGTTTAGAAGCAGGAGTATCTAATAATTTAAAAGGTTCTTCTACATCTGAAAATAAAGAAACTAAAACACCTGCAGTGGTATTTATAAACTGATTTTGAATATGCCTATAAGCATACTGTATACCAACAGGTACATTTGCACCTTGTTGTGGAGCATCGTGGCTTATAAATAAACGTGTATCGTGGTTTAAACCACGTTCTTCCATATCTGCTAATGCCCAACGTCCAATAACACCTCCCATACTTTGCCCTAAAACAACGTTTTGTTCTTTGCCTTTTTTTACACTATTTACCCATTTTATTACTTCTTCTAAAGCATAGGCATTGCGTTGTAAATAATCTACGCCATTGTCCCAGTCTACATAAATGATGTCGTATTGTTTGTTATAGTCTGCTATTAACCTTTTTAATTGTGTCCCAGAAAATTGTAAGCTTCTTTTAAAATCATCTTCATAATTAGTGTATCCATACTCATTTTCAGGACTTAAAATAACACCAACATCAAAGCCTTCTGCTATAATTAAAGGTTTGGTTATTTGGCTATGTCCATTCGCTAAATCTATGGTTAAATTTACAGAAGCTTTTTGTCCTAAATAACTATCGGTTGCTGTTATTTTTTTGCAAGGATATCTTGAAACACCTGTTGATGTCAATTTTTGTAGATTGTTACTCCCATAAGTATAAGTTTCATAACCTTTTTCTATTTTAATTTTAGAATGACTATATACACTAGTTCCATTGGTTAAGTTTAATTTGTATTTCCAGGTCTTTAAACCTTCAGTAGTATAATTAACTGTAACATTTTGGTTAAAAGGAATGGTTACATAACCATTACCATTGTTAAAGTCTATTTGAATGCTTTGTATTTGGTTGTTATTGTTAGAGTAAAAAATAGCAGAAGGTATTTTTACTTTTAAATTTAAACCACTATACTTTTGTATTGCAGGTGACATTGCAAAGGTTTGTTTGGTTTCATAAGGGTTTTTATTAGCTATATCGTAAAATTTGCCATTAGTATAGTTAATTAAATTACTACTTAAAGCATTGTCTTTAAATTTTGCATATTTAAAGTAAAAACCAGTTACAGCAATAATGCCCTTTTTTCTACTGGTTTTTAAATTATTTTTAAAAGCAGTAGGTGTTACCAAACCATTAGCATTGGTATTAATTTTGCTGGTTAATAAAGTTTTGTAAATTTCGTCTAATCTACCTAAGGTAACATAATTTCTTGTAGTTAATGTACCATTAAACTCTGCAAGGTTGGTAAATTCCATTCCATAATCGAGTAAAATTCCATCAGGTACTTTATTTTTATCTAATTGCCCAAAAAGAGCGTCCATTTTAGTTGTAAAAGAATTGTTTATTTCTTGTTGTGCAAAAGTTAGTTTTGTTATTATTAAAAAACAAAACATTAGTGTAATTTGTTTCATAATTTTGTGTTTGGGTTAAATAATTGTAAGAAGTTGTTTAACTGTGTTTTGAAAGATTGCCTGCCTTGCAGGTGGTCTTTCTTCTTTTAAAATTATCTTTTCATAAATTTTCTTTTTTAGTATTTCATATCGAAGCGCCCTTCTCTTACTTCTACTTTTTCTCCTATATTGTTTACGGCATCAAACCAAAATGTACCGCTAATAATGGCATTGTTATAATCGTGGTGGGTTATGGTTAATTCGCCTGTGATTTTTGAGGTCGTTTTATAAGAAACAGAATAAGGAGCTTGAAACTCTCCATATTTTGAATCAGAAAGTGTATCTTCTGTTAGAAAGTATGTTCTATTTACATGTAAATTAGTATTATATATATATATATATATATGAGAAGAGGTATTATTTAGTCGTTTTGAAATACCTAAAGAAAAATTTTTCTGATTAATATAAAAACAGTTTAAATTTCCTGTTGAAAAATGTCCTTTTGGCAAAAAAGCTTCTCCATTTACCAAACAACCAGCAGTGTTGGCTCCAATTTTAGTAGCCTTAGGTAATTGTTCTAAAGGAGTTAAAGTTGGGGTGTCTTTTTTTTCGCAATTACTTAAAGTAAAAGCAAAAAGAAATAGTGTTGTTTTTAAAAAGAATTGTCTCATAATAATTGAGTTTTTAGGTTTGTACTTTTAAATTATATAATTGGCCACTTTTTTCTAAGCTTTTTCTGAAAATCTTTCTTATAGCTAGTGTATCCATATTCATTTTCAGGGCTTAAAATTACTCCCACATCAAAACCTTCTACAACAATTAAGGGTTTGGTTATTTCTTTGTCTCCATTAGCATCGTCAATTGTTAAAGTTACACTAGTCTTTTTGCCTAAATAACTATTGGTTGCAGTTATTTTATGTTCTAAATAAGTTTGTGCTTGTGTTACAAAAGCACTAATAATTAATAGTAGTTGTATTATTTTTTTCATAATTTTATTTTTTACATTAGTATTTCATATCGAAGCGCCCTTCTCTTACTTCTACTTTTTCTCCTATATTGTTTACGGCATCAAACCAAAATGTACCGCTAATAATGGCATTGTTATAATCGTGGTGGGTTATGGTTAATTCGCCTGTGATTTTTGAGGTCGTTTGATAAAAATTAGAAGAGTAAGGATCTTCATACTTAGCATATTTTGAGTTTTTAAGAGAAACTAGGTCCTTATTAGTTAATTGATACGTTTTATTTATTTCTAAATTTGTATCATATATATATATACCTCTGAAAGTATCTTTAAATACTTGAGCAATACCTAAAGAAAAATCTTTCTGATTAATGTAAAAGCATTTTAAATTTCCTGTTGAAAAGTGTCCTTTCGGCAAGAAGGCTTCTCCATTTACTAAACAACCTGCAGTATTTGCACCTATTTTGATGGCAGGGGGTAACTGTTGTAAAGGAGTTAAAGTTGGGGTGTCTTTTTTTTCGCAAGAAGTTATTGTAATAACAAAAATGGTAAACGATAAAAGTATTTTTTTCATGATAATTTTATTTAGGAGCTTAAAATTATTATTTACAAAAATGTTCTGTAAGTTGTAATTATATTTTTATAAATAGTTATTTTTTTGTTTTTATACAAGTTAAAGTTCTGGTAATTAATTTTTTAAATTTAGTTATTCTATTTTAATCTTAATTGTATTTAACAATAACATAACTTTTTATTAATATTAGTTTATAAACTATAATACTCCATCTAAATCAAAAAAATAGGAGGAAGTATTTATATAATCTTTTTTTACAAGAAATTATGGTAAGTAATACCATTCTTTTTTATATTTAGGAAAGATACACTTTGTAACTCATTGATAATATGATAAATATCAGTTTTAAAAAATGGAAATATTTTGTATTTGTGTTAATGCTATTTTTTTAGTGCGATTTAGGTTTATCTTATTTTTCTTTTGAAATTATCTTAATAAAACATGCTTTTTACTTTTACAGTAATTTTAAAACAGAAATGGTATAAAAAGGTGCTCGATACATTTTTTATTTCCACTACTTTTCACTAAAAAACCCTCGAACTGACAGTGTATTTTTACTTTTTCGTGGATAATCTAAAAATTTTAAAGGTAACCCTAAAGGGTTTAAAACCCTTTAGGGGTTGAGCAATTTTAGAACAATCTTTTTAGGAAATGATAAAATTGTTTGGAACAACAAATTGTTTATAAACAAGCTTGCGTTAGCGATTGAACGGTTTGTTTGAGCTCTTTTTTGTTTTTCTCAAAAAAAGCGAGTAGTGAAAGCGCGACCTTTTTAGGGAACGCCCAAATAATTAATAATAAAATTTACTGCGCGCTTTTTTCAAAAAAAGTTTGCATCTTCACGATTTTGAGAGAAAAATTACCCCAAAAACCCAATAATCAAATATAAAATAACAGTAATTGCACCACCAACCAATGCATAAGGTAGTTGTGTTTTTACATGATCTATATGATCGCTGGCAGAAGCCATAGACGAAATGATTGAAGTATCGGAAATTGGCGAACAATGGTCTCCAAAAATTCCTCCTCCTAAAGTGGCTGCAACCACAATTGTAACATCTGCTGCATGAATATTTGCCATTGGAACTGCAATTGCCAACATAATAGCAAAAGTGCCCCAAGAAGTTCCTGTAGAAAAAGCAATAAACGAACTAATTATAAAAACCACTGCTGGTAATAATTGGGGCGATAACCATTCTTTGGTAGCATTTGCTACATAAACCCCAGTTTCTAATTCTTTACAAGCGTTGCCAATTGCAAATGCTAACAACATTAATAAAGCCAATGGCATTAGTTCACTAATTCCTTTTAGGGTTAGGTTTACAGCTTCTTTTGGTTTTAAAAAACCTTGAATCATATACATTGCAATCGCTACTAAAAGCGCTGTAATTACTGCGTATAAAACGGATGAAGAACCAGAACCTGCACCAATGGCTTGTTTTACATGATCGAAAGTGGATGAGAATTCTTTAACCTCACTCCAACCTGTGTAAATTAAATTGATTGGCATCATAAAAACCATGGTTGCTAATGGCACAACCATATTGTAGGCTCTTGCTGGAATGCCTTCTTTAGGAGGAAAAGAAGTAACTTCATCTGAAACCATTGGTTTGGAACCTTCGTTCATTAATAAACCTGTTTCTTTAGTTCGTTTTTCGGCTTTTTTCATTGGCCCAAAATCCTTTTTTGATAAGATGATACAAAACAAAATTCCAATTGCCAAAATTGGATAAAAATTGTATTTCATGGAAGAAATTAACATTACAAAAGGCTTGTCTATTCCTTGTGTGAGTAACAACCCCATAATAAATGCACCCCAAGCATTAAAGGGAATTAAAATGGATGAAGGTGCAGAACTTGAGTCTGCAATATATGCGAGTTTTTCGCGTGGAATTCCTAATTTATCGAAAATTGGACGATACAAAGTACCCACTGTTAAAGAAGAAATACTTGTTTCTACAAATAATAAAAGTCCTGTAAAAGTTGCCAAAATTTGCACCATTACTCTGCTATAACCCGATTTTTTGTTTTCATATTTTACCAATTTTTTATTAATAATATTGATAAAACCCTCTACTCCTCTCGAAAACTGAATGAAAATTAACAATGCACCCACCAAAGCACTAAACATAATGGTTCTTGTACTTCCTTTGTCTTGGAAAACGTCTACCATTCCTTCAATCATGGCTAAAGTTCCATTTAATGGATTCCAGCCCTCGATTATTAACCAAGAAAACCAAATACCAAATAACAAAGCGATGTATACTTGTTTGGTTTTTAATGCTAAAATAATGGCAACAATGGGTGGTATTATTGAAAGAAATCCGTATTCCATATAAATGATTTTATTTTTGGTTAAAGGTTACAATTTAGAAAGTTTATTTAAAAAAACTATTGTTTGTCGAGAAAACAAACAAGTTTAACGATTTTTATTTTTTTTCTTTCAATCTAATGGTTGATTTGTAGAATAATCTATAAATTTAAAGTTTATGAAAATTAGAAATTCACTTTTTGCAATTTGTTTGCTTCTTTTTACATCTTGTGTTGTAAAATCTTTACACCCTTTTTACACAAAAGAAACTATTTCTTTTGATAAAAATTTTATTGGAAAATGGGAAGATCATAAAAAAGGAAAATGGGAAGTTATTGCTTTTGTAGATGAAATAACAAAAAATAACCCTGTTGAAAAAATGAAAAAAGATGATTTAAAACTATATCATAAATTCAATAAAAGTTACTTTATACAAAGGAGTTATAGAGATAAAGAAGTTATATTTATTGCAACTCCTTTTATTATTAATAATCAAAAGTTTTTAGATTTTTTTCCAATAAACCAAGAAAATGGTGTTGATAATTTACTAGAAAGCCACCTAGTATACACACATAGTTTGGTAAAATATGACGTTCAAAAAAATGGGAAAATAGAAATAAAATGGCTAGATGAAGATAAAATTGAAGCGCTTTTTAAAGATAAAAAGATAAAAATTAAACACGAAAAAATTGGTCTAATTGATGAAAAATATTTGCTCACAGCAAAATCAGATGAATTGCAAAGATTTATAAAAAAATATATGTCTTCTAAAGATACAGAAAAGTGGAAAACATCTACAAAATACGTTTTAAGTAAAATAAATGCTACAGATTAACACTTTCTTTAAAAGAATAAACTCGCATAATAAGGTTGTTTTTAATATTTTATTGTGGAGTTCTTCTTTTTTGGTTTTACTATTTCTTTTTTCAGATAATTCTTCTCCTACTAAAATCGATTATATTTATACTACTTCATTTCTTGTAACTATAATAATACCAGTAACTATAAATTTATATTTTTTAATTCCTGTTTTTCTAAAGAAAGAAAATTACTTAATTTTTAGTTTTCTTTTTTTATTAAATTTAATGCTATTTACTCAGCTAAATATTTGGTTTTTTAATTCTTTAATTGAAGGTTTTTTCTCTGACTTTTATTTCATTTCTTATCATTCTAATATAAAAATAGTATTTATATTTAGTACTTTTTTTTTAGTTACAACTCTCATTAAACTATCTGAAGATTGGTTTTATTTAAACCAGTTGGAAAACAGAGCTTTAAAGATAGAAAAACAAGAAATAGAAAATCAACTATCGTCTTTAAAAGCACAAATAAACCCTCATTTTTTATTTAATTCTTTAAACGTTTTATACGCTTTATCTTTAAAGAATCAAGCAAAAACAACAGAAGCAATTTTACAACTCTCAGATATTTTAAGATATGTTTTGTATAATACTAATACGAAAAAGATTACTTTAAAAGAAGAAATTATTTTATTAGAAAAATACATCGATTTTCAAAAATCAAGACACCAAAAACCAAATATAAATTTTGATGTAAAGATCGATAATTATAATTTTAAAATATACCCAATGTTATTACTACCTTTAATAGAAAACAGCTTTAAACATGGCATTAAAGGTGCTACAGAAAATACTTTTATTAATATAAAAATAAGACAGGTTAAAAATAATTTTTCTTTTTTTATTGAAAATAACCTTCCTAATAATAAACCCTTAGAGCTTAATAACGTTGGTGGTTTAGGGTTAAAAAACATTAAACAAAACTTAGCACTTATTTATTCTAAAAAACATTCTTTTTCTACAAATATCAAGAACAATAAATTTCAAGTCTCTCTTAAAATAAATGTAAATGAATATTAATTGTTTAATTATAGATGATGAACCTGCATCACAAGAAATTATAAAACTTTTTATTGAAAAAATAGATTTCTTATCGCTTATAAAAACATGTAATAATGCTGTTGAAGCTTTATCGGAAACAAAAAAGAACCAAAAAATAGATTTACTTTTTCTAGACATTAATATGCCAAAAATATCTGGCCTGTCTTTTTATAAATCATTACAAAATCCGCCTTTTGTAATTTTTACAACTGCATATCCACAATATGCTGTAGAAGGTTTTGATGTAAATGCTATCGATTATCTTTTAAAACCATTTTCTTTTGATCGTTTTCTACAAGCCGTAAATAAAGTTACAGATAAATTAGAAACTTCTAAAAAAGCGATAAACTCAGAAGAAACTATTTTAATTAAGGCTGATAAAAAACTACATAAAATAAAAATTTCTTCCATTTTTTATGTGGAAGCATTTGGAGATTATGTGAAAATTCATCTAGAAAATAAATTTCTTTTAACAAATAATACCTTTAAAAAGGTATTAAATTTATTACCTAAAACTACTTTTTTTCAAGTTCATAAATCGTTTGCAATCAATTTTAAAAAAGTAAACACTATTGAAGGAAATAAAATTTTGATTGATACTGAAAAAATACCTATTGGATTAAAATATAAATCAGAATTTTTAAAGAAATTTAAAAACGAATAGTATCTTTATAGTATGTCTAAATTCTACACTAAAATAACATCTCGACTTCAAAAATTTATGGAAGCTCAAAAAATATTTTTTGTAGCTACAGCACCAACTTCTGGAAGAATTAATTTATCGCCAAAAGGAATGGATTCTTTTAGAATTATTGAACAAAATAGAGTTTTATGGCTAAATGTTACTGGAAGTGGAAATGAAACTGCTGCACATTTATTGGAAAATAAACGCATTACCATTATGTTCTGTTCGTTCGAAAAAGCCCCAAATATTTTACGTTTGTATGGAAAAGGAAAAGAAATTAAAGAAGGAGATGCTTCTTGGAATGAGTTGATTTCTTTGTTTCCAAAAACACCTGGAACAAGACAAATTTTCGATATTAAAGTAGAGTCTGCCCAAACTTCTTGTGGAATGTCTATACCTTATATGGAATACAAAGGCGAAAGAAACGATTTAAACGTTTGGGCTACTTCTCAGGGAAAAAAAGGCATAACACAATACTGGGAAGATAAAAATCAAACCAGTATCGATGGATTACCTACAAATATTTTAAGTTAAAAATTAAGCTTTATCTACTTTTTTAATTGCAGGAATAAATTCGTCTAAATCTACATTTTTTATAACTAACTCTATGGCTTCTGCACAAACTTTTTCTGCTCTATCGTTTGGGAAATGTAAACCAACAGCAATTTTTTCAAACAATTTTTGCTCCTTTAAATGTACATCTCCATTTGCTAAAACCATCTTTGTTAAACGATATAAACGCTCTATCCTTTCGTCGTAACTAACTGGCGGATTTATAGGAAATTTTTCAGGATTATTTAAAATAATGGTAAATTCTTCTAAACTAATATTCAGTTTTTTACCCATTTTAATTAATAAATCTTTTTCTCCATCACTAATTTCTCCATCGGCTTTTGCTATTTTTACAATATTTGCAAAATGACCTATTTCTTTGCTATGTTCACTATTATAATATAAATCTGATATTGACATTCGTTTTTTTTTATAAATGTAAAAAATAAAGTAGGTTTAAGTAGAATAAAAATTATAAAATCTTCATAAAAAACGAAAAAAGAGAAGTGTAATCGCATAAATATTTGTATTTTCATTTATCTTTTTACTAAAATTCATTTAAAAATTTAAGCATTATTATGAGCAACTTTTCTTATTTCAATAGAGAAAAAATTACCAAAGATTTACAATCCACAGAATTCGATATTTTAATAATTGGTGGTGGAATTACAGGTGCAGGTATTGCTTTAGATGCAGCTTCACGTGGTATGAAAGTAGCATTAATCGAGAAAAACGATTTTGCTTCTGGAACCTCAAGTAAATCTACAAAGCTAATTCATGGTGGTTTGCGTTACTTAAAACAATTCGATTTTTGGTTGGTAAAAGAAGTAGGTACAGAACGTGCAATTGTACATAAATTAGCGCCACATTTGGTAATTCCAGAAAAAATGATTCTCCCTTTAATTGAAGGTGGAACTTATGGTTCTTGGTTAACGTCAATTGGTTTAAAAGTGTACGATATTTTGGCTTCTGTAGAAGGAGAAGACAAACGTAAAATGCTTTCTAAAAAGAAAGCTTTAAAACAAGAACCTTTGCTACCAAAAAAGATTTTAAATGGCGCTGGTTATTATGCAGAATATAGAACAGACGATGCTCGTTTAACATTGGAAGTCTTAAAAACTGCGTTAAATTATAATGCAAAAATTATCAATTACGTAAAAGCAACCGAATTTATTTATGAAGAAAAAAGAGTTGTTGGCGCAAAAGTAAAAGACAGTTTTTCTGATACAACTTTCGATGTTAAGGCAAAATATGTAGTAAATGCAACTGGACCTTGGGTAGATACTTTACGACAAACAAATCACTCTAAAACAGGGAAACGTTTGCACTTAACAAAAGGCGTTCATTTGGTAGTTACACACGAAAAATTACCTGTAAAACAATCTGTTTATTTCGATATTCCTGATGGACGAATGATGTTCGCTATTCCTCGTGGAAGAGTTACGTATTTTGGAACGACAGACACCAATTATCAACAAGATAAAGATCATGTAAAAACAAGTTTGGTAGATGCAACCTACTTAATATCTGCAGTTAACAATATGTTTCCAGAAATTAACATCACTTTAAACGATATACAATCTTCTTGGGCTGGCTTGCGCCCTTTAATTCATGAAGAAGGAAAATCTGCCTCTGAATTATCGCGAAAAGACGAAATTTTTGTTTCTGATACAGAACTCATTTCTATTGCTGGAGGAAAATTAACAGGTTACAGAAAAATGGCAGAACGTATTGTAGATTTAGTTGCCAAAAAATACAAACGTAGATTCGAAAAAGAATTTGAAGACATAAAAACAAAAGAATTGGTACTTTCTGGTGGAACTTTCGAAAATTTCGAGGAAGTTAAAAGTTATATAGATGCCATACACAATAGAATTGCTGAAGTTGGTTTTGATGAAAAAGATGCAAAATATTTGGTATATAATTACGGAAAACAAACCGACACAATTTTACAGAAATACGACGATTTATCTTTAAAAATGTCTGAAGAAGGTGAACAAAAGAAAATGATAAAAGCAGAAGTTCTTTTTTGTATTGATAACGAAATGACTTGCACACCAAACGATTTTTTTATGCGAAGAACTGGACGTTTATTCTTCGACACGCACAGCGTGATTTTATATAAAGAATTTGTATTAGAAATCTTTAAAGACATTTTTTCTTGGGATGAAAAGACAACAGTATTTCATCAACAAGAATTAGAAAAAATGCTGAAAAATGCCACTACTTTTGAGTAGTTGATTTTTTTAATTATACGTCTGCAGATCCTTTAAGTTTTAAAAATCTGAAGGGTCTTTTTTACTTTATACACTTTCGCGCAACAAACTTTTATAAATTTTACGCAAATTTTCGGGTGAAGCACCAAACTTATATTTAAAAAAAACATATCCGTTAATTAAATTTACTTTTAACCAAGAATTATGCTCATACTTTCTTGCACTTACAGTGGCTTTCGACTGAATAATTGCAAACGGAATTTTCTGTTTTCGAACTCTGCCAATTATTTCGAAATCTTCCATAATACAAAAATCTTCGTTAAAGCCATTTAATTCTTTAAAAGTCTCTTTTGTAAAAAACTGACATTGGTCTCCACCTCCAGAAAACAAACCGTCTTTTGTAGTAAATTTACTGTTGAATTTTAAAAAAGGAGTGTCTTTATCGAACTTATAAGCAAAAAAACCTGCTTTATTTCCTGTTTCAATCGCATTTTTTATTTGCAGATAAAAATCCGTAGGAAGTTGCACATCTGCATGTAAAAACAATAAAACATCGCCTTTGGCTTTGCTGGCACCAAAATTCATTTGTGCTGCTCTTCCTTTTTTATCGCTTGTAAAATATGTAACTTTATCGAAATTCTTACAAATTTCTAAACTATCGTCTGAAGTCTCTGGAGAATTCGAAACAATAACTTCTATAGAAAATTTGTTAGTTTGTTTACACAGAAACGACAACCTTTTTACAAGATTTTCTCGTTCGTTATAAACAGGAATTATAATACTTAATAACATACTTAAACATACGACTTTTTTTATGAAACAGTTTTTTTTAGCACTCGTTTTTTTAGCAACTTTAAGCCTAAATGCGCAAGATAGAGTAAATTATTCACAGGTTTCGCAAGATTTATTGCAAAATATTATGGATAAAAAATCGTACAACAAACAAGTTGAAATTCTTGCAAATAGCACGTTAGAAGATTTAACAAGTCAGTTGAAAACCGATAACCAAAAAATTGCCTTTTGGGTAAATGTTTACAATTCTTTTATTCAAATTTCTTTAACAGAAAACCCTAAAGAATATGAAGATAGAGGAGCATATTTTAAAAAACCAAGAGTAAAAATAGCTGGTGAAACATTGTCTTTTGATGAAATTGAACACGATATTTTACGTAGATCAAGAGTAAAATTAAGTTGGGGATATCTAAGAAAGTATTTTAGACCGAAATACGAACGTAAATTACGTGTAAAAAATATCGATTGGAGAATTCATTTTGCCTTAAACTGTGGTGCAAAAAGTTGTCCGCCAGTTGCAAAATTTACTCCAGAAGATTTAGATAAAGAGTTCGATTTTATGACGACTGAGTATTTAAAAGAACAAACAACGTACAATAAGGAAACAAGAACTGCAAAATCGGTCTCTTTATTTTCTTGGTTTAGAGCAGATTTTGGAGGTTTATGTGGCGCAAGACAAATTTTAGCAGATTATAAGATTACGCCTAAAAAACCTAAAAAATTAAAGTTTGGCGATTATGATTGGACGTTAAGTTTAGGAAATTTTAGAAAAATTCCGAAGTAAAGTTTAGACACGAATTTCACAAATTACTCGAATTTATATTTGTTCTCGATACAAAATTCTTGAAAAAAGAATTTCATTCGAACTGACAGTTTGTGAGTTTTTATATGTTTAAAATTTAAATAACCTTAACCCTCTTTTTCATTTTCTTCAATTTCTGCTGTTAAATCCAATTCTCTTAAAGTAGGGTTTATTGCTCCTATTGTAACCACTGTAATTAACGTCATTGTTCCGCCAAAAACTACTGCTGCAACTGGCCCAATTAATTTCGCTGCTAAACCACTTTCAAACGCACCTAATTCGTTAGAGGAACCTACGAACATAGAGTTTACAGAGGAAACTCTTCCTCTCATATCATCTGGCGTTTTTAATTGTAAAATTGTTTGTCTAATAACCATCGAAATTCCATCTGCGGCTCCACTAATAAACAAGGCCAAAACACTTATCCAGAAAATAGATGATAATCCGAAAGCAATAATACTTAACCCAAATATAAAGACAGAAGCTAACATTTTTTTACCTGTATTTTTGTTGATAGGAATATAGGTTGTTAAAAACATGGTTACAATACTTCCCATTGAAATAGAAGCGTTTAAAATACCAAAACCTTCTGGGCCAACTTTTAAAACGTCTTGTGCAAAAACGGATAAGATTGCTACGGTTCCTCCAAAAAGAACAGCAATCATATCTAACGTTAAAACCCCTAAAATGGCTTTATTATTAAAAACGAATTGTACTCCTGCTTTTAAACTTTCTTTCATTGGCTCGCCAATTTTTGTATTTAAAATTGGTTTCTTTTTAATTAAAAAAGTGAAGATAAAAGCTAAAAAAACCAAAATGAAAACTAACCACAATGTTTTGTCGACTCCTATTTTCCCTATAAAAATTCCTCCAAAAAGCGCTCCAGAAACCGCGGCTGTTTTCCAAGTACTTGTGCTCCAAGTTGCTGCATTATGGTATATTTTTTTAGGAACTAATAACGCCACTAAAGAGAAAATAGTAGGGCCAAAAAACGAACGTAAAAATCCGCCAAAAAACACCAAACCATAAATACAATATAAAATAGAATTGGTAGACCACGTTTGTAAAACGCTGTCTGTAGTTAGTAAAAATAAGCCTAAACTAATCAGTGAAAAAGCGGCTATACAAATGGCTAATAAGTTTCTTTTTTCTCTTTGATCTACAATATGTCCTGCAAATAATGCCATTGAAAATGCAGGTATTATTTCCATTAAACCAATAATTCCTAAAGAAAGTGGGTCTTTTGTAATTGAATAAACTTGCCACTCAATAACAATAAATTGCATAGACCACCCAAAAACCAATAGAAATCTTACAAATAAAAAAATATTAAATTCTTTTATTCTTAATGCTGCATAAGGATCTTGTTTTGCCAATTTATACTCATTTTAATACTCGACAAATCTACAAAACTTCAACTTAGCAATGATGTTTTAAAAGTGTTTCATTTTATAATTTATGAAGCTACTTTTTCTTTTTTTTTATATTATAAAGGTTTATGTTATGCCTCTTTTATCAATATAATAAAATATAAACCACTATATAATAAGGGTTTAAATTTTTTGTTAACGATTTCTTAAATCGATTACTTACAACTTTTTGAGATAACAATATTTCTAAATGAGTTCATTTTTAAAATAATTCTAATCGTAATTTGTATTAGAAATAAAAACCGACAATCCTTTTTTTAAAGTTCTTTGTCAAAAAAATGAAAGTGAAAATCAAAAAACGAAACAAGATGAAAAATTTATTTAAAAACGTTAGCTATTTGTTTATTGTGGCAACAATAACATTATTTACGCAGAACACAAACGCACAATCTTCTGCAGAGAAAAAACTAACATTAACCTACCAAGGTTTAAACGTATCTGACAACTTTAGGTTTGTAGATAGTAAGGGTAAAGAGATTGTTTTTCATGATGAAGATGAAGCATCTCCAAGCAAACTTAGCTTATTTGATGAAAGTTTAATTGGTAAAAAATTTGTAGTACATTATAAATGGGTAGATGTAATGCTTTTCGACCAAGAAACTGGGCTTGCAAAAGATAAAACAATAAAAGTAAAAAGAATTACCAATTTTTACGATGCAAATGAAATTAGAATGAAGAAAAATTCTAATGTATTGGCTTCGAATAATAAGTAGGTTTTTTAAATTATAATATTGAAAGCGTTCTTAGAGTTAAATCTAAGAATGCTTTTTTTATGAAAAATCGAATAGTTTGGCTAAAACTTATTCAGTATTTACATTATTTTTCAATGGATTAAAACCCATATTGCAACAGAAATGTAGTTTTTTAACTCAACTTCATATCCATTAAAATGGCAAAAGTTTGGTTGATGTCTTCTTCTTTAACCACAATTGTCATTTCGTTAGTCGTAGAAATAATTTCTTGTAATGGAATATCTGCCCAAGCCAATTGCTTTAAAATAAAGTAGTAAATACCAGATTGTTCTTGGTTTTGTTTTGGTAATTTAATAGTAATAGAAGCTAAATTTAAAACACTAGAAATTAACATTTCTTTTTTAAAAATGTTTTTTACAAAAGGCTGTAAATTTTTACTGGTAACAATATTTGTTTCGAAAATTCCTTGCGAAACTGTTAAAAAATAATCTGAACTTTCGGAAGATTTGTTTAAAAATTTTGCAATTTCTTTTAAGAGTGAAGTCGTATTTTTAAATGTAAAATCACACAAGTCGGATCGTACAATTACATCTCCCAAATCTAAGGCCAACTTTTTTATGTTTTTACGAATTCGTAATTCACTTGCTGGAGAAAGTCTGTTAATTGCCATCATTACTGCACCAACCTTTACATCTTTCTTTAATAAAGCAGAAACTTCTGGTAGAATAATTCTTGCTAAAGAAGAAACGTTTATTAATTTTTCGTTGAGCGCTTCTTCTATAAATGGTGTTTTTCTAATGGTGCTTTCTACAACTTCTTGTATTGTTTTCATAGTAATTGTTTAATAAAACATAATAATGTTCAAAAATAAACAATTTCTGTTAATTGCATCTAGCTTTAGGTGGATGTTATGAATAAATTATACAGATAGCTTTAGCCAAAAAACTCTTGGTACTTGAAAAAAGTTTGACTTAAATATATTTTTACTATTTAACCTTATATATTCAATAAAAAATCCAGAACGTTTTTAATTTTAGGTAACTAAAAAATTGATGAAAGATTTAATCCAACTTATTTGTCAATTTTTTAAATTCTTTTTTAGCATCTTTATCAGCATATAAAACATTGTAAACAGCTTCTATAATGGGAGTTTTTGCACCATTTTCTTGCTTTATTTTAAAGGCACTTTTGGTGGCATAATACCCTTCTGCAATCATGCTCATTTCCATTTGGGCAGATTTTACAGTGTATCCTTTTCCAATCATGTTTCCAAATTGTCTGTTTCTACTAAAAACGGAATAACCTGTAACCAATAAATCGCCTAAATAAGCAGAGTTGTTAATGTTACGTTTCATTTTGTGTACCTTTTTAATAAAACGTTTCATTTCGCGAATTGCGTTGCTCATTAAAACCGACTGAAAATTATCGCCATAACCCAAACCATGGGCAATTCCTGCAGCAACTGCATAAATATTTTTTAGCATGGCTGCATATTCTGTTCCAATAATATCATCAGAAATTTTGGTTTTTATATACCAGCTTTTTAATGCTTTGCCAATTAGTTTTGCTTTTTGTTCGTCTCTAGAAGCAATAGTTAAATACGAAAGTCGTTCCATAGCAACCTCTTCTGCATGACAAGGACCTGTAATTACACCAATGTTTTCGAACGGAATATCGTATTCTCTATTAAAATGTTCGCCAACAATTAAGCCTGTTTCTGGCACAATTCCCTTAATTGCAGAAAAAATAATTTTGTCTTTTAAAGGTTTGTTTAACTTTTCTAATTCGCTCACTAAAAAAGCGGAAGGAACTGCAAAAATTAAAATATCGTATTTCGCAACTGTTCTATTAATGTCTTTAGATAAATCTAATTTTGTGGCATCAATTTCTGCAGAACGCAAATATTTAGGGTTGTGGTTGTTCTTTTTAATATGCTCAATCGCTTGTGCACTTCTCATATACCAACCAATTGTATTTAAATTTTCTGTTAGCATTTTTACAATGGCTGTTGCCCAACTTCCACCTCCTATAACCGCTATTTTTGGTTGTTTGTTCATAATCGTTGCATTTGAAAAATCAAAAGTAAGAAAACTATTAACTTTTAAGGAAACCTTTGTTGTTTTATTATATTTGTTACATATCTAACTTTAAGTAAAAATGAAAGTACAAATAATTAACAAATCGAAACACGCAACACCAAATTACGAAACAGAAGGAGCTGCAGGAATGGATTTAAGAGCAAATATTAGCGAGGCAATCACCTTAAAACCTTTAGAAAGAGCCATTGTTAAAACGGGTTTATTTATAGCTTTACCTGTTGGTTTTGAAGCGCAAGTAAGACCCAGAAGTGGTTTGGCTTCAAAAAAAGGAATTACCGTTTTAAATGCTCCTGGAACTGTAGATGCAGATTATCGTGGAGAAATTGGGGTTATTTTAGTAAACCTTTCTAATGAAGATTTTGTGGTGAATGATGGCGAAAGAATTGCGCAATTAATCATTGCAAAACACGAACGTGTTAATTGGACAGAAGTTGAAGTTTTAAGCGAAACAGCACGTGGTTCTGGTGGTTTTGGAAGTACTGGAGTTTAAAAAAAAAGCACATTTTAAATGATTTATTTAAAATGTGCTTTTAATTATTTGGTTATCGGTTTCTAATTCCTGCACAATATCCATTTACAAAACCTTGAGCTTCTTCTCTTGAATCAGCAGAAAAAGTAAACGTTGTTCCATCCAAACATTTTCCTCTATATTTAACAAAAAAATGGTTTTACCATCAACTATTTTAGTAATCGTTTTTATTTTTTCAATTTTAATCGTGTTCGGTTTTTCTATCTTTACCTCAATATTTGTTACTGCATTTATATTTCCAGCAATAAAAAGTGCAAAAACCAAAGAATAAACTAATTTTTTTATAATAAATTTGTTTTATAGTTAATAATAATGCATACTTACAACATTTTTATGAAACTACCAACTTTTTTATTTGTTTTCTTTTTTTATACTGCTTTTACACAAGAAGTTAAAGTGCAGGGTTTGGTGGTAAACGAAGAAAATAAACCAATTTCTAATATTCTAATCTCTATTGTTACAAAAACAAACGAAATGTTAGATTACCAATATACGAGTAACAAAGGAGAGTTTAATTTTACCTTAAAACCTACAAACGATTCTTTATTTATAAAAGCTTCTTCTTTAATTTATAATGAAGAAAAAATGTTATTAAAAAAAAACAGTAAAATAATATTTCATTTAACCCCTAAAATAGAGATCTTAAATGAAATTGTTATCAATACAAATACAAGAAATAAAGACACTTTGAATTTACATATAGAAAAATATGCGATTAAAGAAAATGAAAGTGTAGAGAAAACACTTAAAAAAATACCAGGTATCTCTATTGATAAAGAAGGGAAAATAAAATATTGGAATAAAGAGATAGAAAAAATTTTAATTGATGGCGAAGATTTAGCAAATAACCAATATACATTTATCTCTAAAAATTTAAGAACAGCTGTTATTGAAGATATACAAGTTTTAAAAAATTTTGAAGAAAATACGGTGCTTAAAAAAAATCAAAAATCAGATAAAATTGCCTTGAATTTAAAAGTAAAAAATACTTTTAAAAATGTATGGTTTGGTAATATTAATTTAGGATATGGAAGTGATGTAGAAAAAGAACTAAGACTAAAAGAGTCGTTAAATTTAGGGCTGTTAAGAAGAGAAATAAAATTTTTAGACTTTTTAAGCTATTCTTCTCTAGGAAATAAAGCAGTACCCATAATATTTGGCGAAAATAATACTGATTTAGAAAATAATGCACTATACAGCCTTAAAACATTTTCTAACATATTACCAGATAAAGCCACAAATTTTAATAAAGCGTTTAGCAACACATTTCTAATAAATAAAAAGTTTAAAAATATTACTTTTAGAGGTACTGCTTTTATTGGTATTGATAAACAAAAGCAACAAATAACAAATAACATTAACTATTTTTTACAGGAAGGTGCATCTTTTATAGAAAACAACAATTTAAACAATAGAAACAATTTATTTTTTGGTGAAGGTGAAATAAAGTCAAATAATTTAAAAAAAAGTTATTTTATAAACAAATTTAAGTATAAAATTGGTGCTAATAATTTTAATACGCTTACAGATTTTAATACTACCAATTCAATAATAAATGATATCTATAAAAATAATGAAACCTCTTTTTTAAATTATTTCCAATATACTTATGACCTTGGTAATAGAACTGTTTTAAATAACGAGATTAAGTTTGGTATTTCTAAATTGAATGAAAAAAGTACAATAAAATCAGATATTCTTGCTAATTTTTTAAATAGTAACGAACAAATAAACCAAAATATAGAAAATAAATTTGCCTTTTTAGATATTAAAACAAATATTAGTTATTATTTGAATAAAAAACTAAAAAGTAATATTGCTATACAATATAAAACAAACAAAGAAGATTTTTCTACATTTTTAACACCCAATAATAGTTTATTTGAGAATAATATTACCTTTAATAGAAATGAAATTAATATTATACCTTCTCTAATATATAACGTTTCAAGAAAAACCAGACTAACAGCTAAATTAAATACTACTTTTTTTAAACTAAATAATTTTAAACAAAATGCTGTTAATTACAATATTAAGTTAGATACTAAGTTTTTGGGCGATATAACTCTTTTTCATTCAAAAAAACAAGAGTTTTTATCGAATCGAAACTTTTTACCAAACTATTATCTTTCCAATAATAATACATTTAGAAAAGGGAGCACTTTTTTTAATTCTTTAAATTATCATTTATTTAAGTTTCAAATAAACCATAAAAATAAATTAAGAACTTTTAATAACGAGTTTTCTATCGCTTATAAAGTAGCAAATTCCTTTTTATTACAAGAATATAAATTTACAGATAATATAAACTTTAATAATGTTTCTATTGTTGATAAAAAAGGAGAGTTTTTAACGTTTAAAGAACAACTTATTTTTTTAGTAAATTCTATTGATATTGGTTTTAATATTAAAACTTTACAAACCTTTTCTAAATTACCCTTAGGAGGTAATATTAACGAATTAAGTAACACATATGTAGGTTTATATAATTTTGAAATAACATCTTATTTTTCGTCTAAATTTAATTTTAATTTATTTTTAGAGTACAATAAACAATCCCAAAAGGTTTACGATACTAATTTTTCTTTTAACTCTAAAAACATAGTATTAAACCTAGATTATAATTTTAATAAAGCAACTTCTTTAAATTTAAATGGAGCGATTTATAAAGTAAATAAAAATTATTATAACCTAATTAATTTCGATATAAATTATTCACCAAAAAATAGTAATTTTTCTTACAGTTTAAGTGTAAATAATTTACTTAATGAAAATAGTTTTTCGTATCAAGAAAGTAATTCTTTTTTCTTTTCAGAAGAATCTGTACCATTAATTCCTTTTTATTCTTTTTTAAATGTAAAATATATTTTTTAATCTTAACAATTATGAAAAAACACATATTCCTAATCGTAGTTACAGTTTTTAACTATGTACAATCGCAAAACTCAAAAAAAGGTATTATTTATTACGATTTTATAGACAATCATTACAATGTAAGCTATAATTCTTATTTAGTCTTTAACCAAAATACCTCTTATTTTATTACAGCAAAAGACTCTTTGGGTTTAAGTAACTCTAAAACAAATGGTAATAATGAAGAAACACTTATTGAGGTCGATAATTTTAATGAAGCAAAGAAAACACGAAAAAATGGTTTATATGTTTATTTAGATAAAAAATTAGACAGTATTTATTTTTCTGATGCTTTCACTTTAACAACCGAAACTATCTTTTCTAAAGAAAAAAGACCTAAATTAAATTGGAAGTTAATTAATGAAGAAAAAAAAATAGGAAAATTTAACTGTAAAAAAGCAACCGTTATTTTTAGAGGAAGAAATTATATTTGTTGGTATTCGCAAGAAATTCCCCTTCCATACGGTCCTTGGAAAATACAAGGTTTACCAGGTATAATTTTAGAAGTAAAAACAGAAGATAATTTTATTTCTTTTCTCTTTAAAAAGATAAAATACCCCGAAGAAAATGTGGATATTCCTTTAAATAACAAATCTATTATTCCTAAAAACAAAAAAGTGTATGCTTTTAAAGATTACCTACAACAAAGAGAGAAACACATTAAAATGAAAGAAAATTCTTTAAAAATTTTAGCAAAAAAGTTTAATGTGCAAGTAGATCCTTTTAGTCAAAAAGATAATTTTATAGAAATTTTTGAGAAAAAATAAAGAATTTTGCTTAGATTTCATTTAAAATATTTGGCAATACATCTATATTAAAACAAAAATTATGATTTTAGGAGTATGTGAATGGTTAAGTACCAAAACAAATTTTACAGCAAAAAATATTAGAATATTATTTGTCTTATTGGTCTTATTGGCTGGTTTTGGAATTGGAGCTTATTTGATTTTATGGTTGGTAAAAATTCTATCTAAAGAATAAAGGTTAAAGAACTTTATAAATCTGACTCATTTTTCGAACCTCATCTTTTAGCAATTCAAAAGCTAAAAAAGTGTGAGAATGATATTGATACCCAAGTTTTTCATAAAATTGAAAAGCTTGTGGTTGTTCATTCATTGCATCTAACCAAATAATTTTGTAGCCTTTTTCTTTGGCTTTTTCTTTGGCTTTTTCTTCTAGCCAAAAAAGCAACTTTTTACCAAATCCTTTTCCTTGTGTTTTAGGATGTAAATAAATTCGATGTAGTTTTACGTGTTTTCCTTCGGATAAATTAGCGATTTTTTCATTCCAAATAATTCTAAAATTACCTACAATTTTATTCTTAAAAAGGATAAAATAATAGTCTGCATTTTCTTTTGAAAGTTCTTTTAATATGTTTTCCTTTGAATATTGAGAGTTTACATACCAATTGCCATTATCTATCCAAAAATGTTGGTAAGCTGGTGGATAAATTTCTTGCATCAACCTGAATAACACTTCTGAATCTTCAGCAGTTATTTCTTTTAATTTTATGTTTTTAGAAATTTTAATCATCATTTATACATAAAAAAACTGCTATAGATTGATTACTTCCATAGCAGTTTATAAAAAATAGTTAGAACTTTTAGGGTTTATTCTTGATTTTCAATAGCATCTTTTATTTTAGCTTCTAACTCTTCTGCTAAATCAGGATTTTCTGCGATTAATCCTTTAACAGCATCTCTTCCCTGGCCAAGTTTTGTTTCACCATAACTAAACCAAGAACCACTTTTCTTTACAATACCTAATTCTACACCAATATCTAAAATCTCTCCAACTTTAGAAATTCCTTGTCCATACATAATATCAAATTCTGCAATTTGGAAAGGTGGTGCTACTTTATTTTTTACAATTTTAACTTTGGTACTGTTTCCAAGAACCTTATCTCCGTCTTTAATTTGTGTTCTTCTACGAATATCTAAACGAACAGAAGCGTAGAATTTTAATGCGTTTCCACCAGTTGTTGTTTCTGGGTTACCAAACATTACACCAATTTTTTCACGTAATTGGTTGATAAATATAACCGTACATTTTGTTTTAGAAATGGTACCTGTTAATTTTCTTAAAGCTTGCGACATTAAACGTGCATGTAAACCCATTTTAGAATCTCCCATTTCACCTTCAATTTCACTTTTTGGTGTTAATGCAGCCACAGAATCTATTACAACAATGTCAATTGCGCCAGAACGAATTAAATTCTCTGCAATTTCTAAAGCTTGCTCTCCATGATCGGGTTGCGAAATAATTAAATTGTCGATATCTACACCTAAATTTTCTGCATAAAATTTATCGAATGCGTGTTCTGCATCAATAAATGCTGCAATTCCGCCTGCTTTTTGCGCTTCTGCAATTGCATGTAAAGTCAAGGTTGTTTTACCAGAAGATTCTGGTCCATAAATTTCTATAACTCTTCCTCTTGGATACCCACCAACGCCTAAAGCTAAATCTAATCCTAAAGAACCCGATGAAATCGCATCTATATCTTCTGTAACAACATCTCCAAGCTTCATTACTGAACCTTTTCCATATGTTTTATCTAATTTATCTAAAGTAAGTTGTAATGCTTTTAATTTTGCTGTTTTTTCTTTGTCTGTTGCCATAAATAGTGCTGAAATTTCATTTTTAAATAGTGACACAAGTTACGAAAAACAACTTTCAATCTCCTAATAATTCCTATTGATTTTTGTATTATTGTTTCTTCAAAAATAAATGATGAAAGATTTTATTAAATTATCGAATAAAAATAGTGTTGTAACCATCGAAAAAGGCGAGTTAATCTCTTTTAAAGTAGATGAAAAAGAATACATCCATCAAAAAGGAAGTAAAGGTTGGCGAAAATCGGATGATGAAATGTTTCCTATAATTGGTCCAATTTCTAAAAATAATTTTAGAGTACACACCAAAAAAGGAGATGCCATACAAGACCAACATGGTTTGTTACGAGAATTGGAATATTCTTTAATTTCTTTGGATGAAAACAGCGCAAAATTTAGTAAAAAGTATGTAAAAAACACGAAAGTCATCAACAGTAAATATCCTGAAAAATCTACTGAAAAAGAATTATTTTGGCCTTTCGATTTTACGTTTGAAAAACATTTTTCTTTAGAAAATAACACCTTAAAAATCGATTTTACTATTATTTCAGAAGAAAAAATGCCTTTTATGTTGGGGTATCATCCTGCTTTTTTATTATCGAATACTGGAAAAGATACTTTGGTTGCCAATGATAAAAAAATAACTTTAGAAGAAATTTACGAAGCTGGGCACAATGCCTTTCCTGTTTTAAATACCAATACAATTATATTAGAAAATTCGGATAGAAATCATTTGGAGATAACTACAAAAAACTTTCATAATTTTATGTTGTGGACAGCCGTTGATAATATGTTGTGTATTGAACCAATTACACAATATACTTCTTATACAGACGAAAAATTTTCCGAAGGAAATATGCGTATTTCTTCTGGAAAAGAAGCTTTTTCTGTAACGATTAAAGTGTTATAAATTGAAAAAAAAACACCGTCATTTTATCATTCATAAACCTTGGGGAATGATTTCTCAATTTGTAAATCCTGCAAAAAGGAAAAAGAAGTTGTTGGGTGATTTGTACGATTTTCCTGAAGGAACCATGGCAATTGGACGTTTAGATGTGCCTTCCGAAGGTTTATTATTATTAACAACAGATGGCAAACTTTCCGCAGAAATTAGATCTAGTAAATACGAAAAAGAATATTATGTTCAAGTGGATGGACAAATAACCCAAGAAGCCATTGAAAAACTAAAAATTGGTGTAGAAATTGGTTTTAACGGAAAAAAATATTTAACAAAACCTGGAAAAGCTTCCCTAATTAACGATCCTAAATTTCCTTTAAGAAGCCAGAAAATTAGAGACGAAAGACATGGCCCAACAAGTTGGATTTCCATTAGTATTAAAGAAGGAAAGTTTAGACAAGTACGAAAAATGACGGCAGCTGTTGGTTACCCAACTTTACGCTTAATTCGTGTTAGAATTGGTAAAATTAAATTGGGAGATTTGGATGTTGGAGGTGTTATTGAAATGGATAGTTTACTTTAAAATTCCAATAAAAAATAACAAAACAAGCCCAAAAATATAGAAAAAGTAAGGGAGTATACTTCCCTTATTAACCAATAAAACTAACTAAAAAGTGCTTTAATTTCTTTTTTATTAAATGATTTTTTTGCAACGTCTACTTGAATTAAAGAGTCAGAAACTTTTCTTTTGTTTTTTTGTAAGTCTACAATTTTTTCTTCAATGGTATCTTTACAAATCATTTTATAAGCCATTACATGTTTTGTTTGTCCTATTCTATAAGAACGGTCTATTGCCTGGTTTTCAACTGCTGGGTTCCACCATGGATCTACTAAAAACACATAATCAGCCGCTGTTAAATTAAGCCCAACTCCACCCGCTTTTAAACTTATTAAAAACACCCGTAAATTTTCTGTTTCTTGAAAATTTGCAACTTTGTCTTGTCTTTTTTGGGTTTTTCCATCTAAATATTCGTATGCTATGTTTTCGTTATCTAGCCTGTCTTTTATCAATTGTAACATGGTAGTAAATTGCGAAAAAACTAACACTTTATGGTTCGTTGTTTTTGAGATAATATTTTCAATTAAAATATCTAATTTTACGGACGATTTTCCATAATCTTCCTCATCGCTTAATAATTCTGGCGAGTTACAAATTTGACGTAATTTTGTTAGCCCTTCAAGCACATACATTTGCGATTTTCCAATACCATTCTCATCAATTTTATTTAATAAATAATCTCTGTATTTATCTTTAAATAAGTTATATACCTTTCGTTGCTCCATTCCCATTTCACAATACAAAATATTTTCTGTTTTCTCTGGAAGTTCGGTAGCAACTTGTTTTTTTGTTCTTCTTAACAAAAAAGGATGAATCATTTTACTTAATAATTTAGAAGCTTCTTCGTTTTTAAATTTATCTATAGCTTCAGAAAATTCTTTTTTAAAATGACTTATAGTACCTAAAAGACCTGGATTTAAAAAGTTCATTTGTGCGTATAAATCGAATGTATTATTTTCTATAGGTGTACCTGTAAGTGCTAACCTATTTTTGCTTTGAAGCATTCTTACAGCTTTGTATCGCTTAGAATTTGGGTTTTTTATTGCCTGACTTTCATCTAAAATTACGTATCCAAATTTTATTTCTTTTAACGTTTCTATATCGTTTAAAATAGAGCCGTAAGTTGTTAAAATTATATTTGCTTTTGCAAAAGACTTAATCTTTTCTTTTCTATTTAAGCCTGTGTAAACCAATACTTTTAAAGATGGGCAAAACTTTTGTATTTCGCTCTCCCAATTAAAAATTAAAGAAGTTGGCACCACTACTAAATGACTCAATTTTTCTTTTTTTACTATTTTTAAATATGCTAAAAATGCAATTACTTGTAATGTTTTTCCCAATCCCATATCGTCTGCCAAACACCCACCTAATTCGTTTTCTTCTAAAAAAGCCAACCAATTTAATCCTTCTTTTTGGTATGGTCTTAAAGTGGCTTTTAATTGTTTTGGAATGGTAATATTTGCAACGTCTTTTAAATTGAGTAATTGTTGTTTTTTGCGTTGTAGTTTTAATAAAAATTCTGGCGTGTTTTCTAAGTCTTCATACAATTCATCAATACTATTAAATTGATAGTTAGAAATTTTAATAGCATTATTTTTTACTTCGCCCGATTTAAAATATCTCGAAAATTTTTGAAGCCATTCTTTGGGTAAGATTCCAAAAGTTCCATCGCCTAAAACTACATACTTACTTTTTTTAAGTACCGCTTTTTTAATGTCTCTTAAACTTACTTTTTGGTTGCCATATTTTATTTCTATATTTAAATCGAACCAATCCGTTTCCGATTTTACACTCATAGAAATGGTTGGTTTATTTAAATTAAATTTGAATGATTTTAACTCCTTTGCTCCAAAAATAGCAATGTTTTTTTGAGGCATTTTTTCTGAGAATTTAAGAAGCCAACCATCTTCTACTAATTGATATGGTGTAAGAAAAAAAACGCCATCTTGTTCTTTAAAATCTGGATGAAATTCTTTAAATTCTTCTAAAAATTCGTTTTCAAACGTGTAGTTTCGAGGAATTATTCTTTGTTTTTTTGCATCAAATAATTGTTCTTTGGTATGTAAAAGCATTACCTCTTTATTGTATTGTACACCTAGTTTAAAAAGAATATACTCACCTTCATAATCAGATAGATACACTTGTTTTTGAAGCTGTTCTTCTGCTATTTTTTTCTTAGAAACTTTATATACTTTAGTTGTAATATCGAAATGTTTAGAGATAGGTTTTAAAAATTCTTCATACAATTTATTCTCGTCGTTTTTTATAAAATTTATTTCACTTCGTTGTTGAAGTCGATTGATATGTAAAAATTCTTGTGGTGTTTTAAAGCAATAAATTGTATTATTATACAAACAAAAAAATGGAAAAATTTTTATTTTTGATGAGTTTATTTGATAACTATTCCCTTCGATAGTTATTTTAGGTTTTAGCGTATAAAGTGCTTCTTTTTCTGTAAATGTAAAAGATAAAATAGGGTTTTCTGATGAAAAATTAACAGGAACAATATTTTTTTTAACAAAAGTATCTTTCTTTTTTTTTGTAAAATAAGAATACTCAGAAGTCTCTTTTAATAAATTGTTAAACTGAATAAATGAACTACGATACATATCAATAGAAAAATTATTAAGAAAACGTTCGTAAATTTCTCTAAATTCTATTGCTTGTAATAAAGCATTCTTTTCTAAGACAGAAATCGTTCTTAATTGTTCTACAAAATTATACCTATCTATTTCTTTAAAAGTAGAAGCAAATTCTTTGGAATGCTTTTTAAATTTTGCTTTAAATGGAAGAAAACTAAAAAAATCTATCTTATTTTGCCTGTATAAATCAAAACAAAAACCAATACCATATTCTAATTCTTGGCTTTTATTTTCTGATGAAATTAAAAAAGCATCTTCTTGTTTTTTATCTAATTTCGGAATTAAATTTGATGAAGCCATTTCTAATGAGGGTACAATATTTTTTACCTTTTCTACAACTTCAATTCCATTTATTCCAAAAGAAAAATCAAAAAAATCTTTATAATTATCTGCTAGTGTTAAACCGTAATTTTTTAAAAATAGTTCTTTTTGATTATCTATATAATTAGGAGTAAAAAAATCTTCTCCAAAATCTTCTATTAATCTACTTAAAGCAGATAATATATGCACACATATATTTTTTTTAGATTCTCTACAAGTACAAAAAACTTTTAATATATTATTAGTAGAATTGTAGTTAAATTCTTGGTTTTTGGAAGGCCAACTATTATACGTAGTTTTAATAAAATTTTTAGTTATTGCTAGTATTTCAATACTATATTCTTGTAGATAATAAATGTTATTTTTTTTACAAATACTATCTAATAAAACATCTGTAATTAAATGGTTTTCTAAAAATAGTTCATCATTTTTTACTTCTATAATCTCATTTCCAAATAAATCTTTTTGAATTTTTTCTAGCATTTCTTCGTCTATAATAAAGTTTAACCCTGCTACTTCGTGTTTACATAAACCAGCATAATCATAAGGGCAATTACAGCTGGTTTTAATATTTTTTTCCTTAAAAAATACTATTATTTCGTAAGGTTTATTTCCTGAACCTTTATAATAAAAAACGTATTTTTCCTTTGTTTTAAATTTTAGATTTACTTGGATAGAATTGGCTCTGTTACGAATGGCTTTAGTCGAGCAATTAGTTATGTATTTTTTTATTTCTTTTATCATCTTTTAAAAAAATCTATTTAAAAGTATCCTTTTTTTTAATTTTAATTTCTATCCATTCGAATATGAGGGATTCCATCTTCTAAGTACTCCTTACCTATTTTTACAAATCCGTGAGATTCGTAGAATTTTTGCAAATAAGCTTGAGCAGAAATGGTAATTTTATCAGCATTAAAATGCATTTTTACTGCTTTTATGGAAGCTTTTATTAAATCGTTACCAAAACCTTGTTTACGTTCTTCAGCAGAAACTAATACTCTACCAATATAGGCATTCTTAAAAGAATTTTCCGCGTTAAAAATTCTTGCATATGCAACTATTTTGTCATTTTTAAGACCAAAAACATGTAAAGACTTAAAATCTTTTCCATCTACATCTTGATACACACAATCTTGCTCCACCACAAAAACTTTAGCACGTAATTGCAATATTTCGTACAATTCGTAAGTTGTTAATTCGGAAAATTGTTTTGTAGTGAAGTTCATTATTTATCTCATCTTTAAAAAGATTTCTCTGTACTATTCCCTAAAAAAGCGGAATCACTCGAAATAACAGTTTGTAAGTTATATTGTATTTACAAAAGAAATTTACACAGCACAAGAAATTTTATCGACTCTAGTTGCATGTCTTCCTCCCTCAAATTCTGTATTTAAGAAAACATCTACAAAACTAATGGCTTGTTGTAAAGACACAAAACGTGCAGGAATTGTTAAAACGTTTGCATTGTTATGCTGTCTTGTTAACTCTACTAATTCTTTATTCCAACACAAAGCTGCTCTAATTCCTTGGTGTTTGTTGGCTGTCATTTGTGCGCCATTTCCAGAACCACATAAAATAATACCTAATGCTGCTTTCCCAGATTCTACTGCATTTGCTGTTGGGTGAATAGCATCTGGATAATCCATAGAACTATTTGAGTCGGTTCCAAAATTTAATACCTTATGTCCTTTTTCTTCTAAATGTTTTATAATTTCGAACTTGTATGCTGTTCCTGCATGATCGTTACCAATGGCAATTGTCATAATAAGTTAGTTTTTTAAATTTATTATCTTGTTAATTTGTCATCCTCGAGTTTATGGAGAGATCTCAATTTTAAAACAATTTTATAGATTCCTCTGTTTGGCTATCGCTTCAATCTTAATGACAGATAGTTACATCAACAAAAATATAGAATTTTATGGTTATGAACAGTTATAAACAACTTAAAAATTCTCTTTTTTAATAACTCTTTAGTATTTAAGTTTTTAGCGTTTTAAGCCAATGTTAAGAAGTTGTAATAATAAACTCGTAACTTTTTTTGGTGAATTAAATTTTTATTACAATACAGCGAGCCTTATAACATACACAACTTTTTTTATTCTTATTTCATAAAAGTTTATCAACATAAAATTTACAATTTATTTACATAGAAAGTGGTATTAATTATTCATAAAAATAGGTTGATAGCTGTTTATAAGTTTTGTTAATAAGTGTATTTTAAGATTGATTTTTAACTCTTTAAATAGCTTATAAAATGTCAGCAGTTTTTAATAACTCATATATTAAAATAAAAAGTAATTATTTTATGGTAACTATTCACACACTATTATAACCATTATAGTTTTTTAAAAATTTTATAAAAGAAAAAATATAATAATATAGAATGTTAATAAGTGTAGAAAGAGAAAAAAAAATATTTTTAAAAGATACGAATTACACAGATTCCACGAATCTTATCTACTTTTTTTTAGAGAAATAGCAAAGATTAATAGTTTTTTTTAAATTATAAAATAGAATTTTATATAATATTTTAAGATAATTCTATAAATAAATGTTAGGCTAAGTTTGTCGAATTTTTTTATGAAATTTAAATTCTAAACCGTTTTCTTTTCAGCCTTTAAAAGATAAGTGGTGTCTTTTTTAATTTCAACCGTTTTTTGAGGAGTATCTACTTTATCCAACGAAGAATTAACTGTTATTACAGTTACAAAAACTCCTGCAATAAAGATAATAGCAAATAAAGTAATTATTTTATATAGATTTTTCATCTGAATTTAAATGTCCTCTTACTATAAAGACGCTTAATTTTCAGAAACGTTACAAAAATATTAAGTTTTTTTTAACTTTTTAAGATTTTAATTTTTAAAAACTATAAAGTAGCGCATTTAACTTTGTAAGTTGAATTTATTTATCGATTTTTTAGTATACTTAAAAATATAGTACATCTTTACCCAATCGTTTCCAGTTCTTAAAGGAATATACGAATAGTTAATTCGGAAGTTTTTACATACCTTTGCACTATTATTTCGTTTACTACATTGTGTAGTGTTTCATCTCCGCCAACTTAAAATAATTGTTTCTAAACCCCTTTTTTTGATAGCATTTGTACTAAATTAACCTTGTGTGTTTAGAGAATTTTGTAAAAACAAAAGAATAGTTTAAATTCTTGCGTTTTAAGTTTTGTTGAATTTCTTTCCATCGTTTAGAAAAATCGCCATTACCAGAAGCTGGGTTTGCAATTGTAAACCAAGAAATACTATTTATAGTATAAATATAACATATAAAAAAATAAATTAATAGCGCTATTTCTAAAGTAGGAGTAGTATAAACAAGCAAAGTACAATATAGAATCGTAACAATAAATTAATAAAAATATAGATTCTTTAGAAATAATGATGGTTATTTTAGCATCGAATTCAATATTTAAATTAGATTTATAAACAAATAAAATTTGTGAATTTGTGGCGAAAAAATCCACAAAAATTTCATTTTAAAAAATTGTATTTTGCAGAAGAAATAATAAGAATATAAATGACAAAAAAGAAGAAAAAAATATACAAAAAGAAAGGAAAAGTTGTAAAAGATTTAACCAAAAATATATTTAGAATTTTAAATGAAGACAGTAGTAAGTTCTTTAATTATAAACAAATAGCTTCAAAATTAAAAATAGAAGATACTAATGGGAAAAATCAGGTTATTAAAAAATTAGCCGAATTAACTGCTACCAAAAAAATTAAAGAAGTAGATAGAGGAAAGTTTCAAATTAATGAAGATAGAAAATATTCTATTGGAACTTTAGATATTACATCGAACGGAAATGGATATTTTGTAACAGACGCTTACGAACACGATGTTTTTGTTCCAAACATTAACCTTGGTAAGGGTTTACATGGCGATGTTGTAAGAGCTTATGTGTACAAACGAAAGCGAAGTAATAAGCTAGAAGCCGATGTTGTAGAAATTATAGAACGTGCAAAAACAGAGTTCGTAGGTGTTTTACAGAAGAATAAAAATTTCGGATTCGTAATTTGCGACAACCACAAAATGTACGCAGATATTTTTATTTCTCAAAACAAGATAAATGGCGCAGAACATGGAGATAAAGTACAAGCAACCATACAAGATTGGCCAGAAAATTCTAAAAATCCGTTTGGTAAAATAACCACAGTTTTAGGAAAACCAGGAGACCATAATACAGAAATGCATTCTATTTTATTAGAATACGATTTGCCTTACGAATTTCCGCCAGAAGTAGAAAAAGATGCAAAATTACTTCCATTAGAAATTACAAAAGAAGAAATTTCGAATCGAAGAGATATGCGTAAAGATTTAACGTTTACCATAGATCCAAAAGATGCAAAAGATTTTGATGATGCATTATCTTTCACAAAATTAGAAAACGGAAATTTCGAAGTAGGCATTCACATTGCAGATGTTTCGCATTATTTAGAACCAAATACCCTTTTAGATAACGAAGCTTATGAAAGAGCAACATCTGTTTATTTAGTAGATAGAGTAGTGCCAATGTTACCAGAAATGTTAAGTAATGGTGTTTGTTCTTTAAGACCAAATGAAGAAAAATTAACGTTTTCTGCAGTTTTTGAAATCAACCAAAAAGCACAAATCGTAAACGAATGGTTTGGTAGAACTGTCACCTATTCCGACCAACGTTTTGCGTATGAAGAAGCACAATATTTAATTGAAAATAATGATGTGATCTCGAGCGAAATCGAGAAATCTCATAATAATTTTAACTGCACAATTCCTTCAAATATTTCAATTACAGATAAAGAGTATATTGTTACTCCAGAAGTGGTAGAAGCCACTTTACAATTAGATAAATTGGCAAAAATTCTTCGTAAAAAAAGAATGAGACAAGGTGCCATTTCTTTTGATAGAGTAGAAGTAAAGTTTAATTTAGATGAAGAAGCAAACCCAATTGGTGTTTTCTTTAAAACCTCTAAAGATGCTAATAAATTAATTGAAGAATTTATGTTATTAGCCAATAGAAAAGTGGCAGAATTTATTGGAAGACATAAAGGAAAACCATCAGGAAAAACGTTTATTTACAGAGTTCATGACGAGCCAAATGAAGAAAAATTAGCTTCTTTAGAAAATATTATTGGCAAATTCGGTTATAAAATTGATACGACTACAAAACAATCTACATCTAATTCTTTAAATAAGCTTTTAAATGATGTAAATGGAAAAGCAGAATCGAATATGATAGAAACGCTTGCTATTAGAACCATGTCTAAGGCAGTCTATACCACACAAAATATTGGGCATTATGGATTGGCTTTCGACTATTACAGCCATTTTACGTCGCCAATTAGACGTTACCCAGATGTTATGACACACAGATTATTGCAACATTATTTAGATGGAGGAACATCACCAAAAGCAGATTCTTACGAAGAGAAATGTAAACATTCTTCACATAGAGAAGAATTGGCTTCAAAAGCAGAACGTTCTTCCATAAAATATATGCAAGTTAAATACATGCAAGATCATAAAGATGAAGTGTTTAATGGTGTAATTACAGGTGTTACAGAATGGGGAATTTATGTAGAAATTTCGGCCAATAAATGTGAAGGAATGGTAAGAATTAGAGATATAAAAAGCGATTATTATATTTTTGATGAAGACCAATATGCTATTATTGGGCAGTCTACAAAAAATATGTATCAATTAGGAGATAATGTAAAAGTTCAGGTAAAAAAAACCGATTTAGAACGCAAACATTTAGATTTTAATTTAATTGAAGAATAAATTAGTCTGTCATTTCGACCCTGTGGAGAAATCTCTAATTTATAATATTAAATTTATATAAAGTTTGTAATGCTGTAAGTTTCTCACATAAGAGTAAGAAAGTAGTGTGGAATTCTTTCAGAATAACAAACTCTGTGGTTACTTTGAGAGAAATTCTATTAATAAATATAATTAATTTAAAAAAACAATGATTTTAACAACAACACACAACATAGAAAGCTTTAAAATAATTAATTATTTAGGAATTGTAACAGGAACAGCCTACGATTCTAGTTACTCTTCAAACGGAACAAAAATGTCTTTTAAAGACATGTTTAGCATGTCTAAATATTACGAAAAATATACTTTGGGTTTAGAAGCTATTAAAGAAAAAGCCTTCCAAAATTTAAAAGATAATGCTTTAAAATTAGGTGCAAATGCAGTTGTTGGTATTCAGTTAGATGTAGAACCTTTGGCAAATTCATCTACTTTATTAGTTTCAATTACAGGCACTGCAGTAAAAGCTGAATAGATTTTTTTAACGATATTTGCACAATAAAAACCAGTAAAAAACTTTATAGTGGTATAATTTTTGAAACAGGATTATCAACTAAACCCTAATTATAATGAAAAAATTAGCTTTTTTAAACTTACTATTTGTAGCATTTTTAACAAATGCACAAACAACAGTTACTAAGAACTTAGGCGATTATAATACATTAAAAGTGTATAATGGAATAGAAGTAACACTTATAAAATCTACCGATCAAAAGTTAGAAATTACTGGCGAAAAATCGGAAATGGTAAAAATTAAAAATGTAAACAACACTTTAAAATTATCTTTACCTTTTTCTTTAAAACCAGATAATAATGCTGCAGATGGTAAAATTTTAATTAAAATTTATTACAATAAAAATATCGATGTTATTGATGCAAATGAAGGTGCAACAATTACTGGAAAAGATTTTAAACAAGATAAAATTGAAGTAAATGCACAAGAAAGAGCATTCATAAACTTAACCTTAACAACAAAAGAATTAAAAGTAAGAGCTTCTTCTGGAGGAATTATAAAACTTTCTGGAACAACAACTAACCAAGAAGTAGATGTAGATTTATATGGTATTTACCATGGTTTTAAAATGAATTCTTCAGCAAAAACAGATGTAAAAGCAGGAACAGGAGCGAAAGCAGAGGTAAATGCAGAGAAAACGTTGCATGCGAAAGTAAGTTTTGGAGGAACCATTTTTTACAAAGGAAATCCAGAAGTTGTAAAAGATAAAAAAGTAATTGGTGGTATTATCGAAAAAAGAAATTAGGAGAAATAAAACAAAATAGTACTATAACAACCTTTTTTGTATCTTTGTACTATTAAATTACATAAAAAATGAACAGTTTATCTATATTTTTTGGCTTTATTGGCGGACCTCAAGTAATTATAATTCTTGTAGTTGTTTTATTATTGTTTGGTGGAAGAAAAATACCAGAATTAATGAAAGGTTTAGGAAGTGGAATTAAAGAATTTAAAAATGCTTCTAAAGAAGATTCAGAAGAACAACTAAAAGAAGAAAACAAATAATAAAAAAAGCGCTATTTTACTTACAAATAGCGCTTTTTTTATTTAAGAATTTAATGGATTTTAATCTCCAATTAATTTAAATTTTTAATAAAAAAAATTATTTGTCTAATTTTTTTGTTTTTTGATTTTTCATAGCTTCACCAATTTGGTTACTTGCTGTAAAACTAGCTACCATATCGTTTAACATTTGGCTTCCAGCTTGTGGCGAGTTTGGTAATAAAATTAAGTTGCTATTAGTTTCGCCTCCAATTGCTTGTAAAGTATCATAATGTTGGGTTACCACGATTAATGCAGACGCTTCTTGTGAATTGATACCTACTCTATTTAAAACATCTACAGATTCTTCTAAACCACGCGCAATTTCTCTTCGTTGATCTGCAATACCTTGTCCTTGCAAACGCTTACTTTCTGCTTCTGCTTTTGCACGTTCTACAATTAAAATACGTTGTGCATCCCCTTCAAATTGAGCCGCAATTTTTTCTCTTTCGGAAGCATTAATTCTGTTCATGGCTTCTTTTACTTGCGCATCTGGATCGATATCTGTAACCAACGTTTTAATAATATCGAAACCATAATCTAACATGGCATCATTTAATTCTGCTTTTACAGCGATGGCAATATCATCTTTTTTTACAAAAACATCGTCTAATTTCATTTTTGGAACTTCTGCTCTTACTACATCAAAAACATAAGAAGTTATTTGATCGTGAGGATAATCTAATTTATAAAAAGCATCGTACACCTTGTCGTAAATAACTTTGTATTGTACAGAAACTTTTAATTTTACAAAAACATCATCTAATGTTTTTGTTTCTATAATAACATCTAATTGCTGAATTTTTAAACTTAATCTTCCTGCAACCCTATCTACAAAAGGTATTTTTGCTCTAAGACCAGATTGTCTTATGGCGTTAAATCTTCCAAAACGTTCGATTATAGCAGCAGTTTGTTGTTTTACCATAAAAAAGGAAGCGAAAAGAATAAGAATTCCAATAAATAAAAGGATAATTAAAAAAGGAGGCATAGTTTAGTTTTTTTAGAAGTTAATATTGGTTTTTTTGTAAATATACAGAAATTATATACTAACTTATTAGTATACAAATCTTCTAAAAAGTTACAATTTTTTTATAAAAAAAAAACTCTCAAATAAATGAGAGGCATTAAACTTTTATTTTTGGTAGAAAATAAATTTGTAAGTTAAATACTAATTTTTAAAATTGCGTTTTCAATTCTCAAAATTGTTTCTTCTTTTCCAATCATTTCCATAATATCAAATAAATGAGGTCCAGCTAATTTACCAACCAAAGATAAACGTAGTGGTTGCATTACTTTACCAAAACCAATTTCTTTATTGGCAATCCACTCTTTAATTTCTTTTTCTGTGTTTTCTGATGAAAAGTCTTGGATTTTTTCAATTTCTGAAATCAATTCTTGCATTAATTCTGCAGTTCCTTCTTTCCAATTCTTTTTTGAAGCTTTTGCATCATATTCTGTTGGAGCTTCAAAAAAGAAAGAAGATAAATCCCAAAAATCTGATACGAAAACGGCTCTTTCTTTAATTAAAGAAACTACTTTTTGAGTATAATTTTTATCCGTTTTAATTCCTTTTTCTTCTAAAATAGGCAAGTACAAATCTGTTAATAATGCATCAGATTTTGTTTGCATATATTGTTGCTGAAACCACTTCGTTTTATCGGGATTAAATTTGGCACCAGATTTACTAACACGTTTTAAATCAAACTCTTGTGCTAAATCTTCTAAAGAAAATAATTCCTGTTCTGTTCCAGGATTCCAGCCTAAAAAAGCCAACATATTTATAAAAGCATCTGCAAAATAACCATCTTCTTTATAACCACGAGAAACGTCTCCAGTTTCTTCATTTGTGTAGGCTAAAGGAAATACTGGGAAACCTAATTTATCGCCATCTCTTTTGCTTAATTTTCCTTTTCCAGTTGGTTTTAAAATTAATGGCAAATGTGCAAATTTTGGAGTTTTCCAACCAAATGCTTTGTATAATAAAACGTGTAAAGCCATGGATGGTAACCATTCTTCACCACGAATTACGTGACTAATTTCCATTAAATGGTCATCAACAATATTTGCTAAATGATAAGTTGGCATACCATCACTTTTAAACAAAATTTTATCGTCTAAAACATTGGTATCTATTTTAATTTCTCCACGAATTTCGTCATTCATTATTAAAGTTTCGTCTTGTGGAGATTTAAAACGAACTACATATTTATCGTTATTATTAATTCGGTTTTGTGTTTCTTCATTAGTTAAAACTAAAGAATTTACCAAACGTCCTTTTTCGCGATTGTGCCAATTGTAAATAAATGTTTTTCCTTCAGATTCGTGAGCTTTTCTTTCTGTATCTAAAGCTTCAACAGTATCAAAAGCATAATAAGCCCAGCCTTTTTCAATAAGAATATCTACGTATTTTTTGTAAATTTCTTTACGTTCCGACTGTTTGTATGGACCAAATTTTTCGTTCTTTCCTGAACCTTCATCAAAAGGAATATTACACCATTTTAAAGAGTCTATAATATATTGTTCTGCATTGGCAACATAACGAGTTTGGTCTGTGTCTTCGATTCTTAACACAAAAGTTCCATTGTGTTTTTTGGCGAATAAATAATTGTATAAAGCTGTTCTTACGCCACCAATATGTAATGGTCCTGTTGGACTTGGGGCAAAACGAACACGAACATTAGATTCCATTTTTTTGTTTTTATATTCCTGTTTTACTGAAACAAGTTCAGCATAAATCACAAGAAATTTATTTTTAATGAACCTTAAAGAAAGTTTAAGGTGCTTTTTTCGTTGTGCAAAGATAGTTTTTAATGAAAAAATTTGCCACGAATTCACAAATTAATACTCTTAAAAATAAAATGAGTACGTAAATTTATAGAAAACATAGGTTTATAGTATAAAAAAGACCTCACGAGGTTTTTTAAACTTGTGAGGTCTGAAATACATTTGTGAATTTGTGGCATTATTTAAGAAATAACTAACCTAAAAAGTATTAAAAATACCAATGGAAAAAGCAGTTTTTTTAGGCACATTATTACCAAAGAAAGCGTTACCAAAACTAGCAGTAATTCCTAAATCGCACAATTGTAAAATTCCTTTTAAACCATAAGCACCATATTCTTGGTCGTTTACATATAAACCTGTTAATGAGTTGTTTATAGGTATATTTACCTCTCCATTTTTAAATGATTTTACAACATCTACATACCCAATTAACCAAATATTTTTAGTAATTTTTCCTCCAAATTCTCCTCCAATTTTAAAGTTAGAACTGTAATCGTTCGTTCTTAAATCTGCACCAATATGTGTTTGTAAAAATGTTTTTCCAAAACTTTTACCAGCTAACAATTGAGGGGTAAAAGTAAAAGCATCGTAACCTGTTCTAATTCCTGTTGCTTTGTCGTAAGAACTTGTATTTATTTCAGATAATAATTGACCTGCTAAAACCCAACCATTATTATAAAATTGATGTTTTAAACCCAATTGAATGTTTCCGAAAGAGGTTTTAGTTCCATTATTTGTTAAAGGAGAAATTAAATTTTTATTGGCAACAAAATCTCCTACTTTAATAGATTTTAAAGGAACACTAAAAATTAAGGAAGTCTTATTTGTAAACCCATATTCTCCATAAATTTGGAAGGTTCTATCCGTAATATTTCTTTCGGTGTTATCTGGGTCTCCAAAAAGTTTGTTATAATTAGGAATTGTGGTGTAAGAAAAATTTACAAATAAATCTCCTTTTTTCTTAGTCCAAGGACTTTGTGCAAAAAGGGATGTTGTTAAAAGTAATAGTAATAGTGAAGTTAATTTTTTCATTTTTTTTAGTTTATTTTTTGTTAGTAGAAATCATTTTAAAATGCTTACAAATTCATTTAACAAATATTTCGTTTCAATTTCGTGCAAAAATAGTATTTTTATTAGTTGATTATGAGCGGATTTAAAATTATAGAACAAAAACTACATCGATTTACGAGAAAATTCTACGTAAATGAACTGATAAAAGGAACCATTTTATTCCTTTCTTTAGGATTCTTATACCTAATTTTTACCCTTTTTATAGAATATTTTTTATGGTTGAAACCCACTGCAAGAACCCTATTATTTTGGGTTTTTATAATTGTTGAAGTTTTTCTACTAATAAGATTTATCGCGATTCCTATTTTTAAATTGTTAGGGTTAAGAAGAGGAATTTCTTTGGAAGAATCTTCAAAAATAATTGGAGCACATTTTCCAGAAGTTAAAGACAAATTATTAAATGTTTTACAGCTGAAACAAAATTCTAAACAATCGGATTTGTTATTGGCGAGTATCAACCAAAAATCGGAAAAGTTACAACCCATTCCGTTTGTAAAAGCTGTTGATTTTAAGAAAAATACCAAGTATTTAAAATACGCAATTGTGCCTGTTTTAATTTGGTTAATTACTTTAATATCAGGTAATAATGGGGTTTTTACACAAAGTTTAAATCGTGTTGTAAACCATAG
Source organism: Polaribacter cellanae (assembly GCF_017569185.1). Lineage (NCBI taxonomy): Bacteria > Pseudomonadati > Bacteroidota > Flavobacteriia > Flavobacteriales > Flavobacteriaceae > Polaribacter > Polaribacter cellanae. The sequence continues at coordinate 2,430,382 of NZ_CP071869.1, read as the reverse complement.
AACAGCTTACAATCCGCCAGCGCCATTTTCTTTTTCTTTACAAAATAAAAAATTGCAAGTTATTCAGGGAAAACCAATTACAATTATTGTAAATACAATTGGAACTGTGTTGCCTTCCGAAGCAAAAATAATCTACGATAATCAACAATATTTCCTTCAAAATAATGGGAATGGAACTTTTTCTTACACATTTTCGGATGTTCAAAAACCCGTAAATTTCTTTGTTGAAGCAAATGGAGTGCAGTCGCAAGACTATAAAATTGAGGTGATAAACACACCAACAATCAACAATATTTCTTTGCAATTGAGTTACCCAAGATATGTTGGTAAGCGAAATGAAACCATCCAAAATACAGGAAATATAATTGTTCCAGAAGGCACCAGAATTACGTGGAAAGTGCAAGCTTCTCAAACCGATTCTGTGGCGTTTATCAACAATAAAAAAAGAACATTATTCAAAAACGGTACGAATTCTAATTTTGAGTTTTCGAAATATATTAGAAATTCGCTTAATTATCAAATAACATCTTCCAACAGAAATCTTCGCGATTATGAAAATTTGCAATTTTCTGTCGGTATTATTAAAGATGAAGTTCCAGAGATTTCTGTACAAACAAATATCGATAGTATTTCACGTGGAACAGCAGAATTTGCGGGTCAAATTTCCGACGATTATGGGTTAAACAAATTGCAGGTTGTTTATTATGATGTAAATAATCCACAAAACCAACAGACGTTCGATTTACAAATTACGAGATCAAACATTCAAACATTTTTCTATCAATTTCCTGATGGCTTGAATTTAAAACAGGGAATTAATTACGAACTGTTTTTTCAGGTTTTTGATAATGATGCCGTAAATGGAAATAAAAAAGCGAAGAGTAAAGTTTTTAATTATCGACAAAAAACTACGCAAGAAATCGATGAAGAATTATTGCAAGAACAACGCAATACAATTAATAGTTTAGAAAAATCCATTCAAAAACAAGAAAAGCAAGAGAAAGAGTTGACTAAAATTCAGGAAGATTTACAAAACAAAAAAAAGTTAAGTTGGAATGATAAGAAGAAAGTTGAAAATTTTATAAAACGTCAAGAGAATTATAAAAAAATGATGCAACGTCAAACGGATGAGTTGCAAGAAAATTTAGACGAAAAAAAGGAAGAGAATGAGAATCTCCAAGAAAAAAAAGAAGAGCTTAAAATGCGAATTGACGAGCTTAAAAAGTTAGATAAGCAACAGAAGTTGTTAGACGAAATTAAAAAAATGGCAGATAAACTAAACAAGGAAGATTTAGTGAAAAAAGCCAAAGAATTAGCACAACAAAACAAACAACAAAGAAGAAGTTTAGAGCGCATGTTAGAGTTAACGAAACGTTTTTACGTGGAACAAAAAACAATGCAAATTGCCAATAAGTTGGAAGCATTAGCAAAAAAGCAAGCCGATTTAGAGAAAAAAGAAGATGCAACTTTAGCAGAGCAAGAAAAAATAAACGAAGAATTTAAAGAATTAAAAAAGGAATTAGAAGAATTGGCAAAGGATAACGAAAAGTTAAAAGAGCCAATGGAATTGCCAGATGTAGAAGATGAAAAAGAGGTAATTGACGAAGAATTAAAAAAATCGGAAGAAAGTTTAAAAAAGCAAGATAAAAGCGGAGCAAAGAAAAGTCAAAAAAAATCATCTAAAAAGATGAAAGAAATGAGCGCCAAAATGCAAAAGGCGATGGAAGCAATGGAAGGAGAATCCATTGAAGAAAATATGGACGATTTGCGTAAAATTTTAGAAAATTTGGTCACGTTTTCTTTTCAACAAGAAAATTTAATGAATAAATTTAATGAGATTTCTACAGGACATCCAGATTATGGAAAAGACCTAAAAAAGCAAAACGATATTAGAACTTATTTCGAACATATAGACGATAGTTTGTATGTGCTTTCTATGCGTTTACCAAAAATATCCACAAAAATTCAAGACGATTTATCTACTGCACATTACAATTTAGAACAATCTTTAGAAAATTTTTCTGAGAACAGATTCAATAATGGAATCTCAAATCAACGTTATGTAATAACGTCCACAAACAATCTTGCAGACTATTTAAGTAACATTTTAAATAGTATGAAAAATTCGATGTCTATGAAAATGGGCAAAGGAAAAAAAGGAAACCAAGGAGGTTTTAGTTTGCCAGACATTATTAAAAAACAAGGCGAATTATCGGAGAAGATGAAAGAGGGAATGAAAAAAGAAGGAAAGAAATCTGGTCAAAAACCTGGCGAAGGCCAAAAAGGAGGAAAAGACGGAAATAAGCCAGGAGAAAATGGGAAACCTGGCGATTCTGGTAAGTCAGGTAAGAATGGAAAAGGAAAAGATGGCAAATCTGGTGAAAATGGAAAAGTTGGAGGAGAAGGTAATAGAGAAAATGACGATTTAGATGGTGAATTGTATGAGATTTACAAAGAACAATCTAAATTAAGACAAGAACTTCAAAATGCTATAAAAGAAAGCGAAAACGGAAATCCTAATGGAAATACCAATGCAAAAAAAGCATTAAAAACCATGGAGCAGTTAGAAAACGAAATTTTGGAAAAAGGTTTTAATGCAGGAACGATTCAAAACATGCAACGTTTAAATTACGAATTATTAAAATTAGATACAGCTGCTTTAGAGCAAGGAGAAGATAAAAAACGAAAATCTACTACTAATTTTAAAGAAACGAAAAGAAATAAAGCAAAAGCATTGCAATTTAAAAAGCAGTTTTACAATCAAATAGAAATATTAAATAGACAATCCTTACCTTTGCAGGAAAATTACAAAATAAAGGTTCGAGAATATTTTTCTGAACCTCAGAAAAAAGAAAAATGATAACCTTTAATTACGAAACGGATTTTGAAATCGTTAACGAAAAATCTTTAGAAATTTGGATAGAAAATACGATTAAAAAACACAATTGTGAAGTTGGAGAAATCAATTATATTTTTTGTGATGACACTTATTTACATAAATTAAATGTCGAATTTTTACAGCACGATACGTTAACGGATATTATAAGTTTCGATAATTCTTTAGGTAAATTAATTAATGGAGATATTTATATTTCTGTAGAAAGAGTAGCAGATAATGCAAACGATTTTAAGGTTTCTTTTGAAGAAGAATTACACAGAGTAATGATTCATGGTATTTTACATTACGTCGGTTTTAAAGACAAAACAGAAACCGATAAAAAAGAGATGAGAAAGCAAGAAAATATTGCTTTATCTGTTTTAAATATTTAATAATCAGTTATTTAAAACTATAGTTTCACGTGGAACAGTAATATATGAGTTTATTTACAACAATTTACGATGTTATAGTAGTTGGTGGTGGTCATGCAGGAAGTGAAGCAGCAGCTGCAAGTGCAAATATGGGTGCACATACGTTATTAATTACAATGAATTTGCAAAACATAGCGCAAATGAGTTGCAACCCTGCAATGGGTGGAATTGCAAAAGGGCAAATCGTTAGAGAGATAGATGCTTTAGGTGGTTATAGTGGAATTGTTACAGATAAAACTGCGATTCAGTTTAAGATGTTAAACAAATCTAAAGGACCTGCAATGTGGAGTCCAAGAGCACAGTCGGACAGGATGCAATTTGCAGAATGTTGGAGAACTATGTTAGAGCAAACAGAAAATTTAGACTTTTATCAAGATTCCGTAAACGGATTATTACTTGATGAAAATAAAATTATTGGAGTAAAAACAGCTTTAGGTTTAGAGATAAAAGCAAAGACGGTTATTATAACTGCAGGAACTTTTTTAAACGGATTAATTCATATTGGTGATAAAAGTTTTGGAGGAGGTAGAGCAGGAGAAGGAGCGTCAACAGGAATTACAGAAGATCTTTTAAAAAAAGGTTTCGAAGCTGGTAGAATGAAAACAGGAACACCTCCAAGAGTCGATGGAAGATCGTTAGATTATTCTAAAATGATTGAACAACCAGGAGATAAAATTACAGAAAAATTTTCTTATTTACCAACTTCAAAAGCATTAACAGAACAACGTTCTTGTTGGTTAACTTATACCAATTTGAATGTGCATGATTCTTTGCGAGAAGGCTTTGATCGATCTCCAATGTTTAACGGTAGAATACAATCTACAGGACCAAGATATTGTCCTTCCATTGAAGATAAAATAGATCGTTTTGCGACAAAAGATAGACATCAAATATTTGTAGAACCAGAAGGTTGGACAACTTGCGAAATGTATGTAAACGGATTTTCAACTTCGCTTCCAGAAGACATTCAAGACAAAGCAATTCGTTCTGTTGAAGGTTTCGAAAATGTAAAGTTTTTAAGATATGGTTATGCAATTGAATACGACTTTTTTCAACCAACACAATTAAAACATTCTTTGGAAACAAAGTTAATTGAAAACTTATTTTTCGCAGGACAAATAAATGGAACAACGGGTTACGAAGAAGCAGCTGCACAAGGTTTAATGGCGGGTGTAAATGCGGCCTTAAAAACGCAAGAAAAAGAACCTTTTATTCTAAAAAGAAACGAAGCTTATATTGGAGTTTTAATAGACGATTTAATTACAAAAGGAACAGAAGAACCTTATAGAATGTTTACTTCTCGAGCGGAATATAGAACACTTCTTAGACAAGATAATGCCGATTTAAGATTAACTCCAAAAGGTTTTGAACTTGGTTTGGCATCCAAAGAACGTTTAAATCGTGTAATAGAAAAACAAAGAAAAACCGACTTGTTAATTGACTTTTTACAAAAAACAAGTGTAAAAGAAGCAGAGATAAATCCTATTTTAGAAGCAAAGAATTTAGCGTTAATTAATCAATCGATGAAGCTTTATAAAATTGCGGCAAGACCACAATTAGAGTTTTCTGAGTTTTATAGTATAGAAAAAGTAAAGGTCTTTTTAGAAGAAAATAATATCGATAAAGAAATTATAGAACAAGCAGAAATTCACTTAAAATATGCTGGTTATATAGAGAAAGAAAAAAACAATGCAGATAAATTAAATAGGTTAGAAAATGTAGTAATTCCTTCTTCTTTTAATTACAGCAAAGTAAAATCTCTCTCTTATGAAGCAAGAGAAAAATTAACTAAAATACAACCAACTTCTATTTCGCAAGCAAGCAGAATTAGCGGAGTTTCACCAAGTGATATTTCTGTTCTTTTGGTTTACATGGGAAGATAAAAAAACAAAAATTGCAAAATGTTCCTCGTGGAACAATGTTAAAAATTAATAAATATGGAGAATGAAAAAGAACTCTATACAAATTTAATTCCCCACTTAAATTGTAAAGATTTTACGGTTTCGAAAGAAACTTTTCGAATACTAAAAAATAAGGAATATGAAATGTTAGTTACATTACCTGTTCCAGAAAATTTAGAAGATTATTATAAAAGTGAAGATTATATTTCTCACACAGATAGTAAAAAATCTTTAATTGATAAAGTATATCAACGTGTAAAAAATTACACTTTAAAACAAAAACTTTCGCTATTAAATTCTTTTGAAACAAAATCTAAATTGGTTTTAGATATTGGAGCAGGAACAGGAGATTTTTTAAAAGTTTGTAAAAATGATAATTGGGAAGTTTTAGGAGTTGAACCTAATTTAGATGCAAAAAGTATTGCCGCAAAAAAAGGAATTCAATTAAAAGAAAATTTATTAGAAATTACAAAACAACAATTCGATGTAATTACACTTTGGCATGTTTTAGAACACGTAGAAGATTTAAAAGAAACTATAAAAACTTTAAAAAGTTTATTAAAACCAAAAGGCAGAATTCTTGTTGCAGTACCCAATTATAAAAGTTACGATGCAAGTTTTTATAAAGAATATTGGGCTGCTTACGACGTGCCAAGACATCTTTGGCATTTCTCACAAAAATCGGTTCATAAATTATTTTCTGAAGTAGAAATGGTTGTAGATGCAACTTTACCTATGAAATTCGATGCATATTATGTTTCGCTATTAAGCGAGAAATACAAAACAGGTAAAATAAAACCATTAAAAGCTTTTTACAGAGGTTTTTTATCTAATATGAAAGCAATAAAGAATTCTGAGTACTCTTCGCATATATATGTAATAAAAAACTATTAAAAAATGATTTTAAAGTATTAAATTTAATACTTACAGATTAAAAACACATAAATACCTTGTTAAATTTTAAAAAGCCCTTAAAACGCATGTTTTAAGAGCTTTTTTTATAAATTATATTTATTGAATATTTAAAAAATATAAAATTTAACTATTTAAAAGATAAATACCAAATATTGATATGATAAAATAGACGGCTAAAGACATCGCTCCTGCATAATCTTTTGCCAAACGTTGTCCTATTAATAAAAATATTAATGTAATTGCAGAGAGCTCAATTCCAAGAGAGGCAATTTCTTTTGCTTCTGAAGTGTATAATTGATAAACACCAATAATCATTAAAATTCCAGAAAGAACTTCAATAATTAAAATAATGGCTAGCAAAAATGGAACACTATTTTTTAGTGGAGAATTTTTAAAATGATCTGTAATAAAAGAAACATTTCCTTTCCAATCTAAAAGTTTGTCGATTCCAGATTGTATAAAAGTAACAATTAGGAAAAACAGAATTAATACTTCTGCAGGGTAATTTGATAAAAAGTTCATAATTTGTATTTTTTTATTTTCCGAATAAACGTTGAAAGAAACCCTTTGTTTTTGTGGTTGCTTCTTTTATTTCTTCCTTAGCTTCTTCTGCTAAATCAGCCAAGTTTTCTGCTGCTTCACTTGCAAATTCAGATGCTTTTTCCTTCACATCATCAAACATTTCTTCTGCATCTTCTGCAAATTCACTTACTTTTTCTTTGGCTTCGTTTGAATATTCGCCTAGTTTTTCCTTCACTTTGTCCATATTTTCATCAGAAAAAGTTTCGTTTATTTTCTCTTTTGCAACATCAAAAGCCTTGGTTGCGTCTTCCTTAAATTCAGCTACTTTTTCTGAAGTTACCTCCTTAATTTCGTTCGCTTTTTCTTTTAAATTATCTAAGGCTTCTTTAGACTCTTTTGTAACCGTTTTTTTTATTTCTTTCGGTTGTAATTTATCTTCTTTTTTAGACATAATTAGTTGATATATAATTGTTTATGTTGTTTAAAAGTTTTATCTATGGGTTCCCAAAGTTCTATTTTATTTCCTTTGTTATCTAAAATCCAGCCGAATTTTCCATAATCGTAGGTTTCTATTTCTCCAACAATAATAACACCTTCTTTCTTTAATTCAGCTAACAATTCTACTAAATTTTCGACTCCACTACGTTTTATTTGGATGACAAAATATTACTTCTTTTTAATGTTCGTTTCATAAATATCTATCCATTCTTTAACAGATAATTTTTTACATAATTCTCCAATTAAATCATAAGGAATAGCATCTACTTTTTTAAAACGGATACAACTTTTTCCCATGTCTAATTTTCGAGAATTGTGTTTTGAATATTCTTTTACAAACCAATTATTAATTTCTGGAACTGCATAAATTCCACTATGATATAAATTAACAGAATTTTTTTGAGAAGCAAAACTCATAAAAGGCAAAGGCTCTTCTGGCTTACAATGATAACCATCTGGATAAATTTCGTGTGGAACAAAATACCCAATCATTCCATATTGAATGCCTTCCTCGAAGTCTTTTGGTAGGTTTTCTTTGATGGTTTTTCGCAGCTTTTTAAGCGCCTCTTGTCTCTCTTCTGGAACTTGATTGATGTAATCTTCAGGAGAATTTGCTTTGTATTGCATAATTTAATTTTGAAGTTTACAAGTTAGCAATTTTTTTTGAGCATGTCATTTCGAACAAAACCCAGTGGAGTTAAGAAATCTTATTGTTAAGTTTTAGTCTTTGAGATTTCTCTCCCGAAATTTATGGAAAAATCGAAATTACAAATAAAACGATTTAACAAAATTTTGCTTTGATCTTATCGACAATCGTTTGAGCTAATTTTTCCTTGCTTTCAACAGTCCAACCAGCAACGTGAGGAGAGAGAATTACGTTCTCTGAATTAATTAAATAATTAAACGCTTCAGGCATTTTATCATTTTCATTGTCAGGTTGAGCGCAGTCGAAACCTCTTTTTTCGTTTTTAAATAAGTTTTCGAAACTTGCTTTTTCATACTCCAAAACATCTAAACCAGCGCCTAAAATTTTGCCCGATTTTAATGCAGCAACCAAATCTTTGGTAACTACAGAGGTTCCACGTGCAGTATTTATTAACCAGAAATTCTTTTTAAAACTGTTGATAAAATTCGCATTTACCATATTTTTTGTGAGTTCTGTTTGTGGTGTGTGTAAACTTAAAACATCTACATTTTCCTGGAGTTCTTGTAAGGAAACCTGTGTACAATTTTCGTCGCCAACATTGGGTTTTAAATCGTAACAAAGAACGTTTACATCGAAACCACGCAATTTTTTTGCGAACGATTTCCCCATATTTCCATAACCAATTAAACCAACCGTTTTCCCATCGAGTTCTATTCCGCGATTTTCTTCACGCAACCATTTTCCGTTTCTAACTTCTTTATCGGCTTTATTTAACTTATTAAAAAGCGATAATAACATGCCTAAAGAATGTTCGCCAACTGCGTTTCTGTTTCCTTCTGGAGCAGCAATTAATTCGATATTTTTAGAGGTTGCATAGTCACAATCGATATTTTCTAAACCAGCACCAACTCTTCCAATAAACTTCAGTTTTGTGGCTTTGTCCAGGAAGTTTTTATCAATAGAAAACCTGCTTCTAATGATAAAACCATCGTAATTATTAATTTTTGCTTCAATTTCTTCTTTTGAAGACGTGTAATCTTCATCATTAGTAAAGTCTAAATCTTTTAATTGATTAATTAAAAGTGGGTGATTTGTGTCTAAATGGAGGATCTTCATCTGTAATATACTTTTTTTGATAGGAAGTTAAAACACAATCTTACAATTGGAATCAAGAGCAAAAATTTTATCGTAAAATAAATTTTCTCAGCCATTTCTATTTTAACTTATACCATAACAATTTCCTTCCCTTTTGGAAGGTTAGGATGGGATTTTAATACTGCTCCTTATCACTAGGAAAATCGCCACTTTTAACATCTGTAATATAGCTTTCGAAAGCACCAGACATGTCTTTGTATAAATCTAAATATCTACGTAAAAAACGCGGATGAAATTCGTGTGTCATTCCAATCATATCGTGTGTTACCAAAACTTGGCCATCAACACCATTTCCTGCGCCAATTCCTATTACAGGAATCGAAATTGCATCTGCAACTTGTTTTGCTAATTTTGCAGGCACTTTCTCTAAAACAATGGCAAAACAACCAATTCTTTCGAGCATTAAAGCATCTTCCATTAGTTTTTCCGCTTCTTCTTCTTCTTTTGCTCTAACAGTGTACGTACCGAATTTATAAATAGATTGTGGTGTTAAACCTAAATGCCCCATTACAGGAATTCCAGCGTTTAAAATTCGTTTTATCGATTCTTTTACCTCTTTTCCACCTTCTAATTTTATGGAATGTCCACCCGATTCTTTCATAATTCGAATCGCAGAACGTAAAGCTTCTTTAGGGTCCGATTGGTAACTTCCAAAAGGCAAATCTACCACTACCAAACAACGCTCAATTGCTCTAACGACAGAACTTGCGTGATAAATCATTTGATCTAACGTAATTGGTAACGTCGTTTCATGCCCAGCCATTACATTAGAAGCGGAATCGCCTACTAATAAAACATCTATTCCTGCGCTATCTAAAATTTTTGCCATGGTATAATCGTAAGCAGTTAACATAGAGATTTTCTCTCCATTTGCTTTCATATCTACCAACGATTTTACAGTAACGCGTTTGTATTCTTTTTTAGCTACAGACATATTTTATAGTTTTTTGTTGTGGTAAAAGTAAGAAAAAGCAATAGATGTTCTGCATTTTTTCAATTTCTAAAAAAATGATAAATAATTTATTTGGTAGATGTAAGAAGAAGAGAAAATTGTGAAGCTTTAAAAGAAAAAAAATAGCAGTATATTTGTTGCTTTAAGAACCAAATGGCAGAAGAAATAAACACAATAAATTCCGATAAATGGATTGATAGTTACGCAGATTATCTATTTAATTATGCAATTTCTCGTGTAAACAATAGCGATTTAGCAAAAGATTTAGTGCAAGATACTTTTTTTGCAGGTTTAAAATCTGCTAAAAATTTCCAAGGAAAATCAACGGAAAGAACCTGGTTGGTTTCTATTTTAAAGAGAAAAATTATCGATTATTATCGTAAAATTAATTCTAATAAAGGAAAAGCCGAAGTTCGAATGAATTTTTATGACGATGGCGAAAACGAAGGTAATTGGCTAGAAGAAAGAGTGCCACAAAGTTGGGACAATCAATCTGAAAAAAATATAGAAAGTCAAGAATTAAGAGACCAAATAGAAGTTTGTATTGATAATTTACCAGAAAAATACGCGATGGTTTTTAGGATGAAAACAATACAAGAATTTGAAACTGAAGAAATTTGTAAGGAGTTAGCTATTACTGCGTCAAATTTATGGGTTATTATTCATAGAGCAAGAACACAGCTTAGAAAATGTATGGAAGATAACTGGTTTAATAATTAAGAAATGTTTAAAAGCTTAAAAATAACTTGTGATGAGGCAACTGCTATATGTGATAAAAATCAGTATGGAGAGGCTTCTATCTTAGAATTAATAAAGTTAAATATCCATTTTATTCGATGTAGAATTTGTGCTTTGTATACCAAACAAAATATGAAGTTGTCTAAGTTTTACAAAGGATATTCTAAAACTTGTAAAAAAGTAAACCATAGTATGTCTGCAGAAGACAAAGAAAGGTTAAAAAAAGCACTTAAAGAAAGTAAATAGTAATGTTACTTCTTTTAAATCTTAAAACGGAACGTGTAATTTGCAAGTTCCGTTTTTTTGTATTTTTGAATTGTCTCCTCGAGCGCAGTCGAGAGGTATTTATTTTAAGAAACTTAAACTAAGCGTCGACTGCGCTCGACCAAACATATAAATTAAATGCACTTTTTACCAGAAAATATAGACAACTACGTAGTTAATCATTCGCAAGAAGAACCAAAAATATTACAAGAATTAACCAAAGAAACTTGGCAAAAAGTACTGAATCCAAGGATGTTAAGTGGTGCTTTTCAAGGGCGAGTTTTATCGATGATTTCTAAATTAACTTCGCCAAAAAATATTTTAGAAATAGGAACTTATACAGGGTATTCTGCATTGTGTTTGGCAGAAGGTTTGGCGAAAAATGGCACTATTTTTACAATTGATAAAAATGAAGAATTAGAAACTCTTCAAAATAAATATTTCGAAAAATCGGAATATAGAGACCAAATTACGCAGTTTGTGGGAAATGCTTTAGAAATTATTCCAACAATTGATGTAAAATTCGATTTGGTGTTTATTGATGCAGATAAATCAAATTACATCAATTACTTCAACTTAATTATTAATAAAATGAATGCTGGCGGAATTATTTTGTCTGACAATGTACTTTGGAGCGGAAAAGTTGTAGAAGAATTAGATCCTAAAGATACAGATACAAAAATACTTTTAGAATATAACAAATTACTAAAAGAAGATGTTAGAATAGAAACCGTTTTATTACCAATTAGAGATGGTTTAACCATTAGTAGAGTAAAATAATTTTTAGATTTTGCCCTTAAAAAAAACTTACTCTGGTGTTGTTTTAGGTTTAAATTAAAAAAAAATGGATATGTTATATTTGACAGAAAGAAATTTATAAGTAAAAGTGTTTTAAATAAATTACTGAATATCACTAATTTATAAAAAATGATACCTTACAACTATATGATTATCAAATATTTAAGTCGTCCCGTAAAAAAACAACACCAAAAAACACAAAACGTATTATTGTAGTAGAGTTTAGTTATGCAAAAGGAAATTTAAAATAAATCTGCAAAGATTTATATATTTATTTATAAAGACTATACTCTGAATTATAGCTAAAACCTATAGAATAATTTCAAAGAGAAAAAGAATAATCAAAAATTAGTAGCATAATATCTTTTCTTTTTCTCTAGTTTTTTTGCAATCCTACAACTCTAAAAAAAAAGTAAATAATTAATTTTTAATTAATTATAAAATAATTTTTCAAAAAAGTATAACTTTGTTTTCTTGGTAAAAATAAATGAGTAATGTTAATAGAGATTTTAGTTAAAAAAAAATCAGTATTTTTTTTGAAGTAAAATATATTATATGTGTTTCACTATAAATCTTATAAATGACTGAACTTTCAAAAACAGTTCTAGAAAACTTAAAAAAAGGAAATCAAGCTGCTTTTAAAGAGCTCTTTGATTTTTTTTATGAAAGACTTTATGCTTTCTCTTTTAAATATGTAAAAAATAATTATGCTGCAGAAGAAATCACTGCAAATACAATGCTTTTTTTATGGGAAAAAAGAGCTAATATTTCAAATATAAAAGACATTAAGCCCTATTTGTATAAAGTAACTAGAAATGCTTCTTTAGATTATTTAAAGAATAAAGATAAAGTTGTAAGATTAGATTTTAACTCTGTAAGCCTACTTTATTTTGACAAGTATATAATAGAAGAAGAAGTACATGCTATTTTGTTAAAAGCAATAGAAAACTTACCTAGTAAATGCAAACGTGTTTTTGAACTATGCTGTATTGAAGGGGTTAAGTATAAAGACGTAGCAGAAGACCTTAATATAAGTATTAATACGGTTAAATCTCAAAGGAGACGCGCCTTAGCTTTATTGAAAAATCAATTTAAAGACAATCCTTTATTTTTATTTATTCTTAAAGGTCTCTTAAAAGTTTCTTAAAAAAAACAAAATTTTTTACACCCTTTTTCTGTTTTAGACAGTCTTATTAAAAAAGGTAGCTAAAATAATAGCTCTATATTATTAAGAAAGTGTCAAAACAAACAAACCCATTTAATATTTCTCGGTTAATATATAAGTCTATAATTAAGTCACTTAGAGGCGTAGAGAAAGAAGTTTTTACAGACTGGTTAAAAGACGAATCAAATGAAAAAATATATACAGAAATTATTAGTGATGTTGCTATTTATGAAAAGAGGAAACTTTACAAGGAATCAAACAAAGAAAAAGTCTTTAAAATTGTTCAAAAAAAAATAAAAAAAAATAAAAAGAAGGCAATTTTTAAACAAGTTTATTTTAGGGTTCTTAATTATGCTGCTATTATTTTAATACTATTAACACTAGGAAATGTTATTTATAAAACAAATTTTGATAAAAAAGCAATTACTAAAGAAGCAATTAAGAATATTAAACCAGGAGTTAAGAAAGCCACATTAACTTTGTCTGATGGAACAACAATTGATTTAGGAGAGTATAAAAACGAGTTAATTACATCTAAAAATATTACTCGAGTACAAAATACCAACAATGGGTTGGTATATAATGCTATAACAAAGGATGGGGTAAAAACCCCTACTATTCCTTTGAAGTACAATACTTTAAAAACCCCTATTGGAGGTACATACCAAGTAGAGCTAATTGATGGAACAAAAGTATGGTTAAACTCTGCCACAACATTAACTTACCCTAAAAGCTTTAATGGCAAACAAAGATTGGTAAAGTTAGATGGAGAGGCTTATTTTGAGGTAACAAAAGGTGTTAAAGAATTTGTCGTTCAAACCAATACAGCAGATGTTATCGTTTTAGGAACTCAATTTAACGTGTCTTCATATAAAGATGATCCTTTTTTCTCATCAACTTTAGTTGAAGGTAAGATTAAGTTGGCAACATCTCAAAAACTAAAGGTTAGTAATACTAAAATATTATCTCCAAACCAAAGAGGTGTATTAGATAAGAATACATCAAAAATTAAAATAACTACAGTCGAAACAGATATATATACTGCCTGGAAAGATGGTAAATTTTACTTTGAAAAGGAAAAGTTAGAGCGTATTTTAACAAGAGTGGGTAGGTGGTATAATATAAATGTAGTATTTGAAGACAATTCTTTAAAAGATGAAATTTTTACTGGTGTTATACTTAAAAACAAACCCATTGAAAACCTATTAAATATGATAAGGAAAACAACAAAAATTAATTATTTAATAACTAAAAACAAAATAAATGATAAATACGAATTAAAACTAATTAGAGATTAGTTAACAAAAACCGGAAAATGCTGTGAACATCTCCCGGATAAATTTAGTTAACTAAAAAATTTTGAAACCGATTATTTAACTAAACAAACACATTTATGGAAAAAAAAAGAACCATAAAAATGAGTGGTTTTCTTAGCAAATATACTAAAAATCTCTTGTTAATTATGAAGCGTTGTCTTATTCTAAGTATGCTATTTTTTAGTGTTACTGCTTTCTCTTATTCTCAAAAAGTAACATTAGAATTAGGAGAAGTCAAATTATCAAAAGCGTTAAAAAGCCTTAAAAAACTAACAAAAGTCGATTTCTTTTATAGTGATAATGAACTTAATGTTAATCGTATGGTTGTCGCTAATTACAAAGAAATAGACCTAATTACTGCTGTATCAAAACTTGTAGGAATAAATTATAAAGTAGAGAAAACAAATGATAACATTGTGCTAATTACTCCTGTTACAATTTTAAATTTTAAAAAAAATATTATTGTAAAAGGAACAGTAACAAATACCAATGGAGATGTTTTACCAGGGGCAACTGTAATGATTAAAGGAACCAAAAACGGTACTATGACAGATTTTAATGGAAATTATTCCATTGAAACAGATAAAAAAGCAACTTTAATTTTTAGTTATATTGGATATTTATCTCAAGAAATTAAAGTTGATGGTAAAACACAGATTAACGTAAAATTAGTTGAAAGTGCCTCTAAATTAGATGAAATTGTTATTACAGGTGTTGTAAAAAGAAAGAAAGAAAGTTTTACAGGAGCCATTACTACAGTAAAAGGTAAAGAATTGAAAACAATAGGTAACTTAAATGTTATTGAAAGCTTAAAAACAATAGACCCTTCTTTTGTTATATATGAAAATAATATATTAGGCTCAAACCCAAACAGGTTGCCAAATATCGAAGTTCGTGGTAAAACTAGTGTGTCTACAGATAATTTAAGAGACGAATTTGGAGCAAACCCTAACCAACCACTATTTATTTTAGATGGTTTTGAATCTACATTAAGAACAATTATCGATTTAGATATGAATAGAGTTGCATCTATCACAATTTTAAAAGATGCTTCTTCTACAGCGTTATATGGTGCTAGAGCTGCAAATGGAGTAATTGTTGTTGAAACTATAAAACCTGTAGCAGGAAAATTACAGGTAATATACAATTCTGATTTAAGGGTTGAAATGCCAGATTTAACTGATTATAACTTAATGAACTCTACTCAAAAACTAAAGTACGAAAAACTTTCGGGCCTTTGGAATGCCCCTTCATACGATATTGGAAAACAGTTTGAGTTGGATAAACAATATAATAAAACATTAGCTGAAATTAAGCGAGGAGTAAATACGTATTGGTTAAATGAACCTGTGCGAGTAGGAACTACCACAAGTCACTCTTTAAATATTAGTGGAGGTAATAAGGAAATTACTTTTGGAGTTGGTCTTAACTATAAAGATTTAAATGGGGTAATGATTGGCTCAAACCGTAAAACTTGGGGAACTAACTTTAATTTAAGATACCGAAAAGATAAATTAAATGTTTCTAATAATCTATACATAAATGGCTACGATGCCAACGAATCTCCTTACGGATCGTTTTCAAATTTTGTAACGGCAAATCCATATTTTAGAAAAACAGATACTAATGGTAATCCTACAAAATACTTAGATATCGATGGCTACTTTAGAAATACCATTACAAATCCATTATATAATGCAACGTTGAATACTAAAAACAATAGTTCTAATTTGCAAATTACCAATAATTTACAAGCTATATTAACGTTGAGTGAGAAGTTTCGAATTCAGTCTAATTTTCAGATTAACAAAGAGACCACTATTTTAGATACTTTTTTACCTCCAGAACACACTAACTTTATAGGTACAGATATTCTAGAAAGAGGTAAATATACAAATCAAAAATCAGATAGATTTAGTTATAGATTAAATGTAATGGCATCTTATGCAACTGTTGTAAAAGATAAACATAGTATAACTGCAAACTTAAGAGCAGAAGCAGAAGAAACTAACAATAATAGATTAGGTGTATCTGCTGTTGGTTTTCCTACAGGAACAAATGGAAACCCTGCTTTTGCGTTCGGTTATCAACCAAACTCTAAGCCTGTTTCAGTAAATAGTAAATTTAGAAGAATTAATATGCTAGCAAGTGTTAACTATGTTTTAGATAGAACATATTTATTTGATGCCACATATCGTATAGATGGATCTACAGTTTTTGGCTCCAATAAAAAATTCTCTCCATTTTGGGCTATTGGTGCAGGTATAAATTTACACAAAGCATTCGAAATGGATAATCATAAAGTATCGATGCTTAAATTAAGAGGGAATATTGGATCGACAGGAAATCAAGGTTTTGGTAATTTATCATCGGTTTCTATTTATGAGTTTACTAAAGACATAAATATTTTTGGGCAAGGAACAGATTTATTAACATTGGCAAACCCTAATTTGCAATGGCAAAAAACGTTAAATACAAGTATTGGTTTAGATGCTGTTTTATTTAATAACAGAGTTAATGCAACTTTAAATGCATTTCAAAAGAAAACAGACCCTTTAGTTGTTCGTATTGACCTTCCTTCGTCTACAGGTGTTTTTAATTATCCCATTAATACCGGTTTTATGAATACAAAAGGAGTTGAAGCTATTATTAGAGTTTCTCCAATTTATAAACCACAAGAGCAAATAGTTTGGACCTTAGGGTTTACAGCAAGTGCAGTAAAAAGTGTTTATGGAGGGTTTAATAATACTTTAAAATCTTTAAATGATAAAGCTCAAGTAAGTCAATCTTTACTTAGATATAAAGATGGATATAGTCCAGATGATTTATGGGCAGTAGAATCTCTAGGTATAGATCCTGCCAGTGGTAAAGAGGTGTTTTTAAATTCTGATGATTCTCCAACTTATGAATATAATTCAAAAAATATAAAAGTAATGGGTAATAGCAGGCCAGATTTAGAAGGGGTAATTAGTAGTAATTTACGCCTAAAAAACTTCACTTTTGGTGTTAATTTACGATATCGTTTTGGTGGAGATGTATTAAATACGGCCCTTTTTAATAAAGTTGAAAATATCTCTTTGAGACAAAGAATTAACAATCAAGATTTACGTGCATTAACCGACAGATGGATAAAACCTGGAGATATTTCAAGTTTTAAATCTATAGCACAATTTGGGTCAACACCTATTTCTTCACGTTTTATTCAAGAAGAAAATGTAATTATTGGAGAGTCGATAAACTTTGGTTATGAGTTTAGAGAACAACAATGGATAAAGCACATTGGTCTAAATAGATTAAGATTAAATGGCTATATGAATGAAATATTCCGAATTTCATCGATTAGAACAGAAAGAGGTATCGATTACCCATTTGCACGTGCAATTTCGTTTAGTATTAATGCATATTTTTAATAAAAAGAGAAGACAATGAAAAAATACTTAAAAAATATTATAGGAATATTGGGTTGCATTTTAATAATTTCATG
The DNA here is from genome assembly GCF_017569185.1 of Polaribacter cellanae. NCBI lineage: Bacteria > Pseudomonadati > Bacteroidota > Flavobacteriia > Flavobacteriales > Flavobacteriaceae > Polaribacter > Polaribacter cellanae. Next base: position 2,412,719 of record NZ_CP071869.1, on the reverse strand, counting down.
TAGTAATTATTTAGATGTTCAACCTGAAGATAAATATTTAGAAGAAGATGTTTTTAGCTCGGAGGCAGGTATACAAACTGCATTAAATGGAATTTATTCTAACATGGCCAATAATAATACTTATGGAAGTAATTTAACAATGAGTACATTAGATGTATTAGGGCAAAGATATAATGTTGCAGATAAAATTCATCCTTGGCATTATTATGCAAAATACAATTATGAAGATAATTTAGTAAGAGCTACTTTCGATAAAATATGGACAAGCCAATACACCAATATATTAAATATTAATAACTTCATTAAAAGTATAGATACTTATAAAGGTGTTATTTCAGCTGAAAATGAACGTATTTTAAAAGGCGAAGCAATAGGATTAAGAGCAATGCTTCATTTAGATTTGTTAAGATTATATGGTCCTATCTATAGTACTAATGCCAAAGATTTAGCAATACCTTATTACACAGAGGCAAAGGCTAGTTTAAGCCCTTTACTTACTGCAACTGAAGTTATCGCTAATATTTTAAATGATTTAGATATCGCTGAAAAGTTGTTAGAAAACGATCCAGTAAGAAAGTATGGAAAAATTATCGTACCTCAATTCGATGAAGAGTCAGATTTTAAAGGCACAGATTTTTACAGACATAGAAACTTAAGGCTTAATTATTTTGCAGTAAAAGCATTACAAGCAAGAGCTAATTTATATGCAGGAAACAACCAAGCTGCATTAAAAGCAGCTAAAACAGTAATAGATAAAGCTACTGAATGGTTTCCTTGGACAAATCCGTTAGATATAATTTCGGCAGGAGCAAACCCAGACCGTACTTTTTCTTCTGAAGTTTTATTTGCTATTCAAAACAATAATCTATATAATAATCAAAGAGTGCTTTTTAGTAGTTCTTTAGAAAATAGTAAAATTTTGGCACCTCAAAATTCAAGATTAAATGTTGAAGTGTTTGAGAACAACCAAAATGATTATCGTTACAACTCTACTTGGGCATTACCTGCTGTTGGAGATAAGCAATATAAAACCTTTTTTAAATTTGCAGATGTCGAAAATAAGAAAAAAGATTTTCGTTTTAGACAGCCATTAATAAGAATTAGTGAAATGTATTATATAGCTGCAGAAACAGAGCAAAATTCTTCAATAGCCTTAACTTACTTAAATACTGTAAGATTAAATCGTGGATTGGTAAACTTAGCTTCTGGGGTTGATATAGCAGATGAGATCCAGAAAGAATATCAAAAAGAATTTTACGGAGAAGGACAGCTTTTCTTTTATTATAAAAGAAAAAATATTAAAAGTATACCAAATGGTTCTTTAGAATCTGGTACTATAAGTATGGGAGCCAATCAATATGTAGTTCCGTTACCTTTATCAGAATTAGACTTTCGTTAATAATAAAATTTAATTTCATGAAAAAATATATAAAAACTATTATAGCAACATGTTTAGTTGGGTTAACATTTTTCGCCTGTGAAAATGAAGATATTGCTACCTTTAGTGGTAAAAATGTAATTTATTTTCAATGGGCAATAGATGGTAAAGACTTTGCAGCAAATAAAATAGATAGCACATCTATAACTTTTGCTTATAAATTACCAAGTAAAGTCTCAGATTCATTAATAAAAGTACCAATAAAAGTACAGGGTTTTATTAGTGATAAAGATAGAACAGTAAAAATTAATATTTTAAAAACATCAACAGCTAAAAAAGGTGTTCATTTTAATATTGCAGACAATATAATTGTACCTGCAAATGAAATAATTGGCTACATACCTGTTACTTTAAATAGAACTGCAGATATGAAACTAAAGCCATTTTCATTAAAACTACAATTATTAGAAAATAAAAACTTTAAAACCAATCTTAAGGGAAGTAAAAAAAGCTCTAACGCTAACAGACTACTTAATTATACAGAATTTGAATTAACTTTTTCTGATATTTTAACAGAGCCAGATAAATGGTTTATTTTAAAAAGTTGGATTGGCGATTTTTCAACAAAAAAGCTTTATCTATTTGCAGAGGTAAATAAAATTCCAGTTCCAAATTATAATAAATTTCCAGATTTTGGTAACTTTTTAGGGCAACTAGCAGTAATGAAAGCTTATTTAGCAGCTCAAAAAAATGCAGGAACTCCTATTTTAGAGGAAGATGGTTCAGAAATGACTTTGGGACCTTATGCATAAAAAATTTAGTGTTTAATTTAAAAAAAGAAATATGTTTAAATATATAAAGACACAATTAATCCTAGTATTATTTACCTTAGTGTTAGTTATTTCTTGCATGGAAGATAAAGGTAATTATAATTATAAAGAAATAAACGAAGTAAAGGTTGAAGGACTTAAAGAAGAGTATTCGGTTGTTAGATTTGATAATTTTAACATTGTTCCTCGGATAGTAAACACAAAAAAAAATAATAATAGTGCTGGCTATAGTTATAAGTGGCAAACGTACGATTCAAATAGCATTGGAGATGAAGTTAAGTTGATAGATTTATCAACAGAAAAAGACTTACTAACACCTATTCAATTAAAACCAGGGAACTATAATATTTATTATACCATAAAAGATTTAGATACAGAACTAGAATTTCAATATAATTTTCGTTTAGAAGTTGTAAATAGTATTTATGAAGGGTGGCTAGTTTTAAGTGAAGTTAATGGAGGTTCTCGTTTAGATATGGTTTCATTAATCAACGGAAAATATGAAACAAAAATAGATGTTCTTGGTTTATCTAGTTCTGAATTAAAACTAAAAGGAAAACCAGGGTTTGTTTACACGTATAAATATAAAAGAGATTATTATGGAATCTATATTTCAACTTCTGGAAATGGAACCGTTAAAATAGAGCCAAACACTTTTTCTTGGAACAGTGCCCTTAATATTTCTAATGAATTTGTAGGTTCGCAACCATTAGATTTAGAAGTAGATAATTTAGTAGCAAAATATAATGGACATGCTTATATCGCTAAAAATGGTAACATATACTATTACTTTGATACTTATCAATTAAAATATAGTGCACCAATTAATACAATTGGAGGTGTTGTATTTGAGGCCTCTCCATTTATAGGAAAAGGATACTTATTTGGTAATTCTATTTTGTACGATAATACAAACAAACGTTTTGTAAATACAAATTATGGAAAGACAAGTGTAATGCCTGCAGGAACTTTATTTAACTTTACCACAGGAAAAGATTTGGAATATATGGTTGGAAGTGAGTTTAATGGAAGTTATGGGGCAGAAATTTTTTCAATCTTAAAAGACTCTAATAACGGAAAAAAATACTTAGCTATATTTAATTCACAAAACAACTCACAATCTTATTATGGAGAAGTAATTGCACCAGATTTTAACAAGGCAACAAGTTATGCTGTTAGTCCAGATTATGGGTATTTATTTTATGTTGCAGGAAGTAAAGTATATCAATACGATTTTTCTTTACGAACAACCAAACTAATGTTAGACAAAGGTTCTGAGGAAATCTCTTTGATAAAATTTCATAATTTCTTTGAAGATTTTTTAAATGATGATTATAAAAGTATGCAAAGTAAATTAATTGTCTGTAGCTATAATGGCTCAGAAGGAACAATGGAATTATACAAAGTGCCACCAGTAAATGGTCAAATAAAACTAGAAACCAAATATTCTGGTTTTGGTAAAATTAAAAGTATTACCTACAGAGAACGTTAAAAACTCGCTTTTAAAAATTAAATAAACAAGGATTTTTAAAATAACAAACCTTAAATATTCTATAAGTAATAATTTTGTGGATAGTTTTTCCATATCCTTTTTTAGAAAACCTAAAAGTTTTTTCAATAAAAATTAAATATCTAAAATTATTTAGCCATCCCCCGTTTTTTTGAAAAAAACCTAATTTAGCTAAAATAAAAACAATTAAATTTCTCATTTTAAATAATTTAAGAAATTCATTTTTTTTCAAATTTAAAAATGCTTTCCAAATAAAAAATCCTCTGAAACATTAGTACTTCACAAATATGAAATTTAAATTTTCAGGGGATGACTAATAAAAACAAACATCAAATATTAATTATCAAGGAAATATTTAAAAGGTAGTTATACCAATCTATAACCCTAAAACATGGCAAACAAGTTGGCTGCAAATGAACAAAGAAAAACTACAAGCACTTTATATTAAGATAAACAACAGGGGTTGTTACTAATAATTATTAAACCCATATTAAGAAATAATAATGATGTATTTTGGAGTGTAAAATTAACAGGCAGAGTTTCATTTAAATTTCTAACTAAAACTGTCTTTTAATCGGGCCAGTAATATCTTCTATATCTTTTTGCACTCTTTTAAACTCTTCACTTACACCCTTAGTAGCTTCGTTAGCAGTATTTTTAATAGATTTAGTTTCCGATTTTTGGATATCCGAACTATCTTTAATTTCTTGCTTAATATCGTTGGTTGCATCTTTAATTTGACGCATTCCTTTCCCCAATCCTCTAGCAATTTCAGGAATTTTATCCGCACCAAAAACCATTACTACGATTAACATAATAACCATAATTTCAGGACCGCTAATAAATAAGAATACTGTATTCATATTACAAAGATAATGAGATATTTTAATAAATTGAATAAACTAACAATTGTTTAATACTTCTTAGTACAAAAAAAAGTTAAAATTTATAGCAAACATTTTATTAATTTTACTATTTGTAAATTTTTTGTTAATCAATAATAAAAAATAAAACCTTTATTTTAAAGGAATTTAGATTTTTCTTCCATTTTAGATAACATTGTTAACCTTAAACTAACATTTTATTTCTGTTTTCGTAAAACTTTCTTAATATTTAAATATTTACAAATAGTAAAAAGAACTATTTATTTGTGTTGTAAAATTTAATAATTGTAAACAAACCAACAAATGAATAATTTTAAACTATTAGTAAGTACATTTTTTGTTTTACTTGTAAGTAGCAATGCATTTTCACAAAAAGCAACAATAACAGGAACTGTAAGCGATGGAAATTATCCTTTACCAGGAGCAAGTGTTATGATTTCGAATACAAATAAAGGTGTAAATACAGATTTCGATGGAAAGTTCGTATTAACAAATGTCGATTCAGGAAAATTAAATATCCTAATCTCTTACATAGGTTTTAAAAAGAAAGAAATTTCTGTAAAAACTGTAGAAAATAAAAACGTTAATATAGGTTTAATTGTCTTAGAAGCTTCATCAGAAGAATTAAATGAAATTGTAATTAGCGGTTCTACAAGAAGAAATAGTGAAGCAAGAGCATTAAATATTCAAAAAAAAGCAATGAGTATTTTAAATGTAATTGCAGCAGACGGAATTGGAAAATTACCAGATAGAAATGCAGCAGAAACCGTACAACGTATTCAAGGTTTATCAATAGAAAGAGATCAAGGAGAAGGACGTTTTGTCTCTGTGAGAGGATTGCCACCATTTTGGGCATCTACAACCATTAATGGAAACAGAATACCAACTGCAGAAGAGGAAACAACTTCTCGTGCAACAGCATTCGATTTTTTCCCATCAGAATTAATTTCTTACGTACAAGCAGCAAAGGCATATACACCAGATATGGAAGCAGACGGAATTGGAGGTGGAGTAAATTTTATCACACAAACTGCCCCTGCAAAACAAATTTTAAGTGTAAATGTTGGTGGAGGTTACAATGTAAAATCAGAAAAACCAATTTACAATGCTTCTTTAACTATTGGAAACAAAAGTAAAAATGGGAAATTCGGTTACATTTTAAACGGTTCCTACTGGAACAGAGGTTGGGGAACAGATAATTTTGAAGCTCGAAGAAAAGGCGACGAAGGTGTTTACAGAATGGAATTGAGAGATTATAATGGAGAAAGAGTTACAAAAGGAATTAATGGAGCGATGGAATACAACTTTACACCTGCGACCAAAATGTATTTTAGAGGAATGTATGGAACCCTGTTAGATACTGAAAAACATTATAAACACAGAGTTCGTTTCGATAAATTTAATGCAAATACAAGCACAGCAAGAGTAGAACTTCAAAATATACATAACGAACTTATAACAGAAATGTTTGGAAGTGAAATTGGTGGAAAACACAATTTTAACAACGGAAAATTAGATTGGAGCATTGCTTCTTATTCAAATGAATTTAAGTACGGAGGAATTCCAACAGCAGAAGACAAGAGTTATTTTGTAGTAAAATACAAGCAAGATGGTGTAGGCATCAAACCCGATTATTTAGATAATAGACCAAAAGCAAATGGCGGAGCAGGAGACGATAGAGCTTATTGGAAAGTAGATGGTGGTAAGTTAGATTATAACGATACAGACGCTTTATTCGGTTTTTATAGCGACCCATCTTTTAAAATGGATGCAACAAAAATGAAATTTGCTGACTTAGAATTGTATAAAATTTCAATTAGAGAAAGAGATAATATTGTAGCTTCTTTAAATTACGAATTAAATGTAAACGATAATTTTAAGCTAAAAGTTGGTACAAAATACAGAGATAAAGATAGGCGAGCAACGTTCGAAGATTTATTTTACGGTTGGTCTGGAGCAGGTACAACACCATTTTTATCGGATGAATCTAAATTTATTACAGAGCAGCCAGGAAGAGCAAATTATTTAAAAGAATTGGGTGCTAATATACAAAATACTTTTGGACCAGTTTTATCTACAGACGGAATGACAAATTTCTGGAATAAAAACAGGGCGAATTTAACTGTTTTACCAGACGATTCCGCAGCAAAACAATTTAACACTGGTTTAGGAAGAAACTTTAATGTAGATGAAACTCATTTGTCTTTCTACGGAATGGGAACCTTAAAAGCGTCTGAACAATGGACAGTTTTAGGAGGTTTAAGAGCCACGAAAACCAACACAAAAGTAGGTGGTTATGTAAACGATAATAGAACGCTTATCAAATCCATGAAAACAAACAATTATTGGGCAATTCTACCAATGTTGCATATTAAATATTCGCCTTTAGAAGATATGAATATTCGCTTTGCAGCAACTAGAAGTTTCTCAAGACCAAACTTTGGAGACATTTCTCCTTCTGGAACTTATTTTTCCTTAGAAAACGAATTTAAAGGAGGTAACCCAAACTTAAAACCAACATATTCTTGGAATTTAGATCTTTTAGGAGAATATTATTTCGAAAATGTAGGGGTTTTAAATGCTGGTATTTTTTATAAATCTATTACAGATCCAATAATTAATAATACTTATCAAGGAACTTATAATGGAATAACTGGTGTAGAATTTAATACACCTGTAAATGGAAATAAAGCTTGGATTGGTGGTATTGAATTAGGTCTTAACAAACGTTTCGATTTTTTACCTGGTTTCTGGAAATATTTCGGAACACAAATTAATGCCACTTTTATGGATTCTGAAACCTCTAAACCAAGTGGAAGAAAAGTAGCTTTAGCATATCAAGCAAATGCGCTATTTAATGCGCAATTATTCTACGAAAAAGATGGTTTTAACACAAGATTGGCTTTTAACCATAAAGGAAAATATGCAATTGCTTACGGAGAAAGAGATATAGATGATGTTTATTACGGAAAATATAGTACTTTAGATTTTTCTGCATCGTATCAAATTGGAAAAAAATGGACTATTTTTACGGATGTGAATAACATTTTAAATAACCCTTTAATTTATCATTATGGCAAAACAGAAGATCGACCAAAACAAGTAGAGTTCTATGGAATTAAAGGAAATATTGGAATAAAATATAGTTTATAATAAATTTTAACTTTGTTAAATGTTGGCAAAACTCTCGATTTTTATATGGAGAGTTTGCTGGCTTTTATCAACCTAACAAAACCAACATGAATTTAAGGTTTATAATACAAGCATCTTTAGCGGCATTCGGAACGTATTTTTGTATGTATGCGTTTAGAAAACCGTTTACGGTTGCTACTTTTCAAGACCTTGCTTTTTGGGGTGTCGATTATAAAATTTTATTAATTATTGCCCAAGTTGTTGGATATACACTCTCTAAATTTATTGGAATTAAGGTAATTGCAGAAATGAAATCGAACAAAAGAATTTTCTTTTTAGTCGGTTTTATTCTTTTTGCAGAACTAGCACTGCTCGGTTTTGCAGTAGTACCTGCACCTTATAATATTGTATTTTTATTCTTAAATGGTTTGCCTTTAGGGATGATTTGGGGCATCGTTTTTTCGTATCTCGAAGGTAGAAAAACTTCTGAATTATTAGGTGTTATACTTTCTTCCAGCTTTATTGTTTCTTCTGGCGCAGTAAAATCTATCGGAAAAATTGTGCTAGACGATTTTAATATCAGTCAGTTTTGGATGCCTTTTGCCACTGGCGCAATTTTTGTGCTTCCTTTAGTGTTTTTTGCTTGGTTATTAGAGAAAATTCCTGCACCCTCTGCAGAAGATAAACTTTTAAAAAACGAACGAAATACACTAAATTCAAAAGAACGAAAAGCATTATTTAAAAAATTTGCAATTCCATTAATTTGTATTATTGTTTTTTACATGATTTTAACATCTGTAAGAGATTTTAGAGACAATTTTGCCAGAGAAATTTGGGATGCTCTTGGATATAGAGATGCTTCAATTTATAGCATTTCAGAAATACCAATTGCAATTTTGGTATTGGTTGTTTTGGGAATTATTGGTAGTATCACAAAAAATTACAAAGCATTCTTATACTACCATTACGTATTGCTAACAGGCTGTTTATCTATATTAATTAGTACTTATTTTTATAAAATTGAAGTAATTTCTCCACTAACGTGGATGATTATTTCTGGACTTGGATTGTACAGTTGCTATGTTCCTTTCAACGGAATTTTTTTTGATAGAATGATAGCCACATATAAAATAAATGGAAACGTAGGATTTCTAATTTACATTGCAGATGCTTTTGGTTACTTAGGAAGCATTTTAATTTTATTATATAAAAATTTCGGACAAAAAGATATTTCTTGGCTTACATTCTTTACCAATATTTTATATTTTTTAGGGTTTATAGGTTTGCTAATAACCATTTATTGTTACTCTTTTTTTCGAAAAAAATACCACAAAAAAGTACAAACCAATTTTTCAATTTATGAACAATAAATACGATTTAATAATTGTCGGGGGAGGCGTTCTTGGAACGTTTCACGCTTTTCACGCCTTAAAAAAAGGATTTTCTGTTGCAATTTTAGAAAAAAACAGCAAACCACAAGGTGCGACTGTTCGTAATTTCGGACAAGTAGTACCATCTGGAATGAATCAAAAATGGCAAAATTACGGACGAAAAAGTTTGGAAATTTATAAATCCATTCAACAAGAATTCGATATTTCTATCAGGCAAAATGGAACGATTTATATCGCTTCTAATGATGAAGAAGTTCAGTTGATAGAAGAACTTCATCAAATTAACAAAAACAATAACTATAGCTCTAGAATACTAACAAAACAGCAATGTTTAGAGAAATATAATGGTTTAAAAAGTAGTTATTGCAAAGCGGGTTTATTTTTTCCAGAAGAGGTAACTGTAGAGCCAACGAAAATGATTCATGCATTGCATTCTTTTATGATTAAAACCTTAAAAGCAACTATTATTTATAACACAACAATAGTAAATGTTGAAGAACAAAATGAAGAAACTGTGGCAATTACATCCGAAGGAAAAAAATACAGCGCCACAAAAACAATTATTTGTAATGGAAGCGATTTTAAAGCGCTATTTCCAATAATTTATAATCAAAGCGATTTAATTGTATCTAAACTACAAATAATGCAAACAAAACCTCAAAAAAACTATAAGTTAAATGGTTCTATTTTAGCAGGTTTAACCATTCGTAGGTACGAAGCTTTTGAAGAGTGTGCCTCTTGGAAAACGATTAAAGCAAACGAAAATCCAGAAAGTTTCGAGAATAAATTTGGAGTCCATATTCTTTTTAAACAAGCTACAGATGGTTCTGTAATTTTGGGAGATTCTCATGAATATGCAACTGCAAAAGAAATAGACAATTTAGGGTTCGATTTGAATATGGATATTGATAATTTTATGATAAAAGAAGCCAAAAAAATTATCGATTTACCAACCTATGAAATTCAGCAACGTTGGGCTGGTTTTTATTCACAATGTAAAAACACCGATATTTTTGAGCGTTCAATAGGTAAAAATATTCACATTATTACAGGAATTGGCGGAAAGGGAATGACAGGAAGTGCTGGTTTTTCCGAAGAAAACTTACAAAAAATACTTAACAATTAATATAGATGAAAAATATAAAAATGGTGGTTTTAGATATGGCAGGAACCACAGTAAACGAGAATAATGTCGTGTATAAAATGGTGCACAAAGCCATTGAAAATGCAGGTGTTGTTGTTACTTTAAAAACTGTTTTAGAATATGGAGCAGGTAAAGAAAAACACCAAGCAATTAAAGATGTTTTAACGCATTTAAACGAAGTCGATAAAAGTTCTTTAGCAATATTTAAAGAGTTTAAAGTTTTATTAGAAGAAGCCTATAAAACGCTGGATGTTAGTCCAATTAATGGTGCAGAAAAAACAATTTTAAACCTAAGAGAAAAAGGAATTATTGTTGTTTTAAATACGGGTTATAATAAAAAAGTAGCCACAAGTTTATTGGAAAAAATGCAATGGAAAAAAGGGCAACATTTCGATGCTTTAATTACAGCAGACGATGTCGAAAAAGGACGACCAAACTCAGATATGATTTTAAAAGCGATGCAACTTTTTAATCTTAAAGACCCAAAAACTGTTTTAAAAGCAGGCGATTCTGCAATTGATATTGAAGAAGGTAAAAACGCAAATTGCGGTATTACAATTGGTGTTTTATCGGGAGCGCAAACCAAAGAACAAATAGAAAAAGAAAATCCAACTTATATTTTAGATTCTTTGGCAACTTTAGAAACTGTTTTATAAAAAAGGGTACAAATCGTGGAGAAAATAGTAGAGATTTAAAAATAGAAGCATTACAATCTTCTTTTTCTCCAAGAAGAATTTACCTGTGTTAGAAATGTAACTCTTTTAGGACTAAATTTAGCGGTAGATATTATAAAAAGAAAAAAGAAAAAGAGATTCCGAAAAAGCATATCAATTAATAACGTGAGTTCGATTTAAGAAATAATAGATGACTATATTTTAATTTATTGATAAAAAGTACTTTATACTTTGTTCATTTCGAGAATGGGAGAAATCTCATAATTTATAACTACAATTTGTAAGATTCCTTTTGCTGCGTCATCGAAATGATATATATATTTTTAAGAAAAACACCTAAGCAGTTGATAATTAATAAATTAGTAGTGTGTCGAACTTACGTTTAATAATATTTTACTAAAAAAAACGACATTTCATTCAAACTAATTCAAGGCAATACTCTAAATCTAAAAACAAGTTTAATCATTACAAAAGAAGAAGTGTATTTTGTATAGAAAAACCTAAAAAACGGATTGCTTTCGTTGTAAATTTATTATGAATTTTATTGATTTTCAGAATAAAAATAAAGTACTAACATCGTACAAGATTTTGTGTTATTATTTATAGGAACGTGAGGCAATCTTCCATTAAAATAAAGAGCATCTCCTTCGTTAACAGTTACTTCTTCGTTATTTATAATATAAGTACAACTTCCGTTTAAGATATATTTTAATTCCCAGGCATCTGTAGTTACTTTTTCTCTGTGAGAATTTGGTGCAATTGTTAATACAACAGCTTCAAAACCAATAGTATTTAGGTTTTTTCCAAAAATATGATAATAGGTAAAACCCTGTGCATCTGTTTCTTTTTCTAAAAACTGTTGTTCGTCTTTTTTAATTAAAATATAGGTGGCTCCAGCTGTGTTTTCTACGCCTTCAAAAAACGTACTTGCATCAATTTCTAAGGCGCTAATTAACTCTAACAAAACAGGAAGAGAAGGAATGGTTCTTCCGTTTTCGATTCTGGAAATAAGTCCATTACTAACCCCAGCAGAAGTTGCCAAAGTGCTAATGGTAATTTTTTGTTTATTTCTAATGGATTTAATTCGCTTTCCAATACCAATTAAAAAGTTATTCATACCTTGTTTTGTTTACTGCTTACGAATGTAAAATAATTTGTCTAAAAAGAGTTGTTTTGTAGTGAATATCTATTTAAATACGTTCAATTTCATCAACGCTTCAATAGGTGTTAAAGTTTCCTCACAAATTTTACATATTTTTTCACTTTTAACAAAAATCTGCGTTTTTAAAATTATCAAGATTGTTAAAACTGTTTTTTAGATTATTATTTGGGGCTAAAAAACATTTTTTAACTAACTAAAAATCAAATAATTAAAAACATTTTATCCCTGAGTTCAGGGACAAGCATCCCTGAGTTCAGGGATACGAAAAACATACGGAGCTCAGGGATTGACAAGTACTTTTTTATCGTTTATGTTTGTTGAACACAAATAATTACTAAATTTATAAAAATGAAAAACAGTACAAACAAAATTGCTAAACTTTTAAAATTAGGGATGTTTCTCTTTGGAATAATATTGTTGTGGAGTTGCGAGAAAGAGAATGAAGTAGTTCCAAATTCAGATTTACAAGATAAAACAAGCACAATTAGTAAGATTTCATTAGACGCTTTTTTAGAAAAAAACAATACAACAACACAAGGTATTGGTTTTAAGAAAAAAAAACAAGCAAACAACAACAGCAAAAAAACCAATAAACCTTCTTACAAGATAAGTAGCAGCACAGTTTTATCTTACACAAATAAAAAAGGAAAAACAACCTATATATTACCCTTAAAAAAAAGTACCAAAGACCCTTCATATATTTACAATCTAGTAATAAAAAAGACTGATAATAATTTAGAGAAATACATCTATAAGTACCCCAAAGACAAATCTAAACCCATAGAAATTTCGAAAATTGGAAAAACAAATTCCCATAAAAAAGCTTCACATACTCACAAAAAAGGAAAAACATGCGAAACATTTACAAGATATAGAGTAATACCATGTCCATGCGTAGGTCATATAGACCCTTATACCTGTTTTTGTGCAATAAGACCACAATGGTTTGTCGTAGGCTCCTATCAAGTATGCACAACAGACAATACCGAGCCAGATATCGAAGAACCAGATGGCGATTCAGCATCAGAATCAGATGATGATACGATTATATTTATAGACAATGGCTGTAGAAGAAACAGAGAAGGCATTAGCGAATGCCCTCCAGCAGAAGAAAACCCAGATGTTAGCACCCCTTTCGAGCCACTACCAATAGTAACCGAAGAAGATTTATTAGATAATAACTTTGCCTTTTCAGATGCGTTAGATTTAACAAGAGAACAACAAGACTGGATTAATAATGAAAAAAACGAAGCTGTTAAAGATGCAATTACAAGTTATTTACAAAAGTTTGCGCTTACCAATAACAATAAATTTGAAAATGCTAAAAGTTTTGCCTACGAGAGCATTCTTGCTTTATATACAAACCCATTGCTATCTTTAAATAATATTGATTTTGATGACCAAATTATTAACGAACTTACAGGGAAATTAAAATGCGTTTATGATAATTTAAAAAGTAATAATTTATTAAATAAGACTTTAGAAAAGTTTGATGGTAAAAAAACACCTGTACACTTACTAATAAAGGAGGGTGATTTAATTTCACCTAGAGTTGGAGTAACAAATTATGGATCTACAGGATATTTTATATCTATTACTTTTGATAAAAGCTACTCAAACGATAATCCTTCATTAGAAGTTGTTAGTACCATATTACACGAAGCAATACATGCAGAAATTTATAGAAAAATTAAAACTACGTCTGGATTGTATTTGAATTCATCAACAAATAAATGGGAATTGGGAAATGGGGCAGAAGTAGATTTTCCAACTCTTTTTAACTACTACAATAATTATCCACAAAACCCTCACCACAATTTTATGGCAGATTATTATTTAGATGCTATAGAACAAGGATTAAGAGACTACGCAAAATCTATAGGAAAAACATATCCAGATAATTTATATAGAGATTTGGCTTGGGGAGGATTAATGACTACGAATGCCTGGAATAATATGTTTGCAGATCCAGTTCACACTGAAAATGAACAGAAAAGAATAAGTAAATCAATAAAAGACTTTAAAAATTCTGGAACTAATGAGTGTAAATAAATTTATATTATTTTTCTTATTACCTTTAGCATGTGTTTCTCAAACTACAAATTATGATGCTTACTTCATATTAAATAAGAGTCATTCAGATTATGTGGTTGCTTATCAAGGATATAAACTAAATAAAGAAAATTTAAATGGAATATCTACAATATATCTTTACGATAGAAAACAATATGAAAAAAGGCAAAAATATGTTGAACGAGATAAAAAAAAAGGAACTTATAATGATTCTAAGTTTTTTCAGTATAAACGACCAAGTGAAAGTGTTTTTAATGTAATAGAGAAGGAAAAAGATACAATTATTCATTGTGATATTCATCAGTTAAATATTGTAAATTATGATTGGATAATTAGAAATACTTGGAAAGAAAATAATCCAAATATTCTTTTTAAAAACTTATTTTTTCTTTATAAATTAGAAAAGGGTAAATTTATTAAATTAAAGGTAGCTAGAACCGTAACTGCACATTAAAAATATATAAAAATAGCAGAAAAGTACAGCCTTTGTGGTTTTACTTTTCCTCTATTTTTTTACTCAATATCATTATTTGATGAACAAACAAAAAAGATGCTTTATAAGAAGTATAAAGTAATAGTTATAGAACAAGAAGACTGGATTAATAATGAAGAAAACGTAACAGTTAAAGATGCAATTACAAGTTATTTGCAAAAGTTTGTGTTTACCAATAAATTTGAAAATGCTAAAAGTTTTGCCTACGAGAGCTTTCTTGCTTTATTTACAAACCCATTGTTATCTTTAAGTAATATTGATTTTGATGACCAAATTGTTAACGAACTTACTGGGGAAGAAAAATGCGCTTATGAAAAATTAAAAGAATTAAAGTTATTTAAATCTACAATTAATAAATTTGAAAATAATAAGAATTATAATTTAATTATAAAAAGAGGGAATTGTAAAAATTCAAATACTGGTTGTACAGATGGGAGAGATATATCAAATGGCAACATCACAATTACAATGGAAGAAGGAGTTAATGGAAACCCTCTTGGATTTGCATCAAATTTATTACACGAAGGCATTCATGCAGAAATATTCAAATATGTAGACGAACGCATAAAAGGTATAGACCCAAATGACAGGAAAAATTTAATGTATTATTATTGGCTTGAGAAACAAAAAGGGGATCCAAGATATTTTGATGCTAATTATCAACATCAACATATGGCAGATAAATATATAAAGCCTATAACTGAAGCATTAAGGAAACTTGATAATTATAGTTATACTTCAGATTACTACCTAGGTTTTGCTTGGACAGGATTGCATGCTTATGGATTTGATAAATATTGGAAGGATGGCAAATTAGTGAAATTAACTAAAGAGATGATAGCAGAATATGAAACTAAATCTGGTATAGTAAAAAATAAAACAAAATTTAATGGTGATGATTGTAAAAAAATATAAAATAATAGCTGTTGCATCATTTTTTTTATTTCTTTCGTGCAGCAATAATATTAAAACCGAAGAATCTTATCAAATTTTAAACTTATTGATAAGAGATTTTGAAAAAACATCAATTTTACACCCCAGCTTTGCTCCACCACCCTCAGGTAGTTATATCTATTCCAAAAATGATAGTCTTAACCAATATATATATTTTTACAAACAGTATATAAAGAAAAAAACTATATTTATTGAGAATGAAGTTTTAGAAATAGACGAAACAGAGTTAAATGTAATAAAAGATTGTAAAGGCATTAATACAAAAAATGAATTTATCTTTAACAATAAATTAAAATCTATAGATTATAAGTATTTAAGTTCTAAAAAAAATAATGTTTTTACTAATAAAAACATACAAAATAAAGAAATTGATGCTTATTTAAGTTTTTCAAATATTATTTTTAATAAAAATCATAATAAAGCAGTAATTATATTTTCGGTAAAATATAGTAAATTAAATGGTTTTACATCAATAGTTTATCTTGAGAAAGAACATTATTTTTGGGAAATTATTTGTGAGAAAAATCTTACTGTATCATAAATAAAAACTTAAGATGTATCTAAAAATAACAGAAAAGCTGAAACTTTGCAGTTTTACTCTTCTGCTATTTCTTCACCAACATTCGCTTAATTTCATTCAATTTCATCAACGCTTCAATAGGTGTTAAAGTTTCCTCACAAATTTTACATATTTTTTCACTTTAAAACAAAAACCTGCGTTTTTAAAATTATCAATATTATTAAAACTATTTTTTTGATTATTATTTTGGTGTAGAAATATATTTTTAGGTAACTAAAAAATAAATATTCCTGAGTTCAGGGATAAACGAGTACTTTTTTATCGTTTATGTTTGTTGAATACAAATAATCACTAAATTTATAAAAATGAAAAACAGTACAAACAAAAACGTAATTGTTAAAGATACAATTACAAGTTATTTACAAAAGTTTGCGCTTACCAATAACAATAAATTTGAAAATGCTAAAAGTTTTGCCTACGAGAGCTTTCTTGCTTTATTTACAAACCCATTGTTATCTTTAAGTAATATTGATTTTGATGACCAAATTATTAACGAACTTACTGGGAAAGAAAGATGTCTTAATGACAGTTTAACCAAAAAAGGAAATAGTTATATAAAAAATATTTTGAATAAATTTCAAGGAGCTAAAACTGAATTTGATATAAATTTAAAATCTAAAAATAAAGTTTTTTTTAATGGTGATGAAGTTAATGGGTTAACTAATTATAGTACAGATAATAAATTAATAACAATAAGTATTAGTAAAAGTAGACTTTCAAATGAACCAGCTTTAAGTGCTGTAAGGACAATTATACATGAATATATTCATGCAGATATGATTGAAAAATTATTTTCAAAAAATAAACAAAAAGATTTAGTTTTTAAAACTGCCTATGAAAGTTTTGAAAAAGGAAACTTTAAAGCTACACCGCAACATGAAACGATGGCAAAATTATATGTGAATTCTATGAGGGATGCTTTAAAACATTTTCATAAAAATATTTTAATAGGAGATTATAATTATTTAACTGATAATGGAACAAATCCATTACCAGACGATTTTTATGAAGCTTTGGCTTGGCAAGGATTAAAAGATCATAAAGTTAAAGCGTATACTGATTTATTAGATTCGAAAAAAACTAAATTAACAAATAGTTTAAATAAATTCTATCACAGTACAACTAAAAATTGCCCAAAATGACATGAGAAACTCTATATTTTCAATTGCAATTATTTTCAACTTGGCTTGTTTAAGCCAAGAAAAACAAAAAGATTCCTTATTTATCAAATTCGATAAATCTCTAATAGATAAAGTAAAAGAACAAAACAAAAATAGTTTCTATTACAAGATTAAAGATTGTGATAAAAAAGAGGATTTAGTATATTTTTTAGAGAAAAAAAAATATTATAATCTAAAAGTAAAAAAAGTAAAATGTTTAAAAGAAGTTTTAAAAAAATCTAATGCTGGTTCTAAGAAAAATAAAATAGATGATTTAAAATTAGCTAAATATTTAAGTGATTTTTTGGTATTTTTTGTTAGGAGAAATGAATTTATAAAAGTCGAAACATCGTATTCAATAGAATAGACAGTAATCATAAATAAGAAGCAGCAGAGAAGTATAAACCATAAATCCTATACTTTTCTGCTATTTCTTCACCAACATTCGCTTAATTTCATTCAATTTCATCAACGCTTCAATAGGTGTTAAAGTTTCCTCACAAATTTTACATATTTTTTCACTTTAAAACAAAAACCTGCGTTTTTAAAATTATCAACACTGTTAAACCCGTTTTTTAGATTATTATTTGGGGCTAAAAAACATTTCACAATTAACTTATCCCTGAGCTCAGGGATAAACAAGTACTCTTTTTATCGTTTATATTTATTGAACACAAATAATTATTAAATTTATGAAAACGTTATAAGATATAGAGTAATACCATGTCTATGTCACATAGCTCCTTTTTTGTTAAAAAAAAATAATTGCTAATTTTGTACTTAACCAAAGGCATCTGTGGTTTATATGGCACGTCAAACAGGTGAATTGAATATTGAATATTAAAAAATTACAGCTTATTAAAAAAAATTAAATATTAATCATTTAAATCTATTTTTGATGAAAACAATTATTTATTTTCTAAAGAAACGGAATAAATTATGGTTCTTATTCCTATTATTATTTCTATTAACTTGCCAAGAAGAAGATTACTTGAATCAAACTTCGCCGCCTGCAAAAGAAAAGAACTCTTATACATTAAATCGTGTTGCTAAAAATAAATTGCCAGAAACGGTACAACAAAATATAGCTTCCATTTTTAAATCTAACAATAATTCTTTTCAAGCCAAACCTACAGGAGGTAAACCAATTGACACCTATACAATATCTGCTGGGTTAGATTTAGAACTTTCTGTAAGATTTGGTAAAAATTATTCTTTAGACCTCGATTATACGAAAACAGTTGTTTTAACAAACGAAACTACCAATAGCAAAACCTATTCTATACCCATTAATATTAATAGCGATGCTAATAATTTTGCTTTTGGTTCGTATGTTATTACCCCATCTACAACAAAAAATAAAGAAGATTTTACAGGAAGCATTCATATTTTTATACCAGAACCTAAGTGGTTTTCAAAAAATGTAAAAAACCTAGAAATGAATACTTTTACAGGAATACAAATTAGTGAAAATTTTCCTGTAGATAAACAATTAATTTCTAACAACGTACTTACAAACTACTACATTGCAGGAAATGTTACAACAAAAGAAAAATACAAATTACAATACAATCCAGATATGTTTTTTGCAGATGGTGGTACAATTGCGCTAGTAAAAGAAGCCATTATGGATACAGATACAGGTAGAGACCCATGTGAAGATGATGATGTTCCTTGTAAAAAAGAAAGAGTAATTATGCTTGATGAAATAATTATTGTTGCAAAAAGAAGAAGCACAGGAGCATCTAACAGTTTTGGTCTCTCAAATAAACTTGCCTTAGAGCTTGGGCTTCCTAGAAGGATAAGAATACCTCCAATTTATTCAACAAGCAATACTTTAAACGGAGGTCTTGGTGTTACACCTATTGGTGGTGGTGGCGCTCCTGCAACACCTATATCGTTACCTTCTTTGGGTGTTACTTTAAATCCTTTAAGTTTAAATTTTGCGACTCCTGTGTTAAAATTAATGGGAATTAAAAACACGAAAGTGAGCAAAGTTTTTACTCAACCTCAAAAAGATTGGTTGGCTGCAAACCCTGTAATAGCTGCAAGAGTTGCACAATTTTTAAACAATGCTAACTACAGTTTTTCTGCTTTAAGTTTTACCACAAAAGCCATCAACGCTTTAAAAGGAGGTAGTGGCGCAAATACAACTGTTAATTGGGAAAATAGCATTATTAATAAACTTACAGGGAAAGCTCTTTGTGTTTACAAAAAATTGGAAGATAACAACTTATTAAAAAAAACCTTACAAAGATTTAAAGGTAAAACTCCTAACAACTTAATTTGGAATCAAGAATCTAATTTAACTATAAGAGATAAAAATGGAAATAATGTTTTGGTAAATGGTTATACTAAATATGGAGAATCCTATAATATAACAATTCTTTTAAATACAGAGCAGTCAATAAATAGACCATCATTAGCAGTAGCAAGAACAATTTTACACGAAGCAATTCATGCAGATATTTATAGAAAAATTAAAGAAAATGGCGGATTAATTTTTAGTAATAATTTATGGACAATTAATGGTTCTCGTGCTAATTTTCCTTCTTTATTTGATGCTTATAATGAAGATACTAAAAATCCTTATCATAATTATATGGCGAAATATTATAGAGAAGCTTTGGAGTTAGGTTTAAAAGAGTATGCAAAATCCATTGGAGAAACACATACTAATAAGTTTTATGAAGACATGGCTTGGGCTGGTTTATTAGATACGAAGGCATGGAGCAAGCAATATGCAGACCCTACATATGCTAATAAAGAGAAAAATAGAATTAAAAAAGTAATTGAAAATTATAGAAACTCTGGAAATAATGAATGTAGCAAATAAATATATATTATTATGTATAATGTTTTTTTCCTTTTTTTTGACATTTTCTCAGAAAAAAGAAGATGTGTATTTTCTTTTAAATGATAATAACAACACATACGTTATATCTCACCTTATGCACGGAAAAGATATAGGTCTAATAATTTTATCTAACAGAAAAGAGTACGAATATCACCAAATGAAAGTAAAGGAAGCAAAAGAAAAAGGAAATTATTCTTTTGACCCTGAAGGGGGTAGAGATAACTTAAAAATTAAAGTTCCTACTTTAACGTTTCAAGTAATTTCAATGAAAGAAGTAGTAATTACTGATTGTGAAATAAGTAGATTAAAATTAATAGATTATCAATGGATTCAAAATAATAGTTGGAAAAAAATAGCAAAACAGCCTTATGATTTTAAAGATATATATTTCTTATATAAAAAAGAAAAGAATAATTATGTCTCTTATAAAGTAGGTTTAACTATTGTAGAATACTAAAACAAGCCATAATATAGTATATGGCAGATTATTATAGAGGTGCCATTGAAAAAGGTTTGAGAGATTATGCAACATCAATTGGAAAAACATTTCCAGACCAATTATATAAAGATTTAGCATGGTTTAGATTACAAGGAACAAAGGCTTGGAGCGAAATGTATGCAGACCTTGTATATAGAGAAAAAGAACAAGATAGAATTAAAAATTCAATTAACAATTTTAATAAAACAGGAACAAATGAATGTCAATAGAATAAGTATCATATTTTTTTTAACCCCTTTTTTCTGTTTTCCTCAAATAGAAGATAAGTATTTTTTTTTAAAAAAATAGTGAATATATATAAAGTAATTAATCAATAAAAAAATAAATCTATTTTTATAATCTCAAAAGAGAATTATAAAATTTATCAGAATAATTTGAATAAGAAAAATTATACAAAAGGAGAGCCTCCAAATTTAGAGGGTTTAAGTTTTATAATAAAAGGTGAGAAAAAAATTAGTCAATGTGAATTTAAGAAATTAAAATTAGTAGATTTTACGCGGCTTGTAAAAAATAAAACTTTAGAATATAAAAAAGGAAATGAGACAGTTATTGAGTTAAATAACTTCAAAAACCTTAATCTAATAATAAAGAATAAGGGAAAATATATTTTATATAAAGTTATCAGAGAGTTTTATGAAAAATAATACAAATCACAACATGGTATTATAAAATAGCAGTTAAAGCTAAGTACAAGCTACAAAGTTTGTGTTTTTTTACTTAGTTTAAATTAGACTTCTCTTAAAAAACACAAAGGATGCCTAATTAAAAATAAATACTATGGAATTTGGGATGAGTATATGAAAGAAACTGATGACTATAATAAGAATACCTTTTATAAAAAAGTAGTACAAGCAGGTCTTTCAAAAACTTCATATTTTAAAAGTCTAAAAAATGATACTATTAGTGTATTGAATATGTACTCTGCCTTAAAAGTAAACGGAAAAAAAATTACAAATTATAAAACTTGTAAATAATGAAAAATATAATATTTCTAATTCTTTTTTTTAAAATTCTTTTAATCTCTTGTCAGGATAAAACAAATTTATATTTAATATTTAAAAAAGAAAAAAAGAATGTATCGATAAGTATTAGTAAAGATCTTAATAATCTAAAAATTTATTCTTTTGTAACTAAAAATTCAAAAAATCAAAAAGATGTACTATATTTTTCTTCATTAACGTTAGAAGAAGAAGAAAAATATTCTAAAAGTAATGGAAAATATAAAGTTAAAGCCATAAAGGATACTTTAAATTTAAAAGAAATAAAAAAATACAATTTAAAATCTTACAAATGGTTGAAAGAAGAAATGAAAAAAAACATCGATTTTTATAAGGTAGAAAAAAAATATGAGAAAATTTTTATAGTTGAATTAGATTCAATTAATAATAAAGCTATACTTACTGAAGTTCAACATGTAGAAATTATAGATTAAAATACAAACCAAAATACGAGCATATAAAAAAATAGCTGTAAATTATATTTTTTTATCAAACAAGCTATCAACGCTTTAAAAGGAAGTGGTGGTGCGAATACAACTGTTAATTGGGAAAATAGAATTATTAACGAACTTACAGGGAAAGCTCTTTGTGTCTATAAAAAGTTAGAACAATTGAATTCAACATTTTTTTCAAATCTAATTAACGAATTTTTTAAAAGTTCTAAAAATGCACATATTAAATTTAAAGTTGGAGATATTCCAGATGATAATAATTTTAAATATAAAGCACGAACTTACCCTTCTTATAATAGCCCTCAAAGATTTTATAGAGTTAGACTAAAAACTAGTTTTGTTAAAAATGCTTCATTAATTGAAATTGCTTTAGCAATAATACATGAAACGATACATGCAGAATTACTTGATAGGAGTATTCAGTCTGGTCTTATTTTAAACATCAAACCTAATGGCAGTTACACTTTTCAAAATTATGGCAATATTAGTACTTATAATAATATAACTATTTTCAATGCTCTTACTACTTATTATAAAAATTTAGGAAATGGTAACCCTCAATGGAATCATGATCAATTTAATATATTTGGTTATAGACAAAAGTTGAGTGAAAATTTAAACCAAATTCATCCATGGCTAGATGATTTAAATAATCCTTTCATAAATTTTATAAATTCTGATTCAGTAATAACCGATTTAGATGATTTTTTCGATTATTTATCATGGGAAGGTTTAGAAGGTACACAAGAGTATATTAACTTGAGTGATGATAGTAAAACTAAAAAAGATTATATTTCACAATATGTTAGAAGTGAATACAATAAAAAATGTAAATAATATGAAATATATACTTATTATAATAAGTTTTTTATCCATATCTATAACTTTTGGACAAAACAAAAAAAGTCCATTATATTTAAGGGATTATAATCCCATTATAAATAGTGATGAGCTTGGGAATTTATATTACATTTTTAGCATTAAATCTATTGACAAAACATTTAACAATGATGCATATAAATTTATTGTGCCTAATAAAATCGGATTTGATAAATTTAAAAAATTAGAGGAAGTAGAAAACAAAATTGCTATTGATACATTAAGCAATTTTATAAATGTAACTCATCTAAAAAAATATAATCCTTGTGAATTACATAAAAATTTAAGTATCAGAAGAACTATTTTTTTAGTATATAAAAATAAGTATTCAGAAAATGTATTTATTCCTCTAATCTATGAAGGTACTCAAAAGAATATTGAAGTATTAAAATTTAAATAAAAACAAACCACATCAAAGTATATAAAAAATAGCAGTCAAGTACAAACCATAAAGTCTATACTTTTCTGCTATTTCTTCACCAACATTCGCTTAATCTCATTCAATTTCATTAACGCTTCAATAGGCGTTAGCGTATCGATATTTGTAGATAAAATTTCATCACGAATATTTTCTAAAAGCGGGTCATCTAACTGAAAAAAGCTCAACTGCATTTCTTCATGCTGCGTTTGTTTTAAAACGTCCTTAACTTCTGCATTTTTATTATTTTTTTCTAATTGCGCCAATATTTTATTCGCTCTGTGGATTACCATATTTGGCATTCCAGCCAATTTTGCTACATGAATACCAAAACTATGGTTAGAGCCACCAGAAACGAGCTTTCGCAAGAAAATAATGTTGTCTTCCAATTCTTTTACAGACACATTAAAGTTTTTAATGCGTTCGAAGGTGGAAGTCATTTCGTTTAATTCGTGATAATGTGTGGCAAACAATGTTTTTGCTTTTGTGGGATGTTCGTGCAGAAACTCAGAAATTGCCCAAGCAATAGAAATTCCATCATAAGTAGAAGTTCCACGCCCGATTTCATCTAATAAAATTAAACTTCTGTCGGAAACATTATTTAAAATAGAAGCCGTTTCATTCATTTCTACCATAAAAGTAGATTCGCCCATAGAAATATTATCACTCGCACCAACTCTTGTAAAAATCTTATCTACAATCCCTATTTTTGCATTTTGTGCAGGCACATAACTTCCCATTTGTGCGAGTAAAACAATCAATGCAGTTTGTCTTAAAATAGCTGATTTACCAGACATATTGGGTCCAGTAATCATAATTATTTGTTGCTGGTTTCTGTTTAACACAACATCATTTGCAATATAGGTTTGGTCGATTGGCAACTGTTTTTCAATCACAGGATGCCTTCCGTTTTTTATGTCCAAATCAGTACTTTCATCCATAATGGGGCGCACATAATTGTTGTCAATCGCTAAAACAGAAAAAGAGAGCAAACAGTCAATTTTTGCAATAATTTGCGCATTTTCTTGCACTTTTTGTACAAAACCAATTACGTATTGCAATAGTTTAGCAAAAATTTCTTGTTCTAAAACCTGTATTTTATCTTCTGCACCTAAAATTTTCGTTTCGTATTCTTTTAATTCTTCCGTAATATAACGCTCTGCAGAAACCAAGGTTTGTTTACGAATCCATGCTGAAGGGACTTTGTCTTTATGCGTGTTTCTAACTTCAATATAATACCCAAAAACGTTGTTAAATGCAATTTTTAAGCTGCTAATGCCTGTACGTTCTGTTTCGCGCTTTAGCATATTGTCTAAATACGCTTTTCCAGAATTGGAAATGGCGCGTAAATCGTCTAATTCTTTATGAACACCAGCAGCAATTGCATTTCCTTTACTAATATTTACAGGAGCATCATCAAACAAAGTATCCGTAATTTTTTCAATTAAAACTTTGCAAGTATGTAACTGATTCCCAAGGTCTTTTACGGCTTTATTTTTACTTTTTTCTGAAGCTACTTTTATCGGTAAAATAGCTTTTAAAGAATCTTTTAAAAGTACCATTTCTCTTGGCGAAGCTTTACCTGTAGCTACTTTAGAAATCAACCGTTCTAAATCGGAAATTTGTTTGAGTTGATAGGTTACGGTTTGCGAAAAATCGTCTGAATCTATAAAAAACTTTACCAATTCATGGCGATTTTTAATTTCGTTAATATCTTTCAAAGGCAATGCCAACCAACGCTTTAACAATCGTCCACCCATTGGCGAAATGGTTTTGTCAATCACATTTAAAAGCGTAACTGCGTTTACCGAATTCGGATTGTACAACTCTAAATTTCTAACCGTAAATCGGTCCATCCAAACATAATTGTCTGCTGCAATTCTACTAATTTGTTGAATGTGTTTTAACTGATTGTGTTGCGTTTCCGATAAATAATACAAGACTGCTCCTGCAGCAATAATTCCATTTTTTACATCTTGTACACCAAAACCTTTTAAACTTTTTACCTCAAAATGGTTCTGCAACGTTTCGTTGGCATATTCCTCCTGAAAAACCCAGTCGTCTAAATAAAACGTGTAATACCTGTTTTCAAACAATTCTAAAAATTGCTGTTTGTGTTGTTTTTGAACCAAAATTTCGCTAGGAGAAAAGTTTTGCAATAATTTATCGATGTATTCTGCAGTTCCTTGTGCTACTAAATATTCGCCAGTAGAAACATCTAAAAACGAAATTCCGAGTTGTTTTTTATCGAAATGAACTGCCGCTAAAAAATTGTTAGTTTTAGTTTGTAAAACTTCGTCATTTAAAGAAACACCAGGCGTAACCAATTCTGTAACACCACGTTTTACGATGGTTTTGGTCATTTTTGGGTCTTCTAACTGGTCGCAAATTGCCACACGCATTCCTGCTTTTACCAACTTTGGTAAATAGGTGTTTAAAGAATGATGAGGAAAACCCGCTAAAGCCGTTTCCGTTTCGCTTCCTGCACCGCGTTTTGTTAAAGTAATTCCTAAAACACCTGCTGCTTTTACGGCATCTTCTCCAAATGTTTCGTAAAAATCTCCCACACGAAAAAGCAACATCGCATCAGGATATTTATTTTTGATAGCGTTGTATTGTTTCATTAAAGGCGTTACCTTTTTTGATTTTGCCAAGGTTTCAGAAATTTGTGGTTCGTTTTGCGAAGTTACAAAAAGTGTTTTGTATGTGTATAATTTTAATGTAAGCTGTTTTTAAAATAATAAAAATAATAATATATTTGTAACAAGTTATTTCTCAACATTAAGGAAGAAAATAGGAGAAATAATAAATTATTTTACAGAAAACCTCTGTATACCTTAATCAACAAATGGTTGATTTGGTGTACAGAGGTTTTTTAATTTAAAACTATTTATAAAATTATGACAACAATAATTAAATTAGACGAAATTTTATCGATTTCAAAAGAAATTGATGCAATTAGTGCCATGGAAGAAGGTTTTATTAAATATAGTAATGGGCAAACTGTAGTGCCACCTGTTGCAGAATTACTTTTTGAAAACCCTCCAGGAGATGTACATATTAAATACGGATATATTAAAAAAGATGATTTTTATTGTATAAAAATAGCTTCTGGTTTTTATGATAACACCAAACTAGGAATAGCATCTAGCCAAGGAATGATGTTATTATTTAGCCAAAAAACAGGGCAACCAACTGCCATTTTATTAGACGATGGGTATTTAACAGATATTAGAACTGCTGCTGCTGGTGCTTTGGCGGCAAAGTATTTTGCCCCTAAAAATATTTCGGCAATTGGCATTATTGGTACTGGAGGTCAAGCAAAATTACAGTTGGAATATCTTCAAAAAAATACGCCTTGTAAAACGGTTTGGGTTTGGGGAAGATCCGCAGAAAAAGCACAAAAATATAAAGACGATTTAGGAACTAATTTTGAGGTTCATATTGCAAAAAATCCTGCGGAAGTAGCAAAAAACTGTAATTTAATTGTTACCACAACACCTTCAGAAAAAGCATTGTTATTTGCTAAAGATATTAAACCAGGAACCCATATTACGGCTGTTGGTTCAGATACGTTAGACAAACAAGAATTGGATAGCGAAATTCTTAAAAAAGCAGATTTGGTTATTTCTGATAGTATTCCTCAAAGTAAAAGTCGTGGTGAAATTTTTCAAGCAACAAAAGCAAAAGCGATTGTTGATGAAAAAGTGGTAGAGTTAGGAACAGCTATTCAAGATAGTTCTCTTCAAAGAACAACAGAGAACCAAATAAGTGTGGTCGATTTAACAGGCGTTGCTGTACAAGATATTATGATTACACAATCCGTTTACAAAGCCTACATTCAAAATAAAAATTAAAAAATTTATGCTTAAATACGTTAGTAACAAAGGTGGTGGGAGTTCTGTAGATTTTGAAACGGCTATTTTAAATGGTTTTGCATCGGATGGCGGTTTGTATGTTCCTGAAAAATTACCTAAAATAACCAAAGAGCAACTTGTAAAATGGAAAGGACTTTCTTACACAAAACTTGCTTTTGAAGTTCTTTCCCTTTTTATAGATCGCTCGATTGTTTCTGACACAGAATTAAAAGAAATTATTAACGAAGCCTATGGTTCTTTTGAAAAAGAGGAAATTATTCCTTTACATCTCTTAAAATCTCGAAAAGATACGTATGTAATGGAACTGTTTTATGGACCTACTATTTCTTTTAAAGATATAGGATTGGCTTTTTTAGTAAACCTCGTAAACTTTTTTTTAAAGAGAAAAAACGAACGCCTTTCTTTAATTGTTGCTACCACAGGAGATACTGGACCAGCTACAGCTTATTTTACCGCAGGAAAATCTAATTTAGATGCTTGGGTTTTGTACCCAAAAGGAATGATTACCGAAGAACAAGAACGCCAAATGACCACTTTGCCACACGCAAATATTCATCCTGTGGGCGTGTATAATTGCCCAGATGGAGGAGACGATTTAGATTTGGTAATTGGTAATTTATACAAAAATAAAACGTTTAAAGAAAAATTGAAACTCTCTAGCGTAAACTCCATTAATTGGGGGCGCGTAATGATGCAAACCGTGCATTATTTTTACGGATATTTTAACGTGGTAAATTCTATTGAAGAGCAAGTAAATATATCAGTTCCTTCTGGCGGATTCGGAAATTTATGTGCAGGTGCTTTGGCACGCGAAATGGGTTTGCCAATAAAAACATTGGTAGTTGCAAATAATGAAAATGCTTGTTTACATCGTATTTTTTCTGAAGGTGTTTTTTCTAAAAAAGCCATTATTGAAACACCATCTTCTGCCATTGATATTTTAATTCCTGTAAATTTTTGGAGATATTTATATTTTAAACTAGGGCAAGATGCAACAAAAATTAAAAAATATTGGAACACTTTTAAAGAAACCGGAATTGCACATTTTAGTGAAGAAGATTATAAAATATTTAAAAAAGGATTTTCTTCTAACAGCGCTACAGCCAAAGAAACGGTGTCTTTAATTAAAGATATTTATGAAAATGAAAAATACTTGTTAGATCCACATGGGGCAGTTGCTTTGCTTGCTGCAGATTCTTTAAATAATAAATTTGGGAATGAAAAAATGATTTGCTTGGCAACAGCGCATCCTGCTAAATTTCCTGCAGTACTAAAAAAAGCGTTGAATACGCAAAAATTGCCAAAAGTAGCCAAACATCATTCTATTGAAACCGCAAAAAAAAGGTGTCAAAAACTACATACTTGCAATCATTCTCATTTGGAAGAAGCCCTAATAAACGCTATGGAAACTAATTGGCAATTAACCAATAAAAAAGTACTATAAAATGAGGCAGTATAGTGATTTACACAGTACAGAAATTAAAGAGATTATTGCTGCATATACAAATAATGATGTTGTTTCATATAAACTTTTAAGTGGTGGTTCAGAAAACACAAACTACCTCGTAAAACTTACAAAGGAAACGTATGTATTAACGATTTGCGAACAAAAATCAATTCATGAAGCACAAGAATTAGTCTATTTATTAAATTATTTAAATCAACATCATTTTTCTACCTCAAAACCTATTAAAACTAAAACAAACGAACCCATTTTAATTTGGAAAGGAAAAACGGTTATTTTAAAAGAATATTTATCAGGCTTTATTGCAGAAAATTTGCCTAATAATTTGCTAATTGAAGCAGGAGAACAACTAGGTAAATTGCATAAAATTAAAGCACCTCATTTTATTAGAAAAGATATTAGTTATGGCATTGAGTATTTTAAAGAAATAGAAGCATATGCCGCAAATTCACCTTTTCAATTTTGGTTAAAAAACATAAAAACTTCTGTTGAAAAACACATTGCTTTAAACCTGCCTAAATCATTAATTCATAGCGATTTATTTTACAGTAACCTTATAATTAATGAGCATAAAACTGCTGTAACCATTATGGATTTTGAAGAAGCCAGTTTTTATTATCGAGTTTTTGATATTGGAATGGCAATTGTTGGTTTGTGCCAAGAAGAAGAAAAAATAAATGTAAATAAGGCAAAATATCTTTTAAAAGGCTATAAAAAAGAGGTTAATTTATTAGCCATTGAAAAAGAAAGTTTAAAAGACTTTACTGCTTATGCAGCAGCAGGTACAGCTTTTTGGAGGCACAAACATTTTAATTACATACAACCTGAAAAAAAAATGTTTAAACATTATTTACAAATGAAAAATATTGCCGATTACACAAACGAACTTTCTAATGATTTTTTTAAAAAATCACTAAACTTATAATTCTATGTACATTTCTTTCCTAAAAAACACGTATGATTCATTTTAAAGATATTAGTTTAAAAACCATATATGAAGCCAAAGAACGCATTGCCCCCATGGTTTTTAAAACACCTTTGCTAACCTCTTTTGTGCTTTCACAAAAATGGAATAAAAACATTGCATTAAAACTAGAAAACCTACAACCCACAGGTGCTTTTAAACTTCGGGGAGCTGCCAATGCAATGTTAAGTTTAAGTGATGCTGAAAAAAAACGAGGAGTCGTAACAATGTCCACAGGTAACCATGGAAAAGCAGTCGCTTATGTTGCAAAAAAAACTAAATATAAAAGCTGTAATTTGCATCTCTGAATTGGTTCCAAAAATAAAAGTAGATGCAATAAAAGCGTTAGGAGCAAAAGTAGCTATTGTAGGAAAAAACCAAGAAGAGGCAACTTACAACGCTTTACAAATGGAAAAAGAAGAAGGAATGCGCTACATTTCTGCATTTGATGATCCATTAATTATTGCAGGCCAAGCCACAACAGCGCTCGAAATTTTAGAACAAAACCCAAATACAACTACTATTTTAGCTCCCGTAAGTGGTGGCGGATTAATGAGTGGAGTTGCTTTTGCAGCAAAAGCATTAAAACCAGACATACAAATTATTGGAGTAACTAATAATAGCGAACCCGCAATTTATTCAAGTATAAAAGCAGGAAAAATTGTACAAGTAGGAGAAACAGAAAGTTTAGCAGATGCTTTACCAGGACCAATATCACACAATAACCAGTACACTTTTAAAATGTGTGAGCGTTATGTTGATGATATTTTATTAATTTCTGAAGAACAAATTGCCCAAGCCATGGCTTTTTCTCTACTAAAAGAAAAACAAGTGTTAGAAGGCGGTGGCGCTGCTACAATGGCACTACTTTTAAAAGATGAATATGTTCAAAATTTTGGAGAAAATACCGTAGCAATTTGCTCTGGAAACAGTGTAGCTATGGATACATTGCTAAAAATAACATCAACACACAAAAAATTTATAAATCAAAACTTTTAATTATGAAAAAACATCTTTTACTTATAACATTAATGATAATACCTCATTTGTTTTTTGCGCAAAAACAAGACATTACAAATACGATTACACAAATAGAAAAAGAAGGCATAGAAAATTCGAAAGTAATGGATATTTTAAGTTCCTTAACCAACATTTATAGTCCTCGTTTATCAGGCTCTAAAGCCTATTTTAAAGGAGCGAAATGGGTAGAGAAAGAACTAACCGCTTTGGGTTGTAAAGTGCAATTAGAACCATATAATTTTCCTGCCAAAGGTTGGGAAGCCAATGAGTTTTCAGTGGTTTTAACTTCACCTAGGTTCGAAAACATTATTTCACATCCTGTAGCTTGGTCTGGAAGCACTAAAGGAAAAATTACAGACACACCCATTGTTGTTGATGTTTTTAATCTTAAAGCATTAAAAAGACTAAAAGGCAAATTAAAAGGGCGCATTCTTTTACATAAAAAAATTGAAGACAGGTTGCCAGATTTAGAAACAAAACTCTCTAAAAAAGAATTAGATAGCGTTATTAAAGGAGTTCCCGACAGTAAGTCTTTGGAGGTAAATAAAAATTTTATTTCCCAAATGCTAAAAAGCAATCCTTTTAAAGACGATAAATTAGAAGGAATACTCGCTTATTTGAAAAAAGAAAAAGTAGGAGCCGTTTTATTACCAAGTGTTTGGGATAATCATATTTTAGAAATTAGTAGTACCTCTTTTCAAAATATAAAAAACACATTTTCTGTTCCTTTTTTATTTATTTCTAAAGAATCTGCTATAAAATTAAAATATCTAATTCAAAAAAATATACAGCCAAAAATTTCTGTAAGCTCTAAAACAACATTTTACAATAACAAAGATTACAATGTTAATATTTTAGCAGATATTGAAGGAACTGACCCGAAATTAAAAGACGAAATTATTTTAGTAGGTGCACATTTCGATACTTGGCACGGAAGTGGAAATGCTTCTGATAATAACGCAGGAGTTGCTACAATTATGGAAGCATTTAGAATACTTAAAAAGCTAGGATTAAAACCCAAAAGAACCATTCGTGCTGGTTTTTGGGGAGGAGAAGAACAAATTTTTTACGGTTCGTTAAGCTATTTAAAAAAACACATTATAAATGCATCTATAAACGATTATAAACCAGAACAGTCTAAAACTTCTTTGTATCTAAATATAGATTCTGGTGGAGGTGCCATTCGTAGTTTTTTTACACAAGGCAACAAAAAAGTACAAGAAATAATACTTCCTTGGATAACACCATTTAAAAAATGGGATTTAGAATATATAAGTTCTTTCCCCTCAGATGGTAGCGATCACATGGTTTTTGATGCCGCCAATATTCCCAGTATTGATGCGTACCAAGATCCATCTTTATACTGGTCACATCAACATCATACAAATATAGATGAAGTTGCACTTATTAAAGAGGAACCCATGAAAAGAAATGCTGTAATTATGGCAGCATTTATTTACAGAGCTGCAATGATGGACAAAAAATTTCCCAGAAGAACGAATTAAAATGAATAGAAAATTAAAGAATAACGAGTTAGGAAGAATTACAGTTGAAACATTTAAAGAAACCACAAAAACGCCAATAATTGTCGTTTTAGACAATATTAGAAGCTTAAACAACATTGGTTCTGTGTTTAGAACTTCGGATGCTTTTTTGATTGAAAAAATATATTTATGCGGAATTTGTGCAACGCCACCAAATAAAGACATTCATAAAACAGCTCTGGGTGCTACTGAATCTGTGGATTGGGAATATGCA
This sequence comes from Polaribacter cellanae, assembly GCF_017569185.1. Lineage (NCBI taxonomy): Bacteria > Pseudomonadati > Bacteroidota > Flavobacteriia > Flavobacteriales > Flavobacteriaceae > Polaribacter > Polaribacter cellanae. The sequence continues at coordinate 2,380,166 of NZ_CP071869.1, read as the reverse complement.
AAAGATACGCTTTCGCTTATTGAAAAATTGAAAAATTCAAACATTAAAATATTAGCTATTGAACAAGCAGAAAACAGTACAAAATTGAATGATTTTAAACCTAAAAAGGGCGAAAAATATGCTATTGTAATGGGAAATGAAGTAAAAGGTGTGCAACAAGAAGTGGTAAACGCATCAGATTTTTGTATTGAAATCCCGCAATTGGGCACCAAACATTCTTTAAATATTTCCGTAACTACGGGTGTTGTAATTTGGGATTTGTTTTGTAAAATGAAGAGTTAATTATGTTGTTATTTCTATGTAGGCAGGAATCTAAAGCTACTTAATAAGCCTGCGTTAGCGATTGAAACGGCATCCTTTTGTTTTTCACAAAAAGATACAGTGGAAAGCGCGACCCTTGTGGTAACGGCTCCGTATAAGAACAGTAGGGCTGAAAATGAGTGCAAACCATTCGGTTGAACACAAGCCGAATTTTTAAATTTTTCTAATTATCTTTCTTTTCTTAATTAGCCAAATTTAAAAACTTGGCGACTTCGCAGGCGCTTTCATAAAACAACGAATCCCTTGTTTTTACGAGGGATTTGTTGTATTTTGTAGCTATAATAAACCCCGAAAATGGCCAATATAGGCAAAAAACGGGGTTTTAATTTCGACAATTATGAAAGTACGAAGAATTTCTGAAATGCAACACCGCATTTCAATTTTTTCCCCTCAGCGAGAATTATGATGCTCATTATGCGCGATTTTTAGAGGGAGATTTAGGTAAAATCTACTCTGCAATTCCTTGGAATGATTTAGTTAGCTCTTTTGGTATTTCTGAACAATCAAAAGGGAGAAACTATCTTTTTAGTCCTAAAGGAAGACTAGGTTTAATGTTTTTAAAACATTATGCTAATTGTTCAGATAGAAAATTGATTGAGCAACTAAACTCGAATTTAGACTATCAATTTTTCTGTGATATAGAACTAGGTTTTGAACGCTTAACAAACTATAAAATAGTGAGCCAAATACGTTGTGAATTAGCAGAGAAACTCGATATTAATTCCATAGAAAAAATTCTATTCAACTCTTGGAAAAACGAAATTGAAAACCCCAATCAAATTGTAATGGATGCTACTTGTTATGAAAGTGAAGTTCGTTACCCTAGCATCCAAAAATTACTTTGGGAGTCGGTTCATTGGTTGTACAATCAATTACGTAAAACCTGCTCTATATTAGGGGTTAAAATGATTAGAAGTAAATATATCAAGTGGAAAAAACGTTATCAAGGATTTAGTAAAATGCGAAGAAAAACCAAGTCGAAACGTATTTCATTAACCCGAGGTTTACTCAATCTGTTAAGTAAATTTATCAACTTTGAAAAAGAGTTGTCAGAAAATCACAATATTGAGTTTATAGCTTTGTATTATAAGCGAATAAATACAATTCAAAGGATTTACAAACAACAAAAAGATCATTTTGATACAGGAGAAAAAATCAAAGATAGAATTGTAAGCATTCAAAAGGATTATATTCGTCCTATTGTTCGAGGAAAGGAAGTAAAACCTGTTGAATTTGGAGCAAAAGTTAACAAAGTTCAAATTGATGGAATTAGCTTTATCGAACATATTAACTTTAATGCATTTCATGAAGGAAATCGTTTTATTCAAACAGTCCAAAAAGCACAAGGATTAACTCGAAAAAAAGTAAAAATAGCTGGAGCAGATAAAATTTATGCCACCAATAAAAATAGAAAACACTGTAGTTCTAAGAACATAGAAACAGACTTTATCCCCAAGGGAAAAAAGCCGAAAAATCATAAAGAAAAAAAGCAACTTAGAGCTATTATCGCAAAAGAAAGAGCTACAAGATTAGAAGGTTCTTTTGGAAAGGATAAAGAATATTATCACTTACGAAAAATAAAAGCCAAAACTAAAAAGAATGAAATTCTATGGATATTCTTTGGAATACACACAGGGAATGCTCTTGAAATTGGCCGAAGAAAAATAGCTAAAACAGCACAACAAGTAGTCTAAATTTGAAGCATTGAATATAGTTTTATGGGAGAGGTATGTCTTGTTGGGAAGTTTTTAAGAAACTGAACACTTAAAACAGCTTTAAAACAAAAATTGAGGGTAGAATTTAAATAATTCTGCCCGCAATTTTAGCTGCATTTTTAAAAATAACCTATTTTCTGAATGTGCCTTCGCAAATTTGCCCAAACCCTTTGGTTTAGCTACTAATTGCCCTATTGTTTTTATACTTCTTTGTTAGGTGGCGTTTTATTCCGTAATGTTTCTTAATTCATTTCCGAATTTTTGTTTGTCCGACAATTTACCAAAAAATAAATTATTTGCTTGTGTCTTTATCTCAATAGCTTTTTGTAAAGTGTCAATTCCTTTGTCGGTCAAGAAAACACATTTCGCTCTTGTGTCCGTTTCGTGTTCTTTTCGTTCAATCAATTCATTTTTTTGTAGTGTACGAAGTATTTTTGAGACCATCATTCTGTCTGTATTGCTATGGTCAGCAATTTCTTTTTGGGTTACATTTTTTGAACTTTTTAAAAGCCAACCTAATGCTGCCATAATCACAAACTGTGTATGGGTCAAGTTGATTTCGTCCAAGGCTCGGTTCATTTGTTTTTGCCATAACATAGTGGTTTGCCAAAGTAAATACCCTAAATTGTCTTCTGGTTTCTGAAAGTGAAAATTAATTTTCTTGTCCATATAGCATTAATTTTGAAATTAATTGAAAATCGTGTTTGCCTATTTGTAAAGTTCCCCAACGAAAAGGATAACCCCATTTTTGTTTGTTGGGAATAAAATCTAATTCGTCAATCAAAGGAAGAATTGAGATGTCTTTAGATTCCAAGAAGTCAATTTCAATTCGGAAAGGGCAAAATTCAGGTGTCATTTCAAACGGGTAAATATCGTTAGATTTTACTTGACCAATAGCAGTAAATTCTTGACACTTATCTTTTTTGTCGAAATATTCCTTACTTGAATAGTAAATAACAAAATCTCCTTTTTTCATTTTTTCAATGGCGTAGCTTTTCCGTGACAAGCTTGTGCAAAATTTCCTTGAACTCCCTTTTTAACGTGCTCTTTTGAGGCTGTTATTATCCAATACTTTGTTTCTCTATTTTCCATTCTTTGAAATTGTACTTATAAATTTTTGAGAAATAGGTGCTGCTACCATAGAGGTTGGAACTGCAACCACAAATCCAATTGCAAAACTTTTCATCCAAATCGGCAAAAATGCTTTGACCACTCCTACGTTAATAAGTACCATTATAAATGACATTGCCAAAGCCATAAAAAATGCCATTAAAATTCCAAAAATAATTTTCGTTTGTTTTTCAGTTAAATTCATAATATTTATTTTTAATGTCGCAAATATAATATACACGACAACAAAATACAAATGATTAGTAGAATTTTTATTTTAAATGCCACCTAACGCCCTAAAAACCTAGTACCAACTTCGCGATTGAAAAGTAAATTAATATTCCTAAAATATCGTTACTGGTCGTAATAAAAGGGCCAGTTGCCAATGCAGGGTCTATGCCTCTTTTTGCCAAAATAATGGGAATAAATGTTCCAATAATCGAAGCGATTACAATTACAGAAATAAGAGAGGCTGCTACTGTAATTCCTAAATCTAAAGGAAAACCTAAAAATAACATTCCTGCAGACATTAACAAAGCCGCCAAGACAAAACCGTTTAATAAACCTTGTAAAATTTCCTTTAAAAGTCTTCTAAAAAGAGAACCTTTTAAGCTGTCGTTTGCCAAACCTTGCACAATAATTGCGGAAGATTGTACACCCACATTTCCAGCCATTGCAGCAATTAAAGGTGTAAAAAAGAATAATTCTTTATACTTAACCATGGCACTATCGAAACTTCCTAAAACGGAAACTGATATAAAACCACCAAAAAGTGCTAATATTAACCAAGGCAAACGTGCTTTTGTGAGTTCCCAAATGGTGTCATTTACTTCTACATCTTGCGAAAAACCTGCTGCCATTTGGTAATCTTTATCGGCTTCGTCTCGAATAACATCTACAATATCATCAATAGTAATTCTACCCAATAAAACGTTATTATCGTCTACAACAGGGATGGCTTCTAAATCGTATTTTGCCATAATTTTTGCGACTTCTTCATCATCTTCATGCACATTTACAGCATCTACTTTTGGCTTTAAAATATCGGCTATTTTTTGGTCGGATTTAGAGGTAATTAAGTCTTTTAAAGACAATCTACCTACCAATTTTTCTTCTTTGTCTACTACATAAATGGAGTGTACTCTGGTTACTTCTTTTGCTTGGCCACGAATTCTTCGCATGCAACCTGCAACCGTCCAAGTTTCGTAAACTTTTACCAATTCTTTCGCCATTAGAGCACCTGCAGTATTATCGTCGTAAGACAATAATTCTTTAATATCTGCAGCTAAGTCGTCGTCTTCCAGCGCATTTATTACACGTCTTTGGCGTTCTTCGGAAAGTTCTCCAATAATATCTGCAGCATCATCTGTGTCCATCTCTCCAATTTCATCGGCAATTTCTCTAGCAGATAAATTTTCTAAGATTTTTTCACGTGTGTCTTCATCTAATTCTGTAAGAATTTCCGATGTTTTTTCGCTGTCTAAAAGTTTTATAATATAGATAGCTTCGTCGAAATCTAATTCGTCTAAAACTTCTGCAATATCTGCAAAATGGACCTCAGCAAACAGCGCAGAAATTTTTTTATCGTTTTTAGAGGCGATAAGTTCTGTTAGATTGTCTAGAAATTCGTTATTAATTTCCAAGGTCATTTTCTGCTAATTTTTGCGTCAATAAAATAAAGTCTTGTACCGATAATTGTTCTGGGCGTTTCGCAAATATAGGTTCTTCTTTTAAAGAATCCGAAAGATTAAAAGATTTTAAGCTAGAACGCAACATTTTTCTACGTTGATTAAATGCTGTTTTTACGACTCTAAAAAATAATTTTTCGTCTACAGGAAGCGAATAATCCTTTTTTCTGATGAATCTTATAACACCAGAATCTACTTTTGGTGGTGGATCGAAAACGGTTGGAGGCACTGTAAAAAGATATTCTACATCAAAGAAAGCTTGCGTTAAAACAGATAAAATTCCGTACACTTTAGAACCTTCTTTTTCTGAAATTCTTTTGGCAACTTCTTTTTGAAACATGCCAGCAAATTCAGGAACATATTCTCTATTTTCAATCACTTTAAAAACAATTTGTGTAGAAATGTTATATGGGAAATTACCAATAATTGCGACTTGTTTTTTATCGAAAATTTCTGCTATTTCTTTCTTTAAGAAATCGCCTTCTATAATCTCGAATTTTTCTTTGGAAGTATCTAGGTTAAGGTGTTCTATTGGAAAAACATCATGCAAATAAGCAACAGATTCTCTGTCTAATTCCATGACTGTAATTTTTGGCTTTTTCTGTAATAAATATTTGGTTAAAACACCCATTCCAGGGCCAATTTCCAAGACGTTATCATAGCCATTTTCTGTTAACGCATATGCAATGTTTTTTGCAATTGTTTCATCTGTTAAGAAATGCTGACCTAAATGTTTTTTTGCTTTTACAGACATTTTACCCGTTTTTACTTTCCGCCACAAATGTACAGTTAAAATTCGGCATAATTTTTGGTTGAATGTAAGATTAAAATCAACCAAAAATGTTTAAAAAACTACTATTAATTGGAGTCTTGTTTTTTGGCTCGCAAACGACTGTTTTTTCTCAAGAAGGTAAATTAAAAAAAGGGAAAGAGAGTATTAAAGAGAAGAATACAAATTTTTCGAACGGAACAAGAGTAACAAAAGTTTCTAGAAGTAACAAAAAATCTAAAGTCTCTTTATTTGACGATGATGTAAACCCATTTGTAAAAATTGGAGGTTATATTCTTGCCTATACCGTTTATGGAATTGCCATTGAATCTCCTTGGGAATTTAATGGAAGAATGCACGATGCAGAAATTTCTAATTACCCTTACAAGGAAGCGAGATATGGAAATTTTATTTATACAGATTCTACCAATTATAATATTACTCGTTTTGATATTACCAACAATTTTGTGAGAGAAAGTAAAAATTTGTATGGCAATAATTTTGGTGTAAATTTTCGCTTTTTTAAGCGTTTTGCTTTGGATATAGATTATTTATATCTTTCTGAAAATGTGAATGGAAACCGAGATTCATTTTCTTTATATTCGGCTTTATTAAAGTATTACAGAATTCGAACGCAACGTTTCGATGCTTGGTTCGGTTTGGGAATTATGCACGTTGGAAGTGATGTAAATGAAACACGTTTTGGACTTGGAGTTGGTGCAGAATTATTTATTGCAAAACCAATAAGTATCGATTTTTATCATAAATGGACAAGGGTAAATAACAGAGGTGTTCAAAAAACGAAAGTATTGTTAAAATATCATCTTAAAAATTACCATATTTCTTCTGGTTATGAAGATTTTAAGATTGGTGTTTCTAATATAAAAGCTTTTTCTATTGGTGTTGGAGCGAGTTTTTAGTTTCTGTTTACCCAGATTGTCATTTAGATTTGAAGGTAAAATAGAGAATTTTCTATGTGTAACTTTGTGTCTTCTTTGTGCAACTCTGTGTGATAGTTATTTCGCAAAGTTTCAAAAAGAAAAACCACAAAGAATCACAAAGGTTTTTTTAAGTGAATCAATTTTTAAAGATTTAATTACTCGTAACTGTAGGGTAAAATTCATTTACAACACGTAATTCTGTTCTAAAAGCAACCATTTTATCGGCAAATTTTAGTCCATCTTTTCTTAATTTATCGGCATCAAATTGATAATAATCGTTTAAATCTTCTCTCGTATTTGCAGTGTATTGTACAGAATAGGTTTTTCCACTCATTTCTTCGTCTACTAAAACCTGTGTGAGTTTTGCGGATATAAATCTGCCAGTATTTAAAACATCTAAAATGTGTGTTTCCATCCAAGTTAACCACTCTTCATGAACACTTTCATCTATATTTATTGTTACGTTGTATATGTACATTATTGTTAGTTTTTGGTTGATGGTTTTTAGTTGGTGGCGATATCTTAGTTTCGATTTTCTTATGTATTAAAACCATAAACCAACAACAAAAAACCATTGACTATATATCGTCTCCTCTTAATTTTCTATATTTTTTTCTGGCTTCTACCAAGTAAATACTGGAGGGATGCTCGAAAATTATTTTTTGATAATATTCTTGTGCTTTCTCTGTATTTCCTAAAAAATTGTACAATTCTGCCATTTCATAATAGACCTCATCCGTTAAAAAACCTTGATTGTCTGTTGCTATAATTTTGGCGAAATTTAAAATTGCTTCTTCGTATTTCTTTTGCTTTATCTGCAATTTTGCAATCTTAAAATGCACGTTATTTGTAATCGGAACAAAACCGCCATTCAACTCTTTTAAGGTTTCGTTTTCTAAGATAGAATTCAGCACTTTTATGGCTTCGTCGTCTTTATTTTGATATGCCAACAATTCTGCTTGTGCATATTCTTTTAATCCTGATGGAATAGAATCTAAAGGTTCGTTATCGGAAATGATTAAAAATAAATCGACAGCATCGTTCGCGATTAGCTGTGTTGTAGAGCCTTTTAAAACTTTTAATTGTGCTTTTGCCCATGTAAAATCGCCTTTAAAATAACTTGTTTGCGCTACTTTAAAACGAGCTTCTTGCGCCAATTCGTGGTTTTTTAGCTGTGTTTGTATTTGAGAAAAATAAATTAATGCTTTGTTGAATTTCCCTGTAAATACTAAAACATCTCCCAGTTTTAATTTAATTCTTGCCTTGTCGAATTTAGAACGAGAATAGCCAATTGCTTCTTGTAAAACTTCTTTTGCTTTTTCTGGTTTGTTGGCAGAAAATGTAAGAAAATCCGCATATGCTACTTGTATTTTTATGGTAGATGTGTTTTTACCAAACTCTTTTAAGAGAGATTGAAACAATGCTTCTGTTTCAGGGTTTTTTGTGGCGACTGCTATTTTTGCGAGGTATAAATTGGCATCAATTTTTTCTTCTTTAATTTTTGATGTTTCTTTAATAAAGTTGAAACATTCTGTAGAGGTATCGAAATTATGGTTTTCGAAAGCGATTTTCCCAACTGTAAAAATGGAAGATAAATCTGTAAGATTTCTTTGATACAAAGCTTTTTCTTGAACAAATGCTTTCTTGTAATCTTTTTGTTGTGCAAATAACCAGCTTAGTAGCTTGTTCCAAATACCTTTTGGGTTGCTAACCGATTTTCTTAAAAGTGTTTTTCTAAATAAAATATTTGCTTCATTTTCGGAATCGTCTGTAATATATCTACTCGCATATCTTTGCACCAAATTAAAATATTGCTCGTTTTTATCAACCAGATTTATATAAGATTCGAACATTTGTTTGTAGTTTCCTTTTTCGCCATAAATTTGTGCAATTTGAAAGCTGTAATTGGCATTTTTATTCTTTTCCATTGCTTTCTCATAAGCCAAAATTGCATTGTCTAACAAATTATAATCTTTAAAAAGGCGTCCAATAATTCCACCATAAGCAGGGCTTTTATCCAAAGAATTTAAAGCCAAATTGTAATTAATTTTTGCTTGTTCTTTTTTTTGCTGACGCTCGTAATTATAACCCAGATACACATATAAATAAATTTGTGATGCGTTAGCTCTAATCCTTGCTTTTAGCAAATTTTCTGCTTCTTTAAATTTATCGGTTTCTTGATAACAAGCAATTAATCGTCCTAAATAAGTGGTGTTAAAAGGCGATTTATCGTATAATTTTTTAAAAATCTGAGTCGCTTTTTCATACGCTCCTTCCCTGTAATAATTTTCCGCAAGCAAATATTCGTTTTGTGTTGCTTGTTGTGGAATTGTTTGTTGAGCAAAACTAAAACTACTAACAGTAAATAAAATAAGAAAAAATAAGTTTTTCATAGACATCAAATATAAACAACAAAAATGTTAATTTTTTATTAAAGCAAACACTTTTTGAAAGCTCTTTTGTAACATTTTGGTACGAAATAGGTCTTTAGGGTATATAACCAATCAAATTAACTATTATGCATACTTTTTATCAGCAATACCAAATTGCAAAAAATAACTCTATAAAGTTTATGAAAAACGGACAAATAGCTGCGTATTTACAAGCTCTTTCAGAAATGAATAAATATAAGAGATTAATGGTAGCAGTTGTAGCTAATTAGTTTGCAGTTTTTCAGTCTTCAGTAGGCAGTGATTTTCTGACTGTAAACAAATACTTAAAAATTTAGAAGATTACCACACAACATTCAACCGCAAACAAGCTTACTGCCAACTGCTTACTGAATCATTTCAAATCCACAATAAGGAACCAACACATCTGGTATTTTAATACCATCTTCGGTTTGATAATTCTCTAAAATTCCTGCTAAAACACGTGGTAAAGCTAAAGAACTACCATTTAATGTGTGTGCAAGTTCACTTTTACCTTCTTTATTTTTAAAACGTAATTTTAATCTATTTGCTTGAAAAGTTTCAAAATTTGAAGCCGAACTAATTTCTAACCATCTATCTTGCGCTGTAGAAAATAATTCGAAATCGAATGTTAAAGCAGCAGTAAAACCAGTATCTCCTCCACACAAACGTAAAATTCTGTAAGGCAATTTCAATTCTCTTAAAATGTTTTTTATATGCTCTACCATTTCACTTAAAGCGTGATATGATTTATCTGGATGCTCTACTCTTACAATCTCTACTTTATCGAATTGATGCAACCTGTTTAAACCACGAACATGTGCGCCATAACTACCAGCTTCGCGTCTAAAACAAGGTGTGTAGCCAGTTGCTGTAATTGGAAAATCGCTTTCTTGCATTAAATTGCCACGAAACATATTGGTAATTGGTACTTCTGCAGTTGGTATTAAATATAAATCGTCTATTGTTGCGTGGTACATTTGTCCGTCTTTATCTGGCAATTGCCCAGTTGCTGTGGCAGATGCTGCGTTTACCAAATGTGGCACTTGGTATTCTTTATAACCAGCTTCAATATTTTTATCTAAAAAATAATTAATTAATGCACGTTGTAATCTTGCTCCTTTTCCTTTGTAAACAGGAAAACCAGCACCTGTAATTTTTGTACCTAACTCGAAATCGATAATGTTGTATTTCTTTGCCAATTCCCAATGAGGCAATGCATTTTTGCCTAAATCAGGTATCATTCCTTCTTTAAAAACCTCTTCGTTATCTTCTTCAGAATTTCCTGCTTTTACAGAAGCATGAGGAATATTTGGTATTTGATATAATAAGTTCTGAAGCTCATCACCAAAACCATTTAATTTTTCTGACAATTCTTTAGATTGTTCTTTTAGCTGACTCGTTTTTTCTTTTAAAATGTTGGCTTTTTGTATTTCTCCAGATTTAAAAAGACCGCCAATTTCTTTGGATAAAGTATTAGATTCCGCTAAAACATCGTCTAAAGCAACCTGTGTTGCTCTTCTGTTTTCATCCGCAGTTAAAACTTGCTCAACAATAGTTTCTGCATTCGCAAAATTACGTTTTGCCAATCCTGCTAAAACTAATTCTTTGTTTTCTCTAATAAATTGTACTTGTAACATTTTGTAAGAATTTAAGAATGCAAATATATAATTTGTGCAGTAGTTTCAATACAAAAACCTCATCATAATCTTCCAAAAGGGAAGAGACACTCAAACCTTTAAAGATTATGTTACTAAAATTAAAATCTTTTTTAGGAATGGTTATTTTTTTCAATTAAGATAAAACTGAAAAATGGCTTTTTTTATAAAAAATTTTCACAAGAGTATTTACTCCTTTGGGAAATTAAAGGAGCTTTTTATTTTTTATATAATTTCTTGCAATTTCTTCATCTTTTTTAAGTTGAAGAATTAGTGCATCTAAAGAATCGAATTTTTCTTCGTTACGTAAAAAGTAAATTAAATCTATGGTTAAAATTTTTCCATATAAATCTCGATTGAAATCAAAAAAATGTACCTCAATTGTTTGATGATTTCCATCTACAGTAGGTCTACTTCCTATATTCATCATCCCAAAAACAGTCTTTTTATCAATCGTAGATTTTACGACATACACACCTGTTTTAGGAATCAATTTGTAATCTTCCTCAACATTTATATTTGCAGTTGGATACCCAATTTTGCCACCTAATTTTTTTCCGTTCACAACTTTGCCCTTCAACATAAAATTGTAGCCCAAATAATTGTTGGCAGTTTTTAGGTTTCCATTGGCTAAAGCACGTCTAATTTTTGTGGAACTTACAGAAACATCATCAATATCTTGTGCTGGAATTTCTTCCACTTTAAAATCGTATAAATGGCTGTATTCTGTTAACTGATTGATATTACCTTCGCGATTTTTACCAAAATGATGGTCGTAACCAATAATTAATTTTGATATATTAAATTGGTTCACCAAAATATCTCGCACAAATTCAAGTGCAGTTATTCTGGAGAAATCTCTGCTAAAAGGATGGATAATTAAGTAATCTAAACCTGTTTTTTTTAGCAATTTTTCACGCTCGTCAATCGTGTTAATTAGCTCGATGGAAGCATCTTTTTGTAACACCATTCTTGGATGTGGAAAAAAAGTAAGTAAAACCGATTTTTTTCCAGCCTTTCTCGCTTCAGAAACCAATTTTTCTAATATTTTTTGATGACCAAAATGCACCCCGTCAAAGGTTCCAATGGTAACAAATGTTTTTTCTTTGGTCGAAAAGTTAGATATATCGATAATCGTTTTCAAAAAAATAAGATTTACTTAGAGCAAATGTACAACACTAAATTTTTAAAATTTATGGATTTTGATAGATTATTCGAATGAGATTCTAATAAATTTCGTTACTTTATTTGTTAAAAACACAAAATAATTGATCAGATAATTAATAATTCAAAAAAAATTGTATTTTGCATAACAGTTAACAAATTAATTCAAATTATGATAAAAAAGATTTTACTACTTGTATGTATTGCTTTTAGTAGCACTGTTATGGTTGCCCAAACTACTGTAACAGGTACAGTTAAAGATGCGCTCACAGGAGATTTACTTCCAGGAGCAAACATTAAAGTTTCTAGAAAAGCTGTGGGTACAACTACAGATTTCGATGGCAAATTTGTACTAAAGGTTGCAGATAATCCGCCTTTTACCATTGAAGTATCGATGTTAGGTTTTAAAACTGAAGAAATCGAGATTACTAAAAAAAACCAAAAGGTAGAAGTTATTTTAACAGAGAATGAAACCTCTCTAGACGAAATTGTTGTTTCTGCTTCTAGAACTCCAGAACGTATTATGGAGTCTCCAGTAACTGTAGAAAGGTTAGATGCAAGAGCGATTAAAAACACTTCTTCGCCTTCTTTTTACGATGGTTTAGAAAATTTAAAAGGGGTAGATATTAATACAAACAGTTTAACGTTTAAATCTGTAAATACGAGAGGTTTTGCAACATTTGCAAACACGCGTTTTATGCAATTGGTAGATGGGATGGATAATTCTTCTCCAGCTCTTAACTTTGCGATTGGGAACCTTTTAGGAATGTCGGAATTAGATGTTAACACAGTAGAATTACTTCCTGGAGCATCTTCTGCATTATATGGAGCGAATGCTTTTAACGGAATTATGTTTATGACAAGTAGAAACCCTTTTGATGATCAAGGTATAAGTTTTTCTTATAAGAGTGGTTTAACGAGCCAAGATGCAGCTGGAGATAATACTTTCCATGATGTAAGTATTAGAATGGCATACGCTTTTTCTAATAAATTTGCAGCAAAAGCAACACTTTCTTACTTAAAAGGTACAGAGTGGTTTGCTACTGATTACAGAAATACCGCAAAAGGAAAATATGCTCCTGGAGATAGAAACTCTAAAAATGATTTTGACGGCTTAAATATTTATGGAGATGAAGTTGCAATAGATTTAGGTGGTGCAATAGGTAGAGTAAGTAGAACAGGTTATAGAGAGGTAGATTTAATGAGAGATTATGAAGCTAGAAGTGTAAAACTAAACACAGCTTTACATTATCGTCCTTTTGGAGATGATCGTTTAGAAGTAATATTTAATTCTAAGTTTGGTGTTGGTAATACAATTTATCAAGGAGCAAATAGATATAATATTAGAGACTTCTATTTAGCACAACAAAAATTAGAATTAAGAGGTAAAAATTTCTTTGTAAGAGGTTATGTTACTACAGAAGACGCTGGCAATTCTTATGATTCGCGTTTTGCCGCAATTAATATTAACAGAAGATGGAAATCGGACCAAGATTGGTTTAAAGAATATGCAGGAGCTTATTTGGTTAGTGGATCACACGCATTTGCAAGGACTCAAGCAGATTCTGGAAGATTAGAGCCAGGAACACCAGGTTTCCAAGCTGCATTTAATGATGTAACATCAGACCCAGATTTAGTTACAGGATCTAAATTTCAAGATCAAACAAAATTATATCATGGCGATGTAAATTATAACTTTCAAGATGTTATCGATTTTGCCGAATTTCAAGTAGGAGGTTCATACAGAAGATACTCGTTAAATTCTAGTGGAAGTATTTTTACAGATTTCGATGGTCCTATCGATTATGATGAGTATGGAGTTTACACACAAATGCAAAAGAAATTCTTAGAAGATGATCGTTTAAAGTTTACAGCTTCTATTCGTTATGATAAAGCACAAAATTTCGAAGGTAACGTTTCTCCAAGAGTCTCATTAGCTTATGCTGCAGGAGAAAATAAAAACGACAATTTTAGAGCTTCTTTTCAAACAGGCTTTAGAAACCCAACCACACAAGATCAATATATTGGTTTAGATGCTGGAGCTGCAATTTTGGTAGGTTCTGCACCAGATAATTTAGATAGATATACATCTGCACCTTTACCAGTAAGTACTGCAGGTCTAGCGTTTACAGGAGGAGCTACAACAACTATAGTGGGAAGACAGGCTTATGAAAATTCTTTCTCTGCAAGTTCTGTTCAAGCTGGAGCACCAGCTGCATCAGTTGCACCTTTAGTAAAACCAGAAAAAGTTACTGCTTACGAATTAGGATATAGAGGTTTAATAAATGCAGGAAAATCTAGAATTACTATAGATTTAAGTGGGTATTATAACAGCTATGAAGATTTTATTTCTGGGAAAAATGTATTGGTTCCTTTTTATGGAACAGTAGGAGATAATAGTTTGTCTCTTTTGGCATTAAGAAATGGAGATTTTAAAGCGTTCCAAGTATATACAAACTCAACTGCAGATATTAGTTCTTATGGAGCTTCTATAGGTTTAAATACAAAAGTATTTAATGGTTTCGATTTAGGCGTAAATTATACCTATGCTAAGTTCGATTTCGACCAAGCATCTGACCCAGATTTTGAAGCTGGTTTTAACACACCAGAACACAAAGTAAAATTACAATTCGGTCATACAAACTTATTCGAAAACTTTGGTTTCAATATCAACGCAAGATGGCAAGACGAATATTTATGGGAATCTACTTTCTTAGATGCAACCATAGAATCTAGAACTATTTTAGATGCTCAAATTAATTATACTGTACCTTCAATTAAGTCGGTATTTAAATTAGGTGGCGCAAACTTAACAGGAAAACAATATTTTAGTGCACCAGGAGTTGGGGCAATAGGTTCTCAATACTACCTTTCTTGGACAATTAATAACTAATAAAAAAACAATAATTTATGAAAAATTATAAATATATAGGTCTCCTTCTTTTATCAATTGGTTTTGCATCTTGTGATGTAAACAACGATTTAGATCCAATTTTAGAAGAAGTAAAACCACAAGTAAACTTAGATGCAAATGGCTTAGATTTCTCTAACTATGTTTCTATTGGAGCCTCATTTACAGCAGGTTTTACAGACGGAGCATTGTTTAAAGCAGGACAAGAAAATTCCTTTCCAAATATTTTGGCTACAAAATTTAAAGCAGCTGATGGTGGAGACTTTAACCAACCATTAATGGGCGACAATATTGGAGGTTTTGTAACAGGAAGTACTGTTGTACAACCACCAAGATTGGTTTTTAATCCAGTAACTAGAACACCTGCAAGATTAGGTGCAACACCAACTACTAGTTTAACAGCACGTGCAGATGGATCTTCTTTTAACAATTATGGAATTCCAGGAGCAAAAAGTTTTCATCTAACGTTTGCTGGGTATGCAACATTAAACCCTTATTTTGGTAGAATGGCTTCAAGCCCAACTACAACTGTTTTAGCAGATGCTTTAGCACAAAAACCAACGTTTTTTACCTTATCTGAAATTGGAGGAAATGATGTATTAAGTTATGCTATAAGTGGTGGTTCAGGTGTAGATCAATCTCCATCAACAACAAACCCAACAGGTAATTTAAACCCGGCAACTTATGGTTTAAATGATATTACAAATCCTTTAGTTTTCGATAATGTTTTTAAAGGAATGGTTACAGCATTAACTGCAGGAGGAGCAAAGGGAGTTATTGCTACAGTACCAAATATTAATTTGTTGCCCTATTTTACAACAGTTCCTCACAATCCTTTAAACCCAAATGACAAGAAAACGGGACCAGCATTAAAAGCACAAATACCTTTATTAAACTCTGTATTTGGTGCAATAAATAAAATATATGTTGGTGCAGGTGAGCCAGAACGTGCTATTATTTTTTCTGAAACTAAAACAAACCCAGTAGTTATATTTGATGAAGACGCAACAGATTTATCTGTGGCAATTACGACTACTTTGGGTAAAAGTCCAACTTTTGTACCTTTTGTACAATCTTTAGGTTTACCAGCAGCAGCAGCGCCTTTGGTAGCTGGTTTGTTAGGAAAACAATATGGAAAAGCAAGATCTGCAACAGTTAAAGATTTATTAGTTTTACCAAGTAGCAGTGTTATAGGAACAGTAAACAAGACTGTAGCTGGTTCTTTAATTACCCAAAGTGGTGGACTCTTACCAGCTACTTTGGCAGGTCAATTTTCTGCTGAAGGAATTACACTTCCATTAGCAGACCAATGGGTGCTTACTCCACAAGAACAAGAAGCGATTAAGAACGCTACAGTAGCTTATAACAAAACCATTACCGAAACTGCAAACGCTAATAAAAATCTTGCTTTAATAGATTTAAATGCAATTTTACAAGAAGCTTCTAACGGAATTCAATTCGACAATTATACGATGACCACAAGTTTGGTAACTGGAGGTTTGGTAAGTTTAGATGGAATTCATTTAACAGCCAGAGGTTATGCATTAATGGCGAATAAAATGTTAGCAGCCATAGATGCGAAGTTTGGTTCTAATTTTACAAAAGCAACAGATGGTTTGGCAAAAGCAGATGACTATCCTACAAATTATTCTCCTACATTAAAATAGGAAAGTTTTAAATTAAATAAAAAAAGGTTGAGGAATTATTCTCAACCTTTTTTGTTTTGTGTGGTTTCACTCAATTTCTACCCTGTTTGTTATCCTGAAAGAATCTTTTCCACAATGTTCGCGAAAGTTATTTTTCTACTAAGAAAGCATCATTACCGCTTTTTTTAAAGCTGTAATCATTACATCTATTTCTTCTTTTGTGTTGTAAAAAGAGAAGGAGGCTCTAACTGTTCCTGGAATTTTATAGAAATCCATAATGGGTTGTGCACAATGATGGCCTGTTCTTACAGCAACGCCTAATTTGTCTAAAATTACACCAATATCATAAGGATGAATTACGCCAACATTAAAAGAAACAACAGCTGTTTTTTCTAATGTAGTTCCGTAGATTTTTAAACCTTCAATTTTTAATAATTCTTGCGTTCCGTATTTTAAAAGTTCTGCTTCGTAAGAAGCAATATTATCGAAACCAACAGCATTCATATAATCTATTGCGGCTCCAAAGGCAATTCCACCACAAATATTTGGAGTTCCAGCTTCAAATTTATGAGGTAAACCAGCATAAGTAGTTTTCTCGAAAGTAACAGTATCTATCATTTCTCCTCCACCTTGATAAGGAGGTAATTTTTCTAACCATTTTTGTTTTCCATACAACATTCCAACGCCTGTTGGTCCACACAATTTATGGGCAGAAGCCACGTAAAAATCAACATTTAAAGCTTGTACATCTGGTTTTATATGGGGTGTTGCTTGTGCTCCGTCAATTAATACAGCAGCTCCGAATTTATGTGCAGTTTCAATAATTTCTTCAATAGAATTTATAGTTCCTAAAGCATTGGAAACATGGTTACAAAAAACCAATTTTGTTTTTTCGTTTACTAATTTATAATATGCTTCCATGTTCAAAGAACCATCTTCCAACATCGGAATTACCTTTAAAATAGCGCCTGTTTTTTCACACAACATTTGCCAAGGCACAATATTAGAATGGTGTTCTAAAGCAGAAACGATAATTTCATCATCTTTATTTAAAAGTGATGCAAAACCAGCCGCAACTCTATTTATAGAATCTGTTGTACCAGAAGTTAAAATAATTTCGTACGCATGTTTTGCATTAAAATGATGCTGAATTTTAATACGAGCTTCTTCATATTTATCGGTTGCTTCCTGACTTAAAGTATGTACGCCTCTGTGAATATTTGCGTTGTAATTGCTATAATAATCTACAATGGCATCAATAACAACTTGTGGTGTTTGTGAAGTCGCTGCATTATCGAAATACACCAAAGGTTTTCCATTTATTTCTCTTTTAAGAATCGGGAAATCTGCTCTTATTTTATCAACATTTATCATACAAATCATTTTAAAGTACAAAGATAAAGGATGGAATTTTAAACTTATAAGAAAGTCGATATGATTTTCTTATTTTTACATCTTCAAAAACTTGTATAGATGAAAATTTTAAAGAGAATATTACTTTTATTAGCTGTTTTTATACTAATTGCTGTTATTTATAATTATCCAAAATTGAATATATTATCTGGTTATTCAGCAAAAAATACGGCTTCTTCTGTTTTTTTGGCAAAAAGAACTTTAGAATTGACAGATACAACTGATAATAATTTTTCGCCCGTAAATTTAGCAAGCGATAAAGTAGATAAAGAGAAGAAAATAGCAACCTCATCTACATTTGGTTTGTTAACCAGAAAAGCAATTTATAGAGAAGGTTTAGGCGCAGTTTTAACGTTAGATAAAAGTGACGAAACTGCGCCTTATTTAGTTCCTAAAAGAACGAAACCCGATAATAATACGCCTTTTCCTTATGGAAATGCGCCACAAAAAGACACTGTTTTTAGCAATGTTGATTATAATAAATTAGAAAAAGCAATGGATTTTTTGTTTGAAAAGAAAAACCAAACAAGAGCAGGAATTGTAATATATAAAAACCAGATTATTGCAGAACGTTATGCAGATGGATTTGATAAAACCTCAAAATTACTGGGTTGGTCTATGACAAAAAGTATTACTTCTACCATTTTTGGAATTTTACAATCTCAAGGAAAATTAAATGTAAAAGACAAAGCACCTATTAAAAGTTGGCAAAATGATGATAGAAAAAACATCACCATTCATAATTTATTACAAATGAATTCTGGTTTGGCTTGGGACGAAAACTACGAAGAGATTTCAGACGCTACAAGAATGCTGTTTTTAGAGCGAAATATGACCAAGGAACAAGAAAAAAAGCAATTGGTAGGTAAACCAAATGAAACTTGGAATTATTCTTCTGGAACGAGTAATTTACTTTCTGGGATTTTAAGAAGTCAATTTAAGACGCATCAAGAGTATTTAGATTTTTGGTACACAAACTTAATTGATAAAATTGGTATGAATTCTATGATTGTGGAAGCCGATTTAGATGGAAATTACGTAGGCTCTTCTTATGCTTGGGCAACTGCAAGAGATTGGGCAAAATTTGGTTTGTTGTATTTGCATCGTGGAAATTGGAATGGAACACAAATTTTTAGTGAAAATTGGACAGATTATGTAGTACAGCCAACACCAACTTCAGAGGGTTGGTATGGAGCCCATTTTTGGTTGAATGCTTCTGGAAGATATCCAAGTGTTTCTAAAAAGATGTTTTTTGCAAGTGGTTATAAAGGACAAAATGTATATATTTTACCAGATGAAGAGATGGTTATTGTTCGTTTAGGTTTGACTAAAAATGCCGACCAAAATGAGTTTTTGAAAGGGGTTGTTGGAAGTATAAAATAGTTTTTTCTGAACAGGTTTTAAAATTTAATAAGATCTTATTCAATTTACTTCCTGTTGTGGCTAATGCAAGAAAAATTCCAATCAAAATTGAACCTACAAGAAATTTGACTATTTTTGAGATATGAAAATAAACGACAAAAATATAAATCGGATTAAAAAGCTTTGTGAACAATACAAAGTTCGAACTTTCTCTGCATTCGGCTCTGTGATTCGAGATGATTTCAGCGATGAATCTGATATAGATTTTGTTGTGGATTTTGATGAAAATGACCCATTTGAATACACGAATTTATACTTCCAATTAAAAGACAAATTGGAAAAGTTATTAAAACGCCCAATTGACTTAATTGAATATCGAGCTATTAAAAACAAATATTTCAGAAAGGAACTCGATGAAACCAAAGTGTTGATTTATGGACAATAGAATTAACTCTTGGCTTGAAGATGTTGAAAGGTCTATTGACGAAATTTTTGATTTCTTACCCGGACAACGAGACTTTTTTGTCTATCAAAAAGACTTAAAAACAAAAAAAGCGGTAGAACGAAATATAGAAATTATTGGAGAAGCAATAAACAGAATTTTAAAATATAAACATTCTGAGATTGAAATTAAAAATGCCCAAAAGATAATTGGAACAAGGAATCGAATCGCTCACGAATATGACAGTATTTCGGATGAAGTTATTTGGACTATAATTATTAAAGAACTTCCTGAACTGAAAAAGGAAATTATCGAATTGAGGAAATAAACACTAACCACAACAACTTGTATAACTTATTACTGGTCAGTTTCTTAATTGAAGTAATGGCGTATTTGGAAAATCAACAAATTTTTAAATTTGAAGATTTCCAATAAAAAAGATAAATAGCAAAATTTAAAAATCTGGTTTGTGATTTAACCGAAAATTTATAGCTCATTGCACGCAACGAGTCATACACAAAACTGTTTCCTAACCCCTAAAGGGTTTCAAACCCTTTAGGGGTTAATTTCGGAATGGAAGTTTATTGCTGGTTATTAACTGAATCTCTAATTGTTTTCTTTATTCTCTAAGTTTTTTCGCGTTAAGGATAGAGGCATTGTTGGAGCTCTTTTTTGCATCGAATTTACTTTTAATTCTTTTATAAAAACTATCTTTTCAATTGAGCAAATACTAAATTAAATGAAGCAAAAAAAGCGACTGCCGAAAGCCTGACGTTTTTGCATTTAAAAGTTTTATTTCTAAACTTTTAAATGCAAAAAGGGAACGCCCAAACAATTATAAAACTAAAAAACCACTCACTTTTATAGTTAAGATTAAGTGGTTTGTAATAATTTTATGGTTTCGTGTTAGCTTTTTCCTTTAATTAAACTTAAAGCTACAGCTACAATTCCTAAACCGATTGTAATGTAAGAATTGGTGTTGTCTTGTGCTTCGATTAAGTCTAAATCTCCAATAGAAACTTGGGCTTCTGGCTGAATTAATGTGTAAATTCCGTATCCTAATAATATAAGGCCTGCTACTAATAATACTGTTTTAATACTTTTGTTCATAATATTCGTTTTTATATAGTTAGTCAATTTTAAACAAAGCTAAATAAACTATATAATTGGCATTAACTTGTTTAGTACAAAAGTTAACTGTATTACTTACTTACAAATCAAAACCCATATTAACACCTAATTTCTTGGCGATAATTTTGGTAATTCGTTGTTTTACTTCTGGTATTTTTACACTTTCTAAAACCGTATTTGCAAAAGCATACATTAACAATGCTTTTCCCTCTTTTTTAGGAATTCCACGTTGTTGCATGTAAAATAAAGCATCCTCATCTAACTGACCAATGGTACAACCATGAGAACATTTTACATCGTCTGCAAAAATTTCTAGCTGAGGTTTTGCATTTATGGTTGCTCTATCGCTAATTAAAACGTTGTTGTTTTGCTGATATGCATTTGTTTTCTGAGCTTCTTTTTCAACAATTACTTTTCCGTTGAAAACACCTGTGGAACGCTCGTCGTAAATTCCTTTATAATCTTGGTGAGACTCGCAATTTGGCTCTATATGATGTACTAAAGTATGATGATCTACATGTTGTTTTCCTTCGATAATTGTAATTCCTTTTAAGATAGAATCGATGTATTCTCCTTTTTGATAAAAGTTTAAATTATTTCTTGTAATATTTCCTCCGAAAGAAAATGTATGCACAGAAACCACACTTTTCGATTGTTGTTCGATGTAAGAGTTGTCGATTAAAGAAGCGTTTAAATCGTCATTCTGAATTTTATAGTAATCTACAAAAGCACTTTTATCGGCAAAAATTTCTGTAACCGCATTTGTTAAAACAGGATTGCTGGTTAAACTTTGGTGACGTTCTATAATTTGTACCAGAGAATTCTCTCCAACAACAATTAAATTACGTGGTTGTAATAGGGTTGCTACTTCAGATCCTGTTGTTAAGTGAATGATTTGAATTGGTTTGTTAACCTCTGTATTTTTTGGAATATTTATGTAAGCACCTTCACTTGCAAATGCAGTATTTAAAGAGGTTAAATTGTCTTGTTTTGCAATTTTATTAAAATAATTATCAATTACAGCTTTGTATTTTGGCTTTGTTAATGCAGATGACATTAAGCAAACATCAATTTTATCGTGTGTAGTTTCAGATAAAAAGGAGCTGTATTTTCCATCGATAAACACAATTTTATACGCATCTATATCATGAATAAAATACTTCTTTACTTGTGCTAATTCAATTGCATTTTCTTTGTGTGGAAATAAGCTATAATCTTGCTTTAAAACCGAGTTTAAAGAAGTGTATTTCCAAGCTTCTAATTTTCTTGTTGGGAAACCTAAATTTTCAAAATTTTTAAGTGCCTCAGAACGAATTTCGTGAATATCCGATTTGGTATCTACACGATTTTCAAACGCTACGTATGATGATAGTAATTTATCTTTTAATTCCATTTTTCTATAAGTTTCAGGTTTAAAGTTTCTTTTGTTTCAAGTTGTTGCTTACTTAAATTTATTTCCTTTAAAATCCTTTTTATTTAAATAGCTTATAAAATTTGCTATTTTTTTACTCAAGCTTTCACACTCTGTAATTAATTGTTTTAATTGTTCTTCAGAAATATATTCTGAATCAAAAAGTCTGTATGATTATGAACGTGTTTCTCCTGCAGAACCTTTTGCTATTGATAAATATTGTCTAAACTCTAAATTTCCATCTCTTTCAAAACCTTCTGCTATTGTCTATAACTGAACCTGATGAGGCTTTAATTTGGTCTTTAAAGCGATAATCATTTTTTAACTCTGTGTTTTTAGATATAGAAATAACTTGCTGAGATAATTTTCTCGCAAGTTGCCATATTTCTAAATCTTCGAATCTTCTAATAGTAGCCAAAACCTGAAACTTTAAACAATAGAAACAATTTTTAAACTAACTCTTGCTTAATCCAATCATATCCTTTTGCTTCTAACTCTAAAGCCAAAGAAGCATCGCCCGTTTTTACAATTTTTCCATCGTGTAAAACGTGTACAAAATCTGGTACGATATATTCTAATAAACGCTGGTAATGTGTAATTACAATTACAGCATTGTCTTTCGATTTTAGTTTGTTTACGCCATTTGCAACAATTCTTAAAGCATCGATATCTAAACCAGAATCAGTTTCGTCTAAGATTGCTAATTTTGGCTCTAACATTGCCATTTGAAAGATTTCGTTACGTTTCTTTTCTCCTCCTGAAAAGCCTTCGTTTAAAGAACGAGATAAGAATTTGCGGTCTATTTCTAACAATTCCGATTTTTCACGAATTTTCTTTAACATGTCTTTTGCAGGCATGTCTTCTAAACCTTTTGCTTTACGAGTTTCGTTAATGGCAGTTTTTATAAAGTTGGTTACAGAAACTCCAGGAATTTCTACAGGATATTGAAAAGATAAGAAAACACCATTATGTGCTCTTTCTTCTGGAGCAAGTTCACTAATATCTTCGCCATTTAATTCGATAGATCCGTTTGTAACTTCGTATTCTTCTTTACCAGCAATAATATTTGCCAAAGTACTTTTTCCAGCACCATTGGGTCCCATAATTGCGTGTACTTCACCTGCTTTAACTTGTAGGTTTAAGCCTTTTAAAATTGTTTTATCGTCTATGTTTGCTTGTAAGTTTTCTATTTTTAACATCGTATTTGTATGTTGATTTTTTTTAATTACATTTTCTATTTTCATCTAAAGAAATAAACTTTGAAACAACCAATTGTTTTTCCAAATTACCTTCCATTCCTTCTTCCATTTTTAAATTTCCTTCAATTTTAACCCATTCTGGCTCAAAGTCTTTATGCACTGCATTTAAGTATGCTTTTTCAAGTAATAAATAAGCTTTATTTCTATTAACAGCATATCTTTTGCCAGTTTTACAATCTTTAAAAGTAGCTGCATCAGCAACATAAGTAAATTCTCCTTCGAAAGTTTTTGGCGTATTTTTTGAATTTTTATCAAGTATTTCTTGCAGTTTTAAAAAGTCTTTTGGAGAATGCTGTATAATTACTGTCGCATTTTTTTCTTTTGCAAAAGCTTCAAACTTTTTCATGCTTTCTGAAGTTTGTTTTACATTGTAATTAAATGAAGGAACTCCTTTATTGGTTCTATTTTCTTGAAAATGATACAAGTCTCCTGTTAATAAAATGGGTTTTTCTAAGCCTAAATCTACATATAAAACTTGATGCCCAATTGTATGTCCTGGCATATATTTTATGACCACTGTTCCATCACCAAAAACATCGTAATCTCCATTTATTTTTTTTACATTTTTTAATTCAGCAACTGCAGGGTTTTTAGTTTTTAAAGTATCTCCTAAAACTGAATTGTATTCGTTTTCTTGCACAATCCAAGTAGCATCTTTCATATAATTTGCATGTCCTGTATGATCGAAATGTGAATGTGACATAGCAAAATACTTGAAATCTTCAATTTTAAAACCGATTGATTTAAGTTGATTTACCAGAGAATCGGGTCTTTGAACTCTAAAAACACCACTTGGCTCATTAAAAGGTTCTGATCTTACTAATTGTTCTGGCAAACCTGCATCCCACATTAAGTTTCCTTTTGGATGTTCAATAACATAATAAGCATCTGTAAATTGTTTTGTTTGCCCTGTATAAGTTGTGTCTTGAGAGAAAACTTCTAATTTTTTCACAAAAATAGAACCGCCAACTAATTGATGTAATTTTACTTTTGGTCTCGAAGCTTCTTCAACCTTTTTTTCTGATTTTTTACAGCTTACAACACTAATTGCAAATAGTAAGAATAGTATTTTTTTCATTTTGAATTTTGCAGACCCTTCAGGTTTTTAAAAACCTGAAGGGTCTTTTTAGTTATTTTATCCTACAGAACCTTCTAAAGAAATTTCCAATAATTTTTGAGCTTCCACAGCAAATTCCATTGGTAATTTATTTAGTACCTCTTTACTAAAGCCGTTTACGATTAAAGCGATTGCTTTTTCGGTGTCTATTCCACGTTGGTTGCAATAAAAAAGTTGGTCTTCACCAATTTTACTGGTAGTTGCTTCGTGTTCTATTTGTGCCGATTTGTTTTTTGCTTCTATGTATGGAAATGTATGTGCTCCACAGGCATTACCCATTAAAAGAGAATCGCATTGAGAGAAATTACGCGCATTTTCTGCTCTCGAATTAATTTGAACCAAACCTCTATAGGAGTTTTGAGAATTTCCAGCAGAAATACCTTTAGAAATAATGGTAGAACGTGTGTTTTTCCCTAAATGAATCATTTTGGTTCCAGTATCTGCTTGCTGAAAGTTATTAGTTACAGCAATCGAGTAAAACTCACCTACAGAATTGTTTCCTTTTAGAATACAAGAAGGATATTTCCAGGTTACAGCAGAACCTGTTTCTACTTGTGTCCAAGAAATTTTTGCATTGTTTTCGCACAAACCTCTTTTGGTAACAAAGTTATAAACGCCACCTTTTCCTTCTTTATTACCAGGATACCAGTTTTGTACGGTTGAGTATTTTATTTCGGCATTGTCCATGGCAATTAACTCTACAACAGCTGCATGTAATTGGTTTTCGTCTCTCATTGGTGCTGTACAACCTTCTAAATACGAAACGTAACTATCTTTGTCTGCAACTACTAACGTTCTTTCGAACTGTCCTGTACCACCTTCGTTAATTCTAAAGTATGTAGATAATTCCATTGGACATTTTACTCCTTTTGGAATGTAACAGAAAGATCCATCAGAGAAAACTGCTGAATTTAATGCTGCATAAAAATTGTCTTTTGTTGGAACTACAGTTCCTAAATATTTACGAACCAATTCTGGGTGTTCTTGAATTGCTTCGGAAATTGGCATAAAAATAATTCCTTTTTCGCCTAATGTTTTCTTAAAAGTTGTAGCAACAGAAACAGAATCCATTACAATATCTACAGCAACATTGGCTAATTTTTTTTGTTCTTCTATAGAAATTCCTAAACGTTTAAAAGTATCTAGTAATTCTGGATCTACTTCATCTAAAGAATTTAATTTTGGTTTCTTTTTTGGCGCAGAATAGTAGGCGATATCTTGGAATTTTGGTTTCTCATAATTTACATTTGCCCAGTCTGGCTCTTCCATTTGTTCCCAAACTCGGTAAGCTTCCAAACGCCACTCAGTCATCCATTCTGGCTCGTTTTTCTTCTTGGAAATGGCACGAACAACATCTTCACTTAATCCAATTGGAAACGTGTCACTCTCTATATCTGTATAAAAACCGTATTTATATTCTTGGGTTTTTAATTCTTCTTCTAATTGTTCTTCGGTATACTTGCTCATAAATTAGTTTATAATGTTAAAAAGTTGAAAGTTTATAAAGTTGAATGTAGATATTTTAACAAACCACTTATTAGTTTTGAAACTTCGTTAATTTTTAACTTTAATTGTTCAAACTCATTTTTATCAATATATTTTATATCTAAAGCTAAACACAGTTGAGAACGAACTTCGCCTGCAGAAGCTTTTGCTAAATATAAGAATCTTATAAATTCTTTTGTTGTTTGTCTTTCAAAACCTTCAGCAATATTTGAAGAAATTGAAATTGACGCTCTTCTTATTTAATCTTTTAATCCAAAGTCTTTAGAAATAAATTGTTTGAATTGGTTACTCTATATATTTATACGTTTAGCTCTCTTGTTTTTTGCCAAGAAATTATTTCTTTAAAAGAACTAAATTTTGCCATTAGTTATGCTACTTTTTAACTTTATAAACTAAATGACTCTCCACAACCACACGTTCTGTTGGCATTTGGGTTGTTAAAAACAAAACCTTTTCCGTTTAAACCCCCAGAATATTCTAATGTGGTTCCTACTAAATATAAAAAGCTTTTTTTGTCTACAATAAGCTTTACATTGTTTTCTTCAAATACTTTATCGTCGTCAGTTTTTTTATTATCAAAAGTTAAATCGTAAGACAAACCTGAACAACCACCACTTTTAACACCAACTCTTACGTAGTCTTTGGTAGCGTCAAAACCGTCGTCAGTCATTAATTCAATGACTTTCTTTTTTGCTGTGTCTGAAACTTTTATCATAATTTTAATAAGTAAATTAAATCTAAATTGAGTGCAAATATACGATATCTGTTGCAAAAATGCACAGAACTTTCATTGTGAAACACAATGTAGCAATTGGTTTTATTGATTATTTGTTGATGGAAGCATTGTTAACAAATTCTTCGTCGGAAAGCGATAATAGAAAAGCTTTTAAATCGGCTTTGTCTTTGGTTGATAAATTTACACCACCTTCGTTAATTCTTTTCATTAAAGGATCTATCGTGGAAGATCTTTGTAAACCTTCGGAATAATGGTTAATAACTTCGTCTAAAGTTGTAAATCGTCCATCATGCATATAAGGTGCCGTAAATTTTAAATTTCTAATGGATGGCGATTTAAATTTTCCATTATCATTAGGGTCTCCAGTAACTTCTCCCAAACCTAAATCTGTAAAAGTTGCATCTAAACCATTGTTGTGAAATTTGTTATCTGTCCAAAGTGGATTGTTATTACTTCCATGACAATGGAAACAATCGCCTTTTGCTTCGTCCATAAAAACGTTAAATCCGTTTTCTTCTTCTGGTGTTAACGTTGCTTTTCCTAAAAGAAATTTATCGAATTTAGAATTTGCTGAAATAAGTGTTCTCTCGAATTGTGCAATTGCTTTTGTTACTAAAACAGAATCGATTGTTGAAGTGCCAAATGCACGTAAAAACAAATCAGGATATGTTGCATCTCCTTGTAATTTCTCTGCCACTTTTTTCCAATTCGAATGCATTTCAATAGGATTTGAAACAGGTTCAAACGCTTGTTTTTCTAAGCTAAACTCTTTTCCATTCCAAGTAAATTTTTCATCGAAGTTCCAGGCCAAATTAAATAATGGCATAGAGTTTCTGGTGCCAAAATTGCCATCTATTCCATCACTAAAACGTGTTTCGTCTGTAAATGCTTTTTTAGGATTGTGGCAAGTTGCACAAGATTGAGAATTGTCGCCAGAAAGTGTTTTATCGAAAAATAATTTTTTGCCTAAGGCAACGCCTTCTTCAGTTAATGGGTTGTTTGTGGGAATTATCGGTGCAATTAATTTATTTGCAAATAAAGTAGGAATTTCTAAATTATAAGGAATTGGGGTATAAATTTCTTCTTCTTTCGATGCGCAATGCATCAAAAGCAAAAAGGAGAGAAGAAAAATAGATTTTGTTTTCATTTTTATTTTTTACACAATTTTTTTTTACCACATAGATTTATAGAAAACATAGAGTTGGTGCCTGAAATTAAAAGACATAGATTTCACCAATTTTTAAGATTTTTTTTCTAAGATTTGCAAGTTTTTTACACAAAGATAGGCTATGTTTTCTATGTGTCTATGTCTATGTGGTTTTTACACACATACATTACTGTACTTCCCCCAAAGAAAAAACGGATTTTCCATTAGCACTCATCATTTTTTGAGCCTCGAAATTGCCCATTAAATTGGTGTCTAATTCGTTTAAATTCCACAAATTCGGATTCTTAAACCATTCTGCGATGTTTACCTTAACTTCAATTTCGGTGTTGCCTTTAATTAGCACTTTTCCAAGATTTATTTCAAAAGAAGTGTCTTCGAATTTTAAATCGGCAGGATCTGTTTTATCAACAGCTCTAATTGTATGGTAATTAAAACCAGTTTTTTGGTTGTTATCGTTTATATATTTTCCATCAAATTGCATAAAATGATAACCTCCCCCCAACATTGTAGGAACATCGAAATTTACAGAATTTAAAAATTGGTACTTACCATCTATATTTTCTTCGTTAGAAAGTCCAAAACGAAAAGTAAGATCGTAAATACCATCTTTTACATCTAAAATACTAATTTCTGTTCCAGAATTTTCGCCAACATTTACTAAAATATAATTTTTAAAACCTGTTAGATTGATGTTCGAAATTAAATAACGCAATCTTTCGATGCTTACTTTTTCGCCATTTTCGGTTGTAAATTTTAGCTTATTAAAGTCTAGATTTGTTAATGGAACTCCATCCCAATTATGGGTAAATTTTAAATTGATAAAAGGAGGGTTTACACAACAATCGATTTCTTTACAATTATTAAAAGTCATTAAAATTACAATTAATAGAATACAATATTTTTTCATTTTTTTTATTTAATTTGAATAATTAATACATCTGTAAATCCTTTGTTTTCAGTAATTTCAAAATCGTTACTACTGCTTTCTCCAACAGCAATAATCGATTTGTTATTGAGTTCTACAATATCGTATAAAAAGTCAATTTTTGCACCACCAATTGTTTTTTGCCACAACATTTTTCCGTTTTTATCTACCTTTAAAATAAGGGCATCATTTTGGCCATTATTAGAAAAACCATTGTCTAAACTTCTGGAACTTCCAGCAATTATAAAACCATTATCTTGGGTTTTATAAACGGCTCTTGCAACATCGAAATTGGTTCCACCAATTGTTTTTTCCCAAATAATTTCTCCATTTGGGGTTATTTTTACAATCCAAACATCTGCTGCACCATTATTTTTAGCAATATCTTTGTTGGAACTTCTAGTGTCGCCAATAACTATAAAATTATCATCATTTGTGGCTACAATTGCTCTTGCTTCGTCAATTTCGGAACCACCAAAACTTTTTTCCCAAACTAAATCTCCTGTTTCGGAGATTTTTATCACCCAAAAATCATAGGTTCCTTTGTTATTTTTTATGTTGAAGTCGTTACTATCGGACGAACCTGCTAGAATATAACCATTATCTGCCGTTTTTACAACTCCTAAAGGTGTGTCTGTAAACGAGCCTCCAAAATATTTACTCCATTCTAAGGTTCCAGAATTATTTGTTTTTATCGCCCAATAATCGCCACCTGCATGTTTTGTGCCAGCTGGTTTTGCATTTCCTTGTCCGCCAGAAGCAGAAACGTCTAAAACGCCAGTAATTAAATAACCATTATCGTTCGTTTCTAATAAAGAAGTGCCATAATCTGCGCCAGAAAAACCGTATGTTTTTTGCCAAAGTAAATTTCCTGATGAAGAAATTTTAAGCAACCAAAAATCTTGAAAACCTGCATTGGAAGTTACATTTCCATCGAAACTTTTGGTGTAGCCCAAAATAGCAAAACTACCATCTTTGGTTTGAATAATGTCTGCAGCTCTATCGTCTTTAGTTCCGCCAAAGTTTTTTTGCCATTCTAAAGAACTATCAGCAGAAAATTTTAAAATCCAAAAATTGAAAGATTCGTTTATTTTTCCAGAAATATCGCCATTATTGCTTTGGGTATAACCTGCAACAATATAGCCACCATCTGTAGTTTTTGCAACTGCCTTTGCCACATCGTTTTTAGAACCTCCTAAGGTTTTAACGGTAATTTCTTGAACTGAGTTTTCATTGTTTTTAACTACAATTCTATCATCATTAGAACAATTAAAAAATAAGAAACAGACAAAAACCAGTAAAAAATTTCTCAAAATATATTAAGATTTGCTTTTTCGAATAACAAATAACCCCCGATTTATATCACTTATAATAATATTTCCACTTGGTAAATAGGGGTACACATTCCAAGCACCATTAAAAGCGGTATTGTCGTTTTCTGGATAGGTGTCAAAAAAACCAACTTCAGAGAACGCTTTATTATCAATATTAGAAATGTCTATAATTCGAACGCCTGCTGTATAATTGGCTTGAAAAAACAAGTTTCCTTTTACATAACCATTATGATCGATTGCTGCAGATTTTCCTAAATACTCGAAATGGAGTAGTGGATTGTCTAAATCTGTAAAGTCGAAAATTATTGTTCTTGTATTTACACCTTTGTTTTTTTCATCTAACTCATCTCCCAAAATAAAATATTTAAAGTCTTCTGTAAACCAACCTTGGTGAGTGTAACCAATATTTGAGTAACTTATGGCAGCAATTTTAGTAGGATTTTCTTTGTCTGTAACATCTACAATTACCACTTCGTTTTCGTTGCTTCCAATAAGAATTTCTTTTCCTGTATAATCTAAATCGGGCCCATTATAAGTTACTACTTGTGCATCATGCGAATAGGCACTTTGCTCGAAACCACCAGCAGCTTTTACTTGAAAAGGATCGCTTAAATCGATAAAATGTGGACCACCAGCAAAGGTTTTTGTTCCAACTGCATACGCAAAACCACTTTCTTCGTTAATAACGATGTTATGAGCACTTCCAAAACCACTATACTCTCTATCTGCCACAAATTCTATTGGAGGGTTTGTAACTTGTGCTAACCTATTTAAATTAAAGATTTGCATTCCATGATCTTTGGCTTCGCTTACAATATATGCTACATTTTTATATACTTTTATATCTCTCCAAGAACTATTTTCGGTTCTTGTCTTTAGAAAACCTAGGATGGTTGCTTTTGCAGGATTCGTAATATCGATAAAAGAAACACCTTTATTTGTTCCAACAAGTGCATATTCTTTATTGGTTGCACTGTCTACCCAAGCCCAACTATCGTTACCAACTGTGTTTTCGCCAGCCATTTCTTCTAAAGAAATGTGTGCTAATAAATCGTAATCTTTACAGGGGTATTTACCAGCAAAGCCATTTTCGCATTTGGCAGACGGTTTTATAATTATTTGTCTATCCACTTCGAAAACATCTTTTTTAGAACAACTAAATGTTGCTAATATTAAGAGAAGGAGAATTTTTTTCATCATAATTTATTTTTAAAAATCTATGTAGATTCTACATTAAGATAACGAAATTATCTATTTTTAGTATTTCGAATTGTGTCTTAAAAAGACAATTTATTTAAGTTAATAACTTTTTAAAAATCAAAAATAAACATAATACAGCAAATTATTTATACATCTCTGTTAAAGTAATTCTGTATTCTTTTTTATTGTAATTATCTTTGCAAAATGTTAGAAGATAAAAACCCACAGAAAACATCGTTATCCGAACTTGGAGAGTTTGGTTTAATAAACCATATTACACAGCATTTTAAAGTTGAAAATCCATCTACAATTAAAGCTGTTGGAGATGATGCAGCAGTTTTAGATGCTTCCGAAAAGCAAACTTTAGTTACTACAGATTTGTTGATTGAAGGGGTGCATTTCGACTTAAGTTACATGCCTTTAAAGCATTTAGGTTACAAAGCTGTAATGGTTAATTTGTCTGATGTGTATGCAATGAACGGGTCTGCAGAGCAAATTACGGTTTCAATTGCAGTTTCTAATCGTTTTCCTTTGGAAGCTATTGAGGAATTGTATGCAGGAATTCAGTTGGCTTGTAACACTTATAAAATTGACTTAATTGGTGGAGACACCACGTCTTCTACCAAAGGAATGTTAATTTCCATTACTGCCATTGGTAAGGCAAATAAAGAGGATGTTATTTACAGAAATGGCGCAAAAGAAACCGATTTAATTGTAGTTTCTGGAGATTTGGGAGCTGCATATTTAGGTTTGCAAGTTTTAGAACGAGAGAAACAAGTTTTTAAAGTAGACCCAAACAATCAGCCAGATTTAGACAATTATACGTATTTAATTGAAAGACAATTAAAGCCTGAAGCTCGAAAAGATGTTCCTGGAATTTTAAAGGAATTGAAAGTTAAACCAACTGCTATGATTGATATTTCTGACGGACTTTCCTCGGAACTTTTTCATATTTGTACACAAAGTAAAGTAGGTTGTAAAATTTATGAAGATAAATTGCCTTTAGACCCGCAAGTAATTTCTACCTGCGAAGAATTTGAGTTAGATTCTACCATGGTTGCTTTAAGTGGAGGTGAAGATTACGAACTTTTGTTTACAGTACCAATTGACGATTTCGAAAAAATAAAAGGAAATCCTAATTTTTCTGTTATTGGACATATTACTGCAGAAAACCAAGGGTTAAATTTGGTAACCAGAGCAAACCAAGAAATTGAGTTGAAAGCTCAGGGTTGGAATGCTTTGAAAGGTGATTAGAAATTTTATGATTCGTTTTTTCGGGGATGATTCGTTTAACCCTATATTGATATGTAACTTTTTAATGTTTTATATCAGAAGTTAAACGAAATTAGCGTTTTTTTTTTTGAGAAAGTCAAGTTTTCTGCTTTCTCTGATTATTGATACAAAACACATCTTAGAGGTTTTTTCCATTCAATCTTAAAGAGACCAAAATATAAGCTCTATGATATTTAATATGGTCGGAAAGTAGTCATAAAACTTGTCTTTATACGAAACTAAGATAATTTTTTAGTTTAGGTATATATTCCTTTTTAACAGATTAAATATCTTCCACAAACTCTAAAAACACTTTTTTATGACACTCTAAATCTAAATCTGGAGAAAGTGAAACTCTGGCAATATAATCTTTGTCGCCTTCTTTTGTAGTTCCTTGGGTTGAGGTTGCAGGAATGGTCCAATAACAACCTTTTAATTGTCCATAACTTACACAATGCTTGCTTTCATTCGGAATTTTAGTAATCATTAAATGTATTAATTTATGATTCAGTTCTCGTTTATATGCTTCTTTTTCTTTAGCAGAATTTCCTTTTGTGGGTAAATCCAAAGAAAAAACAGAAGGTGTAAAACCTTGTTTTGCTAATTTTTCTGACACAAAATTTATTTTCGCTTCTGGCAAAACTTTATGAATAAAATTCACAAATTCACGCGTATTTTTGTAAGCATCTTTAATTCTTTGGTTCATAGAAGGTAGTTGTTTTGCCAAGATTTCCATTTGAATATCTGTGGCTTCATTATCACAAAGATTTAAGTGAATTTCTATTTTCTCCATTAAATCTTTCGTTTTATTGTTTCCAACAACATAACCAGCAGTACATTTTCCACCACTTGGAAATTTAGAACCACTTGCATAAGAAATCGTTCTAACTGTAGAAAGAATTTCTCCTTCGCCTAAAAAATGAACATTTGGGCAGAAAGTTTGGTCTAAAATAAAAACGGGGTCAATCGCAATTTTTCCATTTGCAGTTGTACGTTCTTTGCTTAAAGCCTCTTTTAATTTGATTAAATCTGGAACTTCCACACGTGGATTCGTAGGAATTTCTGCAATAATATAAGGAATCGCATCTTCGTTGGCGATTTTCTCCAAAACTCTATTGATGCTCTGAACCATATTATTATCACCATCAACTGGCAAATCCACAACCTCCACATTTGCATTGCAAGTAGCAACACGTCTTGCTTGGTCGTTTGTGCCTCCATAACAATTTGGTGGAACAATAAATTTAATGGCTTTTTTAGGATGATTTTCTCGTGCATGATGCACTAAACCCATCATAATTGCATATTGAACAGACAAACCACTTGAACCCACCAAAGGTTGTAAGGTAGTTTCTGTAATTTTTTTGATGGAATTTAAAACGCTCCTTTTGTTTATTTCAAAATCACTATTATTGATAAAAGGAGTATTTTCAACTAAAGATTGTAAAGCAATTAAACAATTAGAAGGCGTCATTGCAATGGTTTCTCTTCTTCTTACATGTTGAATATCGGGAATATAAGATTTGTTTTCTTGTCCATTGATTAATAAAATACTACCTAAATTTTTATAAATATTGATGTAGAAATCGATGTTTGATTGTAAGTTTTGTATAGAAATTTCACTTTGTGCTTCAATAAAAATAGTACTTCCATCAAATTCATCAACTTTTGAAGTGTTTCCTACTTTTTTCAATTCAAATTGATAGCCATAAACACTTTTTAAAATTTCTGCATTAAAAGATTTAGGGATTTTATTTGAATATAAAATTTGCGTTTTTTTATTGGCTAATAAATTCGTTCTTAAAATTGCCAAAATAGGCATGGTTTCAGATGAAAAACTAATAATTTTTTCTGCATTTAGATTGTGTAATTTTCCAATAACCCATTCTAAAACACAAGATAAAGGATGTCCTAAACGAATATAATCGTACGCAGTTGGTAATTCTTTTAGCGCAGAATTATTAAAATTATTTTTGTTGAATAAAGTTTCAAATTGATTTATAAATTCGGTTTTTGCTAATTTTTCATTATAAATATCTAATCTGTGTGTTGTTAGGTTTAGCCAATCTTTTGGTATGTTTTCTAATACTTTTGTTATGTAATTGGATAATTTATTATTGTACATACTTTTTATTTTCTTTGTAGGAGTTGCAAGTTACGTTAATTCGGTTTTTTAGAAAAAATAAAGGCTAACAGCTTTTTATAAAAACTTTTAAAGCCTTAATTAATTCCTCTTTATTTTCAATATGGCTCATGTGTCCATTATTAAAAATAACCACTTCCGAATTTGTTTTTTTAGCTTCATTTATAGATATTTTAAAATTTAAAACAGGGTCTTTTTCACCTACAATTATCAATTTTTTAAAATCGTTTTCCGCTAAAATATGATTTCTATTCGAGCGAATTCTCATGCCTTCTTGTGTTGCAATATACCCTTGAATTGGCGTTTGTAAAGCTTCATGTAAAGCCGATTTCATTTCCTCTTTAAATTTTTGTCTACTCTCCTCGCCAAACAAATTTAAAAAAGACATTCTAACCATATTTGTAAAGTTATCTTGAATCATCTTATTAGCGCGTAAACGTAAATTTTTACGTTCATTATCATCTTCATTTGAGGTAGAATTTAGCAAACACAAACCTTTTACTTTTTGCGGGTTTTTATCAGCAAAAGCCAAAGCAACATAACCACCTAAAGAATGCCCGATTAAAATAGATTTTCTGATTCGTAAATGTTTTAAAACGGCTTCAACAGTTTCTGCAAATAACTCCATAGAATGGGAATACCCAATACAATCCGTTTTTCCATGTCCTAATAAATCAATGGTAATTATTCTGTTTCTTTTAGAAATTTCTGGAATAATGTCTTTCCACATCGTAGAATTTTCTAAAAACCCGTGAATTAAGACAATTGCAGTTCCTTTTCCCTGGTCAGAAAAAGAGATTTTGGCGTTTTTAAATTTGATGTTTTGTGTCATTTTATTTTTATTCTATTTTAACCCAGAAAGGGTTTCAAACCCTTTCTGGGTTGGAGCTCTATATTTTTAACCATTCATCTATAGAAAAAGCATCAATTTTTTGCTGATGTGTATCTATAAAATTCTGTTTGTCATCAAAATAATCAATCACTTTTTCTCTTTCTATTAATGTTTTTTGATCAGAAATAATAGCACTATAAGAACTCCAATAATAATCCGCTAATTTTTCAACAAAGTTATGCTGAATCGGATTGTTATGAATATATAAAATCAAATTTTTTAAATACTTTTCATCTTTAATTTGCTTTCTTTTAAAAGGTTTTTATAGCAAAGAACCATGTCTATTATTTTGTTTATTAATAGCTTGTGCATAGGCATTAAAAAGGTTAGAAAATTGTTGAGAAGGTTTCTTTTCTGCTTTTTCAGAATTAATTGAAAAACCAGCACAAATTTCTTCCTCACTTCTAATTTTTATCAATAAATGAAAGTGATTTTTTAATAAACACCAAGCAAAAGTTTCTGCGACTGGGAAAATGTATTTTTTATATAACTTTAAGAAATGACGATAATTACCATCAGTATAAAACAAATTTTCTCCATTAATTCCTCTATTATAAACATGATAGTAATAATCTAATTGAATGGTTTCTAATTGTCTCATTTTTATTTATCTGATTTTTATTAATTTATAATTAATAAACCCCTAAAGGGTTTTAAACCCTTTAGGGGTTGGTGATTTTAAAACTTATTTACTTCAAAATAAATATTTAATCTGTTAAATATACCTAAAATATGTATATTTCACGTTTAAATATAATGCTACAATTATGAAATTTATAAAAGGATTCATTTTCGCTTTTTTACTATCTACAATTACTTTATCTGCTCAAATAAAAGATAAAAAATTAGACAAATTAATACAAGAAACGCTCACCACTTTCGATGTTCCTGGTATTTCTGTCGGAATTTTAAAAGACGGCGAAATTGTCTATGCAAAAGGTTATGGAGTTCGTTCTTTAACCACAAAAAAAGACATGAACGAAAATACCTTGGTTGGTGTTGCTTCCAACAGTAAAGGTTTTACATGTTTTGCGTTGGCAATGATGGTAGATGAAGGCAAATTAAATTGGGACGATAAAGTACGAAAACACATTCCAGAATTTCAATTATATGATGCTTGGGTTACACAAGAATTTACGGTTAGAGATTTGGTTATACACAGAAGTGGAATGGCTTTAGGCGCTGGAGATTTGATGTTTTTTCCAGAAGGAAACGATTTTACAGTAACAGATATAATTAACAATGTAAAGTATTTAAAACCAGAAACTTCGTTTAGAAGTAAATTTGCTTACAACAACAACATGTTTATTATTGCTGGCGAAGTTTTAAAACGTGTAAGTGGTCTTTCTTGGGAAGAATTTATCGAGCAAAAAATAATGAAACCTGTTGGAATGAACAACAGTAAAGCGTCTTACAACAGAGTTACAAATCGTACAAATATTATTGATGCGCATACAAGAACCGAAGGAAAAGTTGTTCAAATTCCTCATGATTGGAGCGAAACAGCAAACGCTGCAGGAGGAATTGTAAGTAACGTAAAAGACATGCTTACTTGGGCAAAATTTTTAATGAATGATGCTGTAACTGAAGATAGAAAACGTTTGTTGAGTTCGAATCAATTTCATGAACTTTGGCAATTGCAAACACCTTTAAAAGTGGGTAAAAACGATTGGTACAATTCTAATTTTAGAGGGTATGGTTTGGGTTGGTTTTTAACGGATGTTAAAGGTGGATATAAACAAGTATATCATACAGGTGGTTTGTTGGGTACTGTTACACAATTTACCATGATTCCTGATTTAGATTTAGGAATTATTGTACTCACAAATCAAATGAATGGAAATGCATTTCACACGATTACAAATACGATTAAAGACAGTTATTTAGGTTATAAAGACAGAAATTGGCTAAAAACCTATGGAGATAGAAACGCCAATTATTTAAAATATAACGACAGTATAAAAGCAAGTGTTTACAAGAAAGTCGCCTTGGCTAAAAATGATAGAAATTTACCAAAACCGAGTCAAATTGTGGGTACTTATAACGATGCTTGGTTTGGTGATGTTGTGATTTCTTTTGATGGAAATAAATACACCATAAAAAGTAAACGATCTACAGATATTGTAGGTGAATTATTACCTTACAACCAAACAACATATGTTGCAAAATGGAATAATAGAAGTTTCGATGCCGATGTTTTTGTAAACTTTACTTTTAATGAAAAAGGAAACGCAACAAATGCAGTTATGAAGTTTGTAGCACCAATTACCGATTTCAGTTTCGATTTCGAACATTTAAATCTTAAAAAAGTCAATTAAATTGAATAAAACAAAAGAAATTTGGATTGCTGGTTTTGCACTTTTCTCGCTTTTTTTTGGAGCAGGAAATTTAATTTTACCTCCATCCTTGGGTGCAAATGCTGGTGCAGATTGGTGGATTGTTGTGTTGGGTTTTGTACTAACTGCAGTAACAATTCCTATTTTGGCAATTTTTGCACATGCAAAACTACAAGGAACTTTATACGATTTTGGTAAAAAAGTCTCACCACTTTTTAGTACAATTTATTGTTTGCTTATTTATAGTATTGCCATCGCAATTCCATCTCCAAGAACAGCTGCAGTTACGCACGAAATGACTATGCAACCGTTTTTTGAAACTACACCACTTTTAACAAGCATTATTTATTTTGTGTTGGTTTTTATTTTTGCCAGTAACAGGTCTAAAATAATTGGTTTAATTGGTAAGTTTTTAACACCAATTATTGTGCTTATTTTACTAATAATTATCGGAATTTCGTTTTTTACTTCATCAGGTACAGTAAATCCATCTACATTTAAAATGCCTTTTGTAGACGGAATTTTAGAGGGTTACCAAACTTTTGATGCAATTGGTGGCGTTGTTGTTGGAGCTGTAATTATTATTTCTTTGAATTATAGTTCTCACACCACTTTCGAAGCCAAAAGAAAACTCATTAGAAAAGCTGGTTTTATTGCAGGAACAGGTTTGTTATTAATTTACGGAGGACTAATTTTAAGTGGCTCTTTATTTTCATCTACTTTTGTGGAAGGAGCTTCCAGAACTGAAATTTTATCGAGTTTAAGCACACAAACTTTAGGATATTTAGGCACTACGTTTTTAAGTGTTTTGGTAGCTTTGGCATGTTTTACAACAGCAGTTGGTATTGTAACAGGAACTGCAGATTACATCAAAGGAATTTGTAACGATTCTAAAAAAGCATATATTATTACAGCTGCAATAGCTTCTATAATTGGTATTATTGTGGGAAGTTATCAAGTAGATTTTATTATTACATTGGCAGTGCCAGCATTAATGTTTTTATATCCAATAACAATTGTTTTGATTTTACTAAACATTGTTCCAGATAAATATGCTTCGAAATTGGTATTTAGAGGCGTGGTTTTAGTAACGTTTATTTTTAGTATTCCAGATTTTTTAGGATTTGTAATTCCAAGAGAAAATTTAGTGGTAATTAAAAATATAATTCCATTAGCAAACTTAAGTTTAGGCTGGGTAATTCCTGCTATTTTGGTATTTTTTGGGTTGAATTTGGTTAAAAGAAATTAAATATTACAAATCTAAAATCCCAAAAGTTTCAGTGTAAGGAACATCAATACTAATTATTTCAAATTTTGGTTGTATTCCTTTTTTCAATAAAGCCAAAGTTTTTTTTGAACGAACATCAGAAGTAACGAAATGAGTAATAGTTTTATCAAAATCTGCTTGAGCAAAAAGTTTTGAATCGTTAGGTATTATTGCTCTTGGAGACAATGATTCTTCACTAATTCTATTTTCTCTAAAAAGTATTTTTGCAAATTCTCCAGTTTTTTCTGCGTCTTTTAAATTGAAAGCAAGAATTTGAATGTTTTTTAAGGGTAAATCTTCAATTTTTCCAAGAACACAATATTCTGCAATTGTAATTGTTGAAACTTTTAAAACGATATCATTTTCCAAGAAATATCTATAATATCCAACTGCATTTGAGTGAATAGGGTCTTCATCATTTAATAAACGAATGAAGAAACTTGTATCGAGTAATACACTATGCTTCATAACCACCTCTTAAATTACATAGCCATTCATCTGTATTAATACTATTCCAACTTTTTTTAGCTTTATTAATTAATGAATTCAAATATTCACTATCGAATTTTGGTTGATAATCGATTAATTCTAATAAAGTAAGTCTTTTTGTATCAATTTCTCCAGTTTCAATATTTTGTTTTCCTTTTGCTCTAACACCAAATTTTTTGAAAAGTAAGTTTTCTTCTTTTTCTTTCAAAAATTCTTCTCCAGTTTCTATGGTAAGATAACCAAAATCTTTAGTATCTAAATGAATATTTATTTTACTTTTACCTCCAGCATCTTTTAAAATACCATAAAAGTAGAATTCTGCATCAACCCAGATATTTTCTGTTCTAAAGAATTTAGTAGAAGGGTTTATTGTTAACTCGTAAGTTTCATTTAAAGAGGTTTTTATTTGAAATTCATAATCTTTTTGAAGAGATAAATTTTGAATATTCTCAATAGCTCTTGCTGTTTTTACCTCTAAAAAATCAATAGATTCATTGGTTTGAATTTGAGTTAAAATTGCACTGAATCCAATAACTGCTTGAATTGTGGTTTTAAATATATGTTTTACAGAACCTTCTTCAATATCATATGTAATTAAAGGCCTGTCTTTCTTGTTATTTGGATACAATAAATCATCTACATTTTGCAAAATTGATGCAATATGTTTAATGTCATAATTATTGGGTTTTAAATCTTGATTTCCAGATTTTCCAACAACACGAATTTCTATGTCTCCTATTTTTTCCACAACCCAAAGATACAATTTATTTAATTTTCAAAATTATCATTTTTACCAAAACGTTAAAGGTTTTATTTATTTTTACGACCAACAAACAAAAACCAATTTGGCACTCCAAGAGATTACAAAATATTCGTTTAAAGATACTTTTTCATTAAGTCGTGTTCAGTTCGACAAAGCATGTACCATAAATCGTAACGAGCAAATAAACGCGTATGCTATTTATTGGATCCAAGAAGGAAAAGGAACTTATAATATCGATTTTAAAGAATATACGTTTGATGATAATGTGTTGTTTTTCTTGTCTCCAAATCAGGTTTTTACAGTCGATTCCGAAAAAATAAAAACAGCTTATAAACTTACTTTTGTGCGAGATTTTTACTGCATTCAAACACACGATAAAGAAGTGGCTTGTAACGGAATTCTCTTCAACAATATTTATGAAACTCCGTTTGTAAAACCTTGCAAAAAAGACACTGTAAAACTCAACTTTATTTTGGAGAGTTTGGTGGAGGAATTTCAGCAAAACGAAACTGCACAATATGATATGTTGCAAGCCTATTTAAAGCAATTTATTATTTATGCAGTTCGTGTAAAGAAGGAAAATCATGTACTAAAAGAAGATACAGAAACCCGACTTTTTAAAGATTTTAGTTTGTTGGTAGAGCAGAATTTTAAAAAATTACATTCTGTAACAGATTATGCGAACAGATTAGGAATTTCGCCAAAATCTATCACGAAACACTTTCAGAAATTAGGTACAAAAACACCATCAGAATTTATTAAAAACCGTATTTTATTAGAAGCAAAACGCTTGTTAATTTATACCGATAAAACCGTAAAAGAAATCGCTTTTGAGCTTGGTTTTAATGATCCTGCGTATTTTACTCGCTTTTTCACTAAGGCAATTTCCAAGTCTCCACTTCAATTTAAAAAGGAACATTAATACTACCCCAAAATTTCGGGAGTTTCAGTTTTTTTTAATTTCATAACAGACCTCACAGATACTGTGTTAAAATCCTAATTTATTTATATTAATTTTCTATTTTTATATTTCATTTAGGAAATCAATTTTATGATTATCCTGTGGGCGATTCATTTCGCCCTTTTTTATTTCCATTGATATTCTGGATTATACTGTTGCTCATTTTTCCATAAGGTATAAATTACAATTAATAGTTTTCTCATCACAGCAATAACTCCTTGTTTTTTAGTATTTTGTTTTTCATTTAATCTTTTATAGAAAGTTTTCATTCTCTGATCAAATCTAGAAGCACAAAGTGCTGGCATATACAACGCTTCTCTTATATGCGAGTTCCCTTTTTTTGAAATTCTAGTTCGCCCTGATTTAGTTCCAGATTGATTTTCTACAACATCTAAACCAGCATAACTGACTAATTTACGAATACTACTACATTTTCTAAAACCATCTGTTTCTGCTAATAATTTAACAACAGTAAGCATTTGAATGCCTTTAATTGCTGTTATTCTATTAATTTTTTCTTCTAAATCTTTGTCTTTTGAGACCCATAATTTTATTTCTTTTTCACACTCATTTATACTATCTTCTTGCTGAACCAATAGCTTATTCATAATTGTAAGCACTTCTTCCAAAACACCGTGTTTACTCTCAAACGCATGCAATTGAGATTGTGTTGCAGATTTAGATTTTTTTAATTGTGATAACATTCTACACAAGTCTTTTATGGCTTGAAAATGTTCACTAATTGGTTCCCATAATGCTACTGAAAATGAAAACCCAAAAAGAGCGATTAATTTAGCATCAGCTTTATCTGTTTTTGTTTTTTGATGTAAACTTTTTCCAAAATATTTTATCTTTTGTGCTAATTGTACACTTACTTTTTCTTGCTGTTCAAATAAGAAATAACATAAATTCTCATGATAAACACCTGTAGCCTCCATAATATGAACTAAATAAACTTCCTTTTTACGTTTAGAAAACCATATTAAATAGTCTTTAAAGCCTTTTAGATCATTACTAAAACTACGTGTGCCTTTAATACTTAAACTTCCTGTTTGTGTTTGCTCTTGAAAACATACATCAAATTTCTTACAAGAAACATCAATGCCTACTACTTGTTTAATTACTTTGTCCATTTTGTTAGATTTACAAAGAATTCTTCCCACAGCCTAACCTCGTAATAATACTGGATATAATTATTGAAATTATTCCTAAAATACTGTTCAGGTTCTAAAGAAAGAAAGCTAGGTAAGAGGATATTCTGAAAGACGATATATGCAAATGCATTATCAAGGTTTGTTTCTTGCACTTACCTAGTTCTTTGTTTGTTTAAGTATCAAAACAAAACATTTTTATCCTTTTTTCAATGAACTTTATGTATTTTTATTCTTCAATTTAATCAAACACAAACATACGAGGTTTTTAAAACCTGTGAGGTCTTCTTTTTTAGTAAACTTTTAGCAAGTCCTAACAGAAAGAACTTTTGTCCATTTTTAAACCTTCATGTTGGTTGCATCTTTGCAGTGTAGAAAATGCTGAACATGTTTCAGTATCAAAAACAAGTCATTTTAAGA
Source organism: Polaribacter cellanae (assembly GCF_017569185.1). Taxonomy (NCBI): domain Bacteria; kingdom Pseudomonadati; phylum Bacteroidota; class Flavobacteriia; order Flavobacteriales; family Flavobacteriaceae; genus Polaribacter; species Polaribacter cellanae. The sequence goes on along the minus strand of NZ_CP071869.1, from coordinate 2,337,134 downwards.
AAGTCTTAAAAGAATATTAAAATATAAAATAAAACAAAAAAATGGAAGCACAATTAGAACAAACAGATTTCACAAATGTCATAGAAAATAACAGCAATGTATTATTAGATTTTTATGCAGAATGGTGTGGACCTTGCCAAACTTTATTGCCAACAATTCACAAATTAGCAGACGAATTAAAAGACGAGATTACTATCAAAAAAGTAAATGTAGATGAGTACCCAGAAATTGCATCAAAATTTGGAATTAGAAACATACCAACGTTAATTTTTTTTAAAGACGGACAAGCTACAGACAGACACATAGGTTTAATTAACGAAAGTAATTTAAGAGATAAAATTAACAGTTTAAAGCACCTTTTTTAAGCTGTCCAAACCAAAGGAACTTTTGTCCATTTTTAAAGGTTAAAGTTGGTTGCACCTTTGTAGTATCAAAAAATACTGAACTTGTTTTTAGTATTAAAAAAAGAAGTTTAACTAAAAAAGATGCTGAACTAAATTCAGCAAAATATTATGAAAACAATAGAAAACACACAATGTCCAAACTGTTGGGGTTACCAAATGTATGATGAAGAAAACCAAGAACAACAAATTTGTACTTGCAAATAGCAACTTGTTATTCGAATAAAAACGCAGTGGAATTGAGAAATCTAGATTTTAATAATTTAATAAAAAAGATTTCTCTACAAGGTCGAAATGACAAAAAATTAATAGTAACAAGATGCTGAACTTGTTTCAGTATAAAATAAATAAAGTTTAACACAAATAAAAAGATGCCGAACTAAATTCAGCACAAAGAAAATTATGAGCACATTTAACGTTCCCAAAAAAAACGAAGTATCAGAAAACAACCAAGCAATTTTTAATCAGTTAGAAAAAGGATTAGGTTTTGTACCCAATTTATACGCAACTTTTGCACATAGTAAAACTGCTTTGGCAAACTTTTTAGCAATTGGAAATGGAAAAACAAGTTTTTCAGCAAAAGAAAAAGAAGTAATTAATTTGGCTGTAAGTCAAGTAAACGAATGTGTATATTGTTTATCTGCTCATACTGCAATTGGTAAAATGAACGGTTTTACAGCAAACCAAATTTTAGAATTAAGAGCAGGAACAGCATCTTTCGATTCAAAATTAGATGCTTTGGCAAAATTTGCAAAAAACATTGCTTTAAATAGGGGGGCAACAGACCCAAAAATTTTAGAAAATTTATTCGAGCAAGGTTATACAAAAGGAAACATTGCAGATGCAGTAATTTTAGTGGGAGAAATTACCATTACTAACTATTTCCATAGAACCACAGAAGTAGCTGTAGATTTTCCAGTAGTAGCAGTATCAGATATTTTAGCAACAGTTTAAAAAATTCAATTCTACAAATTAGAGCCAAAAAGGAAAGAGGTTTCTAGACTGCGCTCGAAAAAACAAATTAATAACATAAATATAAAATAATAGAAATAATGAAAAAAATAATCGCAATTTTAGTATTCGTAGTAGGTTTTACATTCAACACAAATGCACAAGACAAAATAACGAAAAATAATGCTGTAAAAACAGTTTCCTTAGAGCAAACGAAAGGAGAATTTACGCAAAAGCAAATTACTTTATCTGAAGGAACCTATGTTTTTAAAGTATCTAATAACAACGCTTCACCAGAAGTTGGTTTGGTATTAATTGAAGATGGTAAAGATGGAAAAAACCCAGAAAATCATATAAAAAATGCCTATGTTTCTCAAATGGTAAAGCATGGTAAGACAGAATCTTCTAAAGAAGTAACACTTAAAAAAGGGACTTATAAATACTTTTGTCCTTTTAACAAAACACCACAATATACTTTAATAGTAGAGTAGTTTTTAAGTTTAGTTGGTTGAAAAGACGAGCAGAAATGCTCGTCTTTTTTTTATGCTTTTATTTCTTACAAAAGGTTTTATTTAATTATTCAAATTAAAGTTCAAATAAAAAGAAATTGCATTTTTAGGAGTTACATTTCCACCAAATAAATTATGTAAAATTGGCAAGGTGTAATTTGCACCAAAAATAAAACCTCTAGTAGTTACTTCTGCACCAAAAGTTCCGTTAAAAACGTTTCCATCGGTTTTTGGAACTTCTTCTCTAAACTGTTCTATTTTATCGTAAATATTACCAGAAACTCCTACAAAAGGCAACAACATAAACTTTTCTTTAGAAATTGCATAGAATAAATTCGAAGCATAACTAAACTGATTCCCAAACTTGTAATTGTTTTTATTTTTACCTTTTAAATAGTAAGTTAAAGTGCTGTTTACACCAATTTTATCTGCACCATAACTGTGTGCAACTGAAAAAATTGCGTCGAAACTTCCGGTTCCTAATTGAAAACCTGGGTTTACTCTGTCTGTTAAAATTTGTTCGAATTTTCCAGTTGGTAATTTTGCGCCCAAACCAATTTCCAAAGAATGCCCAGAAGGTTCTCTTTGCACATTCGAGTATAATTTGGCTTTTTCTTCGTCCAATTTTTTGTAGAATTTTATTTTATACCAGCCCATAATTGTGGCATCTCCAAAGCCATTTATATTTTCTTCTCTGTCGGAAAACTGTCTCCTTAAATCTTGATAAGGCAAAATGGCACTCAGATAAAATTTCTCGCTCAAAGGCACTCTTCCCCAAAGTTGGTAGGTATGAAAATTCTCTGTACTTGTTGGAGAATTGGAGAAAATACCGTCTTTAGATTCAAATTTTAGATAAATATAACGCACGCCAACAAAGCTGGCATTGTTTAAAGTGCCCAAACCAAAACTTCCACTACTTGTGGAACAACCACATAAATCGCAGAAAAATTTTACAGATGTTGGTTTGTATTTGTAAATAGGATCTTTTGTTTCTCTTGCAAAATTCGAATAGGAAATAAGCAAAAATCCTACCAAAATAAGCGTCTTTTTTTTATTAATATTCAGCAAATCTTTCATCACTTAAAAATGTTTTGTCTGTTAATGTTTTTAAGAAAGCAATTATTGCTTTTTTACCTTCTGTGGTTAAATCGATGCCTAAAGTTCCATTTGTTTTTACCAATAATGGATCTACTTTTCCACCATTTTCTACCATTCCATCTGTATAAAAATCTAAGACATCTTCTAAGGTTCCAAATCGTCCATCATGCATGTAAGGGAAAGATTTTTCGATATTTCTTAAACTTGGCACTCTAAATTTATAATAATCTTCGGCTAAACCAGAAACTCTTTTTCTACCTTCTTCCTCAGGGAATTTTGGGTTGACAGGAATTCCGTTATTTCTATAATTTTTGTCCGTAAATAAAGATCCAGAATGGCAAGAAGCACATTTGTTATTAAAAATGGTAAACCCTTTATTTTCTAAAGTTGAAAACTGCATCTTACCTTCTTTTCGAATAACTTTATCGTATTTCGAATCCCCAGAAATTATGGTAAGCATAAACTGAGAAAGCGCTTTTAAAATGCGTTCGGAATTTACTTCGGAATCGCCAAAAGCGTTTGTAAATAAAAGGTCATATTCTCTATAAGAACTCAATTTCGAAATTATAGAAGGAATGGTTTCATTCATTTCAACATCGCTTGTAATAGGAATTATGGGTTGCAAGTCTAAATGAATTGCGGCGCCATCCCAAGTAAATTCGCTAAAAAAAGCCAAATTCTGAATGGGTTGTGTGTTTCTAAACCCCATTTTTCCATCAACTCCATGGCTAATTGTGTGTCCATGATGTGTAAATGCAGATTGCTGTTCGTGGCAAAAACCGCAAGAAATGATGCCATTTGAAGCCAACCTTCCTTCGTAGAAAAGTTTTTTTCCGAGTGCAATTCCATCTTCAGTTAATGGGTTTTTATTAAGATTGTAAGCTATATCTGGAAAATTACTGGGTATTTTTAAAGTTACGTCTCTAGGAATGTGTACATATTCCTCTTCCTCTTTAGAGCAAGAAAAAAGGGTAAAAATTCCTAAAATGGTTATGAGTATTTTTTTCATAATTTTAGGAGAAAAGAAGCTATCTCAAAAATAAATTTGGTTGTCTTTTTTAGCGAAATCAAAAAATATAAAAGATTGAAATTCAATAATTAATATTTCTCCACTACAGTCAGAAATGACAAATTCTAATACTTTTGAGACTGCTTCTTTCTATTTTAGTTATGTACGTGATTTACAGAAAACATACCATTTACATTTGTTGCAATTTGTGGTGATTTTAATCCATCTACATGAATTTGTGGAGCATCATCTAACATAAATTTAGTGGTTCCGTCTAAAATATTAGCAACGTTAGAAACGATGTGAATTTCTGGTGTTGCATTGGTTCTAACTCTTGCAGAATTCGTTAAATTTAACGTAACTTCTTTGTAGTTATCTACAGCAGTTCCATGGCTTCCCATGTGAAACGCAAAAGCGGTTTCTGTAGTTGTTGTGCTAGATGTGTACATTCCTTCGAAAACGATAAATTTATAACCAGCTTGCCAGCTCCACATCATGCCTGCTTCTTTTGCTTTTGATAAAAAATCTCCCTGACCAGTTGCGCCTTCTAAATACTTCTCTTGGTCTACCCCAATTCCGAACGTTACTTTTGTGTAATTGTCTGCAGGAACTCCAGTTAAAGTAATAAATTGAGAGGTTTCCACTTCTTCATCTACAATAAAATAAGAATCGTTTTTTGGGTAGGTAAATACGTTTCCAGTGGCATTTTCTAAGCGAATATTACTTACGATATATTTTACTTTAGAAATTTTAATTTTCTCTGTTTCATTTGCTTTGTATGGAGTTGTTTTTAATAATAAATCAGACGTTTTGTAAGCATTATCGAATTCTAATCTTACGTTTCCTTCTCCAATTAAATCGTCTTCAGAGGAAGAGGAACAAGAGGCAATTGTTGCTGTTAAAAATAAAACAGCGATGTATTTTAAAATTTTCATTTTTTATGTGTTTTTTTAATTCTACAGTTCGTGAAATCGTTTTTTTTCTGTAAAATAAAATGGTGTAATTATTAAATATTGATGTATTATTTTACAATTAAAAAAGTGCAGACAAAAAATAATCTTACAATTTTAAAGTTGAAAAATAGAAGTATAGAAATATACTTATAACGGATATTTAAAAGTAGAAGTCTGGTGGATGATCCAAGCCATTTATTACTGAAATAGGCTTAGAAGAAGTTGTTTTCCAACAATTTTTATTTTTGTTGAGAAATGCAATTTTAGCTGAATAAACAGCTGTTTTTTGATGAAAAACTGGGAAAAATGCTCCAGAAGCAATGTTTAAAGCTTTGGTTTCATTGTCTGAAGTATTTAAATTTGGTGTAATTTTTTTTGCTAAATGACATTTACCATTACATTGCAATGCTGGTTTGTCTTTATTAACACAATAGGTTTCGATAATATAATCGATATTCAACTGAAAATACCCAATATATGCAAGATGATATACGGGTCTAAAAGCAAAAGCTATAAATAGTACTATACAGATAGTTTTTTTCAGAGGTAAAATTTTTGCAAAGATACTTCCAACAGTTTAAAAAAGGGAGCATAAAAGCTAAAAAAGAGTTTTTAAACTATTTTCTAATCGTTATTTTTTTAATTTTTGTAGATGGTTTTATCTTAGATTCGTCTACTTTATACGTATTAAAAGCTGTGTTATTTAGCAGAAAAGAGTAATTCCAAGTTTGAATGCCATTTACACTGTTTTCAGTAATTGTAAACTTGTTATATTTAGTTTTTTCATCAGTATTTATAATTTTTTTTTCTGCGGAAGGCGTTACTCTTTTTACAGAATTTTCTATTTCTTTTGTAGAATCTTCCATTTTTTCGATGATAGTTTCTGTTTTTTTTGATGAAGATTTAGTTTCCTTTTTTTCTTTATTTTTACAAGAGTTAAAGTTGATAATACTTATTAAACCCACGATTAAAAATGTCTTTTTCGTAATTTTTATTTTAGGTTTATGAATAAATTTAGCTAAAAAAACGACTCAAATTTAAAAGCCCTATTTTTACAAACTAAATTTAAGTAAAAAGTTTGTTAAACTACTATTCATATCCTCATAAAACGTCCACAGAATGGGTAACTTTTGTACATGGTGCAGGAGGTAGTAGTTCTATTTGGTATAAACAAATTCGCGATTTTAAAAAATGTTTTAATGTTTTAATTCTCGATTTACGTGGACATGGAAACAGCAAACCAAAATTAAAAGACACCTTTAATCTTAAATATACATTCGATTCTATTACTGCAGATATTGTTGAGGTTATTGAACATTTAAAAATTAAAAAATCGCATTTTATCGGAATTTCTCTAGGAACGATTCTCATAAGAAACCTTGCAGAAAAAAAGCCAGAATTGGTAAAAAGTATGATTATGGGTGGTGCAATTATTAAGTTGAATTTTCGCTCTCAAGTACTTATGAAAGTTGGTAATATTTTTAAATCTGTGGTGCCATACATGCTATTGTACAAACTCTTTGCATTTATTATTATGCCGAAGAAAAATCACAAGAAATCGAGATTGTTGTTTGTAAATGAAGCCAAGAAATTGTACCAAAAAGAATTTTTACGTTGGTTTAAATTAACTTCAGAAATAAACCCACTTTTGCGTTTTTTTAGAACAAAAGACATAAATATTCCTACATTTTATGTGATGGGGTCAGAAGATCATTTGTTTTTACCTTCTATTAAAAACATTGTTGCAAAACACAAAACCTCATCTCTTTTTGTGGTGGATAATTGTGGACATGTTGTAAACGTAGAACAGCCAGAAACGTTTAACAAACAAACGATTAATTTTATTACTACTTTGCCTGTTTAAACTTTTATAAAAATTTTCTTTTTAAAGAGAATATAGCCCAAAAGAACATAAAAAGCGACTACTGTTATTGCGTATAACATCGACGAAAACTCGGCACTAAAAAACGATTGAATATAGATATTCTTAAACAAAAAAGAATGGATATTTTCTGTTTCGCTCACTTTGGTTAAATAGAAGGTTTTAGAGATAAAGCTGGAAAGGAAATAAATGGTAATTGCATTCATACCTACATATTTAAAAATACGTCCAAATTTTACGTTTTTAAGATCTACTAAATAGTAAATTCCTGCCAATATTAAACTTGCCCAACCACTTGTAGTTAAAACAAAAGAGCTGCTCCAAATGGCTTTATTTATTGGAAAGTATAAGTTTAAAGTATAGCCTAAAATTAGAAATACAAAAGAAACAAGAAGTAGTGGTTTTATGTTTTTTAACTGGTCTAAAAGTGTTCCAATTAACACACCAATAAGACAAGAAGCAATGGATGGAATGGTGCTTAAAAGACCTTCTGGGTCGTAATCTGGTTGCCACATATGTTTTCCTAAAATATTGGAATCTATGTACATTGCCCAATTATTTGGAGCTCTGTTAAATGTTGGTAAAGTTCCATTTGGCAGTAGAACAAAACCTAATAAAACCCAATATATAATAAGTATAGAAATTGTAATTCCTGCCAAAACTCTCCAATTAAAATGAAGATATAAAATAGCAGAGATAAAAAAAACAATTCCAATTCTTTGTAGAACTCCTAAAAAACGTAGGGTTTCAAAATCTTGAAAAAACGGGAAATAGGGAATAAAAAGGTTTAAAAACAATCCTAAACCAACTAACTTTAGAGATCTTATAACAATTTTCTTGTAAATATCTTTCGAAGGATTTTTGTATTTATAAGCAAAGAAAATAGAGATTCCTACAATAAATAAAAAGAAAGGAAATATTAAATCTGTTGGTGTTAATCCATGCCATTTTGCATGTAATAATGGCGAATAAACTGCGCTCCATGTACCTGGGGTATTTACTAAAATCATTGCACAGATGGTAATTCCTCTTAAAATATCTACGGATTCAATTCTTTTTTTTATCATAATGCATAGTTACTTAGATAAACGAAAAGTAATACTTAACGTTTTAAATACTAAATTAATTCTGCCAATAACAGTATATAGATGCCAAACAAAATATCGAAGTAGATAAAGAGAAGTTTTTGCTAATCTGTTTTTAGAATAATTTTTTTAGCGTGATTTACGTATTTTCTTCCAATAGGAATTCGCTTCGTGTTTATTTCTACTAAATTTCCTTCAACAGAACAAACCTTATCAATAGCAATTGTAAAAGAACGATGAATTCTTATAAAACAATCTTGTGGTAATTCTTCAGTAATACTTGTTAAAGACCTGTGTACTAAATAATTACCTGTAGTTGTAAATACTTTTATGTAATCTTTTAGGCTTTCAATATATAAAATGTCATCAAATTTAATTTTTACCAGCTTTTTTTCAACCTTTAAAAAAATATAGTAATCGTTATGTACTTCTTCTTCCTTTATTTTAATTCCTTTTTGGAGTTCTACTTGTCGAGTAATTCTATTAATTGTTTTTAAAAATCGAGTAAATGGAATGGGTTTTACTAAATAATCTAAAACATTTAAATCGTAACTTTCTACAGCATATTCTCTGTAGGCAGTGGTTATAATAACATGAATATCTGGGTTTAATGTTTTTGCAAAATCTAAACCAGACATTTTAGGCATATTAATATCTAAGAATAAAACGTCAACAGCTTCATTTTGCAAGGTAGATAAGGCTTTTACAGGGTTATTAAAAGTAGCTAGAATTTTAAAATCCTGAAATTCTTTTAAATGGTTTTCCACCACTTTAATGGCAAGTGGCTCATCATCTATAATTATACAGTTTATTTTCATTTGAACAGATGTTATAGTTGTATGGTTAAATCTACCATATATTTATCGTCTTTTCTCACTTTAGACAAAGTATATTTATTTTTAAATAGAAGTTCTAGTCTTCTTTCTAAATTTTTGTTTCCAATACCATGTTTCTTCGTTTGTTTTACAGCTGGGTTGTAATTATTCGACACAGAAAATCTTAATAGGTTATTGGGTGTTAATTCGAATGCAATAAGAATTTCTAAATTCTCATTTTCTTTAGAACCGTGTTTAAAGCAATTTTCTATAAAAGATAAAAAAAGTAAAGGTGGTACTTTTTGATTATTGATAGCTCCTTGTATCGTAAATTCTACAATCAACTTGTCATCATACCTTAATTTTTCTAAATCTATATAATTTTGAATGTGTTTTATTTCTTTTAAAAGCTTAACTTTAGGTTCTTTAGCATCGTATAAAATATACTCCATTATTTTAGACAATTTTAAAACAACGTCAGACGCTTGTTTGTTATCTGTTAATGTTAGTGCATATAAATTATTTAATGTGTTAAAAAAGAAATGGGGTTGTATTTGTGCTTTTAAAAATTGTAGTTCTGTTTTTAGTTGCATGGCCTGCAAACTATCTACTCTATTTTTTTCGTACATCCAATCTAACATTAACTTAATGGTAGAAGCAAATGCAATTACATAAATTTCACCTAATACAACTGCTATAACATGGTTAAACGTAAATGCTTCTTGTATGCCTTCTGCCTCTGGCCAAATTTTTTCAGAAACCAATAAATAATTAAAACCAGTTCTAACGAAATAAAGTACTATTAAGGAAGAAATAAAATATAAGAAAAACATATAATATTTTTTCTTAAGGATAAAATTTGGAAATAAATAATAAATATTAAAATACACAATAATAATATGCAGAGGAAATTCTACTAAGTTCGATTTTATAGAATACCAATAGTCGTTAAAATAGCTCCCCCATCTAATAAAATTTAAAATAAAATAGCCTCCCCAAAATATAAAATGATACTTAATAGGTATCTTATAACTGGTGTTTATTAAAGGTAATTTCAAGAAAAATTAGGTTTTATTGTAAATAATATGGGTAAAAGTAACAAAAAAACACTAAAGAAATCAATATTTGCTTTATAGGTAAAAATATGTTATTCATTGTTAAATTAATGTTGTTTGCATATTATTTTTTTTGATTTAACAGGTTTTAACATATCTTTATTGAAGATAATATCAATTAATTCAATTAATTCAAGTAATTTATGAAAAGAATTTACACACTACTTATTGTAATTTTTTCTTTGTCATTTTCCAATTATGGATTCGCACAAGAAAAAACGATTTCAGGTAAAGTAACCTCAAAAACAGATGGAGCACTACTTCCTGGAGTAAGCGTTATTGTACAAGGTACAACAAAAGGAACAGAGACAGATTTCGATGGAGAGTACACCATTAAAGCATCTGTAGGAGACGTATTAAGTTTTTCTTACTTAGGTATGAAAGAAAAAAAAGTAACTGTATCTACATCTAACACCATTGATGTTGTTTTGGAAGATGCAGAAAACCAATTAGACGAAATTGTGGTTACTGCGTTTGGTGTTAAACGAGAAGCTAAAAAGTTAGGGTATGTAGTAGAAGAGGTTAAAAGTACAGAATTAACTAAAGGTGGCGATTTTGATGTCGCTAATGCTTTGCGTGGTAAATTAACAGGTGTAGATATTAAAGCAGGTGCAACAGGTCCTGGTTCTTCTGCAAATATAACCATTAGAGGTATTACTTCTCTTTCTGGTAACAATCAACCCTTAATTGTTGTAGATGGTGTAATTGTTAGTAACTCAAACGTTTCGCAAGGAGACTTTGCAGGAGGATTTGACACGGGTAACGGATTGTCTAATTTAAATCCAGACGATATTGAGAGAGTATCTGTACTAAAAGCAGGTAACGCAACAGCTCTTTATGGATATTTAGGGGCAGGAGGAGTTATTTTAATAACAACCAAGTCTGGAAAAACAGGCAAAGTAAGTGTTACCTTAAATTCATCTAGCTCTTTTGAAAACGTTTTAGTAAGCCCAAAATTACAAAACCAATATGGTCAAGGAAGATTCAATACAACAACAAATCAATTAGAATATAATATTACTGATGGTGGAAGTTGGGGTCCAAAACTAGATGGTACACAAAAATTACGTTTTGATGGTGTAGGAACTGCACCATATTCCGCAAGCCCAGGAGATTTTAAAGATTTTTACACTACAGGAACAACTTTTAATAATGCAATAAATGTATCTCAGAGAAAAGAAAAATTCAATTATAAGTTGTCTTATGCTCGTTTAGATAACGAATCTATACAAAGAGGCACAAAATTAAAAAAACATAATTTTGGTTTTAAAGCTGGTTTAGATATTACTGACAAAATTAGGGTTTCTGCAAAGTTAGATTATATCAAACAAAATGGAGAAAATAGACCAGAATTAACAGATGGACAATCAAACACAGTTAAAGCTTTATCTCTAAAACCACGTAATATATCTAATAGGTTATTGCAAAATAATTACTTAAAAGCAGATGGTTTACCTAATACATGGACAGGTAGTTTTACAATGAACCCTTATTACACAGCAAATACACTTTTAAACGAAGATGAATTAAATAGATATTTAAGCTTAATTAGTTTAGAGGTAGATGTATTTGAAAGTTTAAAAGCAAATTTAAAAATATCTCAAGATGCAGCTTATACAAATGCTTTTATCTATAGAAGAAAAGGAGCTTTTGATATTGCGCCAAATGGTAAATTAGATGAGTTTAATACAACATCAATATTAAATAGTTACGACTTTTTATTAAATTACAATAAAAATATTACAGAAGATTTTAACCTTACAGCTTCCGTTGGTTTAAACCATATTAGTAGTAGTTTTAAATCTCTTATAACTACAGGAGAGACTTTTGTTCAAGACAACTTCTTCTCATTTAATAATTTTGTATCTAAGAATATAAATCCTAGGTTAGATAGAAGAAATTCTAATTCTATTTACGGAACTGCAACTTTAGGGTATAAAAATTATGCTTTTTTAGAACTGACTGCTCGTAATGACTGGTCTTCAAGTTTACCTTTAGATAATGCATCTTTCTTTTACCCATCAGTAGGAGCAAGTGTTGTATTAAGCGACGCATTTCCAGAAATAATAGAAAATTCTCCACTTACTTTTTTAAAGTTAAGAGGTGGTTATGCTAAAACTGGGAACGCTACTGATGCTTATAATTTGCAGAATACATATAAGATATCTTCGGGACAGTATAACAATCAATTATTTTACTTTTTTGGAAATAGTGAAGAAGGCGCAGATTCTGGAGCAAAAGTTAAAAACCCAAATTTAATAGCAGAAATTTCTACAAATTTAGAATTTGGTTTAGATGCTCGTTTTTTTAATGATCGTTTAAGGTTAAATGCAACCTATTATAAAGTTGATACAGATAATCAAATAATAGAATTATCTCTGCCACCCTCAGGAGGTGCAGACAAGCAGGTAGTAAATGCAGGTTTGATTACTAATAAAGGGTTAGAAATAAGTATTTCTGGGGATATTGTGAAAAGTAAAGATTTTACGTGGACAGCAGATTTAAATTTCTCTAAAAACGAAAGTAAAATAGAAGAATTAGCCCAAGATGTAGATGTACAAGTTAGAGAACGTCAATTTAATGATGTTGTTCAGGTTGGTGGTAAGTTAGGAGAGTCTCTTTGGACTTTATTTGGTTCTACATACGAAAGAGACGATAGTGGAAAAATTATTTATGATTCAGATGGATTACCAAAGGTAGGAGGAATTGATAAAATTGGAACAACTAATCCTGATGCATTAGCCAATTTAAGAAACACATTTACGTATAAAAACTTTTCATTATCTGTATTATTAGATGCTAAATTTGGTGGAGACTTATTTTCTTTTTCAGATTTAAACAGAGCAACATCAGGTACAGATGTAATTACTTTAGAAGGAAGAGAGTATTTTACTGGAGGCAATGGTTTTATGGTGCCAAATGGTGCAGTAATTGATGGTACTTTAGATCCAGACGTTGTAGCTAGAGGTGTAAACCCACAATCTTATTGGGGGCGTTTAGGACAAATATCAGAACGTTGGGTACAAGATGCAAGCTTTATCAAATTAAGAGAAGTTAGTTTAAATTATAATTTTACTGGTTCAATACTAGAAAAGCTTCATTTATCTAGACTGTCTATAGGTTATTTTGGTAGAAATTTAGCAATTCTTCACAAAAATACAGACAATTTTGATCCTGAAACAGGTTTTAATAATAGTTTTGCTGGGGTAGAGTATTTTGGATTTCCATCGACTTCGAGCCATGGTTTAAAATTAAACATAGCATTTTAAAAATTAAAAAAAAGAACACATGAAAATATTTAAATTTATAATAGCAGGTTTTGCTGTGTCAACATTATTTTTAAGTTGTACAGAAGGCTTCGAAGAGACAAATACAGATCCATACAACCCTGTTTCGGCTCCTGTTGCTGGAATTATGGCAGGTGTGCAATATTTCGAATTTGCAGAACCAAGGTTTTTAACTTGGAGAGGTAATATCATTTATTCAAGTCAATTTGCAAGTCAATTTAGCTATAACTATGCTGGTGCATGGTTTGGAGCAGATGCCTTTCAAAACAACCAAGGTTGGACCAATGCAGTTTTTGACAATTCATATAAAAAAGTTACCTTAAATGCTAGGAACCTATTACGTTCTTACACAGAAGCAAATGATAGCAATGGTGTTGCTGTAACTAATATTATGATGTCTTGGTTTTTTCAAAAAATGACAGACATTTATGGAGATGTTCCATATACAGAATTAAGAGGAACAAATCTTATTTTAGAAAATCCAAAACCAGTTTACGATAGTCAATCTATTATTTATAAATCTATTTTAGACGATTTAAAAGCACAAATGGATGCAATTGGTAGTTCGTCAAAAGCAATTGAAGGAGCTTCTGGAGATTATATTTACCAAGGAGATGTTCAAAAATGGAAAGCTTTTGCAAACACTTTAAGATTGCGTATGGCTTTAAGAGGTAGAGACGCGTTTATTGCAGATGGTGAGCAAACATACATAGATCAAGTAATTAACGATTGTTTATCAAATACTTTAATTGACGAGTCTAACCAAGCGTTGTTAAAAAGGTCAGAAACTCCTTTAATTTTATCTTTTTTAGATGGTGGTTTTGAAGACGTATTCTATGGTTTCGGAGGTGTAGGTTCTAAATTTACATTTGCAAAACGTTATGTAGATATGTTGGCAAACAATAATGATCCGCGTTTAAAAACGGTTGCAGAGCCAACTGTTAATGGAGCTATTTATGCAGGTTCTGCAATTGGTTCTAGAACACAGTTAGATAGAGACGATCTATCGAACCCAACTCCTTTAATTATTGGTAAATCTACTACAGATGTTGCAGACATAGTTCCTGTAAAGGTATTATCTGCAAGTGAATCTTACTTTTTACAAGCGGAAGCTGCATTATTAGGTTATACTGGTAATGCAAATGAACTGTATCAAAAAGGAATAAAAGCAAGTATGAATTTTTGGAAAGTAAGTGCTTCTGATGCAACAAATTTTATGACAACTGAGCAGGTAGCAACCTTAGCAGGTAGCAATACCAATCAATTAAAAATGGTTTGGAACCAAAGATGGTTAAATTCATTAATGAATGGTTATGAAGCATGGTCTTTAGTAAGAAGAACAAATCTAATTCCAAACCTTACAGATAACACCAATTTTTGGGTAACACAACCAAACAATGGTGTTGTACCAAAAAGATTACAATATTCTAGTACAGAAGCAGTTTCAAATGCTAAAAATTTGGAACAAGCAATAGCGGCACAAGGTCCAGACGAAATGTCTACTGCTATTTGGTGGGATAGAAATTAAAAAACAATAATTGTTTTAATTAGATTTGAATTGATTCAACCGGAGAAGCATTCTATTTTCCGGTTGTTTTTATGCAAAAAACTTAAAAAAAGTTGTTAGTCAATTTGAATTTAGAAGATTCAAAAAAAATTTATCATGTAATATTTAAATAGTTATTAATAATTTCTATAAAATATTAATAACAATAAATTCTGCTATGATAAAACTATTTAAAGCTATTATCTTTTAAAAAAAAATATATGAAAAAATTTATATTACTTATTATCCTTGGTGTATTCCATCAATTTATATTCTCTCAAAATAATTTATCAGAAAAATATAATTTAATGCCTTGGCCACAAGAAATTGTAGAAAATGGGCAGCAATTTTTAATTACAAGTAATTTTACAATAGGTATAGACAATCTTAAAAACAGAAAGATAGTAAAAGCAACTACCCGTTTTTTAAGAAGACTGTCTAACAGAACAGGTATTTTTATAGAAAAAGGATTTGCAGTAAATGCAACTGAAGTTACAAAACCTGCTGTGTTGATAAAATACCAGCGTGTTGGAAAATTAGAATTACACGAAGATGAATCTTACCAACTTTCTATAAAAAACAATCAAATAACTATTAATGCAATTACAGATACTGGCGCTATTAGAGGTTTAGAAACCTTGTTACAATTAACATCACATAACAAAACCAATTACTTTTTTGAAGGAGTTTCTATAAAAGATGCACCAAGATTTCCTTGGCGAGGTTTAATGATTGATGTTGCTCGACATTACGAACCAGTTGGTGTTTTAAAAAGAAATTTAGATGCAATGGCTTCTGTAAAACTAAACGTTTTTCATTGGCATTTAACAGACGACCAAGGTTTTAGAGTAGAAGTAAAATCGAGACCCAAATTACATGAATTGGGTTCAGATGGGCAATATTATACGCAAAACCAAATTAAAGAAGTGGTAGCATATGCTGCAGACTTAGGCATTAGAGTTGTTCCAGAATTTGATATCCCTGGTCATGCAACATCTTGGTTAACAGCGTATCCAGAAATAGGAAGTAAAGACACCATTTATTCCATTGAACGTTACGCAGGTATTTTCGACCCAACTTTAGATCCTACCAATCCTAAAACATACGAAATTTTAGATGATGTTTTTTCCGAAATTGCACCACTTTTTCCAGATACATATTTCCACATTGGAGGAGATGAAAATGAAGGAAAACATTGGGATGAAAACAAGAAGATACAAACATTTAAGAAACAACACAATTTAAAAACAAATCATGATTTGCAGAATTACTTTAATATTAAAGTTCAAAAAATTCTAAAGAAAAATAAAAAAGTAATGATGGGTTGGGATGAAATTTTACAACCAACCTTACCTAAAGATGTGGTAATTCATTCTTGGAGAGGTAAAGAAGCTATGTTAAAAGCAGCCAAACAAGGCTATAAAACTATTTTGTCTAAAGGATATTATATCGATTTATTAAAATCGGTAGACCATCATTACACAAACGAACCAATAAAAGAAGATAATGATTTAACAGAAGTACAATTAAAAAACATTCTTGGAGGTGAGGCAACAATGTGGTCGGAACTGGTAACTCCACTAACAATAGATTCTAGAATTTGGCCAAGAACTGCAGCCATTGCAGAACGTTTCTGGTCACATAGAAATGTTAAAGATTTAGAAAGTATGCACAGAAGATTGGCAGTAATTAATAATAGGTTAGAAGAATTAGGCATTACACATATTAGAAATAAAAGTGTTATTTTAAGAAATATAAGTAATTATCAAAACACAGAAGCGTTGTTCAACCTCACAAAAATTTGCGAACCATTAAAGGCATACCAGAGAAATAAAGGAGGCAAAGAATACAAATCGTACTCACCATTTACGCAGTTTGTAGATGCCTGTAATGTAGATGCTGTAGATGTAAAACCTTTTAATAATGCTGTAGATGCTTTTTTAATAAATGGCACCGAAAAAACAAAAATTATTTCTTTTTTCGAAAAATGGATTGCCAATAACACTGCATTTCAAAAAATAAACAATACACCAACACTCGCTACTTTAGAACCACTTTCTAGAAATTTAGCAAAACTTTCTTCGTTGTTATTAGATGGTGTTGTTTCGGGGAAGTTATCAAAAGGAAATTACGACAAAGCCCAGAAATTAATACAAGAACTAGATAAACCAGTTGCAGATACAGAATTGGCGATTATTTCTGGATTAAAAAAACTAGTATTAAACTATAAAAAATAAAAATGTTGAAGAAAACCTTTCTAAAAACACTCCCATTATTACTTTTAGGGATTTTTTACTCCTGTAAAGAAGAACAACTAAGCAATAAAAGCACCGATTTTACAAAAGAATTTCTTTTTACAAAAGGCATTGAAGGACCTGCTGTAGATCGTAAAGGAAATTTATATGCTGTTAATTTTCAAAAAGAAGGAACTATTGGTAAAGTAGATAAACAGGGAAAAGCATCCTTATTTATAGAACTTCCAAAAAATAGTATTGGAAATGGAATTCGTTTCGATAAGAACGACAATATGTTTATTGCAGATTATGTGAATCATACTATCTTACAAGTAAGAAAAGATGAAAATCGTGTTCGCATTTATGCTTCAGATTCTACAATGAATCAACCGAACGATTTAGCGATTGCTCCCAATGGAAACTTATATGCAAGCGACCCAAACTGGTCTAACAATACAGGTAATTTATGGTTGATAAAAGACGAAAAAATTACTTTATTGGAAAAAGATATGGGAACAACCAATGGTGTTGAGGTAAGTCCAAATGGAAAAAAATTATACGTAAACGAATCTGTGCAACGCAATATTTGGGTGTTTGATATCAATTCAGATGGAACAGTAACAAATAAGAAACTATTTAAAAAGTTTACTGACTTTGGAATGGATGGAATGCGATGTGATACCCAAGGAAACCTATATGTTTGTAGATATGGAAAAGGAACAGTAGTAATGCTTTCTCCAGAAGGAAAAATGTTAAGAGAAATTAAATTAAAAGGAAAAAACGTAACCAATATTGCATTTGGAGGAAAAGATAAAAAACAATGTTTTGTAACCGTTTCAGATAGAGGTTGTTTCGAAACTTTCTTTGCTAAATTTCCAGGAAGAAGTTTTTAGGAATATTTTTAATATATCTTATAATCTGTTACTTTTTAAAATAAAACCAATTCTATTTATAAATTTTAATAAAAAAGAGGCTGTCTTAAAAGTATTAGAATTTGTCATTTCGACTATAATGGAGAAATTTTATTTATTGAATTTCAATATTTTAGATTTTTCTACTTCGCTAAAAATGATAACTAAATTTACTTTTAAGACAGCCTCTTTTCGTGGAAATAATTAATACGATTTATACTCTATTTTTCTTTTTTATACATAGAAAAAAATCAGTAATTTTAAAACAGAAATGGTAGAACGTTATTTTTTTCTTTTGAAGTTATAAATTGTTTCATCAATTGTAAACCAACAGAAGTAAAAAATACCAATAGAGAAAATAATATCACCAATCATTCTCATCCATTTTAAGGTTTGTATTGTTGGCGAGTATAATAAATTCGATTCTCTTGCAAAAGAATATCCTTCCGTAATTGAAGTATATGCCTGTATAATTCCTATTGGCAGTAAACTTAAAACTACCATCGCCACTAAACCAATATTTAGCAACCAAAAAGCTCTTTTTAGCTTTTTACTATTCCAAACTCTGTTAGAATAAAAACGCAAACAGATAATAATAAAGCCCATTCCTAACATTCCATACACACCAAATAAAGCAGTATGCGCATGAACAGCAGTGGTATTTAAACCTTGAATATAGTACAATGCAATTGGCGGATTAATTAAAAAACCGAAAACACCAGCACCTAAGAAGTTCCAAAAAGCAACAGAAATAAAGAAGAATATTGGCCATTTGTATTTCTGAATCCATTCTTTACTCTTTAAAAGATTCCAGTTTTCTCTAATTTCAAAACCCATTAAAGTTAATGGAACCACTTCTAAAGCACTAAAAGTTGCTCCTAAAGCAATTGCTTGAATTGGAGTTCCAGAATAATATAAATGATGCAAAGTACCAATAATTCCGCCCGCTAAAAAAATAGAAGCAGAAGCAATGGAAACTCTACCAGCTGTTTTTGGAGAAATTATTTTCATTCTTGAGAAAATAAAAGCGATAACTACTGTTGCAAAAACTTCGAAGAAACCTTCTACCCATAAATGTACCAACCACCATCTCCAGTAATTTATTACTGGTAAACTACTGTTTTCTCCATACATTAAACCAGAGAAGAAAAACATACCAATTGCCATTACAGAAATTAATAAAATAATTAATAAATGTTTCGATTCATCATTTTTTCGAATCGCATATAAAATATGTCTGCTAACCATAACAACCCATAAAACTAGTCCTATTCCCAAAAATATTTGCCAGAATCTTCCTAGATCCATGTATTCGTACCCTTGATGTCCGAAGAAAAAGTTTGTGGTTACATCTAAAAATTGATGCACTCCTAACCATTCGCCCAACATAGAACCAAGTACAATAACTAACAACGCAACAAACAAAAAGTTGATTCCAAATACTTGATATTTCATTTCTTTTTTAGAAATCATTGGCGCTAAAAAGAGTCCTGTAGCTAACCAGGTTGCAGCAATCCAAAACACCGCCAATTGTGTGTGCCAAGTTCTACTAACGGAATAAGGTAAATATTGTGCTAAATCGAAACCAAAAAAGGCTTGCCCTTCTACTGTATAATGTACAGTTATAATTCCTAAAACTATTTGCAATCCAATTAGTAAAGAAATTACCACAAAATATTTTAGAACTGCTTTTTGGGACCTCACTAATTTCATGTTTGTTAAAGGGTCTGAATCTGGTTTTGTTAGAGATTCACCTTTTTCATGATTTCTTAAGTAGTAATAAGTTAAAACTCCAATAAAAAGCAATAATAGCACAATGGATAACCCAGACCAAATTATAGAACCATCTGTAATATTGTTATCAATTAGCGGTTCGTGTGGCCAGTTAGATGTGTAAGTATAATCTTTTTCTGGTCTGTTTGTACTTGCTGCCCAAGAAGTCCAAAAGAAAAAAGCATTTAATTGCTTCAATTTTTCTTTGTTTTTTAGAGCACCTTCTGGAATTGCATATCTTTCATTTCCTTTAGAAAAAACACCTGTAAAATGTTTAATATTATTGTTAATTGCGAATGCTCTTTCTTTAGAAATTACAATTGTTTTTGTTGATGAGTTGTATGTATTTGTTTTAATGTCTTTTATCAAACGAGCTTTTAAAGCTGCTTTTTGTTCTACATTTAAATTTTTGTAAGCAGTATTAAAGTCTTTATTTGCCCAATATTCTAGCATAAAAACGGCTTCTCTGTGAATCCAGTCTGCACTCCAATCTGGGGCAACATAACTTCCATGCCCCCAAATAGAGCCAACTTCCATGCCTCCAATAGATTCCCAAACATTTTGTCCTATTTGTATATCTTCTATGGTATAGAAAACTTCGTTCGTATCTTTTACAATAACTTTTTTAGGAATTGGAGGTTGTTTTTGGTATACTTCCGTTCCTACCCAAATTAATACTGCAAAAGAGAGTACAATTACGCTTATAAAAGCGAGCCAAATTTTTTTCATTTTTTTATTTTTATAAGTTAAGAAACTACTTTATTTACTCTATTTACGGAATCTGTTTTTGCGATGGTAAGTCTAATAATTGCATTTTCAATACAAATTAAATTGTGCACTTCGTTTGCATTTAATGCTATTAAATCTCCTTTTTTAAGTTGAAATTCTTTATTATCTACACCAAAAATAATCTCGCCTTCGAAAATTTCTACCACAATTGGGTTTGGTGCAGCATGATCTTTCATTTCTTGACCTTTAAGCATTGCAATTCTAATTTCTTTTGTAGTGTTTGTTTCCATAAGTAGCGTTATTGCTGGCTTATCTTTCTTATGGGTTATGTTGTTTGAGATGGATGCTGTAATCATAATTATATATAGTTTTAATTTATTTTTATTTTAAGAATAAAAGACCTTTATATCTTTTATGTTGATAAATTTTTACGTTTTCAAATAATAATCTGCAATATTTTTATCAGAAGAAAGTTCTAATAAGGTGGTACTTTCTAACATTTTTCTTAAATTTTCTCTAATTTCTACAAATTTAAAATGTAGTGGACAAGGTTTTTGGTCGTTACATTCGTGCAATCCCAAACCACAACTTGTGTAAATAGTATCGCCATCTAAAACCTGAACAACATTACTTAATACTGTTGTTTTTAAATTGGTATCATTAATATAAAAACCACCATAAGGACCTTTTACAGATTGCACTATTTTGTGTTTTGTAAGTTGTTGTAAAATTTTGGCAGTAAAAGCTTGTGGAGAATCTATCGCATTAGAAATGGCAGTAATGCTCACTTTTTTATCAGCCTTTGCATGTTGAGCAATAAAAATTACGGCTCTTAAACCATATTCGCACGTTTTGGAAAACATATATTTGTTTTATGTTACAAAGGTACAAAAATTTAATAAGGGATAAATTTATCTTTTATTAAATTTTTAATTATTTTTAAAAAAGAAAATTATTGTAAAGTCCCAGAGATGCAAAGTTTTCCAATCAGTTTGTTATTCTAGAAGGATTTTTTTTGCAGAATTGGTTGAGATGCTTTTGGCAAGACAAACTGTATGAAAAGAATGAGGAAAAACAAAACTTTCTGTAAAAATCTGTATCAGAAAAAGACATAAAGTTTTGTTTTTTCTCTCTTTAGGTGTTCGATTTTAAAGGTTTTAAGAATTCATAAGCTCTTCAATTTCATCTGCTTCAATAGGAATATTCCCCATTAAATTAAAAGGTGATCCTTTTTCTTGAATTACAACATCGTCTTCTAAACGAATGCCAAAACCTTCTTTAGGAATGTAAATACCTGGTTCTACAGTAAATACATTATTTGCTTGCATAGGTTCGTGTAAAAGTCCATAATCGTGTGTATCTAGACCAATATGATGGCTTGTTCCATGCATAAAGTATTTTTTATAGGCAGGCCAATTTTTGTCTTCATTTTGTACATCAGCTTTGTCTAATAAACCTAATTTTATCAATTCAGCTGTCATAATATCACCTACTTCAATATGATATTCTTTCCAAAGGGTTCCAGGAACTAATAATTTTGTTGCTTCTTTTTTAACGTGGTTTACAGCATTATATACTGCTTTTTGTCTATCAGAAAAACGACCAGAAACAGGCACAGTTCTCGACAAGTCACTTG
Source organism: Polaribacter cellanae (assembly GCF_017569185.1). Taxonomy (NCBI): domain Bacteria; kingdom Pseudomonadati; phylum Bacteroidota; class Flavobacteriia; order Flavobacteriales; family Flavobacteriaceae; genus Polaribacter; species Polaribacter cellanae. Next base: position 2,315,200 of record NZ_CP071869.1, on the reverse strand, counting down.
AGTAATTTGCATATTCTGCAGCAGTATCAAATAAAATTAAATCACCAGCTTTGCATTGTTTATTATTTTCGATATAATGCAAAACATTGGCATTATTTCCTGACGCAATAATTGGTGTGTATGCAAAACCTTTAGATTTGTTTCTAATAAATTCGTGTAACAATTCTGCTTCAATTTCATATTCCCAAACTCCAGGTTTTATAAAGTTTAAAATTCTGCGAAACCCTTTTTCAGTAATATTACAGGCATGTTGCATTAAATCCAACTCAATTTTGTCTTTTACAGCACGTAAACGTTGCAAAATAGGATTGCTTTTTGCTACAGAATGTGCAGGATATTTTGCCAACAACCATTTTGTAAAACGATCTTCGCGAGTTTCTGTAGCAACGTTTGCTCTATAATGTTCGTTGGTGTTTATGTAAAAAGTATCTGCATAGGTAGACATTTCAAACAATACTTTTTCTAAATCTTGCAACCAAAAAACATTTTTAATGCCACTTGTTTTAAAAGCCGCTTCTTTGGTTAATTTTTCTCCTTCCCAAACTGCAATATGATCGTTTGTTTCGGTAACAAATAAAACTTCGCGTAAGTTTTCATTTGGGCAATCTGGAAACAACATTAAAACACTTTCTTCTTGATCTACGCCAGATAAATAGAAAATATCTCTATGTTGTTCGAAAGGCATTGTACTATCTGCGCTTATTGGATAAATATCATTAGAATTAAAAACTGCAATACTTTTTGGCTTCATTTTTGAAGCAAAATTTTTACGGTTTTCTATAAATAATTTAGAGTCTATTGGATTGTATTTCATATTTAATAGTGTTTAAAAATCAAAGGTAAGAATAATTAATACCAAGTTGAAAATCAAGCCATTTTTTTAAGAAAACAAGAAGTTAAAGCTATGTTAAACTAAAAAATATCTTTTTTAATAATATTCTACAAAGATTTAAAGAATCTTGTAATGGTTTAATTTGTTCGTGTTTTAGGTGAGTTTGATGTGTTATTAATTAATTATTAGTCATTTAAATATTTTTATTTTGAAAATCATTGTCACTCCTATGAAGCAGGAAGAGAAATATGACAAACTGTAGTTATAAATTATGAGATTTCTCCTATCGTCGAAAATGCCACAAAAAAAAATATCTAAGTTATACATTTAGATACTATTACTGTAAGTCTTGTCTTTACTGCGTTTCAGAGATAATAAATTCTAAATTTAGAACAATCTCTTTATAAGAATTAAGGTTTTTTAGGCTTTATAATTTTTATGTATTTGATTATTAAGACTATAATTAAAATTATTTGCATTTTCTAAATGTATAACTCGAAACATCTATATTAAAAAATAGAATTATATTTTTTCTTAAATCGAACTCATGTTATTTTATGTTAGTAAATATTGTTCTCACTCAAACGCTGAAAAATAGTGAATTAAAACTAATAGATTTTATCACAAAAAAGGAATTTCAAAATGCTGAGCACTCTCTCGCTCGTAAGATTTTGCGTGGGAATTTACTCAAATGTGGAATTATAAAACGTGAGAATTTTCTTAAACTCAAAAAAAACAAAATTGCGTAATTTTCAAGGAATCGTGAAATTTAGAAAGTTTGAGAAATTGAGCAAAAAATGAAAAATATAAATTACGGAATTCTTACTCAAAAGCTGAATTTTGGGATTTAATTAATGAACTAAGGAGAATGAAAAAAACAACATTTGCTAACAACGCATAAAAATAATTGCTTAAATTCAACTAATAAATGCAACTTTTAGATTAGAGACTTTATTTACCTTTTTCAAAACAGAAAAGTAGGAATTCCTACTTTTGCTCTTCTGATGGATTGTGTATATTACGGTCTCAAATTACCAAAAGTGGAGTATGTATAAGCTGAAAAGCCACTATGTAAATTAGAGTAAGCCGATTTAAATATCGAAAATTTACATTAAAATTTATGTTTAACCGAAAGACTACAAAATTTAAGAAGTCTTTCAAAACTTTGAAAAATGAAAAGTATATTAAAATTTACTTTTGCGCTACTTTTAAGTTTAACCTTCTTTTATTGTAGCGAAGAAAATAATGTCGAAAAATAGATTTAGTTGATAATTCTGAAAACATTCAAAAAATTAATTACTTCTTTTGATGTAGTGTTAAAAACTTCAATTAAAAATCCTAAATTAACAAATGATAAACTTGGAGAATTATTTATTGAGGAATCAAAAAACAGAGGCTTAAGTATTGTAGAAGTTAATTCAAGTTATTTAGCAAAGAATAACAAACAAAATTTACAATATTCAGATGAATATTTTGAATTTTCAAGTCAAATCCAAAATGCTAATGGTTTTTCAACTAAAGAAGAATATAAAACTAGTTTAGCTATTTTGAATACTGATGCCCTTAATTCTAGTATACCAATTGAAGAAAAACAAATTTTAGTTGATAATATTGATTTTATAACTGCTTTTATTGATTGGATGAACGAAACTAATATACAGACTGTAAATAAATCGACTTTTCTTACTAAATCTGAATGTGACGGTTGGTAGTCTTGCTGGGGTAAATGTGTTGCAGGCACTATTGGAGGAATACTGACAGGAGCTTTAGAAGGTGCAGGAATAGGAGCTGCTATTGGTGGTACTATTGGAGCAGTTGGTGGTTCAGCTGCATCTATTGCGAGTGGAGCAATTACAGGAGGTGCTGCTGGTGGAATGTCAGGCGCAGCTGAACACTGTTAATAGTATTTCTTATGGATTTTAAAAGAAAATACTTAAATATATTGATATTTGTAGGACTTCTAATAGGTATAAATAAATAAATCTATAAATTCTTGCATCTCTCTCATTGGTTTTAAACCAACTATTGGAACTAATGAAGAATGGAGATTTTATTTTGAATTAACTGAATTTTTAATTTTTTCTACTATGTCTTTGATATTAATACTATTAATAATTAAAAGATACATAAAAAAATAACATAGCATAACGGTTTTGTATATGAAAAGTAGCCTGTAAATAAACACATACTTTTCCGACTAAAATAATGTTTTTAAATTAGACCTAAACAATAGTTTGGCACAGAATTAGCTATTTTTTATATACGTTGTTGGCATACGTTTTTTATAAATTCATAAATATTTTGTATATTTGCAACAGTTAAGTCTGCGAAACACGAAAGTCGACTCCACGTCGTTATTTCAAATTTAATTTGGAATTAGTGTTTTAGTGGGCTTATTTTATTTTCAGCCGTTAATGGATTTTTTCTGTTGTCATAATAATTTTTCCACCCATCATATTTTTTTGTGTCGTACAAGTCAATTACCAATTTCACTTGGTCTTTGATAAAATTATAATATCTAACTTCTCCTCGTTCAAATACTCTTTGAATAGTCCAACAGAAATAGTCAGCTAAATTTAGTAATGGGTCTTTGTCGGATAATTTACATTGAAAACTACTTCAGTTTTGGATTCTTTGTTTCCGTTAATTTTAGTAAACCTTTGTTTGGCTTTAAGAAATGCTAATTCTAAATTATGGTTTTTCGTACTTTTTCCACGCTCTGAAATGTGCATAACAAGTTTATCGTGCTTTGAGAGTTTGTTTTTAAGTAAATGAGACAGTAAATCAGCATAAAAATACTCTTCTTTGCCCTTATGTTTTGTTTCATATCGTTCAATGTCTTTTCTTCCAACAACTGCTTCAAAACTGCAATTTATTGTTTTCATTAAGTCAAACATTTCCTTTCTAACTTCTGGTAAATCGTCTGTTGCGTGTAAATAATATCCAGTTTTATTAATCTTCTTTAAAACACTTGGAACGTGATAAAATTCATCACTAACAATTTTATCCTGAAGCGCATTTATTTTATCTCTGACTTCATCTAATGGGTCTTTCACTTTTATCATACCAAGAATAAAAGTTTTCGACACTCCATCTTGACCAATAATGTTTTTCTTTCCCTTACCATAGAAAGTAGTATCTCCAGCTTCATCCAAAAAGCGATGATAATCCATTAATTTATTCTTTCTCATTTTTTATTTTTTGCTCTGCTATTCTTAAAATTTTCTCAATATTATTTTCGTCTTTTAACTCACTTACTATTTTGTCCGAAAACCATATTATTAATAGTTCGTTGTAATCTACCTTATATAGTTTAGAGAACTTTTTAACAAGTTCTTTTTTAGCTACTCTATTGTTGTTTTCGATTTTACTTAAAATAGAAGCATCAATTTCCAATTTTGCGGAAACCTCTCTTAAAAGAAGATTATTTTTTTCTCTCAATTTGCGTATTGTTTCTCCGAAGCTATTTTCCATATTTTGACTTGACAATATTTGTCAAATATATAAATAAAAAAATAGGGTTACCCATTTAGGTATCGATATATTTGATTGATTTATAGGTAATTGGTTTTTCTTTACACATTCTTATCAATAAATTTTCTAAGATATTACCTCTAAAGTTAAGTCTGTTTAATCGATAAAAATACTCTTGAATGTATTGATTGATATACTCTTTTTCACAATATGAATGAACTCCTCTTAGCCAGTTTTTAAAATTTCTTATCTGAAAATGTAACATTTTAAAATTTTCGCCTTTATTAACCTGAGTTCGACGTAAGAAAGCCTATTTTTTTATTGTAAAAAAAGTAGAAAATTAGTATATTTAAATGCTGAATATCAAATTTTTAACTAAAATTCTACTTATGATTTCTATAGATAAAATTACTACAATTTTTTGTGATATTGACGATTTTTGTCAAGTTTTTGAGCCTGCTTTACAAAAAAGAACGATTTCAGGCGGAAAAAAGAAAAGAAATCGTTCTTTTAAAATGTCCACAAGTGAAATATTAACCATAACTGTTCTTTTTCACACAAGTAATATTAGAACATTCAAACATTTTTACCTTTTCTATGTTCAAAAGCATTTAACTGATGAATTCCCTGAGACAGTTTCTTATAATCGTTTTGTTGAGCTAATGCAAAGCAATATGCTTCCTTTGATAGTGTTTATGAAAACCTGTTGTTTGGGTAAATGTACAGGGATATCCTTTATAGATTCAACTCCTTTGAGAGTGTGTGACAAAAAGAGAATTAAAAATAATAAAGTCTTTAAAGGAATTGCGACTACTGGAAAGTCTACCATGGGATGGTTCCATGGTTTTAAATTACATCTATTAGTAAATGATAAAGGTGATATTCTGAACTTTATCATCACCCAAGCCAATGTAGACGATAGAACACCAATCAAAGAAGACAATTTTTTAAAAAAAATTGTAGGAAGTTTATACGCAGATAAAGGGTATATTTCAAAAGAAATCACTCAATTACTTTTTGAAGACGGACTGCATTTAGTTACTGGAATTAAAAATAATATGAAAAATGTACTAATGACAATGCGTGACAAAATTTTACTGCGTAAAAGATCAATTATAGAAACAATTAATGACCAACTTAAAAATATCGCCCAAGCTGAACATTCTAGACATAGAAGTTTTAGTAATTTTATCACAAATTTAGTAGCTAGCCTTATTGCTTATTCTTTTCAAGAAAAGAAACCATCTATTAAATTTGAAACAGAAAGTACAGCACAATTAGCTCTTTTTTGCTAAATCCTTAGGTCGAACTCAGGTCATTAATTTTAATTCACCTTAAAAATCCACCTGCTTTGCAGGTGGTAATGTTCTGATGGCTATGCCTTATATTTGTACCATGAGCAAATATAAGAAACTTAGCCATGTAGTTTATAAATGCGACTACCATATTGTATGGGTTCCAAAATATCGTTTTCGGATTTTGAAGGGAGCGATAAAGGAACTTGTCGAGCGAGATATAAGAATGCTCTGTGAATGGAAGCATTGCGAGGTCGGGGAGCTTACTGTTCAGGAGGATCATATCCACTTGTTGGTTTCGGTTCCTCCCAAAGTTTCTATCTCGAAGTTGATGGGCACATTGAAAGGAAAGATTGCTATAAAACTGTTCAAGAGTTATCCCAAACTGAAAAAGAAGCCCTATTGGGGCAATCACTTTTGGGCTCGCGGGTATTTTGTGAGTACGGTTGGATTGGACGAAGAAATGATAAAAAGATATGTCAAATACCAAGAAAAAGAAGAAAAGCGGGTTGAGGATCAGCAACAAAAGTTTGATTTTTGACCATGCCCTTGTCGCCCCCTATGGGGGCTATCCAAAGCCACCTTCTTAGAAGTGTGATTTTTACTAACATCTGCTGAAAATAAGAGGGATCCTTCTTTTAACATAATTATTAAACCTGGTAAACTATTGTAACTTTTAGGACCGTAATTAAATGGTATTTCTGGAGCATACCATGCCTCTACTTTTATTTTTTTACTCCTTTTCTTCCTTCAATAGTTTTCTCTGTTATTGCTTTATAACATAAATACTTACCAATCATTTTTTTTTCTCTAGTAATTTTCCATTTACTTTCAGGTATTAAAATTAAAAAGTTTTCTCCAAATGAATTCTTCTGAAGTAAGTTTTCTTTTTTTATCTTATCAAAAAAATAAACTCCGCTACCCGCTTTTAATTCCGTAATATTTATACCCCCTTTTTTAGTGTCTTTTTTCATTTTGGCTTCTTTAGAAAAAGAAGAACTTACGCTATTAAAGGTTAGAATGTACTTTATATTTTTGTTATTATTTAATGTTTCGTTTATTTGACTTTTGTGAGCCTTAGGTGCTTTCACTAAATAATTTCCCAAACTACTTATATCTAAAGAAGCTACATAGGTAATATGTCCACTTTTTCTAACTTGAGATAGTAAAAGTTGTGGCAAGGTAAATAGTATAATTATTAATAAAATGTATTTTTCATGTGTCTTTCTTTTGTTTCGTTAATATTTTGATTTTCAATAGTTAGCATTATTTTCAAGTGTTTTTTAAGTATAAAAACCCTTACCCATTTATGGGGTTTGGTATTTTCTCTATTTTTAATAAGTAGCAACACGTTAAGAAAATCAAAATTTCATGTTCATGCTCTAGGCAATACTCTTGGGTGCTTAACGTTTGTTGTCAGTTTCATAATCGGGGTTTCTAAATGGTTCAAGACCTAAGATATTTCAACCTCCAGTAAAAATCGACCTTTTTTTATTTATGCTACTTTGTTTTTTATCTCCACTTCAATGCCTAATTCTTTTAGGATTTTGATATGGCGATTTATCTTCTTATCTTTTTTTAAATTCTGTAAATAATCATATCCAAGTTCTTGATATTCAACTTTGTTTTTTAAGATAAAATAGGTGGCTATCAGGATCTTGTGTCCTACTGCTATTAGTGCTCTCTTTTTACCTCTTCTTATGACTAAGCTATCATATTTTGCTCTGAGATATGTTCCTTTTGTTCTTGTGGCTGCCCAAGCAAACTGGACCAACATTGTTCTTAAATATTTGTTGCCATGTGTTATTCTACTACTTTTTTTTTACCAGCACTCTCATTACTGCCAGGACTCATTCCTGCCCAAGAGGCTAAGTGTTTTTCATCGGGGAATTGTTCCATATTTGATCCTATTTCTGCTAATAAATAGGCTACGCCATCTTTTCCGACTCCTGGAATGGTTTGCAACAGTTCTGAATCTAATTCTAACTCGTGCTTTTTTAAGTGATTTTCTATTTGTTTATCTATTTTTTCGAGTAAGTTTTGTTTATCATTTATAGACTCTTTTATCGTTTGTAACATAAATTTATGATGTGCTGTTAAATTGCCTTTCAATGCAGAGACCATATCTTCGATGCTTGATTGTATGCTTCTATGTCGAAATTTAAGGAGTTCATTAATGTCTTGTTCTCCTGCTATCATGGCATCTATAATCTTGGTAGCTGTTGCCCCACTTGTACTACTCACTACACTAGATATTTTGATATTTGCATCTTCCAGTATTTTTTGAATCCTATTTTTCTCTGCCGAAACTTGTTCTATTACTTTTCGCTTGTAACGGGTTAAATCTCGCAACTCTCTTGTTGGTTTTGGTGGAACAAAACTGCCTTTTAATAATCCACTTAATAATAGTTTGGCAATCCATTTACTGTCTTTCTTATCGGTCTTTCGTCCTGGAACATTCTTTATGTGCCTTGCATTGACCAATAAAATATCAAAACTATCTTCCAATATATTGTAAATTGGTTTCTAATAAACCCCAGTACTTTCCATAGCTACGTGGGTAATCTTATGTTTGTTTAACCAATCTCGTAGCTTTTCTATTGATTCTGTGAATCCGTCGAAGGTTCGTGTTTCTTCTTTAATCCCTGTGCCTCGGATTGTAGCAACAATAATTTTTTTATGTACATCAATGCCACAACCTCGTTCGATGAGTTGTTCAAACTCAATTTGTTGTTTTTTCATGGTTGTATCTCTTTTTGTTAAAGTCATTACCTTGGGTGGCAAAATCTTTGCCATGGATGTTTCATAACCACCAACTACAAATTCATCGATATGAACATTACCTTTCATTGGATGATTTTCGCTAGATTTCATAGTTTCTCTTACTTTATGCATAAATAAACGAGCCGTTTTTTCCGTGACTCCAAAACGAACTCCCATATAACTTGCTGATAAACTTTTTGTAGTGGTTGACATCTCAAAACAGATAAAAAAGCTTTACGTAAACCAAACTTTACTTTGTGAAATAAAGTGTTGGCAGAAGCTGTTTCTGTATGGCTACATTTATTACAAGTACGTGCAAAATTCTTGCGAATTTGACTCGTTTTGTTACTACACTTTATGCATTTGAATTCATCTTTTCCACTTAATAGTTGCTAAATATTCTTTACAACAATCATCTGTTTTGAAGCGTTCAGTAAACTCTAAAAGGTTTCTTCCTTGAAAAACATCCATAACTCCCTTATTTTATTGACTACAATATATGAAATTATCTACTGACTTCAAAAAAGGTTTTCTTAGCTTATTTGATAGTTTTTGTAACGGAAATGAAATTGACTTTCTGGTTAAAAGTAAAAAGTCCTAACAAATTTAATTTGTTAGGACTTTTTTGTTGGCCTACAAGGACTAGCGTACTTTACAAAGTAATATACTATACTACATAAAAAAATATTAAAAATCTTAAAAACAATTATTTATAAAACTGAACATAAAATAAGATAATACTATGTTTTATATATTAAAGTAAAAAATCGGGATATTATCGGGATTATATTTTATCTTTACACTATACAAATACTATGGGGAAAATTAAATTTAATGTAATTGGAAAAAAGAAACCTGCTAATATGAATGTCAGGTTTTATCATGGTAAAGAAATTGATTGTAATGCAATGTCTCATATTTTAATTGACCCTAATATTTGGAGTAACAAGCTACAAAATTTAAAACCGAGTGCTGATAAAAAAATAAAAAATCATTACAGAGAAAAAATAGATGGTTTAAAAAATCATATCATCATGAAATTTAATGATGATTTTGCAGCAGGAAACTCTATTAATTCAAAGTGGCTTAATAATTCTATCAATGATTTCTATGGAAGAAACAATAAGGAAGAATCACTTTTATTTGTTGATTACATTAAAGAATATATTCAAAAATCTAAAACAAGAATTAATCAAAGTTCTGGTCAACTCATATCAAAGAAAACCATTGCTAAATATCAGAATATATTGAATAAGATAACTGATTTTGAGGAATCTCTTAATCATAAATTTGGCATTATAAATATAGACCTTGAATTTCACGAAAAATTCACGACTTATCTAAAAGTTGAAAAAAAATATTCAAACACTTATATTCAGAGGTCTATTAGGCAATTAAAAAGTTTTTTATCCGAAGCCAAATCAGATGGACATAATGTGAGTTTAGAAGTTGATAATAAAAAATTCTCTTTTAAGAAAGATGATGCTATTGATACTTATTTAAATGAAACAGAAATAAAAAATATTTTTTGCCTTGATTTGTTAGAAAATGAAAAATTAGATAACATTAGAGATTTATTTATAATTGGATTGAGAACAGGTTTAAGAATTAGTGATTTGAAAAGAATAAATGATTTCCATTTTGGTAAAAATGTCATTTTAATATCTGGTACAGAAAAAACAAACTCTAAAGTAGAAATTCCTATTCACCCGCAAGTGAAAGAAATCATAGAAAAAAGAGAAGGCAAATTACCAAGGGTCGTGAGTGATCAAAAATTCAATTTGTATGTAAAAGATCTATGTGCTTTAGCTAAAATAGATCAAAAAATTATGGGTAAATTAATGAACCCTAAAACTAATAGAAAAGAACTTGGTTACTATCCAAAATATAAATTAATCAGTTCTCACACTTGTAGGAGGAGTTTTGCTACAAATCTGTATGGAAAAATCGATGATAAAACTATTATGGCTATTACAACTCATAAAAGTCACAAACAGTTTTTAGATTATGTAAAAACAACACAAAAAGAGTATGTTGAAAAACTTGCTGAATTTTGGGAGAATGAAATTTGAATTTACAGACTAACCATTTTTAAAAATTGTTTTACGAAAAAAATATAATATGTACAATATCATAATTGGAGTATAAAAAAAATATCCCCCAACATCTTCAGATTATGTGATTTTTATGAAAGTGAAAATTAATATTCTATTTTAGCTCACGAAATAGCTATGATAAAATGTACAAAAGAAATTATCATCCGTTAATTCCTTTGTTTTATATAAAAGGAATATTAGATGAAAATCAATTGGGTGAAATAGCAAAAAGAACATTACAACATTGGAATAAAAATAAAGACAAGCATTATGATTTTGAGAGTTTAGTTTTTCCTTTTTTAAATGAGTTAGGAGATATTCAAAAAATATACGAACGAAAACAACTTAAAAAAACAATGAAGTTTATACTGCATCTAAGTGATGGATATCAGAAAGTATTAAATGAGGTTCATAATTCTAAAAAAGTAGTAAAACAAAATACCAATTTTATTATCAACTCTATCAATCAAATTATTGCTATTTCTGGAATAAATATTAAGCGCGCTTGTAAATTTTACGGAGTTTCTTCTGATTGGTATTATCGTGAGAAAAGAAAAATTAATTGTTCTTTAAATATTTTTAAAACTTGTTATAAACAACACCCTAATCAACTAACATTTAAAGAAACAACTGCTATCGAAAAATTAGTGACTAATCCAGCACATTATGGAAAAACCAAAACCACATTGTATTATTTTGCCTTAAGAAACAAATTAGTGTCTTGTGCAAAATCAACTTTTAGTAAATATGCCAAAGCATTAGGATATCAAAAACCAAAGAAACCTAAAATTCCAATAAAAAAAGGAGTAAGAGCAAATCGTATTTTTGAGTGGTTGCATGTTGATATTACATTAGTACCCACTTTGTAAGATGGAATGCAAAAAGTAGCTTTTGTAAAAGATAATTTCTCGAAAGTAATTTTACATTATGGTTCTGTTTCTGAAAAAGCAGATAGTAAATTTATTACTAAACTATTTAAAGAGGCTTTTTTAAAATTTAATTTAAACAATGTTAAAGAGCCAATCAATATATTAACAGATGGAGGTTCGGAAAATAAAGGAACATTTTCTACTTGGGTAAATCATTTTAATGCGCCTCCTGTGGTTTCAAAAATTACTGCTAGAACGAATGATTTTCCGTCATCTAATTCTATGGCGGAAAGTACTCATAGTATTTACAAAACAGAATTTCTAAAAGGAAAAGTTTCACAATACAAAAAACAGCATTTAGTTAGTTTAGATGCCTTTGTTGATTATTATAACCATCATAGATTTCCAAATGGTCTATTTGGATTGACTCCTTTTGAGGTAATTAATGGAAAAACACCTGATAAAGATTTCTTTAAAAATCAAATTACTGAAGCCAAATTAGATAGAGTTATTAAAAATCAATCTTTTAACGAATGTGCTTTTTCAAGATAAGCATGTTTAAGCGAAACTAAAAATGATATTTTTTACTATTTTTTATATTTATTATTGAAAACAAATTGAAACCCCACTTTATTTTTTAAATGCAATTCTATTTTAAATAAAAAAGACTCCTATTTAATTAAAAATAGAAGCCTTAATTTATCATATGATGAAACGCAAACATTTGCGCTATTTCGTTGTAGTTTCAAATAGATATTGCTCTGCAATACTTTGCTTAGCTCTTCCTAAACCATCGAAATAAGTGATATTTTCTTGTTTTTCTTCGGGTGTTATGGAACCCCCAATAACTTTTGTGGTTCCATCTGTTGTTTTTACTTTATATGTAGTGCTCTTTACGAAATTCTCTGTGGTAGTCTGCGCTAGTAATCCTGATGATACTAACAGAAATATATAAACTAATTTTTTCATAGCTCCTAGTTTTTGTAGTTATATTCATTCTTGTTTAGTATGTTTCCATCGTGATCTTTTACTTGTTTGAGTCGATTAAAGGAATCATATTCGTAATAGACTACTCGCCCTCGTGGATCTGTTACACTAGTAACTCCAATCAACGGATCGTAAGTAAATGTTGTTACTTGTGCATTAGTATTAGTAAGGGCATTTCGTAAAGCTGTTAATGCAGTTCTAAGATTATTCTCGGAAGTTGTTGTTCCTTGGGTATTGTCTAAATTAGAAATTTCTTGAATCTTTTCCAATGTATTATAACTTGCACTCAAACTTGAAATAACAGATGTTAATTCACTTGAAGTTAAATTCTCAATCTTTGCAATAGGCTGAGTTTTATTATATCCCCAAATATAAATAATATGAGTTCCATCTTTTTTACTTACTTCTATTGGATTACCCTTATCGTCATAATCATGATAAATAATTCTGTCTTCTAAAAGACCTGAACCTTTAGAGGTTTGGATTAGTTTTGGTAAATAATTTCCACTAAAAGTATCGTAAATGGTTTGTTGTTCTGATAATTTTGAAGTTCCTCTATAGTTCTTTATCTTTATAGGGATTATTCTGAATCTTAGAGGGTTTGAAAAAATAGTATAATTATTCTCTATTTTTAACAGAGACCCTTGACTATCGGCTACTTCTCTATTTACAATCTGGTAATGATTGGTATAATCGTAGTTGTAGTTTGTAGTGGTAGAAAATTCTCCACTTTCATTATAAGTCGTTTCTTTTTTCTGAAATAACTTTTGTGTACCTCCAGTCAAATAATAGATTTTGTAATCTTCTGGATTTACATAAGGTGAATTTGGAGAGGCTGAATATGCATAATATTCTTCTCTCTTGTAAGTAACCAGAGGCCTAAAGTATTGTAAACGATCTATAATGTAATAAAAATCAATAGATGGTTTTGAAAAAGTTAAATTAGAAAATCCATCTGCATATTTGTAGGTAAATTCTTCCTTTTTTATAATATTATAATCGTTGATAGAATTTCCTTCTTTTTTATAATATTCCATTAAAAGAGGTTTACCTCGAAGCCATTCGTTATTTATTGACAAAGTATAAGGATACTTATAAAAATTACCTCCATCGGGCATTGAGGTAAATTGATATTCTATTTTACCGCCTTCTCCTTGTTGAGTATCAGAATCAATATACTCAGTAACATGGCTATAACCTACGTGATTTCCTTGCTCATAGGTTAATGGACTTCCAGGTCTGGCTCCATTGAATTTTTTAATGGGAATTTGCACCCCATTTGAGAGAACAGTAAATTCATCTACGTACCAATAACTTGGTAAAGCAAAAAGCAACCCGCTACTTGAATTATCGACTTTTTTGTATTCATAAGTTCTTATTATTGTACCGTTATCCACAGTGTGGTTTTCTATTTTTTTGATTCTATTACCACCACTGTAGATTAAGTCTGGATGATCAGGGTTACTAGATTTACCCCAACTTAGATTCACAACAAAACTATTATTTCTATCATTTGGACTATCGGTACCTGTTGAAACTTCAGCTCTTATTTTGTAAGTTCCTGTTTGTAAGGGTTCAATTGCCATATTATAAGATACTCGTCCAACTTGTTTAAATAAAAGTATTGGAGTTCCACTGGGGTAGTAAACTTGATGACCATTATCATCTACTATGCTAAATATATAATTGCAATTAGAACTTTGATACCCATTTTGATTAACTTCACAATTAATTGCATCTCCATTTAGATAAATTTGAACATTAATTGGTCCAATGTCAGAACTAAAAATATCAAAGGAATCACTTTCATAGGTGTTCTTTTGAGAGGTACTTGATACTAATGTAAATGTACTTTTAGAAAGATAGGCAAATGTATCTTGGACAGTTGGATTGGGGTTTGCAAAATATAAATTTTTAAAGTATTCAGGAATAATTGATTTATTGGCTTCAAAGGTATAAGCTGTATACCCTCCTGTAGGATAACTCATTTTATTAATTAAACCAACTTTAGCTTTCAAAGTATCTACTTCTCTATTGATGGGATAACCAGGATAACTATAAAAAGCTAGATAAGGACCATTATTAGCATTATTAAAGTATCCCCATAAATCTTGTGAGTTCGAAAATCGATTAGGCATATCGTTTTTATTTGTATATTCAAAAGCACGATACAATTCAAAAGTATTGTTATTGTCTATTACTTGAATATTATCTAAAAATAATCTTTTTCTAGCCTTAACCTCCCAATCAAACAAAAAGTAGTTGATGTTATACCCAATATTAGTATTGGGAGAAGTACTGTAGCTATAATTAAAATTGTATTTTTTTACACGTTGATACTTATTTACTACCTCAATAGAAGCTAATGCAAACCCACCGTCTAAATCATCTCGCCCGGTACTTTTAGGTATGAATTTAACACTGCCTTGATCGAAAATAATTTCTTGTATCTGGTATTGATATCCATGATATTTAGTGAAGTATGAGGTATGACCTGTAGTAATTTCCTTTTTATCGTAAGATCTTCGATAAAAATAAGGCTCTTCCAAATCATACATAAAACGTATTTTTTTTCCATTAGGACTCACAATATCCATCAAGTGCCATGTGTTAAGTGGAGCAGATGCATTGTTGGTTACATCGTCACGACCTGCAGCATGATAAGCAGAACTTACAATGGTTTGGTCTTTACTTTTTGCTGTTCTATTTTCAATGTTATCATGTGATTTTCCAAAATAAAATCGAAACCCATCTTGTGTAGTAATTATAAAATATAAATCATTCTCAGAGTTCCCCATTTTCTTTATTTCTAAATCATCGTAACTTTGTAAGATAGGTTCTTTTGTCTTTTGATCAAAAATAAATTTACCTGAATATCCTAAAAAATTAAAACTAAACTGATCTGGCACAAAGTCCACCCTATTATTAGCATCGGTATCAGTCCAAGCTACATTACTTCTAACTTGAGGATTTGTTGCAAAATTTTCATAAAAATTACCGTTATAGTAGCCATACGGGCCGTTAAAATCATTTTGATCTCTTATTTGTCTTGTAATAGCGCCACCTGCATTGAGTGCCCAACCAATTCCAACTCTCGATGCTATTTCTTCAACTTTAACACCTCTTGCATGATAAGATATACTTATAGGTATTTTTAATCCATCAAAATTGATTTCGTAAATAGGAACATTAATATTCGGTATTCCTGTATAATGGCTTACAGGAATCTCTGTAAACTTAGCCAAAGAGGTCGCTTCTGGTGATGGTGGAATTATTGTTGGTAAATCTTGAGAAAAAAGTGTTGTTTGTGAAAGCAACAGTATAAAAAATAACAACTTCTTCATAGTTTATTGATTTTAGCTTGATTTGACAAATTAAGAAGTTTTATAAAAAAAGAAGTTTAATTTATATCTATTTACGTTCATTTTGAATCAAAAAACAATTTAACACTAGTGTCCACTAAAAAGTAAACAAAGCTGGTTCCTTTTAAATCATTAATGTCCGATAAAAAATATAATCGATTGATTTCATTTTTTATACAACTGATATTCAATATTTTATTTTTTTTGTTTCATTTTTTTCTAAAAACAGGCTACCTAGAAGAACTCTTGTAGGTAATTTGGGAACGTGTAAACGCTTGTTTCAGCAAAATCAAGTATATCTAACCATTCTTTGTAATTAGCTACTAATACTTTATAACTTCTATTCGTTAGTTTGAGTTTCTTCATTTTTAGATGTCGAACTTCTCGACTAATTTTTTTTATCCCTTGACCTTTTTTTAAGATTTCGCGAACCACTTATTTAACTTGCTGATTTAAAGATATTTTATTAGTCCATTTTTATGATTGAACCATTATGAACTACTTTGAACTTCTACCTCTGTAAAGTGCTATTTAGTAATGTTTCTATTTGAGTATTGGTGTTCTTGTAATCATCATAATTCACGACTTCATAACAATAACCTTTTCTTTTATCGCCTTTAGATTTCTTTACTAAATCTGCTAGTTGTAGTTGAACCATATAGCGCTTTTGGTTACTTGGGTTTACTCGTGTAAAGCTCTGCGGATTTCTGCATTAGTAAACGTGCTTAATGTGTTTGTTTCTAAGTAAGCTTTGAGCATTTCAAAAAACTGTCTGCAAGCGCCATTTAGTAAATCACTTTTTAATATAACTCCCATACTTTTTCTTTTTATTTCAATTTAATTTTAAACACTCTATTTATGAAGATAAACTATGTGCTAAAGAAATTTTTAATTCCACACTAACATCATATTGATTACCCATATTCTTTTTAAAAAATTAAACTTTTTTGTTTCTTGTAAATAATTTTTATTTGTTCTCTTATCACTAAAAAACACCTGCATATCCAGTCGAGAACATAATAGAACTATCTTTATAATTACGAAGTAGTTTTGATAAAGTAAATTCTTTTTTGAAGAATTTAGCAAACTCATTTAATACTTTTATTTCATTTTGATTAAGTTTATAAATTTTGTCTTTATATTCTGAACTCTTAACTTGAATTAGCATAATATGCCAATAGCGTCCTCTTCTAGCAACAGCAAAAACATCAATAGGAGTTCTACTACCCTTTGATTTTTTTCCTATATAATTTTGAGGTAACCCTTTAATTTTTCTTAATATATAATCTTCTACTAAATCACCTGTTTCTCTATTACTAATCCCTGCTAAACCAGCACTTTCAAGAATAGCTTTCTTTTCAGAAAACCATTTAGAAACTATCTCATCAACAAATAACTCAAAATTTTTCATAAACCAATTTCACACTTTATTTCATAAATAATTCTTTTTCTTATTTTCTTTATCACTACTAAAATAATTATTTGTGTTTTATTGACCTAATATTTATTAAGAAATTCACCTAAAACAAAAAAGTGATTACCTATTTAAGTAATCACTTTTGAATTTATATTAATGGTAATTTTAAATCGGAAGCGATTTAAGATTACTTAAAGTCTTTTTTGCTAAAGCAACTTTTTCAGGGAATAATTCTTTTCCCTTAATACTTTTAGCAATAGAAAATATCCTCTCCTTTGTCTTTTTAGACATAGATAGCGTTTTCTCTGCTTTTAATATTTGTTTTTTTTGCTTCATTTTATTTATAATTTATTCTTAGTTAAAAGAATACCACAAAATTAGTTATTTTTTCTTGAAAACCAAAATTCCAATATAATCGTTTTCAGGAACATACTGAACTAACGTTGGGCTTTCCTCATTTGTATAGCCAAATATAATATATTCCCTAATCAAATTTGTAAAATTCTTATTAATATAATATCGATAAGTCTTTATTCTTCTGTTAAATTTTTTACATTCTCCATTTTCAATATCACATCCTTTTTTACAATCTACTTTACATTCTTCTTTAAATTCATTGGAACTATCACTTCCTTGAATCCAAATTGCGTCATCATTATGAGTTTTAAAAAAGTGAGGAACAGTATTCAAAACTGTACTAAACACCTTTCTCATATCTCCATTATTACTATTAATATCATCAATAATAGTGCCATTTGAAAAATCATAATCTCCGAAACCTAAATTATAGATTACTTTTCCATCTTGTTTCTTGAAAGGAGAGTATTCAATTGCTTTGATAATAAATATATTACCTTTACTTTCAAATAAGTATTGTACCTTATTTTCATCAGAAATAAGTTCAGTTTTGTAAGCAGGAATATTGTTCAATTATACTTTTATTATCATCGTTTCAAATGTAACAATTTTTGAATAATTTTTTATGATTAACTAGAATATACTTTCAAATCAACATTCCCAACCGTGTGAAGATAATGATGCGTGTTCCCTAAAAGTAACATAATGTTTTCAGAACCACTACCTTTTACAAGACTTGGTTGGACAATATAAATATGAAACTTCATCTCTTTTGTCCATTTAGCAGCATTCAGTAACAACTCTAATTCTTCTTCACTACCCTTAATTATCCTACTACAAGATACTCTGTTTTTAGTCTTTATTTGTCTTCTTAAAAGATGGTCAAAAAAGTCTTTTCCATTTCGATATTTCCAATTTAGAGATTTCTGTGCCTGACCACATACTTCATAGAAATTACTTATATCATTTCCAGTACGACCATTTTTGGCATATTTTAAATGAAATAAGTGTATGTCTATTTTTTTATCTTCATCATTGATCCCTATAATGTCTGCAATCTCTCCTGAACCATCATCATCATATATTATCTGAAAATCATCTCTAATTTCATTAATAAAATGATACTGTATTGAATCCGTTTCATAAGGATGGACTCCTTGAGCTTCTTTGTTAATTGCAACTCCAGTCCAATCGTGTGAAATAATATTGTCTAATGAAATTCCAGCAACTCCTTCTTTTGGAACTACATAACTATTTTGAAATAATTGTCCCCCATTCGCAAACCAAATTGTTGGGGTAAAAGTTTGAAAGAAATCTGTCAAGCTTTCTGTTCTGTTTCCGTAAGTAATTGTAGCCTCTTCAATAGAATCTTTTCTAATTTCATGAAATGTAAGTTCTTCTCCATCAACTATTTTAGTTCCTAATATTAATTCATACTCAATATTATAATCTTCACATTTAAAAGAAAAACGTAAAGGAGTATTATTTGGGGTATCTACTACATTTAATTCAGAATTAGATAAATCATAAACACTTCCATTAATATGAATAACAAACCTATTTTCTGCGTACTCATACATTTCATGATGCCATTCAATAGCAATTGGAATAGCCTCTGGTCTTTCAGCAATTACAACAGGAACAAGTGTATTTTCTAATACAGTATTTGGGTTGATATTAGGATTTTCTAATACATCTCCTATTTTTTGACACCATTGAGTTAGCTCATTTAAGTTACCTCTTAAGTATGACCAAACTTTTCCTTTTACAGAACACCCTAATGAGACTTTTTCTCCATCTTTAAATCCAACTCCAAAAACATTGTTTTTTATTAATGTTCCTTGCTCTAAAAGTTTTAATCCGTCTTGAACTCCCTTTCCAAAAAATGACTGAAAACTAATATCACGTCCAGTGCCCTTTCTTGCTCTAACGTTGTAAAGTGTCAATCTTTTAACGTCATGAAATATCTTAAACATATCCATCCCCTTAATCATACTAAATTCATTACCAAAAATTGCTTGAACTAATTTATTGGTAGATAAATTCTTTAAGGAAGAGTGTATGAATACTAAATTCTTATTAGGTCTAAAATCCCAATGAACAACAGCCATATTCCATTCCATATTTTGAACGACATCAAAATCTCCCCACTCAACTTTATTTACTTTTCCTAAAATAATAACTAACGTATTTTTTTCAGAATTGTGCTTACTAAATTGATGTTCGTAAGTACCTATATTATTAATTCCCTCTCTCCAATTATTAGGATTCCAATTTTTACCATTATTACGATAAACAACAGAACTCATTGCTGGATTAATGTTCTGAAAAGGAATATTAGAATTTTCTAAGTCATGGAAGCCTTCTAAAAATTCTTGAAAATTAATTTCTTTATCTGTAGCTCCTTCGCTCATATTTGGAAGCAATAAATTCCAATCTGCATTTTTTGCGTAAAGATGATTTAACTCTTGTTGAATAGGTGGATAAGCAATATTCGTTATAAAACTTGCAGTACCAAGACTATTAAACGATGTCCTAGTAAATCGCCCAACAAATTGAAGAGTAATTGGTAAACTTTGTCTCTCATCATGTATTGCTGCAATTTTCAATTCAGGAAGATCAAATCCTTCACCTAACATATTTACGCAAACAATAATACTGTGTTCTTTTGCTTTAATTGCATTCACCTTGTCTTTTAGACCTGCAACTCCTGTATATACCATTACTGGATTTAAATCTTCATATTCTTTATAATACTCAAAAACTTCAATAGCCCTACTTTTTGAAACACACCTAGCCATTATTATATGTTGATAACCATTTGCAATATCTTCTCGAAGTTTAGTTACTGCTTTTATTGCAATCTTTTTATCAGCTTCTGCTTTATCATATTCTCTAATTGGCAAGAAATTAATTTTTTTATAATATTCTTGCTTTTGAGCTTCTTTAAGTGAGAAATTAAAGATGAATTTTCCTTCTAAATTTTTACCATCATTTCTAAAAGGAGTTGCTGTGAATAAGAATACTTTTTTATTATCAAAAAGCTTTATGAATTTTTTCCATGTACTTGCTTCAGAATGATGTGCTTCATCAACAAACAAATGGCTAAATGCCTCGGATATTGCTAATTGCTGACCATGAGTACTTCCTGCAAGAATACTCATGGTTGTAACAACAACATTAGTTTTAGAAATAAAATCTAAAAGTTCTTCTTCATTTTCAAATTTTTGATTTATAACACCGACAATCGGATTATGACAAGTCTCATCTACCATTCCAAACTCCCTTAATAATCCGAGAGTAAAAAACTTATTTGATAATTGAGTGCGTAAAGAATCGGAAGGAACCGCTACTAATAGTCTATTACATTCATTTGCTACTAATGTAGACAACATCGTTTCTGTTTTACCTGTACCAGTTGGCATTACAACAATTCCTCTTTCTTCAGGGTTTTGAACATGAGCCAGTATCGAATACAAAGCTCCTATTTGAGGAGGACGTAATCCATTGATATTATTTTCAATATCCTCTTTTACAAACTTAAATTTGTTTTTCCATGAATTAAGAACATCTTGAGGAGTTAATTTTTCAAAAGAAGGATGTTTGAGCCATCTCGTAATCTTTAAAGAACCTGATTCAAAATCTCTTTTAGTAGGTCTTCTACTTGTTAATATGGCATAAGTACAATTTTCAGGAATTACATCATTTAAGTTACTTGTTATAAAATATAATTCCTCGTCAGAAGATAAGATAAATGGATTGTTTTGAACAAACTCAAAAGATTTAATTTCTGATGATTGTTCATAATATTGTTTAATGAAATTTTTATCTTTTGAGTAAATTAATTTTTCAATTTTTGGTGTGGTGATTTCTATCATGCAAGTTTTTATAACGACTATGTTAAATAATTATAATATAGACTCCTAATTTAGTAAAAAAGACTTAATAACTTTTATGGGTTTCCGTATCTAAAATAAAAAGTATTAACAAATCGGATACTTGAAACAATTTTCAAGACCATCTCTATTTAGTATCAAGTGAAAATTTTACTTTTAAAGCCATAGTATCGTAATCTTGGTCAACAAGTCCTTTGTAAGGATTAGCACCTCTAACTGTATTGTAAGATAGTTGAATTGTTGATGTTTTCCCTGCATCAATCTCTAAACCATAAGTCCACGTTCTAAAAGCTTTATTATCTGATTCAAGATTTCCTAATAACTCTCCTCTTGCTGAATAGTTGTAGCTTATGAAAAGTAATTGTTCTTGATTAAAAGTATTCTTTAGGTATTTTGACAATGGATAAAAATTAAGTTGAAAGTCAATGTTCCCTAAAATTACTTTTTCATTTTCGATATAACCTAACCCAATATTGTAATCATAAGACATTTGAAAAACATTTGTGATTTTTCCTTTCTCAGGCAATTTCATAGTTGCATTTAAAAAACGAAAAGAATCTTCATCAGCACTTTTCATAGACCTTAATCTATTTATCTTAAAACCAACAATAGCTTGAAAACTATTTTTATCAGTAATTCTATTGTAACTTTTTCGAATACTTCCACTAATTACATAATCTCTTATGGATTCCTTTCTTTTGCCACTTGGTCTATATGGGTCGTCCAAATCCTTTATCGCTCCCCAAGTATGATTAAACGAAACTCCAAACTGCCTTACATCCTGTTCTTTCCCTGAATCAACTAATGTATTCTTATGAATTTCATAAAAAGCTCCTATTGATGTAATACTGGAAAATACATCTTCGCTCATTCTCTCTATTACATACGATGCATCTAAATACCCATCTATTAAATAAGAGTCAGTAGCCCCATCTGTATTTGGAAAGGTAGCTATAGCTTGTGCTGATTTAGATTTTGTAAAACTATTATCAGTTGCTTTTCCTATTGAAAAAGTATAATGACTTTGTTTTGTAATACTATCTTTTTTTTTCTGAGAAAAGAGAATGTTAGCTGTTAATAAGAATACAGCTAACCCTAAATTTTTATAGTGCTTCAAAACCATCATGAATAATTTTAATTATACTACCTACTGTTTTACATTTAACAATTTTATATTGGGGAATCCTTTTAAAAGGTTTATTATCTTCATATGCATTTCTTAAGTTTATTAAGATATTGTTACATACCATTCCTAAGCCCCCAGGAGATTTTATATAATTCGGAGGCAAGTCCAAATTTAATTTTAATTGTGCTTTCCTTATGACCAAAGCAGGGTTTACACCTTGAGAATTTTTTAAATAGTACTTTAGCTGATCAAGAATTATATCATCTATTTTATAATCAACTTTTATACTCTGTATAATCTCAATTAAACTTTCTCTAGATTCTGGGTTACTTGTTCTGCTTAAAGCATATTTTAACGAATTCATCATTAAAACTGCATCTTTTTTGGAAATCTCGAATTCTATTTTTATGAATTTTATTTTTATAAATTTGATATAAAATTAATGATAATTATATACCTACAAATAGGTATTTTCCCTTGTTTTTTTTTGATGTTTACCTATTTTCAACAAATCGGATGCAAATTCTCAATCAATTCGTGTAGATTCTCAAGATCATCTTGCTGATATCGTTCCGTGGAAGAAATATAGCGATGTCCTGCCTTAAACTGCACTTCTCTGATGTTATAGGTTTTGAGCCAATGGGTAATCACTGAAGCTCGTATTTGCTTCATATTGGTTATTTTATGATTAATTCTTTTAAATAAGTGTGTAGTGATAATGTCAAAACGTTCTGAATTGAGCGGAAATAGGCTTTCTGTGTAGTTTTTGAGTTCTTCTTGAAGGATTTCTCTGTAGGTTTCTAAAAATAGTACAAAAGGCAGTATTTGCGCTGATTTTAGCTCTAAGGTTCTACTATTTGTTTTACGTGTGCTTGGAATATACACAGTTCCCTTTTCTAATTGAATATGCTCAACTTTAAGAGATTTTAGCGCAGTTACATTTAATCCTTGATACACCATTAAACCCGTAATGACTTTATTACGAATGGCTACCGATTTAGAATTTGGAAATTCAATACGTTCTGTTTGATAGCTGTAATACAAATCTTCGAGTTCTTCTGCTTCTAATAGATTGTGATTGAGAGTTCTTTGTACCCCTCTAATATTGATGCTCTCTATGGGGTTTTCAAATCGTTGTTCAGAATCAATTAAATAATTGAAATAGATTTTTAAGCCGCCTACTTGATGTTTAATCGTGGATTGTGATACTCGCTTCCCTTTCTTAATTACTTGACCCGTCCTGAATAAAGGCTACATAATCTTAAACAATTATGTACAAAAATGACAAAGTAATTAGAAGGTATTCAGAACCTTTCAAACTGAAAATTTTATCCGAACTTACTGCCGGAAAATTAAACAAGTATCAACTAGGTAAAGCTTACGGTATTGCTCCTTCCACAATTAACGAATGGATAAAGAAGTACAACCGTAAAGACCTTATGAACACCAGAGTAACCGTGAAAACTAAAGACGAAATAACTCGCATTAAACAACTTCAAAAAGAGATTGAACAGCTAAAGAAACTATTGTTGAAAAAAGATATGGATGCACTTATTGACGATTCATACCTTGAGGTTGCAGCAGAACAGTTGGGGTATAAATCTGTCCTGGAGTTAAAAAAAAAGCTAAGTATCAAGCCTTGATTAAGGCCAAGGAAAGGTCTAAGGGATTTGCTTCTCTCACGACTATTACTACTTGTTTCGGACTTAAACGTGATGCTTACTACAAGTACAAACGTAGAGAAGATAAACGTTTAGAGGTAGAGAAAAAAGTGGTTGCAATAGTGAAGAACAGACGCAAATCCCTTCCTAGAGAAGGTGTTAGAAAACTTACCAAATCATTAAAACAAGAGTTTATTGAATCAAACTTAAAAATTGGTAGAGACACCTTATTTAACATCCTTAGAAAACACAATATGCTTACACTTAGAAAAAAATATAGCTCAAGAACCACCAACTCATTGCACAGGTTCTATAAATATAAAAACATCATTAAAGATATTGAAGTGACAAGACCAAACCAAGTTTGGGTTAGTGATATCACCTACATAAGAACTATAAAAGGATTTTGCTATTTAGCACTCATAACAGATGTATTCAGCCGTAAAATCGTTGGATACGACATTAGCAATAGCCTAGAACTTAAAGGCTGCGTGAGAGCTTTAAATAAGGCCTTATATCAAGCTAAAGATATTAAACAGCTTATTCATCATTCCGATAGAGGCATACAGTATTGCAGTAACGTTTACACTCAAATTTTAAAGAGAAACAACATCAGTATCAGTATGACGGAAGAAAATCATTGCTACGAAAACGCAATGGCAGAGCGTGTAAATGGTATTTTAAAAGACGAATTCTATCTTGACCAAACCTTTGACAGTCTGCAACACGCAAAGAGAGCAACAAAAAATGCAATTAATTTATACAACGAAATAAGATTACACTTATCTTTGGATTATAGAACACCAAATATGGTATATAAATTAACAGCGTAAATCAATTTTAACCTGTAGCCATATTTCAGGACAAGACAACTTGAAGTTTTTTGATGTACTGTAAGCAGGATTTATAATCAATAATATCTGTTGTGTAATTGTTGTATTCACACCAATTGATAAATAAGTTTGCATTTCTATTGTATGAATTTACAGTAGTTTTTGCATATCCCCGCTGACAAAATTATTTCATCCATCGAAAAGATGAAATCTTTAGCTAATGTGAATATGAAAACTGCTTGTAAATATTATGGAATCTCTAAAGATTGGTATTACAGTCAGAAAAGAAAAATCGTTTGTAATATAAGTCCGTTTCAAAAATGCTATCGTCAGCATCCAAATCAATTAACAGTTAAAGATATGTCTAATATTGAAAATTTGGTGATTGATTCTGCAAACTATGGAAAAACAAAAGTAACCTTATATTATCACGCTTTAAGAAATGGTTTGATCTTTTGTGGCAAATCTACGTTTAACAAATATGCATCTGCTCTTGGATATATAAAACCAAAACGATTTAGATATCCAATTAAAAAAGGTTTGAGAGCTTCAAGAGTTTTTCAGTGGTTGCATGTAGATGTTACTATTGTGAATACCATAGAAGATGGCGTTCAAAAAGTAGCTTTTGTAAAAGATAATTTTTCTAAAGGAATTTTACATTATAGTTCTACTAGTGGAAAAGCTGGAAGTGAATTTATTAAAAACCTTTTTGCTGAAACATTTGAAAAATACAATTTACGAAATGCTGTAAAACCCATAAACATCTTATCTGATGGTGGAAGTGAAAATAAAGGAGAACTCTTATCTTGGATAAATACTATTCAAGCGCCACCAGTTGTTACTAAAATAACAGCACAAACCAAAGACTTCCCTTTTTCTAATTCAATGTCAGAGAGTACGCATAGTATTTATAAAACTGAATTTTTACACGGAAAATATTCTCTCAATGAGAAAACGCATTTAAAAGATTTAGCACGCTTTGTTGAATATTATAATCATCATAGATACCCAACGGATTTATTTGGGCTTACCCCAATAGAAGTTGTAAACGGAAAAATTCCTGATAAAAACCATTTTAAAGGAAAAATACAAGAAGCTAGAAAAGATAGAGTAGTCGTAAACCAACAATTCAATGATTGTAAAATTATTCTTGGTTGTAATTCTTAAAATTAGAGAAATTTAGGTCAGAACCCAAAATCTTTTTAACGAACAAAACGAATTTTTGTTAAATTTCAAAAATAAAAAAGGATATCCGTTTATGAATATCCTTGTTTATACTATGATTAATTTTATTTTTCTAAAACCTTGTTATTACTGATAAATCCAATGTTGGAACCCTTTTGTCGCGTTTAGAAATAGCGAGTGCCCTTTAAAGTAGCGAGTGCAATCTATTGCATAAAAAAAGATGAACCTTAAAACTCATCCTTTTTTACTATAATTAATATGTTAATTTATTGTTTTACAGTAGTTTATGTTTTATAAATTTATTATCAACTAATCTGCACCATTACCTAAATAATAAAAATAAATAAATTATAAAACACATGCCAAGTTCCTTCTTCGAAAAAAACCTTGTATACTCTTTCTTTAGTATGTAACGTCAGTTCTGTATTTGTTTTTTTTATTTCGATATTTTCCTTAACACTATCAAAGTCTACTTTAACTAAATCAGACAATTTTATTTTGATTTGACTTGTTGGAATGAAAAAATTAATATTTGTTAAAACCCAACGATAATTATCTATTTCATATAATGCTATAACTTCTTCATTTTCATCAAGATTTAAATCATCAAAATTATGCTTTTTAATGTCTTTTATTTCAAAAAGAGTCTTTACGAAAGTTACTCTACTTCTGCTCAATTTAGCCCTTATTATTGAACTTTTTATCATTTTAATTTTTTTGAGATTTTTATAGTTTCTGTTGTCGTTTTTTCAATTGTATAGCCTAGGCGTTTAACGTATGGAAGAAGTTCTATTAATCTTTTTTCACCAATTGCCAGACCTTCTACAACAATTTTGGAAGCTCCAGCCGCTTTTGCTTCAGCTTCCAATACTTTTAAAACCTTAACAGCACTTCCTCCTTTTTCAACAGCAGCTAAGCCATAAATAGCGGCTTTAAATACACCTTTATTCATTGCAACTTTTAGCCATGCATAATAAGCTCCTATACTTCTAATATTCCATGCCCCTTTACCACCAACATACCATGGTAATTCAAATGCAGTTACATTATTTTTATCCGCAATTAACCAACGTTGAAAGGTAGGGGGTAATTTTACATCATTAAAGATGTCGTTAATCGCTACATAACTTCCTTCTTTATACTCCCTTCCCTCTCTTTCAACACCTATAATATTGTCAAGTTCTCTTGAATTTAAATAAATAAAAGGGTCACCATCATCTTTATGGTCAATTATTTTACCTGTATTATCAACTACAGTTGAGGCTTGTCCTTTTGAACCATCATCGAAATCAAAATTTTTCTTATCATCCATTCCTTCTCCAACTGGAGACATCCCATCAGGATCTATAAAATAAATAGGATTATTAAAAGCATAATTATATGGACTATGTCTTCTCATAGATTCTGCTAATGGGTCTAAATTCATCCATCTACCAAGAGCAGCATCATAGTTCCTTGCTCCAAAATCATGCCAATTAAGTTTTGTACCTCCTATATCATCGTCATTTAGTTCTTTTCCTCCAAAGCCCCATTTCTGAGCTAATGAATTTCCATTAGACGAAGTCACGTTATTATACCCTTTGTGTTTAAGTCCAAAGGGATAATAGTTTACGCGTTTTTTTTAACAACGGTCGCATTTTTAGCACGTACTTACTCCAAAAATTTTACAAAAAGAACGTCCTTACTTTCATTTATCTACCTTTTGTAAATATAAAAAATATGTATGAATATTCCCAAGCTATGTTAACATAATTGGGCATTATAGTACATTCCTTTAATTCCTGTACTATAATACATTTATGTAAAATAGCCGACTGCTACCATAGTTTGTATTGAGCTTGACGAAAGGTACTTGGTATTTGTTAATGCTTTGCTATCGCAAACTGTACGCAAGAAGTTTACATTTTAAAAATTGTCGATTTTCCTCGCTTTTTCCAGCCTCTAAATCGTCAACTTTTAAAACGTTTTGATGAGAACTTACGTTTTATTTTTAGTAGAAAAAGAGGTGGCTGATGCGTGGATTTTCTACTAAAAATAAAATGACTTGTTTTTCATAATATTGGCACGAGTTGTACAAAAAAACAAGCAAAGAAGTAAGACAAGCTTTTTCGCTTGACGTCTTTTTGCGAAGCTTTTTTTTGTACAAATTCGGAGCGTTGGCTTACGTAGTAAAAATTAAAGGATTCGTAGTGCGTGGGCAGAAGTGGCTGTAAAAAAGCGTTGGAAGAGCGGCTATTTTACATAATAGCAGTTATAACTACAAAATAAATTATGCCAGCGTTAGCGTACTTTTGAAGCGCATTTTGCTATTATAACTTCTATTATGTAACTTAGCTTGGGGTAGATTTTATGGCGGATTTTTTGTTTTTGAGCGTGGGCAAACAGCTCTTTGGAGTTGTGAGGAACGAACAAGCTACAATGTGCTGTTTTATGCGTTGGCTTACAAAAAATATGACATAAAAGCTACAGAGTGGTGGCAAGCGTGGGCTGATTCTGACTGGGTTTTTTGCGAGCTTTTGAGGAACGAAAAAGCGAAGCTTTTATCTTATTTCTTACTTGTTTTGTAACCTATTTCTTTTCGAGGTTTTTCGTTTTCTTTTTTCTCAATCAATTCATCCAAATAATTAAATACAAGTTCTATGTTTTTACTTTGATTAGTTAACTTCTTTTTAATTTCTTCTATTTCAAGTTTTAAGCTTAAATTATCTGTCAATATTTCTCGCATTTTTATAAAGACTTCTATAATTTGTATGCTTACATTTATTGCTCTTTCACTTGTTAAAACATTAGCAACCATCATTATTCCGTGTTCTGTAAAAACTTTTGGTAAAACTGGAGAGAACTTTAGTTTCTCTAGGTGGTCGCAATTTGCGACTACCTGTGCTTTTTCTTCTTTGGTTAATTCAAACATAAAATTAGAAGGAAAACGACTACTATTTCTTTTTACCTGTTCGTTTAAACGTTTTGTTTCTACTCCATAAAGTTCAGCAATATCACTATCTATCATTACTTTTTGGTCTCTGATAAACAATATTCTACTCGCAATTAAATCGTCTGGAACTAGTGATTTTTCTTTATTATTTTCGCTCATTTTATGTAGTATTTCTGTGTGTAAAAGTAGTTTTTAAAATTGAGTATTACAATCTCAACTTATAGGATGGAAGTTGTTAACGATTTCGTGTAAACTTTCTAAATCGTCTTGTAAGTATCTTTCTGTTGAACTTATATAACGATGTCCTGCTAAAACCTGTACTTGTCTTAAATTGTATTGTTTTAACCAATTGGTAATAACTGAAGCTCTTATTTGATGAATGTTATTTACTTTTTGATTATAGCTTTTTAACTTCTTGATAATTGCTAAAACTGTATTTCCTAATCTTGCATTGTTTGGGATAAAAATTCGATTGGTTTCTAAAGGTTTTCTTGTGAGTATTTCTTCTCTAAATTTTTTGATGTATTCTAAAAACTCAATGACTTGCCACGATTTTAATTCTAAGGTTCTTGCGTTACTTCTTGCGCCACTTTTTATATAAATCTTTCCTTTGTATAATTGTAAATCTTCGAGTTCTAACTTTATAAGTTCACTTGTATTTAAACCTTGATACACTAGTAAACCAACAATAACTTTATTTCTTTTTGCTGTTAATTTATGATAGCTGTCTTTGATGTTTTCAGTTTCGTAAGAATAGTATAAATCTTCTAATTCGTCTGCTTCTAATACGTTGTAATTGATGGTTCTTTTTACACCTTTAATATTGATATTTTCTATTGGATTGTCTATTCTATAATTTTCTGATAACAGATATTTAAAGTATATTTTTAAGGTTCCTATTTTATGCTTTATTGTCTTTTTTGTGGTATTTTTTCTTTGTAAATATTTGATGTATTTTAAAAATGTTTTGTAATCTATTAGATCTGGAGTTGTATGATTTCTCTTGCACCATTTTACAAAGTTTTCTGCTCCTTTTGTATAGCTTTCTATGGTAGATTTTGTGTAACTTTCTTGCTGTAAATACTCTTTGTAGTCCATCGTTTTTGGTTGTTAGTTGTTGGTAATTTGTTGGAGGATATGTGTGTAGATTTGTGTGGATTCTAAAGAACTATGGCCTAAAAAGGTTTTGATGTTTTCTAATTTTACTTCGTGTTGTAACAAGTGTGTGGCTATGGAGTGTCTTAAGGTGTGGAGTGTAATTCTCTTTTCTGTGATTTCTTTGTTGTTGGTGGCTTGTACTATTTTCTGTAATCGGTTGGTAAAACTCATTCCTTGCATTCGGGTTCCGTTTTTATTAATAAATAGAGCTTCGCTTAAATGACTTTGATAAAATTGTGGACGTGCTTCAAAAATATAGGCTTCTAATAGTGCTGCATTTTTTCTGTTGATAGGTATAAATCGTTCTTTGTAGTTTTTGCCTTTTCTTACAAATACTCTTTCTTTATCAAAAAATATATCATTGGTATTTAGATGTACGGCTTCGTTTCTTCGTAATCCACAACTGTACAAAACGACTAAAATAGCTTTGTCTCTTAATTTAAATTTGCTTTCTGTATGGCTAAATTCTGTGGCTTTAAACAATTCTTTAATTTCTGATTGTGTTAAGATGTTTAGCTTTTCTTCTGTTGGGTTTTTCTCTGATTTTAAATGGATATTTATTCCTGTATGATTGTGGTTAGTCAAATATTCTTTGAACTTCTTTAAGGCTTGTTGGTGTTTGTTTAAATAGCTTTTACTTAATCCGCCATTTCTGGTTTCATTGGCTCTTTCTTGTAGATAATTGTAATAGTTTTTTACTGTTTTGGTTTGTATGTCATTGATATTTTTAATGTGGTTTTGTTCCAGATAATAGAAGAACTCTTGTAAGTGGTTTGGCAAGTAATAGACCGTACTTTCTGCATAGCCTAAAATATCTAACCATTCTTTATAGTTGGTAACAAATAATTTATAACTCTCATTTTGTAGCTTTAATTTTTTCATCCCTTGACCTTTTTTAAGTTTTAATGGAACTTTCTTTTAACTTGCTGTTTTTGTTTTAGTTATCTGTTCCACTTTGATAGTGGAACACTTTGGAACATTGGAACGATTGATTTTAATAATACATTCTTGCAATGACTTTGATATAGCTTCTTCTAACTCTTTGTATTCGTTGGGATTTGTTACTTCGTAACGATTTAGATTTTCTCCTTTTATCTTTACTTTTTTGATGTAATAATTATCCATTAATTGCTGATGATATCTCCATTGTGTAGTTTTCTTAACCTTTAATTTTTTTCTGATTTCTAAAGCTGTAAATGTGCTTTCTTTTTCTACTGTTAAATGCTTTTTTAAACTTTCTAAATAATTGCGTGTTGCACCATTTATAGTATCTGATTTCCGCAATAAAACTTCTATAATTAATTCGTTAGCCTGTTTAATATCTTCGATTGTAGTTTCTATAAAAACTTCTCCTGTTTCTTCATTTACTTGTTGCTCTCGCTGATATTGTTTGTAAAATGTAATTGCTTCTATAAATTGTAAATAGTGTGAGTTGGTTCTTCTTGGTTTAAAAACCGATTGTGGCAACTCTAAATATTCTGCAAATGGATTAATTACTTTTATGGGCTTTAAAACTCGTTGCACATCTTTTAACAATTCTCTTGATTTGTGTTCCTGGTCTTCGTTTATTTTTCCTGCACTTATAAGCCTTTGGTAATTCATTATTCTACTATCTTGTTCTTGACTTTCATCTATATAGAGTAAAAAACTTCTGTTACTATTGTCTTCGTAAATGCTTTCTTGTGTGGTACAACCTGCAACAGATACAGGACCTTCAACTGTTAGATGAATGGTTTTTGTATTACCTCTTGCATCTTTGTGAACTACGGTTTTTATAATTCGCTTTTTACTTTGTAATTCTCTTAATGGATACAATACAGATTCTGCTCCATCTAAATCTTCTATTAAAATTAACTTGTGTTGTAATTCTGTTCTATTGAAGTAGTAAAAAGCGTTTGCAGATAATACTGTAATTTCTACTTTATCTTCTTCAGGTATCAGTTCTGATACTTTAGATTGTAGATGAGTTTTCCCAACTCCCGAACTTCCCAAGCTAATACAGTGCAAAGGATTATTTGTTTTTCTTGATGTGAAGATTAAATACATTAACAATCTGTTAGTTCGCTCTCCAATTACTCCGCTTTTTCCTATAAATTCGTTGGTCTTTGTTAGTAAATCTTTTCTTTTTAGGAAGGTAATCGCTTCTTTTTCTTCGGTTGCTGATAATTCTTTTATAAATGGTTTGTTAGCCTCTTCATATTCTTGGAGTAATAAAAAGCGGTAGTTTTCTAATTCTTTGGTTACTTCTTGTAGTGTTCTTCTAACTATACTTGTTCCAATTTCTAAACGTTCTGCTACTTTTCTAACAAACTTTTCTACTTGATTATCGTTGTATAAATCGAGTGTATGACGTAAAATGTTTTCTTGTTTTAGTTTTTGGATAGATAACGTAATTCGTAAACTCTCTAGTTTATTGGTCTTTATTCCGCCTAAAATGTGAATTTCTAAATGTTTTGTGATGTATTCGTAGTTGTTGGAATTGGAAGTATCAAGTTTGTTCATAACTATAGAATTGCTAATATTTGGTACAAATCTATAAAATATTATTTATTAATACGCATAATATCTTATTTTTATATATAATTTATTCGCAATATATTTGCCTAAAATGCTTAAAAAACCTTATTATATACCATATATGAGAAGTTTCGGTAAAAAATTGAAAGAATGTAGAGAAGTCAAAAAGATTTCACAAAATGAGTTAGCCAAACTGATACAAGCTCATCATTCTATTATTGGCAAGTACGAACGTGATGAAGTTAAACCATCTATTGATGTGGCTGTTAAAATTGCAAATGTTTTAAATACAACAGTAGGTTTCTTATTAGGGGAAACAGAAGATAATAATGCATTTCAAGACCCTTTAATGCTTAAAAGATTGAATGATATTAACATTTTACCCAGTAGAGAAAAAGAAGCTTTATTACTTACTTTAGATGCTTTTTTAAGAGATTATAAAGCTAAAAAAGCATATTCTTAAATCTATTGCATAAAAAAAGATGAACCTAAAAGCTCATCCTTTTTTACTATAATTAATAAGCTAATCCATTGTTTTAAAGTATTTTATGTTTTATAATTTGTTCATCAACTAATCTGCATCATTATCATCATCTTTTTTAACAAAAATCATGATATCCTCTAATGTATCTTGAATAGTTGGTTTTAACTTTTCATCTTCTATTTTATCAAAAGAGTAATATAATTCTGTAAGATTGATTTTTTTATGAATCCTAGCTAAATCTCCTAAACAATTTATAGCAGTTTTTGCAACCCAAAAATTACTATGATTAATATATTTCAAATATATCGATTGTAGCCAATTAAAATCATCTATTCCTCTTACTGCACCTATTAAAGCCAATTTAATATCTTCGTTTGTGCCTTTATCGAGAATTTTATATAAATCTTCTTTACTTTCTAATAAGTCACTTTTATATTTATTCATTTTGATTATCAATTATTTTACCTTTTTTATTAACTAAACCAGCTTTTCTTAATATTGCCTGCATTCCCTGACTTAGTTCACTCCAAGTTCTTACATGTCCATGAAATACACCTTCAGAATGTTCATCAAATACAACAAACTCACCTGTAGAAGAATCTACGCCAACTCTCCTAGTAGTATTACCAGTTAATTCTAATGATGCATCTAGTACTTCTTGAGGATTGGTAGGTTCAGCACCAGAACTACCTTTTTTCTTTTTTCCATGCTTAGGGTTTCTTTCAAATCTTCTTATTGGACTATCATCATTTGTTAATGTTGCTGCTTCAGGTTTTTCTACTTGGAGTAATTCATCAATTTTAACGTTATATTTATTTCTTTCTCTCAACCACTCTTTCTCACCTCCATTAGTACTTTGAGTATTCAATAAAGCAGCAATTGTACCTAATGCTCTTGCTCCACCTGAGAGTAATTTAGAAACAACACTTGGTTTTTTTGCAACTTGTTTTACAACTTCTTTTGTAGTTTCTTGGACTACAACAATTTTCCCTAAACCTCCTGGGCCAACAAAACCCTGTTTAGGTTCAGTTCTTAAATTTGTATTAACTACTTTAACTGGTTCATGAGTTATTGCATCTACACCAAATAAATGGTGTCCCTCTAATCCTTCTATTTCAATTTTAGAAACAGGATTATTATGAGCAAATTGATATGTTGAGATTGACATATACTCACTAGAAACAGGGTCTACTCCAAAAAATCTTCCAATTTCAGGCATATAATTTCTATAACGAAATGTAAGCCAATTCAGACCAAGCTCTTTGTTCATCTCTTGTCCTAAAAAAGTTTTATGATTATTCTCAACGCCATTTACCACATTATTGTATCCTTTATGTTTTAAGCCAAAGGGATAGTAGTTTACGCGTTTTTTTTAACAAC
Organism: Polaribacter cellanae; assembly: GCF_017569185.1. Taxonomy (NCBI): domain Bacteria; kingdom Pseudomonadati; phylum Bacteroidota; class Flavobacteriia; order Flavobacteriales; family Flavobacteriaceae; genus Polaribacter; species Polaribacter cellanae. The sequence continues at coordinate 2,280,576 of NZ_CP071869.1, read as the reverse complement.
GGTCGCATTTTTATCACGTACTTACTCCAAAAAATTTACAAAAAAGAACGTCCTTACCTCATTAACCTACCTTTTGTAAATATAAAAAAATATGATGAATATTTCCAAAGCTATGTTACATAATTGGGCATTATAGTACATTCCTTTAATTCCTGTACTATAATACATTTATGTAAAATAGCCGACTGCTACCATAGCTTGTATTGAGCTTGACGAAAGGTACTTGGTATTTGTTAATGCTTTGCTATCGCAAACTGTACGCAAGAAGTTTACATTTTAAAAATTGTCGATTTTCCTCGCTTTTTCCAGCCTCTAAATCGTCAACTTTTAAAACGTTTTGATGAGAACTTACGTTTTATTTTTAGTAGAAAAAGAGGTGGCTGATGCGTGGATTTTCTACTAAAAATAAAATGACTTGTTTTTCATAATATTGTTTGCACGAGTTGTACAAAAAAACGAGCAAAGAAGTAAGACAAGCTTTTTCGCTTGACGTCTTTTTGCGAAGCTTTTTTTTGTACAAATTCGGAGCGTTGGCTTACGTAGTAAAAATTAAAGGATTCGTAGTGCGTGGGCAGAAGTGGCTGTAAAAAAGCGTTGGAAGAGCGGCTATTTTACATAATAGCAGTTATAACTACAAAATAAATTATGCCAGCGTTAGCGTACTTTTGAAGCGCATTTTGCTATTATAACTTCTATTATGTAACTTAGCTTGGGGTAGATTTTATGGCGGATTTTTTGTTTTTGAGCGTGGGCAAACAGCTCTTTGGAGTTGTGAGGAACGAACAAGCTACAATGTGCTGTTTTTATGCGTGGCTTACAAAAAATATGACATAAAAGCTACAGAGTGGTGGCAAGCGTGGGCTGATTCTGACTGGGTTTTTTGCGAGCTTTTGAGGAACGTAAAAAGCGAAGCTTTTATCTTATTTCTTACTTGTTTTGTAACCTATTTCTTTTCCGAGGTTTTCGTTTTCTTTTTTCTCAATTCAATTCATCCAAATAATTTAATACAAGTTCTATGTTTTTACTTTGATTAGTTTAAACTTCTTTTTAATTTCTTCTATTTCAAGTTTTAAGCTTAAATTATCTGTCAATATTTCTCGCATTTTTATAAAGACTTCTATAATTTGTATGGCTTACATTTATTGCTCTTTCACTTGTTAAAAACATTAGCAACCATCATTATTCCGTGTTCTGTTAAAAACTTTTGGTAAAACTGGAGAGAACTTTAGTTTATCTAGGTGTCGCAATTTGCGACTACCTGTGCTTTTCTTCTTTGGTTAATTCAAACATAAAATTAGAAGGAAAACGACTACTATTTCTTTTTACCTGTTCGTTTAAACGTTTTGTTTCTACTCCATAAAGTTCAGCAATATCACTATCTATCATTACTTTTTGGTCTCTGATAAACAATATTCTACTCGCAATTAAATCGTCTGGAACTAGTGATTTTTCTTTATTATTTTCGCTCATTTTATGTAGTATTTCTGTGTGTAAAAGTAGTTTTTAAAATTGAGTATTACAATCTCAACTTATAGGATGGAAGTTGTTAACGATTTCGTGTAAACTTTCTAAATCGTCTTGTAAGTATCTTTCTGTTGAACTTATATAACGATGTCCTGCTAAAACCTGTACTTGTCTTAAATTGTATTGTTTTAACCAATTGGTAATAACTGAAGCTCTTATTTGATGAATGTTATTTACTTTTTGATTATAGCTTTTTAACTTCTTGATAATTGCTAAAACTGTATTTCCTAATCTTGCATTGTTTGGGATAAAAATTCGATTGGTTTCTAAAGGTTTTCTTGTGAGTATTTCTTCTCTAAATTTTTTGATGTATTCTAAAAACTCAATGACTTGCCACGATTTTAATTCTAAGGTTCTTGCGTTACTTCTTGCGCCACTTTTTATATAAATCTTTCCTTTGTATAATTGTAAATCTTCGAGTTCTAACTTTATAAGTTCACTTGTATTTAAACCTTGATACACTAGTAAACCAACAATAACTTTATTTCTTTTTGCTGTTAATTTATGATAGCTGTCTTTGATGTTTTCAGTTTCGTAAGAATAGTATAAATCTTCTAATTCGTCTGCTTCTAATACGTTGTAATTGATGGTTCTTTTTACACCTTTAATATTGATATTTTCTATTGGATTGTCTATTCTATAATTTTCTGATAACAGATATTTAAAGTATATTTTTAAGGTTCCTATTTTATGCTTTATTGTCTTTTTTGTGGTATTTTTTCTTTGTAAATATTTGATGTATTTTAAAAATGTTTTGTAATCTATTAGATCTGGAGTTGTATGATTTCTCTTGCACCATTTTACAAAGTTTTCTGCTCCTTTTGTATAGCTTTCTATGGTAGATTTTGTGTAACTTTCTTGCTGTAAATACTCTTTGTAGTCCATCGTTTTTGGTTGTTAGTTGTTGGTAATTTGTTGGAGGATATGTGTGTAGATTTGTGTGGATTCTAAAGAACTATGGCCTAAAAAGGTTTTGATGTTTTCTAATTTTACTTCGTGTTGTAACAAGTGTGTGGCTATGGAGTGTCTTAAGGTGTGGAGTGTAATTCTCTTTTCTGTGATTTCTTTGTTGTTGGTGGCTTGTACTATTTTCTGTAATCGGTTGGTAAAACTCATTCCTTGCATTCGGGTTCCGTTTTTATTAATAAATAGAGCTTCGCTTAAATGACTTTGATAAAATTGTGGACGTGCTTCAAAAATATAGGCTTCTAATAGTGCTGCATTTTTTCTGTTGATAGGTATAAATCGTTCTTTGTAGTTTTTGCCTTTTCTTACAAATACTCTTTCTTTATCAAAAAATATATCATTGGTATTTAGATGTACGGCTTCGTTTCTTCGTAATCCACAACTGTACAAAACGACTAAAATAGCTTTGTCTCTTAATTTAAATTTGCTTTCTGTATGGCTAAATTCTGTGGCTTTAAACAATTCTTTAATTTCTGATTGTGTTAAGATGTTTAGCTTTTCTTCTGTTGGGTTTTTCTCTGATTTTAAATGGATATTTATTCCTGTATGATTGTGGTTAGTCAAATATTCTTTGAACTTCTTTAAGGCTTGTTGGTGTTTGTTTAAATAGCTTTTACTTAATCCGCCATTTCTGGTTTCATTGGCTCTTTCTTGTAGATAATTGTAATAGTTTTTTACTGTTTTGGTTTGTATGTCATTGATATTTTTAATGTGGTTTTGTTCCAGATAATAGAAGAACTCTTGTAAGTGGTTTGGCAAGTAATAGACCGTACTTTCTGCATAGCCTAAAATATCTAACCATTCTTTATAGTTGGTAACACATTAATTTATAACTCTCATTTTGTAGCTTTAATTTTTTCATCCCTTGACCTTTTTTAAGTTTTAATGGAACTTTCTTTTAACTTGCTGTTTTTTGTTTAGTTATCTGTTCCACTTTGATAGTGGAACACTTTGGAACATTGGAACGATTGATTTTAATAATACATTCTTGCAATGACTTTGATATAGCTTGCTTCTAACTCTTTGTATTCGTTGGGATTTGTTACTTCGTAACGATTTAAGATTTTCTCCTTTTATCTTCTTAATTTTTTGATGTAATAATTATCCATTAATTTGCTGATGATATCTCCATTGTGTAGTTTTCTTAACCTTTAATTTTTTTCTGATTTCTAAAGACTGTAAATGTGCTTTCTTTTTCTACTGTTAAATGCTTTTTAAAACTTTTCTAAATAATTGCGTGTTGCACCATTTATAGTAGCTTGATTTCCGCAATAAAAACTTCTATAATTAATTCGTTAGCCTGTTAATATCTTCGATTGTCAGTTTCTATAAAAACTTCTCCTGTTTCTTCATGTACTTGTTGCTCTCGCTGATATTGTTTGTATAAATGTAATTGCTTCCTATAAATTGTAAATATGTGTGAGTTGGTTCTTCTTGGTTTTAAAAACCGATTGTGGCAACTCTAAATATTCTGCAAATGGATTAAATTACTTTTTATGGTCTTTAAAACTCGTTGCACATCTTTTAACAATTCTCTTGATTTGTGTTCCTGGTCTTCGTTTATTTTTCCTGCACTTATAAGCCTTTGGTAATTCATATTTCTACTATCTTGTTCTTGACTTTCCATCTATATAGAGTAAAAAACTTCTGTTACTATTGTCTTCGTAAATGCTTTCTTGTGTGGTACAACCTGCAACAGATACAGGACCTTCAACTGTTAGATGAATGGTTTTTGTATTACCTCTTGCATCTTGTGAACTACGGTTTTTATAATTCGCTTTTACTTTGTATTCTCTTAATGGATACAATACAGAGTTCTGCTCCATCTAAATCTTCTATTAAAATTAACTGTGTTGTAATTCTGTTCTATTGAAAGTAGTAAAAAGCGTTTGCAGATAATACTGTATTTCTACTTTATCTTCTTCAGGTATCAGTTCTGATACTTTAGATTGTAGATGAGTTTTCCCAACTCCCGAACTTCCCAAGCTAATACAGTGCAAAGGATTATTTGTTTTTCTTGATGTGAAGATTAAATACATTAACAATCTGTTAGTTCGCTCTCCAATTACTCCGCTTTTTCCTATAAATTCGTTGGTCTTTGTTAGTAAATCTTTTCTTTTTAGGAAGGTAATCGCTTCTTTTTCTTCGGTTGCTGATAATTCTTTTATAAATGGTTTGTTAGCCTCTTCATATTCTTGGAGTAATAAAAAGCGGTAGTTTTCTAATTCTTTGGTTACTTCTTGTAGTGTTCTTCTAACTATACTTGTTCCAATTTCTAAACGTTCTGCTACTTTTCTAACAAACTTTTCTACTTGATTATCGTTGTATAAATCGAGTGTATGACGTAAAATGTTTTCTTGTTTTAGTTTTTGGATAGATAACGTAATTCGTAAACTCTCTAGTTTATTGGTCTTTATTCCGCCTAAAATGTGAATTTCTAAATGTTTTGTGATGTATTCGTAGTTGTTGGAATTGGAAGTATCAAGTTTGTTCATAACTATAGAATTGCTAATATTTGGTACAAATCTATAAAATATTATTTATTAATACGCATAATATCTTATTTTTATATATAATTTATTCGCAATATATTTGCCTAAAATGCTTAAAAAACCTTATTATATACCATATATGAGAAGTTTCGGTAAAAAATTGAAAGAATGTAGAGAAGTCAAAAAGATTTCACAAAATGAGTTAGCCAAACTGATACAAGCTCATCATTCTATTATTGGCAAGTACGAACGTGATGAAGTTAAACCATCTATTGATGTGGCTGTTAAAATTGCAAATGTTTTAAATACAACAGTAGGTTTCTTATTAGGGGAAACAGAAGATAATAATGCATTTCAAGACCCTTTAATGCTTAAAAGATTGAATGATATTAACATTTTACCCAGTAGAGAAAAAGAAGCTTTATTACTTACTTTAGATGCTTTTTTAAGAGATTATAAAGCTAAAAAAGCATATTCTTAAATCTATTGCATAAAAAAAGATGAACCTAAAAGCTCATCCTTTTTTACTATAATTAATAAGCTAATCCATTGTTTTAAAGTATTTTATGTTTTATAATTTGTTCATCAACTAATCTGCATCATTATCATCATCTTTTTTAACAAAAATCATGATATCCTCTAATGTATCTTGAATAGTTGGTTTTAACTTTTCATCTTCTATTTTATCAAAAGAGTAATATAATTCTGTAAGATTGATTTTTTTATGAATCCTAGCTAAATCTCCTAAACAATTTATAGCAGTTTTTGCAACCCAAAAATTACTATGATTAATATATTTCAAATATATCGATTGTAGCCAATTAAAATCATCTATTCCTCTTACTGCACCTATTAAAGCCAATTTAATATCTTCGTTTGTGCCTTTATCGAGAATTTTATATAAATCTTCTTTACTTTCTAATAAGTCACTTTTATATTTATTCATTTTGATTATCAATTATTTTACCTTTTTTATTAACTAAACCAGCTTTTCTTAATATTGCCTGCATTCCCTGACTTAGTTCACTCCAAGTTCTTACATGTCCATGAAATACACCTTCAGAATGTTCATCAAATACAACAAACTCACCTGTAGAAGAATCTACGCCAACTCTCCTAGTAGTATTACCAGTTAATTCTAATGATGCATCTAGTACTTCTTGAGGATTGGTAGGTTCAGCACCAGAACTACCTTTTTTCTTTTTTCCATGCTTAGGGTTTCTTTCAAATCTTCTTATTGGACTATCATCATTTGTTAATGTTGCTGCTTCAGGTTTTTCTACTTGGAGTAATTCATCAATTTTAACGTTATATTTATTTCTTTCTCTCAACCACTCTTTCTCACCTCCATTAGTACTTTGAGTATTCAATAAAGCAGCAATTGTACCTAATGCTCTTGCTCCACCTGAGAGTAATTTAGAAACAACACTTGGTTTTTTTGCAACTTGTTTTACAACTTCTTTTGTAGTTTCTTGGACTACAACAATTTTCCCTAAACCTCCTGGGCCAACAAAACCCTGTTTAGGTTCAGTTCTTAAATTTGTATTAACTACTTTAACTGGTTCATGAGTTATTGCATCTACACCAAATAAATGGTGTCCCTCTAATCCTTCTATTTCAATTTTAGAAACAGGATTATTATGAGCAAATTGATATGTTGAGATTGACATATACTCACTAGAAACAGGGTCTACTCCAAAAAATCTTCCAATTTCAGGCATATAATTTCTATAACGAAATGTAAGCCAATTCAGACCAAGCTCTTTGTTCATCTCTTGTCCTAAAAAAGTTTTATGATTATTCTCAACGCCATTTACCACATTATTGTATCCTTTATGTTTTAAGCCAAAGGGATAGTAGTTTACGCGTTTTTTTTAACAACGGTCGCATTTTTATCACGTACTTACTCCAAAAAATTTACAAAAAAGAACGTCCTTACCTCATTAACCTACCTTTTGTAAATATAAAAAAATATGATGAATATTTCCAAAGCTATGTTACATAATTGGGCATTATAGTACATTCCTTTAATTCCTGTACTATAATACATTTATGTAAAATAGCCGACTGCTACCATAGCTTGTATTGAGCTTGACGAAAGGTACTTGGTATTTGTTAATGCTTTGCTATCGCAAACTGTACGCAAGAAGTTTACATTTTAAAAATTGTCGATTTTCCTCGCTTTTTCCAGCCTCTAAATCGTCAACTTTTAAAACGTTTTGATGAGAACTTACGTTTTATTTTTAGTAGAAAAAGAGGTGGCTGATGCGTGGATTTTCTACTAAAAATAAAATGACTTGTTTTTCATAATATTGTTTGCACGAGTTGTACAAAAAAACGAGCAAAGAAGTAAGACAAGCTTTTTCGCTTGACGTCTTTTTGCGAAGCTTTTTTTTGTACAAATTCGGAGCGTTGGCTTACGTAGTAAAAATTAAAGGATTCGTAGTGCGTGGGCAGAAGTGGCTGTAAAAAAGCGTTGGAAGAGCGGCTATTTTACATAATAGCAGTTATAACTACAAAATAAATTATGCCAGCGTTAGCGTACTTTTGAAGCGCATTTTGCTATTATAACTTCTATTATGTAACTTAGCTTGGGGTAGATTTTATGGCGGATTTTTTGTTTTTGAGCGTGGGCAAACAGCTCTTTGGAGTTGTGAGGAACGAACAAGCTACAATGTGCTGTTTTATGCGTTGGCTTACAAAAAATATGACATAAAAGCTACAGAGTGGTGGCAAGCGTGGGCTGATTCTGACTGGGTTTTTTGCGAGCTTTTGAGGAACGAAAAAGCGAAGCTTTTATCTTATTTCTTACTTGTTTTGTAACCTATTTCTTTTCGAGGTTTTTCGTTTTCTTTTTTCTCAATCAATTCATCCAAATAATTAAATACAAGTTCTATGTTTTTACTTTGATTAGTTAACTTCTTTTTAATTTCTTCTATTTCAAGTTTTAAGCTTAAATTATCTGTCAATATTTCTCGCATTTTTATAAAGACTTCTATAATTTGTATGCTTACATTTATTGCTCTTTCACTTGTTAAAACATTAGCAACCATCATTATTCCGTGTTCTGTAAAAACTTTTGGTAAAACTGGAGAGAACTTTAGTTTCTCTAGGTGGTCGCAATTTGCGACTACCTGTGCTTTTTCTTCTTTGGTTAATTCAAACATAAAATTAGAAGGAAAACGACTACTATTTCTTTTTACCTGTTCGTTTAAACGTTTTGTTTCTACTCCATAAAGTTCAGCAATATCACTATCTATCATTACTTTTTGGTCTCTGATAAACAATATTCTACTCGCAATTAAATCGTCTGGAACTAGTGATTTTTCTTTATTATTTTCGCTCATTTTATGTAGTATTTCTGTGTGTAAAAGTAGTTTTTAAAATTGAGTATTACAATCTCAACTTATAGGATGGAAGTTGTTAACGATTTCGTGTAAACTTTCTAAATCGTCTTGTAAGTATCTTTCTGTTGAACTTATATAACGATGTCCTGCTAAAACCTGTACTTGTCTTAAATTGTATTGTTTTAACCAATTGGTAATAACTGAAGCTCTTATTTGATGAATGTTATTTACTTTTTGATTATAGCTTTTTAACTTCTTGATAATTGCTAAAACTGTATTTCCTAATCTTGCATTGTTTGGGATAAAAATTCGATTGGTTTCTAAAGGTTTTCTTGTGAGTATTTCTTCTCTAAATTTTTTGATGTATTCTAAAAACTCAATGACTTGCCACGATTTTAATTCTAAGGTTCTTGCGTTACTTCTTGCGCCACTTTTTATATAAATCTTTCCTTTGTATAATTGTAAATCTTCGAGTTCTAACTTTATAAGTTCACTTGTATTTAAACCTTGATACACTAGTAAACCAACAATAACTTTATTTCTTTTTGCTGTTAATTTATGATAGCTGTCTTTGATGTTTTCAGTTTCGTAAGAATAGTATAAATCTTCTAATTCGTCTGCTTCTAATACGTTGTAATTGATGGTTCTTTTTACACCTTTAATATTGATATTTTCTATTGGATTGTCTATTCTATAATTTTCTGATAACAGATATTTAAAGTATATTTTTAAGGTTCCTATTTTATGCTTTATTGTCTTTTTTGTGGTATTTTTTCTTTGTAAATATTTGATGTATTTTAAAAATGTTTTGTAATCTATTAGATCTGGAGTTGTATGATTTCTCTTGCACCATTTTACAAAGTTTTCTGCTCCTTTTGTATAGCTTTCTATGGTAGATTTTGTGTAACTTTCTTGCTGTAAATACTCTTTGTAGTCCATCGTTTTTGGTTGTTAGTTGTTGGTAATTTGTTGGAGGATATGTGTGTAGATTTGTGTGGATTCTAAAGAACTATGGCCTAAAAAGGTTTTGATGTTTTCTAATTTTACTTCGTGTTGTAACAAGTGTGTGGCTATGGAGTGTCTTAAGGTGTGGAGTGTAATTCTCTTTTCTGTGATTTCTTTGTTGTTGGTGGCTTGTACTATTTTCTGTAATCGGTTGGTAAAACTCATTCCTTGCATTCGGGTTCCGTTTTTATTAATAAATAGAGCTTCGCTTAAATGACTTTGATAAAATTGTGGACGTGCTTCAAAAATATAGGCTTCTAATAGTGCTGCATTTTTTCTGTTGATAGGTATAAATCGTTCTTTGTAGTTTTTGCCTTTTCTTACAAATACTCTTTCTTTATCAAAAAATATATCATTGGTATTTAGATGTACGGCTTCGTTTCTTCGTAATCCACAACTGTACAAAACGACTAAAATAGCTTTGTCTCTTAATTTAAATTTGCTTTCTGTATGGCTAAATTCTGTGGCTTTAAACAATTCTTTAATTTCTGATTGTGTTAAGATGTTTAGCTTTTCTTCTGTTGGGTTTTTCTCTGATTTTAAATGGATATTTATTCCTGTATGATTGTGGTTAGTCAAATATTCTTTGAACTTCTTTAAGGCTTGTTGGTGTTTGTTTAAATAGCTTTTACTTAATCCGCCATTTCTGGTTTCATTGGCTCTTTCTTGTAGATAATTGTAATAGTTTTTTACTGTTTTGGTTTGTATGTCATTGATATTTTTAATGTGGTTTTGTTCCAGATAATAGAAGAACTCTTGTAAGTGGTTTGGCAAGTAATAGACCGTACTTTCTGCATAGCCTAAAATATCTAACCATTCTTTATAGTTGGTAACAAATAATTTATAACTCTCATTTTGTAGCTTTAATTTTTTCATCCCTTGACCTTTTTTAAGTTTTAATGGAACTTTCTTTTAACTTGCTGTTTTTGTTTTAGTTATCTGTTCCACTTTGATAGTGGAACACTTTGGAACATTGGAACGATTGATTTTAATAATACATTCTTGCAATGACTTTGATATAGCTTCTTCTAACTCTTTGTATTCGTTGGGATTTGTTACTTCGTAACGATTTAGATTTTCTCCTTTTATCTTTACTTTTTTGATGTAATAATTATCCATTAATTGCTGATGATATCTCCATTGTGTAGTTTTCTTAACCTTTAATTTTTTTCTGATTTCTAAAGCTGTAAATGTGCTTTCTTTTTCTACTGTTAAATGCTTTTTTAAACTTTCTAAATAATTGCGTGTTGCACCATTTATAGTATCTGATTTCCGCAATAAAACTTCTATAATTAATTCGTTAGCCTGTTTAATATCTTCGATTGTAGTTTCTATAAAAACTTCTCCTGTTTCTTCATTTACTTGTTGCTCTCGCTGATATTGTTTGTAAAATGTAATTGCTTCTATAAATTGTAAATAGTGTGAGTTGGTTCTTCTTGGTTTAAAAACCGATTGTGGCAACTCTAAATATTCTGCAAATGGATTAATTACTTTTATGGGCTTTAAAACTCGTTGCACATCTTTTAACAATTCTCTTGATTTGTGTTCCTGGTCTTCGTTTATTTTTCCTGCACTTATAAGCCTTTGGTAATTCATTATTCTACTATCTTGTTCTTGACTTTCATCTATATAGAGTAAAAAACTTCTGTTACTATTGTCTTCGTAAATGCTTTCTTGTGTGGTACAACCTGCAACAGATACAGGACCTTCAACTGTTAGATGAATGGTTTTTGTATTACCTCTTGCATCTTTGTGAACTACGGTTTTTATAATTCGCTTTTTACTTTGTAATTCTCTTAATGGATACAATACAGATTCTGCTCCATCTAAATCTTCTATTAAAATTAACTTGTGTTGTAATTCTGTTCTATTGAAGTAGTAAAAAGCGTTTGCAGATAATACTGTAATTTCTACTTTATCTTCTTCAGGTATCAGTTCTGATACTTTAGATTGTAGATGAGTTTTCCCAACTCCCGAACTTCCCAAGCTAATACAGTGCAAAGGATTATTTGTTTTTCTTGATGTGAAGATTAAATACATTAACAATCTGTTAGTTCGCTCTCCAATTACTCCGCTTTTTCCTATAAATTCGTTGGTCTTTGTTAGTAAATCTTTTCTTTTTAGGAAGGTAATCGCTTCTTTTTCTTCGGTTGCTGATAATTCTTTTATAAATGGTTTGTTAGCCTCTTCATATTCTTGGAGTAATAAAAAGCGGTAGTTTTCTAATTCTTTGGTTACTTCTTGTAGTGTTCTTCTAACTATACTTGTTCCAATTTCTAAACGTTCTGCTACTTTTCTAACAAACTTTTCTACTTGATTATCGTTGTATAAATCGAGTGTATGACGTAAAATGTTTTCTTGTTTTAGTTTTTGGATAGATAACGTAATTCGTAAACTCTCTAGTTTATTGGTCTTTATTCCGCCTAAAATGTGAATTTCTAAATGTTTTGTGATGTATTCGTAGTTGTTGGAATTGGAAGTATCAAGTTTGTTCATAACTATAGAATTGCTAATATTTGGTACAAATCTATAAAATATTATTTATTAATACGCATAATATCTTATTTTTATATATAATTTATTCGCAATATATTTGCCTAAAATGCTTAAAAAACCTTATTATATACCATATATGAGAAGTTTCGGTAAAAAATTGAAAGAATGTAGAGAAGTCAAAAAGATTTCACAAAATGAGTTAGCCAAACTGATACAAGCTCATCATTCTATTATTGGCAAGTACGAACGTGATGAAGTTAAACCATCTATTGATGTGGCTGTTAAAATTGCAAATGTTTTAAATACAACAGTAGGTTTCTTATTAGGGGAAACAGAAGATAATAATGCATTTCAAGACCCTTTAATGCTTAAAAGATTGAATGATATTAACATTTTACCCAGTAGAGAAAAAGAAGCTTTATTACTTACTTTAGATGCTTTTTTAAGAGATTATAAAGCTAAAAAAGCATATTCTTAAATCTATTGCATAAAAAAAGATGAACCTAAAAGCTCATCCTTTTTTACTATAATTAATAAGCTAATCCATTGTTTTAAAGTATTTTATGTTTTATAATTTGTTCATCAACTAATCTGCATCATTATCATCATCTTTTTTAACAAAAATCATGATATCCTCTAATGTATCTTGAATAGTTGGTTTTAACTTTTCATCTTCTATTTTATCAAAAGAGTAATATAATTCTGTAAGATTGATTTTTTTATGAATCCTAGCTAAATCTCCTAAACAATTTATAGCAGTTTTTGCAACCCAAAAATTACTATGATTAATATATTTCAAATATATCGATTGTAGCCAATTAAAATCATCTATTCCTCTTACTGCACCTATTAAAGCCAATTTAATATCTTCGTTTGTGCCTTTATCGAGAATTTTATATAAATCTTCTTTACTTTCTAATAAGTCACTTTTATATTTATTCATTTTGATTATCAATTATTTTACCTTTTTTATTAACTAAACCAGCTTTTCTTAATATTGCCTGCATTCCCTGACTTAGTTCACTCCAAGTTCTTACATGTCCATGAAATACACCTTCAGAATGTTCATCAAATACAACAAACTCACCTGTAGAAGAATCTACGCCAACTCTCCTAGTAGTATTACCAGTTAATTCTAATGATGCATCTAGTACTTCTTGAGGATTGGTAGGTTCAGCACCAGAACTACCTTTTTTCTTTTTTCCATGCTTAGGGTTTCTTTCAAATCTTCTTATTGGACTATCATCATTTGTTAATGTTGCTGCTTCAGGTTTTTCTACTTGGAGTAATTCATCAATTTTAACGTTATATTTATTTCTTTCTCTCAACCACTCTTTCTCACCTCCATTAGTACTTTGAGTATTCAATAAAGCAGCAATTGTACCTAATGCTCTTGCTCCACCTGAGAGTAATTTAGAAACAACACTTGGTTTTTTTGCAACTTGTTTTACAACTTCTTTTGTAGTTTCTTGGACTACAACAATTTTCCCTAAACCTCCTGGGCCAACAAAACCCTGTTTAGGTTCAGTTCTTAAATTTGTATTAACTACTTTAACTGGTTCATGAGTTATTGCATCTACACCAAATAAATGGTGTCCCTCTAATCCTTCTATTTCAATTTTAGAAACAGGATTATTATGAGCAAATTGATATGTTGAGATTGACATATACTCACTAGAAACAGGGTCTACTCCAAAAAATCTTCCAATTTCAGGCATATAATTTCTATAACGAAATGTAAGCCAATTCAGACCAAGCTCTTTGTTCATCTCTTGTCCTAAAAAAGTTTTATGATTATTCTCAACGCCATTTACCACATTATTGTATCCTTTATGTTTTAAGCCAAAGGGATAGTAGTTTACGCGTTTTTTTTAACAACGGTCGCATTTTTATCACGTACTTACTCCAAAAAATTTACAAAAAAGAACGTCCTTACCTCATTAACCTACCTTTTGTAAATATAAAAAAATATGATGAATATTTCCAAAGCTATGTTACATAATTGGGCATTATAGTACATTCCTTTAATTCCTGTACTATAATACATTTATGTAAAATAGCCGACTGCTACCATAGCTTGTATTGAGCTTGACGAAAGGTACTTGGTATTTGTTAATGCTTTGCTATCGCAAACTGTACGCAAGAAGTTTACATTTTAAAAATTGTCGATTTTCCTCGCTTTTTCCAGCCTCTAAATCGTCAACTTTTAAAACGTTTTGATGAGAACTTACGTTTTATTTTTAGTAGAAAAAGAGGTGGCTGATGCGTGGATTTTCTACTAAAAATAAAATGACTTGTTTTTCATAATATTGTTTGCACGAGTTGTACAAAAAAACGAGCAAAGAAGTAAGACAAGCTTTTTCGCTTGACGTCTTTTTGCGAAGCTTTTTTTTGTACAAATTCGGAGCGTTGGCTTACGTAGTAAAAATTAAAGGATTCGTAGTGCGTGGGCAGAAGTGGCTGTAAAAAAGCGTTGGAAGAGCGGCTATTTTACATAATAGCAGTTATAACTACAAAATAAATTATGCCAGCGTTAGCGTACTTTTGAAGCGCATTTTGCTATTATAACTTCTATTATGTAACTTAGCTTGGGGTAGATTTTATGGCAGATTTTTTGTTTTTGAGCGTGGGCAAACAGCTCTTTGGAGTTGTGAGGAACGAACAAGCTACAATGTGCTGTTTTATGCGTTGGTTTACAAAAAATATGACGTAAAAACTACAGAAGTGATGGCAAGCGTGGGCTGATTCTGATTGGTTTTTTTGCGAGCTTGTGACGTTGAACAAGCGAAGTTTTTATCTTATTTCTTCATTCTTTTTCTTGCTATTTCTGGATTTCTTCTTGTGTGTAAAACTCCAAAAATTACAATTCGTTTTTGCTGTTCTTCCACTAAATAAAAAATTGCATAAGGAAAACGAGTGACTAAAGATTGTCGTAATTCTTTGTATTTTCTTTGATAATGTTGTGGATATTCTCCAATATAATCTATCTCTTTATTGACTTCTATTTTAAATTCTTCTCCTAATCCTTCTCTTTCTTTGTTGTACCACTTTTTTGCTTTTTTTAAATCTGTGTGTACAATTGGGAGTAATTTAATGCTATAACTCATTTACCAATTTTCTTTTACAGCTGACCAATCTAAAACATCATCAGGATTTTCTTTATAGCTTTTTAAACGATTGTCTAATTCTTTTTTGTGTGCAGTTGAGATTTCTTGGTGTTCTTCTTTTTCTTGCTTTAAAACACGTTCTAAAGTAGCCATAATGCTTTCTTTTTCTACATCAACTAATTGTTGTATAAAATTGTATTTTCTTAATTGCAAGTCCATAACTGTCGTGTTTTTAGCATAACAAATGTACAATTTTTGTTCCATATTTTTTCTATGAGATTGGATGGAAGTTGTTAACGATTTCGTGTAAACTTTCTAAATCGTCTTGTAAGTATCTTTCTGTTGAACTTATATAACGATGTCCAGCTAAAACCTGTACTTGTCTTAAATTGTATTGTTTTAACCAGTTTGTAATTACTGAAGCTCGTATTTGATTTCCATTATTTACTTTATGATTTATCTTTTTTAATTTCTTTAAAATAAATTGGATTGTATTTCCTAATCTTGCATTGTTTGGTATAAATAATCGTTCATTTTCCATGTTCCATTTTAACTTTATTTCTTCTCTAATTTCTTTTACATATTCTAATAATTCTATGACTTGCCACGATTTTAATTCTAAGGTTCTTGCGTTACTTCTTGCACCACTTTTTATATAAATTTTTCCTTTGTATAGCTGTAAATCTTGAATTTCTAGTTTGATGAGTTCACTTGTATTTAAACCTTGATAGACTAATAAACCAACTATTATTTTATTACGTTTTGCTGTTAATTTATGATAGCTGTCTTTGATGTTTTCAGTTTCGTAAGAATAGTATAAATCTTCTAATTCGTCTGCTTCTAATACGTTGTAATTGATGGTTCTTTTTACACCTTTAATATTGATATTTTCTATTGGATTGTCTATTCTATAATTTTCTGATAACAGATATTTAAAGTATATTTTTAAGGTTCCTATTTTATGCTTTATTGTCTTTTTTGTGGTATTTTTTCTTTGTAAATATTTGATGTATTTTAAAAATGTTTTGTAATCTATTAGATCTGGAGTTGTATGATTTCTCTTGCACCATTTTACAAAGTTTTCTGCTCCTTTTGTGTAACTTTCTATCGTTGTTAAACCGTAACTTTCTTTCTGTAAATAACTTCTATAATCATTCATTTTCAAGTGTTTTAAGCAAGTGTGTGTAAATTTGTGTAGATTCTAAAGAACTATGGCCTAAAAAAGTTTTGATGTTTTCTAACTTTACTTCGTGTTGCAATAAATGAGTTGCAATTGAGTGTCTTAATGTGTGAAGTGTGATTCTCTTTTCTGCTATTTCTTTGTTGTTGGTGGCTTGTACTATTTTCTGTAATCTGTTGGCTAAACTCATTCCATTTAAACGAGTTCCTCTCTTACTAATAAATAAGGCTTCACTTAAATATGCATCTTTAAATTGCAATCTTGCTTCAAAAATATAATCTTCTAATAGTTCTGCATTCTTTCTGTTTATAGGAACAAAACGCTCTTTATAATTCTTCCCTTTTCTAACAAATATTCTTTCTTTATCAAAAAATATATCATTCGTATTTAGATGTACAGCTTCATTTCTTCTTAATCCACAACTGTATAAAACGACTAAAATAGCTTTGTCTCTTAATTTAAATTTAGTTTCTGTATGGCTAAATTCTGTTGCTTTAAAAAGTTCTTTTATTTCTGATTGTGTTAAGATATTTAGCTTTTCTTCTGTTGGGTTTTTCTCTGATTTTAAATGGATATTTATTCCTGTATGATTGTGGTTAGTCAAATATTCTTTGAACTTTTTTAAGGCTTGTTGATGTTTGTTTAAATAGCTTTTACTTAATCCTCCACTTTGTCTTTCGTTGGCTCTTTCTTGCAGATAATTGTAATAATTTTTTACGGTTTTAGTAGTAATTTGATTGATGTTTTTAATGTGGTTTTGTTCCAGATAATAGAAGAACTCTTGTAAGTGGTTTGGCAAGTAATAGACTGTACTTTCTGCATAGCCTAAAATGTCTAACCATTCTTTATAATTGGCAACAAATAGTCTATAACTCTCGTTTTGTAATTTTAGTTTCTTCATTTTTTTGGCTGTAGTGGCTCACTACTTTTTTCATTCCCTTGACCTTTTTTAAGTTTTAATGGCGATGTAGATTTAAGTTTCTTTTATTCAGTATTTTAACTTCGCCATTTTAATGGTGGCGAACTTATGACGAAGTGGCGAAGTTGATGTTAGCAATACAATCTTGTAATGATTTATCTATCTGACTTTTAAGGTTTGTATATTCCTCTATATCCACAATTTCATAATGATACATTTTACCTTTTTCTGCTTTTACTTTTCTAATATATTGTTCTGCTAATAGTTGCTTATTGTATCTTCTTAATGTGGTTTCTTTTAATCGTAGTTTTCTTCTGATTTCAGAACTTGTAAACGTGGTTTGTTTATTTTCTTGTAAATAGGCTTTTAGATTCTCTAAATGATTTCTAATTGCTCCTGTAAGTGTGTCAGATTTTCTTAATAGAACTTCTATAATTAATTCGTTAGCTTCTTTAATATCTTCGATTGTGGTTTCTATAAATACTTCTCCTGTTTCTTCATTTACTTGTTGCTCTCGCTGATATTGTTTGTAAAATGTAATTGCTTCTATAAATTGTAAATAGTGGCTGTTGGTTCTTCTTGGTTTAAAAACCGATTGTGGCAACTCTAAATATTCTGCAAATGGATTAATTACTTTTATGGGCTTTAAAACTCGTTGCACATCTTTTAACAATTCTCTTGATTTGTGTTCCTGGTCTTCGTTTATTTTTCCTGCACTTATAAGCCTTTGGTAATTCATTATTCTACTATCTTGTTCTTGACTTTCATCTATATACAGTAAAAAACTTCTATTAGAATTATCTTCGTAAATGCTTTCTTGTGTGGTACAACCTGCAACAGATACAGGACCTTCAACTGTTAAATGGATGGTTTTTGTATTTCCTCTTGCGTCTTTATGAACAACTGTTTTTGTAATTCTCTTTTTAGATTGTAATTCACGAAGTGGATAGAGTACAGATTCTGCTCCGTCTAAATCTTCTATTAAAATAAGTTTGTGTTGTAATTCTGTTCTATTGAAGTAGTAAAAAGCGTTTGCAGATAATACTGTAATTTCTACTTTATCTTCTTCAGGTATCAGTTCTGATACTTTAGATTGTAGATGAGTTTTCCCAACTCCCGAACTTCCTAAACTGATACAATGCAATGGATTGTTTGTTTTTCTACTTGTAAAAATTAAATACATTAATAATCTATTTACTTGTTCTCCAATAACTCCAGCTTTACCAATCAATTCATTTGTTTTTGGTAGTAAATCCTTTCGTTTTAAGAACTTTATAGCTTCTCTTTCTTCGGTTGCAGATAATTCTTTAAAATAAGGTTTATGCGCTTCTTCATATTGTTGTATAAGTAAAAACCTATAATTTTCTAATTCTTTGGTTACTTCTTGTAATGTTCTTCTAACGATACTTGTTCCTACTTCTAATCGTTCTGCTACTTTCCTAACAAACTTTTCTACTTGATTATCGTTGTATAAATCGAGTGTATGACGTAAAATGTTTTCTTGTTTTAGTTTTTGGATAGATAACGTAATTCGTAAACTCTCTAGTTTATTGGTCTTTATTCCGCCTAAAATGTGAATTTCTAAATGTTTTGTGATGTATTCGTAGTTGTTGGAGTTACTTGTATCTAACATTGTTAAAAAGTTTTAATAATCATATTTGACTACAAATATATACATTTTGTTTATTTATAAATATATACTTTGATTATTATTTTTAACAGTATTACATTTTATGTCTATAATTAACTAACTTTGTATATCATTTTTGATGTTTCATTTACTAATTCAGTACACTTATGTCGTTTGGAGATAACTTAAAAAAAATACGTGCAGAGAAAGATATTTCGCAAGGAGACCTTGCTAAAATGATAAATGTACACGCAACACATATTTCAAGATATGAACGTAATTTAACATCACCAACTATTGATGTGGCTAAAAAGATTGCTGATGCGTTAGAAGTTTCTACAGATGCGCTTATTTACGGTTCTAACGAACAGATTATAAATAACAAACTAAATGATGAAGAACTATTACAATTATTTCATAAAGTGCAAAAGCTAGATGATGAAAATATTACAAGCGTAAAAGCAATGCTTAAAGCGTTTGTATTTCAAAAAGATATTCAAAAACAACTCGCATAAAACTACCCTAAAAAACCTGAATCATCTATTTCTAAAACAGTATTATCTTCTTGATAATTTCTAGCACTTGAGTATTTCCAATCAATTGCATCCGTTACAAAACCACTTGCTACTGGATTATTATGGATGTAATCTATTTTTTGTTTGATTACTTTTTCGCTCCACAATTCTATAGGTTTATTATGATGTTGCCAAAACTGATATTTACTGGTAGTTGCATTCTTTTTTCCTGCTCTTTTAAACATCCATAATAACCATTCTTTTCTACTTTCTTGTGGATTACTTTCTATAGATTCTATGACTTTTTTAGATGTATGACGTTTAAAATCTCTTAATAATTCTGATGGTTGTTCGTTAGCACTTCTAAAGATAAAATGGATATGACTTGGCATAAAACAATAACAATATAATTCTAGCCCTTTCTCTTTTCTACAATAACTTACACTGTCTGCTAAAACATCAAAATATACTTGTCTTGTAAATACATCTAACCAATTTATAGTCGCAAAACTTGCAAAATATAAACCTGCTTTATTATGGAATTTATATTTTCTACTCATAACAATACTAAAATACAAAAAGCTACGCTTGTAGCATAGCTTTTTGTTCTTATTGTTAACGGTACTAGCAAATGCTAGCACTAGCGTGTGCGTGACATACTAGCGCCATCTGGGGTTTAGAAATAGCGTGTGCCAGGTTGTATCATCAACTAATCTGTACCATTACCAGAAAAAGCATCATTAAAAAAAATTGTAAAAAAGCAAAGAAAATGAATAAATACAATTTTCTTAATTCATTTTTTATTACACTATTTTTTATTTTAAGAAGCTGAAAAAAGTTTGTTATCTTATTTTTCTTTGCTATTCTGTTAATTTTTAAAACAGAATATAGTATTAAGGTAACAGCTATTAAAAACGAGGTAATCATTAATATTATCATTCTTCTTCTTCATTTTGATTATTTATTATATACATATAACCACTAATATTATCATAATAAGATTGTAGTTGTTCTTTTGAAAAACTTGTTGCTCCTTCATTCGATTTAAGAAAATCTTTGGTTATGTCTAATATCCCATTAAGAGCATTTCCATATTCCTTATTACCTTTAAAGGTATCTGTAATAAAATTTTTAATCTCATCTGAAGAAAGTTTTCCAATTGTACCTGTATTACTCAGATTTAAATACACACCAAGACCTATTCCTGGGCCAGCAGAAATTGTAGCTCCAATATATTGATTTTTAGGTGCAGTAAAAGCATCAATCCAATCTTCTCCATCTGAAGTAAAAGAGAAATTTATTTCACCTGCTAAAGATATAACTTGTCCTCCAAATAAGCCTACTTCTGCACCAGCTCCTGCTAAATCGTCAACTGTTGGAGCTGCACTAATACTTACACCTACTCCTGCTCCTGCTCCTGCTCCGAAGAATAATCCCGCTCCATAAGAATATTGTAAAGCTACATTACCTTTTACATCAGCAGCTAGTTGAATAGAAGCATAACCTCCAACAGCGCTTCCACCTCTAACTTCTCCATTTAAAACTACTGCCTCTAATCCCTCTAATTCAATTGCATCTATAACTCTATTTTCAGAAAAATTATACGTCCCATTGTGAACAAAATCTTCAGCTAATGGGTCAATATTAAAAAACCTCCCTATCGCAGGGTCAGCATTTCTCCATTTAAAAGAAGACCAATTCAAATTTAAATCTTCTTGTAATTCTTGTCCTTGGAACCCAAACTTCTGCGCGGTACTATTCCCATTAGAACTTACCACATTATTGTATCCTTTATGTTTAAGTCCAAAAGGGTACAAGCTTATGCATTTTTTTTCAGCATAGTTCCCTTATCTCGACCAACTTTTACACCAAAAATTTTTTCTTTGAACGTCCTTTCTGCTACATCAGAACATAAAGATAATTATTTCTGTATTGCCCAACAAACAAACTTTAACATTTTGTATATACGTTTAGTACCATTATTGTAGTTCTCTATATAACAAGACGTTAACACTTGTCCACTGATCAAATTGCTTTCAACCACCAAGCTTGTATTTATTGTTTAACCAGTTCTGTAGGATACTGAACCAAGTTCAGCATAAACCACAGAACATAAATTTCTTTATTATGAGCAAGCAAAAAGGATTGATTAAATTAGTAGGTAACATTGGTGGTGTATCTTTTTACACTTCTAATGGTGAGTATCTAGCTAGGATGGCTGGAGGACCTAGCAAGGAACGTATTCAAAGTGACCCTAATTTTAAACGTACCAGAGAGAACAATGCCGAGTTTGGTGGTTCTGCCAAAGTAGGTAAAGCATTAAGAACCGCTTTGAGTGGTGTACTTCAAGTAATGGGTGGCAGTAGATTGGCTTCCCAGTTAACCAAGATTTTTAAAACCATTAACCTAAAAGGTGTAGGTGTCAGAGGTAAAAGACCGATTACACTTTCTGCCAACAAAGAACTCTTGACTGGTTTGGATTTAAATAGTAAATCGAGTTTATCAACGGTGTTTACTGCTCCTTATACAGCCACCATCAATGCAGACCGTAATGAAGTTGTTTATACAATAGCTGCATTTACCCCTGCTAATTTTATTGTTGCTCCTGCAGGTGCTACGCATTTTAGATTGGTAGCTGCTGTTGGTTTGGTTTCAGATTATGTGTATGATGATGGAGCAAGTACTTATGAGCCTACTGTACCAGATGAGAACAGTATTGGTGTGGTAGCTTCAAGTACAACAAAGGCGTTAGATGCTAATAGTACTGCAACAACTTTAACGGCTACCATTCCTGGTGGAGCTGTTACAGATGCAGAAGTAAGCGTAGTTTCTTGTTTAGGAATTGAGTTTTACCAAAAGGTTGGCACTACAGATTATATATTATCGCAAGGTAATACAATGAAAGTTACACACGTATTTTAAGCGTTAAACGATTCATTTGATAGTGAGAGCATCCTCTTTTGAGGGTGCTTTTTTTATGGACTGATTGAACACTAGCACTCGTGATTAGTGGGAACATATACGGCTTATATACGACTCATCTACGGTTCATCATCAGTTATACTATTTGTTTTAGTTCCCTTATAAGATTTTATTATTTGACTGACAGGGAGGATTTGTAATAATGATTTCAATTCTTTATTTACTGCTTTCATCTTCTCAACTGGCATTATCCAATAAGCCAACAGAACCACTAAAAAAGTTATACATATAATTACTGTTGTTGTTCCCATATTTTCTATTATTTTATTATTCTAATTTTTTACTTGTTATCATCATATCATACATTCGAACAAAAGTCAAGTCTTTTTACTTAAAAAAAAGGACATCGTTTTTTCCCTTTGTTTGCAAGATATTATAAGTTCCTATTTTAAAATAGGACAGCTTTTTACATTTAATTAAAAGCAAGATAAACAAAGAGTTATTTTATTGTTTGCCACATTTTTGGCAGTAAAAATATACTCTTAAGAACCTTATTTTACTAAAGTAAATACGTTGTTTTTTATAAACAATGATCAAGTCAACTAATTTCCGTAGTTTCATCATTTACCCTTAAAACCAAAGTTAATTCGTTCTTTTTTTATCCGTCGTTGTAAATAAGTAAAATTAGGTTTTCAGTAGGCTTACGTTTTAAAAACATAGGATTTGGGGGCGGATGATGTGGCAGAGAATCCTATGTTTTTAAAATGACTTGTTTTTCATTCAGTGGCACGAGTTGTATACAAAAACGAGCAAAGATGTGAGCGTAGGAACACTTGGACTACGTGAGGGTTTTGTGAAGTTTTTTTATGCAAATTCGGAGCGTTGGCTTACGGAGTAAAAATTAAAGATTTCGTAGTGCGAAGGCGTTGGATGTAGTGAGGCATTGGCAGTAGCGTGGGCAAAAAGCGTGGGCAGAGCGGCTATTTTACATAATTTACATTATAACTACGGCTTTGGTGGAGTGGGGCTTTTTGCGGCAGTATTATAATGCCAATTATGTAAAGATAGCTTGGGATAGTTTTTTTGGCGGAGTTTTTGGTTTTTAGCGTTGGCAACAGCTTTTTGTGATTGTGAGGAACGAGCAACTTACAAAGTGCTGTATTTAGCGTTGGCTTCCAAAAACTGTGACTTAAAAACTATAGAAGTGGTGGCGAGCGGAACAAAACAAAAGACAGAGGTTTTTTACTTTTTCTGTAAAAATCTGGATTTTGTTTTGTGGGGATATTAATGTAAATTTGTCTTATGAATTGGATAGAGTTTATCGGTTTTATATCTTCTCTTTTTGGGATTTTCTCGTTTTTTAGGAACGACGTATTTTCTATTCTCCAATATAAAAAAAACCTAATTTTCTAGCGCTATTTTATTTAAACGGTATTTAAACACTGTTTAAACGTTACTTAAACATTTTTCTCTTTTTTTAACGGTATTTTCAACTGATTGGATGATACAGATTAATCACTTCTTGCATATTTTCTAAATCGTCAGTCAAATATTTTTCGGTAGAACTTATATAACGATGTCCTGCTAGATATTGTGTTTTTCTTAAGTTGTATTGCTTTGTCCAATTCGTAATGACTGATGCTCTTATTTGATGCACATTTTCTACTTTCTGATTGTACTTTTTTAGCTTTTTAATAATAGCTAAAATGGTGTTTCCTAATCGTGCATTGTTGGGTATAAAGAGTCGTTCACTTTCTATATGCTTTCGTTCCTTGATTTCTTCTCGAACTTCTTTGATGTATTCCAATAGCTCTATAACTTGCCACGACTTTAACTCTAATTCTCTTGTATTGCTTCTTGCTGTTTTTGGAACGTGAACTTTTCCTTTGTAAATTTCTATGTGTTCTAATTCTAATCTGATTAATGCGTTTGTGTTTAATCCTTGATATATCATTAAGCCAACAATAATTTTATTTCTTTTTGCTGTTAATCTGTGATAGGGGTCTTTGATGTTTTCTGTGCTAAAACTGTAATAGAGATCTTCTAATTCTTCTGCTTCTAATAGATTGTAGTATAATTTTCTTTTTACTCCTTTTATAGTGATGCTTTCTGCTGGATTATCTAGTCTGTAGTGTTCTTTGATTAAGTAATTAAAATAACTCTTTAGGATGGCTAATTTATGATTGACTGTCTTTTTGCTATTTCCTTTTCTGGTTAGGTATTTTGTGTATTTTAATAATTGTTTGTAGTTGATGGTTGTTGGTTGTTGGTCTCTTTTTTTGCACCATATTTTGAACTTTTTGATTTCTACTAAATAACTGGCTACTGTTGTAATGCTGTATGCTTCTTTTTGTAAGTGTTCTTGATAGTTCATAGTTGGTGGTTTTTGGTTGTTAGTTATTGATCAATTGGCCTTATAATTGCTTGACTAGATGTGTGTAGATTTGTGTACTTTCTAATGAACTATGTCCTAAAAACTTACTGATGATTTCTATATGTACTTCTTTCTGTAATAAGTGTGTTGCTATACTATGTCTTAGTGTGTGAAGTGTAATTTGTTTTTCTTGTAGCTCTTTATTTTCTGTTTTTCTAATGACTTCTTTTAATCTATTGAGCATACTTTGTCCTTGCATTCGCTTTCCTTGTTGACTGATAAATAATGCTTCTGTACTGTTGTAAATATTGAGTGCTGGTCTTGCTTCAAAAATATAATCTTCGAGTATTCTAATATTATAACTGTTGATTGGAATAAAACGTTCTTTGTAATTTTTTCCTTTTCGTACATAGATTCTTTCTTTATCAAAAAATACATCACTAACATCTAAATGAACGACTTCATTTCTTCGTAAACCACAACTATAAAAAACCACTAATAATGCTTTATCTCTTAACTTAAAACTATCTCTTTGATGACTGTAATTTGTGGTTGTAAATAGT
Source organism: Polaribacter cellanae (assembly GCF_017569185.1). Lineage (NCBI taxonomy): Bacteria > Pseudomonadati > Bacteroidota > Flavobacteriia > Flavobacteriales > Flavobacteriaceae > Polaribacter > Polaribacter cellanae. The sequence goes on along the minus strand of NZ_CP071869.1, from coordinate 2,255,536 downwards.
TCTTTAATTTCTTCTTGTGTTAAAATATCTACTTGCTTTTGGTTGCTGTCTTTCTCTGTTTTTAAGTGGATTCTAAACCCTTTGTAATTGTGCTTTTGTAAATATTCTCTAAACTTCTTTAATGCTTGTTGATGCTTGTTTAAATAGGCTTTACTTAAACTGCCTCCTCTGGTTTCATTGGGACGTAATTGTAAGTGTTGATAGTAGTCTTTTATAGTTTCTGTATGGATGTTTTCTAATGTATTTATATTCTTTTTCTCTAACCAATAAAAAAATTCTTTGATATGATTTGGCAAGTTGTAAAGCGTACTTTCTGCATAACCCAAGATGTCTAACCATTCTGTAAATGATTGTAATAATACTTTGTAGCTTGTATTTTGTAGTTTTAATTGTTTCATTTTTTACTTTGCTTGGTTGCCTTTTTCTTGTTTTAGTGAGCTTTCTTTTTAAATTGTTGATTGTTAGTTTCTTTAGTGGCTCATTTACTTACTGGGCTACTGGTAAGCTACTGGGCTGTAGCAGGTTGCTACACACAAGTATTTATAATTGTAGGATGGCTTCATCTAGTACTGTTGCAATTGTTTTTTTAAGTTGTTGGTATTCTTCGTAATTCGTGATTTCATATAAGTGTCTGCCTGTTTTATCTTTTTCTCTTAATTGTATTCTTTGGGTATTGATGAGTTGTAAATGATAGCGTTTTACAGTGGATAAAGGGATTCGTAATAGGATGCTAATTTGTTTGTTGGTAAAGGTTGTTTGTTGATGTTCTTTCAAGTAATTTTTTAGTTTCTCAAAATAGTTTCTACACGCTCCTGTAATGGTATCTGACTTTCTCAAGAGAACCTCTTGTAGTAGTTTATTGGCTTCTTTAATATCTTCTATCGTAGTTTCTATATATTCTTCTCCTGTTTCTTCATCATATTTTTTTTCTCTTTGATGCTGATGATAAAAGGTTACAGCTTCTATAAATTGCAAGTAATGTGCGTTGGTTCTTCGTGGTTTAAAAACGGCATTGGGTAGCTTTAAACTTTCTGCATATGGGTTTCTAACAGATATGTTTTTTAAACATCTTTGTGCATTTTGTAATAAATCACGCGATGTGTGTTCTTGGTCTATATGTACTTTTCCTGCACTTATTAATCGCTGATACTGCATTATTCTTTCGTCTTGTTCCTCACTTTCATCTATGTACAGCAGGAAGCTCCTGTTGCTATTGTCTTCGTAGATACTTTCTTGTGTGGTGCATCCTGCTATACATACTGGACCTTCTACGGTTAAGTGGATGGTTTTGGTATTTCCTCTGGTGTCTTTATGAACTACTGTTTTAGTAATCTTGTGTTTTGATTGTAATTCTCTAATCGCATATAAGGCATTTCCTGCTCCGTCTAAATCTTCTATTAATATGAGTTTGTATTGTAGTTCTGTTCTGTTGAAGTAGTAAAAAGCATTTTCACTTAATACTGTGATTTCTACTTTATCTTCTTCTGGAATTAATTCTGCAACCTTACTTTGTAAATGCGTTTTTCCTGCACCAGAACTTCCTAAACTCATACAATGCAAAGGATTGTTTGCTTTTCTACTTGTGAAGATGATGTACATTAATAATCTATTATTTACTTCGCCAATAACTCCGCTTTTACCTATTAACTTATTGGTTTCTTCTAGTAAATTCTTTGATTTTAGTAACTTTAATGCTTCTTTTTCTTCGGCTTTTGTGAGTGTTTTTACTGTTACCTTGTCTGCTTCTAGTTCTGCTAGTTGTGAGATTCTATAGGTTTCTAACTCGTTAATTAAATCTTGGATTGTTCTTCTAACTACACTTGTTCCTATCTCTAATCGTTCTGCTATTTTACGTACTAATTTTTCTACTTGGGTATCATTATATAAATCTAAATTGTGTCGTAATTTTAAATGCGTTCCTTGCTTTTGGATGCTAATTGTTACTCGTAGTCTGTCTAAATGATTTAATCTAATGCCTCCTAATATTTCTATTGATAAGTGCGTGGTTTCATAATGGTAGCTGTTTGGGTTGTCTGTGTTGAGTTGCATTGTTGATAAGTTGTAAAATATAACTATTAAGGTGTAAATATACCTATTTCGTTTTATAAAACAAACTTACAATGTATTTTTATACCTAAAAAAGTATCTTATATTTGTATTTCAACACTCTTTAAGGTGTATTTTAATAATATGAGTTTTTCTAAAAGATTGTCGGAGTTACGTAAACAGCATAAGTTCTCGCAAAGTGAGTTAGCCACTAAAGTGGGTATTCACAACAATGTATTAGGACGTTATGAACGTGGAGAAGCTAACCCATCTATTGAGGTAGCCACTAAACTTTCTGACGTTTTAGGTGTTTCTTTAGATTATTTGGTAGGGAAAACAGACTTACTTTTGGATGATACTATTGTAGATAAAATTCTAACCATACAACAGCTTCCTACTGAAGATAAAGAACATATTCTTTTTGCTATTGATGCGCTTTTAAGAGATGCTAAAGCTAGAGCTACTTATTCGTAATGATATAATGATTTAATTTATGCAAAATAGTAAGTTAGACCTACAAAATGGTTCAAAAATACAATTAGATAAGGGTTTTGAAAAAGAATTAGGACTTATTCATATTAAGATTGAGCAACTAAAGAAGAAGAAAATATCAACTTATATTTATTTTATTATATGTATGGGGATAGGATTACCAATTATGATAAGTCAAAGAGACTTATTAGTCGGCTTTGATTTTACTTACAGCAAATATCTAAAATTTGCTCAATCATTTTTAATAGTTATCTTGGGATTTGGGTTCTGCAATATAGCTGTTAGTAAATTAAAGAAGTATATAAAAGAAAGAAAAGCTGTAAAAGAGGAAAAAGAAAAAATAGATACTATCCTTAATAGATATAAAATTAAATACAGCTACAATATTGAATTTGGTAAAAAATATCACGGCATTCAAGATGTAACTGTAGAATTAAAAAGTAATAGCGACCTATTAAAAGGCTCAAAAATCACCCATCAAGTTTAATTTTTTCTAGCTTTAAAATTTTTTTAATTACTCTTTCTACTTCAATAGAATCTAACCCAGGTTTCATTTTTGGATGATATAAGAGCCTAACAATATCTTTGTCCAATTGAGAATATTTCTTTACTCGGACTTTTTGTTTAGATTTTTCTTTGTAAAAAACACTATTTGTATATAATTTAGAATCAAACGCTAAACCTAAACTTTGAGTTATTTCTTCTAATATAGTAGCCTCTTGAATATCAAAAGAATATTCAGAGTTTATAAAAATTAAAGCTTTATCTATAGTATGTGTTTTTGTTGAAAACTCTGTATATGCAAGACCTGCAATATCATAATCTATATCTTTAGTAAGCATTTCATAGAAATCTTTGTTTGATTTATAAACTTGCTCTCTGTTACACAAATAAAGTATAGAATTACTTTTTGCATAATTATCGGTTAATATTATTTTAAATCCATCTGTTGTTAATCGATTAATATTATCAATAACTTTTTTTATGACAGATATTTGAGGCTTAAACTCTTTTTCTTTTACTACATAAAGTAGCATTGATTCCTTCCATTTAATTATTTTCTCGGGATTATTGTCATATTCTGACTGTAGGGCAATTTCCTTAAAATAATCAATTAGTTCTTTTTCATATGGTGTTGGGATATAATTGACTTTTCTAATGAATAACAAAAAAGAAGATATGACTGCAATCAAAATAATTGATATTAAAAGAAATTTTTTATTCTTATTTGATTTGAACATTACTTATTAAGGTTAAGTATCTTTTTTTGCAATATAATTATTTTACTTGCTTTGTAATTAAAATAAAAAAGAGGCTTTTTTAAGCCTCTTTAATTGAAAATAATTTAATTAATCTTTATTTTTAATAGTTCGTGTATGGGGCTTAACCCAAACTTTTTTACCACTCTTTAATGTTCTATAATGACCTTTTACATTTACTGTTCTTGTATTACTTGTGTTTGCATTGGTAGAAGTTCCACTACTTGTTGTCCTTGTGCTACTTCTATTTATTCTTGTACTTCCACCACCTTTACCTAATGCTCCCTTAATAATTTTATTTATAGGGTTAAGTTGCTCCATTGCCATTGTAGCTATTTCAATTAAAGCAGCTTTCTTGGGGTCTTTTGCATCTGGGTTTGGAAGTTTATCAACTATAGGTGTTTCATTATTATCTGACCCTGTGTCCTTTGTATCATAGTAGTCACCTAATCCAGTCGAACTTTTTACCTGTTTTCCTTCGTGTACAACATCACCTGGGTCTATATTAGATTTTTCTATTCCATCTTCTACTCGGTTTTCACTATACTGCTGTTCAACCATTGCATTTGTTTCTTCAAATGTATAGCCCTTTTCCTCTAAATGTTGAGTATGTAGCGTGGAAGCACTATCTCCTTTTTCAGCCGTATACGTCCCATCTCCATTATCAATCCAAAGTTTACCATCAGGGTCAATGTATAAAACAGGATTATTATTAGTATAAGCAAATGGTGAAGCGTGTAATTGTTTTGGGTGGTCTGCTAATGGATCAATATTCATCCATCTTCCTAAACTCGCATCATAATTCCTAGCTCCATAATCATACCAATCTAATCCTAATTCATCTTGTAACTCTTTTCCGTTAAAAAGTTTCTTCTGCGCAACGCTATTTCCATTGGAAGAAGTTACATTGTTGTATCCGCGATGTTTCAAACCAAAGGGTACAAGCTTATGCAATTTTTTTTCAGCATAGTTCCCTTAGTCTCGACCAACTTTTACACCAAAAATTTTTTCTTTGAACGTCCTTTCCTGCTACATCAGAACATAAAGATAATTATTTCTGTATTGGCCCAAACAAACAAAACTTTAACATTTTGTATATACGTTTAGTACCATTATTGTAGTTCTCTATATAACAAGACGTTAACACTTGTCCACTGATCAAATTGCTTTCAACCACCAAGCTTGTATTTATTGTTTAACCAGTTCTGTAGGATACTGAACCAAGTTCAGCATAAACCACAGAACATAAATTTCTTTATTATGAGCAAGCAAAAAAGGATTGATTAAATTAGTAGGTAACATTGGTGGTGTATCTTTTTACACTTCTAATGGTGAGTATCTAGCTAGGATGGCTGGAGGACCTAGCAAGGAACGTATTCAAGTGACCCTAATTTTTAAACGTACCAGAGAGAACAATGCCGAGTTTGGTGGTTCTGCCAAAGTAGGTAAAGCATTAAGAAACCCGCTTTGAGTGGTGTACTTCAAGTAATGGGTGGCAGTAGATTGGCTTCCCAGTTAACCCAAGATTTTTAAACACCATTAACCTAAAAGGTGTAGGTGTCAGAGGTAAAAGACCGATTACACTTTTCTGCCAACACAGAAACTCTTGACTGGTTTGGATTTTAAATAGTAAATCGAGTTTATCCAACGGTGTTTACTGCTCCTTATACAGCCACCATCAATGCAGACCGTATGAAGTTGTTTATACAATAGCTGCATTTAACCCCTGCTTAATTTTATTGTTGCTCCTGCAGGTGCTACGCATTTTAGATTGGTAGCTGCTGTTGGTTTGGTTTCAGAATTATGTGTATGATGATGGAGCACAGTACTTATGAGCCCTACTGTACCAGATGAGAACAGTATTGGTGTGGTAGCTTCAAGTACAACAAAGGCGTTAGATGCTAATAGTACTTGCAACAACTTTAACGGCTACCATTCCTGGTGAGCTGTTACAGAATGCAGAAGTAAGCGTAGTTTCCTTGTTTAGGAATTGAGTTTTACCAAAAGGTTGGCACTACAGATTATATATTATCGCAAGGTAATACAATGAAAGTTACACACGTATTTTAAGCGTTTAAACGATTCATTTGATAGTGAGAGCATCCTCTTTTGAGGGTGCTTTTTTTATGACTGATTGAACACTAGCACTCGTGATTAGTGGGAACATATACGGCCTTATATATCGACTCATCTACGGTTCATCATCAGTTATACTATTTGTTTTAGTTCCCTTATAAGATTTTATTATTTGACTGACAGGGAGGATTTGTAATAATGATTTCAATTCTTTATTTACTGCTTTCATCTTCTCAACTGGCATTATCCAATAAGCCAACAGAACCACTAAAAAAGTTATACATATAATTACTGTTGTTGTTCCCATATTTTCTATTATTTTATTATTCTAATTTTTTACTGTTATCATCATATCATACATTCGAACAAAGTCAAGTCCTTTTTACTTAAAAAAAAGGACATCGTTTTTTCCCTTTGTTTGCAAGATATTATAAGTTCCTATTTTAAAATAGGACAGCTTTTTACATTTAATTAAAAGCAAGATAACCAAAGAGTTATTTTATTGTTTGCCACATTTTTTGGCAGTAAAATATCTACTCTAAGAACCTTATTTTACTAAAGTAAATACGTTGTTTTTTATAAACAATGATCAAGTCAACTAATTTCCCGTAGTTTCATCATTTACCCTTAAAACCAAAGTTAATTCGTTCTTTTTTTATCCGTCGTTGTAAATAAGTAAATTAGGTTTTCAGTAGGCTTACGTTTTAAAAACATAGGATTTGGGGGCGGATGATGTGGCAGAGAATCCTATGTTTTTAAAATGACTTGTTTTTTCATTCAGTGGCACGAGTTGTATACAAAAACGAGCAAAGATGTGAGCGTAGGAAACACTTGGACTACGTGAGGGTTTTGTGAAGTTTTTTTATGCAAATTCGGAGCGTTGGCTTACGGAGTAAAAATTAAAGATTTCGTAGTGCGAAGGCGTTGGATGTAGTGAGGCATTGGCAGTAGCGTGGGCAAAAAGCGTGGGCAGAGCGGCTATTTTACATAATTTACATTATAACTACGGCTTTGGTGGAGTGGGGCTTTTTTGCGGCAGTATTATAATGCCAATTATGTAAAGATAGCTTGGGATAGTTTTTTTGGCGGAGTTTTTGGTTTTTTAGCGTTGGCAACAGCTTTTTGTGATTGTGAGGAACGAGCAACTTACAAAGTGCTGTATTTAGCGTTGGCTTCCAAAAACTGTGACTTAAAAACTATAGAAGTGGTGGCGAGCGGAACAAAACAAAAGACAGAGGTTTTTTACTTTTTCTGTAAAAATCTGGATTTTGTTTTGTGGGGATATTAATGTAAATTTGTCTTATGAATTGGATAGAGTTTATCGGTTTTATATCTTCTCTTTTTGGGATTTTCTCGTTTTTTAGGAACGACGTATTTTCTATTCTCCAATATAAAAAAAACCTAATTTTCTAGCGCTATTTTATTTAAACGGTATTTAAACACTGTTTAAACGTTACTTAAACATTTTTCTCTTTTTTTAACGGTATTTTCAACTGATTGGATGATACAGATTAATCACTTCTTGCATATTTTCTAAATCGTCAGTCAAATATTTTTCGGTAGAACTTATATAACGATGTCCTGCTAGATATTGTGTTTTTCTTAAGTTGTATTGCTTTGTCCAATTCGTAATGACTGATGCTCTTATTTGATGCACATTTTCTACTTTCTGATTGTACTTTTTTAGCTTTTTAATAATAGCTAAAATGGTGTTTCCTAATCGTGCATTGTTGGGTATAAAGAGTCGTTCACTTTCTATATGCTTTCGTTCCTTGATTTCTTCTCGAACTTCTTTGATGTATTCCAATAGCTCTATAACTTGCCACGACTTTAACTCTAATTCTCTTGTATTGCTTCTTGCTGTTTTTGGAACGTGAACTTTTCCTTTGTAAATTTCTATGTGTTCTAATTCTAATCTGATTAATGCGTTTGTGTTTAATCCTTGATATATCATTAAGCCAACAATAATTTTATTTCTTTTTGCTGTTAATCTGTGATAGGGGTCTTTGATGTTTTCTGTGCTAAAACTGTAATAGAGATCTTCTAATTCTTCTGCTTCTAATAGATTGTAGTATAATTTTCTTTTTACTCCTTTTATAGTGATGCTTTCTGCTGGATTATCTAGTCTGTAGTGTTCTTTGATTAAGTAATTAAAATAACTCTTTAGGATGGCTAATTTATGATTGACTGTCTTTTTGCTATTTCCTTTTCTGGTTAGGTATTTTGTGTATTTTAATAATTGTTTGTAGTTGATGGTTGTTGGTTGTTGGTCTCTTTTTTTGCACCATATTTTGAACTTTTTGATTTCTACTAAATAACTGGCTACTGTTGTAATGCTGTATGCTTCTTTTTGTAAGTGTTCTTGATAGTTCATAGTTGGTGGTTTTTGGTTGTTAGTTATTGATCAATTGGCCTTATAATTGCTTGACTAGATGTGTGTAGATTTGTGTACTTTCTAATGAACTATGTCCTAAAAACTTACTGATGATTTCTATATGTACTTCTTTCTGTAATAAGTGTGTTGCTATACTATGTCTTAGTGTGTGAAGTGTAATTTGTTTTTCTTGTAGCTCTTTATTTTCTGTTTTTCTAATGACTTCTTTTAATCTATTGAGCATACTTTGTCCTTGCATTCGCTTTCCTTGTTGACTGATAAATAATGCTTCTGTACTGTTGTAAATATTGAGTGCTGGTCTTGCTTCAAAAATATAATCTTCGAGTATTCTAATATTATAACTGTTGATTGGAATAAAACGTTCTTTGTAATTTTTTCCTTTTCGTACATAGATTCTTTCTTTATCAAAAAATACATCACTAACATCTAAATGAACGACTTCATTTCTTCGTAAACCACAACTATAAAAAACCACTAATAATGCTTTATCTCTTAACTTAAAACTATCTCTTTGATGACTGTAATTTGTGGTTGTAAATAGTTCTTTAATTTCTTCTTGTGTTAAAATATCTACTTGCTTTTGGTTGCTGTCTTTCTCTGTTTTTAAGTGGATTCTAAACCCTTTGTAATTGTGCTTTTGTAAATATTCTCTAAACTTCTTTAATGCTTGTTGATGCTTGTTTAAATAGGCTTTACTTAAACTGCCTCCTCTGGTTTCATTGGGACGTAATTGTAAGTGTTGATAGTAGTCTTTTATAGTTTCTGTATGGATGTTTTCTAATGTATTTATATTCTTTTTCTCTAACCAATAAAAAAATTCTTTGATATGATTTGGCAAGTTGTAAAGCGTACTTTCTGCATAACCCAAGATGTCTAACCATTCTGTAAATGATTGTAATAATACTTTGTAGCTTGTATTTTGTAGTTTTAATTGTTTCATTTTTTACTTTGCTTGGTTGCCTTTTTCTTGTTTTAGTGAGCTTTCTTTTTAAATTGTTGATTGTTAGTTTCTTTAGTGGCTCATTTACTTACTGGGCTACTGGTAAGCTACTGGGCTGTAGCAGGTTGCTACACACAAGTATTTATAATTGTAGGATGGCTTCATCTAGTACTGTTGCAATTGTTTTTTTAAGTTGTTGGTATTCTTCGTAATTCGTGATTTCATATAAGTGTCTGCCTGTTTTATCTTTTTCTCTTAATTGTATTCTTTGGGTATTGATGAGTTGTAAATGATAGCGTTTTACAGTGGATAAAGGGATTCGTAATAGGATGCTAATTTGTTTGTTGGTAAAGGTTGTTTGTTGATGTTCTTTCAAGTAATTTTTTAGTTTCTCAAAATAGTTTCTACACGCTCCTGTAATGGTATCTGACTTTCTCAAGAGAACCTCTTGTAGTAGTTTATTGGCTTCTTTAATATCTTCTATCGTAGTTTCTATATATTCTTCTCCTGTTTCTTCATCATATTTTTTTTCTCTTTGATGCTGATGATAAAAGGTTACAGCTTCTATAAATTGCAAGTAATGTGCGTTGGTTCTTCGTGGTTTAAAAACGGCATTGGGTAGCTTTAAACTTTCTGCATATGGGTTTCTAACAGATATGTTTTTTAAACATCTTTGTGCATTTTGTAATAAATCACGCGATGTGTGTTCTTGGTCTATATGTACTTTTCCTGCACTTATTAATCGCTGATACTGCATTATTCTTTCGTCTTGTTCCTCACTTTCATCTATGTACAGCAGGAAGCTCCTGTTGCTATTGTCTTCGTAGATACTTTCTTGTGTGGTGCATCCTGCTATACATACTGGACCTTCTACGGTTAAGTGGATGGTTTTGGTATTTCCTCTGGTGTCTTTATGAACTACTGTTTTAGTAATCTTGTGTTTTGATTGTAATTCTCTAATCGCATATAAGGCATTTCCTGCTCCGTCTAAATCTTCTATTAATATGAGTTTGTATTGTAGTTCTGTTCTGTTGAAGTAGTAAAAAGCATTTTCACTTAATACTGTGATTTCTACTTTATCTTCTTCTGGAATTAATTCTGCAACCTTACTTTGTAAATGCGTTTTTCCTGCACCAGAACTTCCTAAACTCATACAATGCAAAGGATTGTTTGCTTTTCTACTTGTGAAGATGATGTACATTAATAATCTATTATTTACTTCGCCAATAACTCCGCTTTTACCTATTAACTTATTGGTTTCTTCTAGTAAATTCTTTGATTTTAGTAACTTTAATGCTTCTTTTTCTTCGGCTTTTGTGAGTGTTTTTACTGTTACCTTGTCTGCTTCTAGTTCTGCTAGTTGTGAGATTCTATAGGTTTCTAACTCGTTAATTAAATCTTGGATTGTTCTTCTAACTACACTTGTTCCTATCTCTAATCGTTCTGCTATTTTACGTACTAATTTTTCTACTTGGGTATCATTATATAAATCTAAATTGTGTCGTAATTTTAAATGCGTTCCTTGCTTTTGGATGCTAATTGTTACTCGTAGTCTGTCTAAATGATTTAATCTAATGCCTCCTAATATTTCTATTGATAAGTGCGTGGTTTCATAATGGTAGCTGTTTGGGTTGTCTGTGTTGAGTTGCATTGTTGATAAGTTGTAAAATATAACTATTAAGGTGTAAATATACCTATTTCGTTTTATAAAACAAACTTACAATGTATTTTTATACCTAAAAAAGTATCTTATATTTGTATTTCAACACTCTTTAAGGTGTATTTTAATAATATGAGTTTTTCTAAAAGATTGTCGGAGTTACGTAAACAGCATAAGTTCTCGCAAAGTGAGTTAGCCACTAAAGTGGGTATTCACAACAATGTATTAGGACGTTATGAACGTGGAGAAGCTAACCCATCTATTGAGGTAGCCACTAAACTTTCTGACGTTTTAGGTGTTTCTTTAGATTATTTGGTAGGGAAAACAGACTTACTTTTGGATGATACTATTGTAGATAAAATTCTAACCATACAACAGCTTCCTACTGAAGATAAAGAACATATTCTTTTTGCTATTGATGCGCTTTTAAGAGATGCTAAAGCTAGAGCTACTTATTCGTAATGATATAATGATTTAATTTATGCAAAATAGTAAGTTAGACCTACAAAATGGTTCAAAAATACAATTAGATAAGGGTTTTGAAAAAGAATTAGGACTTATTCATATTAAGATTGAGCAACTAAAGAAGAAGAAAATATCAACTTATATTTATTTTATTATATGTATGGGGATAGGATTACCAATTATGATAAGTCAAAGAGACTTATTAGTCGGCTTTGATTTTACTTACAGCAAATATCTAAAATTTGCTCAATCATTTTTAATAGTTATCTTGGGATTTGGGTTCTGCAATATAGCTGTTAGTAAATTAAAGAAGTATATAAAAGAAAGAAAAGCTGTAAAAGAGGAAAAAGAAAAAATAGATACTATCCTTAATAGATATAAAATTAAATACAGCTACAATATTGAATTTGGTAAAAAATATCACGGCATTCAAGATGTAACTGTAGAATTAAAAAGTAATAGCGACCTATTAAAAGGCTCAAAAATCACCCATCAAGTTTAATTTTTTCTAGCTTTAAAATTTTTTTAATTACTCTTTCTACTTCAATAGAATCTAACCCAGGTTTCATTTTTGGATGATATAAGAGCCTAACAATATCTTTGTCCAATTGAGAATATTTCTTTACTCGGACTTTTTGTTTAGATTTTTCTTTGTAAAAAACACTATTTGTATATAATTTAGAATCAAACGCTAAACCTAAACTTTGAGTTATTTCTTCTAATATAGTAGCCTCTTGAATATCAAAAGAATATTCAGAGTTTATAAAAATTAAAGCTTTATCTATAGTATGTGTTTTTGTTGAAAACTCTGTATATGCAAGACCTGCAATATCATAATCTATATCTTTAGTAAGCATTTCATAGAAATCTTTGTTTGATTTATAAACTTGCTCTCTGTTACACAAATAAAGTATAGAATTACTTTTTGCATAATTATCGGTTAATATTATTTTAAATCCATCTGTTGTTAATCGATTAATATTATCAATAACTTTTTTTATGACAGATATTTGAGGCTTAAACTCTTTTTCTTTTACTACATAAAGTAGCATTGATTCCTTCCATTTAATTATTTTCTCGGGATTATTGTCATATTCTGACTGTAGGGCAATTTCCTTAAAATAATCAATTAGTTCTTTTTCATATGGTGTTGGGATATAATTGACTTTTCTAATGAATAACAAAAAAGAAGATATGACTGCAATCAAAATAATTGATATTAAAAGAAATTTTTTATTCTTATTTGATTTGAACATTACTTATTAAGGTTAAGTATCTTTTTTTGCAATATAATTATTTTACTTGCTTTGTAATTAAAATAAAAAAGAGGCTTTTTTAAGCCTCTTTAATTGAAAATAATTTAATTAATCTTTATTTTTAATAGTTCGTGTATGGGGCTTAACCCAAACTTTTTTACCACTCTTTAATGTTCTATAATGACCTTTTACATTTACTGTTCTTGTATTACTTGTGTTTGCATTGGTAGAAGTTCCACTACTTGTTGTCCTTGTGCTACTTCTATTTATTCTTGTACTTCCACCACCTTTACCTAATGCTCCCTTAATAATTTTATTTATAGGGTTAAGTTGCTCCATTGCCATTGTAGCTATTTCAATTAAAGCAGCTTTCTTGGGGTCTTTTGCATCTGGGTTTGGAAGTTTATCAACTATAGGTGTTTCATTATTATCTGACCCTGTGTCCTTTGTATCATAGTAGTCACCTAATCCAGTCGAACTTTTTACCTGTTTTCCTTCGTGTACAACATCACCTGGGTCTATATTAGATTTTTCTATTCCATCTTCTACTCGGTTTTCACTATACTGCTGTTCAACCATTGCATTTGTTTCTTCAAATGTATAGCCCTTTTCCTCTAAATGTTGAGTATGTAGCGTGGAAGCACTATCTCCTTTTTCAGCCGTATACGTCCCATCTCCATTATCAATCCAAAGTTTACCATCAGGGTCAATGTATAAAACAGGATTATTATTAGTATAAGCAAATGGTGAAGCGTGTAATTGTTTTGGGTGGTCTGCTAATGGATCAATATTCATCCATCTTCCTAAACTCGCATCATAATTCCTAGCTCCATAATCATACCAATCTAATCCTAATTCATCTTGTAACTCTTTTCCGTTAAAAAGTTTCTTCTGCGCAACGCTATTTCCATTGGAAGAAGTTACATTGTTGTATCCGCGATGTTTCAAACCAAAAGGGTACAAGCTTATGCAATTTTTTTCAGCATAGTTCCCTTGTCTCGACCAACTTTTACCAACAAAATTTTTTCTTTGAACGTCCTCTCTGCTACATCAGAACATAAAGGTAATTATTTCTGTTTTGTCCAACAAACAAACTTTAACATTTTATATATACGTTTAGCACCATTATTGTAGTTCTCTATAAAACAAGACGTTAACACTTGTCCACTAATCAGATTGTTTTCAACCACCAAGCTTGCATTTATTGTTTAACCAGTTCTGTAATTATTACAGAACATAAATTTCTTTATTATGAGCAAGCAAAAAGGATTAATTAAATTAGTAGGGAACATTGGGGGCGTATCTTTTTACACTTCTAATGGCGAGTATCTAGCACGTATGGCTGGAGGACCTTCAAAGGAACGTATTCAAACAGACCCTAATTTTAAACGTACCAGAGAGAACAATGCCGAGTTTGGTGGTTCAGCCAAAGTTGGTAAAGCATTAAGAACCGCTTTGAGTGGTGTACTTCAAGTAATGGGTGGTAGTAGATTGGCTTCCCAGTTAACCAAGATTTTTAAAACCATTAACCTAAAGGGTGTAGGTGTCAGAGGTAAAAGACCGATTACACTTTCTGCGAACAAAGAGCTCTTGACTGGTTTGGATTTAAATCGTAAATCGAGTTTATCAACTGTATTTACTGCTCCTTATACTGCGACCATCAACGCAGACCGTAATGAAGTGGTGTATGATATTCCTGCATTTACGCCAGCTAATTTTATTGTTGCGCCAGCTGGTGCTACGCATTTTAAATTAGTAGCTGCTGTTGGTTTGGTGTCAGATTATGTGTATGATGATGGAGTGAGTTCTTATGAACCTACTGTACCAGATGAGAACAGTATTGGCATTGTAGCTTCAAGCACAACAAAAGCGTTAGATGCTAATAGTACTGCAACCACGTTAACGGCTACCATTCCTGGTGGAGCTGTTACAGATGCTGAAGTGAGTGTAGTTTCTTGTTTGGGGATTGAGTTTTACCAAAAGGTTGGCTCTACAGATTATATATTATCGCAAGGTAATACAATGAAAGTTACACACGTTTTTTAAGCTGTAATCAATTCATTTGATGTTTAAAGCATTCTCTTTTGAGGGTGCTTTTTTTATGGACTGATTTAATACTGGTACTCGTGATTAGTGGGAACATATACGGCTTATACACGACTCATCTACGAGTTATCTACGTTTCTTTCTTCTTATACATCGTTAAGCAAAACTTTATAAAAGGTAGTATTAATTTTATAAATTGGTAAGCACCCATCACTAATATTGGCCATTTTAAAAAGGCTAATATTAGTTTAATTTTATCTACTGTTAAAAAGCAAAAGATAATCATCATTATTGCAAAGAAGATTAGTATTTCTGTAGAGTATTTTTTCATTTCTATTACGTTTTATTTTCTTTATTTATTCTTTCATCTAAAAACTTTTTGTTTAAAAGTTCATTTATAAGGTGTTATTTTTTTAATCGCTGTTTCCATTTTATTAGATTTCGCTGTTATATATAAAAGCGTTTTCAATAATTTGTTTTTACAAAAACGCCTATAGTATATATCATAATTTGGGTGTGGGCTTTCGTATCTCGCTCCTACAAGCTTCCCAACCTTTTCAATACCCCAGTTTTTGTTCTACATCTATTATACTATCAAAACCAATTTTTGTAAAGGCTTTCACATCTATTTATTTTACTGTTTTGTTTGCAATGTATTTTATGGTGTTGATTTAAAATAGGACAGAAAAAAATCACTATAATTTTTGACTGTTTTTCTCCTATAAACAAAGGAACTAAAGAGATTTTAGTTTTTTAGGATATGAACTTTTGTATTTCCGTAGTTTCGTACGATAGTGTTTCCATCAATAGTTTTACGTTTTAAAAATAGGATGATTTAGACGAGGCTGGTTTTCGAGCGCAAAGGCAATCATCCTGTTTTTAAAATGACTTGTTCTCCATACTGCTTTGCACGAGTTGTATACAAAAACGAGCAAAGATGTGAGCGTAGGAACACTTGGACTACGTGAGGATTTTGTGAAGTTTTTTTATGCAAATTCGGAGCGTGGGCTTACGTAGTAAAAATTAAAGCATACCTAGTGCGAAGGCGTTGGATGTAGTGAGGCATTGGCAGAAGTGGTGGCAAAAAGCGTGGGCAGAGCGGATATTTTACATAATTTTCATTATAACTACGGCTTTGGTGATGTGGTGGCTGATGTGGGCAGTATTATAATGCCAATTATGTAAAGATAGCTTGGGATAGTTTTTTTGGCGGAGTTTTTGGTTTTTAGCGTTGGCAACAGCTTTTTGTGATTGTGAGGAACGAGCAACTTACAAAGTGCTGTATTTAGCGTTGGCTTCCAAAAACTGTGACTTAAAAACTATAGAAGTGGTGGCGAGCGGAACAAAACAAAAGACAGAGGTTTTTTACTTTTTCTGTAAAAATCTGGATTTTGTTTTGTGGGGATATTAATGTAAATTTGTCTTATGAATTGGATAGAGTTTATCGGTTTTATATCTTCTCTTTTTGGGATTTTCTCGTTTTTTAGGAACGACGTATTTTCTATTCTCCAATATAAAAAAAACCTAATTTTCTAGCGCTATTTTATTTAAACGGTATTTAAACACTGTTTAAACGTTACTTAAACATTTTTCTCTTTTTTTAACGGTATTTTCAACTGATTGGATGATACAGATTAATCACTTCTTGCATATTTTCTAAATCGTCAGTCAAATATTTTTCGGTAGAACTTATATAACGATGTCCTGCTAGATATTGTGTTTTTCTTAAGTTGTATTGCTTTGTCCAATTCGTAATGACTGATGCTCTTATTTGATGCACATTTTCTACTTTCTGATTGTACTTTTTTAGCTTTTTAATAATAGCTAAAATGGTGTTTCCTAATCGTGCATTGTTGGGTATAAAGAGTCGTTCACTTTCTATATGCTTTCGTTCCTTGATTTCTTCTCGAACTTCTTTGATGTATTCCAATAGCTCTATAACTTGCCACGACTTTAACTCTAATTCTCTTGTATTGCTTCTTGCTGTTTTTGGAACGTGAACTTTTCCTTTGTAAATTTCTATGTGTTCTAATTCTAATCTGATTAATGCGTTTGTGTTTAATCCTTGATATATCATTAAGCCAACAATAATTTTATTTCTTTTTGCTGTTAATCTGTGATAGGGGTCTTTGATGTTTTCTGTGCTAAAACTGTAATAGAGATCTTCTAATTCTTCTGCTTCTAATAGATTGTAGTATAATTTTCTTTTTACTCCTTTTATAGTGATGCTTTCTGCTGGATTATCTAGTCTGTAGTGTTCTTTGATTAAGTAATTAAAATAACTCTTTAGGATGGCTAATTTATGATTGACTGTCTTTTTACTATTTCCTTTTCTGGTTAAGTATTTCGTGTATTTCAGCGTTGCTTTATAATCTATAGTTTCAGTTTCATAATGATTTCTTGTACACCATATTTTGAACTTTTTGATTTCTACTAAATAACTGGCTACTGTTGTAATGCTGTATGCTTCTTTTTGTAAGTGTTCTTGATAGTTCATAGTTGGTGGTTTTTGGTTGTTAGTTATTGATTAATTGGCTTTATAATTGCTTGACTAGATGTGTGTAGATTTGTGTACTTTCTAATGAACTATGGCCTAAAAACTTACTGATGATTTCTATATGTATTTCTTGCTGTAATAAGTGTGTTGCTATAGAATGACGTAAACTGTGGAGTGTGATTTGTTTTTCTTGAAGCTCTTTATTTTCTGTTTTTTTAATCACTTCTTTTAATCTATTGAGCATACTTTGTCCTTGCATTCGCTTTCCTTGTTGACTTATAAATAATGCTTCTGTACTGTTGTAAATATTGAGTTCTGGACGTGCTTCAAAAATG
This sequence comes from Polaribacter cellanae, assembly GCF_017569185.1. Lineage (NCBI taxonomy): Bacteria > Pseudomonadati > Bacteroidota > Flavobacteriia > Flavobacteriales > Flavobacteriaceae > Polaribacter > Polaribacter cellanae. The sequence continues at coordinate 2,238,069 of NZ_CP071869.1, read as the reverse complement.
TAATCTTCGAGTATTCTACTATTGTAATTGTTGATGGGTACAAAACGCTCTTTGTAATTCTTTCCTTTTCGTACATAGATTCTTTCCTTATCAAACAGTACATCACTCACATCTAAATGAACTACCTCATTTCTTCGTAAACCACAACTATAAAACAATACTAATAATGCTTTATCTCTTAACTTAAAACTATCTCTTTGATGACTGTAATTTGTGGTTGTAAATAGTTCTTTAATTTCTTCTTGTGTTAAAATATCTACTTGCTTTTGGTTGCTGTCTTTCTCTGTTTTTAAGTGGATTCTAAACCCTTTGTAATTGTGCTTTTGTAAATATTCTCTAAACTTCTTTAATGCTTGTTGATGCTTGTTTAAATAGGCTTTACTTAAACTGCCTCCTCTGGTTTCATTGGGACGTAATTGTAAGTGTTGATAGTAGTCTTTTATAGTTTCTGTATGGATGTTTTCTAATGTATTTATATTCTTTTTCTCTAACCAATAAAAAAATTCTTTGATATGATTTGGCAAGTTGTAAAGCGTACTTTCTGCATAACCCAAGATGTCTAACCATTCTGTAAATGATTGTAATAATACTTTGTAGCTTGTATTTTGTAGTTTTAATTGTTTCATTTTTTACTTTGCTTGGTTGCCTTTTTCTTGTTTTAGTGAGCTTTCTTTTTAAATTGTTGATTGTTAGTTTCTTTAGTGGCTCATTTACTTACTGGGCTACTGGTAAGCTACTGGGCTTTGGCGAGTTAATACAGAACAGTATTTATAATTGTAGGATTGCTTCATCTAGTACTGTTGCAATTGTTTTTTTAAGTTGTTGGTATTCTTCGTAATTGGTGATTTCATATAAGTGTCTGCCTGTTTTGTCTTTTTCTCTTAATTGTATTCTTTGGGTATTGATGAGTTGTAAATGATAGCGTTTTACAGTGGATAAAGGGATTCGTAATAGGATGCTAATTTGCTTATTGGTAAAGGTTGTTTGTTGATGTTCTTTCAAGTAAGTTTTTAGTTTCTCAAAATAGTTTCTACACGCTCCTGTAATGGTATCTGACTTTCTCAAGAGAACCTCTTGTAGTAGTTTATTGGCTTCTTTAATATCTTCTATCGTAGTTTCTATATATTCTTCTCCTGTTTCTTCATCATAATTTTTTTCTCTTTGATGCTGATGATAAAAGGTCACAGCTTCTATAAATTGTAAGTAATGTGCGTTGGTTCTTCTGGGTTTAAATACTGCCGATGGCAGACATAGATTTTCGGCATATGGGTTGCGAATCGCAACGGATGATAACATTCTTTGTACATTTTTAAGCATTTCTTTTGCTTGTAACTCTTGGTCTAATGTTATCTTGCCTGCGGAGGCTCTCCGCTGGTATTGCATTATTCGTTCATCTTGTTCCTCACTTTCATCTATGTACAGCAGGAAGCTCCTGTTGCTATTGTCTTCGTAGATACTTTCTTGTGTGGTGCATCCTGCTATACATACTGGACCTTCTACGGTTAAGTGGATGGTTTTGGTATTTCCTCTGGTGTCTTTATGTACGACTGTTTTGGTTATTTTGTGTTTGGATTGTAATTCTCTGATGGCATATAGGGCATTTCCTGCTCCGTCTAAGTCCTCAATGAGGACTAATTGGTTTTTAAGCTCTGTACGGTTAAAATAGTAGAATGCATTTTCTGATAATACGGTTATTTCTACTTTGTCTTCTTCTGGAATGAGTTCTGATACTTTAGATTGTAAATGTGTTTTTCCTGCGCCACTACTTCCTAAACTCATACAGTGCAATGGATTGTTTGCTTTTCTTGATGTAAAAATGAGGTACATTAATAATCGGTTTGTAACTTCTCCTATGACACCGCTTTTACCTATTAACTCATTTGTTTTTTCTAATAGATTTTTAGAGGTTAGTAACTTTAATGCTTCTTTTTCTTCGGCTTTTGTGAGTGTTTTTACGGTTATTTTGTCTGCTTCTAATGCTGCTAATTGTGAGAGTCTATAGGTTTCTAACTCGTTAATTAAATCTTGGATGGTTCTTCTAACGATACTAGTTCCTATTTCTAATCGTTCTGCTATTTTTCTGACTAATTTTTCTACTTGGGTATCGTTATATAAATCTAGATTGTGTCTTAATTTTAAATGGGTTTCTTGCTTTTGGATGCTGATGGTTACTCGTAATCTGTCTAAATGATTTAGTCTAATGCCTCCTAATATTTCTATCAGTAAGTGGGTGGTTTCGTAATGGTAGCTGTTTGGATTATTTGTGTTGAGTTGCATTGTTGATAAGTTGTAAAATATAACTATTAAGGTGTAAATATACCTATTTCGTTTTATAAAACAAACTTACAATGTATTTTTATACCTAAAAAAGTATCTTATATTTGTATTTCAACACTCTTTAAGGTGTATTTTAATAATATGAGTTTTTCTAAAAGATTGTCGGAGTTACGTAAACAGCATAAGTTCTCGCAAAGTGAGTTAGCCACTAAAGTGGGTATTCACAACAATGTATTAGGACGTTATGAACGTGGAGAAGCTAACCCATCTATTGAGGTAGCCACTAAACTTTCTGACGTTTTAGGTGTTTCTTTAGATTATTTGGTAGGGAAAACAGACTTACTTTTGGATGATACTATTGTAGATAAAATTCTAACCATACAACAGCTTCCTACTGAAGATAAAGAACATATTCTTTTTGCTATTGATGCGCTTTTAAGAGATGCTAAAGCTAGAGCGACGTATTCTAAATAAAAAAACCACAACTTGCGCTGTGGTCTCTTATTTAACTTATGATAAAGATTTCTCTAAATATCCTTGTTCTTTAAAGTAAGATTCTAAATCTTCTATAAATTGTTCTTTTTCAAAACCTTTTATAGTCTTGCTCATTAAAACCTCTTTAGTAACTTCAAATATTTTTGATACTAATAATTGTTTTCTTTCTTCTTCACTTGCAGGCTTAAAAGTATCAAAGTCTAATTTTAGCTCATATTCTAAAGCTGGTTGATTTCTTAATACTTTAGGAGGACGCACTACACAAAATGCTTCAAAATCCTTGGATACACATATGACACTTATATAAATCTTAAGGATTCTTTCTCCGTATTCTTTATCTTTAAAAAAATCATTTAACTTATCTGCAAGCTTATATGTTATCCTACCTTCTTCAAAGGTAAATTCTCTAGAAAATTCTGGTCCTATATTAAATTCCATAATTATTTTTATTATTATCTAAATATCTTATTTCCAGGAGGAAGTGAACCTGTTGCTAAATAATGTCCATAAATCATAATCTTTTCTTGAACCTTTATTTCGACTGTATTTCCGAAGAAAAGAGGTCGCGCTGTTACACCGCCAGGAACCATACCATCTAATTCAGATCGAGTATATCTTCCATTAATTCCTTTAGTGGTTTCTCCATATTTCCATACTTCACCCGCATTTAAATACACTGAATTCCCTCTAACATCTGTATAAGTTCCTGATAAATTTACTGTTAGCATATATGTCATTCCTGGAGGACCTCCCTCTTTTTCTAATATTCTTTGTATTTCTTTTTCTTGTTTTGCATATGTCCAATTAGCATCAGCAGCAGCTAAAACTGCATCATTAATAGAATTTATAATTGCTACTGTACCATAAGCCGCACCGTAAACTAAAATTAAATCTAAAGCATAAGATATAGCTACAGCATCCATAATCGGTAGTGGTCCATCTGAAGCAGCTAAAGTTCCTAACATTGATCCACTCGATAGTAACTTTTCTTTTGGACTATCAACACTTAGTTTATACTTATTGTCTATTTTACCATCTTCTCCTTTACTACAATTTGGGTCACCTGGTGGACAATCAGATGGAGAATCATCACTTGCCTCATAAATAGTTGTATAATCTTTACCTTCAGTTAATGTATGCCAATTACCATCTAAATCTTGAAGCCTCATCGTTCTAGCATCAGCTCCACTTGGATCTGCCCAAAAGACAGGGTTATTATCAAAAGCAGTATAAGTAGACATACTCCAATGAGTTACTGGATCAATAGATGTCCAACGAGCTATAGCGGGGTCATAACTTCTAAAATTCATTTCCATTAGATTCAACCCAAGAGATTCTTCTAATTCCATGCCATTATACCCAAACTTCTGTGCCAGTGGATTTCCAGCCCCAAGAATTTTCACGTTATTATATCCGCGATGTTTCAAACCAAAGGGATAGTAGTTTACGCGTTTTTTTTAACAACGGTCGCATTTTTATCACGTACTTACTCCAAAAAATTTACAAAAAAGAACGTCCTTACCTCATTAACCTACCTTTTGTAAATATAAAAAAATATGATGAATATTTCCAAAGCTATGTTACATAATTGGGCATTATAGTACATTCCTTTAATTCCTGTACTATAATACATTTATGTAAAATAGCCGACTGCTACCATAGCTTGTATTGAGCTTGACGAAAGGTACTTGGTATTTGTTAATGCTTTGCTATCGCAAACTGTACGCAAGAAGTTTACATTTTAAAAATTGTCGATTTTCCTCGCTTTTTCCAGCCTCTAAATCGTCAACTTTTAAAACGTTTTGATGAGAACTTACGTTTTATTTTTAGTAGAAAAAGAGGTGGCTGATGCGTGGATTTTCTACTAAAAATAAAATGACTTGTTTTTCATAATATTGTTTGCACGAGTTGTACAAAAAAACGAGCAAAGAAGTAAGACAAGCTTTTTCGCTTGACGTCTTTTTGCGAAGCTTTTTTTTGTACAAATTCGGAGCGTTGGCTTACGTAGTAAAAATTAAAGGATTCGTAGTGCGTGGGCAGAAGTGGCTGTAAAAAAGCGTTGGAAGAGCGGCTATTTTACATAATAGCAGTTATAACTACAAAATAAATTATGCCAGCGTTAGCGTACTTTTGAAGCGCATTTTGCTATTATAACTTCTATTATGTAACTTAGCTTGGGGTAGATTTTATGGCAGATTTTTTGTTTTTGAGCGTGGGCAAACAGCTCTTTGGAGTTGTGAGGAACGAACAAGCTACAATGTGCTGTTTTATGCGTTGGTTTACAAAAAATATGACGTAAAAACTACAGAAGTGATGGCAAGCGTGGGCTGATTCTGATTGGTTTTTTTGCGAGCTTGTGACGTTGAACAAGCGAAGTTTTTATCTTATTTCTTCATTCTTTTTCTTGCTATTTCTGGATTTCTTCTTGTGTGTAAAACTCCAAAAATTACAATTCGTTTTTGCTGTTCTTCCACTAAATAAAAAATTGCATAAGGAAAACGAGTGACTAAAGATTGTCGTAATTCTTTGTATTTTCTTTGATAATGTTGTGGATATTCTCCAATATAATCTATCTCTTTATTGACTTCTATTTTAAATTCTTCTCCTAATCCTTCTCTTTCTTTGTTGTACCACTTTTTTGCTTTTTTTAAATCTGTGTGTACAATTGGGAGTAATTTAATGCTATAACTCATTTACCAATTTTCTTTTACAGCTGACCAATCTAAAACATCATCAGGATTTTCTTTATAGCTTTTTAAACGATTGTCTAATTCTTTTTTGTGTGCAGTTGAGATTTCTTGGTGTTCTTCTTTTTCTTGCTTTAAAACACGTTCTAAAGTAGCCATAATGCTTTCTTTTTCTACATCAACTAATTGTTGTATAAAATTGTATTTTCTTAATTGCAAGTCCATAACTGTCGTGTTTTTAGCATAACAAATGTACAATTTTTGTTCCATATTTTTTCTATGAGATTGGATGGAAGTTGTTAACGATTTCGTGTAAACTTTCTAAATCGTCTTGTAAGTATCTTTCTGTTGAACTTATATAACGATGTCCAGCTAAAACCTGTACTTGTCTTAAATTGTATTGTTTTAACCAGTTTGTAATTACTGAAGCTCGTATTTGATTTCCATTATTTACTTTATGATTTATCTTTTTTAATTTCTTTAAAATAAATTGGATTGTATTTCCTAATCTTGCATTGTTTGGTATAAATAATCGTTCATTTTCCATGTTCCATTTTAACTTTATTTCTTCTCTAATTTCTTTTACATATTCTAATAATTCTATGACTTGCCACGATTTTAATTCTAAGGTTCTTGCGTTACTTCTTGCACCACTTTTTATATAAATTTTTCCTTTGTATAGCTGTAAATCTTGAATTTCTAGTTTGATGAGTTCACTTGTATTTAAACCTTGATAGACTAATAAACCAACTATTATTTTATTACGTTTTGCTGTTAATTTATGATAGCTGTCTTTGATGTTTTCAGTTTCGTAAGAATAGTATAAATCTTCTAATTCGTCTGCTTCTAATACGTTGTAATTGATGGTTCTTTTTACACCTTTAATATTGATATTTTCTATTGGATTGTCTATTCTATAATTTTCTGATAACAGATATTTAAAGTATATTTTTAAGGTTCCTATTTTATGCTTTATTGTCTTTTTTGTGGTATTTTTTCTTTGTAAATATTTGATGTATTTTAAAAATGTTTTGTAATCTATTAGATCTGGAGTTGTATGATTTCTCTTGCACCATTTTACAAAGTTTTCTGCTCCTTTTGTGTAACTTTCTATCGTTGTTAAACCGTAACTTTCTTTCTGTAAATAACTTCTATAATCATTCATTTTCAAGTGTTTTAAGCAAGTGTGTGTAAATTTGTGTAGATTCTAAAGAACTATGGCCTAAAAAAGTTTTGATGTTTTCTAACTTTACTTCGTGTTGCAATAAATGAGTTGCAATTGAGTGTCTTAATGTGTGAAGTGTGATTCTCTTTTCTGCTATTTCTTTGTTGTTGGTGGCTTGTACTATTTTCTGTAATCTGTTGGCTAAACTCATTCCATTTAAACGAGTTCCTCTCTTACTAATAAATAAGGCTTCACTTAAATATGCATCTTTAAATTGCAATCTTGCTTCAAAAATATAATCTTCTAATAGTTCTGCATTCTTTCTGTTTATAGGAACAAAACGCTCTTTATAATTCTTCCCTTTTCTAACAAATATTCTTTCTTTATCAAAAAATATATCATTCGTATTTAGATGTACAGCTTCATTTCTTCTTAATCCACAACTGTATAAAACGACTAAAATAGCTTTGTCTCTTAATTTAAATTTAGTTTCTGTATGGCTAAATTCTGTTGCTTTAAAAAGTTCTTTTATTTCTGATTGTGTTAAGATATTTAGCTTTTCTTCTGTTGGGTTTTTCTCTGATTTTAAATGGATATTTATTCCTGTATGATTGTGGTTAGTCAAATATTCTTTGAACTTTTTTAAGGCTTGTTGATGTTTGTTTAAATAGCTTTTACTTAATCCTCCACTTTGTCTTTCGTTGGCTCTTTCTTGCAGATAATTGTAATAATTTTTTACGGTTTTAGTAGTAATTTGATTGATGTTTTTAATGTGGTTTTGTTCCAGATAATAGAAGAACTCTTGTAAGTGGTTTGGCAAGTAATAGACTGTACTTTCTGCATAGCCTAAAATGTCTAACCATTCTTTATAATTGGCAACAAATAGTCTATAACTCTCGTTTTGTAATTTTAGTTTCTTCATTTTTTTGGCTGTAGTGGCTCACTACTTTTTTCATTCCCTTGACCTTTTTTAAGTTTTAATGGCGATGTAGATTTAAGTTTCTTTTATTCAGTATTTTAACTTCGCCATTTTAATGGTGGCGAACTTATGACGAAGTGGCGAAGTTGATGTTAGCAATACAATCTTGTAATGATTTATCTATCTGACTTTTAAGGTTTGTATATTCCTCTATATCCACAATTTCATAATGATACATTTTACCTTTTTCTGCTTTTACTTTTCTAATATATTGTTCTGCTAATAGTTGCTTATTGTATCTTCTTAATGTGGTTTCTTTTAATCGTAGTTTTCTTCTGATTTCAGAACTTGTAAACGTGGTTTGTTTATTTTCTTGTAAATAGGCTTTTAGATTCTCTAAATGATTTCTAATTGCTCCTGTAAGTGTGTCAGATTTTCTTAATAGAACTTCTATAATTAATTCGTTAGCTTCTTTAATATCTTCGATTGTGGTTTCTATAAATACTTCTCCTGTTTCTTCATTTACTTGTTGCTCTCGCTGATATTGTTTGTAAAATGTAATTGCTTCTATAAATTGTAAATAGTGGCTGTTGGTTCTTCTTGGTTTAAAAACCGATTGTGGCAACTCTAAATATTCTGCAAATGGATTAATTACTTTTATGGGCTTTAAAACTCGTTGCACATCTTTTAACAATTCTCTTGATTTGTGTTCCTGGTCTTCGTTTATTTTTCCTGCACTTATAAGCCTTTGGTAATTCATTATTCTACTATCTTGTTCTTGACTTTCATCTATATACAGTAAAAAACTTCTATTAGAATTATCTTCGTAAATGCTTTCTTGTGTGGTACAACCTGCAACAGATACAGGACCTTCAACTGTTAAATGGATGGTTTTTGTATTTCCTCTTGCGTCTTTATGAACAACTGTTTTTGTAATTCTCTTTTTAGATTGTAATTCACGAAGTGGATAGAGTACAGATTCTGCTCCGTCTAAATCTTCTATTAAAATAAGTTTGTGTTGTAATTCTGTTCTATTGAAGTAGTAAAAAGCGTTTGCAGATAATACTGTAATTTCTACTTTATCTTCTTCAGGTATCAGTTCTGATACTTTAGATTGTAGATGAGTTTTCCCAACTCCCGAACTTCCTAAACTGATACAATGCAATGGATTGTTTGTTTTTCTACTTGTAAAAATTAAATACATTAATAATCTATTTACTTGTTCTCCAATAACTCCAGCTTTACCAATCAATTCATTTGTTTTTGGTAGTAAATCCTTTCGTTTTAAGAACTTTATAGCTTCTCTTTCTTCGGTTGCAGATAATTCTTTAAAATAAGGTTTATGCGCTTCTTCATATTGTTGTATAAGTAAAAACCTATAATTTTCTAATTCTTTGGTTACTTCTTGTAATGTTCTTCTAACGATACTTGTTCCTACTTCTAATCGTTCTGCTACTTTCCTAACAAACTTTTCTACTTGATTATCGTTGTATAAATCGAGTGTATGACGTAAAATGTTTTCTTGTTTTAGTTTTTGGATAGATAACGTAATTCGTAAACTCTCTAGTTTATTGGTCTTTATTCCGCCTAAAATGTGAATTTCTAAATGTTTTGTGATGTATTCGTAGTTGTTGGAGTTACTTGTATCTAACATTGTTAAAAAGTTTTAATAATCATATTTGACTACAAATATATACATTTTGTTTATTTATAAATATATACTTTGATTATTATTTTTAACAGTATTACATTTTATGTCTATAATTAACTAACTTTGTATATCATTTTTGATGTTTCATTTACTAATTCAGTACACTTATGTCGTTTGGAGATAACTTAAAAAAAAATACGTGCAGAGAAAGATATTTCGCAAGGAGACCTTGCTAAAATGATAAATGTACACGCAACACATATTTCAAGATATGAACGTAATTTAACATCACCAACTATTGATGTGGCTAAAAAGATTGCTGATGCGTTAGAAGTTTCTACAGATGCGCTTATTTACGGTTCTAACGAACAGATTATAAATAACAAACTAAATGATGAAGAACTATTACAATTATTTCATAAAGTGCAAAAGCTAGATGATGAAAATATTACAAGCGTAAAAGCAATGCTTAAAGCGTTTGTATTTCAAAAAGATATTCAAAAACAACTCGCATAAAACTACCCTAAAAAACCTGAATCATCTATTTCTAAAACAGTATTATCTTCTTGATAATTTCTAGCACTTGAGTATTTCCAATCAATTGCATCCGTTACAAAACCACTTGCTACTGGATTATTATGGATGTAATCTATTTTTTGTTTGATTACTTTTTCGCTCCACAATTCTATAGGTTTATTATGATGTTGCCAAAACTGATATTTACTGGTAGTTGCATTCTTTTTTCCTGCTCTTTTAAACATCCATAATAACCATTCTTTTCTACTTTCTTGTGGATTACTTTCTATAGATTCTATGACTTTTTTAGATGTATGACGTTTAAAATCTCTTAATAATTCTGATGGTTGTTCGTTAGCACTTCTAAAGATAAAATGGATATGACTTGGCATAAAACAATAACAATATAATTCTAGCCCTTTCTCTTTTCTACAATAACTTACACTGTCTGCTAAAACATCAAAATATACTTGTCTTGTAAATACATCTAACCAATTTATAGTCGCAAAACTTGCAAAATATAAACCTGCTTTATTATGGAATTTATATTTTCTACTCATAACAATACTAAAATACAAAAAGCTACGCTTGTAGCATAGCTTTTTGTTCTTATTGTTAACGGTACTAGCAAATGCTAGCACTAGCGTGTGCGTGACATACTAGCGCCATCTGGGGTTTAGAAATAGCGTGTGCCAGGTTGTATCATCAACTAATCTGTACCATTACCAGAAAAAGCATCATTAAAAAAAATTGTAAAAAAGCAAAGAAAATGAATAAATACAATTTTCTTAATTCATTTTTTATTACACTATTTTTTATTTTAAGAAGCTGAAAAAAGTTTGTTATCTTATTTTTCTTTGCTATTCTGTTAATTTTTAAAACAGAATATAGTATTAAGGTAACAGCTATTAAAAACGAGGTAATCATTAATATTATCATTCTTCTTCTTCATTTTGATTATTTATTATATACATATAACCACTAATATTATCATAATAAGATTGTAGTTGTTCTTTTGAAAAACTTGTTGCTCCTTCATTCGATTTAAGAAAATCTTTGGTTATGTCTAATATCCCATTAAGAGCATTTCCATATTCCTTATTACCTTTAAAGGTATCTGTAATAAAATTTTTAATCTCATCTGAAGAAAGTTTTCCAATTGTACCTGTATTACTCAGATTTAAATACACACCAAGACCTATTCCTGGGCCAGCAGAAATTGTAGCTCCAATATATTGATTTTTAGGTGCAGTAAAAGCATCAATCCAATCTTCTCCATCTGAAGTAAAAGAGAAATTTATTTCACCTGCTAAAGATATAACTTGTCCTCCAAATAAGCCTACTTCTGCACCAGCTCCTGCTAAATCGTCAACTGTTGGAGCTGCACTAATACTTACACCTACTCCTGCTCCTGCTCCTGCTCCGAAGAATAATCCCGCTCCATAAGAATATTGTAAAGCTACATTACCTTTTACATCAGCAGCTAGTTGAATAGAAGCATAACCTCCAACAGCGCTTCCACCTCTAACTTCTCCATTTAAAACTACTGCCTCTAATCCCTCTAATTCAATTGCATCTATAACTCTATTTTCAGAAAAATTATACGTCCCATTGTGAACAAAATCTTCAGCTAATGGGTCAATATTAAAAAACCTCCCTATCGCAGGGTCAGCATTTCTCCATTTAAAAGAAGACCAATTCAAATTTAAATCTTCTTGTAATTCTTGTCCTTGGAACCCAAACTTCTGCGCGGTACTATTCCCATTAGAACTTACCACATTATTGTATCCTTTATGTTTTAAGCCAAAGGGATAGTAGTTTACGCGTTTTTTTTAACAACGGTCGCATTTTTATCACGTACTTACTCCAAAAAATTTACAAAAAAGAACGTCCTTACCTCATTAACCTACCTTTTGTAAATATAAAAAAATATGATGAATATTTCCAAAGCTATGTTACATAATTGGGCATTATAGTACATTCCTTTAATTCCTGTACTATAATACATTTATGTAAAATAGCCGACTGCTACCATAGCTTGTATTGAGCTTGACGAAAGGTACTTGGTATTTGTTAATGCTTTGCTATCGCAAACTGTACGCAAGAAGTTTACATTTTAAAAATTGTCGATTTTCCTCGCTTTTTCCAGCCTCTAAATCGTCAACTTTTAAAACGTTTTGATGAGAACTTACGTTTTATTTTTAGTAGAAAAAGAGGTGGCTGATGCGTGGATTTTCTACTAAAAATAAAATGACTTGTTTTTCATAATATTGTTTGCACGAGTTGTACAAAAAAACGAGCAAAGAAGTAAGACAAGCTTTTTCGCTTGACGTCTTTTTGCGAAGCTTTTTTTTGTACAAATTCGGAGCGTTGGCTTACGTAGTAAAAATTAAAGGATTCGTAGTGCGTGGGCAGAAGTGGCTGTAAAAAAGCGTTGGAAGAGCGGCTATTTTACATAATAGCAGTTATAACTACAAAATAAATTATGCCAGCGTTAGCGTACTTTTGAAGCGCATTTTGCTATTATAACTTCTATTATGTAACTTAGCTTGGGGTAGATTTTATGGCAGATTTTTTGTTTTTGAGCGTGGGCAAACAGCTCTTTGGAGTTGTGAGGAACGAACAAGCTACAATGTGCTGTTTTATGCGTTGGTTTACAAAAAATATGACGTAAAAACTACAGAAGTGATGGCAAGCGTGGGCTGATTCTGATTGGTTTTTTTGCGAGCTTGTGACGTTGAACAAGCGAAGTTTTTATCTTATTTCTTCATTCTTTTTCTTGCTATTTCTGGATTTCTTCTTGTGTGTAAAACTCCAAAAATTACAATTCGTTTTTGCTGTTCTTCCACTAAATAAAAAATTGCATAAGGAAAACGAGTGACTAAAGATTGTCGTAATTCTTTGTATTTTCTTTGATAATGTTGTGGATATTCTCCAATATAATCTATCTCTTTATTGACTTCTATTTTAAATTCTTCTCCTAATCCTTCTCTTTCTTTGTTGTACCACTTTTTTGCTTTTTTTAAATCTGTGTGTACAATTGGGAGTAATTTAATGCTATAACTCATTTACCAATTTTCTTTTACAGCTGACCAATCTAAAACATCATCAGGATTTTCTTTATAGCTTTTTAAACGATTGTCTAATTCTTTTTTGTGTGCAGTTGAGATTTCTTGGTGTTCTTCTTTTTCTTGCTTTAAAACACGTTCTAAAGTAGCCATAATGCTTTCTTTTTCTACATCAACTAATTGTTGTATAAAATTGTATTTTCTTAATTGCAAGTCCATAACTGTCGTGTTTTTAGCATAACAAATGTACAATTTTTGTTCCATATTTTTTCTATGAGATTGGATGGAAGTTGTTAACGATTTCGTGTAAACTTTCTAAATCGTCTTGTAAGTATCTTTCTGTTGAACTTATATAACGATGTCCAGCTAAAACCTGTACTTGTCTTAAATTGTATTGTTTTAACCAGTTTGTAATTACTGAAGCTCGTATTTGATTTCCATTATTTACTTTATGATTTATCTTTTTTAATTTCTTTAAAATAAATTGGATTGTATTTCCTAATCTTGCATTGTTTGGTATAAATAATCGTTCATTTTCCATGTTCCATTTTAACTTTATTTCTTCTCTAATTTCTTTTACATATTCTAATAATTCTATGACTTGCCACGATTTTAATTCTAAGGTTCTTGCGTTACTTCTTGCACCACTTTTTATATAAATTTTTCCTTTGTATAGCTGTAAATCTTGAATTTCTAGTTTGATGAGTTCACTTGTATTTAAACCTTGATAGACTAATAAACCAACTATTATTTTATTACGTTTTGCTGTTAATTTATGATAGCTGTCTTTGATGTTTTCAGTTTCGTAAGAATAGTATAAATCTTCTAATTCGTCTGCTTCTAATACGTTGTAATTGATGGTTCTTTTTACACCTTTAATATTGATATTTTCTATTGGATTGTCTATTCTATAATTTTCTGATAACAGATATTTAAAGTATATTTTTAAGGTTCCTATTTTATGCTTTATTGTCTTTTTTGTGGTATTTTTTCTTTGTAAATATTTGATGTATTTTAAAAATGTTTTGTAATCTATTAGATCTGGAGTTGTATGATTTCTCTTGCACCATTTTACAAAGTTTTCTGCTCCTTTTGTGTAACTTTCTATCGTTGTTAAACCGTAACTTTCTTTCTGTAAATAACTTCTATAATCATTCATTTTCAAGTGTTTTAAGCAAGTGTGTGTAAATTTGTGTAGATTCTAAAGAACTATGGCCTAAAAAAGTTTTGATGTTTTCTAACTTTACTTCGTGTTGCAATAAATGAGTTGCAATTGAGTGTCTTAATGTGTGAAGTGTGATTCTCTTTTCTGCTATTTCTTTGTTGTTGGTGGCTTGTACTATTTTCTGTAATCTGTTGGCTAAACTCATTCCATTTAAACGAGTTCCTCTCTTACTAATAAATAAGGCTTCACTTAAATATGCATCTTTAAATTGCAATCTTGCTTCAAAAATATAATCTTCTAATAGTTCTGCATTCTTTCTGTTTATAGGAACAAAACGCTCTTTATAATTCTTCCCTTTTCTAACAAATATTCTTTCTTTATCAAAAAATATATCATTCGTATTTAGATGTACAGCTTCATTTCTTCTTAATCCACAACTGTATAAAACGACTAAAATAGCTTTGTCTCTTAATTTAAATTTAGTTTCTGTATGGCTAAATTCTGTTGCTTTAAAAAGTTCTTTTATTTCTGATTGTGTTAAGATATTTAGCTTTTCTTCTGTTGGGTTTTTCTCTGATTTTAAATGGATATTTATTCCTGTATGATTGTGGTTAGTCAAATATTCTTTGAACTTTTTTAAGGCTTGTTGATGTTTGTTTAAATAGCTTTTACTTAATCCTCCACTTTGTCTTTCGTTGGCTCTTTCTTGCAGATAATTGTAATAATTTTTTACGGTTTTAGTAGTAATTTGATTGATGTTTTTAATGTGGTTTTGTTCCAGATAATAGAAGAACTCTTGTAAGTGGTTTGGCAAGTAATAGACTGTACTTTCTGCATAGCCTAAAATGTCTAACCATTCTTTATAATTGGCAACAAATAGTCTATAACTCTCGTTTTGTAATTTTAGTTTCTTCATTTTTTTGGCTGTAGTGGCTCACTACTTTTTTCATTCCCTTGACCTTTTTTAAGTTTTAATGGCGATGTAGATTTAAGTTTCTTTTATTCAGTATTTTAACTTCGCCATTTTAATGGTGGCGAACTTATGACGAAGTGGCGAAGTTGATGTTAGCAATACAATCTTGTAATGATTTATCTATCTGACTTTTAAGGTTTGTATATTCCTCTATATCCACAATTTCATAATGATACATTTTACCTTTTTCTGCTTTTACTTTTCTAATATATTGTTCTGCTAATAGTTGCTTATTGTATCTTCTTAATGTGGTTTCTTTTAATCGTAGTTTTCTTCTGATTTCAGAACTTGTAAACGTGGTTTGTTTATTTTCTTGTAAATAGGCTTTTAGATTCTCTAAATGATTTCTAATTGCTCCTGTAAGTGTGTCAGATTTTCTTAATAGAACTTCTATAATTAATTCGTTAGCTTCTTTAATATCTTCGATTGTGGTTTCTATAAATACTTCTCCTGTTTCTTCATTTACTTGTTGCTCTCGCTGATATTGTTTGTAAAATGTAATTGCTTCTATAAATTGTAAATAGTGGCTGTTGGTTCTTCTTGGTTTAAAAACCGATTGTGGCAACTCTAAATATTCTGCAAATGGATTAATTACTTTTATGGGCTTTAAAACTCGTTGCACATCTTTTAACAATTCTCTTGATTTGTGTTCCTGGTCTTCGTTTATTTTTCCTGCACTTATAAGCCTTTGGTAATTCATTATTCTACTATCTTGTTCTTGACTTTCATCTATATACAGTAAAAAACTTCTATTAGAATTATCTTCGTAAATGCTTTCTTGTGTGGTACAACCTGCAACAGATACAGGACCTTCAACTGTTAAATGGATGGTTTTTGTATTTCCTCTTGCGTCTTTATGAACAACTGTTTTTGTAATTCTCTTTTTAGATTGTAATTCACGAAGTGGATAGAGTACAGATTCTGCTCCGTCTAAATCTTCTATTAAAATAAGTTTGTGTTGTAATTCTGTTCTATTGAAGTAGTAAAAAGCGTTTGCAGATAATACTGTAATTTCTACTTTATCTTCTTCAGGTATCAGTTCTGATACTTTAGATTGTAGATGAGTTTTCCCAACTCCCGAACTTCCTAAACTGATACAATGCAATGGATTGTTTGTTTTTCTACTTGTAAAAATTAAATACATTAATAATCTATTTACTTGTTCTCCAATAACTCCAGCTTTACCAATCAATTCATTTGTTTTTGGTAGTAAATCCTTTCGTTTTAAGAACTTTATAGCTTCTCTTTCTTCGGTTGCAGATAATTCTTTAAAATAAGGTTTATGCGCTTCTTCATATTGTTGTATAAGTAAAAACCTATAATTTTCTAATTCTTTGGTTACTTCTTGTAATGTTCTTCTAACGATACTTGTTCCTACTTCTAATCGTTCTGCTACTTTCCTAACAAACTTTTCTACTTGATTATCGTTGTATAAATCGAGTGTATGACGTAAAATGTTTTCTTGTTTTAGTTTTTGGATAGATAACGTAATTCGTAAACTCTCTAGTTTATTGGTCTTTATTCCGCCTAAAATGTGAATTTCTAAATGTTTTGTGATGTATTCGTAGTTGTTGGAGTTACTTGTATCTAACATTGTTAAAAAGTTTTAATAATCATATTTGACTACAAATATATACATTTTGTTTATTTATAAATATATACTTTGATTATTATTTTTAACAGTATTACATTTTATGTCTATAATTAACTAACTTTGTATATCATTTTTGATGTTTCATTTACTAATTCAGTACACTTATGTCGTTTGGAGATAACTTAAAAAAAATACGTGCAGAGAAAGATATTTCGCAAGGAGACCTTGCTAAAATGATAAATGTACACGCAACACATATTTCAAGATATGAACGTAATTTAACATCACCAACTATTGATGTGGCTAAAAAGATTGCTGATGCGTTAGAAGTTTCTACAGATGCGCTTATTTACGGTTCTAACGAACAGATTATAAATAACAAACTAAATGATGAAGAACTATTACAATTATTTCATAAAGTGCAAAAGCTAGATGATGAAAATATTACAAGCGTAAAAGCAATGCTTAAAGCGTTTGTATTTCAAAAAGATATTCAAAAACAACTCGCATAAAACTACCCTAAAAAACCTGAATCATCTATTTCTAAAACAGTATTATCTTCTTGATAATTTCTAGCACTTGAGTATTTCCAATCAATTGCATCCGTTACAAAACCACTTGCTACTGGATTATTATGGATGTAATCTATTTTTTGTTTGATTACTTTTTCGCTCCACAATTCTATAGGTTTATTATGATGTTGCCAAAACTGATATTTACTGGTAGTTGCATTCTTTTTTCCTGCTCTTTTAAACATCCATAATAACCATTCTTTTCTACTTTCTTGTGGATTACTTTCTATAGATTCTATGACTTTTTTAGATGTATGACGTTTAAAATCTCTTAATAATTCTGATGGTTGTTCGTTAGCACTTCTAAAGATAAAATGGATATGACTTGGCATAAAACAATAACAATATAATTCTAGCCCTTTCTCTTTTCTACAATAACTTACACTGTCTGCTAAAACATCAAAATATACTTGTCTTGTAAATACATCTAACCAATTTATAGTCGCAAAACTTGCAAAATATAAACCTGCTTTATTATGGAATTTATATTTTCTACTCATAACAATACTAAAATACAAAAAGCTACGCTTGTAGCATAGCTTTTTGTTCTTATTGTTAACGGTACTAGCAAATGCTAGCACTAGCGTGTGCGTGACATACTAGCGCCATCTGGGGTTTAGAAATAGCGTGTGCCAGGTTGTATCATCAACTAATCTGTACCATTACCAGAAAAAGCATCATTAAAAAAAATTGTAAAAAAGCAAAGAAAATGAATAAATACAATTTTCTTAATTCATTTTTTATTACACTATTTTTTATTTTAAGAAGCTGAAAAAAGTTTGTTATCTTATTTTTCTTTGCTATTCTGTTAATTTTTAAAACAGAATATAGTATTAAGGTAACAGCTATTAAAAACGAGGTAATCATTAATATTATCATTCTTCTTCTTCATTTTGATTATTTATTATATACATATAACCACTAATATTATCATAATAAGATTGTAGTTGTTCTTTTGAAAAACTTGTTGCTCCTTCATTCGATTTAAGAAAATCTTTGGTTATGTCTAATATCCCATTAAGAGCATTTCCATATTCCTTATTACCTTTAAAGGTATCTGTAATAAAATTTTTAATCTCATCTGAAGAAAGTTTTCCAATTGTACCTGTATTACTCAGATTTAAATACACACCAAGACCTATTCCTGGGCCAGCAGAAATTGTAGCTCCAATATATTGATTTTTAGGTGCAGTAAAAGCATCAATCCAATCTTCTCCATCTGAAGTAAAAGAGAAATTTATTTCACCTGCTAAAGATATAACTTGTCCTCCAAATAAGCCTACTTCTGCACCAGCTCCTGCTAAATCGTCAACTGTTGGAGCTGCACTAATACTTACACCTACTCCTGCTCCTGCTCCTGCTCCGAAGAATAATCCCGCTCCATAAGAATATTGTAAAGCTACATTACCTTTTACATCAGCAGCTAGTTGAATAGAAGCATAACCTCCAACAGCGCTTCCACCTCTAACTTCTCCATTTAAAACTACTGCCTCTAATCCCTCTAATTCAATTGCATCTATAACTCTATTTTCAGAAAAATTATACGTCCCATTGTGAACAAAATCTTCAGCTAATGGGTCAATATTAAAAAACCTCCCTATCGCAGGGTCAGCATTTCTCCATTTAAAAGAAGACCAATTCAAATTTAAATCTTCTTGTAATTCTTGTCCTTGGAACCCAAACTTCTGCGCGGTACTATTCCCATTAGAACTTACCACATTATTGTATCCTTTATGTTTTAAGCCAAAGGGATAGTAGTTTACGCGTTTTTTTTAACAACGGTCGCATTTTTATCACGTACTTACTCCAAAAAATTTACAAAAAAGAACGTCCTTACCTCATTAACCTACCTTTTGTAAATATAAAAAAATATGATGAATATTTCCAAAGCTATGTTACATAATTGGGCATTATAGTACATTCCTTTAATTCCTGTACTATAATACATTTATGTAAAATAGCCGACTGCTACCATAGCTTGTATTGAGCTTGACGAAAGGTACTTGGTATTTGTTAATGCTTTGCTATCGCAAACTGTACGCAAGAAGTTTACATTTTAAAAATTGTCGATTTTCCTCGCTTTTTCCAGCCTCTAAATCGTCAACTTTTAAAACGTTTTGATGAGAACTTACGTTTTATTTTTAGTAGAAAAAGAGGTGGCTGATGCGTGGATTTTCTACTAAAAATAAAATGACTTGTTTTTCATAATATTGTTTGCACGAGTTGTACAAAAAAACGAGCAAAGAAGTAAGACAAGCTTTTTCGCTTGACGTCTTTTTGCGAAGCTTTTTTTTGTACAAATTCGGAGCGTTGGCTTACGTAGTAAAAATTAAAGGATTCGTAGTGCGTGGGCAGAAGTGGCTGTAAAAAAGCGTTGGAAGAGCGGCTATTTTACATAATAGCAGTTATAACTACAAAATAAATTATGCCAGCGTTAGCGTACTTTTGAAGCGCATTTTGCTATTATAACTTCTATTATGTAACTTAGCTTGGGGTAGATTTTATGGCAGATTTTTTGTTTTTGAGCGTGGGCAAACAGCTCTTTGGAGTTGTGAGGAACGAACAAGCTACAATGTGCTGTTTTATGCGTTGGTTTACAAAAAATATGACGTAAAAACTACAGAAGTGATGGCAAGCGTGGGCTGATTCTGATTGGTTTTTTTGCGAGCTTGTGACGTTGAACAAGCGAAGTTTTTATCTTATTTCTTCATTCTTTTTCTTGCTATTTCTGGATTTCTTCTTGTGTGTAAAACTCCAAAAATTACAATTCGTTTTTGCTGTTCTTCCACTAAATAAAAAATTGCATAAGGAAAACGAGTGACTAAAGATTGTCGTAATTCTTTGTATTTTCTTTGATAATGTTGTGGATATTCTCCAATATAATCTATCTCTTTATTGACTTCTATTTTAAATTCTTCTCCTAATCCTTCTCTTTCTTTGTTGTACCACTTTTTTGCTTTTTTTAAATCTGTGTGTACAATTGGGAGTAATTTAATGCTATAACTCATTTACCAATTTTCTTTTACAGCTGACCAATCTAAAACATCATCAGGATTTTCTTTATAGCTTTTTAAACGATTGTCTAATTCTTTTTTGTGTGCAGTTGAGATTTCTTGGTGTTCTTCTTTTTCTTGCTTTAAAACACGTTCTAAAGTAGCCATAATGCTTTCTTTTTCTACATCAACTAATTGTTGTATAAAATTGTATTTTCTTAATTGCAAGTCCATAACTGTCGTGTTTTTAGCATAACAAATGTACAATTTTTGTTCCATATTTTTTCTATGAGATTGGATGGAAGTTGTTAACGATTTCGTGTAAACTTTCTAAATCGTCTTGTAAGTATCTTTCTGTTGAACTTATATAACGATGTCCAGCTAAAACCTGTACTTGTCTTAAATTGTATTGTTTTAACCAGTTTGTAATTACTGAAGCTCGTATTTGATTTCCATTATTTACTTTATGATTTATCTTTTTTAATTTCTTTAAAATAAATTGGATTGTATTTCCTAATCTTGCATTGTTTGGTATAAATAATCGTTCATTTTCCATGTTCCATTTTAACTTTATTTCTTCTCTAATTTCTTTTACATATTCTAATAATTCTATGACTTGCCACGATTTTAATTCTAAGGTTCTTGCGTTACTTCTTGCACCACTTTTTATATAAATTTTTCCTTTGTATAGCTGTAAATCTTGAATTTCTAGTTTGATGAGTTCACTTGTATTTAAACCTTGATAGACTAATAAACCAACTATTATTTTATTACGTTTTGCTGTTAATTTATGATAGCTGTCTTTGATGTTTTCAGTTTCGTAAGAATAGTATAAATCTTCTAATTCGTCTGCTTCTAATACGTTGTAATTGATGGTTCTTTTTACACCTTTAATATTGATATTTTCTATTGGATTGTCTATTCTATAATTTTCTGATAACAGATATTTAAAGTATATTTTTAAGGTTCCTATTTTATGCTTTATTGTCTTTTTTGTGGTATTTTTTCTTTGTAAATATTTGATGTATTTTAAAAATGTTTTGTAATCTATTAGATCTGGAGTTGTATGATTTCTCTTGCACCATTTTACAAAGTTTTCTGCTCCTTTTGTGTAACTTTCTATCGTTGTTAAACCGTAACTTTCTTTCTGTAAATAACTTCTATAATCATTCATTTTCAAGTGTTTTAAGCAAGTGTGTGTAAATTTGTGTAGATTCTAAAGAACTATGGCCTAAAAAAGTTTTGATGTTTTCTAACTTTACTTCGTGTTGCAATAAATGAGTTGCAATTGAGTGTCTTAATGTGTGAAGTGTGATTCTCTTTTCTGCTATTTCTTTGTTGTTGGTGGCTTGTACTATTTTCTGTAATCTGTTGGCTAAACTCATTCCATTTAAACGAGTTCCTCTCTTACTAATAAATAAGGCTTCACTTAAATATGCATCTTTAAATTGCAATCTTGCTTCAAAAATATAATCTTCTAATAGTTCTGCATTCTTTCTGTTTATAGGAACAAAACGCTCTTTATAATTCTTCCCTTTTCTAACAAATATTCTTTCTTTATCAAAAAATATATCATTCGTATTTAGATGTACAGCTTCATTTCTTCTTAATCCACAACTGTATAAAACGACTAAAATAGCTTTGTCTCTTAATTTAAATTTAGTTTCTGTATGGCTAAATTCTGTTGCTTTAAAAAGTTCTTTTATTTCTGATTGTGTTAAGATATTTAGCTTTTCTTCTGTTGGGTTTTTCTCTGATTTTAAATGGATATTTATTCCTGTATGATTGTGGTTAGTCAAATATTCTTTGAACTTTTTTAAGGCTTGTTGATGTTTGTTTAAATAGCTTTTACTTAATCCTCCACTTTGTCTTTCGTTGGCTCTTTCTTGCAGATAATTGTAATAATTTTTTACGGTTTTAGTAGTAATTTGATTGATGTTTTTAATGTGGTTTTGTTCCAGATAATAGAAGAACTCTTGTAAGTGGTTTGGCAAGTAATAGACTGTACTTTCTGCATAGCCTAAAATGTCTAACCATTCTTTATAATTGGCAACAAATAGTCTATAACTCTCGTTTTGTAATTTTAGTTTCTTCATTTTTTTGGCTGTAGTGGCTCACTACTTTTTTCATTCCCTTGACCTTTTTTAAGTTTTAATGGCGATGTAGATTTAAGTTTCTTTTATTCAGTATTTTAACTTCGCCATTTTAATGGTGGCGAACTTATGACGAAGTGGCGAAGTTGATGTTAGCAATACAATCTTGTAATGATTTATCTATCTGACTTTTAAGGTTTGTATATTCCTCTATATCCACAATTTCATAATGATACATTTTACCTTTTTCTGCTTTTACTTTTCTAATATATTGTTCTGCTAATAGTTGCTTATTGTATCTTCTTAATGTGGTTTCTTTTAATCGTAGTTTTCTTCTGATTTCAGAACTTGTAAACGTGGTTTGTTTATTTTCTTGTAAATAGGCTTTTAGATTCTCTAAATGATTTCTAATTGCTCCTGTAAGTGTGTCAGATTTTCTTAATAGAACTTCTATAATTAATTCGTTAGCTTCTTTAATATCTTCGATTGTGGTTTCTATAAATACTTCTCCTGTTTCTTCATTTACTTGTTGCTCTCGCTGATATTGTTTGTAAAATGTAATTGCTTCTATAAATTGTAAATAGTGGCTGTTGGTTCTTCTTGGTTTAAAAACCGATTGTGGCAACTCTAAATATTCTGCAAATGGATTAATTACTTTTATGGGCTTTAAAACTCGTTGCACATCTTTTAACAATTCTCTTGATTTGTGTTCCTGGTCTTCGTTTATTTTTCCTGCACTTATAAGCCTTTGGTAATTCATTATTCTACTATCTTGTTCTTGACTTTCATCTATATACAGTAAAAAACTTCTATTAGAATTATCTTCGTAAATGCTTTCTTGTGTGGTACAACCTGCAACAGATACAGGACCTTCAACTGTTAAATGGATGGTTTTTGTATTTCCTCTTGCGTCTTTATGAACAACTGTTTTTGTAATTCTCTTTTTAGATTGTAATTCACGAAGTGGATAGAGTACAGATTCTGCTCCGTCTAAATCTTCTATTAAAATAAGTTTGTGTTGTAATTCTGTTCTATTGAAGTAGTAAAAAGCGTTTGCAGATAATACTGTAATTTCTACTTTATCTTCTTCAGGTATCAGTTCTGATACTTTAGATTGTAGATGAGTTTTCCCAACTCCCGAACTTCCTAAACTGATACAATGCAATGGATTGTTTGTTTTTCTACTTGTAAAAATTAAATACATTAATAATCTATTTACTTGTTCTCCAATAACTCCAGCTTTACCAATCAATTCATTTGTTTTTGGTAGTAAATCCTTTCGTTTTAAGAACTTTATAGCTTCTCTTTCTTCGGTTGCAGATAATTCTTTAAAATAAGGTTTATGCGCTTCTTCATATTGTTGTATAAGTAAAAACCTATAATTTTCTAATTCTTTGGTTACTTCTTGTAATGTTCTTCTAACGATACTTGTTCCTACTTCTAATCGTTCTGCTACTTTCCTAACAAACTTTTCTACTTGATTATCGTTGTATAAATCGAGTGTATGACGTAAAATGTTTTCTTGTTTTAGTTTTTGGATAGATAACGTAATTCGTAAACTCTCTAGTTTATTGGTCTTTATTCCGCCTAAAATGTGAATTTCTAAATGTTTTGTGATGTATTCGTAGTTGTTGGAGTTACTTGTATCTAACATTGTTAAAAAGTTTTAATAATCATATTTGACTACAAATATATACATTTTGTTTATTTATAAATATATACTTTGATTATTATTTTTAACAGTATTACATTTTATGTCTATAATTAACTAACTTTGTATATCATTTTTGATGTTTCATTTACTAATTCAGTACACTTATGTCGTTTGGAGATAACTTAAAAAAAATACGTGCAGAGAAAGATATTTCGCAAGGAGACCTTGCTAAAATGATAAATGTACACGCAACACATATTTCAAGATATGAACGTAATTTAACATCACCAACTATTGATGTGGCTAAAAAGATTGCTGATGCGTTAGAAGTTTCTACAGATGCGCTTATTTACGGTTCTAACGAACAGATTATAAATAACAAACTAAATGATGAAGAACTATTACAATTATTTCATAAAGTGCAAAAGCTAGATGATGAAAATATTACAAGCGTAAAAGCAATGCTTAAAGCGTTTGTATTTCAAAAAGATATTCAAAAACAACTCGCATAAAACTACCCTAAAAAACCTGAATCATCTATTTCTAAAACAGTATTATCTTCTTGATAATTTCTAGCACTTGAGTATTTCCAATCAATTGCATCCGTTACAAAACCACTTGCTACTGGATTATTATGGATGTAATCTATTTTTTGTTTGATTACTTTTTCGCTCCACAATTCTATAGGTTTATTATGATGTTGCCAAAACTGATATTTACTGGTAGTTGCATTCTTTTTTCCTGCTCTTTTAAACATCCATAATAACCATTCTTTTCTACTTTCTTGTGGATTACTTTCTATAGATTCTATGACTTTTTTAGATGTATGACGTTTAAAATCTCTTAATAATTCTGATGGTTGTTCGTTAGCACTTCTAAAGATAAAATGGATATGACTTGGCATAAAACAATAACAATATAATTCTAGCCCTTTCTCTTTTCTACAATAACTTACACTGTCTGCTAAAACATCAAAATATACTTGTCTTGTAAATACATCTAACCAATTTATAGTCGCAAAACTTGCAAAATATAAACCTGCTTTATTATGGAATTTATATTTTCTACTCATAACAATACTAAAATACAAAAAGCTACGCTTGTAGCATAGCTTTTTGTTCTTATTGTTAACGGTACTAGCAAATGCTAGCACTAGCGTGTGCGTGACATACTAGCGCCATCTGGGGTTTAGAAATAGCGTGTGCCAGGTTGTATCATCAACTAATCTGTACCATTACCAGAAAAAGCATCATTAAAAAAAATTGTAAAAAAGCAAAGAAAATGAATAAATACAATTTTCTTAATTCATTTTTTATTACACTATTTTTTATTTTAAGAAGCTGAAAAAAGTTTGTTATCTTATTTTTCTTTGCTATTCTGTTAATTTTTAAAACAGAATATAGTATTAAGGTAACAGCTATTAAAAACGAGGTAATCATTAATATTATCATTCTTCTTCTTCATTTTGATTATTTATTATATACATATAACCACTAATATTATCATAATAAGATTGTAGTTGTTCTTTTGAAAAACTTGTTGCTCCTTCATTCGATTTAAGAAAATCTTTGGTTATGTCTAATATCCCATTAAGAGCATTTCCATATTCCTTATTACCTTTAAAGGTATCTGTAATAAAATTTTTAATCTCATCTGAAGAAAGTTTTCCAATTGTACCTGTATTACTCAGATTTAAATACACACCAAGACCTATTCCTGGGCCAGCAGAAATTGTAGCTCCAATATATTGATTTTTAGGTGCAGTAAAAGCATCAATCCAATCTTCTCCATCTGAAGTAAAAGAGAAATTTATTTCACCTGCTAAAGATATAACTTGTCCTCCAAATAAGCCTACTTCTGCACCAGCTCCTGCTAAATCGTCAACTGTTGGAGCTGCACTAATACTTACACCTACTCCTGCTCCTGCTCCTGCTCCGAAGAATAATCCCGCTCCATAAGAATATTGTAAAGCTACATTACCTTTTACATCAGCAGCTAGTTGAATAGAAGCATAACCTCCAACAGCGCTTCCACCTCTAACTTCTCCATTTAAAACTACTGCCTCTAATCCCTCTAATTCAATTGCATCTATAACTCTATTTTCAGAAAAATTATACGTCCCATTGTGAACAAAATCTTCAGCTAATGGGTCAATATTAAAAAACCTCCCTATCGCAGGGTCAGCATTTCTCCATTTAAAAGAAGACCAATTCAAATTTAAATCTTCTTGTAATTCTTGTCCTTGGAACCCAAACTTCTGCGCGGTACTATTCCCATTAGAACTTACCACATTATTGTATCCTTTATGTTTTAAGCCAAAGGGATAGTAGTTACTTTCTTCTATAATTTCAGATTGAGTAATACTACTATTTTTGTTAGCATCACTATAAGACAATCTAACGTTTCCTAAATGATCTTTATATTGATATACATACTTCCAAACATTTCCAGTAGTTCCATTAGGAGAGGCATACCCTTCTGCATGATTAAAAAATTCTAACGTTTTAGTTCCAGTACCTATTTTTTTATAAATAAAATTTCCAGCATATTCTGTGAGTTTCCCATCAGCTACTTTACTTTGTTTTACTCCAGTTGCATCATATTTGTAAGTTATTGTTCCTCCTGCTAAGGTAACACTTTTTGGTAAATTTAAATGATTGTAGCTTATTGAGGTAATTCCTTTATTTGTATCAGTTAGCATATTTCCATTAGCATCATAACTGTAATCATTAGAGCTATCAGCAGTATTATTTAGGGCATCATCTTTAAAGCCAAATTGATCATTTGCAAGTGCATCGCTTACTTTCATTAACTTATTTCCACTGTCATAAGAATATGTTAAGTTATCCATTTGTCCGAAAGAAGTGTAGGAAGAATTTAAATGACCATCTCTTTTTAAATTTTTAATGTTTCCATTTTTATCATACACAATTCCCCAAACATCATATCTTCCTGTATTATCATTTGCACTTGTAATTCGATTTAAAGCATCGTAAGAATATGAATATTTATTACTAATCGTGTTTCCAGATGGGTTAGCACTTGTTGTTTTCCATAAGGTTTGGCTTATATTCCCATTATATAAAGCAGTTCCTCCTGTACTTGGATTGTTATAGTTAATTTCAAAGCCAAATAAATCGCCTGATGCTAATGAAACTGAAGTATTACTGGTATTATTGTCGTTGATACCTCTCAGCCACCCTCTAACATTATATTTATAATTTACCGTTTGCAATCTATTAGTATTGCTAGATTTACCTCCAACTCCTTTAGTTATCAGCTTCCCTAAATCGTCATAGGTATTTTCCACAATCGTCTCAGTATGTGTCCCAATGGTTTGACTTTGCTTTTTTAGTCTGTCCATATGATCGTATGTCAAATCATCTTTAATAATTATCGTAGAGGCGATATTATCTCCTGTTTTAGAATGATGAGATTTTGTTTCTAAAACTTTGCCAACAAAATCTAATTTACTCTCTACAATATCTATGGAGCTTAAATATTCATTTTTTGAGTAAGTATATATTGATCGAGCCTTAGCATCGTAATAGCTTACTGTGGTAATCCATTTTGTTGGGTTTGTATCTAAGATTTTTACGCGACTTCCAGTAGCCAGTCCTTTTACATTACTTGTTGATGTAACGCCATTTGTGGTGACAGATATTCCAGCGCCAGCTCTATTAAAGGTATAATTATCATAATAATTAACAGTTAATATTTCTAAATTTGAATTTGGAAAATCGCTATTCGAGTAATAAGTTCCACTGTAACCTGTTCCTGATGTTACTTTTGTCTCATAGTTTTGAGCTTCACTTTTGTTTTTAAAAGTTGTTTGCATGCTTGTCCTGCTTGACAAAGAAGCATGTGTATAAATTCCTGTATATATAACTCTACCTAATTGATCGTATTTGGTAAATAACCATTTTTTAGGCGTTCTTTGATTAGCATCTTGAGTCAGCACAGGTCTGTCTAAATTGTCATATATAATATATTCCCAACCTTTTCCTGGTATTTTTTTCTCAACCAAACGATTTCTATGATCATATTTGTATTGATAACATAATTCTGACAATTTTGTTGAATTTGGTTTAGATGTGTTTGCCTCTGCTTTAGGAGGTAAAACATAGGTTAAGTTTCCAAAATCATCATATACGTAGTACGTATCATGTTTAGCCTGTTGCTCTCCAGTATCAGCAGTGTCTCCATCTCCATTTAAATCGATATCTGCATAAGTTCTTTTTAAAACAACTTGACCTTGTTTATTTTTAAACTCTTCTGTAGTATGATTTTTAGTGGTGCCAGTATGGTTTTCATCTTTGGTTATAGTTTTGTATAATTGAGAAGCTTTGTAATAACCAGAATTAATAGATGTATTTAATTGTAAAGTAGGAGTGTAAGTATTGTTTGAAAAAGTAGTGGTCACATAATACTGTCTTACCTCTGTAGCTGTATTGGTAGCATATTCAAATTGTATGGTATGCCCAGCGCCCACTTTCCAATCTTTTCCTGGAGCTGCCTGTTCTAAAACTCGGTTTAACGGAGATTTGTCAAATACTTTTTGTGAGTAGGCATTTGTATTAGGTACTGTAACTCCTGCAAAATCTTCTGCGTATTTTGTTTTGTAATAGTGATTTGTAGTGGTTGCTAAATCTCCTGTCCTGTAAAGTCCATTATTAGTTGTAGCTGCAAATGGTAAATATTCTTTTGCTTGACGCCCGAATGCATCGTATTCGATATGAGTAACAATGTCTTGTTTTTGCCCTCCAGCTCTTATAGCTATAGATTGTTTCGCTCTTCCTAAACCATCGAAATAAGTGACATTTTCAATTTTCTCATCATTTGAAAGACCAGATACATCTGTGGTTGCTTTTCGTGGTGTTATTGTGTAAATGTAATTCTCGTTACTTAAGTTAGTTGTTGGATTCGGTGTTGGATTTGGTGTTGAACTTCCAGTAGATGACCCTATAACAACGTTTAAAGAGACTGTTTTAAAAATAAGTTCTTCAAATTGCTTGTCTACAATTAAATATGTTATCGACCCACTCCCAGAGGCAGTCCATTTTATTTGAATATTTGTATTGGATTGACTTAAAATAACCCCCTTGGTAACTGCCCAAATACCTTTTTGATTTAAGTTTATGGCAGGAGCGGGGCTTAGCAAGTACGTTTTAATATCATTTACTTTAACAGAAGTAAGACCAGAAATGATAGGAATAGGTGTTGCTGGATCTCCCGGACCCCCAGGGCCTCCTGGTCCAATAGGTACCACAGGGTCATCATCAAAAACGGTTAAGTTTGTATCTTGGGCGCTTGTAATAAAACTAAAAAATAAAAGTGTCAAACACAATATAAGTAGCTTTTTCATATCTTAGTTTTTATAGTTATATTCATTCTCAGTTAATATCTTGCCAGCAGCATCTTTAACTTGTTTTAGGCGGTTAAAGGTATCATACT
Organism: Polaribacter cellanae; assembly: GCF_017569185.1. NCBI lineage: Bacteria > Pseudomonadati > Bacteroidota > Flavobacteriia > Flavobacteriales > Flavobacteriaceae > Polaribacter > Polaribacter cellanae. The sequence continues at coordinate 2,208,793 of NZ_CP071869.1, read as the reverse complement.
CATAGTACATCGTATAGCCTCTCGGATCTGTAATACTAGTAACTCCAATTAAAGGGTCGTAAGTGTATGTAGTAACTTGAGCGTTGGGGAGCAAAGCTCTTACTAAACCTAACTTTTCTCGTAATGTTTTCTCATTACAACTCTCTGAGTCTAAACATCTACTAGTATCACTATTTGACGCTAAAACTGCATTGTTTATAGCTAATTGTTGAGCGGAAGTGAAGCTAGTGTATCCTACAATTTTGGCAATGGGTTTTGTTTGTTGATAACCCCAAACATAATAAATTTTTAAACCATCTTTCTTGCTAACCTCTGTAGGATTTCCCTTATCGTCATAATCATGATAAACTATCCTGTCTTCAAATGTACTTGTTCCTTTTGCAGTTTGGACTAAGTTAGGTAGAATAACATTATTGCCCCAGTCTTTATAAACAATGTAGTTAGCAGATAGTAATTTTTTTAATCCAGCTTTATCTTTATACATTTTAGTTTGTATAGCTGGTACTAACATAAAATTATCTTTTAACTTATTGGTTACCGCTGAAGTATTTTCAATCGTATGAGGGTATTCATATTGAGTTTCAATTTTATTATTGATAACACTCGTATTACTAATTTCTTTTTTTAACAAAAAGTGTTCTTGCTCATATTCATAATCTGATGATGAAGATATAACTAATTGACCATTTTTATATTTTTCAGTTATTGTTTTATGAATAGCGCTTTTACCTAAAAGTATATTGTAATTAAAGGCAACAATTCCTAACCCTCCTTCATTAGAATCTTGAACATAGACCTGTGCTTTTAAAGCTTTAATTATCTTTTGTTTTAGATTTGTATAAAGATTTTTCTGTCTTAAAACTAGTGAATAAGCATTGTTTTCATAACTGTAAACTTCTTTTGATTCTAATCTTCCTTGTTGCCATTGAGGGTAAAAAGATAGTTCAACATTTGGATACGGAGTATGAAGTATAGGTAGCCCTTGAAAATCTAAAACAGAAGGCTTATAATTGTAAACTGTTTTTCCTGATATTCCTTGTTGACTATTAAATTCTGTGACCTTAGAGTATTCTACTGGAGAGCCATTATTAGATTTTATATCAACCGGGTCTGAACTGTAATTTTCATATTTATAAGAAGGACGTACACCACCAGAAAAAGGGCTACCAGGAATAGAGACTGATTGAGTTTTATTATTATCGTATTTGTACAGCATTTTTCCATCCCCTGCGTAAGCTTCTCCATTATAGGTGTATCTTTTTATCAGAGAAGGGATGTCGGTAACATCATTAATAAAATGTTTTATAGACTTTATGCGTAAACCTCCAACTGGAATTGAAACATTGTTTCCATCTTTAGCATAATGGGGTTCAAAATCAAATTTAACAATTCCTTTTGTTGGGTACTTTATTTCTTCTAACACTGCAGCTTTCATATGTACTGAACTAGCTTTTCTATCTGAAGTGAACGTTTGGTTAAAACATGAAGGAGTTTTATAATATGTGGCTTCAGGAACTAAAGAACTATTGGATGTTTTTCCATTATAATATCCCCAATAATCTTGAGCAGTGCTATTTCTTTTAGGTAATTGTCCAGAATTATATTTAAATGAATATTTTTTTTCTTCTACATTATTACTACTGTTAAAGACAATTTCTTTTAATTTTAAAGATTTGGTTGGTGCATTACTACTTAAAGGTTCTATAAAGTTCCCAAATGTAGTCCTATTAAAATAATGATTATTGTCTAGAATTATACTTTTGATTTTACTATAGGTATTTTTAATTTTATTATAAATTTCAATGCTTGATAATCTGTATTCAGCACTATCTTCTCTATCTTTAACAGAGTTGAATACTATTTTTCCAGACTTAAATAAGATTTCCTTTAAATATTTAGATTCTCTACTTACACCTGAGTAATTTACTTTTAAAGCAGTACAATCGCCAATAGTATTTGAACTTACATCAGAACTTAATTGATAACCGTCTATTATTTTACTAAATCCTTGTGAAAAAAAACTTTCAGGATTAGAGTAACTCTTATATTTAAAACTAATTGTATCTAATTTATTCGCCGAAACAATCTCAGTTAAATACCAAGAAGAAATGTAGTTGGGATTTATGTAACTAGTTGTACCTGATTGAGTAGAACTAGAAGGAATTGTTTTTTCTGTTACAGAATTTCCTTGAAAATCTTTACCAAATTTATACAATATACCGTCTGGAGTAGTTATGCTGATGTCCCCCCCATCATAATTATTGATATTTTCTTCAATTTTCACTGTTTCATAAGAAGATGAATATACTTTTCTAGGTATTCCATCTAAAAAAAAACCTCCAACATTACCATTAAAATTGTAAATAAATTTATCTGGTTCTCCATCTTTTGTTTTAAACCTAACAAGTTTATCTAAATAGATTTTTTTATTTAACTCACTTGGACTCATATAGTTTTCATCGATAAATAGACTAAACCAATAAGGGTTAGCATTTGGGTTTATCCATCTTGGGTCATTTGTCATTGCTAAAGGGTCTCCAAAATACTGATAATCAACAGCATTTGGGGCTGGTGGTCTATCAACATACCCGTCAGGACTCCCTTTTACAGTTCTAGTAATAACACCTCCTGCATTTAGACTCCAGCCTAAACCTACACTCGAAGCTCTGTCATTTACCTTAATTCCTGAACTATGATAACTAATAGAGATTGGTAAAGTAATAGAAGAAGTATTTAAGGTATACAAAGGAACTGAAATGTTAACAGTGCCAGTATTTAAACTTACAGGATAATCTGCATATTTCCCAAGAGAAGCAATATTAGGAGACGAAGGTGCGTAAGAATTCAATTGAACAGGTGGGGTTTGAGCCTTTGAAAAAATGGTGATTAGTAGCATTAAAATAAAGCCAGTTATTTTTTTCATAATTTTTTATTTATGTAATCAAAAATAAGGAAATTTTCTAAAAAAATATTAATAATTGAGATACTGTTCAGAAGCTATTTGAGAAAGTATCAAGCAAGGCTGTAATACTAATATAATTTTGAGATTTGTATTTATTATTGACATCATTTTTTATTTTCTTTTTTAAAAGAATCTTTTCCTAGAGTATAAAAATAATAAAGAAACATTATCTTTCTACATTATAGAATTGCTAAAATATATAATTCATAAATTTAAAAAAATGATAATTATCATATATAACAATTATTGGTCATCTTTCGATAATTTAATATTCATAATTTTATGAATCTATATTTTATTTTGAAAGTAAAAAGCAACTTTACAGTTTCTTAATACAGATTTTATATAGTCAATGAGTTGCTTACGAATAACTAAGATTAAGAAATCACAGTACAGTTGCAGTTATTCCAACACTTTCTCTTAAGAAGAGATAAATGTTTTTATCTGTATTCTCCCTATAAGCCTTTTATATATAACTTCTTTGAAAACTACATTTACAACTTTTACAATAGTATCGTTGTCTCCCATTTGATTGTTTACCATTTTTAACGGCTAATCTCTTACACTTTTTACATTTCATTTAGCATTTTATTTATTTGGTTAAATGTTGTTCGCAAGCTCGTTTCATAACTTTTTCATCAACTAATTTGAACCACCAAGGTAAAAAAGACACATTTTAACGCCTTTAAATTCATTCAAAAATAAAAGAATGAACTTTTTGTTCATCCTTATTTACTATAATTAATCTGTTAATCTGTTGTTTTACAATATCTTATGTTTTAGAAATTTATCATCAACTAATCTGTACCATTACCGATTAAACTAATTAATCAATTAGACGAAGAAGATAAATCTACGATACTTAAAATCATTGATACAATGCTTACCAAAAAGAAGTTTAAGGACTTTTTTAATAAAAATGTAGCTTCACTTTAGAGCATAAAAAAAACCACCCGAAGGTGGCTTTTTATCTATTTTATTTTCTTGAATATAAAGGCGCTAATTATTGCTAAAATTAAAGACGCTATAATTAAAATATACCACCAATATGGTATAACCCATTTAAAAAAGTATTCAAATGTCTTTCCAATATTTTTAAAATAACCACCTTCTAATTTGAACACTTCTATTCCTTCCTTTATTGTAGAGAAGTATAAGACAAGAGAACTGATTATAATAAAAACTATAAAATGCTTTAGATATATTTTCATTTTTTAATTGTTGCCATTAGGGTTTTGAGTTTCAAATAATTTATTATAATCCTGTATATTATACTGCTTACCTTGATAGATTACATTTTGGAATATACCATCAGAATTAAAATTTATTCGAAGGTCAGTATTAATCATTTTTCTACCACCTTCTCCTTTTAAACTTGAAAAAGGGCTTCCTTTTAGTGCACTTACTCCAATAAATACAGAATTTTTACCATCACTAATAAATGATTCTGTGGAAGGAAAATTATCTCCTGTTATATTTGCTGATATACTTAAAACGCCTGTTTCCTGATTTGATGATATTGAAAAAATACCATCGACATCAATATTAGGTGTTAAAGCTTTTGGTGTAAGTGGATTTGCTCCTTCAATTTCTGATTGAAAACTTACTTGTTTAGCTCCTGTGCTTGTTTCTCCTATTTGTACATTTTTTAATGCATCTCTACTTAGTGCTGTGTCTTCTCCTAAAATAGGGTGATGTGTTGCATCACTGGTTTGTAGACCTCCTGACACAACAGGTGTACTTTGGTTAAAATCTATACCTACAGATTGCTTAACTCTTGAAGTTACATTTTGAGAAGTTGTAAAGCCTCTGTCTGCTCCATCTCCCGAAAAGCCACCTCCAAATGTTTTAAACGGTGCAAAAGCTCTTGTATGTATCGATACTTTTTCAAGTCCTTCTAATTCAAATGCATCAATTACTCTATTTTCAGAAAAATTATATGGTGATTGATAATTATAATCTTCTGCTAATGGGTCTATTTGCCAGAACCTACCAATTGCTGGGTCACTTACTCTATATTTCCATTCGTGAGTATTCAGCCCTAAATCTTCTGTAAATTCTTGTCCTTGATATTGCTTTAAATTATTTACAGTTCCGTTGATAACATTATTATATCCACGATGCAATAATCCGAAAGGATAATAATTTCGCTCGTGTAAAATTTCAGTAGAAGCATCGATAGCCCCATTATTATCAAGGTCTGAATACGAGAGTCTTACGTTATTTACTTGGTCTTTATATTGATAGACATATTTAAACCCTTGAGTAATATCTCCTTCACTTTTAGGTTCAATATAGCCTTCGGAGTGATTAGAAAATTTTAAAACATCATTTTCGTAAATATAATTCCCTGCATATTTTGTTTCCGTTTTTTTAGTAGGACTTTCTATTACTTTCTTGCTTAATTTAATACCTGTAGCATCATACGTATAAACAATACGCTTGTATACATTGTTTTCAAATTTAACAACTACTGGCAAATTTAAATGATTGTATTTTATGGTTGTAATTTTTTTGTTTTCATCTTTTGTTAAATTACCATTTAAATCGTAATTATAATCGTTATTTGTGTTTGTACCGTCATCAAAACCTTTTTCTGGATGTATAGTACTATTATCTTTTACTTTAGATAACCGATTACTTAAACCATCTTCATAATAACTATATGATAATATATCAGTTAACTCTCCTGCTGTTAGAACACTATTTCCAGATTTACGAACTAACCTATGAATGTTTCCATTATAATCGTATTTTACATTCTTTAAATCGAATGCTCCAATTTCTTCTGTAAAATTAGTTCCTGCTTTATACTGTGCTTTTGTGATTCTATTTAGCGCATCGTAACTATAGCCATAAGCACGTAGTTTATTATCGTTTTTAGTTCGCCAATGTGTTTCGCTAATATTTCCATTATACAACGCTTCTGTATTTAATTTTGAAGCTCCAGAATTATTTTTTTCAATTGTATTATAGTTAATGTTGAATGCAAATAAATCATCTGTTAGAACATCAGTTGGATTATTTATCGTTTTTAACCAACCTCTAACATTGTAGGTGTAATCTATCTTTTGTAAGCCATCTGTATCTGTCGTTTCGCCTCCAACTCTTTTAGATTCTAGTTGTCCTAAAGCGTCATAAGTATTTTCTACAATAACTTCTTCAGAACTAGTTGTTCCATTAACCTCAAATTGCTGTTTTTGTAATTTCAGTCTTTCTGAATGGTCATACTCAAACTTATCTATGGTAATAATATCGACTTGATTATCTTTTTTATGTGTAGCTTTTGTCTCAGTAACTTTACCAATAAAATCTAGCTTACTCTCAACAATATCGGTTGTTTTTAAGTATTCATTTTTACTATATGCATAAATAGGCACATTCAGAAAATAGGTTATTTTTAAAAATGCAGCTAAAATTGCGGGCAGAATTATTTAAATTCTACCCTCAATTTTTGTTTTAAAGCTGTTTTAAGTGTTCAGTTTCTTAAAAACTTCCCAACAAGACATACCTCTCCCATAAAACTATATTCAATGCTTCAAATTTAGACTACTTGTTGTGCTGTTTTAGCTATTTTTCTTCGGCCAATTTCAAGAGCATTCCCTGTGTGTATTCCAAAGAATATCCATAGAATTTCATTCTTTTTAGTTTTGGCTTTTATTTTTCGTAAGTGATAATATTCTTTATCCTTTCCAAAAGAACCTTCTAATCTTGTAGCTCTTTCTTTTGCGATAATAGCTCTAAGTTGCTTTTTTTCTTTATGATTTTTCGGCTTTTTTCCCTTGGGGATAAAGTCTGTTTCTATGTTCTTAGAACTACAGTGTTTTCTATTTTTATTGGTGGCATAAATTTTATCTGCTCCAGCTATTTTTACTTTTTTTCGAGTTAATCCTTGTGCTTTTTGGACTGTTTGAATAAAACGATTTCCTTCATGAAATGCATTAAAGTTAATATGTTCGATAAAGCTAATTCCATCAATTTGAACTTTGTTAACTTTTGCTCCAAATTCAACAGGTTTTACTTCCTTTCCTCGAACAATAGGACGAATATAATCCTTTTGAATGCTTACAATTCTATCTTTGATTTTTTCTCCTGTATCAAAATGATCTTTTTGTTGTTTGTAAATCCTTTGAATTGTATTTATTCGCTTATAATACAAAGCTATAAACTCAATATTGTGATTTTCTGACAACTCTTTTTCAAAGTTGATAAATTTACTTAACAGATTGAGTAAACCTCGGGTTAATGAAATACGTTTCGACTTGGTTTTTCTTCGCATTTTACTAAATCCTTGATAACGTTTTTTCCACTTGATATATTTACTTCTAATCATTTTAACCCCTAATATAGAGCAGGTTTTACGTAATTGATTGTACAACCAATGAACCGACTCCCAAAGTAATTTTTGGATGCTAGGGTAACGAACTTCACTTTCATAACAAGTAGCATCCATTACAATTTGATTGGGGTTTTCAATTTCGTTTTTCCAAGAGTTGAATAGAATTTTTTCTATGGAATTAATATCGAGTTTCTCTGCTAATTCACAACGTATTTGGCTCACTATTTTATAGTTTGTTAAGCGTTCAAAACCTAGTTCTATATCACAGAAAAATTGATAGTCTAAATTCGAGTTTAGTTGCTCAATCAATTTTCTATCTGAACAATTAGCATAATGTTTTAAAAACATTAAACCTAGTCTTCCTTTAGGACTAAAAAGATAGTTTCTCCCTTTTGATTGTTCAGAAATACCAAAAGAGCTAACTAAATCATTCCAAGGAATTGCAGAGTAGATTTTACCTAAATCTCCCTCTAAAAATCGCGCATAATGAGCATCATAATTCTCGCTGAGGGGAAAAAATTGAAATGCGGTGTTGCATTTCAGAAATTCTTCGTACTTTCATAATTATCGAAATTAAAACCCCGTTTTTTGCCTATATTGGCCATTTTCGGGGTTTATTATAGCTACAAAATACAACAAATCCCTCGTAAAAACAAGGGATGCGTTGTTTTATGAAAGTGCCTAAATAGGTCGAGCTCTATCATCATAATATGTAATTGTTGTTATCCATTTATTATTGTCTGCATATACTCTTGAGTCTGTAGGCAGTCCTTTTACATTTGAAGTACTTGTAACCCCATATGAAGTTACGGAACTTGTACTTTCTTGTAAGTTAAAATTGTAATTGTCGTAATAATTTACTGTCCAAATTGTTAAATTTGTATCAGGAAAATTAGTATTGCTGTAATAGGTGTTTGAAAAACCTGTTCCTGCACCCATCGTTATTTTCGTCTCAAAATTTTGAGTCGCAATTTTAGCATTAAATGTATTTTGTAAGGTTACACGAGTTTCTGTTGAGTTTGCACCTAAGTAATATCTTCCAGTGTAAACGACTCTTCCTAAGGCATCGTATTTTGTAAATAACCAAATTTTACTTTCTTTAAGATTTGCGTCTTGTGTTAATACTGGTCTATCTAAATTATCGTAAACGATAGACTCCCAACCTTTTCCAGGTATTTTCTTCTCTACTAATCTATTTCTATGATCGTATATGTATTGATAACAAAGTTCAGCTAAAACAGTTGATGTGATACTCGATTGAGCTGAGGCTTTTGGAGGAATCACATAGGTTAAATTTCCAAAATCGTCATATACATAATAAGTATCATGTGCAACATTGTTTTCTGTGGTTCCATCTCTATTAGAATCTATATTTGCATAGGTTCTTTTTAATACAACTTGCCCTTGTTTGTTTTTAAATTCTTCTGTGGTGTGGTTTACTCCATCTGAAACTTTCCAGTTTTCATCTTTTGTGATTGTTTTATAAAGTTCTCCTGCTTCATAATTCGCTTGACCTGAAGTTGTACTTAGTTCTTAAAGAAGGATTGTAAGTATTGTCAGCAAAAACAGTAGAAACGTAATATTTCTTTACTTCATTAGCAATATTGCTACTATATTCAAATTTAATGGTGTGCCCACTACCAACTTTCCAATCTTTTCCTGGTGCTGCTTGTTCTAAAACTCTATTTAATGGAGAGTTGTCAAATACTTTTTCTGAATATGCGTTTACTTCCAAACTTAGTGGATCTAAGCCTTCAAAATCATTCGGGTATTTACCTTTATAAAAATCTTGAATATTAAATTCGATATTCCCTTCTCTAATATTTAGATTATCACTCCCATTAGAATAAGGTAAGAAATCTTTCGTTTGCCTTCCAAATTCATCGTATTGTATATGTGTAATTATATCATTTTCATTTCCACCAACTCTAACCGAAATATTTTGTTTAGCTCTTCCTAATCCGTCAAAATAAGTAATACTTTCAACTTTATCTTCTGGTGTTATTGAACCTCCAACGACTTTTGTGGTTCCATCTGTTGTTTTTACTTTATATGTAGTGCTCTTTACGAAATTCTCTGTGGTAGTCTGCGCTAGTAATCCTGATGATACTAACAGAAATATATAAACTAATTTTTTCATAGCTCCTAGTTTTTGTAGTTATATTCATTCTTGTTTAGTATGTTTCCATCGTGATCTTTTACTTGTTTGAGTCGATTAAAGGAATCATATTCGTAATAGACTACTCGCCCTCGTGGATCTGTTACACTAGTAACTCCAATCAACGGATCGTAAGTAAATGTTGTTACTTGTACATTAGTATTAGTAAGGGCATTTCGTAAAGCTGTTAATGCAGTTCTAAGATTATTCTCGGAAGTTGTTGTTCCTTGGGTATTGTCTAAATTAGAAATTTCTTGAATCTTTTCCAATGTATTATAACTTGCACTCAAACTTGAAATAACAGATGTTAATTCACTTGAAGTTAAATTCTCAATCTTTGCAATAGGCTGAGTTTTATTATATCCCCAAATATAAATAATATGAGTTCCATCTTTTTTACTTACTTCTATTGGATTACCCTTATCGTCATAATCATGATAAATAATTCTGTCTTCTAAAAGACCTGAACCTTTAGAACTTTGGATTTTTTTTGGTAAAACTAACTCATTAAATTCACTATAAATAGTTTGTTGTGTTGATAGTAATATATTATTTTTATACCTTTCTGTTTGAATAGGTTCAGCTATACGGTTTTGAGCAAGAGGACTGGTGATTGATTTTTTTTGTAATTTCTTTATTGCAGCGAATTCAGAATTTGATAAATTGTTATTCCCTAGAGAATTTAAATTTGTTATGTCGTCTGGATAATAAATTTTGGTTTTTAGCATTTCTCTCATACTGTTTGTCGTTATAATCTCTTTTGGAAGACTAGGATAAATTCCATAGCTGTATTCCTTAGTTTCAACCACAGAATTACTTTCTGATGCAGTATAATTATATAAGGTTTTTGGAAAAAAAGTATAAATAGTAGAATTTTTTATTGAGAACTTAAAAGAACAAGTGTTATAAATACCTAAGTATAAACCATTTAAATAATTATGATCTCCAGGAGCAGGAACTTCAAATTCTTCTACACACAAATTATTGACTATTTTTTTATAAGTACTTGTTGAATACTCATTGTTTATTTCTTTTAATTTATAATACAATTCATTTTCTTTTTTAAAATAAATTTCATTCAATAAAACTCCATTTAATGAATACTCATTAGATTTAGAACTTGAGAAGTCAAACGCAGTATTTGAATCGTAAAGATATGGCGAAGGAAATTTACCCTCAAGTAAATTATAATGAATCTGTTTACCTCCATTTTCAAAATTATCCCCACCATAGCTTATAGTTACATAATCGTATGCTATTTGATTATAGTTAGTTCCGAATAGAGCATTAACACTATTGGAATTTATATTTACCATGGAAATATATAAGTATACTATCCTTGGCGGAGTACCTGTAGAACTACAATTTATAACAAAAAGCTTTTTACTTGTAGAATAATATTTCGGTTTATAAAATTGATTGTTAACAGAATTATTAGCATTAATAATATCATCTAGTTTTTTATAATAAAAAACTTTTTGAATTTTAGATCCAGAAATAGGGTTATTTGTTATCTTTTTTATTCTTATTCCAGGACCATCAACAATTTTATTTTTATCAGTGTATTTGTAATTAAAATGAACTACAACATCTAATATATTGTTAGTGTCTATCCCATTAAACAATTCAGCGATTACTTTATAACCTTTTTCGCTTTTTTCAGGATTATTAAAATTAACATCAACCCCTTGAGAAGTATTTAAATAATTATCTAAAGGAATTAGTTTAGTTTCGACTAAAGCATTAGTCGTTAAATTTATAAGAGATATTTTTATCTCGACTCTTCTTGTGTAGTCATTTTCTGAAGAAACAATAATATTTGTTCTAATATTTCTTATAAACTTTGATTGAATAGTTTTCTCATGTACAAGCCTTGTTTTGGGATAATAATGAGGTACGTTATTATGTACGTTTAAACCAAGAGTTGTATCATAAATATAGTCGTCATATATTTTTGGGCTTTCATACTCAAAAACTGTATTGCCACCAGTAGGGTACGTTATTTTTGTTAATATACCTAAAGAAGCATAATCAAAGTCAGACCTTCTATCTGCAAAATCATTTTTATAATTTTTAAAACTATAAACTTCATTATTAGGTAATAAGCTAGTATTACTTTTATTGTTAAAATAACCAAAATGATCTTGACTAAAAGAAAATCTCTTTGGTAAATTCTCAGGAGACTTATATTCAAAGCTATATTTTCTATCTGTACTATTGTTTTTATTAAATAAAATTTCTTTTAAAAAAAATCTTTCCGAATTTGAATCTCCTTTAGGAAAAAGATATTCGAAATTTATACTTTGACTAACTAGTTCATCAGATTCATTAACTACTATTTCTTTAAGATAGTTATTAAAATGGAAAGAAGAATTAACATGTGATTCAATTCTTGTAAAATCAATTGAATGTGAATTAACATTAGAGTGTATTTTCTTCAAAAAACGTCCAGATAAAATAGAATTAGTTAATAATTGGGGGTTTGAATTAATAATTTGAAATGGTATTTTTTCAAAACTGCATGTTGAAGAATCTGATCTAGATGTTTCTATAGAAAAAGATTCTTTCTTACCAAGATCTACGTAATAATTTAAAGTATCATATTCAAAATAAATTTCGTCTCCTATAAAATTTTTAATTTTTGTTAAATAAAAAGATGTTGCAACTGTAGGGCTAAGTCCTTGTCCAAATTGACCATTATTAAGTAATCTTGTACTTTCTGTTCCGTTATTTCCTCCAAAAAAATATTTATCTCCATTTTCTGTAGTAATTGTAATTTGTAGTCCGTAATTTGATATACTTCCAATAAACTCAATATCTAATTCTTTATCATATTTTAATAAGGTAGGTTTCATATTATCGTTAGGGTTTAAAAAAAAACTCCCAGAGTAACCTGAAAAAGAGAAATTAAAAATATCTACTTCAGAATCAATCATGTTATCAGCTACATGAGTTCGAACCTTTGCTCTATTACCATTTTGAATTAAATTATCTATTTCTTCAGCAGTATAAAATTCTTTTGTAGATTTTAAATCATCTAAATCTTTTACTATTCGAGTAATTACACCGCCAACATTTAGATTCCAATTCATACCAGTCCAAGAAGCGGCATCATCTACTTTAACTCCACTACTGTTATACGACATACTAATTGGCACATCTAACTTACCTGCTTTGTATGTAAATAAACTAACCGATGGATTTACCAAACCTAGATGCTCATTTACCTGAATATCTCCATATTTTGTGAGCTGAAATGCGGTTGGACTTGGTGGTACTATTGTTGGTAAACTTTGCCCATTAGTAAAAGCAGTTATTAAAACAATAGAGATTATTAATAAGTTCTTTTTCATAAAATTAAATTAAAAAGCAAAAATACTAAAACCAGCATAAAAAAAGTCACCTAAACAGATTTTTATGATACTTATTTACTTGGAGAATATTTGTAGTATTAATTTTAGCTCACTTGTAAAAATTCTAAAAGTGATGGATATTTCTTTGGAAGAGTTTTTTAAAGGGATGTAAAAAACTTTCAGTATCATTTAAAATGAAAATAGTGCGGTCTCGCACTTTCTTTTTCATAGCAATTTTTTTCACCTCCACGTGAGGTGGTTATTTTTTATTTTCGCTATAGAAAAAGCTTTGCTGAAACTTTTTCTAAATACAATTTATTGAACGTTGTAAAACCCATTAACATCTTATCTGATGGTGGAAGTGAAAATAAAGGAGAACTCTTATCTTGGATAAATAATATACAAGCCCCACCAGTGATTATCAAAATAACTTTACAAACCAAAGACTTCCTTTTCACTAATTCTATATCAGAGAATACGCATAGTATTTATAAAACTGAATTTTTACACGGAAAATATTCTCTCAATGAGAAAACGCATTTAAAAGATTTAGCACGTTTTGTTGATTATTATAATCATCATAGGTATCCAACGGATTTATTCGGATTAACACCTTTTGAAGTTGTAAACGGAAAAATTCCTGATAAAAACCACTTTAAAGAGAAAATACAAGAAGCTAGAAAAAATAGAGTCTTAGTCAATCAACAATGGAAGAGTTTTAAGGGGATGTGATCCTATTTTACTACTTTTTCATCAACTAATTTGAACCACCAAGGTAAAAAAGACACATTTTAACGCCTTAAAATTCATTCAAAAATAAAAGGATGAACTTTTTGTTCATCCTTATTTACTATAATTAATCTATTGTTTTACAATATCTTATGTTTTAGAAATTTATCATCAACTAATCTGTACCATTACCAAAAGTAGTAATAATTTCATAGAATCAATTGGTAATAATATTTTCATAACTTCTGCATAAAATCAGCAATTATCTTTAGTGTTAAAAGTAAGTTAAAAACCAAACAAAAAATATGATAAATATCAGGTTTTCAATAATCTTTGAATTAGTCCTAAAATGTATTATGATATCACTGTGCTCAACTTAAACATCGGTAAGTACATCGCGATTAAGATAGTCGCAACAATAGCTCCCAAGATTAGAATTATAAAAGGTTCAATAGTGGCAGAAATAATTTTAGATTTGTATTCGATTTCTTGATTGTATTGATCTGTAAGTCTTTTAAAAATCGTTTCGTTTTGGTTGGTTTCATCCGCAACTTTAATGAGGGAAATCATTTTTTTATCGAATATTTTGTAGTTCCCCATACTTTGATGTAAACTTTTTCCTTGAAGAATATCACTTTCAACTTTTTCTAAAACCGTTTCAAGTGGATAATAAGCAATCATTTTTTTTGTTAATTGGATTCCGTTTAACAAAGGTACTTTTGCGCCAGTTAGCAAAGTAATTGCTTGTGTAAATTGTGCTATTTTTACTTTTCTTACAAACTCTCCAACAAATGGGATTTTTAGTATTAAAAGAGAGGTGTATTTTTGATACCATTCCTTTTTTTTAATAAGGTTTCTAAAAAGAAACAGGCCTAATATCAATATAAAAAAGACTCCCCAGTGATCTTGAAAAAGAATGGATGCGCTCATTATTTTTTTTGTAATCCAAGGAAGTTCTACCTTGTTTTGTTTAAATATATCTGCAAACATGGGTACTACAAATTGCAACATAAAAAGAATCGCTAAAAAAGCTGTAAATAAAACTACTATTGGATAAGATAGAGCACTTAAAATGATTCTTTTTTGTTCATTTTTTCGCTTGTAAAAAAAGCCTAATTCTTTAGACACTTTTAAAAGTGTACCTGTTTGTTCTCCAATTCTTAATGAATGATATTCGTATTCGCTAAACTCCTTTTTATTTTTAATAGCATCAGATAGATTTTTTCCATCAATTAGCTCGGCTACTATTTTCTCTATTAAAATTTTATCGTTCTCTTTTTTTTGTTCTTCAGAGACTAAAATAAGAGCATCTTTTAAAGTTAATCCAGCATTTAATAAAACACTTAATTCCGTATAAAAAGCTTCTTTCTTCTTGTTGGAAAAAGAGTTTCCAAAGGAAATTTCTTTTTTTAATATCTTATCAATATTAAAAGAAGAACTGTTTTGTTTTTTGGATGCTATGTTATTTAATTTGAATGCCATTAGTTATTTAAATAAAAAGTAGCGTCTTTATTTTGTTGAATAAAAATAGTTTTGTTTGCAAACTCCTCTGAAAACTGAATTTCGATACCATCTATAAATTTATTTTCTACCAATAAACCGTTTAAAAATAGTTTTTTATTTTCTATTTTTAAAAAAAAGGTATCTTTCTCTCTAATAATTAAATTATCTGAAAATGTATAAGTAATGCTATCTTTAGTATCCTTTAAAATTAGTTTATTTTCTTTATTTCTAAAAAAAGCATTATAAGAGTTAAAATCTCTTGAAAATCTAGTTTCAAAAAACTGTATTTCTTGTTTTTTTTGATAGTTAGCTTGAATTAATTTCACTTGCTTCCTAACCATATTTAATATTAAAAAAGCCATGGAAATAACAATGCTCGAAACAACCAAAACTACGAGCATTTCTGCTAAAGTAAATGCTTTTAATTTAGTTACTTTCATTTGCGAAAATTCTTTTTGTAATTTCTTTTTTTATACCTGCATTTTTAATTGAAAACTCAATAAAAAATACTCCATCTATTTTAATTTTTTCTATAGAAACTAACTCGTCTTTATCTTTGTAGGTACTTGGTATTTTTAATTGATTGTTGTTGTATTGATACATCATTTTTTCAATTTTGGTTTCTAAATTTTGTGTATCATTTTGGACTGTATTCACCATAATATTATTAAGGGTAATTACGGCAATTCCAAATACCAAAAGCAGAATAGAGGTTGCAACAATTACTTCTGTTAAAGAAGAAGCAATAACTCTTTTACCAAAACAACCTTTTAATTGAGCCATTTTGCAACAGTGTTTAAATCTTGATGAATTTGTAAGCCTGCATATTCTAAAGGTAGTTCCTTAGAATTGATGACTCCATTATAAATATGATTTACGAAAATACCTCCAAATTTATTTACGATAAAATTACTTGTATAAACGGAACCAAATACACTTCCTTGTAAATCTAAATTTTTAGCACAATAAATTTCTCCTTTTATAATAGCGTTCTTTTCAATACTAACTTGAGCATTATAGTTTGTAGAGATGCTTTCTGTCTCAAATAAAACAACACCTCGTACTTCACTATTTTCGGCTATTTTAATTTGGTTGATTTCTATTTTATTTTTTTCTGAATTTTGATTTTCATTATTTTCAAAAAGAGATAAAACTGTTGGGTACATTAGTAGACAATTTTCACCAACGATAATTTTTTTATTAGCAAAAGCTTGAAAATTACCTGTGACATTAGATTCAATGATAATTTCTGGAGCAATTAATATCACATCCTTCAATTTTGCTGTTGATTTTATATGTATTGATTTTTTTGATACTAAAATAATGTTTCCACTCAATGATACATTTTCTAATTGAACAATATTTTCATCTTCATACAACAATGTGTTTTCAGTAAATGAATTGTGTAATTTTAAATTATTTTCAAGTTCAAATTCAGAAATATTCTGCTTTTGATAAGAGCTAAAAAAGTTTTTTAGATAAGCGAGGTTTTTTATTTTCGGTAGCTCGTTAGAACTAAATGTTTTTATTCCATTTACTAAACTATTTCCATAGTAGGAAAAACCTCCAATACTTCCAGTTTTTACTCCTTGTTTTGGCAATTGAGCATTACCTGTAATTTTAGTATTCCCCACTAAAACTAAAGATTGATTGTTATCTTTTAAATACAAAGCTTTTCTTTCTGAATTTTTAACTCCTAAAAGCCCTATTTTTTCAAAAACTTCATTTTTAACTTTAGAAGTAACTATTGCCAAATCAAAGACACCCCAGTGTTTCTTTAATATTGCTGTTTCAGTATTTTTTTCATCAAAAAAATTGAAGATTTTTTCTTCATCATAAGCAATGGTATTATTTCTTAAATAATCGAAACCCGCTAAAGTATTATGAATTGCTTTTTTAGAAAATTGATGTTTTAGAGTCATTTTCTGTTGCAGGTAAATCAAAGAAATAAAAGCAAAAATAATTATTCCAATCACTACTGAAATAACTAATACATATTGTAATGCTCCAGCTTTTATTTTTTTTAGAAACAGCATCTATTGGAGCTTTACAGTTTTTCTAACACCATTAAATTTTACAATAGCTTCTTTTGAGTTTGCTCTCAACAAAACTACATTTTGAACCTTTTCTCCTTTTTTTAAAATTTCCTGAATTCCATTTACGGTTAAAATGTAAGATTTTTCTTTACCTCCTTCAACTATTCCATTGTAAACTACGTTTGGAAAAGGAATTGTAACTGTAGGTTTTACAATTCGCTTTTTTATCACACGTTTTTTTTGAGGAAATTTACCTAAAAAAGGGTCTCTATAAGATTCTTGAATTTCATAAAAAGCATTTTTTTGAATTTTTGCTCTTTTAAAATTAGAAGATACTTTAGTTTTGCTTAACTCAATAACCTCAGGGTTGAATCTCTTATAAATTTGATATCCTATTATACCCCAAATAATTAGAACAGCAATTAATAGACCATATGTTTTTTGTTGCTTCGTCATTTTAATTATTTAAATTAGAAATGGATATACTTCTTCAATTGAAGTGACTCCTTTTTTTACTAAATCAAGCATATTTTGTTTTAGAGTGGCAATATTATTCTGTTGTAAGTATTGATTAATTTCTAATTTTTTATCTTTTATATTATTAACTAGTTCTTCTGTTATTGGAATAATTTCATAAACCGCTTTTCTACCTTGATAACCTGTTTGATAACAAGATGGACAACCTACAGCTTCAAAATGCTTTTTGACGCTTTTCAATTCTTTTACAATATCAGAATTAAAACTTAAAACAGTTTCCGACTTTTTACAATTATCACATAATTTTCGAACCAAACGTTGTGCAACACTTACATTTAAAGTACTTGCAATTAAAAAAGATGGAATGCCCATATCTATTAATCGAGAAACTGTTGCCCAAGCAGAATTGGTATGAATCGTAGATAACACCAAGTGGCCTGTTAAAGATGCTCTAATAGCCATGTTTGCAGTCTCCACATCTCTAATTTCTCCGACCATAATAATATCTGGATCTTGCCTTAGAAAAGTACGCAATGTGCTAGCAAAATCTAAACCTATATTTTGTTTTAGTTGTACTTGGTTTACTCCTTCTAAAGTATATTCAATAGGATCTTCTATTGTTAAAATGTTGGTGTCTTTGGTATTTAACAACTTTAACGTTGCATATAATGTGGTTGTTTTTCCAGACCCTGTTGGCCCTGAAATTAAGACAATTCCATTTGGTTTTTTTACAGCTGTAGTATACGTTTTAAGTTCTTCCTCTGTAAAGCCTAAATTATTTAAAGAAACATGAACATTGTTTTTAGACAAGATTCTTAAAACTAATTTTTCTCCATGCAATGTAGGTAAAGAGGAAACGCGAATGTCAAAATCTTCATTTTCTGTAACCAAATTTATTCTTCCATCTTGTGGCAAACGTTTCTCAGAAATATCTAAGCTTGCCATAATCTTAATTCGATTGATAATTTTAGGATATTCTTCTAAGGAAATGACATATTTTTCAATTAATTTTCCATCTATGCGCAATCGAACTCTAGCTTGATGTTCAAATATTTCGAAATGAATATCACTACTGCCAATTTCTTTGGCTTCATGAATAATATTTAATAAAAAATCTTCTGAATATTGAAGTGTGCTTTGTTGTTGATTTTTTGCCCTTTTTCTATAGTTTTTCTCTAATAATTTTTGAATATTTTCTTTTATTTCTCTTTTAAAAGAAACTTTTTCTCCTAATACAATAGGTAGTTCTATAGAAAGTTCTCCTGTATTATCTGTATCTGTTTTAAAAATAATTCCCTCATTATTTTTCTCAACTGGAATAATTCTATATTGGTATGCCTGCTCTGAAGAGATCAGTTGTAATAATTCAGTTGATATTTCGAGGCTATTATTTTCCATTACATACTATATAAATCTAAGTTTTTTACAATTCTATTAAATAATAAAACAATAATAAAAAACAAACTTTGTAAGCCTGCTAAAGGTACAGAACTATCTTTAAATCTTTTTTTTAAACTTATAAAAATTGCTAATGAGAATATTAAAGAAAAAATAAAAACGATTAGAAAAGATAGAATTGGTAAACTTACTGCTAATAAAATAAAGAAAAATAAGTCTCCCACTCCAAAAACATCAAATATTTTTGTCTTCATTTTCCATTTTGAGTATGCAATCAAAATGCCAAAAACAATCATTACAAAAAGAGAATTCACTAAAATATTATATAAAAAAATCGTTATTTCTTGGTTTAAATAATGGGTAAATCCTCCAACAACTATCCCTAAAACTAATATGAATAAAGATACTTTTCTTTCTTTTATATCTTGATAACAAAGAATTGCTAAGATAATAATCAATAAAAGTTCTAAACTTATATTCATTTTATTTATTATTCTTGTTGCGTTAATTTTTGCATGAAAAACTTCCCAATCAGCTCTTCTTTTCTACTCCTGTAATTTTTCTTTTTTTCTATATTCACACTCACTAACTTACCTAATTGTTGTCTCTCTAAAGAATTTGTTAACTTTAAAAGTGAGATAAAATCTGCTTTTACTTCAAAAACATACGTTTTTAAATCAGCTGTATTTTCTTTTATTGTGTGAGGCTCATTAAAAGCGATAATTTCAATAGGATTTTGTACAGAAAATGAATTTAATTTTCTCAATAAAGTTTGTTGAAATGAATTTTCAATAGATAAATCGTTTTGTTTTAAAATAGAATCGAAGTAACTGTTTTGCTGTTGAAGATCTAATATTTTCTGACTCGCATTAGATAACAACTCTTCATCTTTCTGAAGGTTAGTTAATCGTGTTTTTAAATCCAACGTTTTTTGAATTGAAAAAACATAAGAAATAATTGAGAGAAGAATAAAACTTCCTATTAAAAAAATATTCTTTTGTTTGCTATTCATTCTTAAAAGTTATTAAAAATTCAAAAGCTGATAATTTATTTTCTTTTTTTCCTTTTCCATATGCAATAATCGAAATATTTTCTATCCAGTCTTTTTTTTCTAAAAAAGCAATCCAATTCGTAAAATCGTTATTTTCTTTAGCGTTTCCTCTAACAATAATAGTATGTTTTTTAAAGGAAATCTCTTTATCGGATTTTAATACGCCTTCTAAAGGTTGGTATTCTATTTTACTTAATAAAACTGTATTTGGAACAGAACTACCTAAATTGTCTAAATATTTCGATACATCCGTATTTGAGCCACTTTGAATACTTTCGACCAAAGTTTTCTTTTGATTTACTTTTTTAAGAAGGGTATTCAATTGTTTTTTATACGTGCTTTGTAATTGAAGGTCATTTGTTAAACTACTTACCTTATCTCTATAATTACTAAAAAACATAAAGTTGATTATCAGCGCAAACAACAATAATCCTGACCCCAACTTTAAACCAACATCAAAAAAGCGTTTCTGTTGATATGCTGTTTTTAATTCTTTTGATATAAGGCTTAGACTGGTTTCTGTATAGTAAGAAATAATACCAGCTAAGGATAGTAATTTGGTATTTGAAACTTCTAAATCGTTAACAGAATAATTTTCTTTTTCTACTTCTGTTTTTTCAATTTCTTTAATATTATTATTTTCTATATGAACTGCTGCATTCGAAGTGAAAAATTTATTATTATCTAAATAGCTTGTTAAGCTTTGTATTCCAATATTTCCAATGGAAAAATCTATAATAGAAATTCCAGCTTTCTGAAATTTTGTTATTAGCATATTAACCACAGTTTTTCTTACAATACTTACAAAAGAACAAGTTTCAGAAGAATGTACTTGATAATAAAAATCGTTTAGAGAGAGGTTAGGAAAAGCAGTTCTTAGAATGGTAATCGGTTCTTTTTGGCTACTTATTACTTTTTTAGATAAAACTTGTTCGTTGTTCAAAACAAGAAATAAGTGTTTTAAATTATTTAGTTCTTGTGAAAGTTCTTCAAAATTATCTACTTCTAGATTTCTTGTAATAATGAATTCATCTTTTTTCTTTTTTAGCTGTAGAATATGTAATTTATCTTTTTCAGCAAATTCAACTGCCGAAAATGTATTCCCATATATAATTGCTTTGCCGATCATTAATTGATAATAGTTGGCTTGATAAGAACAGATAATTTACTTTTAGATGCTTTTCGAGTTCTTTTACTAAACAACCACTTAATAAGAGGAATTCTTGCCAAAAAAGGAACCCCAGAACCCGAATTATTTTTTGAAGTTTCCTCAATACCTCCTAAAATTATTACATCTTTATCTTTTACGCGAATGGTAGAAGTAAACTCTCTCGAATCCATACCTGGAGGAGCCTCAGGGTCTATTCTCTCTCCATTAAAACTAGATTGTAATACATTAATACTTAGAGTAATATTACCATCTCCAGAAACTAAGGGCTTAATCCCTATAGATAGATTTGCGTCTATTGGATAATAATTTTTTACATCTGAAATTTGTGGATTTTGACTTCCAATAATATCTCTTTGCGTAACTGCATAATAGGATCGTTCTCCTCTAGACAATGTTGCTTGATGTCCATTAAGGGTAGAAAGTTTTGGTGTAGAACGAATTTTTAAATCTCCATTCGTTTCTAGTGCTTTAATTTTTGCATAAAAATTAGGAACTACTTTACCAACATTTAACGAACCAAAACCATTTAAACCTCCTATTATTTTATTGATGCTAGAAGAACCCAATGTTACTTCTGTATTCGGAAAAACTGTTCCTTTATCTTTAGCAGGAGAATCTCCCAATCCTAAATCTAAACCGATAGAGACAGAATTAGAATTTGAAACCTCAATAATCATAACTTCAATTAAAATTACAGGAACTGGCTTATCTATTGATTTTAAAAATTTTCTAAAGGATTCTATTTTTTGAGTGTTACCATTTACGATGAATGCATTTTGCTCAACATCTGTAGTTATACTTAAACTATCTTTAATTTTTTTTGGAATTAAATCAAGTAAAGCGTCTGTATTGTTAGAATAATCTTGAAAAGTTCCTCTTGAGTTTAAATTCTGATTTACAGAATTATTTCTATTCGAAAATTGGTTATTTTGATTGTAATTCTGGTTTGAAAAATTTTGATTTCTATTAAAAGTTTGAGAACTTCGATTATTAAAATCAGAATTTTGATTATTCTGAATCGGACTATTCATTATTTCAATAGAACGATGCAACAATGGAATCGTAACAGAATTTGTTAATGAAGCTTGGTTTTTAAGTCCAAAATAATAGATATTATCAATTTTACTATAACTGAATTTTGTGTTTTCTAATATTTTAGCTAATAAAACATCATAAGTTATATTCGTAGCTTTTACAGTCGCATTTCCTGCGGATGTTAATGGAGTACTGGTGAACATATTAATACTTAAATCGAACCCAATATCTTTGACAATAGAGGCAATAGCTACATTTTCGAAATCAACGTCTATAATTTGTTTAATAGTGTCTTGAACCTTAAAATAAAAATTGGAGTTTCTATATCTTGCTGGTTTCTGTCTTCTAGTATCTGTAATTCCTTTTTGATTCGGTGCATCTGCAGTTTCAAATAAATAATAATTATCCTTTGTTTTAGTTACAGATAAATTATTTGAAAATGCTATTTTATCTATTGCACTTTCGAAAGTTTTTTCTTTGATGTAAGAGGAAATTGTTTGATTGCCAATTCCTGGTGCAAAAACTAAGTTTTTGCCTGTAAAATCAGTAATTTTTTTAAAAGCAACATGTAATGTGTCGTTTTGAAGATTTACTGAAAAGAGATCTTTCTCTTTATCGAATACAATTCCAATGTCTCTAGGCACGTAAGGTGGAGAATATTTTTTCACACTTAAAATAGTTCCTAAAAAATCAATCGTTAAATTGTATTCTTTACATAAATAAAGTAGTACATTTTTAACGGTTGCATCCGAAAAATTATGAGATACTTTTATTTGTTGTAATGCAGGATCTATACTTACATTTACTTTATTGTTTTTAGCTATCGCTCTAATAAAAGTCGATAATTCTGTATTACTAACACTAAAATCTACTTTTTTTGAAAGTCCTGAAATACTATTGGACAGACTATCTAATGTGCTTTCGATTTTTTGAATTCTTTGTTCTTGA
This sequence comes from Polaribacter cellanae, assembly GCF_017569185.1. Classification (NCBI taxonomy): domain Bacteria; kingdom Pseudomonadati; phylum Bacteroidota; class Flavobacteriia; order Flavobacteriales; family Flavobacteriaceae; genus Polaribacter; species Polaribacter cellanae. The sequence continues at coordinate 2,185,633 of NZ_CP071869.1, read as the reverse complement.
TTTTGGGATTGTACAAATTGACTACACAAACAAAAAAACAAAAAAACAAAGGTATAAATATATTTCATTTTTGTTTTAATTTATTGTGAGGTTAGCTGTTGTATATGTTGTTGAAAAATTTGTATTAGATGCTTTAACTCTCCATTGATATTCTCCTGTACTTAATTCCTTAGATATCGTATTTTTCTTTGTTAAAGAATCTAATAAAATTTGTTTAGCATTTTCAAAATTTGGAGTAGCAATTTGAATTTGATAGCTTAAAGTGTCTGAAAGTTTTTCCCAATGAAAAGTAATTTTTCCAGACTCTAATTGAGAGTTATTTTTTGGAGCCAATATAATAACAGCATCTTGTGTTATATCATCCACAAAAAGTGCTTCACAACTTAATACAGAAAATATAATACATACAAATAATAATTTCTTTTTCATTTTTATGTTATTGATTCTAAAGGCATAAAAGTAAGAAATAATTACTATTTTTACTCTTCTAAAACAAGATTATTATTTAAATTCCTTTATGAAAATGAAAACACTTTTATTTAGAAAAAAAGTACCTGCATTTAATATGCAAGAACTTCTTGTAGTTTTAGTTATTATTGGAATTCTTGTTTTAATTGCATTACCGAATTTAATGCCTATAATTTCTAAAACAAAAGCACTAGAAGCGCAAAATAATTTAGTGCATCTATATAGTCTTCAAAGGAATCATTTTTTTATGTATTCTAAATACTCAAAAGACTTAAATAACATTGATTTTCTATCTGAAAAAACAGTTAAAAATGGTGGAAGTGCTAATTACGAATATGAAATAATTGAAGCCACAAATAATTCTTTTAAAGCCAAAGCAATTGCTGTAGTTGATTTTAATGGAAATGGCGTTTTTAATGTTTGGGAAATTGACCAAGATAAAAATTTGAAAGAAGTCGTTAAAGATTAAAATTTAATTGATTTCCCCAAATATATAGTTTTAATGTAGCTTCTAACATTTGAAAGTTTTTACTAAAACAAATCGTTTTTCTTGATAGCCTTTTTAAATGGGTTCTTAAAGTTAAATTATGTCTTTCAATAATTGTGGTGTTTTTCTTTCTTGTATCGTGTTGTTTTTTTGGTATTAGTTTTATGTAAGTTCTTAATCTATCTGTAAGTACTCGTTTTGGATAGAGTTGTAATACTGATTTTGTAATAATTGACAAGTTTCGTTTTGTTCTTCTACCAACAATAAAGTTAACAATTCTTTTAGTATCTCTATTAATAGCATAGGTGATCCAAGCTTCATTTTGTTTATAATCAACAACTACTCGCATTTCATCCAATTCATAATATTGATATTTCTCATTTAGAATAGGTTTTACAATCTTTGATGCCATCATTTTTATTCTTTTAATCACAGTCGTTTTTGAGATTGAAAGTAATCTTGAAGTTGCTGTTATTCCAACACTTTCTCTTAAGAACAAATAAATATTTCTATTTATGTCTTTCTCATAAGCATTATAATTATAACTTCTTTGAAAACTGCATTTACAACTTTTACAATAGTATCGTTGTCTCCCATTTGATTGTTTACCATTTTTAACAGCTAAACCCTTACACTTTTTACATTTCATTTAGCATTTTATTTATTTGGTTAAATGTTGTTCGCAAGCTCGTTTCATAACTTTTTCATCAACTAATTTGAACCACCAAGATAAAAAAGACACATTTTAACGCCTTTAAATTCATTCAAAAATAAAAGGATGAGCTATATGCTCATCCTTTTTTATTATAATTAATATGTTAATTTATTGTTTTACAATATTTTATGTTTTAAAAATCCTTCATCAACTAATCTGTACCATTACCGATGAAGATAAAAACCATCTTTTCTATGTGATTGATAATCTTATTAAAGCTGTTAAATTTAAATCTATTGCATAAAAAAAGATGAACATTAAGCTCATCCTTTTTTACTATAATTAATATGTTAATTTATTGTTTTGCAATATTTTATGTTTTAAAATTTGTTCATCAACTAATATGTATCATTACCCATATTATCTAGGTATAAAATAAATAACTTTTAAAGTAGGCGTATCATCTTCCACAAATACTTCACATATATATACTTTATTGTTTTTAGGATTGAAAACCGAAAATTGACAAGTACTGTTTTCAGTATAAGAATAGCATCTACTAGATATCATATGTAAATCATATTTTAGTAAAAAATCACTAACAAACTCAATATCAATAGATTTAATTTTAATTGACCATATTTTACATCTCAAATCATTAAAATCAGGATCTACTTGTAGATGAACAATTATATCTTTATTTACTTTTTCAAGTAATAAAATATTTCCTTCCATTGGATTAAAGCCCTGACTTTTCAAATCATTTACTGATTTTATTTCTTGATTTAAGTTTTCAGTATTAAACAATTCACTAGAAATAATACCTTTCTTTTTCTGATTACAAGAAAATAAAAATACAATGCACAAAGCATAAAATAACCATTTATTTACCATTAGTTTTTTATTTTTACTGGTTCTTTTTTATAATTATCTTTCGTTACTCTTCTGATAGACATATTACTTTCCACTCTAACACCATAATGATTTTTCCCTTTTGCTAAACCAAAATATGTACGCATATTATTGACATTCGCATCAATGTCTCCATCAGGGTGGATATGTCTTAATAATTCGTGTAATGTCACTCCTCCTATAGAATGTGAAGTATTTCCTTTGTAAATTTGTAATAAATCTGATAAGACAACTAATTTACTTGATTCAGTATGTCCTCCATAATAATCACTCATTAAACCATTTCCAGTAGCTCCCTCATAGTTAGATTTATCAGGAATAATATCAACTAATATATCTGAAGAAGCATCTATTATATCTTTTAACATCCTTACATAATAATGCTGATCCCAATCAAATCCCATACTACCGACAATTTTATATGTCTCTACTTTCACATATTCTGCTTCCCTTCCAAAGAAAAAATGCGAAAAAGTCCATTTATATTCTAGCCTTGTTGTTTTTTCTACTGAAAAAGGTGTCTTCCCAAATTTCTTTTTAAAAATACTGTTTAGATCACCTGCAATTGTTTGAGCTTCTTTTTCATCATCATTAACTATGTGATCTTCATCTGTTGCTGTTGAACCGTTTGAACCAGAGAAAGTTCCATCATTATTATTTGTCCAAGTTGTTTTACCACTACCACTTTTTGCTAAAATTTCATCAATCAAAGATTTAGCATCTGCACCACTTGGGTCAGCAAAATAAATAGGATTATTATCAAAAGCTACACTTGTTCCTTGTGAATGGTGAGTAACTGGATCTATTCCATTAAATCTACCAATAGCTGGGTCATACATTCTAAAGTCCATTTCGTGAAGATTTAATCCGAGACTTTCTTCTAATTCAACTCCATTATAACCGAACTTCTGTGCAACACTATTCCCATTGGAACTGGTAACATTATTATAACCCTTGTGTTTCAAACCAAAGGGATAGTAACCACCCCTCTTTTTTGAGGGCTTTTACACTTTTTCTACCTATACCTCACATTTTAACTCAAGGCTATTTCAATGAACTACTTTTTATTTTAAAATGAAAAAAGTAATATTTTCATATCACTTTTATTTCAATAATTTCTTTAATGTTTTTGGATTCATTCGATTATTAAAAAATGTAATCAAATAAATCTTACTACTTTTCTTGTCTTCTTTATAAAACAAAGACACATTTTTATGAACTATAGCTTTTCTAATTCCTAAAGCTTTGTTTACAAATGGATGAGTTACTTGTTCGTTTTTAACCTTTTCTAACAAATCATTAGTTAAGTCTCTAAAGTTTCTCATTTCTTTTTTTGTCCATCTCCAATCAAGATTTTCAAATACTTCTTTATAAGTAATATTGGCTAATCTTGTCCAAATAATTTCCATCTACTAAATCCCGTAAGCCTCGTTAATTTCTTTCATTACTTGCTCATGGGTAAATGTATTTCCTTCTTCAATATCTTTCAACCCAGCATTGATTAATAATTTCTCTGTTTCAGAGATATCATCTGCCCAATCTGAAGACTTAGATATACTATTTTTAATAGTATTTAATTTAGAAATAACAGATTCATCTTTTAGACTCATCAACCATTCCATTAATTTATACTTCTCTATTTGAATATCCATATTACAATCTATATACTCTTTAAACAAAGATAACTAATTTTTATTTTCATAACAGTTTGAAAGATTGTTTCTTTGGCTACTTTTTTAATTCTCTAAATCCGTTATGGGAAAATATAAAAAGTATCATTCTGATGTTAAAGTTACTTATGCTTTAAAACTTCAGGACGAACTCTTGCCCAATAAATTTACTTCTCAAATTCCTAATTCAACCACTAGTTATTGGAAAGATAATGAAAAACCCGAACGCTATGTAGGTAGTGAATTTGCATCGAATATTCAAACCAACTTAAATGATACGAAAGTCTTTTTAGACCCTCGAGTTCATTTTGGTAAAGAAGTTTTTATTCAGATGGCTCGTTTCTATATCACTATTTTAAATCTCATTGGTAAAGAACGTGTCTTTGCATCTATCGTTAAGAACAAGAATGTAATTGTTCAACTCTTGGAAAATCTCAATCATAACTTTCCTTTTGAAAAGAAAATACTATTGTTGTTTTTGAATATCTCACAACATCGCTATTCAATGTGGTTAGGAGTTCACGCTTTTGCATGTGATAAATCCTTAGCTAATACTTGTTTTAAAAAACGCCCTAACCAAGTTGCCTTGTTTGAAATAGAAGTCCTAAAGAAATACATGAATAAAAAATCACATCAGTTTTGGTCAATAGGAGCTATTTGGGGTAAAGCGGTTAAAGATGGTGCTATCTCGATGTCATCTGCCTCTTGGTATAAGTATTCTAAAAAGTTAGGATTATCAGAAGCGAGAAAACCTAAAAAGAAATCTAGAAAGAAAGGTTCTTTAGATGTGGATAGACCCAACCACACTTGGCATATGGATGTTTCTCAATACAAGACTATGGACAATGTAAAATTCTATATCTATACCGTAGTTGATAATTTCTCTCGTAAAATCGTATCACATCATCTCTCTCGAAAACTATCTGCTCAAATACGAGTTGAGAGTTTACGAAAAGGTATTTTGAATGAGTTTAATATTGAGATTAAAGGTCAACATCTCGATTTAATAGTTGATGGTGGTTCAGAGAATAACAATCATACCGTAGCGGATTTTATCAAAAACTGTGAGATTTCTATCCAAAAGAAAATCGCCTTAAAAGACGTTACATTCTCAAACTCAATTGTTGAAGGGCCGTATAAGATTATGAAAAGCTATTACTTCCGTAAAAAAGAAATCTATGCCGATGGTATGCAAAAGGAATTGGATTTTTTCATTAATGATTATAATAATCTAAAGCCCTGTCACAAGCATAAATTCTTTACACCTTATGAAGTGCATTTGAAACCAGATATACTGGAGTCAAAACCTATCATTTCCAATTGCAATGAAGCCCGATTAGAAGCCAACAGAAACTACTGTTGTAAACTCCTATTACCTACAAATTAAGTTTTTAGCGAATAGCGTTAAAAATCACCTAAAATTTATTGTTTTTAATCTTTCAAAATGTCAATGAACGTCATTTTTATTCTATGAGAAATTAATCAAATATGTTTTTAACGAATAGACTATCCTTATAAGAACTATTTGATTTCTTTGCAAGTTGTTCGAAAATTCGAACTCCTTGTTTGTAAACTACTTATCTATTTATTAACAGTTTTTAAAGCAACCAGAGTAGATAATAGCTTTTTGATTTCTAATTCAATACTAAAGTAATTCTTTGTCTTTTATTGACCTAATATTTATTTAAAAAATCTTTTTAAAAAGAAAAAGAGGTTTTGATTAAATAATCAAAACCTCTTATATTGGTGAGAAAAGTTATTTTCTTTTAAGAATTCAATACAATCTTAGAAGCAGATTTTCTTGAAATTGCTTCTTTAACAGCGTGTTCTTTAACCAAAGGAGACATAAACTCTCTAATTCTTTGATTAGATGCCGCTACGTCTTCAGCTGGAATGAATTCATACTGTTTTTTATTAATATATCCGAAAGAAATTTTTTCTCTTCTACTTTTATTTTTATCTACTGCCATATTCTTTTTTAAAGTTATTATAATACGTATAGTAACTTAATGAAAGCCCCAAAGTTACAAATTTATTTTCAATTAGACTTATACATCTATTTGGGTACCCTGCAAAGATAAGTGCATCAGAACTTTCTTTGTTAGCTTCAGTCGCATCTATTATTATTAAACCATCAGCTATTTTATTCCTTTTTTCATCAATTTTTATCTCATTACAGTTTTCGTAATCCTGATAAATTTCTGAACACCATATAAATTTAGGCATTTTTGTACCTAAAATATCGTACTTTAAATCTTTGTCTAATCTAGTAAGTGATGATAGATGAGATTTAAAGGAACGACTAGAGGTTAAAAAGAATCTAAACACAAAACCATTTTCAAATTTATATCCATAAATTGGGTCTGCTAATATAGATAAACTCATCTTTTTAGCTAGTGTTGCTTCCAAATATATTTTGGGATATAGTGGTACTACTATAGCGTCTACTTGATAATTACTTGATAAATCTTCATCATCATAGTGCTCTCCAATATTATCTAAAGATACTTCTCTATATGGAAACAAATTATCATCTTGAATAATAATTTTTTGATTAATATTAGCGAAATCTATATAATTAAAATAGTCTCTACCATTAATACTGAAAGTTTTACTTTCTATTTTATTTAAAGGAGTTTTATCTTCATAATTTTTACCAATTGCAATAACAGCGTGACCTTGTATGTTTTTAATGTTTTCGTCTTCATCTTTTTCGTCTGCTTCTAATGTAAGAACAATAGGTATGCCAGACTCTATATAATAGTGAATATTATCAAACATATCACCATCAAACCCCTCTGTAGAGTAGATTCTAGTTCCAAAACCAAAATCTTTTAGGCTATAGGAAATTTCTTCTGTAGTTAAACCTATCGAGGGCAGTTGTCTTTCAAAAATAATTGGTTTTAAAGAACTCATTATTTCAGATGGCAATGAGGGTGTATAATCTGGATATTTAGAACCAAAGTACTCCATTAATCCCCATATAGTTGTTTCTGCGCAAGTGATTGTTTCTTGGTTTTGAGAACTGTGAGGAAATCCGAATGTTTTGAATTTAACACCCAAAATCATTGACCTAGATTCAAAAGAACATATTTGGGAAGTTGTTTTAAATAGTTCAATATTAAGATGAGATCTTCCAAAAATAGCATTTTTCAAAGGTCGAATAATAAAATACCCTTTGTAATGTTTTCTTAGGAGATGATGACTTGTTGGATTAAGAAACATTTCTCCTGTTATTTTACCATAAAACAGAGATACTCTTATACAATCTCTTTTGTAAGAATAATGCTTTGATGCGTAATAATTATAATAACTATCTCTATAAACTTTATCAACATATGGGTATTCAATAAGAGAGTAAATATTTTCAGGGAGTTCTTTTTCAAAGAAATTAGAAAGCTTTGCCTCTATTTGAATCCTAGTATCAGTGATTACCTCATCATTAAAAAAAACCTTGTCTATTGTTTCTAAAATAGCATCAGTGGCTTCATCGCTTGGTGCTATTTCAAATCCTATTTGATTCTCCATCAATTACATTTTTGAGCTAATATATTAATTAAATTTTTTATTTTTACAAATGGCACTACATTTTACACAATATTAAAAATGATAGAAAAAGAAAATAATTTAGACTTTTACAAAGAACAATATATTTTTGAATACGAAAGAGCTCGTTTTTACGACCAATCAATTCAATTTCCAACGACTCTTTTGATAGTTTATATTGGAGGGTCTGTTTATTCTTTTAAAGAATATTTTAATAACGGAAATATATTACTGTGTTCGTATTTAGATTGGATATTTCTTGGTATATATATAGTTTTCTCAATTTCAATAATTTTTACTATTTATTACATGAGTAGTGTTTTTCATGGTTTTACAAGAGAATATCATTTCTTACCATCATTAAATTCTTTGAAAAAATATGAAACCGATTTATATAAATACTATTATAGGTATGAGAGTGGGACTTATTCAGAAAAAAGAATGAAAGCTAAAAAATCCACTCTTGAGCATTTTAATAAAAACCTAAAAAAAGATTATATAAAAATGACCTCTTTAAATCAAATAGTTAATGATAAAAGAGCAAATAGTTTTTACATAACAAGATCTTTATTATTTATAAATTTAATTTTACTTATCATTGTAGGAATCATGGGATTTCTATTCTAAAAAAAAGCTATGGCAAAAAAACCACCACCATCACCTCCAAAAACAAGAAGAGTAAAAGGGTCTCCACCATATACCCCTAAGAGAGTTCCGAGTATTAAACCGAATACGCCGAAAAAGTCATAGTTATTACTTTAACTGATTGGATGCAAAGTCTCAATCATTTCATGTAGGTTTTCAAGATCGTCTTGCTGGTATCTTTCAGTAGAAGAAATATAACGATGTCCTGCCATATACTGCACTTCTCTAATATTGTACGTCTTTAACCAATTGGTAATTACAGAAGCTCTAATTTGCTTCACATTCGTTACTTTATGATTGATGCGTTTGAGTCTTTTAAACAAGTGCGAAGTAATAATATCAAAGCGATCTGAATTTAGCGGAAACAGGCTTTCTGTGTAGTTTTTAAGTTCTTCTTGGAGGATTTCTCTATAAGTTTCTAAAAAGAGCACAAAAGGCAGGATTTGCGCTGATTTTAGCTCTAACGTTCTACTGTTTGTTTTGCGAGTGCTTGGAATATACACAGTTCCCTTTTCTAATTGAATATGCTCAACCTTAAGCGATTTTAATGCAGTTGCATTGAGTCCTTGATACACCATTAAACCAGTAATGACTTTGTTACGAATCGCAACCGATTTAGAACTTGGAAATTCAATCTTTTCTGTTTGATAACTGTAATACAAATCTTCGAGTTCTTCTGCTTCTAACAAATTATGGTTGAGTGTTCTTTGTACTCCTCTGATGTTGATATTCTCTATAGGATTGTCAAATCGTTGTTCAGTATCAATTAAATAATTGAAATAGATTTTTAAGCCGCCTACTTGATGTTTAATCGTGGATTGTGATACTCGCTTCCCTTTCTTAATTATTTGAAGTTTCTTGATGTATTGTAAGCAGGATTTATAATCAATAGTTGTAGTTTCATAGTTATTACACTCACACCAATCGATAAATAAGTTTGCATTTCTAATGTATGAATTTACAGTAGTTTTTGCATACCCTTGTTTCGTTAAATATTCTCTATAAGTCATCTTGTAATTGATTTTCTCTTTTTGTGAGATGAACATAAATCTGTGTACTTTCTAAAGAAGCGTGACCAAGGAATGTGCTTATTGATTTAATAGGTACTTTATTCTGCATCAAATGTGTGGCTATGCTATGACGTAAGGTGTGAAGTGTGATGTTTTTTTCTTGGAGGGTTTCATTTTCAGTTGCATTGATAATTTCTTTTAAACGATTGGCAATCGTTAAATCACTTGCACGTTTTCCTTGGTTCGAGAGTAGGAGTGCATCTGTTTGATAATTTTTTAAAAACTCTGGTCGTGCTTCATACAGATACTCTTCAAGTATATTTAAATTATACTTATTAACGGGTATTACCCGCTCTTTATAATTCTTTCCTTTTCTGACATAAATACGCCCTTTTTCAAACAAAATATCTTCTGTATTGATATGTACGGCTTCATTGCGGCGAAGGCCGCAGCTATACAAAAGAACAAGAATTACCTTGTCCCTAGCTTGAAAATGTTCTGCCATGTGGGAGAAATTACAGGTTTCAAAAAGTTCTTTGACTTCTTCTTGAGTAAGGATAGTTTTATGCTCTTGGTAGTTGGTTTTTTCTCCTTTGAGGTGCACACCAAATTTGATATTCGATTTGTGTTCTTTGAGATATTTTAAAAAGAGTTTTAATGCTTGTTGATGTTTATTTAAAAAAGCTTTAGAAAGTGAACCACCACGTCGTTGGTTTGTTCTTTGTGATAAATGATCGTAATACTCTTTTACAAGTTGAGTTGTGATGAATGAAATATCTGAATATCCTTTAAACTCCAAATAATAGAAAAACTCTTTTAAATGATTGGGAAGATTATATACCGTAGAAGAAGCATACCCCAATACAGATAACCATTCTTTATAGCTTTCTATCAATGTGATAAACGAGGTGCTCTTTAATAGTAGTTTCTTCATTTTTATGCTGAACTTATTTCAGTATCTTTTTATTGATTTTCTATGTATTGGGTGTCGAGCCTCTCGACCTTGCTTGTATTTTAGTTTTTGTGGCGAGGTACTCACAACTATTTGATTTATTGAGTTTTACCCTCTCCACTTTTAAAATGGCGAACCTTGGCGCGCCGAAGCTCGGCGTGGCAAGGTATTTTATTTTGTTTCTTTACTTAAAGGGGTCTGCGCCTCCATTTTTTCAATACAGAAATTGAGTGCTGAATTGATACTATTCTCTAATTCTTGAAACTCATTAGCATCTATAATTTCATAAGCAAAAGAATCGCTATCGATATCCTTTCTTCTTTTGATATACCCCTCTTGTAATAACAACAATTGATATCTTCGTAAGGTACTTTCTGCTATTCTGAATTCTTTTCTGATTTCCCTATTGGTAAATAGGGTATCTCCTTTATTATCTAAATACGTTTTTAACTTCTCCAAGTAATTTCTTGTGGCTCCGTTTAGATTATCAGATTTGCGAAGTAGTATTGGTTTTAGAATTTCATTGGCATATTTAATATCTTCTAACGTGGTCTCAATATATTCCTCACCAGTTTGGAGGTCGAACTTCGATGCTCTCTGTAACTGGTGGTAGAACGTAATCACTTCAATAAATTGCAGATAATGTGCATTGGTTCTTCGTGGCTTAAATACTGCCCGTGGCAGAGACAAGTATAAGGCATATGGGTTTATCACTTTAATAGGTTTGAGTAATCGCTGTACATTGCGCAATAGTTCCTCCGCTTTCAATTCTTCTTCAATATCTATCTTCCCTGCGGATAGTTGTCTCTGATACATCATTATCTTTTCGTCTTGTTCCTCACTCTCATCAATGTGGATTAAAAAACTACGATTCGCATTATCTTCATAAATACTTTCTTGGGTAGTACATCCTGCAACAGATACTGGCCCCTCAACGGTTAAGTTCTTGGTCTTTCCTTGTCCACCAATTCCCTTTTGAACTACAGACTTGGTAATCTTCTTTTTAGTTTGTAATTCCCGAAGTGGATATAAGACATCATCTGCTCCGTCTAAATCTTCTATTAATATCAGTTTATGTTTTAATTCTGTTCTTTTGAAATAGTAAAATGAATTGGCAGAAAGTGAAGTCAAACTTAATCGCTCTTCTTCAGGTATGAGTTCTGCAATCTTTGATTGCAGATGTGTTTTCCCAGAGCCTGAACTTCCAAAAGAAATACAGTTTAATGGATTGTTCATTTTACGTGATGTAAAAATCAAATACATCAGTAGTCGGTTTCCATCTTCTCCAATCACTCCAGATTGTCCGATTAACTTATTCGTCTTTTCTAGTAGATTTTTAGATTTCAAAAAATCAGATGCTGAACGGCGTTCTTTTTTGGATAATAGGTATTCTTCGGCTTCTTCATTTTCGACTTGGTCTAATAGTTCTAATCGATAGTTTTCTAATTCAGCAATCAATACTTGTAAGGCTCTTCTAATTTTTGACGTTCCAACTTCTAAAAACTCTGCGAGTTTGCGTACAAACTTTTCTACGCTATTGGCATTGTATAAATCAATATTATTTCGGTAGGCGTGGAACTCATCCTCAATTCTATTGACCTTTAAGGTGACACGCATACGATCTAAACCAAAGGTTGTAAGTCCTCCTAAAATATGGAAGTCTAATAGTTCTGTCGTATATTTGAAATGGTTAGGATTGGAAGTATCAAAGTCATTCATTTGTTAGGTAGCTTTTAAAAACATCATATTACACAAAAATATATTTCAAAAGTAAACTATTTTGTTTATAAATAAAAATAAAACTTGTGTTTTTTGGTTTTATAATCAATTCTACCTATGTTTGCGGTAAATAATTGATAAAAAAACCTAAAATGGAGCCTACACAAGCACTTTTACTAGCCAACATTAAACGTATTCGAAAAGAAAAAGGACTCACGCAAAAGGATGTAGCCGAGGGTTGTGGGATGTTAGTGCCCACCTATTCACGTTTAGAGCGTGGTGGAAGCAATCCAAGTTTAGCTTCTATTGTTCGTATTGCGGATGCCTTGGGTATAGGAGTGATAGAATTATTTCAGTCTTCTGAAATTAAAGATAAGTCTGTGGCTCAAAAATTGTCTATGATTAATGAGCTTTCTGAATACAATAGAAATGTAGTGACCATTCTATTAGATTCTATGATTGAGAAAGATAGAGTGGAGAAACTGCAAGATGTGAAGATGAAAAGCAGATTATCAGAACTGAATGCCATTCGCAAAAAAGCCTAATTCAAAAATCTAAATTAATTAATATTTTAAATTCTTAAAGAGCAGTTGACTGTTTTTCAAGAATTTTCTTTTTTACAACCTCCTGTATTTATTAAGTTGTTATTCCCTGTCTTACATAGAGGTATCAAATAAGGACTTCGACATTACTCCATCATCACTTTTTCGCAAGGATTTGCTTCTTTCAGAATTCCTCCTTGTCAAAAAAGATGAGCAATGGAGTTTTTGATGTCAACGTATTATTCGCTTAACCTATATATAATACTATGACTAACTTAGAACTTAAAAATACTTTACAAGCAATTGCAAACCAACAAGAAAATTCTATTGAAAAACAAGTAGCAATTGAAGCTCTTGAATATGATGAAATTAAAAATTTCTTTTTAGATTTGATGAATCACGGTTGTATAACTGGAATGGTAAGTTCTTTGATTTACTATACAGATACACATACTTTCTTTGATACTCACTATTCTCAAATTGAAGAATTACGTTCTTACTTTGAAGATGAAATGGGTGGTAAAATCAAAATCATAGGTGATTTAAAAAACACATTAGCTTGGTTTAGTTTTGAAGAAACAGCTTACAAAATGGCACAAGAATTAGGACTTGAATTGTAAGTTCTTTTTTTTGTTCATTTAAAATCATCTTCTTATAAGATGATTTTTTTATGTCTTTTAAAGTCGAAAATGTCCTCATCTATTTTTTTACCATTTAAAAATATTTGAAGGACATTTTTCAGTCAGTCCAAAGTCGCTCACCATTAGCTTTTTGAAACTGACATCTTCGATATGACGGAAATCGTATTTGCCAATACTTTTCCGACACATCGAAACGGAAAATTCATTTTTTGAATTTTGCCAGATTGCAAGTTTAATTGAAACTATCGTTATCCATAAAACTTGCCTCTGGTTGAGGGAAAAGCATTTCCCTCAAACTCCCTTTCTTACCAAACTGTGAATAGAAAAATAGAATCTTATTTTTATAATTCTATATCGTTGGATTTGTCTAAATCTTGTTGCTGTTTCATTCGCTGAAGTGATGCAAATCGTTCTTGTGTTTTGTCTTTAAGTAAAAGTAATTGTGGGTCAATTCCCAAGCTATGTTTTAGTCTGTATTTTAGTTTTCCAAAATAAACACCAGTAAGTTTATCATTACGATGGTAGGTTTGAATATTGGCTTTTAAAAGCAAGTTTTCAAACTGCTGAATTGAATTCGATTTTTGAAAAATATCCTGTACTTTTTCAAATAGTATATCCTTATCAGATGGCATTGCCATCCTTTTTTTAAGTTGACTTTCCTTTTCAGAATACGCTTTGGTTAATTCTTTTTTTTTAATCCATGTCGTACAATACTATCTTCTAAAAATGGATAGGTTTTTATCTGATAGTTTTGAAGTTGACTCTTAATATCAGCTAACTTTTTCTTGCTGATCCTCGAACTTTTATAGTTAGTCATACGAATTCCTGAAAAAACTAAATGTGCGTGCCAATTTTTATTTTTCTCAAAATGCATTGCTCCAGCACAAAACATTTGACCATTGGTACGCATCTTAATATATCTACCAACTAAATCTTTAAGAATGGATCTTGTGAGGTGTTTAGTTGATAGGTCTGAAAAAGAGACAACTTCGTGATATGCCACTACAGATTTGTTGCCATAATGGGATTTTCTATTGGCTTCTAAATCTTCAAATTGTTTCGCCCATTTGTCTTTGTCATAACCTCTTAAATGCTGTTTAAAAATGAGTTGCTGACCCTTTGGGTCTTCCAAAGACTTACGTCCATCAAAGATGTATTTTATGAGCTTTCTTGCTGCTTTTTTATTTCCTGTATGACTAATACTTTTGATGATCAAAATTCTTGATTTAATAAGGTTTCTAATTGTTTGAAAAGCTGTAGTAATTCTTGATAACTATTAGATAACTCTGGGTAACTATTCTCAAAGGCTAATTCTTCTACAACATCAAAGCCAAGGGAGAATAATTGTTTGATTTCTGTTGTGGTTTTTGATGCTCTAATATTTGCTGTATGTATAGAATTGGTTTCTGCATATAAGAGTGCAATATCTTTTAAAAAGCCTGTTAATTTTTTTCCTTGTTCAAGTGCCAGTCTTTCCAATATTACTTTCTCTTTTTTAGAAAACGAAATACTAATATTCGTATGAGTACTCTGATAGCGACGCTTTTGATAATGCTGTAAATATAACTTTCGATATTCTTTTCGAGAATTTTCTACGTCTTGAGCAGTTCCCCATTCAAGTACACCAATAGCATCTAAATAGGCTTGAACATTGTTGTATGGAAAATTTGTTGTTTTCATTTTAGCTTCTTTCAGAGAAATGGTTTAGAGTTCTATATCTTGGTCTTGAGTATTGTCTTTTTCTTGAGTATTTAAATCTTGAAATCGTTGTTTATGAATAAGCTCTTTAAAAGTAATCTCATCAAAATGGATATCCCTTTCTATGGGTAGTCCAAAAGGTGGTGGTTTTAGAGCCTCTAACTCTGTAATAGAAAAAGTTCCCCATTCATCAACATACATTCCAGTAACATAGCCATAAGCTATTTTTGTCTCTGGGTCGTACTCACTTGAGTACCAAGTCTGAGAGCCACATGGGTTAAAGAATTTTGCAATAAATATTGGATTTTCTACTTCATCTTGATTTCCAACTTCTTTAAATCGATCTAATAATTCTGGTGTTATCAATTTCATATCTTTAATTTTAAGGTGTTATTTCTATGGAGTTTTCGTTTTCTATTTCAATAGATTGTATTTCTAATGCTGTAAATCGCTTTTGAACTTTTTTCTGATGTATTTCTCTTCTCACAGCTTGAGCTTCTTCACGTTCTTCTGCCAAAACCTTGTTACTCTTTTTTGGTAATTCTTGTTTTTGTTTCGTTTTTCTTTTTTGAGGTTCTTCCAACCATTGGTCTAATTTCTTTTCAGAAGCAATCCATAATCGCAACAAACTATGTTCTGCAACCGCTAAGATTTTACCTATATCAAAATGTGCTACTTTCTTTGTTTTCATTATTCAGCTTTTTTTTGTTTTTGATGATTTTCTTTGAGCAATTGTTCGATGCATTGCAAACGCTTTTCAACAGCTCTCTTGGAGTTTCTGTTTTGAAGCTCAATACATTTCAATAGGCTTGTAAAAACAATACAGACCAACAGTATCATTGCATTTTTCATCAACCTTTTGTTTTTAGATAGAGTCCTTTTAAGCTTTTTCATTGGATGTGTTTTTATTGAGTTTTATCACATCTTTTATCAATTCATCAATTGGTAGGAGTTCTGGCATTGGGTTGTTGGTTTGAATCTCTGGTGCAGGAATTTCAGCTCGTTTTCTCAAAAACCGATCCTGATAGAAAGCTTTGATACGTTTCAAACAAATAGGACGTTCTTCACTGGTGATTAAAAAGCCACCCTCTTTTGTATGCTGATACATCACTTCTTCAGGGGTCATGACTTCCCTTGTAAGCGTTTTACCCTCTTTTTCGTAAGAATACCTACCAAGAGACTTGCTAATATGCGAGGCAGTATCTAAATCTTGTTTTCCTAAATACAAGACAGTTCCTGTATTGGTTCTTAAGGTCGTAGCGCCCTCTTTTCCATATAAATTGATGCATTGACTATAAGACTGATAACCAAAGATTCCGAACGATTTAAACTTACGTATTTGACTGGAAATAAACGGAATAAATCCTTTGTCAGTTGTAGCTACTGCTGACATTTCATCTGCAAAAAAAGCAATTGGAAGTTCTTCTTTGGTGGGTACACCTGATTTCATAATGAAATCAAACCAAGCTTTTAGGAATAAAGAGTTCAAACCTTTCAATCGTTTTTGGGCGGTAATAGAACTCTGTATCCAGAGGATTTTACGCTCATATCGAAACGATTCCATCACCAACGAAGTAGTTGAAGTCGTGCGTATCACATCCTCATCTTGCCAAAGTACCAACACAGATAAAACATTAGAAAGTACACTGTTTAAAAACTTGGCATCGTTGGCTAAAAATGCTTTGAAATTGCTGTATAATAAATCGTCAGCAAATATGGAAATGAGTGCCTTGAGTTTTGTAGGTTCTCCTTGTAACACAACTATTAGGTATCTGACATTGTACAAGTTTACATATCCTCTTAATCCTGTGATGTATTCAATACGTTTTAACAGTAAAATACAGTAACTAATCACAGAAGCAGACAAATTGTTCCATATTGGGTCTTTACTACCACTATCTGGGATATGACTTGCTACCAAATCAACCGAAAATCGATGCACATCTTCTGCTTTTAAATCTTCCAAAGGATTCCATGTTACGGTGGATGCATCTGCCTTGGAGAAATTAATGACAGATTGTTCATCCAATACTTGTTCTATATAACCCCCTGTGGTATTTCTTAATTCTTCTGCCAAGTCCAAACAAACAATTGACATCGGAGTTAGTTCACTTAGAGAAAGTAAGTTTTGGAGGTAAATTTTTGTGGATTTACCAACTCCAGTTTTACCAAGTAAAAGCATTCCACCTTTCATCATTTGGGCTAAACTCACAAAACGATTGCCTATTTTCAGTCCATTGCCTTTGGAATGTTTGCGTTTGAGAATTTTGTCTGCATCTCCCAAACTTCCTTTATAACCATAGTCTTTTTCAAAGAGACTTTCAATGCCATCAAAGAGCATTGTTAGGGGTTCTAATAGTGCATCTATAATTGTTTTCATTTATTTTATTTTTAATAATATCTATGCCTAATGTCCATTATGGACTGGACTAATCAATAAACTTTTCACTGATTTTTGCCAATATTTTTGAGATTCCCTCTGTAATTCTTGAGAGCATATAAACGCCCATCATCAAGAGTTTAAATACAGCAGAGAATATCTGCTGTAGGGTTCTAAAAAATGTTTTTGCTTTACTCATATTGGTTAGTTTAAATTGGCAACAAACTTGATACGAATCCCCAATTTTGAAAACAACTGAGCGTAAAGATGTTTTAATTTCTGAAAGCGTTCATCTTGGTCAATTGTTTGTGGTTGAAAAACCACAACAACTTCAATGGTATCCGTAGGTTGAATCCCTTTGGACTTCTCTAAAAAAAGTGCAAGTACCTTTTCCTGTTCCCCTTCTAATAATTGTAAATCAGCTACTCTAAATACAGAGAAAAAGCGACTGTTTTCTTGCAAATCTGAAAACAGATAAACAGTTGTATTGCTATTTGCTGTTTTTTGTAATACTTTTAATTCTTTCACAAGGGGTAACCAAATAGAAGAATATTTGTGTCCTTTTGTTTCTTTTGATTTTTGTAATATGTTCTCAATATCATCTTGAAATCCAGTCACCAATTCTTGACGTTCCAATTCATTGCCTAACAATGCTTGTTCCGATGGAATACCTACTTGTTGACGTGTATTGTGCATCAAGCTATTGATCCTACCAAAGCGAAAATTAGCAGATTGCCATAAGTTGGTGTCAAAATTGTAGTAGTTTTGAATTGTAGTTGCATCAGGCTTGGCAATAAAATCAATTTCTGTAGTATCTTCTAATACCGAAATAATACGTGTTTTGTCTTCTGAAGTGGTGCAGGCTGATACCATCAGCCCAAACACCAGTATGTAAATATTTAGTTTCATCTTGTTTGTGATTTATAAATTAAACCCTTTATAGAATGAGGGTAATTGTTGTATGGGTTGTTTGAAAAACAAAGGTGTTTTTCCATCACTTCTGTGTATGGCATTGGTGCTGTAAAAAGTATGTTGGCTCTCTTCAAATAAGCGTTGGATTAATTCTTGTAAGTCCTGCGCATATAGTTGAATTTTCTGACGTGCCAACTCTGATTGGGATTGTACCAAACGAATCGTTTCCTTTTCTTGTTTTAAACGATTTACTGCTCTGGTTAGAATCTCCACTTCCCCTTTTACAATCTTCCATTTGTCTATGATTTTTTGTTCTACAGGAGATAACTTTTTTTGAAAAACAGTAATGACTGATGCTGCAAAAAAGAACAGATTTAAACAAGCAAAGTAAATTGGTTTTACCCCCTCTGAATTACTTAGTACTCCACTAGAGAATTGTGTCGCTCTAAACATTCCCAACACATAGAATAAAAGGAAAGCGAATAAAAAAGTACTCCCTAGAATTAAGCGTTTTTGAAATGAATTTTTTCCTTTGCTGGCGATATTTTGAATTTGCTCGCTCACGAAAAATATCGCCCCACCGATTCCTATGCCGACTATATATGATGTAAGCATGTTATAACCCATCGCCATAAGCGCCACCGATGAAATAGCAACATCAACCAAACAGATAAACAGCAAGAAAATTCTTATATATTTATAGCGTCTGTCTTTTTTAATCAAAGAATTATCGCATTCTTCTAATTGACGTTCTTTGATACGCAATTCTTTTTCTTTTTTCTCCAATTCCTTATTTAAGGCTTCCTTTTTCTCTTTGGCGATTTCACGCTCTGAAACAATATGATAGGATTCTATCTCTGGACCTATTTCCTTTTTAGCTTTGGCAATCATTTTTGCATAAGAGGCTCTAATGACTTTTGTGTACACATCAACGTCACAATCAGCTTCTGGTTTATTCATCGCACCTAAGTCTTTCGCCAAAGGGATGGATATCTCATTTTTAATGGCTTCGTGTTCTTGATGCAATTCTTTTTCTAATTGTTCTTTTTGAAACATAAAACTCAGGACTTCTGTGGTTTTGTTTCCGTTCTTTTTTTCTGCTTTTTTACTTAATAATTTCATTGTGTTTGTATTTAGAGTTATTATTATTTGTATTAAGATTTGAAAAATAAATAAGCACCTCTTTTTATAGAGAGGTGCTTATCTTTGATGATTCTGTTAGTTTCTCCATTAACCATTTGATGGAAGAATTTCCAGGGAATAACATAGAAGCATTTGCATTTACACTGAATGCCAATGAATCATAATCGTCAGCTGTATTTAAGCACAAAACAATCTGACTTAATCTATATGAAGTTTCTGCATACTTAAAATGGAATTTTGGGTTCTTCACAAACTTTCGTTTGTTTCTAGCAATTGTAAAAACACGTTTAAAATTTTGATGTGCTTTATATAGGTTGTCTAATTCTTCTACTTCTTTAGATTTTAAATAGAAGTACTTGCCTTTTAAATAAGAAGCATACATTTCTAAACCTGTATTGTGTTTTAAATCTAAAGTTTGTATCTTAGCAAAAGCATTTTCTCTTCGAGTTAAATCTCCTGATTTAATCTCTTCGTTTAATTCCTTTAAGTAAGTAAAGGTTACTTTTTCATCATTTGTAATCATAATATTTGTTTTAAATTATTACAATTGCAATAGACTGAAAATCAATATACTGGACCTTTAAGAATTATTCTAAAACCTATTCTAATTTGAAAAAATCATTCTAATTTCGATTCGATTTTAATTTTATGTATTTTTAAGGTGTAAAAGTTGTCAGATGATACAAGAAAAAGATTTAAAACTGTTCTGGAACTTCTTATATGGAATAGATAATTTACCCATCCCAAAAAAAGGAGAGTCGCATCACGGAATTGCAGGTCATATCGCCTATGCTACGTCATACTATCAAAAAAACTGGAATTTAGACGAGCAAATAACTTCTGGAAAATTTAATAACAAAAAGGTTAAAGGGTTTATAAAGGTTCGTTCTGGAGCAGAGACCATTGCAAAGCATATCAAATCAGGAGAATTATCTATCTATACATTTAATGCTATTTTATGTTATTTCTTTTTTGAAATAGAAAGACTATATGAAAACTTAGAAGAAAGGATTCTTCCTTTAAAAAATTTGAAAACATTTTTTAAAACCATAGATGTAGAATATGCAAAACCTGAACACATTTTTTACACTAATGAATTCATAGCATTATTTTTCAAAAAAATAAAAATAATTGGTATCTATCCAAATGTACAACCTAATTTTGAATTGGTTCTTTCTAAATATACAAATGATGGAGAGTACATTACAATTTTTGATGATAAAGAGGTTCGCGATTATAAAGATATTTTACCCTCTATCAAAGATATTCTTAGGTATAAAGAACTTGTAAAAGATGAATTTAAAGAATTTCGTGTTGGTTTTGATGGGTTTCCAATACCAATAGATCAAATTATTGAACTCCCTTTTTTTAGAATTGATAAAAGAAAAGAAGAACAGTTGGATTTACTAAAAGATGAATTAAACTTAATATTAGAAAAAGAAAATAAAGCTAAAGAATTAATACAAGAGGAAATAGAATTTAAAGATGCAATAGAAAAAGATTTTATTCTAAAAAATCAGTTAAGAAATGAAATTAAAAAAATAAAAGCCTTTTTTAGCAAAAAGCATACTCCAATAGAAGTTCTAGAAAAACAAAATGATATTTATATTTCATCCCCAGCAGGTTCTGGTAAAACAACTACATTGAAATGGTTTGCTTATAAACTCTCTTCCCAAGGCAATCAACTTCCAATTTTCGTTGAATTGCAGTCTTATAAATCTGATCTAAAAACATTAATAGAATATAGCATAAAGCGATTTAAATTAGATTTTAATTCAATAAGAAATCATAAAAATTTAATATTACTGATAGATGGTTTCGATGAATACTCTGGAAATGATCAGGATACCCTAGTTAGAGAAATAAGAGATTTTAAAAAAGAGTTTGGATGTCAAATTATTTTTAGTGGTCGCTATAAACCCATAGGGCTTGGAGAAAAAGAATTCTATACCTACAAACTTTCTGTATTTGATGATAATGATATTCAACGCATTTTTAATAATGTATTTCCAGAAAAAGGAACAGAGTATTATAATTCTTTATATAAAGCAGATTTATTAGAATCAATAAATATTCCATTGTTCTTAATGTTTTTAATTGCACACTTGAAAAAACAAGGTGAATTTAAAATTAAAGTGATTACTGAACTACTACAAAACAAAGGGAAACTTTTAAAAACTGTTTTAATAGATGATTTTTTAAATGAATATGAGCATAAAAAATACACAAAACTAAGAGAACATCAATGGTTAGAGTTGAAAACAAAACAAATAGAGCTGATCTCTCTATTTGCTTATTATTTAACATTTGAATTAATAAACAAAGAAAATGCTCATTTACAAAAAGATGGTATTATTACGTTTTTAAAAGTTCATGCTGTGCCTATTATTAGGTATGAAAGTATCGATTATGAACAATTATTTATTGATTTTAAAGAGCATTCTATATTATCCTTTAAAAGAGATTTTGTAGGTTTTGATAAAAAAGAAGTTCGTCTTTTTTTTACTGCAAATTATTTAAAAAATCAAATTCATAGTAATAAAGATTACAGCGTTTTTAGAAAGAAGTTTAAAGGTGATGAAAATAGCTGGAGTTCTATTGAGACCTATTTATTTGGACTTATAGAACCTAAAAAAGTGATGCAAGAAATAAAATCATTTTTTATAGAAGATCAAATCGTTTATAATAATCATTTTATATTTCAAATAGAATACGCTCTCAAATTTATCAAAAGCGGAAACCTAGACTCAAATTTTAAACTTTTAAACAAATTTTATATCTTAAACCTAATAGGGCTAATACTTTTTAATGATTTAAAATATACTGTCAATAATAAAAGAAGAAAAAACAATCATTTCAAGTATTCACTCTTTTACATTATCAATGAATCTAAATATCTAATTAGAACATATTTATCTTCTTTAATACCTGATGCAAATCACTATTATTTTCATAATATATTTAACAAACCTCATGTCAGTATAAGATCCACATATGAATTGAGTGAGATTCTAGATAAAAAAATAGGTAACAATAGTTTATTCAAAGACCTCAAGATTAATCCAAAATTTTTTAAGTATAAGAATTACTTATTAGATAAAAAACCTATACCTGTAGACGACATAAATAAAACACCTAATTTTATCTTTTCTCTTTTAGAAAATTTGATTTTCAATCCATTTTTTGATGACCGAATAAATACAATAAACATTGTTAAGGGATATGAATCTCAATTAAAATATATGAGATTATATCTATCAAGGTTTTTTGAACTATATGCACATTCCTATTTAGATTTCTACTTTAAAACACATTCTCCCACTATATTTAATTTAAAAACTCTTTATCTATATTATAAAGAAAATAGAGCAAGAATTTTATCAAATAGAATACTCCCAGAAACAAAAGAAAAAATAGTCCATCACTTTAATGAATTAGCTTTACACAGCAAAAATAAATATCGATTGGTTATTATGATTTATAATGCTTTTGATTCAATTTTAGATTCTGAAATACAAATAGAATTATTGACATCTTGGCGAAAGAAAATAAGTGAGAAAAGTACCAGTAAAAATATTAAAAATACTCTTGTTGAAGTAATTTTTAGACACCTTAAAGATGAAGATGTATCTCTGTTCATATCTTTATTAAAATCAGAAAATCAAAGGATTATACAAAATACTATATTTGGACTTTCATTATATATAGCTAGAAATCCTGATGAAAATAATAAATATACTTCTGAAATATACGAAGAACTACAGACCTTATTCAATGATGAAATTAAAGATATAAAAATAACAATGCTTAGTGCATTTCAATTATATCGAGTAAACCCTCCTAAGGATTTTATAAATGATATTTTGAAATTTGCAGACAATGAAGAAGTACACTATTTTGCAGCAATTTTGTTTTTTGGACGCTCAAAAATTAAAGAAGCTGAACCCTATCTAATCAAAGTAATTAACGAAGAAAATTCTAATTCACCAATCGTTTATGATGCATTAACGAATTTAAATTACGAGAATTTCTACAAATACAATAATGATTTTTTTGAACAAAAAAGAATTAAACTTTCAACTCAACTTAAGTTTTTTATATTTATCGGTGAACCAAATATCTTAGAATATCGTTTTACATTTGACTTAGAGACGTATAACAATTTTGTTAGAATAGGAGGTGAAGATGAATTGCAATTACTTGAGGAAGCCTATAACATTATATTGAAAAATAAGATAATTTTTAAACCTAGTGAAAAGAAGGCATTTGAAGAAAATATTAAATATTTAAAATTAAAAGTTGAAAAATTGAAACAAACTGATTATTATAAAAATAATATTCTTCCCAAGAAAAAATCTTCTGATGCATCATCAGAAGATTTAATATAATTTTATAAAAGTTCATTCGTAACTAACGATTCATAGTTATTTTTATTAACTACTAAAGCATCAATAATATTAATTTCAAATGGGAGTAATTTTTTTTTATAAAACCTTACCACCCTTGGAGGAACATCAAATAAATTTACTTTCTGTGAATAATTTAGTGCAAAAACTACTTTTTTAACATCCATCATTAATATCAAACGCATAACTTCTGTTGCTGTTGCTGAATGAAATATTTGAAAGTTCATCTGATAATATCCTTTTATTTCTTTCTCTTCATTAATAAAGAATATCCATACGCATTGATTACTAAAATCTTTGACCTTATATTTAGAAATTAAATAATTCCATATGAGGTTGTTTGTATATTTTGGAAAGCTTTTTTTAAAAGGTTGAAAGCTTTTTAAAGAATAGAATCCATCTATTAATTGTAAATCAAACTCGTTAAAAGAATATTGGTCAGTCATAATAATTAAGTTTTAAGTTCTTGATTATCATATCATTACCTTAATCATTTGTCAATACATAAGTATTTAAAAATCAATAACTTAATCTTTTAAAAGCTTCAGCTTTTAAGTTATAAAAACAAAAAAAAACAACCATTACCAGTTGTCTCTTTGTATTTGCATTCTTTCTTGTTGTCGTTTAATTTGTTCGATTCTAAAACTATCAGGAACACGCTCATTTGCAGTGTACTTTGGTAAAGAAATTTCTTTTGTAGAACGTAGTTCTTGCGGTGGTATTTCTTTCGTTTTTTCGTTGTAGAACGTAGTTTTTTTTTGGTTTTCCAGTAGTAGAGCGTAGTATACTCTTTTGGCTTTTTTACGTTGGAATGGGTCTGCTAAATCGTTATTCAAGTAATCTGTTACTTGAATCAAATTCTCGTTAAGTAATTCCTGGATTCCGTTAGTAACACTTCTATTGGAGAGTCCTGCTTTCTCAAATTGTGAGTGCGCAATCCAATCTTTTTTCTTCACGTTTCCATTTTCATCGCGCCAGCCTAAAAGGTTTCGGACAATTTTTAAATACACTCTTATAGCAGAACCACTCAAATTTCCAATCTGTGCATCAAAAAATACATTTGGAACAGGTGTGGTGTTATTTAGTTTCATCTGCTCCAAAATTAATCACGGGTAAATTATCATTATGATTTGGAAAAATCATATAATCTGTATCAGGTTGATGGTACAGTTGTAAAAACCAACCACCATTTTCGGTGACTTTAACCACACCGACCTTGTGATAAATCATTCTTTCATTCTCACTTGTTTTTAATGTCTTACGAGTAACTACATTGTAAAATTTCGTCATTTTATGTTGAATTGTTATGTCCTTTAACCTTAGGGTTGCCCCAATACAAGGATATTTTTACTGTAATTGATGTCGTGTAAAGGGTATTTTACGACGTTAAATCTCTATTTTTTAAAGGCTATATGCCCTAACGTGGAGTTAACTGGTTATAACCGATAACATACGACAAAGGTGTAAATTAAATATAAAGGATAAACTTTATAAAGTATTACAGTATTGGTATCATTATATTCATAGTTAGAAAGTACTGCTTGTAATTATACACAACTATAATAAAAAAACAATCTGTTAAAGACTGTTTTGATTTGTTTACGCCAATTGTAGTTCTTTGCTTGTTGTAAATGTAGTCAGGTACCTACGAGCCACATCTTCATATCGCTTTTTAGAGAGTTGCATATATTGGAAGCTCGATTCTGGTTTTACGTGTCTGAGTAATGCACTCACATCACGAACACTTCCTCCTTGATCTAAAATAAAGTTGGCTTTTCCGTGTCGAAAACTATGTGGAGTGATATTTTTATCCAGCATTGCCATATCCGAGAGCTCTGTAATCCATCGTTGTACACTCCTTGGTGTGAAGACTTTTTTGGTTTTAGGGTTAATCAGCAATAAATTCGATTCACAATCCAAACAAGCACGCATACCTAAATATCGATTCATAAGTTCGTCAGTATCTGCTCCCCAAATCACCAAATTGTAACGCATACTTTTTCGAGTTCTTACTTTTGCGGTTCTAAGTCCATCAGTTCCCTGTTCTCCAATATCTGAAATTTTGATATCTAACAGTTCGCTCAATCGCATTCCTGTATCCCAAAGCAAATGAATAATCAATTTCTTTTGTAAGTCTTGCAAATGATTTACTTCCAATAAATCGCTCATGTCTTCCAAATCATCTTTGGTGACAATATCTTTATCTGCACTAATAAAACGAATCGGAATAATTTCTTTAGGATTGAATCCTGTTTTTCCTCTTCCGTGCCAAAACCAAAAGAAGTTTTTCAACACTCTTGCAGAATATGCAATGGTATTCAAACTGTATTTTTCTTCCAAACTTCTGTGAAAAGCAACAATATCGTCTCCATTAATTTCGTCTAACTTATCTTTAGGTACTATAAACGCTTTGAACTGTAGTAATCTGTTTTCATAGCGTGTGTACGCCCAATTGGTATGTGTCTGTTTCCATTCTAAATAAACCTGTATAGCTTTTTCAATATTCATGTCATAAAAGACCCGCCAAAAGGAAATCTAGCGGGTCTTTTATATACCCAAGGTCGTAGGACGACAGCCAAAGTATTAAAATGAAAACACTTTAATAAAAAGACCATTGTTCTGACCACTTAGGTAGATAAATAAACACGCGCTGTTTCCTTTAATCTGTTTAAAAATAAATAGACGAGGCTTTCGCCCAACGGGGTTTCTTCATATTTAATTTACGGTTAAAAGTATAATTCATAATCTTAAATTTAGCAAGGAACAACGCAGTTGTTTTTTGTCTAAATCAGCTTTAATGCTTCCCTGTTCCATTTGTGCTATAATAGTAGTAAATAGAACGTAAAAAAGTTTCTCATTAAGAATTTCCAAACAGTACCACAGATTTAAAATAAAGCAAGTTCTTTCCACAAGTCCAAATATTGGACTGCACAATTTTATATTTATTCTTTTTTTACACTAACTCCCATTATGCAATGGCAAGACTTTCGTTTGTATGACATCAGCTATTTTGCCAAATCTAATTTTAGAAACACACGACAAATCTTCGGCATCAAACAAGCCGACAGATTGTATCACTTTTATTGTTTCGGAAAGAGTGGGAGTGGTAAGACTTCCCTTTTAAAAACTCTCATGTATCAAGATGCACAAGCACAGCGTGGTTTTGCATTCTTGGATGTTCATGGAGATGCTTCTCGTGAAATTGTCACCGAATTGAAATCTCGTTTTCCAAATAGAACCTTTGTCTATTTTAATGTAACGGATGCCAATCTCGATTATGGTTACAACCCATTACGAAGTGTCTCTCCCTCCAAACGCTCTTTGGTAGCATCAAATATTTTAGAAATTTTCCAGCGAAATTGGAAATCGGCTTGGGGTATGAAAATGGAACATATCTTACGAATGATTTTACTCACCTTATTGGACCAGCCCAAAGCACAGCTTTCGGACATCCTAAACCTATTACACCAGAAATCATATCGAGAAGAGTGTTTACCCAATATCACATCTCTGGCGATTCGCCAGTTTTGGGAATCTGAATTTCCAAAATACAAGCCGAACGATCTATTGCCCATTATGAACAAATTGGGTGGTTTTTTAAGCCATTCTATTGTGCATAAAATTCTAATTGAGAATACCAATCAATTATCGTTACGGAAGATAATCGATGAGGGCACCATCTTGGTATTAAACTTGGCAAAAGGACAAGTTGGAAGTGATGTAGCCAATATTTTAGGTGGACTCTTATTAACCTCTTTAGCATCTGCATCTTTTTCAAGAATTGATATTTTAGAGAAAGACAGAACACCATATTTTCTATACATAGACGAGTTTCAAACCATCTCTGGAACAGAGTTGATTGCTGAATTACTGGCGCAGGTGCGTAAGTTCAAAATTGGACTCATCCTCGCCAACCAATTCTTACATCAACTAGATTCCGAAGTTCGCAATAGTGTGCTTGGGAACGTAGGTACTATTGTTGCCTTTCGTTTGGGAATTTCTGATGCCAACTTAATGGCAAAAGAATTCTATCCCATCTTTAAAGCTTCAGACTTCACTTCCCTAGCCAATCATTCAATCTATTTAAAATTGATGATAGATGGCAAACCCTCTGTGCCCTTTAGTGCTGATACCATTTTATAGTTCGCAGTAAAACAGTCGCAGTATGCAGTCTCTGAATGCAGATGATGTACTGAAAATTGATACTACCAACTGAATACTAAAAACTATCAACCAAAAACTAATAACTAAAAATCTTAAACCAATGAAAAAACAGTTGCCCTCAACACAGGTATTCTCTTATGCTGAAATTGAAATCCATTACAAACGACCTTTATTCTCTAAAATGAAAAGTATTTCATCTGCAGAAGATGTCAATGCCCTGTTACGAGCCTATATACATCCAAATCAAATGGATGTAAAAGAATTCTTTTTTACCATTTTCCTCTCCAGAGCCAATACTGTTTTAGGTATTGCAACCATAGGAGTAGGGACAATTGATGGTGTAAATGTAAATATTCGCGAGATATTTGAATTGACTTTACTCACTCACGCTTCACATATTATTGTGGCGCACAACCATCCCTCTGGGAAATTACAACCCTCACAAAATGACAGAAAAATTACCGAAAAACTCAGAAAAGGTTTGTCCTTATTTGATGTAAAATTGTTAGATCATTTAATCCTGACTTCGGAAGATTATTTGTCTTTTGCCAATGAGGGAGAACTTTAATTATATATAACCCTAATACCCTTATGCCAAAGACTTGCATTTCCTATTATGGAGGCAAACAGAATTTAGTTAAAACCATACTTCCTTTAATTCCAGAACATAAAATATACACAGAGGCTTTCTTTGGAGGTGGTGCAATATTCTTTGCAAAACCACCATCTGAAGCGGAAGTGATTAATGACACCAACAATATGGTGGTTAATTTCTATGAAGTCGCTCGAAGCGACTTTCAAGCATTAAAAGAAAAAATTGAAGCTACCTTATTTTCAAGAGCAACTTACACTGTGGCATTAAGTATCTACCGTATGCCACACCTGTTTAATAAGTTGCAACAAGCTTGGAGTTTTTATGTCGCTTGTAATATGGCGTTCTCATGTGCTATTGGCTCATGGGGTTATGATAAGTATGGAAAACGAGTCAAAGCTTTTATCAATAAGAAGATGCTCTTCAACCAAGAAATTCCAAGGCGCTTAGAAAATTGCCAAGTAGAAAATAATGACGCGATTAAAGTTATTCAAAGTCGAGATGCAATAGATGCATTCCATTATGTGGACCCACCTTACTTCAATAGTGATATGGGGCATTATGGTGGATATACTGAAAATGATTTCAAGCAATTGTTAGAAACATTATCGAAGCTCAAAGGTAAATTCTTACTGAGTTCTTATCCATCGGATATTTTAGAGAACTATTCTAAAAAATATGGATGGCATACGATACGAATTGAGAAACCTCTTTCTGCTCAAAAAGCAGTTGCTGGAAAATCGAGAAAACGGAAAATTGAAGTCTTGACTGCCAATTATCCGCTTAAACCAAGTGAATAATAAAATACAATTCTAAACTTAAAAATATGGACAAAATGATTGACCTCGATTTAAGAGGATTTAAAGGAACAGCACACACTTTGCTACAACTCTTTACGCATATCGCAAGACGAGAATTGTGGAGTGAAGCAGAAATTACTGCTGTAATTACAGAAGCTAATAAACACAATGACCACGACCACGTGATAGCAACCATTCTTGAATACTGTAAACACTAATATATCAGTACCGATTTGGTACAAATGCTAATCTGTGGCGATTCGCCACCAAATATTAATCCGCATCGATTCGGTGCAAAACTAAATAGTAAAATTATGAATAATACAACTGTAGTTGATGTACTTATTAGTAACATCAAAGAAGATCAAATGCTTTTAAACGTAGTTGAAGCAAAAATGAATGAAACAAAAGATCAAAAACAAGCCATTGTAAATCGTTTGAGAGAACAGCAAAGAGACTTATCGGTCTTATCAAAATATGCTAACGAAGAACAACAAGCGAAAATCAAGGAACTAGGATTTGATGTTTCTGAGCCTCATAAAAATGTGAATTCTGTTGCCAATAGTTCTTTTGATTTGATACTAAAAGCCAAAGACCATCAGTTAACCAATAATGATTGGTATGAAGCGTATGTAAAAAATCTTCCTAAAAATGAAGAGGCTTTAAATTATACCGCTTTTAATATCAAATGTAGAACCTTGTTTAATACGCAAAAACTCATTCGTACCAAAAGTAAAGATGCTACTTCTTCAAGAGAAGATATTATTTCTCTAAACGGGCAGGTAAGACCTGCTGCTAAAAAGGAAGAAAAGTCAGTATCTGAAAAAAACAAAACACCAAATAAAAAAGATGACAAACCTGCTAAGACAACCAAATAAAGAGAAAGCAATTGATTTTGCTCTTTGGCAGAATTTCAAGCATCGAGTGGATGGTAAACATTTTGGAGTAATTCAAAGTGTGGAGGGAGATTTCTTAATCGTATCTCCCGACCATCCTACTTTTAAAGGAGAAGTGTTTGAAACTTTACCTGACCATTATGCTGGTATGGAGTATAAACATATTCGAAATATTAGCATGGACATTGACCCTTTGCATCATTTTTCTGAAATAAAAGGAATGATATCTGTGATGGATGGAGAAATTTTACGATTTATATTAAAGTATAAAATTCCATTAGAGAAGCTAATCCGTTATGAATTGGCTAGTCGTGGATATGATGAAAACCACCAGTGGGTAGGTTTTGAAAAAGCTGAAACAATTTGGCTGAAATAACAATTGAATATATTAAAGCACTCAAAGATTTTTTGAGTGCTTTTTAATCTATTATTTAGTGGTTATTTTTAGTTCTTGATAAAAATACTCGAACTTCCATCTTCAACTGTCATTTTTTTCCCTTCGATTTTAAATGAAATATCACCTGAAGAAGAAAAAGTAAATACCCCACTTGAACCATTAAACGTATAGGTTCCAGATTCTATAGTCCCCTCTCCAACATATTTAAAATCACTATCTGATAAGAAAGTATAACTCTCACCCTCATCATCTCCAATTCCTAACCAAATGGTATTAAATAATTCTCCATCAAATGGATTGTCTATCTCGTCAGAATTAGAACAAGCACTAATTCCTAAAATTATTGTCAAAATTAAAATTACTTTTCTCATCACTATTCTGTATATCTAATTACTACTCCTTTAACTTGCGAAATATCTTCTGTTAAGTTGATTATTGCATTTCCACCTATAGAAGCTGCTTTTTCTTTTAACTCCTTGTAAGTCTTTTCTTGTGTTCTTGAAAAGATGCCTACATTTTTAGAAGATGTAACTGTGCCAATTTCGATAAATTTCTTAGTGGGCTTTTTGGACATAAAAACTTCAATGTCTGCTGGATTGGTTTTTGCGTAACTATCTGAACTTGTTTTTAAAATAGAAGCGGTTTTACAGGACTGTAAACTTGAAACTCCAAAAACTAAAAAACAAGTAAAGAAAATGTGTACTACTGTTTTTCTCATAAAGATTTGATTTTAATTGCCTTTGACTCCTAAAAAAGGCAGTTCGTATAAAATGAGTCACAGCTAAAGTAGACAAACAATTTCAAAAAAACTACTTATTAGTGGTATTTTATAAGTAGTAACAAAATTAAAGTAACTATTCTTTATTTGTATATGGCAAATCAAGAAGACTTTATCAAAGAACAACAGGAAAAACTCGGAAAAAGATTCCGAGAATTACGAATAGCGAAAGGCTATACGAATTATGAACAATTTGCTTTTGAGCATCGAATTCCAAGAGCACAGTATGGACGTTATGAAAAAGGAAGCGATCTGCGTTTTAGCTCGCTTGTGAAAATTCTAAAAGCAATGGATATTTCTTTAGAAGAGTTTTTTAAGGGGATGTGATTTTCCACTTTTTCATCAACTAATTTGAACCACCTAGGTCAGAAAGACCTATTTTAAAGCATTTAAATTCATTCAAAAAATAAAAGGATGAGCTATATGCTCATCCTTTTTCACTATAATTAATATGTTAATTTATTGTTTTACAATATTCTATAATTTGTTCATCAACTAATCTGTACCATTACCAAAAAATCTAAAGTAGAAAATATATAATATTAGTGTACCTCCAATTAGAAAGAGAGTCAAAAAAGTTCTAAAATAAATTGAAAACTTTTCCTCTTTCTTCTTTTGAAAAAATTCAATCAATTTTTCGTATTTATTCTCTCGTTCAAAATTTATATAATGTACTAAATATAAGATTGACACCGTTATCAATGAAAAAAATATATTTGAAAATGGAGAAGGTATATCTAAATTAGTCAAATCATTAATAAAACTAATAACCAAATTTATCAATGCAACATTAAAAAAAACTAATCCTAAAATTGTTTGAGTAACTGCAAACTTTTCATTTTTATTCAAATGTAAGTTCCATTTATAAATAGTATAAAAAAAACTATTGTAAATAAATTTGAGTTTTTTCATTTAATCTTTGTATTTGTTATGTACTAAAATTCCATTAGCAAAAAAAGTACGATTTTTTTTAACGAACTCAACGTTGTACATAATTGTAGATTTACCTTGATTTATTAGGTTCAAAATTTTAGTTTCTTTTAATTTATCATTACTATAATACAAAACCAAATCTCCAACTTCTATTTTTTTAACATTAAAAGATAGTTCCTTTTTGGCTTCTTCTATGTCATAAACACTCCACCCTTTACCTTTTACCCAATAAGGATGAGCAGGAGAGAATGTGTTCGATATACCATTATCAAATACAGCAGTAATCATATTATATTTTTTTAATTTATCTGGTATTGCTACAACTATATCAGGCTCTATATTCATAGTGTTAATATCTACACTTAAAATTTCATCTCCAACAACAATATCTTCAATTTTCTTGAGTTTTTTATCCTTCATAAGAATCATAGTTCCAGCAACAAAACAAGTTGTAGTACTAAAATTATTTATAGGCTTTAAAGGTGTCATGTTTGGATTTAAAATTAATGAAAAATGAACTCCAAGACCAACTCCCCAACCAATTATCCCTCCATATGTTATTGCCGCATTTGCAACTCCACTTGCTTCAGCTCTTCTCATAGCAAGTTCATCTCCACTTTTTTTCGCAAGTTGCCATTGCGTGGCATTTATTGCAATAGAGGCAACCCCTAAAACTGTACTAATTTTTGAAGCCTGTGCAACTTGAGAACCTAAAATTACATCATCACCTACATTAACGGTTGCATTAATAAGATTTTCAGCACCAGCCATAGAAATCCCTAAAATAGTGAGTCCTAAATCTGCATCATTAGCCACATCAGTGCCTGATCTGCTATTTGTATTTACTGTTGAGTCATCCGTTGGTTCTACTTCTGCTGTAGTAATTGTTGAATCATCTTTAGTATCTGCAGCTGGAGTTTCAATGGTTACTTTGTCCCCTACTTCAGTGTTAGACATCAACATTCCATCTGATTTTCTAATATAATTAGATCTATTCTTTTCAACAGCTGTATTAGCTTGATCTGCTGTAAATCCATCTTGTTTACCAAACTGTTGATATAACGACCAAGCACTATCGCCTTCTTCTGCTATATAGTTACCTTCACTATCTTTTTTCCAAAAAGGCGCCATTCCATCTGGGTCTATAAATCTAATAGGATTATTAAACGCATAATTATATGGAGAATGTCTTCTCATCTGTTCAGCTAATGGGTCTAAGTTCATCCATCTTCCAAGAGAAGCATCATAATTTCTCGCTTCAAAGTCATGCCAATTAAGTCCAAGTTCTTTTTGATTTTCTTTCCCTTGATAATCCCAGTTATGTTGTACTCCAACAATCACGTCATTATACCCTTTGTGTTTGAGTCCAAAGGGATAGTAACACCCCGTCTTTTTTAGAGGCTTTTGACCTTTTTATACCAATGCCTCACTTTTTTATACGAGGTTATTTCAATGAACTTCTATTCCAATACTAAAATAATTCTTTGTCTTTTATTGACCTAATATTTATTGATAATTTTTATTTGGAATGATTTATGTTGAAATAAATTCAAATAAATTGTGTTATAATTTATGTATATTTGTTACAGTAATCATTAATTATTATGGAAACGGTAGAATTAAAAAATAAATTAGTTGATATCATTAACTCATCAGATGAGCGATTTTTACGAATGGTAAAAGCATTGCATCAAACTTACAACGAAGATATATCTGTTAAAGCTGATATTGTAGCCTACACCTTTAAAGGAACACCTCTTACTAAAACCGATATTGTAAAAAACAATAGAGAAGCTATAAATTCTATTGAAAGAGGAGAGTTCAAAACCCACTCTCAAATACGTCAAAAATACGTTAGTCAGTAGTAATATGTCTAAAAATTACGAGCAAATTATTTGGTCTACACAATCAGAAATAGATTTAGATGATATTTTAGAATACTACTTAGAATTCTCTCCTAACAAAGCCTATATTCATATAAATGATATTATTGATGCCGTAGAAGAAATAGTTTTCTCTGAACAGTGGCAGATAGATGAATTTGACCCTTCATGTCGAAGAGTAATTGTTAAAAAAAAATATCGAGTTTACTACCAAGTAGATAAAACTACTGTTAGAGTAACTAGAGTGTATCCAACGCAAAAAAATCCAAACAATATTTTAGACCATTAATGAAAAGACAGTTTTCAAACTTTAATTTCATTCCTCTTTATAATATGAATCGTTCATTTCAGCATATGGTGTTATGTCCTGATAAACAATTCGTAACATTACCAAATCTTTAGCAAATTTTTCCTCAATTTGGTGTCGTAAAGAATTTATGTTTTTACAATCTTCTTCTGTGAGATAAAAATTAATACTCTTAAAAAAACTCATTCCCGTATTGAATTTTTTTTTATTTAGAGTCTCTGATTTAAGAACATCTTCAAAGTTATCAATAGCTTCTATAATAACACTATGCTTAATTTGGGGTTTTAGTTCTGGTATAAGGTTTATCATTCCGTCTTCAGAGATAACAACAATAACAACTGGTGCTTCCGCTCCAAAATGTTCATTATATCGAACAGCAGAATTATATCTTGAACCTCTCGAGGAATCTCCTTTTTCAGTCGCTATCCCATCTAAGATGACTCCAATAGCATGGCAAATAGCATTTTCATCCATAAGAACACCTCCATCAATGGAAGTTGTTTGTGCTATTAGTTTTGAATTTAACTTTAGAGGTTCTAATGGGAAACACTGACTTTCTAGACGCTTTGCTTCTGTTTCGGCTTGAGCAGAAATAATAAGCATCGCTCCGTGCTTTTGCTTAGTCGCCTCCATAGTCACTTCCCATAAAGCATCTATTTGTTTTTTCTCAATGCCTTTAAATAGTCTTGGAAAATCATCATAAAACTTATCTCGATTTATTTTTTCTTTAGGTAAAGAAGGAATACCATACTCTACTAACATTAATGAGTTTTCATCATGCAATAATTCCCACTTCAAATGATTCTTAAAACTAATAACAAATATATTTTCATCTTTAGGGTTATACTTCCCTGTGAATTTACCTAAACCATATATTAAAGCAGAATCTGAAATTATATAGGATTCCGAATCTACTAATTCTAAAAATTTACGAACCTTTCTGTGGTTTCGCATCTTAATAGGTTTTTTAAGCTCCAAAGTCATTCGGATATTTTTATGTCCAGATGGAGCAACTACTAATCCACCTAATCCCTCAGCTCCTTCATATTTCATAGAAGCTATCTCATTACAGGTATCATATAGTCCGTGTAAACCCTCAAAGTTTCCGCCAACATTTGATGCAGAATACATAAAATTACGAGCCGAATCTCTCAATAGCTCCTCTGCTTTTCGAGACATAAAACTAATTCCACGATTTGGGTCTTTTAATTCATGAGTACATTCATCTAAAAATGTATCGATACAGCTTTCAATGAATGAACGTGAAATATGAAATCTATCATTCCACTTATCTTTTGTCAGCGAATAGTACTTTTCTAACTTTCTTTTATTAAGCGATAGAACAGTAAAAACAAGATATCCTTCTACATTAGTCGGATAAGAAACGAAATGGTCGTTCTCTCCATAAGAACTTTCTCTTTCTATAGTTTTTAAAATACTATCCCTGTATGCTTTCGCTTTTATCTTATTATCTTGATTCTCTTGAGCTATCGGATGGGAATGAATTATTCTCGAATCACTATCTATTTTTTCAAGTTCATTAGCAAGCCTTTTTACATCAGTAAACTGACTTACATAGAAATCAGTATCATCAGGCTCGATACAGATGGGATGTCTATTTTCTCTATCTTCAACCAATACTCCAACAAAAAAGATTTTGGGGTCAAGCTCTATATCTAATTTTTTAAAAATACTTTCTGCTGATACCTGAAGTGATATTTGAGCATGTTTTTGATATCCCCACATAAATAATTCAATTACGTCTCCATTTGTCATATTAATAATATTTTATCTTTTCCTTTTTAAATGTAGCTCCCCTGTAGTTTCTCGAGACGTCCAATACTCACCTTCTAATTCATCAACCTTAAATCCTTTGAATTCAAGTCGTGTAGTACCGTAGTGAATTTCACTACGCTCTCTTACACTTGGTTTGGGTGTATTCAAATATGAATAAAATAATTGTTGCAAGCCTCTATCTGTATCTATATCAAATGAAGCTCCTGTACTAAAGCTTTTACTTTCTCCTGTTTGAATTTGCACTTGAACATTAAAAAATGTTTGATTAATAATTACTTTTGTAGGAATTGGGTCTAATGATTTGTTATCCCAATTAGAAATTAATTCACCTTCCCATTTTCCTGATAGATTAGGAAAAGGTACCAACCACGGATAAAATATTTTAAATTTCCAAGCCCAATTAATGAATAGCGTCCATATAATAATGTTAAATGCTACCGCTGAAGAAAAAGATGAAAGTAAGTCTTTTGATATGAAAAGGAATATTACCAAAAAGGTAATTATTCCAAGACCTAATATCGCATAAGCGAAAACTCTAATGTTGTATTTAATCATAATATTTTATTTAAATTCTAAATAATTCCACACTTGCATCATGTATCTATTTACATCTTCTCTAGACCATTTCCTACTTCCAGTAAAAAGATAAAGTAAATCAGATACTTCTCCCCATTCTTTACATTCTTTATCTTCTTTGGTCTTTAGATAAACAAATCTTATGGATTCTTTTAACCGATCTGTCCATGTATCATTGTTATTAAATATATAATCTGGAATGTTCCACACCAAGCATTCTAACAAAAAAGACGTAATTCCATCATTTATTTTTTCGCCATCTTCAATCATTTTATATCTTAACTTTCTATGGATTCGAGTAAGGCGTTTAAATCTTTTTTGAGTTCGAGCATTTTTATCCTTTCCATTCTGAATATGCTGTTCAGGATAATTGGTTACTACACCACCATCATCGGGGAAAAATCTTGCTCCTAATATAGGAGTATTATTCTTATCATATCTTCTTAACTCCCATGTTGGTACAACATCTGTTTCAACCCTGTAGTTATTTGCCAAAATAGTGATGCATTTATTTTTTCTTTTGACAGAATTACGTCCAAACTTTTTTACCATTGCTTTCTCAACATCATCCTTGAATTCGCTATAGGAATAAGTTGAGCTAGATAGTTTTCCGATACCTGCATCCTCTTGTGTTGTATCATTTAATAACTGATAATAAAACCCTCCAGTGTATTGAACATTAATATCAATATCGCTGTTCAGTTTCACATTTGTATCATTTGCGTATGAACCTTGCCCAAATATTCTTGTGGATTTTGAGCTTAAAATATCATCTTCACTAATAGCTTCACGTACCATGCGCTCGGCATTAGTTAGTTTTGTTTCCTCCGCATCACTTGGCGGTTTTCTCCAACTGTTTAAAGTTTCTTCTGTAAATCTACTCATTAAATTAAATTATATTACCTTTCTAATTAATTGACTAATAGCTTATAACAAAAATATGACCATAAATTATCTAATGTCATTTTGGCATTGAATTATTTATGTAAGAAAGTGAAAAGCAGGAAGAAAAGTTTACGGATTTCCGTAAACTTTAATATAATTAACAAATCGGATGCAAACTCTCAATCATTTCGTGTAGATTCTCAAGATCATCCTGTTGGTATCGTTCCGTGGAAGAAATATAGCGATGTCCTGCCATATACTTCACTTCTCGAATATTATACGTTTTGAGCCAATTCGTTATTACCGAAGCTCTGACTTGCTTTACATTGGTCACTTTATGATTGATTCGTTTCAGTCTTTTGAACAAGTGAAGCGTAATGATGTCAAAACGCTCTGAATTTAGCGGAAACAGGCTTTCTGTGTAGTTTTTGAGTTCCTCTTGTAGTATTTCTCTATGTTTTTCTAAATACTGGACAAAAGGAAGGATTTGAGGGGATTTGAGCTCTAATGTTCTACTGTTTGTTATGCGTGTACTTGGAATATAGATAGTTCCTTTTTCTAATTCGATATGTTCTACATTGAGTGCTTTTAAAGCTGTTGCATTTAATCCTTGGTAAACCATTAAACCAGTAATGACTTTGTTACGAATGGCTACAGATTTAGAGTTTGGAAACTCTATTCTTTCTGTTTGGTAACTGTAATACAAATCTTCGAGTTCTTCTGGTTCTAACAAATTATGATTCAATGTTCGTTTAACTCCTCGGATATTAATATTCTCTATTGGGTTATCAAATCGTTGCTCTGAATCTACCAAATAATTGAAGTAGATTTTTAACGCACCTACTTGATGTTGAACCGTACTTTTAGTAATGGTTTTCCCTTTTTTTGATTGTTGGATGAATTTGATATATGAAAGGCAAGATTTGTAATCAATAGTAGCTTCTTCATAATCTTTGTATTCGCACCAATTGGAAAAAAATGATTGGTAACGCAAATAGGAAGTAATGGTCGTTTTGGCGTATCCTTCTTTTTGTAAATATTCTCTATACATCATCTTTTAGTTGAGCTTCTTTTTTGACTAAATGAACATAAATTTGTGTGCTTTCCAAAGAAGCATGACCTAAAAAAGTGCTGATTGATTTGATTGGAACTTTGTTCTGCATTAGGTGGGTTGCGATACTATGACGAAGTGTGTGAAGCGTAATAGGCTTTTCTTGGATGGTTTCATTTTCAGTAGCATTAATTATTTCTTTTAATCGATTTGCAATACTTAAATCACTAATGCGCCTTCCTTGATTTGAGAGTAGGAGCGCATCTGTTTGATAATTTTTTAAAAACTCTGATCTTGCTTCAAAAATATATTCTTCTAAAACGTTTAAATTGTATTTATTAATTGGAACAAAACGTTCTTTATAGTTCTTCCCTTTTCGGACATAAATTCGTTGCTTTTCAAACAGGATATCTTCCGTATTGATATGCACAGCTTCGTTTCTACGAAGACCACAACTGTACAATAAAACCAATATCGCCTTATCACGCAGTTGAAAATGTTCTGCCATGTGGGAGAAATTACAAGCTTCAAATAATTCTTTTACTTCTTCTTGAGTAAGTATTGTTTTACTTTCTTGGTAATTGGTTTTCTCTCCTTTTAAATGGACACCAAATTTGATATTTGATTTATGTTCTTTTAGATATTTGAGAAATAACTTTAACGCTTGTTGGTGTTTGTTTAAAAAGGCTTTAGAAATCCCACCACCACGTCGTTGGTTTTTTCTATTGGATAAATGATTGTAATACTCTTTTACTATTTGTGTAGTAATTAACGAAATATCTTTGTGTCCTTTTTGTTCAAGGTAGTAGAAAAATTCCTTTAGGTGGTTTGGTAGATTGTAAACGGTAGAAGAAGCATACCCCAATACATCTAACCATTCGGTATAGCTATATATAAGCGTGATAAACGAGGTGCTTTTTAGTGGTAGTTTCTTCATTTTTATGCTGAACTTATTTCAGTATCTTTTTATTGGTTTTCTATTTATTGGGTGTCGAGCCTCTCGACCTTGCTTATGTTTTAGTTTTTGTGGCGAACCTTATCTAACTTTCTCATTTTAAAACCCTTACCCTCGCCACTTTTAGAGTGGCGAACCACTGGCGGTAGCGAATCGGTCGAGAAGCTCGACACTTAAACAAAATCAGTTTGATTTTTTGCTTATTGAGGTTTTTGATCCTATCTTTTCAATGCAAAAATTGAGTGCTGAATTGATGCTATTCTCTAATTCTTTAAACTCATTCACATCTACAATTTCATATACAAATGAATCTCCTTGCACATCTTTTCTTCGTTTGATATAGCCCTCTTGTAATAACAAGAGCTGATATCTTCGTAAGGTGCTTTCTGCAATTCTAAATGCGGTTCTGATTTCTCTATTGGTAAAAACGGTATCTCCTTTATTTTCCAAATACATTTTTAACTTTTCTAAATAACTTCTTGTTGCACCGTTTAGATTATCAGATTTACAAAGCAAAATTGGTTTTAGAATTTCATTCGCATATTTAATATCCTCAATCGTCGTTTCAATATATTCTTCTCCAGTATGAAGGTCATATTGTTTCTCTCTTTGTAGTTGATGATAAAAGGTAATCACTTCTATAAATTGTAAGTAATGAGCGTTTGTTCGTCTTGGTTTAAATACTGCTTTAGGCAATACAAGATATTCTGCAAACGGATTGATTATTTTAATCGGCTTTAATAATCGTTGTGCATTTCGTAACAATTCTTCTGCTTTGAGCTCTTCTTCAATATCTATCTTCCCTGCTGATAGTTTTCGCTGATACGTCATTATCTTTTCGTCTTGCACTTCGCTCTCATCAATATGTATTAAGAAACTCCTATTGGAGTTGTCTTCATAAATACTTTCTTGGGTGGTACATCCAGCAACTGATATCGGTCCTTCTACGGTTAAATTTTTAGTTTTACCTTGTCCGCCAATTCCCTTCTGAACAACTGATTTGGTAATCTTTTTTTTGGTTTGCAATTCTCTTAATGGATACAGTACATCATCTGCTCCGTCTAAATCCTCTATTAAGATTAATTTGTATTTTAGTTCTGTTCTTTTGAAATAGTAAAATGAATTGGCAGAAAGTGAAGTCAAACTTAATCGCTCTTCTTCGGGAATTAATTCTGCAACTTTAGATTGCAGATGCGTTTTTCCAGATCCGCTTGAACCGAAGCTTACGCAGTTTAATGGATTGTCCATTTTACGAGAAGTAAAAATCAAATACATTAACAGACGGTTTCCGTCCTCTCCAATAACTCCAGATTGTCCGATTAGTTTATTTGTCTTTTCTAATAGATTTTTAGATTTCAAAAAATCAGCAGCAGAACGTCGTTCTTTTTTTGATAGTAAGTATTCTTCTGCTTCTTCGTTTTCTACTTGGTCTAATAATTCTAATCGGTAGTTTTCTAATTCAGAAATGAGTTCTTGCAAGGCTCTTCTAATGTTTGACGTTCCAATCTCTAAAAACTCTGCAAGTTTGCGAACAAACTTTTCAACGCTATTGGCATTGTATAAATCAATATTATTTCGGTAGGCGTGAAATTTATCCTCAATTCTATTTACCTTTAAAGTCACACGCATACGATCTAAACCAAAGGTTGTTAGTCCACCTAAAATATGGAACTCTAATACATCTGTTGTATATTTGAAATGGTTACTATTGGAAGTATCGAAGTCATTCATTTTTTTAGTTAGCTTTTAAAACATTATATTACACAAAATTATATTTCAAAAGTAAACTAATTTGTTTATAAATAAAAATAAAACTTGTGTTTTTTGTTTTTATAGCCAATTCTACCTATGTTTGTGGTAAATAATTGATAAAATAACCTAAAATGGAGCCTACACAAGCACTTTTACTAGCCAATATTAAACGTATCCGTAAGGAAAAGGGACTAACTCAAAAAGATGTAGCTGAAGGTTGCGGGATGCTAGTGCCAACTTACTCTAGATTAGAGAGAGGAGGAAGTAATCCAAGTTTGGCTTCCATGGTTCGAATCGCAAAAGCTTTGGCAGTAGATGTAGTAGAATTGTTTCAATCCTCAGAAATTAAAGACAGATCAGTAGCTGAAAAATTAGTTTTGGTAAATGACTTATCTGAATACAATAGAAATGTAGTTACTATTCTTCTTGATTCCATGATCGAAAAAGATAGAGTAGAAAAGTTGCAGCAGATTAAAATGAAATCTAGGCTTGTTGAATTAGAAAAAATAAGGAAAAAATAAGTTGAATAAAAAAGGCTCGTAAAAACGAGCCTAGTTAATCTAATTATTTTATTAACTAAAAGAATAAAGTAAATCTGTGATTTTTTTCATGTGAGGTCTAATTTCTCTCACCAATCTTCTTCTTTCAGGGTCTTCAATTTTATCTTCATTAATAGCTTTGAGGATAAAAATTTCAATCGGCACGTCAATGTTAGAACATATTTGTTCTAGAGTTGTTACGTTAAGGTTTCTTTTCTTATTGATTATTTCTGAATAAAATGATTTTGAGATTCCACATTTGTCAGCAAAATCTCCTTTATTCAAGCGCTTCTCTAAACGTATTGATTCCAACGTTTCAGCGATATTTAATTTTTTTGTGTCCATAAGTGATTAAAATGATTCTTAAAGGTAAAATCCTATTTTACGATCATTCTAAAATAAAAAGGCGTTTTTAGCAAGACCGCCTGTACATTTCATATTTAGATTTTATCTATATTTATCCAAAATACATTAGATATTACTCTAATTTATTTGGTTACTTTTGTGATATAACACTACCTAGTAATTTCTAAAATTACTTTTTTAAAGCGATATCATTAAACTTTTTTAATATAGTAAG
The DNA here is from genome assembly GCF_017569185.1 of Polaribacter cellanae. Lineage (NCBI taxonomy): Bacteria > Pseudomonadati > Bacteroidota > Flavobacteriia > Flavobacteriales > Flavobacteriaceae > Polaribacter > Polaribacter cellanae. Next base: position 2,142,962 of record NZ_CP071869.1, on the reverse strand, counting down.
TAAATTTTCTAAAGCGATTCCTTCGTCTGTGAAATCTCGAATGATACTTTCAGAGCATAGTCCACATTGACTTGCCAAATCTTCAAGTTCACGATCAAGAACCTTACTAATATTATTTTTACTTCTATAGGCTAAAATTTTACGTTCCGCAAGAAGATACTCCTTGCTTATTGCATGAATATTCATAATTAACTAATTTTAAATTGTGCTGATGCATTTTACTGGAATGCTTGTAATTCATAAGATCTTTCATGGTTTAAAATTTTTAATTAATATTATATGATTTAAATAATTCAATACAAATATACTAAAATTTTCCGAATAGCGAAATAAAATAGTTATAATAACAAAAAATATCGACTATACGTTGATTGGCATGGATTAAATAAGAAATAAAAAAATATCCAAAGTCGTCTACTGACTTTTTGGACATTTTAAAATCACGATGACGTAATTCGAAAATGGATTTTCTTTTAGCGACATCCTGATGCAAGATTGCTTTTGAACTGTTCAGTGGAACAATTCAAAAGCAGTCTTGCCAAAGGACACCTTTGGAATCCGTTTCACCCAAAAAAAGAAGACAGGAGAATTACTTCTTCCTGTCTTGTATTTTTGTAACTACCACGTTAATTATTGTTCCAACTCCTGATTTTTATTTGATTTAAGTTTTTGTAAATCTTTAAGTCGAATATTCTCTTGTACTTTTTCTAATGAAATTCGTTTTGGATCAAAGCCCAAAGTCTTCAATCTATATCGCTTATTAAAACCTTGAACACCTACAATTTTTCCACCTCTGGAATACAATTCTAATCCAGCCTTTTCTAATTCTCTGTAATATACTTTTTCAGTTCTTACTTTGGCAAAAACCTGTATTAATTTGGATTGTATTTCTTGACGTTCACTTCGCTTCCCTCTTAGATTGAGTTCTCTATCAATATCAAGTTGTAACATTTGAACTTTTTTTTTAGAATGATCTACTTTGCTAAATTCCAATCCTAATTCTTGTTGTTGAAAATATTCCATACGAATTTTTACATCCTTAAATTCTTTTCTTGTTAACCTTACTGGTTTTCCTGTCGCAAATTCTAAAGCAGAAATTACATTATGAATGTGAAGATGAGATTTATCTGAATGCATAGAGCTTATAATCATAGAATTCGGTGAACGTTCTTTTGCGTATTTTCTCGCAATTTTTAACAATACTTTTTTAGGCAATTTATCTGTATCAGATTTATGAAAAGAGATAATCTCATGGTACGCAATGTTTGCATTACTTCTTTCTATTTTCCTTTTCGATTCATTGGATTCAAATTGTTTCACCATATTTTGAATGCGTTTCTCTAAAATCTGTTCTTGCTTTAATAAATCTTTATCAGCTAACTGCATTTGCTTATCAAAATTTCGGTCGCCTTTTATATAGCGATTCATAATAAAGCCTACTTGTTTTTGGCTTTCTTTTGTAAGGATATATCGAATGGTATTCTCCAAGGCTTTCTTACTTTTCTTCTTGATAGATTTTGACTTAATAATCATAATTTACCTTCCTGTAGCGTTGTGAATTGTTCTTCAATTGTTTCTAAACGAAGCAATATTTCTTCTATTTTTTGATAGGTATGTTCTTCCAATAATTCCTCCACCAAAGTAATGAGTTCCATTACTTTTTGATAGAGTTCATCTAACTGATAGTTGTTGGCAAAAGAAATAGCATCATTTTTTAATATTAAAAACACACAGTTGTAGAGAAATTCTGAAACAGATAAATTTTCTCTTTTTTGATGAATCTGTTCTAATTGGTCTGGATAAAAACCAAGCGTAAACTCTTTACGAGTTTTACGCTTTTGTTTTCTATAATACCCATAGTATATTTTCCAATAGGCTTGCTTTGCTTTTTTGATTTGGGAGTCTGTTGGATTTTGTATTTGCCCCAATACTTCATCCAAATATTGATGGACTGACGTATATCTAAAAGCCCCCATTATCGTTCTAATTCATCGCTTTTATCTTTATCTTTTTTGTCTTTTTTTGTTTCTAATTCCCTTTTAGGTCTTTTCTTTTCCATCTGCTCTTTAAAAGTAATTTCATTAAAATGTCGATCTCTTTCAATGGAAAGCCCGAAAGGAAGTTTTACAGATGCTAATTCCTTAAGGGAGAAGTAGCCCCACTCATCATATATTCCATTAGGGCTTGAGACTAAATTTTCAACATAACCAAAACAGATATTCGTTTTTGGGTCATATTCTGTAGCATACCAAGTTGCAGCACCTACAGGGTTAAAATATTTAGCGACGATGATTGGGTTGTCTTTTTCAGATTGATCTCCGATTTGTTCAAATCGTTTTTCAAGTTCTTTCGTTATTAGTTTCATTCATTTATGAAAGCGTTGTAGACGAAGTTTCGTCTTGTGAATTATTATTACTATTTGGTTTTTCTTCTCGGTAAGAATCTAAATCGATATACTGGGTGGTGTATGCTAATGGTGCAATTAAGTTATCTTCTTCTACTGGTTCCAATGCCAAACGCTTCATCAATTGAGGTTGTTGATACGCTGGCTTCACTTTTACTTTGATTGGTTTTTCGCCACTTGGAATGATGAGGATTTCGTCTTTGAGTTCTCGTATTTCTGATGCAGTCATTAAAGAACGCTGGCGCACTTGTTTTGTTTTTGCATCTTCATATTCAAATTTCCCCAACACTTTTTCAAGTTCAAATGTCTCTTGACCCAATCCGCCATAATAACATTTGATGTTGCAGTTATTTTTAATATTCTGTGCCTTTTTACCATATTTTTCCAATTGGCTTTCTGATTGAACCCGCATTATGCATTAGGAATAAACAAAAGGAGGACTTAAATTATTAATTTGGGAGAATAATCCGTCCATCCAAGGTCTTTTTTTAGTGTTCAAAGCAATCTTTAACACCTTTCTGTTAGCATGATTTACTGTCCAAGCTCCTAATGCAAAGCAATAGACTTTTAGGGTTTTTAAAGTTGCTCGATTATGATGATTTAAGGCAAAATGCCTAAACAAACTCATTAGGTTATAAGCCACCATAATGAATCTAAAGGAAGCCTCAGTTGCCCAAAAATTCTTTAAACAAAAGTTGTCCAATCCAAAGTCTTCTTTGAGTTCTTTGATTCTGTTTTCACAATCAGCTCTGGTGTTGTAGATATTCCAAACTTGGTCTAGGGGTAAATCTAGATTAGTTACATAGCAACTAAAACGATAACCAGGCAGATCATCAAAGAGTAATTTCCCTGCTGCTTTTGGACGATCTTCTACTTTCTTTTTTATGACAATATAGCGCCTTGACTTACCATCTGTATGGTTAAAAATCATCTCATTAAGCTCAATTCCTTTTGTGAGCTCTATCCAATTATCCAAACTCCAAACTGTATTTTTTATATTTGGATACATACGTGCTGCCATAATGTAATTGAGTTGTTTGCCTTCTAGATAATCTAATAAATCTTGTGTGTAAAAACCACTATCTGCACGAACTAAACCAACTCTTTTGTCCTTTAAAGCTTCATTGAAGGTTTCTTCCATAAACTCTTTACAGCTACTACTATCTGCTGTATTGCCTGGTCTTAACCAAGCATTGGCAACCATTCTGGTTTGGCTCACAAAGGCCATTAATGGGTGATGTGAGTTCCTGCCTTTTTTATTGGGATTATAACCTTTTGCGCTACCTTGTTGCTCTCCATATCTTGTAATAACTGTGCTATCAAAATCTATAGTTAAGTTGTCAACATCTAATTGCTTGAAAAACCAATGTTGCAACTTTGGAAATACTTCTGTATTGCGCTTTTGAGAAAACTTGCCAAAAAAACGACTATAGGTACTTTGTGAAGGCATACGATTCCATCCAAAAATTTCTTGCAATGCGCTATCATAACGTAACCAATCACAATGGATATAACGAGAGGCTCCTGTCCAAATACTCAACCAAAAAGCTTCAGTTATATGTGCAGGATTATAACCCGCATTAGAGCTTGGTTGAGGTAAATCTAATTGTGCTAGTTGTTCTCTAATTTCTGTTTGATCAATAAAACGCTTCATTAAGCTCATCCCTCCAAAAGGGGTGACTTTCTTACTTGAATACTCTATAGGGAGATTAACCATTTGGGTTATGTGTTAAATTCACTGTAAAGCTAATAATCGTAATCGTTTATACAAAATTTTAAATCATCTATTGCATAATTCAGGTTGAATGATAATTTGCTGTGGAATTTTAGCCTTTCTTGAATTTGAAATAATTGTAGAATAATCTTGAATTGCACCTAATGTATCGAACTCATCCAGTACCATAAAGATTTCTAAATCGTCCTTTTTTGGAAGTTCTGCAAACGCAAAACGATAAAATTCTTGAAAGAATAAATTTAAGATGGGTGCATAGAATTGAACATCACCCACAGGTACGTGTATAAACAAAGCATGTGGTGTTTCTCTAAAATCTCGAAAGTTTATTGTGCTTACTGATGTTATGTCGCTCAAAGTTGGATTATCTCCAATAAAACTAATAGCAGACAAACAACTGGCAACAATCGATTTTCTGGTATTGTCTGATGTTCCTGCCAAACTTTTAAACTTTCTCCAAACCCCTTCACTGGCTTTGGTAGCGAATAGCTTTTCAATAACTTGAGGGTTTCCTTGGTATTCTAAAATCAATCGGTACACATTGGCAATGTTCTGATAAACCTTTGATTCGGATTCCATTAGGTATTGAATAAACAGCACTAATACATCTTCTGCGGAAATGGTAAAGAAATCTTTTTCTGAGGTATTCGCGTTCATCAGTGCTTTGGCAACTTTTCGCATCTGTGTAATATTCTCTTTACATCCTTCTAATGGATTAAAGTATACGCCCGTTTTCTTACCAAAATCTAAAACAGCAGTTTGTATTCCAACAGATTCCAAATAGGGCTCTACTTCTGAAATCTCACCACTAGGGTCGTTACAAATAATGGAATAGTTCCCTTTTTGGTTTAGTAAAAACGGAAAAACGGATACTTGTGTTTTCCCTTTTCCACTCGGTGCTACTGTCAAAACATTGGCGCAACTTTGGTGTATGCTAATACTTCTAATCCCATCCAAACAAAAACCTTCATGGGTTCTTTTTAAGATTTTGGATGCTTTTCCAAAACCAGCTTTTAAGCGATGGTCTTTGCCTAACATCATTTGTAAAATAGTATCCAAAAAATGGAATACGTTTTCTTTTAAAATACTTAATGTATCTATAATACTCATTTTTCTAATAAAGCTTTAAATAATTTATTGAATGCTTGGAGCACTAATTCTGCACCTTTGGAAATTCCATAGGCGCAGATTAGAAACAACTTCCACAGAAACTGAAAGAGAGTGACTACTATTTTCATAAGCCAATCTTGTGATGAAAACCTACGATAATCTTCACGCCTTTGGGTTCTAATATACTTTTGTAAACGGATAGTAATTGTGAAAAAAACCGTGCATCTTCCAAGGTCGGTTGGTATAAAATAGCGAGTTCAATACCTTTTAAATCAGTCGCTGGAGTTGCCTGTTTTATAAATAATCTCGCTACTTGTTCAGGAGACTTTTCTAATAAACGAAGATGCTGTTTGTTGTATACCGAGAAAAAACTATGTTCTTTTAAATCTGAAAACAACAATACTTTTTTAGTACCTGAAATTGGTGACAAACGGTTCAGTTCTTCTACCAAACTTCTATAGATTTCTGAACGATTAAAACTGGTAACTTTTTGATTGGAAGCCTCAATAGAATCTCCAAATTGCTTGTAGAATTTCTTGATGTTTTTTCGTCTTTGGTCTTCATTTCCCATCCAACCCAACGTTGCTTCGGGTAATACAAAGGTTTGTTTTGGGTTGTAAGTAATGTCTGAAATCGATTGTAAGGTAATGGTTACTCCTGATTCAGGACTTTGTGGCTTTATCTGTTGAATTAATTCATCAGAATGGGGCTTGTGTCCATCTACTTCTGTTCTGTCTATCAGAATAGAAATATGAGCTTGCTGTGGCGGAATAGACTCCTCACATCCAGTGAGGAATATTCCAAGGATGATGATACTTAAAAACGTTCTCATTATTTAATTTGCAAAGCGTCAATGTCATCAAAATAAGTGATTAGTGGTGTAGGTGTTTCCGTAAACGCTTTGGGATTAGAAACCGAATCTTTACGTGCAATAATGTTTTCTGAAGTAAACAAAGCACAGGCTGACAAATACTCTGAAGAGATAATCTTTTCGTAGTGTTTTGCCATTAGTAAAATTCCATACAAATCTCCCAACTTATCATTGCGCTCTTCTGTTAGAATAGCCAATCTTCTATCGATACTAATGACCTCTTTACTCTTTACTTTAATTTCATCACCCACCATTTTATGTGCTTTGTAATCTGAAACCGTTTGCTTATTTGGTTTGTAGATGAGTACAAGGATAGCACCCGCCAAGAAGAGTGTAAGATTTAGAATTACGAAGACCCATTCAGAAATGGAATTTGCAGATTCGTCTACCTCCGAAAGGAAAGACAACCGAAGTGTTGCAAACCCATATAACAAACCTGTAACCAATCCAATGACTACAAATCCTACTACCCATTTCATTTTCTTATTTGGAAAATGGTTTAAAGTATCCTTGAAAACATGAGAAAGAATGAACAGTGCAATTGCCACACCAATGGCACTAATCAAAGCTGTTGCATTGTTGGTCGAGATTAATAAGAAAATCTTGTAATTTAAGATGGCTTCTGCAAATGATAACAATACTAAAAAGAACAAGCTGATGTGCCAGTTTCTCATAATATGCTTTAGATTGTTATTTAGTGTTTTCTCATCTTTTCTTAACAAACGTAAGTCTTGTTCTAATTCTAATTTACGCGTGATTAAGGTTTTCTCTTCTTTTTGGTAGTTCTCGTTTAAGGAAATACTATCCGATTTGGCACGTCTTGCTCCAATAAGTTTGTGGACTTTTTCCAGTAGCACCTGAAAAGGTTGCTTGATTTTTGGTAAATACACTTCTAATGTATCATTTACATTAGGTAATTTCCGATTTGCTAAATTAATAGCATACGATTGAACTTCTTGGCGAATTGCAGGAACTTCTTTTCCTATCAATTCGTCTGCGAATTTATCTGTAAAGTTTTTAATTACAGATACGATTTTGTTTCTTGAAAACATGTGTTGCTAAAAAGCGTTGTGATAGTAAAGCACTCCAAAACGATTTCGGAGTGCTTTACTATCGTGGTTATTGTGAAATTAAATGTTTAAAGTAACGTTCTGCTGTTTGGTAGAACTTACTATAAAAGCTTGCATTGTATTTTCCATTGAAAATAATATAATGCTTACTTTTATTATCATACAGAAAACGAATAAAACCTTCGCTTTCTAATATTTGCATTTTTAAAATGCGCTCTCTTGTCATTACTTCCAAACTATTGATTTGGTTTGTCCCTCCCTTTTTTCTATTGGTTTTTCTCATAATTATTTAGTTTTAATGTTTATTATTTGTTAGTTTGGATTTCTGGCATATTGTAAAAATTTCAATAAAATTGATTTTACATTTACTAATTGGATCATTATTATGCTCTTTTACAAAAGCACCTAATTCTTCTTGTGTTACAGGATTGTTTTTTTGCATCGTTATTTAATTTTAGAATTATTATTTTCTGTTTGCGTAAAATGATTTTTCAACAATTTGTTTATATTTAGCTTTCTAAGACTTAATACTTTTTCATGCTGTCTTGCATTCGTAATTTTTTTTAGTTTCATTTTATTTATTATTTTAATTATGAAACAAAACACACTAGTTTAGATTTGGTTTAGTAGTTTATGTTGGTTTATGTTTGGTTTAGGGAGTTCAACCACAAAAAAAAACACCCTTATGATTGGGGTGTTTTGTAAATTACTATTGAAGTTTTTTTATAATATGTTCCACAAAAGTCGACATCATTTTTCGCCATTCTTCAAAATGGAATTCTAAAATTTGCTTGTTATCAAAATCTTTATCAAGTATTAAGCACAGAGAATGTGTTTGATTATCAGGTTTTACATAAACAGTAAAATCAATTGATATAGGGAATTCTGAATCACCTACAATTTCGCATTTTAGTATTGGAGTTGATTTGTAATTTTCACCTTTGATTGTATTAAATATTTCACCAAAATTGAAACTATTATGAAAAAAATCACTCACAATAATTTTTTCATTATTGTATAAATAATAATAAATTGAAAAAATATTGATAAGACAGTTGTTGTTGTCTAAAGACGATTTGTGAGTTACTTTACTTCCTCTGTTCGCTAAAAATTTAGTGAGTCTTTTCAACATTGAAATAAACTCAGATTCAAAAATTAAATATTGATGTTGTGTAACCATAATTGTAAGTATTAAATTGATTTTAAGTATATTTAAACACAACTCTAAATAAGGTAAAGGAGTTATACACAGATAGAGAAGCTAAAAAAAACAAGCTATGAGTAGTAAAAACGAATCATTTTCACTTAAAGAAGCATCTGTGCTTTTAAAAAATACTGAAGAGTTTTACCCTATTTTCTATCAAGAAAGTGAAGAAGATTTAAAAATATTCAAACAAAAATCTTATAATGCGGAAAATGCTTTTTGGGAAAAGTTAAGAGTTGATACACAGCATTTTATTTCAAAAGATTTCAAAATTTCTGCTTCTAGAGTTTATCAGTTTTTTAAAGCTAATAAAACTCCGTCTAACAAATATGTAAGAAATTTCGATATTGAAGAAATAGAATGTCTGCGTGAATTAGTGTTAACTTATGAAACATGCATCTATGATATAAAAACTAAACAACCTGTTCTTAAAAATAAAAATCCATCTAATAAAAAACCGAAAAAAAGATTTTCCACTAAACAAATTCTTTACGGTTTTGTTATTTGTTTTGCAATAATAATACCTATAATTTTAATCCAATATGATTTTATAAATACAGAAAAAAAAGAAGTACTAGAACCTTTGATTCAAAAAAAAGTATTAGATACTACTAAAATAAAAAAAGATAGTTTACCTAAAAACATCAATAATATGAATATTCATATTCAAGTTAAAGATAGTGGCAAAATAGAACAGATTAATAATTTTGGTAATGTTAAAGAAGTAAATTTATGATTAGAAAAACTGTTTTTTTTAGTCTTTTTTTTATGGCATTTCAGTTACATAGCATTGCACAAGAAATCAAAGACAAAGATTTTCCAACAAATATAGAAATCAATGCTTTATTAAAGAAAACTCCAAAAGATTCAAGAAGACTTCCTATGTCTTTTAATCTAACTAACTCTGGAACAGTAAAAAAACTTACCAACATAGGAAATGCAGAAAAGTTAAATATTGATAACAATGGAGGTATCGTCAACCAAAATTTTGTTTTTATTACATTAGATAATAAAACCTTTTTTGCTCCTGAAAAAAGTGAGTTCTTTAGGAGAGAATATTTTGAAAAAATGTTCAATTTACAAACAAAAGTAAATGAAAATTTTGATGCTTTTGATGAAAAAATAGAACAATGGGAAAAAAGGTTAGAATTATATGCGAAAGAACTAAAAAAGATTTCGAATAATGATCCAAGAAAAAAAGAAGGATTTGAAGTACTGAAAAACTATAAAAAGAACATAGATATTGCAACAAATTTATCTAAAGATTTTTCTAAAGAAACAAGAGTTGTAGAAGATGACAAGGGGAATAAAAATTATTTATTTAAGATTGAAAACCTTAAAAATGATCCTCGTTATTTTTTTATTGGAGATGTGTTTGAAGATTTTAGTGTAGCTAAAAAATTCAACAAGTATGGATACATAAGTCATTCAGAAAAATTCAACGACATTCCTTTTAAATATGATTCTTGCACTGATTTTAAATATAATTATGCTATTGTAACTGAACAAAATTTTTCTCATATAATTGATAAAAAAGGTAATGAGGTCTACACATTTGAGACTTCTAAATTTGTAGAAATAACCTCTGTAGGTATAGGATTTTTTTTAGTAATTGATAAAAAAGACGCTATTTCATATGATTACGATTACTATTTTATAAATAATTTAGGTGAGATTGTGACAAGAAAATATAAATCTATAGAACCTTTAAATGATTCTAAAAAACATTTTAAAGGAACATACTATACTCCATCTAACTCTAAAAATAAGAAAACTGGAGTTATGGAAAAATCAGAAGACCTTATAAGTAATAAAGGAGAAGTTCTATCATTATCTAAATTTGATTGTTCAAAATATTTTCCAGAAAATAAAAGTAAGTTTTGTTTTGTAAAAATCCTTAATATTATTGAATTACCAAAAACCAATAAACTTTTGTTTATCTGTAAATTAGGTTCTCAAAAAGAGCCTTCTTTTATTTTACTAAATGATTTGCCACAAAAGAATATTTATCAAAAAACATCTATTAGTAAAATAATAAAAAATTACAGTAATGTGTCTTTTTCTAATATAAAAAACACCATATTTTCTTCTCCAAAAAGTAATAAAAATATTTTATTAGAAATGTCTTTCTCTAAAAAGAAAATTGAATTTATACATATTGAAAATGATACAATATTAGAAAGATCGTATCGTTTTTTAGGAATTGTAAATAAAAAAACTTTTAAAATTGATAATCCTATAGATATAAAGCGTAAAACAATTTATAACTTTTCCAAAAATAAAATTATAGGTAAAGATTATTTTGATATTTCAAAAGTAAATTATTTTAAAGAATTAATTTTTATAAGTGATAAAATTAGTTATAATATACAAGATAAAATTGCTTTTGGAATTATGAATTTTAATGGACTATATCTAATCCCTCCCATTTTTAAAGAGATTAAATTTATGGAAAGCCATAATATTTTAGAAGTATTAAATTTTAATAATTCTAAATACATAATAGATACTAATGGTGCTTGTATAGAAAACTGTAAGGAGTATAATTTAATAATTAAAAAATACTATACTCCAAGTAAAAGAATATGGTCTGACCCCATTCCTTTTAAAGGATAATTTATTAATGATTTTAAGAAATAAATTAATCAATCATTAAAATACCAATGCACCACCGCCAAACTCACGGCATCAAAGAAACCTGTATTATAATCTTCTGTCATAAAACTCTTCCTTTTCGGAAATTCATAGGCTCTTAATTCAGAAAACCATTCCATCAATTTTTTGGAGATTTCAAATTTGGTTGTGCATTTAAAGTTCACAAATACCTGTTTTATTTGTGTTCGTGTGTAACTAAAGACTTCTAATTTTTGCAATTTGGCTTCGGTACAAATCATATCAATGATACGTTGTGTTTTTTTAGATTGGTTCTTTTTTAAATCATTGATATTTCTTGAAATCACAATATCAGGTTTGTAATACGATAAAAACTGTTGTATTTTTCGGTGGGTCTTTTTTAAATGAAAAGGATAGGTATTTTTAATTCCATAGTCTACCAAATCTTTGTCATGAAAAAGCGCATAAGCAATTCCCCTTCTATTTGGGTACAATGCCAATATGGTCTTATTTTCCATGAGCTTCATCAAGTGTTACCAATCGTTCAATAATTTTATGCACTCCTTCAATGCGTAAATTGTTTTTAATGGTATGACTTTTCTGTTGTAACTCTTCTAATAATTGAAAAGCACGATGCATTAATTCCTTGTAGCCTTGTTTAAAAACTTGTCTAATGTTGTTTTGTATTGATAAATTAAAAAGGATATGATACCCTACTAGGGCTTTGGGGTATGGTTTTCCATCTTCAAAGCGGCTTAAATTAGCAGCATCAATTCCGAGAATATGAGAAAGGTCGTTTAGTTTCAAATAGGACGCCTTTCGAATCGCAGAAAGATTTTTTGTTGTTGTTTGAGTCATAAAATAATGTAGAAAGGCATGGGGTTACTCATTGCCTTTTTACATACTAAAAAAAGATTGCAAGTTCCAAAAGGAGCAAAAAATTGTAATAAATACCAAAAAAAATCGAGGGTCCTCGAACGTTTAGTGGATAGCTTGTGGATTAGTCGGTTCTTTGATGTGCTGTGTTTGCTATTTTTTGCTGTATCTCTTGGTAGCGTTCTGTATCTGATAATCGTTTCACCCCTTGTGTAATCATATCACAAGATGGTTTTATCTCTGTTAGTTTTATTGTGTGAACTGGGGTCACTGGGTTGTTGCAATTCAGTTCACAAGCTTTATTTTTTTTCTTTGGAGATTCCTTGGAATCAAGCCGTAAACGGCTTGCAAAATACAGACGTAATTTTCCTCTTCGTTGCTTTGGAGTGTCCAGGATGTTTCCATTAAAATCAGTGACTTCTATGAGTCCTTTTTTTACTAAATAATCAATTCCAGTAGATACTGCTCTTCCTGATAAATTGCAACACATTTTAAATAATTTTTGGCTCATCCAAGCTCTTTGCACACGTTTGGTATTATCATTCCTATCAACCATTCCTGTGGTTCTTCTGATGATAAGTAGTAGAATTTTAAATTCACTTGTAGGGAGTGTTTTCATCAAGGTGTCAATAAGTTCATTGGGTACTTGGGTGGTATTTTTATAATAAGACATTTTATAACTTTACCTTGTCATAGGATGCTGATGATAGGGACAAGAAATGGTATTACTTTCTGTTGAGTGGGTGCTTGGTTACTTGGGAACGTAAATGTTCCGCAGTTGCTGAAAGGTAAATTGTGGTAGTTTTAATATCACTGTGTCCCATCATTTTCGAAAGACTGAAAATATCACATCCGCCTTCTAACATTAGTGTTGCAAACGTATGACGTAACTTATGAATTGTAAAATCTAATTTTGATGCTGTTTTTATTTGTTTGGTTATGATTTTTAATCCTGATGCTGTAAAACCGCCATTACGATTGGAAGATGTAAAAAACTCTGGACATGTTTTTCGGCTTTTTTTACGCGCTAACAAGTATCGATTTAAACTTTGAGCCAATGTATAGCTAATAGGAATAATACGGTCTTTATTGCCCTTTCCTTGCCTTACAAAGAGCGTTAGGTTCTCAAGGTCTACGTCCGAGAGTTTTAAATGTAAAAGTTCGCTCTTGCGAAGTCCCGCAAATAAAAATGTAGAGAAAATAGCGTGGTTTCTGTACTTTAGATAGCTTTGGGTATATGGATAGTTATAGGCATATTCTAACAATAGCAAGGCTTCTTGTTTTTTTAATTTCTTTGGAAGTGATTTTTCTAATATGGGCAACTGAAAATCTTCCATAGGGTTTTGTTCTAAATGTCCTTGCTTGATACACCACCTGAAAAAAACTACTAAAGTCATATAGTAGGTTCTGTAAGAGGATGTTTTCCATTGTTTTTCAATTCTTCCGTGTAAAAAGAATTTTTTAACTACTTGCTCGTTTACTTTTTGTATTGTTTGGCTGTCTGTCGCTGTAATAAAGTAACTGATATTTTGACGATACCGTCTGATGGTGTTTTTTGAAACTCCTCGAATGTAGGTGGATTCATGACAAAAATCCTCTAATAAAATAGCTAATTGCATATAAATTGTTGCAGATAAGCGTTACTTTAAAAAGAGGATTTTGTGACCAGCCTTAGTAAAGAGGTGGTCGAAGAAGGGTGTTTTTTAGGGGTTTATTTCCGCTAAAACGTGAAAATATAAGGGCGATTTGTGGACCCGACAGGACTTGAACCTGCCACCTCCTCAGTGCAAGGAATCAGGTCATTGGGCGATTCCGATATTAGCCTATTTTATAAGGCGTTTAGGTCGATTTGATACTTTTTTTACAAACTTTTCAATGACCACCTCTCCGCATTTTTTTATCTCTTTTGAAGTAACACCTATCCATTAAAAAATGAATAATGTCGACTTTTAAAGTATAGCATATTTTGTTTTAGGATCTAACATTAAAAATTGAGTTGTTCTATAAAATTTCTTGAACCTTCTGATTTTATGGAGCGTAAATATCCTTCGGTTACTCGTAAGGAAGAATGCCCCATCACATTCATAATGCTGACAATGTCTGCATTGGCTTTGGCTAAACTACAGGCAAACGTATGACGGAACCGATGTAAGTGAAATGGTACTTGAGAGAGTTTTACGTATTTATTGACCCAATGTTTGAGTCCATGTTCTGATAATGGGGTATCACTTTTACTTGAAATAATTAATTGTGGGTGCTTGTAGCCTATTTTTTTTCGCTCTTCTAAATAAGAAGATAAATGGGTCAACAAAGAGTAATGTAATGGAATAAAACGTCCTTTTTTAGACTTAGAGGTGGCTCCATTTATAAATAAGGTGCGCTTTTGAAAGTCGATGTCTTGTATTCGTAGCCCTAATAGTTCTCCCTTTCGAATACCTGTATATAAGAGTAAACTGACCAATACGATATCTCTTTTATAGGTAAAGACTGTTTGCATTCCATCCAAAGTAATAGCACCAATAATTTTAGAAACTTCTGTTGGTGACAATGCTTTCCCATCTTGGTAATTAGGTTTTGGAGGTTTGACCATTTTTGGTGTAATGATTTCTTTTAGATACCCTCTACCTTCTAACCATCTAAAAAACACTATGAGTTTGGTGTGATAGGTGTTAATGGTCGATGCCTTTACACCCGTTACCTTTGTATCTTTTCCTACCATGCGTTCTCTTACACTTACTCTCTTTAAAAATTCTGCCATCACAAAAACTTGTAGGTCTTTAACAAAAAGAATTTCAGGCATCATTTTTTGAAAAACAGCATATACTTCTTTATATCCTCTCACTGTTTTTGGTCTTAACTGTTTGCTGTAAATACATTCAGAAATGTAATCATCAAACAGCGTCTCTAAACGATATGAAGTTGTATGAAATTGTGATGGGGTATGTATGTGCATAGTTTTTTGGAAACAAAACGCCATTGTAATGGCGTTTGTATCATTGATAAATTCCAATGATTGTTTAATTGTCTGTAAGCCAAACATTTTCAGCTTCTTTAAATCCAACCCAAATATGGTCAGCATTAAATCCACGACACGCCAATTCATAACGAATGAATTTTTCTATGGGAATTTTACGAGCGAGTATAAATCTCAATAACTCACCATCCATATTTGAGAATGCGCCTTTGAGTTCTTCCCAATGGGGTAGTATTTCCACATCCGTATACATATTTCGGATGTGTTTGTAATCCATTTGAGAATAATCAATGGGTAATGTTTCAAATTCTTCATCTTTAAACGTAGGATGTGAGGGAGGAATTATAATAAAATCTCCCTCAATACTTTGGATCACTCCAACTATTTCTCCACCTACTCGATGTTTGAAATTTCGCCATAAAGCGACATCAATCGCTTTCTGCTTATTGGGTTGTTTTTCCAGTTTTTTCATCGGCTTTTTTGTTTGGTTTTGGTTTGTCTTCCTTTGGTAAGACACGTCCATTGAGAGAAATGATATCTTCTCTTGAGGATTTTGGGTCTGTCCCTTTTTTACGAAGTAACTTCTGTGTATTGAACAGCGAACGACATTTGATATTAAATGCTGAATACGTAACCGCTTCTTCTTTATTTTTCAAGCTTTTTACATAACCTTCATACAAAGCATTATTGCTTAATTGATGGTCTTTGGCTTTTAATATTAAGTCAAAGGCAACGGTTGCAATCGTATTTACAGTTTTCTGATTTTCATTAAAATCAAATCCCAATTCAGTAATCTTTGCTTGTTGGTCTTCATCCGCATATTTCAGTAAGACTGAAATATCTTTTTGCTGTTCTTTTAGACGGTTTACAATTGCTTGTTTTTCGTCTTTAGCGGTTTCAATTTTTACTTCTACCTCTTGTAGAAGATTTTGGTCGGTTTGAATGTTTTCTATTAAAACATCCACAATACTTGATTTACTCATAATAGTTTTTTTTGTGTGCATATTGCACGGATTCATATTTAATTGTTAGTACTCATTATTTTGAATTTGCCAAAGCGAGTGAATGGTCAGTTCATCACGTTTGAACTGTTGCTCTTTGATGATGTTATAAATTTCCGCTTCTGCTTCTTCTTTGGTGTCAAAGAAATACGAAGGCTTGGTAGTCACTACGTAAACGTCTTCTGCAAGCACATCTGAAGTGAAAATTGCATAGACCTTTTTAGTGGTATTGGTCTTTGAGCGTAGCGCATGATAATTAGCGGTATCATAGGCATCCCATTGTTCCACAGGCTTATTCGCCAAATAATGGATTTCGTTTTGACTTTTTTGAAAGAAATCTGTCACTTCCGATTGTGAATAGTCCAATGTATTAGTAATTGAATCATTGATTTGTTCAATCAGATACGAAAGGATATTTACATCATTTCCAACCATAGAATGCATCCATTCATCTGACTTATGAGCTAAACTCTCTTTGGTAAATTTCCTTGGAAATAGCCAACAGACCACCTGAATCAATTCTTCACGAGAAAGCTGTTTTATGACAGCAGGATGAATTGGTTTTAATGTTGTCTGTGAGAGTTGTTCTGCTAGAAATTCTAAATAGATCGCAATGCGTTTTTGTGCTCTGATTTTCATACCGTTTCATCTTTGGGTTCGCAATGGTTTTCTATGGTTGCTAACAAATGGTGGTAATTTCCACTTTTCGCTTCTTCCATCACTTGTTCAATCTCTTCGGATGTCCAACCTTCTTTTTTGGCTTGTCTTCGAAAGAATCCCATAATCACAAAGGCATTTCCATCCACTCCAATCAAATTGAGATTGACGGTTTTTTGAATTACTTTTTCCATTGTTTTATAATTTAAAAGATTAGTATTTACAGTGTTCCAAAATGGTTGCGATGAGATGGTCTTCGTCATCGTGTTTGGTCGCTTCAGAAATGACTGTTTGTATTTCTTCTGCACTCCAGCCTTCTTGTTTGGCAAGATGCTCGAAGAGTTCTAAAACCGCTTGTGTCGTTCCTTTAAAACCTCGAAAATCGAAGTCAATCATTTTGTTTTGGATTTGTTCCATATTGAATTGTTTTTAAGTTTACTTTTTTTTATTTTTTTGAATTATTTTTCCACTTCTCACATAGACACTTTTAGGCATTTTCACAATGACTGCATACTGCATCAAATGTAAAAACATCTCAAAAGGTGTCATGTTTTCGGTCTGGTCAAAAACTACGGTTTGTAGTTCTTGATACGTCCAACCTTGTTTGATTGCTGTTGCTCTAAATGCCAATAGAAATCCCATAAAGTCATCACTATAATGGTAAAGGCTGACTCGGAGTTTAGGTCTTTTATTGATTCGCATATTAGATAGCATAGTTCGCTACTAAAACTTCTAATTTCCTACCTCTTGATTTTCCAGCTACTGCTTTTTTTGCGGATAATGGTTTGTCAAAAGTTTTGGTGTACCATCCATTTTTTTGAATGAAGGTTTCTAAAATTTCAGAGGGATAGGAACTCAATAGAAATTTCCCTTTGATATTAGAAAGTAATTCTAATAAGTCTCTATAATTCTTCTCTGTATATCCAGCATAGTGTCCCATATTGCTATTGAAGTATGGCGGGTCGATATAGTGGAATGCATCTTCTGCATCTCGACTTTTAATTACTTGGAGTGCATCATTGTTTTCGATTTGAGCATTTTCTAATCGTTTGAAGATTTCTTCATTAAAAGCCAACTTCTTATTCTGAAATGCTTTGACTCTTTTGGAATACTTATCGTAACCCCAACTTCCAATTTGGCAACTAAATCCCATGTTTGTACCAATGTAGAAAGCCCAGGATTGCTGTATTTTATCAAACAAGTGTGGCATTCGATAAATTGCCAAGGCAACTGTGTAGGAAGCTCTTGAAAATAAAGTGGCTTCTATTTTTGTTTTTAAAGCCTCAAAATCCGTTTGAACTACTTCATAGAAATTAACCACCATATTATTGGTGTCGTTAATTACTTCAGCTTCTGATGGAGGTTTTGAAAAGAAAATTGCTCCGCCTCCAAAAAAGGCTTCAGTATAGATTGTATGTTCTGGAATTAAAGGAAGGATTTCTGATACTAAATTGATTTTACCACCATAATAAGTGATAGGCGTCTTGGGCATAGATAAGTTAAAAAGTTAAAAATTTATAAAGTTGAAAAGGCAAAAATCACCAATTACAACATTCCTTCATCTGCGAAGGATAGATAGGCTTCAGAAGTTAAAATGAGATGATCTAATAATTTTACATCAAACAAGGACAATCCTTGTTTGAGTTTTTCAGTAAGCTGTTTGTCATTTTCACTGGGCGTTAATTTCCCTGAAGGATGATTGTGTGCTACTACGATTTGTGAGGCGTGTGACAACAAGGTTAATTGAAAGATTTCTTTAAGGTTCACAATTACTCCAGAAACACTTCCGCAACCGATGGTAGAAATCCCTAATACTTTGTTGGATCTTGATAAAAGTACAACATAGAAGAATTCTTTGACATCGATTACATTAGTATCGATATAGGTTCTCAATAGGTTATCTACATCTTGTGCAGAAGCAATACTTTTCATCTTTGAAAATAAAGGACGTTTGTAATGAATTTCCACTTCAGCACAACTTAAAATCTCTTTTGTTAAAAATGGTGTTTTCATAAAATATTGAATTAAAGGTTTTGATTTATCGCTATTGTAGAATCTTTAGTTTTTTTCAGGTAGCGTCAAAAAAATGTAATTGGTGGAAAACTCAATAAATATCTTCGGGTTCTAAGGTATTGGCTGAAAATGCAATAGAAGGAACTCCAGAAATCATCATTTTTAAATAGATGGAGTAGTTGGCAATATTCACAAAATCTGAAGCCATAAAGACAGGCGAAAACTCTCGCTCCATAGTTTTGGCATCTGCTTGCCCCAATCGAAAACTAACAATTGTTCCTACATTGGAGAGAATAGCGTCACGTACTTTGAGTTCTAATTGTGAACCATATTGGTGTGCCAGTATTAAACCTACATGGAACTTACGAAGCTGGCTCAACATTTCTGCCAAAGTAAGTCCGCTGTATTCTTGAAATTCATCGGCGTACACAAAGAAAGGTTTGCGCTTGATTTGTGGTGTATCTACTCTTGAGAATCCTGCGTTGGCAATAGAAATTAACAACAACCCTCCTAAAATTTGTGCTGGCTCATTTCCAATACTTCCCTTTGCTAAATTTACCAGCAATATTTTCTTGTTATCCATAATGGAACGCAACGAAATTTGTTCTTTGTTGGTCACCAAGATTCGATATACAGACGGATAGGATAGTAGTCC
The DNA here is from genome assembly GCF_017569185.1 of Polaribacter cellanae. Lineage (NCBI taxonomy): Bacteria > Pseudomonadati > Bacteroidota > Flavobacteriia > Flavobacteriales > Flavobacteriaceae > Polaribacter > Polaribacter cellanae. Next base: position 2,123,782 of record NZ_CP071869.1, on the reverse strand, counting down.
ACCAATTTTGTTAAATACAGGAAGTAAATCCCCTTTTGTGTACGTATTGAATTCTTTCTCAAAAAACTGTTTTACGGTCGGATTCTCAATATTTGGAATACAAGATTCTCTGTAGGTTTTATCTTGTAAGAGTTTTAAAATATCAGCGAAGTTGGCTGAAGGTTGGTCTGTGAGGCACAGAATACTGTTCCTTAACAAATGTGATAGTTTTACACCCCAGCCTTGCTTGCCCCAAATTCGTTCTAAGATTTCCAAAATGGAAGATGCTACCAAAGCTCGTTTTTCATAACTTACTTTTTTTAAAGGATTGTAGCCTAATGTTGTTGTACTGGAGGCATCCAAATACAACACATCCTTTTCTTTGTAGGGAGGAATACTTTTGTATACATCTTTGACCAAATCTGAGTGCGGGTCTATCAAACAAAAGCCATTGTTTTGGATGATGTCATTCTTCATTTTAGTATGTAATAGAGTAGATTTTCCCGACCCTGAACGACCTATAATATAAAAATGATACATACGGTCTTGTAGAAAAATACCAAATCTATTTTTGGTATTTCTGAAATTGGTTTCTGCAAAGTAGCAGATGGGATTGTTTGAGTCTTTGTTCACGAGGTGTAGTTTCTCGTGTATGAAGATGCTTTAAAAGGGACAATAAATGGTATAAAAAAAGCACTCAAGATATTTCGAGTGCTTTACCTTTTTATAAAATTGTTAGTTCTAATTCTTTATAAATACGCTCGAACTTCCATCTTCAACCGTCATCGTAATACCATCAATTTTAAAAGAAAACGTACCATCGGGATTGATTAGTGTTCCGTTTGTACCATCAAAAGTATAAGTTCCAGTTTCTATAAATCCCCTCTCAACAAATTTATAATCTTTGTTTGATAAGAAGCTATAACTTTCTCCTTCATCATCTCCTTTTCCTAACCAAACGGTTCCTACCAGTTCCCCGCCAAAAGGATTGTCTTGTTCATCAGAATTAGAGCAAGCACAAATTCCTAAAATCATTGTAAAAATTAAAATTATTTTTTTCATAGCTATTCTGTATATCTAATGACTACTCCTTTTTTACTGGCTAAATCTTCCGTCAAATTAATAATAGCGTTTCCTCCAATAGAAGCTGCTTTCTCTTTTAATTCTTTGTAGATTTTTTTATCTGACCTTGAAAACCCCATTACATGTTTTGAAGAAGATACCGTTCCAATCTCTATAAATTGCTTGGTTGGTTTTTTAGACATAAAGACTTCTATGTCATTAGGATTTGTTTTTGCAAAACTTTCGCTGGAAGTTTTCATAATTGACGCTGTTTTGCACGATTGTAGGGACGTTGCTCCAACAAGTAACGTACACACTAAAAAAATTCTAAATACTACTTTTTTCATAAAAATGAGTTTTATTGCCTTGACCCAGAGGCGTTCGTTAAAAATGAGCCAAGCCAAAAATAAGTAAACAATTTTACAAAAACTACTTAATAGTAGTAATATATTAGTAGTAACATAATCAAATGAACTATTCTTTATTTGTATATGGCAAATCAAGAAGATTTTATAAAAGAAGAACAGGAAAAACTTGGAAAAAGATTCCGAGAATTACGCATAGCAAAAGGTTATACGAATTATGAACAGTTTGCTTTTGAGCATCGCATACCTAGAGCTCAATATGGACGTTATGAAAATGGGAGTGATCTACGTTTTAGCTCGCTTGTGAAAATTCTAAAAGCAATGGATATCTCTTTGGAAGAGTTTTTTAAGGGAATGTAAAATACTTTTAGTATCTTTAAAATGAAAATAGTGCAATCTTGCACTTTCTTTTTCATAGCAATTTTCCACCTCACTTGTGAGGTGGTTTTTGGTTATAATTAAAATTGTTCAAACATTTTTCTATTTTAGCTTCTGAAAAAGCTATGAGAAAATGTACAAAAGAAATTATCACCCATTGATAATTCTACTTTATGCAAGTGGAATGTTGGATGCCAAACAAATTGCTCAAATCCCAAAAACAACAAAGTTTAATTGGAATAAATTTTGCCATAAAAACTATTATGGAAACGAATGGGCTAAAAATTATATCCATCAATTTGAAGATATAAAAGCTGTTTTTGCTTCTGCTTTTCTCTTTAAATCTTTACGTTTTTTAATAGAAACTCGAAAAGGTTATCTAAATATGTTACAAGAGTTTTCTAACAACAAACAGTTATTAAAATTACACGCTGACAAAATTATTTCATCCATCGAAAAGATGAAATCTTTAGCTAATGTGAATATAAAAACTGCTTGTAAATATTATGGAATCTCTAAAGATTGGTATTACAGTCAGAAAAGAAAAATCGTTTGTAATATAAGTCCGTTTCAAAAATACTATCGTCAGCATCCGAATCAATTAACAGTAAAAGAAATTTCTAATATTGAAAATTTGGTGATTGATTCTGCAAACTATGGTAAAACAAAAGTGACCTTATATTATCACGCTTTACGAAATGGTTTGATCTTTTGTGGCAAATCTACATTTAACAAGTATGCCTCTGCTCTTGGGTATATAAAAGTAAAACGATTTAGATACGAAACAAAAAAAGGTTTAAGAGCCTCAAGAGTTTTTGAGTGGTTGCATGTGGATATTACCATTGTAAATACAATAGAAGATGGTGTTCAAAAAGTAGCTTTTGTAAAAGATAATTTTTCTAAAGGAATTTTACATTATAGTTCTACCAACGGAAGAGCAGGAAGTAAATTTATCAAAAACCTATTTGCTGAAACTTTTTCTAAATACAATTTGTTCAATGTTGTAAGACCCATTAACATCTTATCTGATGGTGGTATTGAAAATAAAGGCGAACTACTTTCTTGGATAAATAATATTCAAGCACCACCAATATTTACCAAAATAACAGCACAAACCAAAGACTTCCCTTTTTCGAACTCGATGTCTGAAAGTACCCATAGCATTTATAAAGGCACATTCAGAAAATAGGTTATTTTTAAAAATGCAGCTAAAATTGCGGGCAGAATTATTTAAATTCTACCCTCAATTTTTGTTTTAAAGCTGTTTTAAGTGTTCAGTTTCTTAAAAACTTCCCAACAAGACATACCTCTCCCATAAAACTATATTCAATGCTTCAAATTTAGACTACTTGTTGTGCTGTTTTAGCTATTTTTCTTCGGCCAATTTCAAGAGCATTCCCTGTGTGTATTCCAAAGAATATCCATAGAATTTCATTCTTTTTAGTTTTGGCTTTTATTTTTCGTAAGTGATAATATTCTTTATCCTTTCCAAAAGAACCTTCTAATCTTGTAGCTCTTTCTTTTGCGATAATAGCTCTAAGTTGCTTTTTTTCTTTATGATTTTTCGGCTTTTTTCCCTTGGGGATAAAGTCTGTTTCTATGTTCTTAGAACTACAGTGTTTTCTATTTTTATTGGTGGCATAAATTTTATCTGCTCCAGCTATTTTTACTTTTTTTCGAGTTAATCCTTGTGCTTTTTGGACTGTTTGAATAAAACGATTTCCTTCATGAAATGCATTAAAGTTAATATGTTCGATAAAGCTAATTCCATCAATTTGAACTTTGTTAACTTTTGCTCCAAATTCAACAGGTTTTACTTCCTTTCCTCGAACAATAGGACGAATATAATCCTTTTGAATGCTTACAATTCTATCTTTGATTTTTTCTCCTGTATCAAAATGATCTTTTTGTTGTTTGTAAATCCTTTGAATTGTATTTATTCGCTTATAATACAAAGCTATAAACTCAATATTGTGATTTTCTGACAACTCTTTTTCAAAGTTGATAAATTTACTTAACAGATTGAGTAAACCTCGGGTTAATGAAATACGTTTCGACTTGGTTTTTCTTCGCATTTTACTAAATCCTTGATAACGTTTTTTCCACTTGATATATTTACTTCTAATCATTTTAACCCCTAATATAGAGCAGGTTTTACGTAATTGATTGTACAACCAATGAACCGACTCCCAAAGTAATTTTTGGATGCTAGGGTAACGAACTTCACTTTCATAACAAGTAGCATCCATTACAATTTGATTGGGGTTTTCAATTTCGTTTTTCCAAGAGTTGAATAGAATTTTTTCTATGGAATTAATATCGAGTTTCTCTGCTAATTCACAACGTATTTGGCTCACTATTTTATAGTTTGTTAAACGTTCAAAACCTAGTTCTATATCACAGAAAAATTGATAGTCTAAATTCGAGTTTAGTTGCTCAATCAATTTTCTATCTGAACAATTAGCATAATGTTTTAAAAACATTAAACCTAGTCTTCCTTTAGGACTAAAAAGATAGTTTCTCCCTTTTGATTGTTCAGAAATACCAAAAGAGCTAACTAAATCATTCCAAGGAATTGCAGAGTAGATTTTACCTAAATCTCCCTCTAAAAATCGCGCATAATGAGCATCATAATTCTCGCTGAGGGGAAAAAATTGAAATGCGGTGTTGCATTTCAGAAATTCTTCGTACTTTCATAATTGTCGAAATTAAAACCCCGTTTTTTGCCTATATTGGCCATTTTCGGGGTTTATTATAGCTACAAAATACAACAAATCCCTCGTAAAAACAAGGGATGCGTTGTTTTATGAAAGCGCCTATAAAACTGAATTTTTACACGGAAAATATTCTCTCAATGAGAAATCTCATTTAAAAGATTTAGCACGTTTTGTGGAATATTATAATCATCATAGATATCCAACTGATTTATTCGGATTAACACCTTTTGAAGTTGTAAACGGAAAAATTCCTGATAAAAACCACTTTAAAGAGAAAATACAAGAAGCTAGAAAAAATAGAGTCTTAGTCAATCAACAATTCAATGATTGTAAAATTGCTCTTGGATGTAACTCTTAAAAATGAGTCTTAAAACTCGAAATCCTAAAATCGTTTTTAACGAACATAACGAATTTTCGTACATTTTTGAAAATAAAAAAAGGATATCCATTTATGAATATCCTTGTTTATACTATGATTAATTTTATTTTTCTAAAACCTTGTCATTACTGGTTATTCCAATGTTGGAACCCTTTTGTCGTGGTTTAAAGTAGCGAGTGCCCAGTACTCTATTCTTTGATATCACTCATTTTATCAAGTTCAAAAAAACCAAAAAGAGTAGCTACCCAAACAACATTACCTTCAATTGTTATATCCAAAATTGCATCTCCTTTATTCCTGAAATGTATTGGAGTAATTTTATTTTTACTTATTTTAATAAGACCATTGTTAGATGCCATCCAAAAATTCCCTTTAGCATCAATTTCAATATCACGAATCATATTATCTGGTAAATCAGAATTTTCTTTATTAATATGGGTCCATTCATCATTTCTAACTTTAGAAAATCCACCTTTTAAATTACCTCCATAACCTATGTATAAATCGTTTCCAACATATTTTAATGAACGCACGTATGATTGTAATTCTGAGTTTCTTTCTGTAAAAGAAGTCCACTTATCATCTTTTTGGATTAAAAGACCTTTATTATGACCAACTGCAATAGTGTTATTAGAATTAATATCAATTGCTCTTATTGTATAATTTTTACCTTTTGGTAGCGGAACTTTTTGCCATTTATTTCCATCAAATTTTGTCAAACCACTGGCACCTCCAAAATAAAGGTTCCCAGCTTTGTCTTCTGCAATATCAATTATTGAAAGCTTAGATAGTTTTATTTCTTCTGATGAAAAGCTAATCCACTTTTCTCCATCATACTTAACAAGGCCTTCTGGATTTGAAAAACTAATCCAAATATTATTTTTTGAGTCGACAAAAATAGGTGAAACTTGTTCTCCTATTACTAATGAATTAGATTTATTAAAAACAGAAAAAGTACCTCCATTATACTTAACTATACCAGAGTTTGATGTTCCCAACCATTTATTACCTTTTTTGTCAACAGCAATAGACCAAATTTTATCATCAGTTAGTTCAGAATTAGATTTATTAAACATTGTGATTTTTTGCCCAAAAAGACAATAAAAAGAAAAAAAAAGAAAAAGTTGAATTAATTTATTTCTCATATTATTATATTAATTATCACCAACATAAATTTATCTTTATTTAGTTAATTTAGTCAAATATTTTTTTTAAAACTTTCGAATCTTTAGGATTAGAAATAGGGAAACTAATTAAAATAGAATCTCCTTTAGAATAAATATAATCGTGTGACCTTGTAAGTTTGTTGCTTTTATATGAACATTTATAATTCTTACCACTATAGGTGAAATTATAGTAAATTCTTGTTTTATAAAATCCTTTACCCCAATGAATCATTTTTGTACTATCAATTCTTGTTCCGATAGTTCTTAATACCTTTTTATCTTTGGTACATGAAAACAAAACATTAAGGATAATATAAAGCCCCATTAATTTTTTAGAATTTTTCATAAATTATTTTTTAATATATGATTTATTTCCGTTTGAATTAATATAATATTTTCCACCTCTTGGTCCAGTATGAATTTTTCTACTAACACCTTTTACTACAATTGTAGGTGTTGTTCTTTGAGTGACGCCAGGACTGAAACTTCTAGATTTAGACGAATTAGGGTTACTAAAACTTGTGACCATATCTGCCATCATAATATATGAGTCTGTCAATTTCAAATTACCAACAGTATGTCCATACCATAGATAATAAGTTTTTTTAGACAAAGGTGTAGGACTTCCATTTAACCCACTTTGTAGCCTTTTACGAATTACTTGTTTAAGAACACTATTTCCCTCACTAGTTAAGATTGCAATAGCTACTTTTAAATCAGCAACATCAAATTGATATGCTTGACCATTTGATGAAAATTGAGGTGCTCCACTAGTCCAAGTATTACCATAAATTAACATAGCATCTGAATTTGTACTTATTAAAACATTGTTTAATTCTTGAGTTAAATCGTCAACTTGAACAACTTGATTAGGATTAATTCGTGATTTAGTAACACCATCAGAATCTACATAAGTTCCATATCCTTGACTCTCCATTAAGGAATATGCTTTTTTTCTTGAAATACCAGTATCTTGAGCTAAAGTTTCTGCACCATCCCCTTTTTCTGCTATAAATCCTCCATTTCCATCAGGAATCCAGTTTTCAAAATGGGATTGAGTTTCTGATATAGCTCTTTGCCAATCATCTGAAGTTTCACCTGTTTGATTATTTCTGTAATTACCATTACTTATATAAGTCCAACTATCAGCTCCACTTGGGTCAGCCCAAAATATTGGATTATTATCAAAAGCAGTATATGTTGAAAAATCGTAATGGGTAAGAGGGTCTATAGAAGTGAATCTACCAATAGCGGGGTCATAGCTTCTTACATCCATTTCATATAAATTTAGCCCTAAAGATTCTTCAAATTCCTTGCCATTATACTTAAACTTCTGCGCCGTAGAATTTCCATTCGACGAAGTTACGTTATTATACCCTTTATGTTTTAAGCCGAAAGGATAGTAGTTACTTTCTTCTATAATTTCAGATTGAGTAATACTACCATTTTTGTTAGCATCACTATAAGACAATCTAACGTTTCCTAAATGATCTTTATATTGATATACATAACCTAACACACTTACGCATTTTTTCTACTGGTATTCCCTTATTTCTATTAGCTTTTTCACTAAAAATTGTTTTTTATGAACGTCCTTTCTACACCATCACAGCATAAAGATAATTATTTCTGTTTTGTCCAACAAACAAACTTTAACATTTTGTTTATACGTTTTGCATCATTATTGTAGTTCTCTATAAAACAAGACGTTAACACTTGTCTACTAATCAGATTGTTTTCAACCACCAAGCTTGCATTTATTGTTTAACCAGTTCTGTATGTTTTACAGAACATAAATCTTTTTATTATGAGCAAGCAAAAAGGATTAATTAAATTAGTAGGGAACATTGGGGGCGTATCTTTTTACACTTCTAATGGTGAGTATCTAGCTAGGATGGCTGGAGGACCTTCCAAGGAACGTATCCAAACAGACCCTAATTTCAAACGTACCAGAGAGAACAATGCCGAGTTTGGTGGTTCAGCCAAAGTAGGTAAAGCATTAAGAACCGCCTTGAGTGGTGTACTTCAAGTAATGGGTGGCAGTAGATTGGCTTCCCAGTTAACCAAGATTTTTAAAACCATTAACCTAAAGGGTGTAGGTGTCAGAGGTAAAAGACCCATTACACTTTCTGCCAATAAAGAGCTCTTAACTGGTTTGGATTTAAATCGTAAGTCAAGTTTATCAACGGTGTTTACTGCTCCTTATACTGCAACGATTAACGCAGACCGTAATGAAGTTGTTTATACAATAGCTGCATTTACACCTGCTAATTTTGTGGTTGCGCCTGCAGGTGCTACGCATTTTAAATTAGTAGCTGCTGTTGGTTTGGTGTCAGATTATGTGTATGATGATGGCGTAAATACTTATGAACCTACTGTACCAGATGAGAACAGTATAGGTGTGGTAGTTTCAAGCACAACAAAGGCGCTTGATGCGAACAGTACTGCAACCACATTAACGGCTACGATTCCTGGTGGAGCTGTTACAGATGCAGAAGTAAGTGTAGTTTCTTGTTTAGGAATTGAGTTTTACCAAAAGGTAGGCACTACAGATTATATATTATCGCAAGGTAATACAATGAAAGTTACACACGTATTCTGATTTGTAAACCCCTTGTTTTGCCAAGGAAGCATCCTCTTTTGAGGGTGCTTTTTTTATGGACTGATTGAACACTGGTACTCGTGATTAGTGGGAACATATACGGCTTATATACGGCTCATATACGGAACGTCTGTAAATATGAGTTATATAATTTCTCATTTTAACTAAACTTAATTTTTTCTATAATTGGTTTTAAATATTCTAGCACTTCATTTGGATTCATTTTCATTATTGTGACTACAGCTAATATAATTAACATTACTTGCCACCAAGCAATTTCTACTTCTACTTCTTTTAATTTTATCTTCATATTCTTGTTGTGTTATTTTATTTATTTATCTAAATTTTGATTCTGTTTTTGTGAGCAAGGTTTTTAACCTCATTAAAACTAAAAATATCATTCTATACATAAGGTGTTCTTTTTTTGTTCGCTGTTTCCATTTTATTAGATTCTACTGTTATATATAAAAGCGTTTTCAATAATTTGTTTTTGCAAAAACATCTATAGTATATATCATAATTTGGGTGTGGGCTTTCGTTTCTCGCTCCTACAAGCTTCTCAACCTTTCTAACACCCCTCTTTTTATTTTGTACTTACTATAAAATAAAAGGTACATTTTGCCCATATACACACATACGTTTACTTCATCTCTTTGCTAGCAATGTATTGCAAGGAGTTGATTTAAAATAGGACAGAAAAAAAGCACTATTATTTTTGGCTGTTTTTCTCCTGTAAACAAAGGAACTACACACTTTTTATTTATTTAAAAAATAAGCTGACCAGTTTCCGTAGTTTCACACGATAGTGTTTTCATCAATCGGTTTACGTTTTAAAAACATAGGATTTGGGGGCGGATGATGTGGCAGAGAATCCTATGTTTTTAAAATGACTTGTTCTTCACAACAAGGAACGAGTTGTATACAAAAACGAGCAAAGATGTGAGCGTAGGAACACTTGGACTACGTGAGGATTTTGTGAAGTTTTTTTATGCAAATTCGGAGCGTGGGCTTACGTAGTAAAAATTAAAGATGTCGTAGTGCGAAGGCGTTGGCTGTAGTGAGGCATTGGCAGAAGTGGTGGCAAAAAGCGTGGGCAGAGCGGATATTTTACATAATTTACATTATAACAACGGCTTTGGTGATGTGGTGGCTGATGTAGGCAGTTTTATAATGCCAATTATGTAAAGATAGCTTGGGATAGTTTTTATGGCGGAGTTTTTGGGGTTTAGCGTGGATAACAGCTTTTTGTGATTGTGAGGAACGAGCAACTTACAAAGTGCTGTATTTAGCGTTGGCTTTCAAAAACTGTGACATAAAAACTATAGAAGTGGTGGCGAGCGGAACAAAACAAAAGACAGAGGTTTTTTACTTTTTCTGTAAAAATATGGATTTTGTTTTGTGGGGATTCTTTCCATTCCTACTGGATTTTTAGCGAGCTTGTGAGGAACGAACAAGCGAAGCTTTGTTATCTTTAATTTATTGGATGGAACTTTGTAATAGCTTCTTGTAAATTTTCTAAATTATCTTGCTGATATCTTTCTGTAGATCCAATATATTTATGACCACACATTTGTTGTACTTCTCTAATATTATGCTTTGTTAACCAATCTGTAATCACACTTGCTCGTAGTTGTTGTAAGTTTTCTACTTTGTAATTAATCTGTTTTAACTTTTTTATAATACTGTTCAATATTGTATTAAATTGATTGGTATTTAGAGGGAATAAAGTATCGTTATATAGTTTTATATGTTGTTGTATTTTGGGTCTATATTCATTAATATATTCCATTAATTCTATCACTTGCCAAGGTTTTAATAGTAAGGTTCTTGGGTTGCTTCTTTTGGTACTTGGAACATCTATTTTACCTTTGTATAACTGTAAATCATCTACTTGCAATTTTGCTAATGTGCCATTATTTAAAGCTTGATAAACAATTAAACCTGTAATTACTTTATTTCTTTTAGCTGTTGCTGTAAAATAAAAATCGTTAATATTTTCGGTTTCATAACTGTAATATAAATCTTCTAATTCGTCTGTGGATAATAGATTTGCTAATACTTTAATTCTTGTTCGTTTTACTTTCACATCTTCAGCAGGATTGTCTATTCTTATGTTTTTTGCTATTAAATAATCGTAATAATATTTGATGCCTCGTATTTGATTGTTTACACTTTCTGGTTTCCAGTTTTTGGCTTGTAGATATTTGATGTATTGTAGTAAAGTTTTATAGTCTATTAATTGTGGATTGTAATTGCTGTTTTTACACCAATTTTTATAATCGGTTAATCTCCAAACATAACGCTGTATGCTAATTGTACTGTGTTGTTCTTTTTGTAAGTATTCTTTATAACTCATAATTTCTTTACTAAATGCGTATAAATTTGTGTTGTTTCTAAATGACTATGACCTAAAAATTGTTTGATATCTTCAATGTTCATACCTGCTTCTAAAAAATGTGTCGCAATAGAATGACGTAATCTATGAGGAGAGATACGCTTGTCAATAATTTCTTGATTGTTCGTTGCTTTTACAATTGCTCTTAATCTACTTGCTAATGTATTTCCTTCTAAACGTGTTCCGTAATTTCCTATTAATAAGGCTTCACTTTCTCTATAATCTTTAAACTGTATTCTTGCATCATAAATATATTCTTCTAGTATTTCCAAGTTGTATAAATTGATAGGTACTAATCTTTCTTTATAATTTTTTCCTTTTCTAACGTGTAGAATTTCTTTATCAAAAAGCACATCTTTGATATTTAATTGTACTGCTTCATTTCTGCGTAAACCACAACTATATAATAATACTAACATTGCTTTATCTCTTTGTTGTATGTGTGTAAATGGACTGCTAAATTGGGTTGCTTTAAAGAGTTCTTTTGCTTCTTCTTGTGTGAGGATATTAATAATTTCTAATCGATTTATACGTTCTGGTTTTAAATGGATAGCTATATTTTTTGCACTATGTTTTTGTAGGTATTCTTTAAATTTTCGCAACGCATTTTGATGTGAGTTTAGAGAACTTTTACTTAATGCACCACTTCGTTTTTGATTGGGTCTTTGTTGTAATTCTTTGTAATATTCTTTAACTATGGTTCTTGTAATATTTTCTACACTATTAATATGATGTTGTTCTAAATAATAAAAAAACTCTTGTAAAAATCGTGGATAACTATAAACACTCTTTTCTGTAAAACCTAATATGTCTAACCATTCTTTGTAATTAATTACCAATGCTTTATAACTACTATTTTTTAACTTTAATTTTTTCATCTCTTAACCTTTTTTAGAGTTTGGTGGCGAGGTAGAATTAAATTTCTTTTAACCAGTTATTTAACTTCGCCATTTTTATAGTGGCGAACTTATGACGAAGTAGCGAGGTTGATATTAGCAATACAATCGTGTAATGCTTTGTCTATCTGATTTTTAAGTTCTTTATATTCGTTTATGTCAATAATTTCATAATGATACAATTGCCCTTTTTTACCTTTTACTTTTTTAATATAACTCTCTGCTAATAATTGTTTGTTGTATCTTCTTAATGTAGTTTCTTTTACTCTTAAATTTCTTCTGATTTCTGAACTGGTAAACGTAGTTTGCTTATTTTCTTGTAAATACTTTTTTAAGTTTTCTAGGTGGTTTCTTGTTGCTCCTGTAATGGTATCAGATTTTCGTAATAATACTTCTGTGATTAATTCATTGGCTTCTTCAATATCTTCTATGGTAGTTTCTATATATTCTTCTCCAGTATCTTTATTATATTTCTTCTCTCTTTGATATTGCTTATAGAATGTAATGGCGTTTATAAATTGCAAGTAGTGTGAGTTTGTACGTCTTGGTTTAAAAACTAATTGAGGAAGCTCTAAATATTCTGCAAAAGGATTGATGACTTTTATAGGTTTTAATACTCGCTGTACATTCTTTAAAATTTCTTTGGATTTGTATTCTGATTGTTCATCTAATTTACCTGAGGTTGCTAATCTCTGATAATTCATTATTCGATTATCTTGTTCTTGACTTTCATCTATGTACAGTAAAAAACTTCTATTACTGTTATCCTCGTAAATGCTCTCTTGTGTAGTACAACCTGCTACACTTACTGGACCTTCTACTGTTAAATGGATGGTTTTTGTATTGCCTTGCGCATCTTTATGTACAACTGTTTTGGTAATTCTTTTCTTGGATTGTAATTCTCTTAATGGATAGAGTACTGATAATGCGCCGTCTAAATCTTCTATTAAAATAAGTTTGTGTTGTAGTTCTGTTCTATTAAAATAATAAAATGCGTTGGCGGATAATACTGTGATTTCTACTTTGTCTTCTTCTGGAATGAGTTCTGCAATCTTACTTTGTAAATGTGTTTTTCCTGTTCCAGAACTTCCTAAACTAATACAGTGTAATGGATTGTTTGTTTTTCTACTTGTAAAAATTAAGTACATCAAAAGGCGGTTATTGACTTCGCCAATTACGCCGCTCTTGTTGATGTACTCGTTGGTTCTCTCTAGCAATTTTCCCTTTCTTAAAAAGCTAATAGCTTCTTTTTCTTCTACAGCTGATAATTCTTTGTAAAATGGTTTGTAGGCTTCTTGTTCTTTTTCTATTAATAAAAATCTGTAGTTCTCTAACTCGTGTGTGAGTTCCTGTAATGTTTTTCTAATAACACTTGTACCTATTTCTAATCGTTCTGCTACTTTTCTTATAAATTTCTCTACTTGATTATCATTATATAAATCTATACTTTGACGTAATATGTTATGTTGTTTTACCTTTTGGATTGATAGAGTTACGCGTAGACTTTCTAATTTATTAGTTCTAATACCGCCTAAAATGTGTATTTCTAAATATTTTGTAGTGTAACTATAGTTATTGGTGTTGTTAGTGTCTAACATATAAATTATTTTTTGCCTTATTTATCAATAGAACAAAATTATTTATATTTGCCTTATTAAGCAAATATAATTCAATAAAAATATAATAAATTGATAAATAAAGCTGCAAAACGTAGATTTGTTATCGCATTAAGCAATACTATTATGATTAGTGATAACATTAAACGAATGAGAGAAGCTAAAGGACTTTCTCAAAAAGAAGTGATTTCTGCCATTAGTATGGGAGCTGCCCAATATAGCAGAATTGAAAATGGTAAAACTGACCCTTCTATTTCTACTGTGGAGAAGATTGCTAAAGCTTTGGGTGTTACTATGGCTGAACTTTTTACGGATGCTAACGATTTAAAAGAAATTAACTCACTTAATAAAACACTTATTGAACGTGTTACCTTAATTGATACGCTTACCAAAGAGGAACAAAAAACTATCTTTACTATCCTTGATGCTTTTATTTCTAAACGTAAGTTTAAATCTACTCTTAAAAACGTTCTTAAAGATATTGAGTAATAACCATAAAAAAACCACCTCATTAAAGGTGGTTGTAGTTTATTATTAACTTTTAATTATCTTAATTTTTATTAAGGTTTGTTTTTCTGTAAGTTAAATTATAAAAAATTACTGATATAATACTAATCAATAAAAAAACAAAAGCAATATAATATACCCAAAAATAAAAACTTTTATTAATCGCTATAAAGTCTGTAAAATAATTATTAATTTTATTATTACTACTTATTAATAGCGAGATTACATAGTATATATATGAGCCTAAAATCAAAGAAAGAAACACTTTGCTAAATAATTTAAAACCGTGTTTTATCTTAATAGAATTTCTGATTAAAATAACTATGAGTGTTACTATCAAAAGAATAGGAAAAAGATAATACCAAATTGTTGCTATAACTTTCATTATTAAATTTATTAGTTATTATTAGTAGATACATTACCATCCTTTGGATCTAATTTTGTGAATTGTTTATTCCATTCGGCTACTGTGTAATTTTTCTTATTATAAGTAACACCAGTTATACCACCATCAGTATTAAAATTAACACTAATATTAAATGTAGACATAGTTTCATTACCATTACCTGGTAATGAAATAAGAGGGTTACCATCTGCTCCAGAAACACCTAGAAAGACACCAACTCCATTAGAATCTGTTATAAAAGTTTCATTTGAAGGGAATTTATCTCCAGTTATTTTTCCAGAAAAACTAATAACACTTCCTTTATCTCCTAATTGTTGACTTGTAATTGTCATAGAACCTTTAGTATCTATATCTGGAGAACCAGGTACAAGACTATTATTACCACTTAAATGAAATCCTACTTCTGCAGAAACTTTTCCATCATCTCTTACACCACTTACGTTATTAGACATACTATGCTCAATACTTGCATCAGAATATGATGAATTACCTGTTAAAATATTATGAGACATAGAACCTGTTGCAGAAGAACCACGATCACTAATTCCAGTACTTGTAGCCCTCACATTAACTCTACCTGATATTCTCGAACTTGAACTTGGATTAGTAGTAAACTTCCTATTAGCCCCATCACCTTTATAAGGACCACCAAATGTCTTAAAAGGAGCAAAACTGGCAGTATGTATAGAAACTTTTTCTAAACCTTCTAATTCATAAGAATCAATTACTCTATTTTCGGAAAAATTATATGGAGATTGATAATTGTATTCTTCAGCTAATGGGTCTACTTGCCAAAATCTACCAATTGCAGGGTCACTTACACGATATTTCCACTCGTGAGTATTTAATCCTAAATCTTCTGTGAACTCTTGACCTTGATAATGTTTCAAATTATTTTTAGCACCAATAATAGTGTTATTATATCCACGATGCTCTAATCCGAAGGGGTAGAAATTTGATTCTCTTAATATTTCAGTAGCAGGCTGTATAATACCATCATTATTACTATCTGAATACGAGAGCCTTACGTTGTTAACTTGATCTTTATATTGATACACATAACCTAACACACTTACGCATTTTTTCTACTGGTATTCCCTTATTTCTATTAGCTTTTCACTAAAAATTGTTTTTTATGAACGTCCTTTCTACACCATCACAGCATAAAGATAATTATTTCTGTTTTGTCCAACAAACAAACTTTAACATTTTGTTTATACGTTTTGCATCATTATTGTAGTTCTCTATAAAACAAGACGTTAACACTTGTCTACTAATCAGATTGTTTTTCAACCACCAAGCTTGCATTTATTGTTTAACCAGTTCTGTATGTTTTACAGAACATAAATCTTTTTATTATGAGCAAGCAAAAAGGATTAATTAAATTAGTAGGGAACATTGGGGGCGTATCTTTTTACACTTCTAATGGTGAGTATCTAGCTAGGATGGCTGGAGGACCTTCCAAGGAACGTATCCAAACAGACCCTAATTTCAAACGTACCAGAGAGAACAATGCCGAGTTTGGTGGTTCAGCCAAAGTAGGTAAAGCATTAAGAACCGCCTTGAGTGGTGTACTTCAAGTAATGGGTGGCAGTAGATTGGCTTCCCAGTTAACCAAGATTTTTAAAACCATTAACCTAAAGGGTGTAGGTGTCAGAGGTAAAAGACCCATTACACTTTCTGCCAATAAAGAGCTCTTAACTGGTTGTGGAATTTAAATCGTAAGTCAAGTTTATCAACGGTGTTTACTGCTCCTTATACTGCAACGATTAACGCAGACCGTAATGAAGTTGTTTATCCTGAATTATGCAATAGATGATTTAAAAATTTTGTATAAACGATTACGATTATTAGCTTTACAGTGAATTTAACACATAACCCAAATGGTTAATTCTCCCTATAGAGTATTCAAGTAAGAAAGTCACCCCTTTTGGAGGGATGAGCTTAATGAAGCGTTTTATTGATCAAACAGAAATTAGAGAACAACTAGCACAATTTAGATTTACCTCAACCAAGCTCTAATGCGGGTTATAATCCTGCACATATAACTGAAGCTTTTTGGTTGAGTATTTGGACAGGAGCCTCTCGTTTATATCCATTGTGATTGGTTCCGTATGATAGCGCATTGCAAGAAATTTTGGATGGAATAGTATGCCTTCACAAAGTACCTATAGTCGTTTTTTTGGCAAGGTTTTCTCAAAAGCGCAATACAGAAGTTATTTCCAAAGTTGCAACATTGTTTTTCAAGCAATTAGATGTTGACAACTTACTATAGATTTGATAGCACAGTTATTACAAGATATGGAGAGCAACAAGGTAGCGCAAAAGGTTATAATCCCAATAAAAAAGGCAGGAACTACACATCACCCATTAATGGCCTTTGTGACCAAACCAGAATGGTTGCCAATGCTTGGTTAAGACCAGGCAATACAGCAAGATAGTAGTAGCTGTAAAGAGTTTATGGAAGAAACCTTCAATGAAGCTTTAAAGGACAAAAGAGTTGGTTTAGTTCGTGCAGATAGTGGTTTTTACACACAAGATTTATTAGATTATCTAGAAGGCAAACAACTCAATTACATTATGGCAGCACGTATGTATCCAAATATAAAAAATACAGTTTGGAGTTTGGATAATTGGATAGAGCTCACAAAAGGAATTGAGCTTAATGAGATGATTTTTAACCATACAGATGGTAAGTCAAGGCGCTATATTGTCATAAAAAAGAAAGTAGAAGATCGTCCAAAAGCAGCAGGGAAATTACTCTTTGATGATCTGCCTGGTTATCGTTTTAGTTGCTATGTAACTAATCTAGATTTACCCCTAGACCAAGTTTGGAATATCTACAACACCAGAGCTGATTGTGAAAACAGAATCAAAGAACTCAAAGAAGACTTTGGATTGGACAACTTTTGTTTAAAGAATTTTTGGGCAACTGAGGCTTCCTTTAGATTCATTATGGTGGCTTATAACCTAATGAGTTTGTTTAGGCATTTTGCCTTAAATCATCATAATCGAGCAACTTTAAAAACCCTAAAAGTCTATTGCTTTGCATTAGGAGCTTGGACAGTAAATCATGCTAACAGAAAGGTGTTAAAGATTGCTTTGAACACTAAAAAAAGACCTTGGATGGACGGATTATTCTCCCAAATTAATAATTTAAGTCCTCCTTTTTGTTTTATTCCTAATGCATAATGCGGGTTTATACAATAGCTGCATTTACACCTGCTATTTTGTGGTTGCGCCTGCAGGTGCTACGCATTTTAAATTAGTAAGCTGCTGTTGGTTTGGTGTCAGATTATGTGTATGATGATGGCGTAAATACTTATGAACCTACTGTACCAGATGAGAACAGTAATAGGTGTGGTAGTTTCAAGCACAACAAAGGCGCTTGATGCGAACAGTACTGCAACCACATTAACGGCTACGATTCCTGGTGGAGCTGTTACAGATGCAGAAGTAAGTGTAGTTTCTTGTTTAGGAATTGAGTTTTACCAAAAGGTAGGCACTACAGATTATATATTATCGCAAGGTAATACAATGAAAGTTACACACGTATTCTGATTTGTAAACCCCTTGTTTTGCCAAGGAAGCATCCTCTTTTGAGGGTGCTTTTTTATGGACTGATTGAACACTGGTACTCGTGATTAGTGGGAACATATACGGCTTATATACGGCTCATATACGGAACGTCTGTAAATATGAGTTATATAATTTCTCATTTTAACTAAACTTAATTTTTTCTATAATTGGTTTTAAATATTCTAGCACTTCATTTGGATTCATTTTCATTATTGTGACTACAGCTAATATAATTAACATTACTTGCCACCAAGCAATTTCTACTTCTACTTCTTTTAATTTTATCTTCATATTCTTGTTGTGTTATTTTATTTATTTATCTAAATTTTGATTCTGTTTTTGTGAGCAAGGTTTTTAACCTCATTAAAACTAAAAATATCATTCTATACATAAGGTGTTCTTTTTTTGTTCGCTGTTTCCATTTTATTAGATTCTACTGTTATATATAAAAGCGTTTTCAATAATTTGTTTTTGCAAAAACATCTATAGTATATATCATAATTTGGGTGTGGGCTTTCGTTTCTCGCTCCTACAAGCTTCTCAACCTTTCTAACACCCCTCTTTTTATTTTGTACTTACTATAAAATAAAAGGTACATTTTGCCCATATACACACATACGTTTACTTCATCTCTTTGCTAGCAATGTATTGCAAGGAGTTGATTTAAAATAGGACAGAAAAAAAGCACTATTATTTTTGGCTGTTTTTCTCCTGTAAACAAAGGAACTACACACTTTTTATTTATTTAAAAAATAAGCTGACCAGTTTCCGTAGTTTCACACGATAGTGTTTTCATCAATCGGTTTACGTTTTAAAAACATAGGATTTGGGGGCGGATGATGTGGCAGAGAATCCTATGTTTTTAAAATGACTTGTTCTTCACAACAAGGAACGAGTTGTATACAAAAACGAGCAAAGATGTGAGCGTAGGAACACTTGGACTACGTGAGGATTTTGTGAAGTTTTTTTATGCAAATTCGGAGCGTGGGCTTACGTAGTAAAAATTAAAGATGTCGTAGTGCGAAGGCGTTGGCTGTAGTGAGGCATTGGCAGAAGTGGTGGCAAAAAGCGTGGGCAGAGCGGATATTTTACATAATTTACATTATAACAACGGCTTTGGTGATGTGGTGGCTGATGTAGGCAGTTTTATAATGCCAATTATGTAAAGATAGCTTGGGATAGTTTTTATGGCGGAGTTTTTGGGGTTTAGCGTGGATAACAGCTTTTTGTGATTGTGAGGAACGAGCAACTTACAAAGTGCTGTATTTAGCGTTGGCTTTCAAAAACTGTGACATAAAAACTATAGAAGTGGTGGCGAGCGGAACAAAACAAAAGACAGAGGTTTTTTACTTTTTCTGTAAAAATATGGATTTTGTTTTGTGGGGATTCTTTCCATTCCTACTGGATTTTTAGCGAGCTTGTGAGGAACGAACAAGCGAAGCTTTGTTATCTTTAATTTATTGGATGGAACTTTGTAATAGCTTCTTGTAAATTTTCTAAATTATCTTGCTGATATCTTTCTGTAGATCCAATATATTTATGACCACACATTTGTTGTACTTCTCTAATATTATGCTTTGTTAACCAATCTGTAATCACACTTGCTCGTAGTTGTTGTAAGTTTTCTACTTTGTAATTAATCTGTTTTAACTTTTTTATAATACTGTTCAATATTGTATTAAATTGATTGGTATTTAGAGGGAATAAAGTATCGTTATATAGTTTTATATGTTGTTGTATTTTGGGTCTATATTCATTAATATATTCCATTAATTCTATCACTTGCCAAGGTTTTAATAGTAAGGTTCTTGGGTTGCTTCTTTTGGTACTTGGAACATCTATTTTACCTTTGTATAACTGTAAATCATCTACTTGCAATTTTGCTAATGTGCCATTATTTAAAGCTTGATAAACAATTAAACCTGTAATTACTTTATTTCTTTTAGCTGTTGCTGTAAAATAAAAATCGTTAATATTTTCGGTTTCATAACTGTAATATAAATCTTCTAATTCGTCTGTGGATAATAGATTTGCTAATACTTTAATTCTTGTTCGTTTTACTTTCACATCTTCAGCAGGATTGTCTATTCTTATGTTTTTTGCTATTAAATAATCGTAATAATATTTGATGCCTCGTATTTGATTGTTTACACTTTCTGGTTTCCAGTTTTTGGCTTGTAGATATTTGATGTATTGTAGTAAAGTTTTATAGTCTATTAATTGTGGATTGTAATTGCTGTTTTTACACCAATTTTTATAATCGGTTAATCTCCAAACATAACGCTGTATGCTAATTGTACTGTGTTGTTCTTTTTGTAAGTATTCTTTATAACTCATAATTTCTTTACTAAATGCGTATAAATTTGTGTTGTTTCTAAATGACTATGACCTAAAAATTGTTTGATATCTTCAATGTTCATACCTGCTTCTAAAAAATGTGTCGCAATAGAATGACGTAATCTATGAGGAGAGATACGCTTGTCAATAATTTCTTGATTGTTCGTTGCTTTTACAATTGCTCTTAATCTACTTGCTAATGTATTTCCTTCTAAACGTGTTCCGTAATTTCCTATTAATAAGGCTTCACTTTCTCTATAATCTTTAAACTGTATTCTTGCATCATAAATATATTCTTCTAGTATTTCCAAGTTGTATAAATTGATAGGTACTAATCTTTCTTTATAATTTTTTCCTTTTCTAACGTGTAGAATTTCTTTATCAAAAAGCACATCTTTGATATTTAATTGTACTGCTTCATTTCTGCGTAAACCACAACTATATAATAATACTAACATTGCTTTATCTCTTTGTTGTATGTGTGTAAATGGACTGCTAAATTGGGTTGCTTTAAAGAGTTCTTTTGCTTCTTCTTGTGTGAGGATATTAATAATTTCTAATCGATTTATACGTTCTGGTTTTAAATGGATAGCTATATTTTTTGCACTATGTTTTTGTAGGTATTCTTTAAATTTTCGCAACGCATTTTGATGTGAGTTTAGAGAACTTTTACTTAATGCACCACTTCGTTTTTGATTGGGTCTTTGTTGTAATTCTTTGTAATATTCTTTAACTATGGTTCTTGTAATATTTTCTACACTATTAATATGATGTTGTTCTAAATAATAAAAAAACTCTTGTAAAAATCGTGGATAACTATAAACACTCTTTTCTGTAAAACCTAATATGTCTAACCATTCTTTGTAATTAATTACCAATGCTTTATAACTACTATTTTTTAACTTTAATTTTTTCATCTCTTAACCTTTTTTAGAGTTTGGTGGCGAGGTAGAATTAAATTTCTTTTAACCAGTTATTTAACTTCGCCATTTTTATAGTGGCGAACTTATGACGAAGTAGCGAGGTTGATATTAGCAATACAATCGTGTAATGCTTTGTCTATCTGATTTTTAAGTTCTTTATATTCGTTTATGTCAATAATTTCATAATGATACAATTGCCCTTTTTTACCTTTTACTTTTTTAATATAACTCTCTGCTAATAATTGTTTGTTGTATCTTCTTAATGTAGTTTCTTTTACTCTTAAATTTCTTCTGATTTCTGAACTGGTAAACGTAGTTTGCTTATTTTCTTGTAAATACTTTTTTAAGTTTTCTAGGTGGTTTCTTGTTGCTCCTGTAATGGTATCAGATTTTCGTAATAATACTTCTGTGATTAATTCATTGGCTTCTTCAATATCTTCTATGGTAGTTTCTATATATTCTTCTCCAGTATCTTTATTATATTTCTTCTCTCTTTGATATTGCTTATAGAATGTAATGGCGTTTATAAATTGCAAGTAGTGTGAGTTTGTACGTCTTGGTTTAAAAACTAATTGAGGAAGCTCTAAATATTCTGCAAAAGGATTGATGACTTTTATAGGTTTTAATACTCGCTGTACATTCTTTAAAATTTCTTTGGATTTGTATTCTGATTGTTCATCTAATTTACCTGAGGTTGCTAATCTCTGATAATTCATTATTCGATTATCTTGTTCTTGACTTTCATCTATGTACAGTAAAAAACTTCTATTACTGTTATCCTCGTAAATGCTCTCTTGTGTAGTACAACCTGCTACACTTACTGGACCTTCTACTGTTAAATGGATGGTTTTTGTATTGCCTTGCGCATCTTTATGTACAACTGTTTTGGTAATTCTTTTCTTGGATTGTAATTCTCTTAATGGATAGAGTACTGATAATGCGCCGTCTAAATCTTCTATTAAAATAAGTTTGTGTTGTAGTTCTGTTCTATTAAAATAATAAAATGCGTTGGCGGATAATACTGTGATTTCTACTTTGTCTTCTTCTGGAATGAGTTCTGCAATCTTACTTTGTAAATGTGTTTTTCCTGTTCCAGAACTTCCTAAACTAATACAGTGTAATGGATTGTTTGTTTTTCTACTTGTAAAAATTAAGTACATCAAAAGGCGGTTATTGACTTCGCCAATTACGCCGCTCTTGTTGATGTACTCGTTGGTTCTCTCTAGCAATTTTCCCTTTCTTAAAAAGCTAATAGCTTCTTTTTCTTCTACAGCTGATAATTCTTTGTAAAATGGTTTGTAGGCTTCTTGTTCTTTTTCTATTAATAAAAATCTGTAGTTCTCTAACTCGTGTGTGAGTTCCTGTAATGTTTTTCTAATAACACTTGTACCTATTTCTAATCGTTCTGCTACTTTTCTTATAAATTTCTCTACTTGATTATCATTATATAAATCTATACTTTGACGTAATATGTTATGTTGTTTTACCTTTTGGATTGATAGAGTTACGCGTAGACTTTCTAATTTATTAGTTCTAATACCGCCTAAAATGTGTATTTCTAAATATTTTGTAGTGTAACTATAGTTATTGGTGTTGTTAGTGTCTAACATATAAATTATTTTTTGCCTTATTTATCAATAGAACAAAATTATTTATATTTGCCTTATTAAGCAAATATAATTCAATAAAAATATAATAAATTGATAAATAAAGCTGCAAAACGTAGATTTGTTATCGCATTAAGCAATACTATTATGATTAGTGATAACATTAAACGAATGAGAGAAGCTAAAGGACTTTCTCAAAAAGAAGTGATTTCTGCCATTAGTATGGGAGCTGCCCAATATAGCAGAATTGAAAATGGTAAAACTGACCCTTCTATTTCTACTGTGGAGAAGATTGCTAAAGCTTTGGGTGTTACTATGGCTGAACTTTTTACGGATGCTAACGATTTAAAAGAAATTAACTCACTTAATAAAACACTTATTGAACGTGTTACCTTAATTGATACGCTTACCAAAGAGGAACAAAAAACTATCTTTACTATCCTTGATGCTTTTATTTCTAAACGTAAGTTTAAATCTACTCTTAAAAACGTTCTTAAAGATATTGAGTAATAACCATAAAAAAACCACCTCATTAAAGGTGGTTGTAGTTTATTATTAACTTTTAATTATCTTAATTTTTATTAAGGTTTGTTTTTCTGTAAGTTAAATTATAAAAAATTACTGATATAATACTAATCAATAAAAAAACAAAAGCAATATAATATACCCAAAAATAAAAACTTTTATTAATCGCTATAAAGTCTGTAAAATAATTATTAATTTTATTATTACTACTTATTAATAGCGAGATTACATAGTATATATATGAGCCTAAAATCAAAGAAAGAAACACTTTGCTAAATAATTTAAAACCGTGTTTTATCTTAATAGAATTTCTGATTAAAATAACTATGAGTGTTACTATCAAAAGAATAGGAAAAAGATAATACCAAATTGTTGCTATAACTTTCATTATTAAATTTATTAGTTATTATTAGTAGATACATTACCATCCTTTGGATCTAATTTTGTGAATTGTTTATTCCATTCGGCTACTGTGTAATTTTTCTTATTATAAGTAACACCAGTTATACCACCATCAGTATTAAAATTAACACTAATATTAAATGTAGACATAGTTTCATTACCATTACCTGGTAATGAAATAAGAGGGTTACCATCTGCTCCAGAAACACCTAGAAAGACACCAACTCCATTAGAATCTGTTATAAAAGTTTCATTTGAAGGGAATTTATCTCCAGTTATTTTTCCAGAAAAACTAATAACACTTCCTTTATCTCCTAATTGTTGACTTGTAATTGTCATAGAACCTTTAGTATCTATATCTGGAGAACCAGGTACAAGACTATTATTACCACTTAAATGAAATCCTACTTCTGCAGAAACTTTTCCATCATCTCTTACACCACTTACGTTATTAGACATACTATGCTCAATACTTGCATCAGAATATGATGAATTACCTGTTAAAATATTATGAGACATAGAACCTGTTGCAGAAGAACCACGATCACTAATTCCAGTACTTGTAGCCCTCACATTAACTCTACCTGATATTCTCGAACTTGAACTTGGATTAGTAGTAAACTTCCTATTAGCCCCATCACCTTTATAAGGACCACCAAATGTCTTAAAAGGAGCAAAACTGGCAGTATGTATAGAAACTTTTTCTAAACCTTCTAATTCATAAGAATCAATTACTCTATTTTCGGAAAAATTATATGGAGATTGATAATTGTATTCTTCAGCTAATGGGTCTACTTGCCAAAATCTACCAATTGCAGGGTCACTTACACGATATTTCCACTCGTGAGTATTTAATCCTAAATCTTCTGTGAACTCTTGACCTTGATAATGTTTCAAATTATTTTTAGCACCAATAATAGTGTTATTATATCCACGATGCTCTAATCCGAAGGGGTAGAAATTTGATTCTCTTAATATTTCAGTAGCAGGCTGTATAATACCATCATTATTACTATCTGAATACGAGAGCCTTACGTTGTTAACTTGATCTTTATATTGATACACATAACCTAACACACTTACGCATTTTTTCTACTGGTATTCCCTTATTTCTATTAGCTTTTTCACTAAAAATTGTTTTTTATGAACGTCCTTTCTACACCATCACAGCATAAAGATAATTATTTCTGTTTTGTCCAACAAACAAACTTTAACATTTTGTTTATACGTTTTGCATCATTATTGTAGTTCTCTATAAAACAAGACGTTAACACTTGTCTACTAATCAGATTGTTTTCAACCACCAAGCTTGCATTTATTGTTTAACCAGTTCTGTATGTTTTACAGAACATAAATCTTTTTATTATGAGCAAGCAAAAAGGATTAATTAAATTAGTAGGGAACATTGGGGGCGTATCTTTTTACACTTCTAATGGTGAGTATCTAGCTAGGATGGCTGGAGGACCTTCCAAGGAACGTATCCAAACAGACCCTAATTTCAAACGTACCAGAGAGAACAATGCCGAGTTTGGTGGTTCAGCCAAAGTAGGTAAAGCATTAAGAACCGCCTTGAGTGGTGTACTTCAAGTAATGGGTGGCAGTAGATTGGCTTCCCAGTTAACCAAGATTTTTAAAACCATTAACCTAAAGGGTGTAGGTGTCAGAGGTAAAAGACCCATTACACTTTCTGCCAATAAAGAGCTCTTAACTGGTTTGGATTTAAATCGTAAGTCAAGTTTATCAACGGTGTTTACTGCTCCTTATACTGCAACGATTAACGCAGACCGTAATGAAGTTGTTTATCCTGAATTATGCAATAGATGATTTAAAATTTTGTATAAACGATTACGATTATTAGCTTTACAGTGAATTTAACACATAACCCAAATGGTTAATCTCCCTATAGAGTATTCAAGTAAGAAAGTCACCCCTTTTGGAGGGATGAGCTTAATGAAGCGTTTTATTGATCAAACAGAAATTAGAGAACAACTAGCACAATTAGATTTACCTCAACCAAGCTCTAATGCGGGTTATAATCCTGCACATATAACTGAAGCTTTTTGGTTGAGTATTTGGACAGGAGCCTCTCGTTATATCCATTGTGATTGGTTACGTTATGATAGCGCATTGCAAGAAATTTTTGGATGGAATCGTATGCCTTCACAAAGTACCTATAGTCGTTTTTTTGGCAAGTTTTCTCAAAAGCGCAATACAGAAGTATTTCCAAAGTTGCAACATTGGTTTTTCAAGCAATTAGATGTTGACAACTTAACTATAGATTTTGATAGCACAGTTATTACAAGATATGGAGAGCAACAAGGTAGCGCAAAAGGTTATAATCCCAATAAAAAAGGCAGGAACTCACATCACCCATTAATGGCCTTTGTGAGCCAAACCAGAATGGTTGCCAATGCTTGGTTAAGACCAGGCAATACAGCAGATAGTAGTAGCTGTAAAGAGTTTATGGAAGAAACCTTCAATGAAGCTTTAAAGGACAAAAGAGTTGGTTTAGTTCGTGCAGATAGTGGTTTTTACACACAAGATTTATTAGATTATCTAGAAGGCAAACAACTCAATTACATTATGGCAGCACGTATGTATCCAAATATAAAAAATACAGTTTGGAGTTTGGATAATTGGATAGAGCTCACAAAAGGAATTGAGCTTAATGAGATGATTTTTAACCATACAGATGGTAAGTCAAGGCGCTATATTGTCATAAAAAAGAAAGTAGAAGATCGTCCAAAAGCAGCAGGGAAATTACTCTTTGATGATCTGCCTGGTTATCGTTTTAGTTGCTATGTAACTAATCTAGATTTACCCCTAGACCAAGTTTGGAATATCTACAACACCAGAGCTGATTGTGAAAACAGAATCAAAGAACTCAAAGAAGACTTTGGATTGGACAACTTTTGTTTAAAGAATTTTTGGGCAACTGAGGCTTCCTTTAGATTCATTATGGTGGCTTATAACCTAATGAGTTTGTTTAGGCATTTTGCCTTAAATCATCATAATCGAGCAACTTTAAAAACCCTAAAAGTCTATTGCTTTGCATTAGGAGCTTGGACAGTAAATCATGCTAACAGAAAGGTGTTAAAGATTGCTTTGAACACTAAAAAAAGACCTTGGATGGACGGATTATTCTCCCAAATTAATAATTTAAGTCCTCCTTTTGTTTATTCCTAATGCATAATGCGGGTTTATACAATAGCTGCATTTACACCTGCTAATTTTGTGGTTGCGCCTGCAGGTGCTACGCATTTTAAATTAGTAGCTGCTGTTGGTTTGGTGTCAGATTATGTGTATGATGATGGCGTAAATACTTATGAACCTACTGTACCAGATGAGAACAGTATAGGTGTGGTAGTTTCAAGCACAACAAAGGCGCTTGATGCGAACAGTACTGCAACCACATTAACGGCTACGATTCCTGGTGGAGCTGTTACAGATGCAGAAGTAAGTGTAGTTTCTTGTTTAGGAATTGAGTTTTACCAAAAGGTAGGCACTACAGATTATATATTATCGCAAGGTAATACAATGAAAGTTACACACGTATTCTGATTTGTAAACCCCTTGTTTTGCCAAGGAAGCATCCTCTTTTGAGGGTGCTTTTTTTATGGACTGATTGAACACTGGTACTCGTGATTAGTGGGAACATATACGGCTTATATACGGCTCATATACGGAACGTCTGTAAATATGAGTTATATAATTTCTCATTTTAACTAAACTTAATTTTTTCTATAATTGGTTTTAAATATTCTAGCACTTCATTTGGATTCATTTTCATTATTGTGACTACAGCTAATATAATTAACATTACTTGCCACCAAGCAATTTCTACTTCTACTTCTTTTAATTTTATCTTCATATTCTTGTTGTGTTATTTTATTTATTTATCTAAATTTTGATTCTGTTTTTGTGAGCAAGGTTTTTAACCTCATTAAAACTAAAAATATCATTCTATACATAAGGTGTTCTTTTTTTGTTCGCTGTTTCCATTTTATTAGATTCTACTGTTATATATAAAAGCGTTTTCAATAATTTGTTTTTGCAAAAACATCTATAGTATATATCATAATTTGGGTGTGGGCTTTCGTTTCTCGCTCCTACAAGCTTCTCAACCTTTCTAACACCCCTCTTTTTATTTTGTACTTACTATAAAATAAAAGGTACATTTTGCCCATATACACACATACGTTTACTTCATCTCTTTGCTAGCAATGTATTGCAAGGAGTTGATTTAAAATAGGACAGAAAAAAAGCACTATTATTTTTGGCTGTTTTTCTCCTGTAAACAAAGGAACTACACACTTTTTATTTATTTAAAAAATAAGCTGACCAGTTTCCGTAGTTTCACACGATAGTGTTTTCATCAATCGGTTTACGTTTTAAAAACATAGGATTTGGGGGCGGATGATGTGGCAGAGAATCCTATGTTTTTAAAATGACTTGTTCTTCACAACAAGGAACGAGTTGTATACAAAAACGAGCAAAGATGTGAGCGTAGGAACACTTGGACTACGTGAGGATTTTGTGAAGTTTTTTTATGCAAATTCGGAGCGTGGGCTTACGTAGTAAAAATTAAAGATGTCGTAGTGCGAAGGCGTTGGCTGTAGTGAGGCATTGGCAGAAGTGGTGGCAAAAAGCGTGGGCAGAGCGGATATTTTACATAATTTACATTATAACAACGGCTTTGGTGATGTGGTGGCTGATGTAGGCAGTTTTATAATGCCAATTATGTAAAGATAGCTTGGGATAGTTTTTATGGCGGAGTTTTTGGGGTTTAGCGTGGATAACAGCTTTTTGTGATTGTGAGGAACGAGCAACTTACAAAGTGCTGTATTTAGCGTTGGCTTTCAAAAACTGTGACATAAAAACTATAGAAGTGGTGGCGAGCGGAACAAAACAAAAGACAGAGGTTTTTTACTTTTTCTGTAAAAATATGGATTTTGTTTTGTGGGGATTCTTTCCATTCCTACTGGATTTTTAGCGAGCTTGTGAGGAACGAACAAGCGAAGCTTTGTTATCTTTAATTTATTGGATGGAACTTTGTAATAGCTTCTTGTAAATTTTCTAAATTATCTTGCTGATATCTTTCTGTAGATCCAATATATTTATGACCACACATTTGTTGTACTTCTCTAATATTATGCTTTGTTAACCAATCTGTAATCACACTTGCTCGTAGTTGTTGTAAGTTTTCTACTTTGTAATTAATCTGTTTTAACTTTTTTATAATACTGTTCAATATTGTATTAAATTGATTGGTATTTAGAGGGAATAAAGTATCGTTATATAGTTTTATATGTTGTTGTATTTTGGGTCTATATTCATTAATATATTCCATTAATTCTATCACTTGCCAAGGTTTTAATAGTAAGGTTCTTGGGTTGCTTCTTTTGGTACTTGGAACATCTATTTTACCTTTGTATAACTGTAAATCATCTACTTGCAATTTTGCTAATGTGCCATTATTTAAAGCTTGATAAACAATTAAACCTGTAATTACTTTATTTCTTTTAGCTGTTGCTGTAAAATAAAAATCGTTAATATTTTCGGTTTCATAACTGTAATATAAATCTTCTAATTCGTCTGTGGATAATAGATTTGCTAATACTTTAATTCTTGTTCGTTTTACTTTCACATCTTCAGCAGGATTGTCTATTCTTATGTTTTTTGCTATTAAATAATCGTAATAATATTTGATGCCTCGTATTTGATTGTTTACACTTTCTGGTTTCCAGTTTTTGGCTTGTAGATATTTGATGTATTGTAGTAAAGTTTTATAGTCTATTAATTGTGGATTGTAATTGCTGTTTTTACACCAATTTTTATAATCGGTTAATCTCCAAACATAACGCTGTATGCTAATTGTACTGTGTTGTTCTTTTTGTAAGTATTCTTTATAACTCATAATTTCTTTACTAAATGCGTATAAATTTGTGTTGTTTCTAAATGACTATGACCTAAAAATTGTTTGATATCTTCAATGTTCATACCTGCTTCTAAAAAATGTGTCGCAATAGAATGACGTAATCTATGAGGAGAGATACGCTTGTCAATAATTTCTTGATTGTTCGTTGCTTTTACAATTGCTCTTAATCTACTTGCTAATGTATTTCCTTCTAAACGTGTTCCGTAATTTCCTATTAATAAGGCTTCACTTTCTCTATAATCTTTAAACTGTATTCTTGCATCATAAATATATTCTTCTAGTATTTCCAAGTTGTATAAATTGATAGGTACTAATCTTTCTTTATAATTTTTTCCTTTTCTAACGTGTAGAATTTCTTTATCAAAAAGCACATCTTTGATATTTAATTGTACTGCTTCATTTCTGCGTAAACCACAACTATATAATAATACTAACATTGCTTTATCTCTTTGTTGTATGTGTGTAAATGGACTGCTAAATTGGGTTGCTTTAAAGAGTTCTTTTGCTTCTTCTTGTGTGAGGATATTAATAATTTCTAATCGATTTATACGTTCTGGTTTTAAATGGATAGCTATATTTTTTGCACTATGTTTTTGTAGGTATTCTTTAAATTTTCGCAACGCATTTTGATGTGAGTTTAGAGAACTTTTACTTAATGCACCACTTCGTTTTTGATTGGGTCTTTGTTGTAATTCTTTGTAATATTCTTTAACTATGGTTCTTGTAATATTTTCTACACTATTAATATGATGTTGTTCTAAATAATAAAAAAACTCTTGTAAAAATCGTGGATAACTATAAACACTCTTTTCTGTAAAACCTAATATGTCTAACCATTCTTTGTAATTAATTACCAATGCTTTATAACTACTATTTTTTAACTTTAATTTTTTCATCTCTTAACCTTTTTTAGAGTTTGGTGGCGAGGTAGAATTAAATTTCTTTTAACCAGTTATTTAACTTCGCCATTTTTATAGTGGCGAACTTATGACGAAGTAGCGAGGTTGATATTAGCAATACAATCGTGTAATGCTTTGTCTATCTGATTTTTAAGTTCTTTATATTCGTTTATGTCAATAATTTCATAATGATACAATTGCCCTTTTTTACCTTTTACTTTTTTAATATAACTCTCTGCTAATAATTGTTTGTTGTATCTTCTTAATGTAGTTTCTTTTACTCTTAAATTTCTTCTGATTTCTGAACTGGTAAACGTAGTTTGCTTATTTTCTTGTAAATACTTTTTTAAGTTTTCTAGGTGGTTTCTTGTTGCTCCTGTAATGGTATCAGATTTTCGTAATAATACTTCTGTGATTAATTCATTGGCTTCTTCAATATCTTCTATGGTAGTTTCTATATATTCTTCTCCAGTATCTTTATTATATTTCTTCTCTCTTTGATATTGCTTATAGAATGTAATGGCGTTTATAAATTGCAAGTAGTGTGAGTTTGTACGTCTTGGTTTAAAAACTAATTGAGGAAGCTCTAAATATTCTGCAAAAGGATTGATGACTTTTATAGGTTTTAATACTCGCTGTACATTCTTTAAAATTTCTTTGGATTTGTATTCTGATTGTTCATCTAATTTACCTGAGGTTGCTAATCTCTGATAATTCATTATTCGATTATCTTGTTCTTGACTTTCATCTATGTACAGTAAAAAACTTCTATTACTGTTATCCTCGTAAATGCTCTCTTGTGTAGTACAACCTGCTACACTTACTGGACCTTCTACTGTTAAATGGATGGTTTTTGTATTGCCTTGCGCATCTTTATGTACAACTGTTTTGGTAATTCTTTTCTTGGATTGTAATTCTCTTAATGGATAGAGTACTGATAATGCGCCGTCTAAATCTTCTATTAAAATAAGTTTGTGTTGTAGTTCTGTTCTATTAAAATAATAAAATGCGTTGGCTGATAATACTGTAATTTCTACTTTATCTTCTTCTGGAATGAGTTCTGCAATCTTACTTTGTAAATGTGTTTTTCCTGTTCCAGAACTTCCTAAACTAATACAGTGTAATGGGTTGTTGGTTTTTCTTGATGTAAAAATTAAGTACATCAAAAGGCGGTTATTGACTTCGCCAATTACGCCGCTCTTGTTGATGTACTCGTTGGTTCTCTCTAGCAATTTCCCCTTTTTTAAAAAACTAATAGCTTCTTTTTCCTCGGAAGCCGAGAGCTGTTTTACAAATGGTTTGTTTGCTTGCTCCTCATTGCTAATGAGTAAAAATCTGTAGTTCTCTAATTCGTGTGTTAATTCTTGTAATGTTTTTCTAATAACGCTTGTACCTATTTCTAATCGTTCTGCTACTTTTCGTATAAATTTCTCTACTTGATTATCATTGTATAAATCTATACTTTGTCTTAAAATTTGATGTTGTTTTACTTTTTGGATAGATAATGTTACTCGTAAGCTTTCTAATTTATTAGTTCTAATACCGCCTAAAATGTGTATTTCTAAATGCTTTGTTGTGTAGCTGTAGTTATTTGTGTTGGTAGTATCTAACATATAAATTATTTTTTGCCTTATTTATCAATAGAACAAAATTATTTATATTTGCCTTATTAAGCAAATATAATTCAATAAAAATATATTAAATTGATAAATAAAGCTGTAAAACGTAGATTTGTTATCGCATTAAGCAATACTATTATGATTAGTGATAACATTAAACGAATGAGAGAAGCTAAAGGGCTTTCTCAAAAAGAAGTGATTTCTGCTATTGGTATGGGAGCTGCTCAATATAGTAGAATTGAAAATGGTAAAACTGACCCTTCTATTTCTACTGTAGAGAAGATTGCTAAAGCTTTAGGGGTTACTATGGCTGAATTATTTACAGACACAAACGATTTAAAAGAGATTAATTCACTTAATAAAACGCTTATAGAACGTGTTACCTTAATTGATACGCTTACAAAAGAGGAACAAAAAACTATCTTTACTATCCTTGATGCTTTTATCTCTAAACGTAAGTTTAAATCTACCCTTAAAAACGTTCTTAAAGATATTGAGTAATAATCATAAAAAAAGCTATAACTGCATTTAGTTATAGCTTCATTAATATTTATGAAAAATACTCTTTTTATTTACTTTTTACAAAAGCTTGCTCTAAAGCTTCTGCTAATTTTTCAAGAGTTGAAGTTATCGGAATACTAATTCTTCCATCATAATCATACCTAAAACCTTTTCGAGTACCCTGATTATCTGAAGGAGTGATATGTATATAGTTATCTCTGATATAAGTACTAATATTCATACTGTCTTTATGAAGGTCTTTAACATTTTTTATGCCTGTAACTTTTACATTGTCTTTATGGAAAAACAACTCTGAATCTCTAGGTGGTTGTATCCCGATTTCACTATAATTTAAAGATTTTTTTAATACTTCTGCTAACTCTAAAAATGTTATATTATAATCTACAATAAAAGGAGGTATTGCGTAACTACCTGAATCTTTTATTGTTCTTAATGGGTAAACTACTGTTTTACCATCTTTAAATTTTAAAATATTAGCACTTTTAATTTCTTTCATTAATCAATAAATTTAATAGTAAAATTGATGTTTTTATCTAAAGCGTAATTAACTGCTTTTTGTATTTGCTCCCATTGTTTTGTGTTTCCTGCTCCGGTTTCTACAGCTAATTCTAAAGATTTACTAGTAAAATCTCTACCTTTTTGTATATCTGCAAACGTACCTGTTGCTTTATTACCCCAAGCAGCACCACTAAAACCGTCTAATTTATCAATATAACCTTTCAATGTATTAAATACTTTATTCCCTTTTTGGTAACTTTTAGCTCCCAAATCCATACTTTTGATACTTGTTGCTACACCATCAACTATTTTATCTATTACAGGAAAGTTACGTGCCCATTGGGTGTTAGCTCCAAGCATATTTTCAATAGACCTACCTCTTGTAAATCTATTCATATTCCATACAGAACTTGCCTTTCTATAAAGACGTCCCAATTGGACTATTGCACCACCCATTGCAACATCTAAAGTAGCTTCTCTTATTCCTGCATTAAGACTATTAGCAAGACTATAACCAGATTGAGGGTATCGCATACCAAACTCTGCTAAAGATATGTTACCATCTTTGATAACTGCTGGTTTTCTTGTAGGTAAACTAGCTATTTTCTTTTGGAGTGCTTTTATCTGTGCCTTCCTTTGATTCATAATACTTCTTATCTCTTGAAGTGTATGTGTCTTTTTAGTCCAAGTAGCAAAACCACCTCTATGAGCTGTAGCTTTATTTCCTTCTAAATCAAAACTTAATTCAAGACCTTCTAAATCTGTACCAGATGTAACATTATTTTCCGCATATGCATATGTAGAGTTATACTCATACGCAGGTGCTAATGGATCTATTTGTAAAAACCTTCCAATTGTGCGGTCATAAGTTCTATATCGATAGAAGTGCCAGTCTAAACCTAAATCTCTATCTAAATGCTGTCCGTGGAAAGTTTTGTGATTATTTTCAGAACCAATAACTACATTATTATACCCTTTATGTTCAAGTCCAAAAGGGTAGAAATTTCGCTCCTGTAGGATTTCTGTACTAGCTTGTATAACTCCATCGTTATTACTATCAGAGTATGAGAGCCTTACGTTTCCGAGGTTATCCTTATACTGATACACATACTTCCAAACATTTCCAGAAGTTCCATTTGGAGAAGCATACCCTTCTGCATGATTAAAAAATTCTAACGTTTTAGTTCCAGTACCTATTTTTTTATAAATAAAATTTCCAGCATATTCTGTGAGTTTCCCATCAGCTACTTTACTTTGTTTTACTCCAGTTGCATCATATTTGTAAGTTATTGTTCCTCCTGCTAAGGTAACACTTTTTGGTAAATTTAAATGATTGTAGCTTATTGAGGTTATTCCTTTGTTTACGTCTGTTAACATATTTCCATTAGCATCATAACTGTAATCATTAGAGCTATCAGCAGTATTATTTAGGGCATCATCTTTAAAGCCAAATTGATCATTTGCAAGTGCATCGCTTACTTTCATTAACTTATTTCCACTGTCATAAGAATATGTTAAGTTATCCATTTGTCCGAAAGAAGTGTAGGAAGAATTTAAATGACCATCTCTTTTTAAATTTTTAATGTTTCCATTTTTATCATACACAATTCCCCAAACATCATATCTTCCTGTATTATCATTTGCACTTGTAATTCGATTTAAAGCATCGTAAGAATATGAATATTTATTACTAATCGTGTTTCCAGATGGGTTAGCACTTGTTGTTTTCCATAAGGTTTGGCTTATAT
The DNA here is from genome assembly GCF_017569185.1 of Polaribacter cellanae. Taxonomy (NCBI): domain Bacteria; kingdom Pseudomonadati; phylum Bacteroidota; class Flavobacteriia; order Flavobacteriales; family Flavobacteriaceae; genus Polaribacter; species Polaribacter cellanae. The sequence continues at coordinate 2,088,717 of NZ_CP071869.1, read as the reverse complement.
TCCCATTATATAAAGCAGTTCCTCCTGTACTTGGGCTGTTATAGTTAATTTCAAAGCCAAATAAATCTCCTGATGCTAGTGAAACTGAAGCATTACTGGTATTATTGTCATTGATACCTCTCAGCCACCCTCTAACATTATATTTATAATTTACCATTTGCAATCTATTAGTATTGCTAGATTCACCTCCAACTCCTTTAGTTATCAGTTGCCCTAAATCGTCATAGGTATTTTCCGCAATCGTCTCGGTATGTGTCCCAATGGTTTGACTATGCTTTTTTAGTCTATTCATATGATCATATGTCAAATCATCTTTAATAATTATTGTAGAGGCTATATTATCTCCTGTTTTAGAATGATGAGATTTTGTTTCTATAACTTTTCCTACAAAATCTAATTTACTCTCTACAATATCTAAGGAGTTTAAATATTCATTTTTTGAGTAAGTATATATTGGTCGAGCCTTAGCATCGTAATAGCTTACTGTTGTAATCCATTTTGCTGGGTTTGTATCTAAGATTTTTATACGACTTCCAGTAACCAGTCCTTTTACATTACTTGTTGATGTAACGCCATTTGTGGTGACAGATATTCCAGCGCCAGCTCTATTAAAGGTATAATTATCATAATAACTTACAGTTAATATTTCTAAATTTGAATTTGGAAAATCGCTATTCGAGTAATAAGTTCCACTGTAACCTGTTCCTGATGTTACTTTTGTCTCATAGTTTTGAGCTTCACTTTTGTTTTTAAAAGTTGTTTGCATGCTTGTCCTGCTTGACAAAGAAGCATGTGTATAAATTCCTGTATATATAACTCTACCTAATTGATCGTATTTGGTAAATAACCATTTTTTAGGCGTTCTTTGATTAGCATCTTGAGTCAGCACAGGTCTGTCTAAATTGTCATATATAATATATTCCCAACCTTTTCCTGGTATTTTTTTCTCAACCAAACGATTTCTATGATCATATTTGTATTGATAACATAATTCTGACAATTTTGTTGAATTTGGTTTAGATGTGTTTGCCTCTGCTTTAGGAGGTAAAACATAGGTTAAGTTTCCAAAATCATCATATACGTAGTACGTATCATGTTTAGCCTGTTGCTCTCCAGTATCAGCAGTGTCTCCATCTCCATTTAAATCGATATCTGCATAAGTTCTTTTTAAAACAACTTGACCTTGTTTATTTTTAAACTCTTCTGTAGTATGATTTTTAGTGGTGCCAGTATGGTTTTCATCTTTGGTTATAGTTTTGTATAATTGAGAAGCTTTGTAATAACCAGAATTAATAGATGTATTTAATTGTAAAGTAGGAGTGTAAGTATTGTTTGAAAAAGTAGTGGTCACATAATACTGTCTTACCTCTGTAGCTGTATTGGTAGCATATTCAAATTGTATGGTATGCCCAGCGCCCACTTTCCAATCTTTTCCTGGAGCTGCCTGTTCTAAAACTCGGTTTAACGGAGATTTGTCAAATACTTTTTGTGAGTAGGCATTTGTATTAGGTACTGTAACTCCTGCAAAATCTTCTGCGTATTTTGTTTTGTAATAGTGATTTGTAGTGGTTGCTAAATCTCCTGTCCTGTAAAGTCCATTATTAGTTGTAGCTGCAAATGGTAAATATTCTTTTGCTTGACGCCCGAATGCATCGTATTCGATATGAGTAACAATGTCTTGTTTTTGCCCTCCAGCTCTTATAGCTATAGATTGTTTCGCTCTTCCTAAACCATCGAAATAAGTGACATTTTCAATTTTCTCATCATTTGAAAGACCAGATACATCTGTGGTTGCTTTTCGTGGTGTTATTGTGTAAATGTAATTCTCGTTACTTAAGTTAGTTGTTGGATTCGGTGTTGGATTTGGTGTTGAACTTCCAGTAGATGACCCTATAACAACGTTTAAAGAGACTGTTTTAAAAATAAGTTCTTCAAATTGCTTGTCTACAATTAAATATGTTATCGACCCACTCCCAGAGGCAGTCCATTTTATTTGAATATTTGTATTGGATTGACTTAAAATAACCCCCTTGGTAACTGCCCAAATACCTTTTTGATTTAAGTTTATGGCAGGAGCGGGGCTTAGCAAGTACGTTTTAATATCATTTACTTTAACAGAAGTAAGACCAGAAATGATAGGAATAGGTGTTGCTGGATCTCCCGGACCCCCAGGGCCTCCTGGTCCAATAGGTACCACAGGGTCATCATCAAAAACGGTTAAGTTTGTATCTTGGGCGCTTGTAATAAAACTAAAAAATAAAAGTGTCAAACACAATATAAGTAGCTTTTTCATATCTTAGTTTTTATAGTTATATTCATTCTCAGTTAATATCTTGCCAGCAGCATCTTTAACTTGTTTTAGGCGGTTAAAGGTATCATACTCATAGTACATCGTATAGCCTCTCGGATCTGTAATACTAGTAACTCCAATTAAAGGGTCGTAAGTGTATGTAGTAACTTGAGCGTTGGGGAGCAAAGCTCTTACTAAACCTAACTTTTCTCGTAATGTTTTCTCATTACAACTCTCTGAGTCTAAACATCTACTAGTATCACTATTTGACGCTAAAACTGCATTGTTTATAGCTAATTGTTGAGCGGAAGTGAAGCTAGTGTATCCTACAATTTTGGCAATGGGTTTTGTTTGTTGATAACCCCAAACATAATAAATTTTTAAACCATCTTTCTTGCTAACCTCTGTAGGATTTCCCTTATCGTCATAATCATGATAAACTATCCTGTCTTCAAATGTACTTGTTCCTTTTGCAGTTTGGACTAAGTTAGGTAGAATAACATTATTGCCCCAGTCTTTATAAACAATGTAGTTAGCAGATAGTAATTTTTTTAATCCAGCTTTATCTTTATACATTTTAGTTTGTATAGCTGGTACTAACATAAAATTATCTTTTAACTTATTGGTTACCGCTGAAGTATTTTCAATCGTATGAGGGTATTCATATTGAGTTTCAATTTTATTATTGATAACACTCGTATTACTAATTTCTTTTTTTAACAAAAAGTGTTCTTGCTCATATTCATAATCTGATGATGAAGATATAACTAATTGACCATTTTTATATTTTTCAGTTATTGTTTTATGAATAGCGCTTTTACCTAAAAGTATATTGTAATTAAAGGCAACAATTCCTAACCCTCCTTCATTAGAATCTTGAACATAGACCTGTGCTTTTAAAGCTTTAATTATCTTTTGTTTTAGATTTGTATAAAGATTTTTCTGTCTTAAAACTAGTGAATAAGCATTGTTTTCATAACTGTAAACTTCTTTTGATTCTAATCTTCCTTGTTGCCATTGAGGGTAAAAAGATAGTTCAACATTTGGATACGGAGTATGAAGTATAGGTAGCCCTTGAAAATCTAAAACAGAAGGCTTATAATTGTAAACTGTTTTTCCTGATATTCCTTGTTGACTATTAAATTCTGTGACCTTAGAGTATTCTACTGGAGAGCCATTATTAGATTTTATATCAACCGGGTCTGAACTGTAATTTTCATATTTATAAGAAGGACGTACACCACCAGAAAAAGGGCTACCAGGAATAGAGACTGATTGAGTTTTATTATTATCGTATTTGTACAGCATTTTTCCATCCCCTGCGTAAGCTTCTCCATTATAGGTGTATCTTTTTATCAGAGAAGGGATGTCGGTAACATCATTAATAAAATGTTTTATAGACTTTATGCGTAAACCTCCAACTGGAATTGAAACATTGTTTCCATCTTTAGCATAATGGGGTTCAAAATCAAATTTAACAATTCCTTTTGTTGGGTACTTTATTTCTTCTAACACTGCAGCTTTCATATGTACTGAACTAGCTTTTCTATCTGAAGTGAACGTTTGGTTAAAACATGAAGGAGTTTTATAATATGTGGCTTCAGGAACTAAAGAACTATTGGATGTTTTTCCATTATAATATCCCCAATAATCTTGAGCAGTGCTATTTCTTTTAGGTAATTGTCCAGAATTATATTTAAATGAATATTTTTTTTCTTCTACATTATTACTACTGTTAAAGACAATTTCTTTTAATTTTAAAGATTTGGTTGGTGCATTACTACTTAAAGGTTCTATAAAGTTCCCAAATGTAGTCCTATTAAAATAATGATTATTGTCTAGAATTATACTTTTGATTTTACTATAGGTATTTTTAATTTTATTATAAATTTCAATGCTTGATAATCTGTATTCAGCACTATCTTCTCTATCTTTAACAGAGTTGAATACTATTTTTCCAGACTTAAATAAGATTTCCTTTAAATATTTAGATTCTCTACTTACACCTGAGTAATTTACTTTTAAAGCAGTACAATCGCCAATAGTATTTGAACTTACATCAGAACTTAATTGATAACCGTCTATTATTTTACTAAATCCTTGTGAAAAAAAACTTTCAGGATTAGAGTAACTCTTATATTTAAAACTAATTGTATCTAATTTATTCGCCGAAACAATCTCAGTTAAATACCAAGAAGAAATGTAGTTGGGATTTATGTAACTAGTTGTACCTGATTGAGTAGAACTAGAAGGAATTGTTTTTTCTGTTACAGAATTTCCTTGAAAATCTTTACCAAATTTATACAATATACCGTCTGGAGTAGTTATGCTGATGTCCCCCCCATCATAATTATTGATATTTTCTTCAATTTTCACTGTTTCATAAGAAGATGAATATACTTTTCTAGGTATTCCATCTAAAAAAAAACCTCCAACATTACCATTAAAATTGTAAATAAATTTATCTGGTTCTCCATCTTTTGTTTTAAACCTAACAAGTTTATCTAAATAGATTTTTTTATTTAACTCACTTGGACTCATATAGTTTTCATCGATAAATAGACTAAACCAATAAGGGTTAGCATTTGGGTTTATCCATCTTGGGTCATTTGTCATTGCTAAAGGGTCTCCAAAATACTGATAATCAACAGCATTTGGGGCTGGTGGTCTATCAACATACCCGTCAGGACTCCCTTTTACAGTTCTAGTAATAACACCTCCTGCATTTAGACTCCAGCCTAAACCTACACTCGAAGCTCTGTCATTTACCTTAATTCCTGAACTATGATAACTAATAGAGATTGGTAAAGTAATAGAAGAAGTATTTAAGGTATACAAAGGAACTGAAATGTTAACAGTGCCAGTATTTAAACTTACAGGATAATCTGCATATTTCCCAAGAGAAGCAATATTAGGAGACGAAGGTGCGTAAGAATTCAATTGAACAGGTGGGGTTTGAGCCTTTGAAAAAATGGTGATTAGTAGCATTAAAATAAAGCCAGTTATTTTTTTCATAATTTTTTATTTATGTAATCAAAAATAAGGAAATTTTCTAAAAAAATATTAATAATTGAGATACTGTTCAGAAGCTATTTGAGAAAGTATCAAGCAAGGCTGTAATACTAATATAATTTTGAGATTTGTATTTATTATTGACATCATTTTTTATTTTCTTTTTTAAAAGAATCTTTTCCTAGAGTATAAAAATAATAAAGAAACATTATCTTTCTACATTATAGAATTGCTAAAATATATAATTCATAAATTTAAAAAAATGATAATTATCATATATAACAATTATTGGTCATCTTTCGATAATTTAATATTCATAATTTTATGAATCTATATTTTATTTTGAAAGTAAAAAGCAACTTTACAGTTTCTTAATACAGATTTTATATAGTCAATGAGTTGCTTACGAATAACTAAGATTAAGAAATCACAGTACAGTTGCAGTTATTCCAACACTTTCTCTTAAGAAGAGATAAATGTTTTTATCTGTATTCTCCCTATAAGCCTTTTATATATAACTTCTTTGAAAACTACATTTACAACTTTTACAATAGTATCGTTGTCTCCCATTTGATTGTTTACCATTTTTAACGGCTAATCTCTTACACTTTTTACATTTCATTTAGCATTTTATTTATTTGGTTAAATGTTGTTCGCAAGCTCGTTTCATAACTTTTTCATCAACTAATTTGAACCACCAAGGTCAGAAAGAACTATTTTATGTTTTAGAAATTTATCATCAACTATTCTGTACCATTACCCAATTTAGCAATAATTTTAATAATAAACAACAAAATGGTTTACTTACAATATATTCCAGATTATAAAGATATAAATTTGCTATATTCTGAAAAAGAACTTGTTCGGTTTGAACAAGGAAAAGCTTTTTTAAAATTAAAAATAAATTCAATTTTAGTAAAAGGAAAATTTATTGATGAAATAAGTGTTTTACGAAACGAAGAACTTGGGAGATATCTTATGAGAAGAATAAGTTATAAATTAAATCAGATTCCAAAAATTAAATTAAAACCTTATGAAGTTATTCAAAAAATTGAAAAGGAAAATTTTGAAAAAAGTTATGATTAATTTAATCGAAACAGAATTTACTAAAGCTAATTTTAAAGATGTAGAAAGTAAAGTTTTTATATACAAAACTAATGAGTTTATATATGACTCCAAAGAAAACCGAATGAGAGATTTTTTATTCTCACTAAGCATTAAAACTAATACTATCAACCAAAGGTAAAAAGATAGATCCAGTCACAGCCCTTTACTTTTCTAAAGCAGCTGTTGCTATTATGGGATTAGAAAATTACAGAAAAAAAATACTATATCTTTAAGAATAGGAGCGATTGCAATAACTGAAGAAATGATTATCGAAAAAAATGAACCCAATAGAGATAATCCACCATATAATATAATAATTAAAGCAAAAGTTAGGTTTCCAGATGAGTTAAGAAATAGAGAGATGCAAAAATTTGATACTGTGCAGAAAATACAGCCTCAATATCCTTGTAGATTTTATGACTCCAATACAAATGATTCTAAAATAAACAGATTTAATGGTAGAAAAAAAGGGACTTACAAAGATGCTATAGCACTAATTATATCTGGAAGTAGCTGGATTTAAAAAAATAAAAAGGTAGTTATAACTTTAGTAAAAACTTACGATAATGTAAAAAATTGTTAATCTAAAGCTACATGCGTACACTTTTTCTATGTTCATGAGTAGCAATTTAGTATACATTCTTGCAATAGTTTTGTCAAATAACATAAAATAATGTATGCGATGAAACTATTAATTATTGACAAAAATGGTTTTAGAGAATTTATCGAAGCTAATCCAAACCCACAAGATAAAACTGATTCAAAATCTATAATTGAACTTTTAAAAGAAAGTATCAATCAAGATAAAAAAGAACCAGTCACTAAAGAATTAGAACTACACACATTTACTTCTCTTTTAAAGCTCCTTACAACAAGACCCTCATTATACTCATGGATAGAACGCGGAGATCTTATACCAGTAAAAATTGGTGGTCGCGTTTTTTTAGACACCAAGACATCCTAAAAATGATTGCTCGCAAATCTGCCGAGTCACAATCTATCTAAAAATTTTATTTCCCATTAAGTAACTAACTATCCTCTTTTGAGGTTAGCAAGTTGTGTAAATGTACGTACCTCCCATTTCCAAACTTGTTTATTCGCTTATCAGCTCATAAAGATATAATGTGCCAAATAAATGATATCGCTTTTATTTAAAAATTTGCGTCAATTTCTAATTATCATATATTTAATAAAAATCTTAATTCATTAAATTTAAATAAAAAATGATAATATCATTTAATAAAAACATAATCTTAAAATTTTCAATAAAAGACATTAGCTCCTGGTAAAATTTTCAAAATTCAGAGCTCAAAAAAACTAATAACAATACTTAAAACTCTTCTTAAATAATTTTAATACTCTAAATAATAGGTATTTAAAATTAATTTATTTTATTTAAATAAAATGTTATAACTTATTATAACCATAAATTTTAACGGTTAAAATCAGCATGTTCGTAATTTTTCAATAAACTACTTAATTCCTAATTTAATAATAGAAGATCCGTGAAATTTTAACATAAAAAACAAGGAAATATAATAAATTAAAATTCATAAATGAAGCCTATTAATCAATAAAAAAGTGAGCAAATTATTTCGAAAGCTAAAATCAAAAATACTTATTCAAATGAGAATACTCTAAAAGATGTTTTAGTGAAATTAGTAACCATAAAGTTCTATAAAAAAGAATTTGGTGTTTGAGTATCGTAATGTAAAAGTTAAAAAAACCTTCAAAAATTAAAATCAAATGATAAATATTCTACCTGTCGATACTAGACAAAAAATCGACTTAATTACAGAAGAGAGAGATTTAGTTTTTCCGAAAGAAGAAAAGAAATTTTTATCTGAAAAAGGATCTATAAATTTCCTTGCCTCTTTATCAACAATGAAACTACTATTTAAACCTTCAGAAGATCTTAAAAAAGCCCAGATAAGATTCGATGTGATATTGAAATCTGATGAAAACATACTTGGAACAATTAAAAAATACATGTACTATTTTATTCAATTAAAAAAAAACAAAAAAGATGAAGATTTACGTAGTTTACTTTTAAAACTAAAGTCTACGGATTATAATTTGAACATTAAAGCGAACCCCTCTTTAAACAATTTTATTCAAAAGGTATTTATCGATGATATTAGTCTTATCAGAAATTTTGAGTTAGGATACTACTTAATGAAAGAAATAACTTTTTTAATCATCCGACCTTTCGAAAATCAACTGAAACTTACTAATTCTGAAATTATAAGATCTATTCCTGAGAATAAATTTAAAGAAGTGATTTTAGACTTGATACATAAGAATTGTGATATAGATAATATTGCCATAAAGAAATTACTATATAACTGCAACTTGTTTCTAAAAGAACATTATAAGAAAAATGAAATGAGGTCTTTATTTTTTTGTTTAGATATAAAAGAGAATTTTTTATTTTTTGAGAGAAAATTAAATTTTATACAAAAAATTCAAGAAAAAATAATTGAAAACATATTTATAAAATATGATTTAAGTAATAAAATTGATAAAAATAACCAAAATGACATGGACAATGGTCTATCACTATAAATCATGAAAGAAGAACTACTAAAAATAATAGAAAATGAAAGTGCAATTGCCGCACTCACAAAAGACCTTACCACCTTGAACACAAGCAAAACTATAAATTGCATGAAAACTAAAGAACTTTTAAAAATTCTATTACAATTATATGATAAAAAAAAGTACAGAGAATTAAATACGATATCTATAAGAATAGGAGCTATTGCAGTAATTGAAGAAATGTTACTTGAAAAAAACGATCGTAGAAGAAGTATCTTAGATTATTATGATGTTATAAAAAAAACTAGGGTTCGTTTTTACTTAAACATCAAAAATAGGGATATTTCAAAATTTGAAACTGTAGATAAAATACATCCTCAATATCCCTGCAATTTATATGAAACACTTACTAAAGATAAGAAAGTAAACATTAGTAATGCTAAAAGAAAAAGCAAATACTTAGAGGCAATTTCTAAAATCATTTTGGGATCTGAGTGGATTCTAGAAAACCCCTTAGCTTACAAATCTTTTAAAAGAATATATAATGAAGTAAAAGATTGTTAATTAATTGCTGGTAGCGTACATAAAATTTACGTACGCTACCATTAATTACCATAAAGTATAGCTATTAGTTTTGTTGTCAAATAACACTAAATAATGAATATAATGAGACTATTAATTATTGATGAAAAAGGGATTAGAGAATTTACACCTTTAAAATTAGACAACAAAAACGAAAATGAATCCAATTCCATTATTAAATTTCTAAAAGAAAAATTGGATTCAAAAGAAAGCTTAGCTCCTAAAAAAGAGTTAAATCTATATACGATTTCCAAATTGGTTGAATTATTTCAAACCACCAGGCCTACTTTATATAATTGGATTGAGAAAGGAGACTTAACTCCAATTCGTATCGGTGGAAGGGTTTTCTTTAATCAGATAGATATTGAAGAAATGCTTCTTAGAAAATCTTTCAATTCAATTACAGATAAATAGGTATGAGTTCTATAAAAAAAACTGAACGCATATATCTTAGAGTTACTCCTGAAACAAAGTTAGAGTTATTAAAATTAAAAAAGAAATACAACATTTCTATTTCCAGCTACCTAATTCATTTAATTGAAAATAAAAAATTATACATACAAGCTTTACCAGATAAAAACACGCTGAAGCTTCAAAATGAATTAGGTATAATAGGAAAGAACTTATGGACTTTAATTAAGTACAACAAGACTTTAAAACTTACTGAAAAAATATCATTAGAAAAAACGATTTATCACATAAAACTATCTCTTGAAAAAATAAATAATTATTATGATCGCAAAAATATTAACAGGTAGTGGTAAAGGATGCTTAAAACTTTTACAATACATAACGACAAAAGATAATCAGGTAATTACTTCTAACAATATACTACCTAATTTAAAGATAACAGAAGTGGTTAAAGAGTTTAAAAAAACACAGTCACTAAATAATAGATGTACAAAAAACCTAATGCATATTGTGTTATCGTTTCCTAAAAGTGAAAAAATAAACTCTTTTAAAATGAAAAACATTTCGGAAGATTTTATTAAAGCTTTTAATGCAAATGATTGCATGAGCATTACGTATCAACATTATGATCGTGAACACCCTCATTTACACATTGCTTTAAACAAAGTAAAGAATGATGGTTCAATTTTATCCGATTCGTTTAGCCATTTAAGAGCAAGAGAAATATGTCGGAAAATTGAGCAAATCTATGATTTAGAGCAAATATCTAATTATAGTACTAAGAATAAAAACACTTCTATTGAAAAAATTAAAGAAGACATTGATGCTGCAATTTTAGCTTCAAGATCCTTCCAACAATTTATAGAAATCATGGCAATCTATAATTATAAAGTTTTAAAAGGACGAGGTGTGAGTTTTATTTATAACCTGAGTTCGACGTAAGAAAGCCTATTTTTTTATTGTAAAAAAAGTAGAAAATTAGTATATTTAAATGCTGAATATCAAATTTTTAACTAAAATTCTACTTATGATTTCTATAGATAAAATTACTACAATTTTTTGTGATATTGACGATTTTTGTCAAGTTTTTGAGCCTGCTTTACAAAAAAGAACGATTTCAGGCGGAAAAAAGAAAAGAAATCGTTCTTTTAAAATGTCCACAAGTGAAATATTAACCATAACTGTTCTTTTTCACACAAGTAATATTAGAACATTCAAACATTTTTACCTTTTCTATGTTCAAAAGCATTTAACTGATGAATTCCCTGAGACAGTTTCTTATAATCGTTTTGTTGAGCTAATGCAAAGCAATATGCTTCCTTTGATAGTGTTTATGAAAACCTGTTGTTTGGGTAAATGTACAGGGATATCCTTTATAGATTCAACTCCTTTGAGAGTGTGTGACAAAAAGAGAATTAAAAATAATAAAGTCTTTAAAGGAATTGCGACTACTGGAAAGTCTACCATGGGATGGTTCCATGGTTTTAAATTACATCTATTAGTAAATGATAAAGGTGATATTCTGAACTTTATCATCACCCAAGCCAATGTAGACGATAGAACACCAATCAAAGAAGACAATTTTTTAAAAAAAATTGTAGGAAGTTTATACGCAGATAAAGGGTATATTTCAAAAGAAATCACTCAATTACTTTTTGAAGACGGACTGCATTTAGTTACTGGAATTAAAAATAATATGAAAAATGTACTAATGACAATGCGTGACAAAATTTTACTGCGTAAAAGATCAATTATAGAAACAATTAATGACCAACTTAAAAATATCGCCCAAGCTGAACATTCTAGACATAGAAGTTTTAGTAATTTTATCACAAATTTAGTAGCTAGCCTTATTGCTTATTCTTTTCAAGAAAAGAAACCATCTATTAAATTTGAAACAGAAAGTACAGCACAATTAGCTCTTTTTTGCTAAATCCTTAGGTCGAACTCAGGTTTATAAGAAAAATGGGGCTAAAATAAAAGGGAGTGCAGTAGGTAGAGGGTATAGTTTATCTGGTATTACTAAGAAAATTTTACAAAACATTGATAAATCAATAGATCAGGATAATAACTTAAAACAAGAACTATAAATAGCTAAAGTTTTAAAAAAACAGTATAAAAAACAAAACAGTTTAATTTAAATAATAAGAATAATGGAAAATTTAGAAACAAAACAAATTTTATTACAATTAGAAAAACAACATGAAGATTTTAAAACCCTTAAAAATGATGTGCGGGATATAAAAAACAACAAAATAGGTAACGATGTCGTTAGTGTTTGTAAAATGACTTTACTTAAAATTAAAAGTTTTGAAGAAAAACATGATAAACTACATGAAGAGGTAAAAAGCAGTATAACTATCTACAAAGCTATTCACAGTTACCTTGAAGGTATTATGTCTAAGTTTCCACTAAAAACAACTCAAGAAATTATTTTCAAAGGTAAAATTAAATGGCAATTGTATCTATTCACTATTTTTCTAACATCTGTTATCATATTCTCTACAATTAGATACAATAGCTATGTCGATAGCAAAAACGATACATTTCATGATAAAGCGTTCAAATCATTATTAAAAAAAGATTTGCCCGATAATTTTAGAAAACAATTAAACTCCTTATTAGAAGAAGCTAAAAAAGATAGTTAATAATCAAAATCAAAAAGATCTTCAACCTTTTTATTTAAAGCTTTAGAGATTGCCAATAAGGTAGAAATTGTTGTATTTATCTCCCCTCTTTCAATTCTTCCAATTTGAGAAACAGGAATATCTAAATCATAGGCAAGTGCTTCTTGTGTTAAACAAGACATTTTCCTATGTTTTTTTAAGGCGCTTTCATAAAACAACGCATCCCTTGTTTTTACGAGGGATTTGTTGTATTTTGTAGCTATAATAAACCCCGAAAATGGCCAATATAGGCAAAAAACGGGGTTTTAATTTCGACAATTATGAAAGTACGAAGAATTTCTGAAATGCAACACCGCATTTCAATTTTTTCCCCTCAGCGAGAATTATGATGCTCATTATGCGCGATTTTTAGAGGGAGATTTAGGTAAAATCTACTCTGCAATTCCTTGGAATGATTTAGTTAGCTCTTTTGGTATTTCTGAACAATCAAAAGGGAGAAACTATCTTTTTAGTCCTAAAGGAAGACTAGGTTTAATGTTTTTAAAACATTATGCTAATTGTTCAGATAGAAAATTGATTGAGCAACTAAACTCGAATTTAGACTATCAATTTTTCTGTGATATAGAACTAGGTTTTGAACGTTTAACAAACTATAAAATAGTGAGCCAAATACGTTGTGAATTAGCAGAGAAACTCGATATTAATTCCATAGAAAAAATTCTATTCAACTCTTGGAAAAACGAAATTGAAAACCCCAATCAAATTGTAATGGATGCTACTTGTTATGAAAGTGAAGTTCGTTACCCTAGCATCCAAAAATTACTTTGGGAGTCGGTTCATTGGTTGTACAATCAATTACGTAAAACCTGCTCTATATTAGGGGTTAAAATGATTAGAAGTAAATATATCAAGTGGAAAAAACGTTATCAAGGATTTAGTAAAATGCGAAGAAAAACCAAGTCGAAACGTATTTCATTAACCCGAGGTTTACTCAATCTGTTAAGTAAATTTATCAACTTTGAAAAAGAGTTGTCAGAAAATCACAATATTGAGTTTATAGCTTTGTATTATAAGCGAATAAATACAATTCAAAGGATTTACAAACAACAAAAAGATCATTTTGATACAGGAGAAAAAATCAAAGATAGAATTGTAAGCATTCAAAAGGATTATATTCGTCCTATTGTTCGAGGAAAGGAAGTAAAACCTGTTGAATTTGGAGCAAAAGTTAACAAAGTTCAAATTGATGGAATTAGCTTTATCGAACATATTAACTTTAATGCATTTCATGAAGGAAATCGTTTTATTCAAACAGTCCAAAAAGCACAAGGATTAACTCGAAAAAAAGTAAAAATAGCTGGAGCAGATAAAATTTATGCCACCAATAAAAATAGAAAACACTGTAGTTCTAAGAACATAGAAACAGACTTTATCCCCAAGGGAAAAAAGCCGAAAAATCATAAAGAAAAAAAGCAACTTAGAGCTATTATCGCAAAAGAAAGAGCTACAAGATTAGAAGGTTATTTTGGAAAGGATAAAGAATATTATCACTTACGAAAAATAAAAGCCAAAACTAAAAAGAATGAAATTCTATGGATATTCTTTGGAATACACACAGGGAATGCTCTTGAAATTGGCCGAAGAAAAATAGCTAAAACAGCACAACAAGTAGCCTAAATTTGAAGCATTGAATATAGTTTTATGGGAGAGGTATGTCTTGTTGGGAAATTTTTAAGAAACTGAACCCTTAAAACAGCTTTAAAACAAAAATTGAGGGTAGAATTTAAATAATTATGCCCGCAATTTTAGCTGCATTTTTAAAAATAACCTATTTTCTGAATGTGCCTTTTAAGTTTAAACCAAAGGCCTTAATAAATAATTCTTCTTTTATTTTTATCACATGGTAAAAATTAAAAAACATTATACCTTATTTAAACTCATGTATGCGTTATTTTAATAATATTTGAATTTAGACAACATTATGAAGCAAAAATATATTCTTTTCTTTCTCTGGATAATTCAATTACATACTTCTTGTACAAGTAAAATAGAATCCTTTAAAGGGGATTATACTTTTTATGTCATTACTTACATAGACATTCCTAATGACTACGGTATTACAACCTACTTTAGAACTAAAAAAATATCAGAAATAGGGAAGCAGGTTTATCTTTAAAATAAAACTAAGTTTAAAAGAAGAAAATAATTTGGATGAAATACAAGGGGAAATGAATTTTAACTTTTTCCTAAAAGAAAAGGTTGGTTCACGTACTAAAATTGTAAAAAAAGATATCGACTTACGTTTAGAAAAAATCTTTTTAAAAAATGATACTTTAAATTTTGAAGTAGTAAATAGTTCGACTAAGGAAGCTGGAAAATTTTTTAAGGGGTATATGTATAAAAACAACACAAATATAACTATTGGATTAGATGATAGAGTGATTGGAAATAATGAATACAGATCTGAAATTCCCTAGTTTGTTACAACTAAAAACAACAAGATAGTTTTTAAAATTATTGATAATAAAAGTGTTGTAGAAAAGTTTAATACAAGGCAAATAGATTCTTTAATGAAGAACAAAACTAAACTGAAAAGTCAAAAAAATAATGAATTAATTACTGATAACAGTGTCAATTTCTTACAAAAACAATTAGAAAAATTAAATCAACAATACAAATGCAAACAAAAGAAGAGTTTTATGAAGCTATTAAAAATGAAGATATTCGTTTAAGAAAATTAAAAGAGTCCAATCCTTATTTACTCGAGGAAATTATATATCATATGGATATAAATTTCCCTGATTGGTTAACCAATCAGGGAGTTGGTAAACTTGCTGGATTTTTTATTTGGACAATTTTTGAAGAAATTAATAAATTAAAAATCATTACTGTTGATGAAAATTTTAAAAAAAGAATTGGAAGTACCTACATTTTTTTAAAGTCCATTAATAAACAAGTATTTGAATATGAGCTGCTAAATAAGTTTAATAATGATTTTGAAGAACAGATGAATAAATGTAGATATTTACCTACCGAAACTTTTGAAAAATTGTGCGATGAGGCATTTCAATTTTATTTAGATTTTTTTCAAAAACAAACTACTTTCGAATTCAAAAATAAATTGTTTCAAAGAAAAACTTGACACTATCCAAAAAACTGTGTAAGTTTAAAAATTCAGGGTTAAATTATTTATAGTTTAATCCTGTTTTCAAATATAGCTAAAAATTGGTTTAAAATAATGCCCCAATTTCAAAATGGCATTTTCCATTTTTTAGTACTTTCTCTTACTGCTAGATAAACTGATTTCATCACAGCATCGTCTGTTGGAAAAGAGAGTTTGTTTTTTGTATATTTTCTAATTTTACCATTTAAGTTTTCGATTAAATTAGTTGTATACCCGTTGTGCATTTTAAATTATGCTAATTTTAATGTTATTGATATTTCTATCAAAAATAAACTTATTGATGTATTGTATAGTTGTTAAAGAAGTTATTTTCGACAGTACTCTGGTTTTAAATCCATCAAAAGATTTTGCATAATTTCTTCTAATCATAAATTGGCCGCAGAGCTGTGAGAATAAAGTTTCTATTCGTTTTCTTTTTTTTCTAAAGATATAAGGTTGTTTCTTATAGTTGTTTTGATTGTTTCTCATTGGAGTATTCAATTTTATATTACAGGTTTCAAATAAGTTTAACTGAATTTCTGCCGATAAATAACCACGATCTCCAATTAAAGTACAATTACTAATTTCATCTTTGATATCCTTTAAATAGTTGATGTCATGTACAGATGCTGGACTTAAATCAATACTTTAAAAACCCCACTAATAGAGCAAATCGCATGTAATTTATATACGTAATATTTCGAACCTTGTGAGGCACAAAATCCTTTATTTGGTGCGTTTTCAATATTTTCTTTGCAAACTGTAGAACGTGCACTTCTTGAAAACTTAGAAACCTCTAAGGGCATACTATCAATCACGAAATAATTTTCAAAATCATTAAAGAAGGAAGCTAATTTTAAACGAATACTGTTTGTGTGCTCAAATAAATTTCTCCTTCTTCTATTGTAAACGCTTCTTTCGATTTTTAGTAAAAATGACTCAGGAAGGTTTCTAAATAAATCATTTTCACTGTCAATTCCCATAAATTCAGCAGTTAAACTTAAACTAATCAATTCTAAATCGCTCATTTTAAGCTTTCTCCTTTGATAGATTAAAAGCTGTTCTTTTGATATTTTTCTTAAAACTTTCAGTATTCTTTCATAATTTGCGTTTAAGTTGCTCATTGTAAATGATTTGTAGTTAAATCAATTTACTGATTATCAGTAATATGGACAACTTTTTTATACTAAATCAAAATGCACAACGGGTATTTATTATTATTTAAACAAAGAAAAATCTTTAGAAAAAGAATTTCTTAAAAACCAAATTATCTTAATGAAAGATATTGGATTAGAAAAAATAAAAGTAGAAAGGTTGAAAAATGGAGTTAAATATTTAGAGGGTTTGGATAAAAAATAAATTGTAAAAAAATAGAAAAATTTTAAAATCTCAAGATTAGAAAATAATCTTGAGATTTTTTTCTTTAAATTTGTTTCTATTATAGATTTATAGAACATTTTAAGAAAGAATTAAATATAAATTTCGGAATTAAATAAATCGGGATATAATCGGAAGTAAAAAATTAAAAAACCCTCTAAATCAATCGATTAAGAGGGTTTAAAGTTGGCCTACAAGGACTCGAACCTTGAATGTCGGTACCAAAAACCGGTGTGTTACCAATTACACCATAGGCCAATGCTTCTTAGCGGATGCAAATTTAATGCATTCTTTTAAATTCACAAACATTTTTTTGCAATTTTTACTTTTAACAAAGTTTTATGAAGTAGAATGCTTGCAATAAAATACATAGAATAGTCATTTAATAATAATTATTATTAAATTCGCAACATATTATTTGTTCATTATGACATCAGAAAATTTTAAGAAATGGAACATCATTTTAGGATGGGTTACATTTGCTATTGCCTTAACTACCTATACTTTAACATTAGAACCAACAGTTAGTGCTTGGGACGTTGGAGAGTATATTTCTACTGCTGTAAAGTTAGAAGTTGGGCATCCACCAGGTGCACCATTGTTTCAAATGTTAGGAGCCTTTTTTGCCATGTTTACTTCAGATAATGCAGAAATCGCAAAAATGGTAAACTTTATGTCTGCTCTTGCAAGTGCATTTACCATTTTATTTATGTTTTGGACCATCACGAACTTGGGGGAGAAACTAGCTTTAAAATCTGGGAAATTTACAGGTGGCAGTTATATCGCTATTTTAGGAAGTAGCCTTGTGGGTTCTTTGGCTTATACATTTTCAGATAGTTTTTGGTTTAGTGCTGTAGAAGGCGAAGTATATGCAATGTCGTCTTTTTTAATGGCAATTTTATTCTGGCTAGGCCTAAAATGGGAAAGTGAAATTACAAACCCAAGAGGAAATAAATGGCTTATTTTAATAAGTTTTGTGGTTGGTTTATCTTTTGGTGTTCATATACTTTCTTTGCTAGTAATACCAGCAATTGTAATGCTATATTTCTTTAAAACGTACAAAAATATCACTATAAAAACCACTGCAATCGCAACCGTTTTATCTGTTGTTGTTTTAGCTTTTGTTTTTAAATTTTTATTTCCTTTTACGCTAAAATTCCTAAGTGCATCAGAATTATTCTTTATTAATACTGTGGGTTTACCCTATAACTCAGGAACAATTATTGCAGGAATTATTTTAATTGCACTCTTCTTTTTCGGTTTAAAATATACACGAAAAAAAAACAAAGTACATACAAATACTTTAATTCTTTCGATTTTATTTATTATGATTGGTTTTTCTTCTTGGATGATGTTGCCAATTAGAGCAAATGCAGACACAACCATTAACGAAAACAACCCCTCTAGTGCTCGTGAATTATTAGCTTATTATGAACGTGAACAATATGGAGATGCCAACGTTTTTTACGACACCTATTACTCCAATAAATACAATAACGACCAAGATAAAGCTAAACCTTTTAAAGACGATAAGCCAAAGTATGAGAAAAAAAATGGTAAATATGTTATTGTAAATAAATACAAAAACGCCAATAGAAATTGGTCCGACAAACACAAAGGTTTTATTCCAAGAATGGTAGATCCTGCTGCAGAAGAAATGTATAAAGCAGTTGCTGGAATTCCAAAAAACAGCAAACGTAGACCTACTTTCGCAGAAAACATGAAATTTATGTTTAGCTATCAGTTTGGCTACATGTATGGGCGCTATTTTATGTGGAATTTTGTAGGAAGACAAAACGATATTCAAGGAAGATTAGATATTTTTAATGGAAATTGGATTAGTGGAATCAATTTTATTGACGAAGCAAGATTAGGCTCTCAAAAAAAATTACCTACCCAAGTTTTAGAAAATAAAGGACGAAATAAATATTATTTTTTACCTCTAATTTTAGGGCTTATTGGATTGTTTTTTCAAATTAAATGGGACAAAAAAAACTTTTTCACACTCTTTTTATTTTTTGCATTTACTGGTTTTGCCATTATTTTTTATACGAACCCAAAACCTTTTGAACCAAGAGAAAGAGATTATGCAGTTGTGGGTAGTTTTTACATTTTTGCCATTTGGATTGGATTTGGAGTTTTAGCTTTGTACGAATATTTAAAAAAGTTTGCGAACAAAAAAACAGTTGCAGTTGCAGTTTCTGTGGTTTCGCTATTGGCAGTTCCAACATTAATGGCTTCCGAAAATTGGAATGATCACGATAGATCTGGCAGATATACCACTCGTTTAAATGCACAAGCATATTTAGAAAGTTGCGACCAAAATGCAATTATGTTTACGATTGGAGATAATGATACATTTCCACTTTGGTATATGCAAGAAGTAGAAGGTATTAGAACCGATTTAAAGCTTGTAAACACAAGTTTATTTGCCACAGATTGGTACATAGATCAAATGAAGCGTGCCACTTACGATGCGCCTCCAATTCCTTCTCAATTAACACATGAAGATTATAAATATGGTAGTTTAGATGTTGCTTACTTCTTTGAAGAATTAAGAGCAGTTCCAAAAGATTCTGTAATTGCCATAAAAGATTTTATGCGTTGGATGCAAAGTAATAACAAGCGTACTTTTTATGATTTAGATGATAATGGTATTCCCGAAAAAATGATGCCAACTACTAAAATTAGAATCCCTGTAAACAAAGAAAATGTTTTAAAAAGTGGTATTGTTGCACAAAAAGATGCAGACAAAATTGTAGATTATATAGATATTAACATTGGAAGCGCAATTGCTAAAAATCGTATTTTAATGTTAGATATTTTGGCAAATAACGATTGGAAACGACCTATATATTTTACAGGTGGTGCAAATGCAGATGAAGAATATATTTGGCTAAAAGATTACTTACAGTTAGATGGTTTGGCTTTTAAATTAGTTCCTATTAAAACTCCTATTAAATTTGAAGATGAAAGTGGGAAACTAAGAGAATTAAGCTTATTTGATGTTGGAAGAATAGATACTGAAAAAATGTACAACAATATTAAAAAATTAGAATGGAGAAACATTAATAATGGAGAAATTTATTTAGATGAACAAACCAAAAGAAACGCCATTTCTCTAAGAAATAGTTTAATGCGTTTGTCTGAAGCATTCGCAAAAGAAGGCGATACCATTAAAGCTGTTGAAGTATTAGATTTATCTTTAGACAAATTACCAATCGAAAAATTCGACCATTATAGTTTGTCTTTAGGGTATCCAGAAATGTATTATAAATTAGGAAAACAAAAAAAAGCAAGAGAAACTGCAGAGATATTATTAAATCTATACAAAGAAAAAGCAATTTGGTTTAGTACTTTTAAGTTAGAAGATTTAAATGCAATAGAAGACGAGTTCCAAAGAACATTTTACATTTTAGATTCTCTTTTAAATGATTTAAAAAATTACGATAAAGATGCAGAATATGTTACAAAACAAAAACGATCTGTAGACGATATCTTTAAGCTTTTTAGTCATTTATTACCAGATGGGCAATAAGTTTTTATGAAAGTATATCTCCCCCGAACGCCAGATTTTATTGCGAGAATCTTCTCTAAATATACCTGGCGTTTTTCTTCGGATAAAAAGGAAATATATCTTACTTTCGACGATGGTCCAACTCCAGAAATTACTAATTTTGTAATAACTGAATTAAAAAAATACAATGCAAAAGCTACTTTTTTTTGCATTGGAAAAAACATACAAAACCATCCAGAAATATTTAAAAGAATTATTGCTGATGAACATTCTGTTGGGAACCATACTCAAAATCATTTGAATGGCTGGAAAAGTAAAAACACTATTTATATTGATGATTTTTTAGAGTGTGATAAACTCCTGCAAGGTTCTCAAAAGCTTATAGGCTTAAATGAGAATGGTAAAAATACCTACAAGGTTTTGAGAACCTTACAGGAAAAACCGAAGTTGTTTAGACCTCCTTATGGAAAAATTAAAAAAAGTCAAGCAATAGAAATTTTAAAAAAAGGCTACAAAATTATTATGTGGGACGTTTTATCTGCAGATTTCGACACCTCAATTTCTAAAGAAAAATGTTTGCAAAATGTTCTTAAAAATACCAAAAACGGAAGCATTATTGTTTTTCATGATAGTATAAAAGCCTCTGAGAAATTGCGTTTTGTGTTGCCAAAATTTTTAAAAGAATTTTCTGAAAAAGGGTTTAGTTTTAAATCTATTTAATATTGTATATTAATCTCTACCTAAAAAAATCACATGATTATTCAACATCAAAAGAAATAGGCAAACTATAGCTAGTTTATAATCTTATTTTTTTATGAAATAAATTCAGGTAATTTTTTAAGCATTTTAAATAGCTCTCTTTTTATTTTTAGATGTGGAGTTCTCATTTTTTAGTACCTGTAACATTTCCTTTTTCTTTAGAAGACATTTTTTTCCAATTTTCGAGACAAGGTTTTGGACTGGTAATCTTAAATTTTGAGTTTATAGTATTGGATTTTGTGAACTAAAATCAAAGAAGATGCCAAGGTTAAAATTATATTAAAGAAATATTTTTTTACTTTAAAATAACAGTTTTAACCACTAAATATCCATTTTATAACTAATATAATTTACCTACGCTTATTATAACTCCCATAATTGCATAAATTTTCTCCCTTTTAAACCGATTTATTTAAGAAATTTGAAAAAACAAAATTATCATTCTAATAAAACCAACCATTTTTCAATAAAAAGTATGACATTCACAAAAAAAATAGTCACTATTTTAGGAGTTGCTTTATCAGTTTCCACAGTACTATCTGCACAAAACCAAATTGCACCTTCAAGAACCGAAGTTGTTATACCAATTCATAAAAACGAATTTAGAAATGATAACTGTAAACAACGTGTACAAGGTGGAAACCCTAAAACCATAAATGGCTACATGCAGTTTAATGGAAGTATGGATGGAAACAGACAAGTAGATCCGCAAATTGCCATTGGTGGAGGTTATATTTTACATGGTTCTAATTCTGGCTTAGTTATTTACGATAAAAAAGGAAACTTTATAGATGGTGCTTCTCAAAGATGCTTTAATAACGGAATAGACCCAAAAATGTATTACGATGCACATAATAAAATGTTTGTTTTCGATTTATGGAATCCTTGGGATAAAGCAAAAAAGAAACCAGTAAATGTTGCTGTTTCAGAAACGAATAATCCAAATAAAGCATGGAATGTTTACCCTGTTTCTGCACCAAATGGTGTAGATGGTGGTGGAATTGGTTATAGCAAAAAATGGATTGCTTATTCTTTTCCTGGTGGAGATGAAAGAACATTTGTTTTAAAATCTAAAGAAGTAAAATCTGGAAAACCAGCTACAGTATATCATTTTAAAGGAAGTTTAGGACACCCTATTTTTACACAAGACAATACAGAAGATTTATATTTTTTCGAAATTAAAGGAGATCGATTTGTTATTAATAAAGTAACTTCTGCAAGTGATGGTTCTCCTGTTTATGAAGAAGTTGGGAATAAACGCCATCATTTAAAATACATAAATTATCCACCACAATCGCCACAAAAAGGAACAGAGCAAAAAACATCTTCTGGAGATAGAAACCCAAAAAACTTAGTGATGCAAGGAGGTTATATTTGGTTTTCTCAGGCAGTAAATGTAGAAGGAAACTCTGCTGTTCAATGGCATCAAGTAAAAACAGATGGAACCATTGTACAAACAGGTTTAATTCATAAAAAAGGAACAAATTACATACAAACAACCATTGGTGTAAATTCTAATAACGATGTTTTAGTGGGTTTTCAAGAAACGAATAAAAATATGTTTATTAGTCCAAGAATGGCATTTAGATATGCGAATGATCCAAAAGGAACCTTAAAAAATATTGTAAATTTAGGTGAAGGTAGAGGAGCAACCAATGGAACTTCTTGGGGAGATTACAGTGGAACTACTGTAGATGGAGATAATTTTAAAGACTTATGGACCATACAGAGTATCGCCAACGAAAAAGGAAGAGGAGAAACTGTAATTGTAAAAGTACCTATGAAATAGGTTTTATTATACAGATTACAATATTTAAAATGAAATTATAGTGAGAATTATAATTTCATTTTTTTTTTTTTGCAAAAATGAAAAATCTATGCAGTTTTTATGATAAATAAGTCATTTTTTACTCCGAAAACTCTCAATAATAACAGTCAACAAAATTAAGCCTCCACCAATATAAGTGGCATTATTAGGTATTTCCCTTAAAATAAAATACGCAATTACAATTCCAGAAATTGGCTGGATACTACTAATAATACTTGCTGTAGAAGCCGAAAAATGTTTTAAAGAATGTACCAACATTGTGTGCCCAATTGCAGTGGTTATGAATGCTAATAAAATTAAATAAGGCAATTGACTTTGGAAATTAGAAAAATCTCCGAAAAATAAAAGGGGAAGCATTAAAACACTAATAATTAAAGTCTGATAAAACATAAGCATGCTTCCATTATAATTGCCAATATGTTGTTTTAAAATTAAGATTCTAATTGCATAACAAAATGCAGAAAAAACACCCAGCAGTATTCCTTTTAAATTTGAATTTCCCAAACTTAATTCAGGTGTTAAAATGTACAAACCCGTTAAAACTAATAAACCTAAAAAAATATGTATTGGATTAAATTTCGTTTTAATAAAAAGCGGTTCTAAAAACGCAATAATTACTGGAAACGTATAAATTGATAACATTCCAATAGCAACATTAGATAGTTTTAGTGCATAAAAATAAGTAATCCAATGTGTTGCCATTAGTATAGCACTTATTAAAAATGGCGTAAAATCTTTACGCTGTTTTATTTGTAAATCTACTTTTTTGATCTTACAATAGGTAAACAAAAACACCCCTGCAAAAATAGAACGAAACCAGATAATTACTTCTGGAGGCATGTTTATATATTTTCCTAAAACACCAGAAGTACTAATAAAAGTGGTTGCTAAAAGTAAAAGAAATATGTTTTTTATGTGAGAGTTTTGCATTTGTTTTTAAGAATGTCTTCTCAAGCACAATCGAGAGGTTTTTAAAAGAATAACTTATGTAGGTTTCGACTGAGCTCAACCTGACATCGAATTTATATTTTCTGTAAAATACCCAATCCAGTTTTTATAGAATCAATTCTTATAAATGTAATTAATAATCGCAATCCGTTTTTGGTTTGTTTCTCTTTCATTACACAACTTTTTGGGTTTTGCTGCACATATTTTAATATGCGAGAAAAAGCTTCAGTTTGGTAAAAATCGCTTTGTTGATTCGATACAAAATACCCCAACATTCTTTTTTGCTTCAAAATAATTTTCTCTAAACCAAGCTCTTTAGCTAACCATTTTATTCTTACAGAATCTAATAAATCTTCAACCTGCGTTGGAAACTCTCCAAACCTGTCTGTAATTTCTTTTTCAAAAGTTTGTAGCGCTTCCTCTTTTTCTAACGTTCCTAATTTGTTGTATAAAGCCAATCTTTCTGTAACTGAATTTACATAATCATCAGGAAACAAAATCTCGAAATCGGTATCTATTTGTACTTCTTTTACATATTCTTTTGGTTTAGATTTATCTGTTGGATATAAATCTGCGAACTCATTTTCTTTCAATTCTTCAATGGCTTCTTGTAATATTTTTTGATAGGTATCAAAACCAATATCATTAATAAATCCACTTTGTTCACCACCTAATAAATCTCCAGCTCCACGAATTTCTAAATCTTTCATGGCAATGTTAATTCCGCTTCCTAAATCAGAAAATAAAACCAAGGCTTCAATTCGTTTTCTGGCATCATCTGTCATCATATGATAAGGAGGTGTTATAAAATAACAGAACGCTTTTTTGTTCGAACGACCAACTCTACCACGCATTTGGTGTAAATCACTCAAGCCAAAATTATTCGCATTATTAATAAAAATGGTGTTTGCATTGGGCACATCTAAACCACTTTCAATAATTGTGGTAGAAACCAAAACATCAAATTCATTATTCATAAAACCGAGCATTAAACCCTCCAGTTTTTTGCCTTCCATTTGTCCATGACCAATGCCTATTTTTGCTGAAGGAACCAGTCTTTGTAACAAACCAGCTACTTCTTTTATATTTTCGATTCTGTTATGAATAAAGAAAACTTGCCCTCCTCTTGAAATTTCATACGAAATGGCATCACGAATTACATCTTCCGAAAAACGAATTACATTACTCTCTATTGGATGTCTGTTTGGAGGTGGTGTTTTTATAACAGACAAATCTCTGGCAGCCATTAAACTAAATTGCAAAGTTCTTGGAATTGGAGTCGCAGTTAAGGTTAATGTATCTACATTTTCTTTTAAGGTTTTTAATTTATCTTTTACAGCAACACCAAATTTTTGTTCTTCATCTATAATTAAAAGCCCTAAATCTTTAAATTTTATTTTTTTATTTGTTAGTTGGTGTGTTCCAATAATAATATCTACAGAACCATCATTTACACCATTAATTACTGCAGTTTTTTGTTTTGCAGTTCTAAATCTGTTTAAATAATCGATCGTAACAGGGAAATCTTTTAAACGCTCTGTAAAAGTTTTATAATGTTGAAAAGCCAAAATAGTAGTTGGAACTAAAATGGCGACTTGTTTTCCATTATCAACCGCTTTAAAAGCAGCTCTTACAGCAACTTCTGTTTTTCCAAAACCAACATCTCCACAAACCAACCTGTCCATAGGTTGCTCTTTTTCCATATCGTTTTTTACGGCTTGTGTCGCTGTAAATTGGTCAGGTGTATCTTCGTACATAAAACTACTTTCCAATTCATGCTGAATGTGTGTATCTGGTCCAAAAGCAACCCCTTTTTGCAGTTTTCTTTTTGCGTATAATTGAATTAAATTAAACGCAACATGTTTTACTCTGGCTTTGGTTTTCTGTTTAATTTTTTTCCAAGCACCAGAACCTAATTTGTATATTTTAGGTGCTTTACCATCTTTTCCATTGAATTTAGAAATCTTATGCAGCGAGTGAATGCTTACATATAAAATATCACGTTCGCCATAAACCAATTTAATGGCTTCTTGCTTCTTACCTTGAACATCAATTTTTTGTAAACCGCCAAACTTTCCAATTCCATGGTCCATGTGGGTTACATAATCGCCAATTTCTAGTTTGTTTAATTCTTGTAGGGTTATGGCTTGCTTTTTTGCATACCCATTTTTCAATCTAAATTTATAATAACGTTCAAAAATTTGATGATCAGTGTAGCAAACTAATTTAGTATCTACATCTACAAAACCTTGGTATAATGGAAAAACCACAGTTTGGTAATGTACTTTTTCTTCAGCATCATCAAAAATATCATGAAATCGTTTGGCTTGTTGTTCGTTGGCGCAGAAAATATAATTGGTAAAACCTGCTTTATGATGTTCGTTTAAATTGGCAATTAATAAATTAAATTTTTTATTAAATGAAGGTTGAGGAATTGTATTGAAATTAATTTCCTGCAAGGTTTTTGAAACCTTGTAGGTATTACTTGTTCCAAAATTAACTAAAGTAAAATCTTGCAACTGATTTTTAATAAAAGTTCCATCGCAAAATAATTCAGCAGGTTTTGCGTGTTTTATTTCTTTAGATAAATCGTTAAAAGCTTCTTCTGCTTTTTGATAGAATTTATCTAAATTCCCCACTAATAAATCGATATTTTTAGCAAAAATCACAGTTTTATCTGCAATGTATTTTAAGAAACTTTCTCGGCTTTCTTGCAAAGTTTTATTCTCTACATTTGGCATGATAGAAACCTTCCTCATTTTTTCTTTAGAAAGTTGCGTTTCTACATCAAAAGAACGAATGCTATCTATCTCGTCTCCAAAAAACTCGATTCTGTAAGGTTCGTCGTTCGAAAAAGAAAATACATCTATAATTCCTCCACGAACCGAAAAATCGCCAGGTTCTGTAACAAAATCTACACGTTTAAATTTATATTCAAACAAAACTTCGTTTACAAAATCGAGCGATAAATTTTCGCCAACAGAAACTTTTAGTGTGTTTTTTTCTAACTCTTTTTTAGTAACTACTTTTTCGAACAAGGCAGTTGGATAGGTAACAATTATAGCCGGTTTTTTTCTTGAATTTATCCTGTTTAAAACTTCGGAACGTAATAAAACGTTGGCATTATCGGTTTCTTCTATTTGATATGGTCTTCTATAAGATCCTGGGTAAAAAAGAACATTTTTATCTCCTAAAAGTTGTTCTAAATCATTTAAATAATAAGCAGCTTCTTCTTTATCATTAAAAATTAAAAGATAAGGTTTGTCTGTTTTTTTAAAAGTTTCGGATATCACAAAAGACAACGAAGAACCCACCAAATTCGAAATTTGAAAATGGTTTTTTTCTTGTTGAAGTGCTGTAACAATCTGCGAAACATTTGCAGATTTTTGATATTGATTTACAATGTGCTGCTTGCTCAACGTACTAAATTTTGTGCAAATGTAAGGAGTTCGTTCATAAAAAACGTTTACTATTTTTATTTCTTGAAGATTTTACATATTATATATGTTTAAATTTATTTTTTATCTGCAGTATATTTTTCGAGAATTTTTAGAAATATGGTATTATTTATATAATTAGGAATTTGCAAATCAATCGTAAATTTTGAGTTTAAAATAACAGTTGTTGGGTAACTTATTTTAGCATTTACTGTTGCCAATTCTTCCGCCAATTCATGTACGCCAGTATTGGTTCCAGTAGGTTTGTAAACAAATGTTTTTCCTAAGAAAGTAATGTCTTTTTTTTCTTCGCCATTTAATTTAATAAAATAGAACTTTTCATTTAAAAGCTGCATAATTTTATTGTTTTTAAATGTAGTTTGTTTCATTCCAAAACAAATTTTACACCAATCTGTGAAAACAAAAACAACAATAGGTTTTGGTTTTTGTTGGTGTAATTTCTCGACTTCCGAAAATGTATAGACATTTAATTTAGTTTCCTTTTTTTGTGAAAAAGTAGCAAAACTTCCAAAGAAAATAAAAAGTAGAAATATTGTTTTCATTTTTTGTGTATAATTTTTTAGATATTAATTGGTGTTTTTTAGTAAAATCTCTAAAAAATAAACTTTTTCAATTGCATCTAGCTTTAGCTAGATGTTATGGTAATAATACATAATGGCTTTAGCCAAAATATTAATTCTTATTATTTTTTTTGGAGCCAAAGCCATTTTTCTTAAAAATATATTTACTATAGATTTTTTTTTAAAATAAGGTATATCTTAATCCTAAAAAGGCTCTAATTCCTTGGTTAGAAGCATAGACATAACTAGGGTCGAAAGTCAACGCATTTGGGTTGTTTGGTGTTGCAGTCGCTTGTCCATTTGCATCAAAAACAACTTCTTTATCAAAAGGATCGAAAGGACGTGCAATACTATTTTTGGCTGGTGTAAAGTTTAATAGATTTTTTACGCCTCCATACAATTCCCAATTATTGGTAAATTTCTTTGTCAATTGAATATTTTGTATACTAAACCAAGGCGAATTTGCAGCTCTTGGATCTGTGTCGCTAATTAAAGGAAGCCTCATTGGACCATAAACATTTCCAGTATAATCAACAGAAAAACTTGAATTAAACTTGTAAGAAATAGACCAAACTCCACTAAAACTTTCCGTTAATAATTGTCTTTTTCTTATACCATTTTCTGTAATTGAAACATCCATTAAAGTAGCGCCTGCATTTAACGATAATCCATTTGTAAACGTAATATCTGTGTTTAAAGAAATTCCTTGGGAAACAGAAAAACCATTTAAATTTGCATAAATAATTTTGTTAGGATCTGTTTCGTAATCTGGTAAAATGCGATTGTTAAAATAGGTGTAAAAAACACTTCCATCTAAAGTTATAAAAGCGTTTTTTGTATTAATTTTTTTTACGTAATTAATATTTGCATTCCAAGAAGTTTCTGGTTCTAATTCGCCATTAAACTCCACTTTTCTTGCGCCAGTTAAAGCAGCATGATCTTCCGTAAAAACGTTGGCAACTCTAAAACCATTACCAACACTTGCTCTAAAAATATCTGACTTGTCTTTAGAATTCCACTTGTAATTTATTCTTGGCGAAAAAATATTTCCATGCAAACTATTATAATCCCACCTTGCGCCTAAAAGCAGTTTATTTTGTGAGTTTAAAGCAATTTCATCTTGTGCAAAAATGCCTGGTAAATGTGTTACAGAAGGTTTATTTGTAATTCCATCTTCTTCGAAAGTAGCGAAAGTATTATCATCATAAAAAGTATATCTATAAGCCAAACCTAACAACAAATCGTGTTTTTGGGCAATTTGTTTATTGTACACAAATTGTCCGAAACCAATAACTTGTTCAGCATCATAAGCATCTGTTCCATAAAACGAATCTTGGTAATGCCCATTTGCACTAAACTGAAAATTAATATTTTCTGATGTTGGTAATTCGTATGTTCCAAAAGTCTCCCATCTATTGGTGTAAATACTTTCGCCATATTTTATATCAGTTCCTCTAAATTCACGTTCCCAATCCATTTCTCCTCCCCATCTATCTTCATAAACATAACGTCCAGCAATTGTAAAAACCTTGTTACTTTTTCTTTCAATATTTACTTTATTAAAAATTGAAATTCTATTTTGAAGCGTTAAATCCGTAAATCCGTCTTTATTATTATCAATTCTATTCTGGTAATTAAAATAATTAATTCCTAAAAGACCTTGCGCTTTTTTAGACAATTTATAACGCAAACCAATATCTGTATTCACTTCTCCCCAAGAACTCGTTAAAATATCTGTCGATAAAATTGGTGCATTTAAAGGTTTTTTTGTGATGATGTTTATAATGCCACCAACAGCTTCAGAGCCATATAAAGTAGAAGCGGGTCCTTTTACAACTTCTACCCTTTCTATTAAAGCTTGCGGAATTCCTGTTAAACCATAAACTGTAGAAAGTCCACTTACAATTGGCATCCCATCAATTAAAACAAATGTATAAGGACCTTCTAAACCATTAATATGAATGTCGCCAGTATTGCAAACATTGCAATTTAGTTGAGGTCGAACTCCGTTTACATTTTGCATCGATTCAAAAATAGAAGGTGTAGGATTTTTTTTGAAGAATGTTTTGCTATACACTTCTACAGGAACAGGGCTGTTCGATTTTGTTACGGGTCTTAAAGTTCCCGAAATTACAATTTCTTCCAAAGAATTATTTTCACTTAAATTAAAGTTTTTTGTAATTTTTTCAGTTCCAGAAAGTATAAGTTTTGCAGATTTAGATTTAAACCCAACAGAACTTGCCACAATTATGTAGGTTCCATTTGGGATATTTTTTAACTCAAAAAAGCCATTTTCGTTGGTCGAAGTTCCTAATTTTGTATTCTTTAAATAAATGTTTACAAAAGATAAAGACTCTCCGTTTGAAGTTACTTTCCCAGAAACACTATTGTTTTGAGCATAGGTAGAAATAATTCCGAAGAAAAAAAGACAGCTAATTCTAATAAATATTTTCATTACTTTAAATAAATATTTCGACAAATATAATATTATTTTTAGATTTATCTAAAAATATATTTTAATTTAAATAAAAAGTTTATATTTGTAAGACTAAATAAGTACAGATGTTTACGCTTTCGGAAGAGAATTATTTAAAAACAATTTATCATTTACAGTTAGATACTAATGGAGGAATTAGTACAAATGCAATTGCAGAAAAACTACAAACAAAGGCTTCTTCTGTAACAGATATGATTAAAAAACTATCAGACAAAAAGGTTGTAGTTTACAAAAAATATAAAGGAGTTACTTTAACCAAATTAGGAAAGAAAACTGGTGCTAATGTTGTTAGAAAACACAGGTTATGGGAAGTTTTTTTGGTTGAAAAGTTAAATTTTTCTTGGGATGAAGTACATGAAGTTGCAGAGCAATTAGAACACATAAAATCGTCAAAATTAATCAATCAATTAGATATTTTTTTAGGTTTCCCAACACACGATCCTCATGGAGATCCAATTCCAGATGAAGAAGGAAATTTAAAAACCATCGAGAAAAGTTTACTATCCACTTTATCTAAAAACGAAAGCGGCATTTGTGTTGGTGTGAATGATTCTTCATCAGAATTTTTACAATATTTAGATAAAAAGGGCATTACTTTAGGTAAAAAAATAACGATTTTAGAAAAAGAAGATTTTGATGATTCTTTCTCCATTTCAATCGAGGAAAAAAAATTATCAATTTCTAGTAAAATTGCAAATAATTTATACATTCAAAAAGTATGATTTATTACAATCCTTTAATAGCGCTTTTGGTTTTTTGTGTTGTTGTTTTTGTATTGTATTTTATTTTTAATCCTGAAAAAGGTCTTTATTTCAAGTATATTAAAGCACAAAAGGAAAATAAAAAAACGGCAGTTGAAGATATTTTAAAATTGTTATATCACAACCCAAAAATCTCAAAAAATCTTATTTTCAAACAACTAAATTTTAGCAATAGTTTGTTATTAGAAAGTATAGACTCAATGTTAGAAAGTGGCTTAATAAATAATGAAAATGGATTTTATTCCCTTACAAAAAATGGCGATGAATATGCATTAAGAATTGTAAGAGCACATCGTTTATGGGAAAAATATTTATCAGAAAAAACAGGTTTTAAAAAAGAAGAATGGCATAAAAGAGCGGAGTTAAAAGAGCACGAATTGTCGAGGGCAGAAGTAGAAGATTTAGCAGCACTTTTAGGGAATCCAAGATACGATCCACATGGAGACCCAATACCAACCAACACAGGTAAAATTCCAGAGAAAAAAGGAATACTACTTTCTGATTTGCCCGTTTTTAATTTTGGGAAAATTATTCATATAGAAGACGAACCGATAAGTGTTTACAAACAAATTTTAAAGAAAAATATTCATTTAGATTCTCAAGTTTATATTAAAGAAACAAATAAAAAAAAGATTGTTTTTGAAGCAGAAGGAGAACAATTTACGTTAACCCCAACTGTTGCAAACAATATTACCGTTATTGCTTTAAAAAATGCAGATGTAATTGAAAAAGACACTATGCGTTTATCAAACTTAAAAAATGGTGAAAAAGCAACAATAATTGGTATTTCTAAAGAATGTAGAGGCGAAAATAGAAGAAGATTATTGGATTTAGGTTTTGTAAAAGGCGCCACTGTAAGTATAGATTTGTTAAATCCCTTGGGTGATCCGAAAGCATTCTTAATTAAAGGCACAGCCATTGCTTTACGAAGTGATCAGGCTGTAAAAATTCTAATTACAAAAAAATAAGAAAGATGAAAACAGCGATAAAATCCGACTGCGAAACGTGTGTTCATTTTAATGTAGAAGGGATAAAAAAATTAGGCGTTAATACCACAAATATCGATTTTGTAATTGCTTTGGCTGGAAACCCAAATACTGGAAAAAGCACTGTTTTTAACGCATTAACAGGTTTAAGACAACATACTGGAAACTGGCCAGGGAAAACAGTAACAAGAGCAGAAGGGGCATTTGAATATCAAAATCAAAAATATAAATTAATAGATTTACCAGGAACGTATTCTTTAATGTCAAGATCCGAAGATGAGGAAGTTGCTCGAAATTTTATCCTTTTTGGAGCACCAACAATTACGGTTATTGTTGTAGATGCGAGCAGATTAGAACGAAATTTAAACTTGGTTTTACAAATTTTAGAAATTACCACAAATGCTATTTTATGTCTTAATTTAATTGATGAAGCAACAAAAAATAACATAAAAATAGATTATAGAAGCTTATCGAAAGAGTTAGGAATTCCAGTTGTACCCACAAGTGCAAGGTCTCAAGAAGGAATTCCAGAATTAATTAAAACAATTAGCGATTTAGCAAACGGAAAAATAGTGTGTAAACCACATAAAATAAAAAACATCCCTAAACATGTAGAAGGAGCTGTGCAAAAGTTAAGTGATGCTATAAAAGAAGAATACCCAAATGTTGTAAATAGTAGATGGTTAGCTTTTCGAGTTTTAGAAGGAGATACCCATATTTTAGATGCTTTAAAAACAGGTGTTTTTATTTAATTTTTAAAAATGGAAACAAAAAATATAGATAAAATAATCGCATTATCTAATGAATTACGCTGGCAAATTGGCGATGATTTTCATGATAATATAACCGAAGCAATTTATGCAGATGCTGCTAAAATTGTCGAAAAAACGGTTGTAAAAGACAATAAAAAAGGCGCTTTTTATTTAAATGCAAAAATAGATCAAATAGTTACCAGTAAAATTTGGGGCTTTCCTATTATGTTGTTGCTTTTAGGCTTGGTACTTTGGCTAACAATCATTGGCGCAAATTACCCATCATCTATGTTGTCTGGCTTGTTGTTAGACACCATTCATCCGTTTTTAAAAGAAGGTGCAAATTCTTGGAATTTTCCATGGTGGTTATCTGGTTTTTTAATTGATGGCGTTTATTTAGCTGTTGCTTGGGTAATTGCAGTAATGTTACCACCAATGGCAATCTTTTTCCCGCTTTTTACACTTTTAGAAGATTTTGGTTATTTACCAAGAGTTGCATTTAATATGGATTCACTTTTTAAAAAATCGGGCGCTCATGGAAAGCAAGCATTAACTATGACTATGGGTTTTGGTTGCAACGCTGCAGGTGTAGTTGCAACAAGAATTATAGATAGCCCCAGAGAAAGATTAATTGCAATAATTACCAATAATTTTTCTTTATGTAACGGTCGCTGGCCAACACAAATTCTGTTAGCAACAATTTTTATTGGTGCAGTTGTACCCTCTACTTACTCCAGTTTCGTTTCTTTAGCAGCAGTTGTAGCAATCGCAGTCTTAGGAATATTTTTTATGTTTTTCTTTTCTTGGGCGCTGTCTAAAACCATTTTAAAAGGAGAAGTTTCAACGTTTAATTTAGAATTGCCACCTTATAGAACGCCACTTTTCTGGAAAACAATTTACACTTCTTTAATAGATAGAACGTTGATTGTTTTATGGCGTGCAATTGTTTTTGCGGCGCCTGCAGGAGCTGTAATTTGGCTAATTTCTAATGTTTTTATTGGTAATGAAAGTATTGCTTTACATTTAATTAATTCTTTTGATGGATTTGGATTTTTATTAGGTTTAAATGGCGTAATTTTATTAGCTTATATTGTTGCAATTCCTGCAAATGAAATTGTAATTCCAACAATTTTAATGCTAACAGTTATGGTAACTGGTGCAACAGGAGCTGGTGCTGGTGTTATGTTTGAGTTAGATTCTGCTTCTGCAACTTCTACTTTATTAAGAGAAGGAGGTTGGACGCTTTTAACAGCAGTAAATGTAATGTTATTTAGTTTATTACATAACCCTTGTAGCACCACAATTTATACCATTTATAAAGAAACCAAGAGTGTAAAATGGACGGCAGTTGCATCTATTTTACCTGTTATTGCAGGCTTTATAGTTACTTTTTTAGTCGCCCAAATTTGGAGGATTTTTAGTTAATTATTGTTGGCATTCATTGCGAAACGAAATCTGTTAAAATTTTAAAAAACGAATAAAAAATAGTTATTTAACAACCGGAATAATCTGTTCAATTATTCTTATCGTATTTATGAGAGGAAATGAACCTTATTTATAACTTAGATAAGGTTTTTTTTTGTTTTTGATTTCAATATTGAGTTTTCTGAAATATTCTAAAATAAAGAAAGCCGAAATCTAAGTAATTTTTTCTATTATTAACGTTAAATACTTTACTAAGAAGAAATTTATTCTATTTGTAGAATTTACTAACCAAATTTACTTAAACCCTAAAAATTGAAAATAGAACACATACAAATCAGATAATAAAATTTATTTGATCTCTTAATTTTTGTATTTTGCAATAAAATTATTTGTGCAAAATCCATCAACTTTTCAAGTTTACAACGCTTCTGCAGGAAGTGGAAAAACCTTTACACTCGTAAAAGAATACCTAAAAATATTACTAAATTCCGAGGATATTTTTCGTTTTCAGAAAATACTCGCAATTACATTTACCAACAAAGCCGCTGGTGAAATGAAAACCCGTATTTTAGAAAACTTAGAAGATTTTTCTGAAGGAAAAGAAAACGATTTATTTAAAATAATTATTGAAGAAATTTCGGTTGATAAAGCCACAGTTCAAGAAAAAAGTAAGAAAATTTTAGATGCAATTCTGCAAAATTATGCCGCTTTTTCAATTACTACGATTGATAGTTTTACACATAAAATAATTAAGAATTTTGCATACGATTTAGGGCTGTCTCTTAATTTTGAAGTAGAGATGGATGCGCTTTCTTTGTTAAATGAAGCTGTAGATTTATTAATTTCTAAAATTGGAACAGATAAAAAACTAACAAAATTATTAATAGATTATTCGCTTGATAAAACCGATGATGATAAGTCTTGGGATATTTCCAGAGATTTAAATGATTTTGCTAGAATTCTTTTAAATGAAGAGGATAACAAACACTTTAGAAAGTTAGCCGATAAAAAATTAGACGATTTTACGAATTTAAAATCGAAGCTTTTTACACATCAAAAAGAATTAAAAAAATCGCTAAAAGAAGTTGGAGAAAATTGTACGAATCTAATCAGTTCCGCTGGTTTAGGGCCAAAAGATTTTATGCGCGGAACTGTACCTAAATTCTTTGCAGATTTAAGTGAAAAATCCGTAAATATCGATTTTATAAAAAGAAGCGAAACCATTGAAAAGGCAATTGTAAATAATCAATATTATACAAAAACAGCAAAACCAGAGATTTCTAATTCTATTGATGCAATTGTACCACAAATTGTAAGTTTTTTTCGTGAGGCACAAGAAATTTATCAGCAATTTTTAATGAATAAATTGGCATTAAAAAGTATTATTCCATTAGCGGTTTTAAATAATATAAATTCGGAATTAGATGCTATAAAAGAAGAAAATAACATTCGTTTAAATGCAGAGTTTAACCAATTAATTTCCGACAATATAAAAGACCAACCAGCGCCTTTTATTTACGAACGAATTGGGCAACGTTTTATGCATTATTTTATTGACGAAATGCAAGATACTTCTGTGTTGCAATGGCAAAATTTAATTCCTTTAATAGATAATGCTTTGGCGCAAGAAAATAGCAATTTAATGTTGGTGGGCGATGGAAAACAAGCGATTTATAGATGGCGAGGAGGAAAAGCGGAACAGTTTATCAACTTGGGTTCAGAGATAGAAAATGGAAAAAACCCGTTTCAAATTCCAAAAGATATCAAAGAATTAGAAACCAATTTTAGAAGTTATTCAGAAATTATCGATTTTAACAATTCGTTTTTTCAACATTCATCAAGATTTCTTCAAAATGAAGCTTATAAAAAACTATTTTTTGAAGGAAATCAGCAAAAAGAAAATCCTAAAAAAGGCGGATTTGTATCCCTTTCATTTTTAGAAAAAGAAGAGGATAAAGAAAACGATAAAATAAAGTATCCAAAGAAAGTTTTTGATACAATAAAAGAGCTTGAAAATGATTTTTCTTTAGATGAAATCTGCATTTTAACACGAACCAAAAAAGACGGAGTTGCAGTTGCGAATTATTTATCAGAAAAAGGAATAAAGATTATTTCTTCGGAAACGTTATTGCTTCAAAATGATGCAAAAGTCAATTTTATTGTAAACGTTTTACAGGTTCTACAACACCCAAATGATGAAGAATCTCGTTTCGAAATGCTGTATTTTTTACACGAACATTTAAAAATTGAAGAACCCAAACATCAATTTTTAAAAACTTTTACAAAATCTACAAATACAGTCATTTTTCAAACCTTAAAAAAATACGGAGTTTCGTTTGAAGTTTCTACATTTCATCAACTTCCTTTTTACGAGAAAATTGAAGAAATTATAAGAAGATTTCATTTGGTTAATTCCTCTGATGCGTACATACAGTTTTTCTTGGACGTTGCTTTAGAGCAACAAAGAAAAGGCACAAATGTGCAAGATTTTTTAGATTTCTGGGAACTAAAAAAAGACAAGTTGAGTATAGTTGCACCAGAAAGCGCAAACGCAGTTCAGGTAATGACGATTCATAAATCGAAAGGTTTAGAGTTTCCAGTTGTTATTTTTCCTTGTAATGTAGATATTTACCGACAAATAAACCCGAAAGTTTGGTTAGACGAATTGCCTGAAAGTTATACCAATTTTCAAGAATTATTGGTGCCTTATAATCGAGATTTAAGTTATGTAAACGCAACAGGTTTAAAGATTTTTAATTTGCAAAGAGAAGCATTAGAATTAGATAATTTTAATTTATTGTATGTCGCGTTAACAAGAGCTGTGGAACAACTGCATATAATTACAGATAAAAAATTGGTAGGTAAAAATAAAGAAGAAGATTTAAAGTTTTATTCAGGTTTTTTTATTAATTATTTAAAAGAAAAAGCACTTTGGAATGATAAGTTATTAGAATATTCTTTTGGCGATAAAAAAAGAGTTAGTAGTAAAGAAGAAAGAGATTCTGTGGCAGAAATTTACGAAAAATTTATAGCCACCCCTTGGAATGAACATAAAATTATTTTATTGGCGAGTGCATCAAAATTATGGAATACAGTTCAAGGAGAAGCAATTGATTATGGAAATTTGTTGCACGAAATATTTTCTAAAATAAAAACGAATAAGCAAGTTGAAGAGGTTGTTACCACTTACGAACAACAAGGTATTTTAGATAAAAATCAAACAAAACTCATCAAAGAAAAAGTTACAAGTGTTGTAAATCACCCGAAATTAAGAGCTTATTATTCAAACGAAGCTACTGTTTTTAATGAAAGAGAGATTGTAACTGCAGATAATCAAATTATAATTCCAGATCGTTTGGTTTTCAATAAAAATAATAATGTTACAATTATAGATTATAAAACGGGAGTTTCATCAGAGAAATACCATCAACAATTAAAAAACTACGAAAATGTTTTAAAATCGATGCATTTTAAAGTGGATAAAAAACTACTCATATATATTAATGACAAAATTGATGTTGTTGAAGTATGAGCAAGAACATAAACTTTGTAACTTTGTATTTCTTAAATCGAT
This sequence comes from Polaribacter cellanae, assembly GCF_017569185.1. Taxonomy (NCBI): domain Bacteria; kingdom Pseudomonadati; phylum Bacteroidota; class Flavobacteriia; order Flavobacteriales; family Flavobacteriaceae; genus Polaribacter; species Polaribacter cellanae. The sequence goes on along the minus strand of NZ_CP071869.1, from coordinate 2,050,545 downwards.
AAAATATGTACGGAAAAATTAAAGATACTTTAAATAAAGAGCTTCAAGAAATAAAAGATGCAGGTTTATATAAATCTGAAAGAATTATTACATCATCACAAGATGCAGTTATAAAAATTTCCACAGGAGAAGAGGTAATTAACTTTTGTGCGAATAATTATTTAGGATTGTCTAACAACCCAGACGTAATTCAAGCTGCAAAAGATACCTTAGATTCTCATGGATTTGGAATGTCTTCTGTTCGTTTTATTTGCGGAACGCAAGATATTCACAAACAATTGGAAGAAAAAATCGCAGACTTTTACAAAACTGAAGACACGATTTTATATGCTGCATGCTTTGATGCAAATGGAGGGGTTTTCGAGCCATTGTTAACAAAAGACGATGCCATTATTTCTGATAGTTTAAATCACGCTTCTATTATAGATGGCGTTCGTTTGTGTAAATCTGCAAGATATCGTTATAATAATAACGACATGCAATCTTTGGAAGAACAGCTAATTGAAGCAAACAAACAAAACCATCGTTTTAAAATTATTGTTACAGATGGTGTTTTTTCTATGGATGGAATTGTCGCTAAATTAGACGAGATTTGCGATTTAGCAGATAAATACGATGCTTTGGTAATGGTAGACGAATGTCACGCAACCGGTTTTATAGGAAAAACAGGAAGAGGAACTGTGGAACTTAAAAATGTAATGAACAGAGTAGACATCGTTACAGGAACTTTGGGAAAAGCATTAGGTGGAGCAATGGGAGGTTACACTACAGGTAAAAAGGAAATTATTGAAATTTTGCGCCAACGTTCTCGCCCCTATTTATTTTCAAACTCCTTAGCACCAGCAATTGTTGGAGCTTCTTTAAAAGTTTTCGATATTATTTCTAATGATACCACTTTACGTGATCAATTAGAATGGAATACAAACTACTTTAGAATAGAAATGGAAAAAGCAGGTTTCGATTTGGTAGGTGCAGATGCAGCAATTGTACCTGTGATGTTATACGATGCAAAATTATCGCAAACGATGGCAAACAAGTTATTAGAAGAAGGTATTTATGTAATTGGTTTCTTTTTTCCAGTGGTTCCGAAAGAAAAAGCAAGAATACGTGTGCAATTATCTGCTGCCCATACAAAAGAACACTTAGATAAGGCAATTAATGCCTTTAAAAAAGTAGGAAAAAGCTTAAATATTATTTAGAATTATTAAAAAAACTTGTAATATTAGTAATATTTTGTAGATTTGTCTTTGTAGATAAGTTTTAACAACTTACTTTTGCAATTAAAATAACGAACTTTTAATTTAAAAATTTGATAATGAAACGATTAAAATTAGCTGTGATAGCTCTATTTGCGTTGGTAACAGTTAGCAACGTAAATGCACAAGATGAAAACAACCCTTGGGCTGTAGGTTTTGGATTAAACAATGTAGATTTCTATGGTTCTAGTAACTTTAGTACTCAGGTTAAAGATGTACTTGGGAACAGCGATTGGAATGTTTTACCTTCTATCTCTAGAATTTCTGTAGACAAGTACTTAGACAAAGGTTTTTCTTTACAATTAGCAGGATCTTTAAATAAGATTGAAACTGTTGTTACAAAGAACGATTCAGATTTCCTATACTGGGGATTAGATGCAATCGTAAAGTATGATGTTAACAACTTAGTTGGAGATACTGGTTGGTTTGATCCTTATGTGTATTTAGGTGGAGGCTACACTTCTGTTGATTCAAGTGGAGAAGGTATGTTAAATGCAGGTTTTGGTTTTAATACTTGGTTTAACGATAACTTAGGTTTAAACTTCCAAACAGGTACAAAAAAAGGTTTTGCTGATAAAGTAGGAACTCACTACCAAACTACTTTAGGTTTAGTAATTAAATTTGGAGGAAAAGATACTGATGGAGATGGAGTATATGACAAAAATGATGCTTGTCCAGAAGTTGCAGGTTTAAAAGAATTTAATGGTTGTCCTGATGCTGATGGTGATGGAATCAAAGATTCTGATGATGCTTGTCCAGAAGTTGCAGGTTTAGCTGCAATGAACGGTTGTCCTGATTCTGACGGAGATGGTGTTGCTGATAAAGACGATATGTGTCCTAACGATAAAGGAACAAAAGCAAACAAAGGTTGTCCTGACTCTGATGGAGATGGAGTGGTTAACAAAAACGACAAATGTCCTAACGTAGCAGGTCCAGTTGCAAACAACGGATGCCCTTGGCCAGATACTGATGGTGATGGTGTTTTAGATAAAGACGATAAATGTCCTTCTGTTGCAGGTCCAGCATCTAACAATGGATGTCCTAAGCCAGTAATTACTAAAGAAGATGAAAAATCTATTGGAGAAGTTGCAAAAGCTATTTTCTTTAATGTAGGTAAATCTTCTTTCAAACCAGGAGTTACTGCTAAATTAAATGAAGCTGTAAAAGTAATGAAGAACAATCCTAAAGCTACTTTTGTAATCGAAGGTCATACAGATAGTTCTGGTTCTGCACCATTAAACTTAAGGTTATCAGAAAAAAGAGCAATTTCTGTAAGAGATTACTTAGTAAAACAAGGAATTGAAACAACAAGATTAGAAGCTGTTGGTTATGGAGAAGGTGAACCAGTTGCAACTAACAAAACAAGAGCTGGTAGAGCTCAAAACAGAAGAGTTGTTATTAAAGTAACAAATAAGAAATAATTCTTCAAATAAATTTTTTAGAAAAGCCTTACCTTTTTGGTGAGGCTTTTTTATTTTATATTAAGATTGTTTTTTAATTTAAAAACTTTTTTAATTACACACAAAAGAATTACCTTTGCATCCTGAAAATGAGATGCTAAATCTCAAAATATAAATAATAATTATAATTAGATACAGAATGTCTACAACAACAGGAAAAGTTTCTCAAATTATTGGGCCAGTAATTGATGTTGAATTCAATACAGAAAATACAGAGCTTCCTAAAATTTACGATTCATTGGAAATTAAAAGAGCCGATGGTTCAATTTTAGTATTAGAAGTACAACAACATATTGGAGAAGATACCGTTAGAACCATTGCAATGGATGCTACTGATGGATTGAGTAGAGGTGTTGAAGTTCTTGCTACAGGAAACCCTATTCAAATGCCAATTGGAAACGATATTTATGGTCGTTTGTTTAACGTAACTGGAGATGCTATTGATGGTTTAGGAAATTTAAAGAAAGAAGGTAAAGATGGTTTACCAATCCATAGAGCTGCACCTAAATTTGAAGACTTATCTGTTTCTACAGAAGTTTTATTTACTGGAATTAAAGTAATCGATTTAATTGAGCCGTATGCAAAAGGAGGTAAAATTGGATTATTTGGAGGAGCAGGTGTAGGTAAAACTGTATTAATTCAAGAATTAATTAATAATATTGCCAAAGGACATGGTGGTTTATCTGTATTTGCAGGAGTTGGAGAAAGAACTCGTGAAGGAAACGATTTACTTCGTGAAATGTTAGAATCTGGAATTATAAAATACGGAGACGATTTTATGCATTCTATGGAAGAAGGAGGATGGGATTTATCTAAAGTAGACAAACCTGGAATGATAGATTCTAAGGCAACATTTGTGTTCGGGCAAATGAACGAACCACCTGGAGCACGTGCACGTGTTGCATTATCTGGTTTAACCATTGCAGAATATTTTAGAGATGGAGCTGGAGATGGACAAGGAAAAGATGTACTTTTCTTCGTAGATAACATTTTCCGTTTTACACAAGCAGGCTCAGAAGTGTCTGCTTTATTAGGGCGTATGCCTTCTGCAGTAGGTTACCAACCAACATTAGCAACAGAAATGGGTGCAATGCAAGAACGTATTACATCAACAAAGAAAGGTTCTATTACATCTGTACAAGCGGTTTACGTGCCTGCAGATGATTTAACAGACCCTGCACCAGCAACAACGTTTGCGCATTTAGATGCAACAACAGTATTGTCTCGTAAGATTGCAGAATTAGGTATTTATCCTGCAGTAGATCCTTTAGATTCTACTTCAAGAATTTTATCTGCAGAAATTTTAGGTGACGAGCACTATAACACAGCAACAGCAGTAAAAGAAATTTTACAGAGATATAAAGAATTACAAGATATTATTGCCATTTTAGGTATGGAAGAATTATCTGAAGAAGATAAATTAGTAGTTCATAGAGCAAGACGTGTACAACGTTTCTTATCTCAACCATTCCACGTAGCTGAACAATTTACAGGAATTCCTGGAGTTTTAGTTGATATTAAAGATACTATTAAAGGATTTAATATGATTATGAGTGGAGAGTTAGATAAATATCCAGAAGCAGCATTTAACTTAAGAGGATCTATCCAAGATGCGATTGATGCAGGTGAAAAAATGTTAGCGGAAGCTTAAAAATAGTTGGCAGTATTCAGTAAATAGTCAACAGCGACTGCGAACTGCGAACTGCGAACTGCAAACTAAATAAATATGTTTTTAGAAATTGTAACGCCAGAGGCGATTTTATTTTCATCGGAAGTAGATTCTGTATCGGTTCCAGGTGTAAATGGAGAATTTCAAATGTTAGATAATCACGCACCAATCGTTTCAGTTTTAAAAGAAGGTGTTATTAAAATTCATGTACATTCTCAAGGCCATTTAGTGTTAGACGATTTGCATGGCAAGTTAGAACAACAAATTGATGATGATAAAATAATTACCTTAGCCATAAACTCTGGTACTTTAGAATTAAATGATAACAAAGCGATTATCTTAGCAGATTAAGAATACAAATAATTAACTTTATAAATCTCAAAGTATTAGATGCTTTGAGATTTTTGTTTTTATAACAAAGAGTTAAACTCTTTAAAATATTGTAAATTTGTACTATGGAAGAAACAAACAGACAGCGAAAAATAGCTGGAGTCTTACAAAAAGACTTGGTAGATGTGTTGCAAAAAGCAGCACAGGATGGTATGAAAGGAGTAATTATTTCCGTTTCTAAAGTTCATGTAACTTCAGACCTAGGAGTTGCAAAAGTATATTTAAGTATTTTCCCTTCAGCAAAAAGAGATGAAATTGTAGAAGGAATTCAATCTAATACACCTTTAATTCGTCATGAAATGGCGAAAAGAACCAGAAATCAATTAAGAAGAATGCCAGAATTACTATTTTTTGGTGACGATACTTTAGATTATATAGAAGAGATTGATAAATCTTTAAAAGGAGAAGACGAAAACCCTATTAAAAATCCTGATGTTTTACCAAAACGTAAAAAAATCTAAATCCTTAAAATGTCAGATAAAGCGCAAGCAAAATCTTTGAGTTTCCCTTTATTTATAGCTAAAAGATATTTATTTACAAAAACCAGTAGTAATGCCATAAATATTATTACAATAATAGCTTCTTTTGGAGTTATTGTAGGTTCGTTTGCACTTTTTATTATTCTTTCGGGCTTTTCTGGTTTAAAAACATTTAATTATAGTTTTTTAGATTTTTCTGATCCAGATATTAAAATAACGCCAACGAAAGGAAAATCCTTTTTATTTGATGCTAAAACAAAACAGGTTTTAGATGGTAATTCTTCCATAGAAGTTATCTCAAAAGTAATAGAAGAACGTGTTTTTTTAGAATATAAAGATAAAAATGAAATCGCTTACATAAAAGGAGTTGACGATAATTATTCTAAAATCACACAAATAGATTCTTCTTTAAGTCAAGGAACATGGCTTCAGAGAGACTTTAAAAATACTGCTGTAATTGGTAGAGGAATATCCAACAAACTCTCTTTAGGAATATTAAATTACGGAGCGCCATTAACAATTAACTTACCAAAACCTGGAACTGGCTTTATAAACCCAAGAAACCCTTTCTACAAACTAGAAACTCAAATTGTAGGCATTTATATGGGCACAGAAGAATTTGAAAGCAAGTTTGTTTTTGTAGATTTTAAGGATGCATCAGAACTTTTAAGATTTCAAGAAAACGAAATTACTGGTTTAGAATTGAAATTAAAAAATTCAGAAAAAGTAGATTTGGTCGCAGAGAATTTGCAAGAAAAATTAGGATCAGATTTTAAAATACAAACGAAAGAGCAGTTAAATGAAGTGCTTTATAAAGTGATTAATACAGAGAATTTTGTTTCCTATTTAATATTCACATTAATAGTAATTATTGCTTTATTTAATGTTATTGGAGCGATTATTATGATGATTATCGATAAAAAACAAAACTTAAAAACATTGCTAAGTTTAGGGGCTTCCATAAAAGAAATTAAAAAAATATTTGTTTTACAAGGTTTTTTGCTAACCCTTTTTGGAATGTGTATTGGTCTTTTTTTAGCTATAATTTTGGTGTTTCTTCAAAAAAAATTCGAACTTTTTATGATTGTACCAGATTTGGCGTATCCAGTTGAATTTCGTTTTTCGAACTTATTTGTTGTAATACTAACCATTACAGTTTTAGGCTATTTAGCAGCAAAAATTGCAAGTAGTAGAATTTCTGAAGAGTTTATTGAAAAATAAAATTATAGTTCAGGAATAATTGCATTTCCAAATTTGGCTTCCACTTCATCGAAAGCTGCAAAGACATCTTTTGCATCGTCTGAAGTAACCATTTTCATTCTATATTCTTTAAAATGTGGAATTCCCTTAAAGTAATTGGTGTAGTGTCTTCTCGTTTCAAAAACGCCCAAAACAGGTCCTTTCCAATCAATCGCCATTTGTAAATGTCTTCTTGCCATTTCTACACGTTGTGCAATTGTAGGTTTTGCCAAATGTTCTCCAGTTTTAAAATAATGTTTTACTTCATTAAAAAACCAAGGATAACCAATAGAAGCTCTACCAACCATAGCACCATCTAAACCATAAGAATCTCTCATTTCCATTGCTCTTTCTGGAGATGTAATATCTCCATTTCCAAAAACAGGAATGTGCATTCTTTGGTTGTTTTTTACTTTTGCAATGGGTTTCCAATCTGCATCTCCCTTATACATTTGCGCGCGCGTTCTTCCATGAATAGAAATTGCTGCACAACCCACATCTTGCAAACGTTCTGCAACTTCTACGATTCTTATAGAATCATGATCCCAACCCAAACGAGTTTTTACAGTAACTGGTAAATTCGTGTGTTTTACCATGGCTTCTGTAAGCGAAACCATTAAATTGATGTCTTTTAAAATACCTGCTCCTGCACCTTTAGAAACTACTTTTTTTACAGGACAACCAAAGTTGATATCAATAATATCTGGATTCGATTTCTCAACAATTTCCACTGTTTTTAACATCGAATCTAAATTGGCTCCAAAAATTTGAATGCCAACAGGACGTTCTTTCTCATAAATGTCTAATTTCATAACGCTTTTTGCAGCGTCTCTAATTAAACCTTCCGAAGAAATAAATTCTGTATACACAACATCTGCTCCATTTTCTTTACACAAAGCTCTAAATGGAGGGTCCGAAACATCTTCCATTGGTGCTAATAAAAGTGGAAAATCGGGTAATTCTATGTTGCCTATTTTTACCAAAGTAATATACTTTTTTTTGCAAAATTAGTGTTTTCCTACAAGGTTTCAAAAACCTTGCAGATATTTAGTTTCTTGTGATTTTTAAAGTGATTTTGAGAATTTATTCAAAACCCAAACTCCATAAAACCCAAGAAATAATTCAGCAAAAGTGCCTAAAATATAACCAAAAGTTGGAGTTCCATCTAAAAATAAACTTAAAACGCGTCCGAAACCAAGTCCTAACATAAAAATGATGTTGGTAAGAATGGCAATTTTTAAATAGTTGTTTTTAAAAATACCTAAAAGCCAAAGTGCAGAAAAACCCAAATACAAACCCATAATTGCTTTAAAGAAATTATGCTCGTCTATGGTTTGTAGCTGAATATCGAATTGCGAAGAAGGATTAAATGCGTAAACAAAAGAAACAGGAATTACAATACAAACAGAAACAATTAAATGTATTTTGTTGATGAAATCTTGCTTCGTTTTTATCATAGTTTTTTATGAATGCCATTTCGACTTTGTGGAGAAATCTCTGTATTTAAAAAATTTCTCGACTTCACTATTTATTTCGTAGCTACTTTCAATTAAAATACATTTTAATTTCTGCAATGCTCGAATTGACAAAAAATAATGAAATTATTTTTTAAAGTCCCTCCCTTTGGGAAAGATTTAGAATGAGATTAAAAATTAATTTCTTTTTCAATTTTAGTTTCTCCTCTTTTAACCACTACTTTTGTGCTATTCCCTTTTTCAAAAACAGATAAAGCTCGCATATAACTCATCATGTTTGTTACCAAACTATCGCCCAATTTTATAACAATATCTCCCTTTTGTAAACCTGCTTTTTGTGCGGGTTTGTCTTCGGAAATTCCATCGATTCGCATTCCCTTTCCATCGAACATATAATCGGGTATTACACCCAAACCAACTTTAAAACGAGGAGAATCTTCACTTTCGTTTTTTGTTTTTCTAAAAGCTAGTTTTCCATTATCATCTAAATCTGTAATTAAATTAAAAATATAATCAGCAATTAAATACATGCCTTCGTAATTCAGTTTTTCGGAATCGTCTCCAGGTTTATGATAATCTTCATGCTGACCCGTAAAAAAATGCAATACAGGAATATCTGCCAAATAAAAAGAAGTATGATCACTTGGTCCAATACCAGATTCTTGCTGAATTAATTTAAAATTATCGTTATGAGATTTTAAAACTTGCTTAAAAATTGGCGAAGTTCCTGTGCCATAAACAGCCAAAGCACTATCTTTTTTCAAACGACCAACCATATCCATATTAATCATATAAGCTACGTTTTTAGTGTCGATTGTAGGATTCTTTACAAAATAATTAGAACCTAAAAGCCCCATTTCTTCACCAGAAAAAGCCATAAATAAATAATTATTGTTGGTATTTTTCTTTTTCAATTTTGAAGCTAAATTTAGCATAATAGCAACACCAGAAGCATTGTCATCTGCACCATTATGAATGGCTTTTATAGAATCTCTGTACAAAGAACCTTCGCCACCAAAACCTAAATGATCGTAATGAGCACCAATAATTATGGTATTTTTTGCTTTATTATCAATAAAACCTAAAATATTATTTCCAGTAATTGTACCATCGCCATTTACATCGAACTTCACTTCCTCATGAGGGTTCGTCTTTGGTTTAAACGTAAAAGGTTGTAAATATTCTTGTGTTCCTTTTGGTTGTAAGTCTAGTTCTTTAAAGCGTTCAGCAATATATTTAGCCGCTTTTTTTTCGCCTTCGGTTCCTGTTTGTCTTCCTTCTAATGCATCCGAAGCCAAAAAACTTACATCTTCTTTCATTCGATTTTCTTGGTTGACTTCTGGTTTACAAGAAATTAAAAAGCATAAAAAAATTAGAAATAGAATGTTTCTCATGACGATAAATATTATTTTTGCAAAGTTAATTAATAAAACAGAAAATGAGAGTTGTTTACCTAATTGTATTTACGTTGTTAGTGGTTTCTTGTAAAAATGAAAAGAAATCCATAGAAACAAAATCAGTAGAAAGAGTTCATGCAAACGACTCCCTAATTTATCCAGAAGAAGTGCATTTTAAAAGCATAAAACAAATTACATTTGGTGGCGACAATGCAGAAGCCTACTGGAGTTTCGACGATAAGCAACTGGTTTTTCAATCTAATTATAAAAAATGGGGCGTAAACTGCGATCAGATGTTTTTAATGAATGCAACCGAAACATTTAAAAACAAAATACCTCCAATGGTTTCCACAGGAAAAGGACGAACAACTTGTTCTTATTTTTTGCCAGATAACAAACACATTATTTATGCATCTACACATTTAATGGATAAAAATTGCCCAGAAGTTCCTTTACGTAAAAATGGAAAATACATTTGGCCAGTGTACGATAGTTTCGACATTTTTGTGGCAGATTTACAAGGAAATATCGTAAAACAATTAACGAATGAAAAAGGGTACGATGCAGAACCAACAGTGTCTCCAAAAGGAGATAAAATTGTATTTACATCTACCAGAAGTGGCGATTTAGAATTATATACGATGAATATCGATGGTTCTGACGTAAAACAAATTACAAACGAATTAGGTTATGATGGAGGCGCATTTTTCTCTCCAGATGGAACAAAAATTATTTTCCGTTCATCTAGACCAAAAACACCAGAAGACATAAAAGCATACAAAGATTTATTGGCAGAAGGTTTGGTAGAGCCTACAGAAATGGAACTTTATATTTGTAACGCAGATGGTTCTGAATTGCGTCAATTAACAGATTTAGGAAACGCAAATTGGAGCCCGTTTTTTCATCCTTCAGGAAAAAAGGTTTTATTCTCATCTAATTTTGAAGCAGAAAGAGGATTTCCTTTTAATTTATATATGATAGATTTAGATGGTAAAAATTTGGAAAGAGTAACGCATGGAGAAACTTTTGATGCATTTCCAGTATTTTCTAACGACGGAAAAAAATTAATTTTTTCTTCGAATAGAAATAATGGAGGAGGTAGAGATACCAACTTATTTATTGCAGAATGGCAAGATTAAAATCTTAGTTTTATATACTTTTGATTATAAGTACCTTAAAAAATTAAGGTGCTTTTTTTTAGTAAATAAACATTATTTTTATTCAGACTTAATATAAATAATGATATTTTTGCACGAAAATTTAATCAATGAGACTATTAAACAAACAATATATTTTAGTTTTTTGCACACTATTTGCAGCGAATATTTATGCACAAACGACTAATATAAAAGGCGTAGTAAAAGATAGTAATGAGATTGCTTTAGAAGGAGCAACTGTCTTTATCAAAAAATTAAATAAGGGAATAAGTACAGACAGAAATGGTGCTTTTGAATTTAAAAATATTAAAAATGGCACTTATAAGATTACAGTTAGCTATGTTGGTTTCGAATCATCAACAAAAAATATAATTGTTAATGACAGTACAATAACAATAAATTTTATTTTAAGCGAACAAAATGAACGTTTACAAGAAGTAGAAATTATTGGTAGAAAAGAACAAAGTTATAAAAACACCAAATCTTTTTCGGGCACTAAATCTGCCATCAACTTAAAAGACTTGCCACAATCTGTTGGCTATGTTACCAAAGAGGTGGTTTTGGATCAAGCAGGGTATCGTCTAAACGACGTTGTAAAAAATATAAGTGGTGTAAACCAACATTCTTTTTATAACGATTTGGTAATAAGAGGGCATAGAGTTTCGGGACAAAGAAACTCTAGTATGATGCTAAATGGTATGCGAATAATGACTAGTTTTTGGAAGCAACAATTGATACCACATATAGAAAAAGTAGAAGTTATTAAAGGACCCGCATCTGCACTTTTTGGAAATGCTTCTCCTGGGGGTGTTATAAACAGCGTCACAAAAAAACCGCTTTTTACAGAAAAAAAATCTATAAGCTCTAGTGTGGGTAGTTTTAATACATTTAGAATTTTATCTGATTTCACAGGGCCAATGGATGATGCAGACAAACTTTTATATAGATTGAATATAGGCTACGAAAATTCTGATGGCTTTAGAGATTTGCAGTTTTCTAAAAATTTAGTAGTTGCCCCTTCCTTTTCATTTTTACCTAATGACAATACTAGGTTAAATTTAGATGTGGTTTACCAAGATTCTAAAGGAAGATTGGATAGAGGGCAAGCTGTTTTTGGCAATGGAGATTTATACTCTGTACCTGTCACAAAATCATTAAGTGCGGTTAATGATTTTTTAAATGAATTTAATTTAAACGTGACCTTATCTTTTCAACATAAATTTACAGAAGATTTAAGTTTTAATAGTATTTACTTGAACTCTAGTTACGATGAAGATTTGTTAGAACACAGAACCGCCAATTCTTTTGCTGCTTTAGGGGATGGTTCTTTTGATATTTCTAAAGTTGCCATGCGAGTTTTTGAAAGAAAACGCTCTTGGAACAACCAAAATTTCACGAATTATTTTAATTATAAATACAGTGTAGGGAATACTAAAAACACCTTATTGGTTGGTTTCGATTATTTCCAACAAGAATTACAAGCAGGAGGTTCTCAAAGAGAAGCACGTGCATATTTACTAAAAAACGGAACAGCGACCAATTCGTTTAAGATAGCAAACAAAAATAATTATGTATTAGATTCAGACGGAAACCCTGTTACTAATGTGGCACATTTTGACCTAATGTCTCCAACAGCAAATGGTATTAGGGATAGGAGTAATTATGTATATCAAATTAGGCAATTTCCACAGTTTCTACAATCCAGCAAAGGTATTTATATCCAAAACCAAACTTCAATAAACGATAAGTTTGATGTATTGCTAGGATTACGTCAAGATTATTTTTCGGATTTCATAAATTATAAAACAGAAAAAGAGAAGATTGTAGAACAACAATCCTTTTTACCAAGATTAGGTTTGGTTTATAAAGCCAATAAAAATATAAATATTTATGGTACTTGGGTGAGAGGTTATCAACCACAAAGCGCAACACAAGTGAGCAACCCAAATGTTGGTGGTCCTTTTGACCCTCTGACCAGTGAGTTGTTTGAGGTAGGTGTAAAAACAGAATGGTTTCATAGAAAATTAAGTGCCACTTTAGCATTGTATGATTTGACACAAAGAGGAGCATTGCTAAACGCCAATGACGTTAGTAACCCAGATAGATTGGTGCAGCTAGGTAAAGATAAATCTAAAGGCATAGAATTAGATGTATATGGAAAAGTGATGCCCAATTGGAGTGTGATTTTAAACTATGCTTATAACCATGCTTTTATAGTTTCTGCAAGTGATGCTGATGTATTAAAATTTGGAAATCAAAAACCAAATGCACCAAAACACGCTTTTAACTTTTGGTCTAAATACACTATAAATAACGGAAGGTATAAAGGCTTAGGATTTGGCTTGGGATATGATTATGTATCTCGTAGATTAGGTTCTATCGTTAGAGACCCAAAATTAGTGCCCATTTTCCCATCTTATGGCTTGGTAAATACGGCTTTATATTACAATGTGGGTAAATTTCAAATTCAATTAAACGTAAATAATATATTTAACGAAATTCACTGGGTCGGAGGATACGATTTTTTGAGAGCTTTCCCGGGGCAAACAAGAAACTTAATAACGACAGTTTCGTATACGTTTTAAATGAAAAAACTGAAAAAGAAAGATTATTTTTCTATTCATAGTTGGATAGGAGTTCAGTTGTGTATGCTATTTTTTATAGTATGCTTTTCTGGTACAATAGCTGTTTTTAGTCACGAATTAGATTGGTTGTTTAATCCGGAAATGAGAGCTGTACCTCAAGAAAAATTGGCGTCTAAAAACGATATTTTACAGCAAATAAAAACACAATATCCAGAGGGGAATATTACTTTTTGGATGAAGTCTCACGAAGATTATTTGTGTGATATTATTTATTTAGAACAAAAAGGGGGCAAAAGACTATTTCTTTTTGCAAACCAGTATACAGGAAAACTACAAGGTGCTGCTGCTACAACAATTCAGCGTTTTTTTAGAGATTTACATTACTACCTATTTATTCCTTTTCAGATTGGGCATTTTTTAGTTTTGTCCTTTGCATTTTTGCTTTTGGGGTCCTTGATAAGTGGCTGGAAATTTATGCGAAAAAAGAAAAAGCATTTTTTGAATTTAGGAAAAAAAAATAACACCTTAGCATATCATAAAAATTTACATAAAACTTTTGGTTTATGGTCTATTCCTTTTGTTCTATTATTTTCTATAACAGGAATTTGGTATTTTTCTGAAAGGGTAGATTTGTTTTCTATCTCCAATTTTATTGGTGATAAAAAGATTGAAGTAATACCCTCAAAAACACACACGACCAAAAACTTTTCCTATTCTTTAGATTATGACAGTGTTTTAAATATTGCTAAAAAAGAAATACCAAATTTTACATTTGGCTCTTTTGTGATTTCTAATGATAATACAAAACCTATTATAGAAGTAAGAGGCAAATCTGATATGCCAATGGTAAGGTACAGGGCAAATAGAGTGGTGATAGACACAGAAACAGATACATTGTTGTATGTGCAAAAAGCAACTGAAACCAATACACTAAAGACTATTAATAATATGATAGATCCCATTCATTTTGGACATTTTGGTGGTCTTTTTACAAAAGCAATTTGGTTTGTTTTTGGTTTGATGATTACCTATTTGACAGCAAGCGGTATTTGGATTTATCTAAAGAGAATCTCAAAAAACAAAAAAGGAGCCTATACGTTTAGGTATGTAAACTGGTTTTTGTTCGCTGTAATGCAGTTTTTTATGTACCAAAGACTTATTTATATACAAGGAGTCTCCCTTCTAAGTCATATTATAATTTTAGTGTTTTGGAGTGTATTTTTATATTTGATTTACAGTGTTTTCTATAAAAAAATCAGAACTTAAACTTTTTTATTATGGGTATTTTTTTTGATTGAAAAATTAAACATTAATTTCATGAAATTTATTTTTAAATTTTATAAACTTGTTTTTTTATGAAACAGCAATCTAAAATCAAAAAAATGGGAGCAAAAGAAAAAATATTACAAAAAATACACGATTTAATAACAACAAAGTTTAAAAGTTCTGAAGAAGCTTTTTATTTTTATGATGAAGATAAAGATGGAAATTTAAGCAGAGACGAAATTAAAATGTTACTAAAAGCTGCAGAAATAAGTGGACTTTTAAGAGGTGTTGTTGCTAGCGAATTGATAAAAGGTTACGATAAATCAGGAGACGAAGCCATCAATTTAGAAGAGTTTAAAGTGGCAATTGCAGAGCTAGAAAGAGATTTGTAATTTTTACGAATGCTATGAAAATTCTTATAATGCCTCCTTTAGCGCAGTCGAAATGTTTCAATATTTATACATAAGTTCTCGACTGAGCTCGAACAGATATTCTTATTTTCATACACCTCCCTTTTTTTTATTTGACAAGGTTTGTAAATAGCATATCTTTGCGAGTTGAACGCAGTTAGAAAACGAAGTATGAAGAATATTAGAAACTTTTGCATAATCGCACACATCGATCATGGAAAAAGTACATTGGCAGATAGATTATTAGATTTTACAGGCTCTGTAACTTCTCGAGAAAAAAAAGAGCAATTATTAGACAATATGGATTTGGAGCGCGAACGTGGAATTACCATAAAATCGCACGCAATTCAAATGGATTATATTCATAATGGAGAGCCATATATTTTAAATTTAATCGACACGCCAGGTCACGTAGATTTCTCTTACGAAGTTTCTCGTTCTATTGCTGCATGTGAAGGCGCTTTGTTAATTGTAGATGCTGCACAAAGTATTCAAGCACAAACAATTTCTAATTTATACCTGGCTTTAGAGAACGATTTAGAAATTATTCCTGTTTTAAATAAAGTAGATTTACCTTCTGCAAACCCAGAAGAAGTAACAGACGATATTGTAGATTTATTAGGTTGCGACCCAGAAGAAGTAATTCACGCAAGTGGAAAAACAGGTTTTGGAGTCGATAATATTTTGCAAGCAATTATTAGTAGAATTCCTGCTCCAAAAGGAGATCCAACTGCACCTTTACAAGCATTAATTTTCGATTCTGTATATAATTCTTACAGAGGAATTGAAACCTATTTTAGAGTTTTTAATGGTGAAATAAAAAAGGGACAAGAAATAAAATTCGTTGCCACAGGTAAAAATTATTTTGCAGACGAAGTTGGTACTTTAAAACTGAATCAGGTTGTAAAAAAAGCTGTAAAAACAGGTGATGTTGGGTATTTAATTACAGGAATTAAAACCGCAAAAGAAGTAAAAGTAGGAGATACCATTACAGATTTCGCAAAACCAACCCAAGAAATTATTGAAGGTTTCGAAGATGTAAAACCAATGGTTTTTGCAGGAATTTACCCTGTAGATACAGAAGATTATGAAGAATTGCGTAGTTCTATGGAAAAACTGCAATTAAACGATGCTTCTTTGGTGTTTCAACCAGAAAGTTCTGCAGCCTTAGGTTTTGGTTTTCGTTGTGGATTTTTAGGAATGTTACACATGGAAATTATTCAAGAACGTTTAGAACGTGAGTTTAATATGACTGTTATTACAACAGTTCCTAACGTTTCTTACTATGCTTATACAAAGAAAAATCCAGGTGAAATTATCATCCTAAACAATCCAACAGATTTACCAGATCCATCGAGATTAGACAGGGTAGAAGAACCTTTTATCAAAGCAAGTATTATTACAAAGGCAGACTTTGTTGGGCAGGTAATGAGTTTGTGTATCGAAAAACGTGGACAAATAATTAACCAAACCTATTTAACAACACAAAGAGTTGAACTAATTTTCGAAATGCCTTTAGCAGAAATTGTATTCGATTTTTACGATCGTTTAAAAACCGTTTCTAAAGGATATGCATCTTTCGATTACCACCCAATTGGTATGAAAGAATCGAAATTAGTTAGAGTAGATATTTTATTAAATGGAGATCCTGTAGATGCACTTTCGGCGTTATTACATGCAGATAATGCCTACACAATTGGTAAAAAAATTGTAGAAAAACTAAAGCAATTAATACCAAGACAACAGTTCGATATTCCTATTCAGGCAGCAATTGGCGCAAAAATTATTGCGCGTGAAACTACAAAAGCCTTACGTAAAGATGTTACTGCAAAATGTTACGGAGGAGATATTTCTCGTAAACGTAAACTGTTAGAAAAACAGAAAAAAGGAAAGAAAAGAATGCGCCAAGTAGGTAATGTAGAAATTCCACAAGAAGCATTTATGGCGGTTTTAAAGTTGAATGATTAGATAAGGAAATCAATATTTTTAGAACAAAACATAAGATAAATAAAGAGAAATAGATTAATTGGCATACTTCTAATAGTTGCAAGTTTGTCTATTTTTTATTTTGCAAATTTTGGAGATTGTTTAGATATTCTTTTAGGAGCTTTAATAACAGTTGGTTTAGGGTTTGTTTTTAACTTTTTACCTATTAAAAAACACACATAAATTATTTGCTTAAAGAAAACAGGCAAAATTAAAAATATTCTTTAACCAAGCCAATTAATGTTTTTGCATCTTGGAAACCTGTTTTGCGCCATTTCATCTCGCCATTTTTATAAATCATAAATGTTGGGTTTCCTTTTACACGCAAAGCATCTGCAAGAATTTCGTTCTTTCTAATATCTATTTTTATTACTTTGGCTTTATCGCCCAAAGCAGCAGCAACATCTCTAAGAGTCTCTACGTTGTTTTCTGCCTCATCCCAATCTGTATAAAAATCGATTAGAACTGGTTTTTCAACACTAATTAATTCGCCAAATTTTGTCATAATATAAAGTTTTTAGGAGGGAAAAACGTATAAATTACTCAATTATTCAATAACAAAGATAAGAATTCTTTATAAATTAGTTGATTATCAGCCTTTTTTCAATTCTATAACTGTAATTTCTGGCCAAATTCCAACTCTACCAGGAAATGCATGGTAACCAAAACCTCTGTTTACATTTATATATCTACCAGCTTCTTGGTACAAACCTGCCCACTGTTTATAAACGTATTTAGAGGGACTCCATTTTAGCCACCCAGGAATTTCGATACCCATTTGTAAACCATGTGTATGTCCACTTAACGTTAAATGGTAATTAAAAGGATCTTGTTTTACCTTGTATTCCCAGTGACTAGGATCGTGAGACATTAAAATTTTGAAGTCTTCCTTATTTACTCCAGAAGAAGTTCTCTTTAAATCTCCTGCTTGGTTGAATCCTTTTCCCCAATTTTCTACTCCAAGAAGTGCTATTTTTTGTCCATCTTTTTCTAAATACCTGTGTTCGTCTAAAAGTAAATCGAAACCAATTTTCTTGTGAATATCTTTTACTTGCTGAAAATTATCAATTTTATCTTGTGGATTTTCCCAATCCATATAATCGCCATAATCGTGGTTACCAAGAATGGAAAACTTTCCTTCTTTTGCTTCCAATTTATCGAAAACATCAATCCAATTATCCATTTCATCAGCTTTATTATTTACAATATCTCCAGTAAACAACATAATATCCGATTTTTGCTTGTTTATTAAATCAACTCCGTATTTTATTTTTTCTTTATTGGTGAAACTTCCAGAATGAATATCAGAAATTTGAGTAATTGTAAAACCATCAAACGCTTCAGGTAAATCTTTAAAAGTTAAGCTGTATTTTAAAACTTTGTAATTGTATTTTCCGTAGATAATTCCATAAATAAAAGAAGCAAATGGTATGGCTGCTAAACCTAAGGCAATTTGCGAAATAAATTTTCTTCTACCAGCCAAAGGTTTTGTGTCTCCTGATGAAATTGCAGATATCAGTTTTAAAATCCACCTGAAAATATCTTCTCCAAAAAGTACTAAAATGATGATTAATTTAGGAATTGAAACTGTTAACATTAAACCCATTGCCATTTGAAACTGTGGTGTTTGTCCATTGCCTCTATCATAAGTTAAAACAGTTAGAAAAAAGTAAATATATACTCCAACACTTGCTGTTAAAAATAAAAAACGAACGAACTTACTATTAGAAATGGTTTTAAAAGCTTGAAAAGTATAAATTTCTACAGCTACAATTACAACTAATAAAATAATGAGTGGAATTAACCAACGTGGCATAAAATAAATTTAAAATATTTACCAAAGATACTGCTTAAAATATCGATTGCATTTTAATACGATGTTAAAGTTTCGTAGCTTTAGCGTTCCATTAAAACCATTAAAATGCAAGACCAAAAAAGAGTATTTTTAGTTGATGCTTACGCATTAATTTTTCGCGGATATTATGCCTTTATAAAAAACCCAAGAATTAATTCGAAAGGCCTAGACACCTCTGCAATTATGGGTTTTATGAACTCACTTTTAGATGTAATCAAACGTGAAAGACCCGATAAATTAGCGGTTTGTTTCGATAAAGGAGGTAGTGTAGACAGAGTAGAAATGTTTGAAGCTTACAAGGCCAATAGAGATGAAACTCCAGAAGCAATAAAATTGGCAGTTCCTTACATTATGGAAATTCTAAAAGCAATGCACATTCCTATTATGGTAAAAGAAGGTTTTGAGGCAGATGATGTAATTGGAACACTTTCTAAACAAGCAGAAAAGGAAGGTTACCAAACTTTTATGGTAACTCCAGATAAAGATTTTGCACAATTGGTTTCCGATAATATTTTTATGTACAAACCACGTTTTGGTGGTGGTTACGATATTTGGGGAGTGCCAGAAGTATTGGCAAAATTCGAAATTACAGACCCTTTACAAGTCATCGATTTTTTAGGAATGATGGGCGATTCTTCCGATAATATTCCTGGTTTGCCAGGAGTTGGCGAAAAAACAGCAAAAAAGTTTTTAGCAGCTTATGGCTCTATGGAAAACTTGTTGGCAAACACGCATGAGCTAAAAGGTAAAATGAAAGAGAAAATAGAAGCAAATGGCGAGTTAGGTTTGCTTTCCAAAAAATTGGCGACAATTATGTTGGATGTTCCTGTAACTTTTAATGCGGAAGATTTTGAGTTAGACCAACCAGATGTACAAAAAGTAACCGAAATTTTTAACGAATTAGAATTCAGGAATTTATTAACTAATTTCTTAAAAACATTTACAGTTGCAGATTTAGTAGATGAGGAAAAAGCCAAAGAAAAGGTAGAAAAAGTTAAAAAAGCACCTATAAATCCTGAAGGGCAGTTCGATTTATTTGCAACACCAGGAACTGGAAGTGTTTCAGAAGCAGATGTTGCATCTGGCTTTAAAACCATTGATAATACAGATCATTTTTATCAACATATAAATTCTCCTTTCTCCAGAAAATTAGTACTTCAAAAATTACTACAACAAACTTCGGTTTGTTTCGATACTGAAACTACAGGATTAAAAGCGCTGGAAGTAGAATTAATTGGAATTGCATTTTCTTACGAAATCGGAAAAGGATATTACGTTTCATTTCCTGAAGACCAAGAAGAAACAAAAGCAATTTTAGAAGAATTTAGACCGTTTTTCGAAAGTGAAATCGAGAAAATTGGGCATAATTTAAAATATGATATTAAAGTATTATCTAATTATAATATGCCAGTAAAAGGGAAATTATTCGATACGATGATTGCACATTATTTGATCAATCCAGATATGCGTCATAATATGGATGTTTTGGCGGAAACATATTTAAACTATCAACCTGTTTCTATTGTAGATTTAATTGGTAAAAAAGGGAAAAACCAGCTTTCTATGAGAGTCGTTCCAATTGCAGACCAAACAGAATATGCAGTAGAAGATGCAGATATTACTTTTCAACTAAAACAATTGTTTACAGCTGAATTAGAAAGTGGAAACGTAACCAAACTATTTAATGAAATTGAATTGCCTTTGGTATCCGTTTTAACAGCTATGGAAATCGAAGGAATTAACGTGGATGTTGCTTTCTTAAACCAATTATCTGTTGCGTTAACAGAAGACATCAACAAACTTGAAAAAGGAATTTACGAACAAGCAGGAGAAGAATTTAACATTGCTTCGCCAAAACAATTGGGTATTGTTTTGTTCGAAAATATGAAATTGGTAGACAAACCCAAAAAGACAAAAACTGGACAGTATAAAACTGGTGAGGATATTTTATCTTATTTGGCGAAAGACCACAAAATTATTAGGGATATTCAAGAATATCGCCAATATAAAAAATTACAAAGTACGTATGTAGATGCGTTGCCAAATGAAATCAACCCAAAAACAGGCAGAATTCATACGCAATATATGCAAGCTGTGGCTGCAACAGGAAGGTTGAGTTCTAACAACCCGAATTTACAAAACATTCCAATTCGTACAGAAAGAGGACGAGAAGTGCGAAAAGCATTTATTCCAAGAGACGAAAATTATGTGTTGTTAGCAGCCGATTATTCTCAAATTGAATTGCGAATTATAGCGGCTTTAAGCCAGGAAGAAACCATGATAAATGCGTTTAAAAACGGCGAAGATATTCATGCTTCAACCGCTGCAAAAGTATTTAATGTTCCTATTGATGAAGTATCTCGTGAGCAAAGAAGCAATGCAAAAACAGTAAACTTCGGGATTATTTATGGAGTTTCTGCTTTTGGTTTGAGTAATCAAACAGATTTATCGAGAGGAGAAGCCAAAGAACTAATTGATACGTATTATGAAACGTATCCAAAACTAAAAGCATATATGACTTCTTTGGTCGATTTTGCGCGAGAAAATGGTTTTGTAGAAACGGTTTTAAAAAGACGTCGTTATTTAAAAGACATCAATTCCAGAAACGCTGTGGTTAGAGGTGCTGCCGAAAGAAATGCTGTAAATGCCCCCATACAAGGTTCTGCTGCAGACATTATTAAGTTAGCCATGATAAATATTCACAAACGTTTTGAAGAAGAAAACTTTAAATCGAAGATGTTGTTACAAGTGCATGATGAATTGGTTTTTGACGCTCATAAAGACGAGTTAGAAACCATAAAACCAATTATTAAACACGAAATGGAAAACGCCTTTAAAATGGAAGTTCCTTTAGATGTAGAGATGGATATTGGTGAGAATTGGTTGGAAGCGCATTAAATATGAAACTAGATTATATAGACAATTACAATGGTCTTCAATAAAATATTGTTCGCTTATTTAATTTTGATAAAGCAGCAGCAATTCTGTTTCGAAATTTATTAAAAGAAACAGTTATCGACAAAAAACAACGATTAGATTTATCTCAAATCGATTTTATCGATACAGAAAACTGTAACCTAATTTTTGGTTTATTTAAGTCCGATGAAGGAATTCTTACCAAAGACAACGAAACCTATTTCTGCATTTTAAAGATGGAAAGTTATATAGAAATGCTTCGTCTGTTAGAACCTTTTTGTAAGAAAGAATCAAAAGGATATCAATATTTATACGATGTAGATACACCAACAGATTTGTTGTTTGCACCTTATGCGAATTGATAAATATTTGTAATTTAGCAACCGAATTATGAGCATTATTTCTAAAGACATACAAAAAGCAATAAAACTATTAACTAACGAGCAGTTGGTTGCCATACCAACTGAAACAGTTTATGGTTTGGCTGGAAATATTTTTAGCGAAAAAGCGATAAAAAGTATTTTTTCGACGAAGAAACGTCCGTTTTTTAATCCGTTAATTGTACATATTTCTGGAATAGAAAAATTAGAAAATATTGTAACTCATATTCCTGAAAAAGCAAAATTATTAGCAAACGCTTTTTGGCCAGGTTCTATGACGTTGGTTCTAAAAAAGAACGAAAAAATTCCTGATTTAATTACTGCTGGAAAAGATACAGTTGCTGTTCGTATTCCAAACCATCCAGTAACTTTAAAGCTTTTAAAACAATTACCTTTTCCTTTGGCAGCGCCAAGTGCAAACCCTTTTGGAAGTATTAGCCCAACAAAACCAGCACATGTAGAACGTTATTTTAAAGATGATATTCAGCAAGTTTTAGATGGTGGTTTTTGCAAAAGCGGAATAGAATCTACCATTATTGGTTTCGAGAATAACAAGCCAATTATTTACAGATTAGGTGCTTTAGCTTTGGAAGATATTGAAGCAGTTGTGGGTAAAATTACAATAAAAAATAAGAAAGAGCAAAGCCCAGATGCTCCAGGAATGTTGGCAAGACATTATGCACCTTCTACAAAAACTTTTATGGTAGATAATGTTGCAAAAGAAGTTAAAAAACACGCAAATAAAAAAATTGGAGTTTTAGTTTTTAAAGACTCTTTAAATAATGATAATTTAACTGAAATTATTCTGTCTAAAAACGGATTAATGCAAGAAGCAGCTTCTAAATTATACGATTCTTTGCACGAATTAGATAGTTTGTTTTTAGATGTAATTATTGCAGAGCGTTTTCCTGATAATGGTTTAGGAAAATCGATTAACGATCGTTTACAACGTGCTACTTTTAGTGCATAAAAAAAGGATAGCTTTTTACACTATCCTTCCTTAAAATTAATGTTTTTAATAAATTACGATTTTTTATATTTCGCAATTATTTCATTTAATTCTTCACGTAAATCATCAAACTTTTCGTTTAAATCTTCGATGTTTTGCTTTACTTTATCGGCAGCATCGTTTTTGTTATCGATTACATTTTTATATTCTTTTTGAACATTTTTAATGTCTTCTTTCACCTCATCTGTTTGTAACCATTTAGGAATGTTATTTCCTAATTCAGCAATTGTACCTTTTAAATTTTCAATTCTTTTGTCTACTTCATCAGTATCTAAATTTTCGATGTCTTTTAATTCTTTATTTGCAATGGTAAATCCATTCCAATCGTCAAAAGCCAAAGTACCATTAGAATCTACTTTGTAATTTACTTCTGTTCCGTCTTCTAATTTCATCTTCATTTCTTGGAACCCTTCAGAAATATCATCTCCAATTTCGTCCATCTTATCTTTTGCATTTTCCATGGTTTCTTCCATCTTGTCTTTTACCTTTTCTTTTTTTGTTTGGTTACAAGAGGTAAATAATAAACCTGTTATCGCTAATACCGTTGTTAATTTTTTAATCGTTTTCATTTTGTTATTTTTTTTTGATTGTTTTAATATTCGATACAAAATTATGGCAAATTGAAAGTTTACATTAACACAAATAAATTTAATTTTAACTCTTTAGAAAATTTATAATCTTATTTTTTAAAACAATAATCTAACTATCTTTGGCAATTATTCTTATGAAATTGAAACATTTTCAACATTTTAAAACAGCGATATCTGGAATTGAAATTCCAGCGAATTTCACGTTTCCTTTTTATTACCAACCACACCCGTTAGCTAAAGTAGCTGCGAACGAATTGCAAGCATATTTAGAAAACCAAACAGATTTTACACATAACTTTGGTTTTAATGTTAATGACAATAAAAACGCAATCGGAAAAATGTTTGGTGTTTTAGTCGTAAAGAACCAACAAAACGAATTGGGGTATTTAGCTGCGTTTTCTGGAAAATTAGAAGATGAAAGTTGTCCTGAAATATTTGTACCACCAGTTTTCGATTTAAGAACAAAAAATAGTTTTTACAGAAAAGGAGAAAAAGAAATCGAAAAAATAAGCATACAATTAGAAGCTTTAAAAAAAGATAAAAATTATCTTCAACTTAAAAAAGAAGTAAAAAAAATATCTAAAGAAATTGAAGAAGATTTGGCTTTGCAACGTAAAAACTTAAAACGAAATAAGACTAAAAGGAAAGCGCAAAAAAAAGAAAATATAAATACTGATGATTTTAAAAAACTCGAGAGAAAACTTACTCAGCAAAGTTATAACGACCAATTTTTCTACAAAGAATTGGTAGAATATTACAATGCTAAAATTGATAAAAAAAGAACAAAACTCATTAATCTTGAAGAAGAGATTTCAACATTAAAAAAACTAAGAAAAACTACCTCTGCTTTTTTACAGCAAACCCTGTTCGAGAAATTTCAATTTTTAAATCAATATAAAGAACCAAAAGCACTCATCGAAATTTTTAACAATCCAGCAATAAAACCACCTGCTGGTTCTGGCGAATGTGCAGCTCCAAAATTACTGCAATATGCTTTTAAGAACAATTTAACACCTACTTGTATGGCAGAATTTTGGTGGGGAATATCGCCAAATTCAGCAATTAGAAAACATAAAAACTTTTATCCTGCTTGCCAAAGTCGATGCAAACCTATTTTAGAACACATGTTAGGTGGAATTAAAATGGATGAAAATCTTTTAATCAAAGAAATATCTAAAGACAAGGAATTAGAAATTATTTTTGAAGACGCTGCTTTAATCGTAGTAAACAAACCTGCAGAATTTTTATCGGTTCCTGGAAAAGAAATTAGCGATTCTGTCTATTCTCGAATTAAAGAGAAATATCCAAATGCAACAGGTCCTTTAATTGTGCACAGATTAGATATGTCTACTTCAGGAATTTTGTTATTAACAAAAACCAAAGAAGCCAATAAAATTTTACAGAGTCAGTTTATAAATCGAACCATTAAAAAACGCTATGTTGCTTTATTAGAAGGAAATTTAACCGAAAATAAAGGAAAAATACAATTGCCTTTGCGAGTAGATTTAGACGATAGACCCAAACAATTGGTTTGTTACGAGCATGGAAAAAATGCAGAAACCATTTGGGAAGTAATTGAAAGGAAAGACAATAAAACGCGTGTTTATTTTTATCCAATTACTGGTAGAACACATCAATTAAGAGTGCATGCAGCTCATAAAAACGGTTTAAATTTACCTATAATTGGTGATGATTTATATGGAAAAAAAGAAAATAGATTGCATTTACATGCAGAATTTATTGAGTTTTTGCATCCATCAACAAATGAAAAAATGAGTTTTAGAGTTGCACCTAATTTTTAGGTTTTAGACACGGATTTACAAACTTGCTCTATTTTTTTCGCCACGAATGCACGAATAAAAGTTGAAAAACTAATATTCTCGAAGAAAAAAATATCAATTTTTTAAAACGATTTTCTTTTTTTAAATCCTCAAAAAATAAAAATTTGTGAATTCGTGGCATTATTATGTAACATAAAAAAAACATAAATTTAACCTCATTTTAGCTCTTTTAAGTTAGCTGATTTTTAGATCAAAAAAACCAACATAAATCTTTATCAAAAATAATTCTAAATCACTATTTGTCAATCAAATAAATAGTGGTACATTTGCACTCCTTTTTTAAGGAAAAAAATTATTTATTAACAAGTACCACTTAAACCTTAAAAACTGTAATAAAAAGTTCTTTTTCCCTTTCTATTTCAGAATAAAAATAAGCCATAGTAAAGACTATGTTTAATTTTTCTTCATTATATAAAGAAAAAAATCTTCATTTTATTTTACAGCCATTTTAGAGTATAATTGGTATAAACAAAAACTAATCGTGTAATTATGAACACATTAAGTTACAAAACAGTATCAGCAAACAGCGCTACCGTAAACAAGGAGTGGGTTTTAGTTGATGCGGACGGGCAAACGTTGGGTCGTCTAGCTTCTAAAATAGCAAAGCTAATTAGAGGTAAATACAAACCAAATTTTACTCCTCACGTAGATTGTGGAGACAACGTGGTTATTATCAACGCAGAAAAAATTGTTTTAACTGGTAACAAGTGGAGAGACAAATCTTACATTCGTCACACAGGATATCCAGGAGGACAAAGATCGTTAACTGCAACAGAAATGTTCGAGAAAGATCCTACAAGATTAATCGAGAAAGCAGTAAAAGGAATGTTGCCTAAAAATACTTTAGGAAGTGCTTTATTTAGAAACTTGTATGTATATGCAGGTACAGAGCATAAACATGATGGACAAAAACCAAAAGCTATTAACCTTAACGATTTAAAATAATGGATACAGTTCACAAAATAGGTAGAAGAAAAACTGCTGTTGCTCGTATTTATCTTTCTGAAGGAAAAGGTAACATTACAGTAAACAAAAAAGACTATAAAGATTACTTTACAACTGGAACTTTACAGTATAAAGTACAACAACCATTAATGTTAACAGAAAACTTAGCCTCTTACGACATTAAAGTAAATGTTTATGGTGGTGGTGTAACTGGGCAAGCAGAAGCAATTCGTTTGGCAATTACAAGAGCTTTAGTTTCTATTGATGCAGATCATAGAGCAGTATTGAAACCAGAAGGGTTGTTAACACGTGATCCAAGAATGGTAGAACGTAAGAAATTCGGTCAGAAAAAAGCACGTAAAAAATTCCAATTCTCGAAACGTTAATATTTTTTGGTTCCTTACCTGTCTCCTTGAGCGCAGTCGAAAGGTTACTAAAATATTTTATATCGAGAACTGTTATTATTACAAAAAATTAATATTAAACAGTTTAGCATCTAAATAGTTAAGACTCGAAAGACTACTTAATTATTGATTTCACAAACAGAAAGTAAACACATTTATAAAATGGCAAACATAAATATTCAAGAATTATTAGACAATGGAGTACATTTTGGTCACTTAACAAGAAAGTGGAACCCAAATATGGCACCATATATTTATACAGAACGTAATGGTGTACACATTATCGATTTGTATAAAACTGCAGCTAAAATAGAAGAGACTTCAGAAGCTTTGAACAAAATCGCTAACTCTGGTCGTAAAATTTTATTTGTAGCTACAAAAAAGCAAGCAAAAGATATCGTTGCAGAAAAAGCAAAAGCAGTAAACATGCCTTACATCACCGAAAGATGGCCTGGAGGAATGTTAACCAACTTTGTTACGATTAGAAAAGCTGTTAAAAAAATGGCTCAAATCGATAGAATGAAAACAGATGGTTCTTTTGATGCATTGTCTAAAAGAGAGAAATTACAAATAAACAGACAGAGAGAAAAGTTAGAAAAGAATTTAGGTTCTATATCTGACATGACTCGTTTACCAGGAGCATTATTTGTAGTAGATATTAAAAAAGAACACATTGCTGTTGCAGAAGCTCAAAAATTAAACATTCCTATTTTTGCAATGGTAGATACGAACTCAGACCCAAGACAGGTAGATTTTGTAATCCCAGCAAACGACGATGCTTCTAAATCTATAGACAAAGTATTATCTTTTGTAACAGATGCAATCGCAGAAGGTTTATCTGATAGAAAAGCAGACAAAGCTGATAAGGAAAAAGCAAAGGAAGTTAAAAAAGAAGCAAAAGCAGAAGCTTCTAAAAAAGAAGAAGCTAAAGCAGAAGTTGCTCCAGAAGTAACTGAAACTCCTGCTGAAGAAAAAAAATAATTTAATAACAATTTAGAAATTTTACATTTCTATAAAAAAATAAGTGACATGGTAAAAGTAAGTGCTGCTGATGTTAAAAAATTAAGAGAAGCAACTGGTGCTGGTATGATGGACTGTAAAAAGGCATTAGTAGAAGCAGATGGTAACTTCGAACAAGCAATTGATGTTTTACGTAAAAAAGGTCAAAAAATTGCTGCAAAAAGAGCTGATAGAGAATCTACAGAAGGTGTTGCAGTAACAAGAATTAATGACGCTAAAACTGCAGGTGTTGCAATCGTTTTAGCTTGTGAGACAGATTTCGTAGGTAAAAACGAATCTTTCGTAGCTTTAGGTGGTCAATTCGCAGATATCGCTTTAAATTTTGATAGCAAAGAAGATTTCTTAGCTGCAGATTTTGGTGGTATGTCAGTTGCAGATAAATTAGTTGAACAAACTGGTGTTATTGGCGAAAAGTTAGAAATTACAGCTTTCGAAAAAGTAGAAGCTACCTATGTTGGTGCTTATACTCACATTGGTAAAATTGCTGCTTTAGTAGGTTTATCTGCAGTTGTAGATGATGTGGAAACTTTAGCAAAAGATCTTGCAATGCAAGTAGCTTCTATGGGAGCAACTACATTGTCTTACAAAGATTTCGATCCTGCTTATGTAGCTGCAGAAACGGAAGCAAGAATTGCTGTAATCGAAAAAGATAATATCGAGTTAGGTAGATTAGGTAAAACGTTAAAAAACGTTCCTCAATTTATTTCTAGATCTCAATTATCTGACGAGGTTTTAGCAAAAGCAGAAGAAGATGCAAAAGCAGAATTAAAAGCAGAAGGAAAACCAGAACAAATTTGGGATAGAATCTTACCAGGAAAAATGGAAAGATTTATCGCAGATAACACAACTTTAGATATGGAGCAGTGTCTTTTAGACCAATCTTTTATTAAAGATGAAAAGAAAAACGTTGCACAATACGTTGCTACTTATGGCGATGTTGAAGTGACAACTTTTAAAAGAGTTACTTTAGGGTAAACCTTATCTTGTTATTCTTGCAAATACAAGGATAATAAACATATATAAAACCTCGTTTTCAAAATATTTGAAAGCGAGGTTTTTTAGTTATTAAAAAATTAAAAAAAAAACGTAATTTTGCACAACCATCAAAACAAACTATGCAATACAAGAGAATTCTTTTAAAATTAAGTGGAGAAGCCTTAATGGGCGATAGACAATATGGAATCGACCCTAAACGTCTTGCTGAATATGCAAAAGAAATTAAACAAGTTGTCGAAAAAGGAATCGAAGTTGCCATTGTAATTGGTGGTGGGAATATCTTTAGAGGTGTTGCTGGTGCTGCAAATGGTATGGATCGCGTTCAAGGAGATCATATGGGTATGTTAGCCACTTGTATTAATGGTTTGGCATTGCAAAGTGCGTTAGAAGACCAAGGTGTTTATACCCGTTTACAAACTGCTTTAGAGATTAAAGAAGTTGCAGAGCCTTACATTAAAAGAAAAGCCATTCGTCATTTAGAAAAAGGACGTGTTGTTATTTTTGGAGCAGGAACAGGAAACCCTTATTTTACAACAGATACAGCAGCAGTTTTAAGAGCTATTGAAGTAGATGCAGACGCTATTTTAAAAGGAACTCGTGTAAATGGAATTTACAATACAGATCCAGAAAAAGATAAAGATGCTGTAAAGTTTGAAACAATTACCTTTAAAGAAGTTATCGAAAAAGGCTTAAAAGTAATGGATATGACGGCTTTTACGTTAAGTGAAGAAAATAAATTACCAATTATAGTATTCGATATGAATACAAATGGAAACCTTTTAAAATTAGTTTCTGGAGAAAAAATTGGTACTGTTGTTGATAATTAAAACAAAACAACTGTTAAAATAGTAGCAGAAATCATTTAAAATTGTCATTCTTATATTTTTGCTACATTAATTTCTGCAAAAAAAAAGAAACAAAAATCTTTAAAAACACTGAAGATGAACGAAGAAATCGAGTTTATATTAGACACAGCCAAAGAAGCTATGGACAAAGCAATGGCACATTTAGAAAAAGAATTACGCACAATTAGAGCTGGGAAAGCAACACCATCTATGTTGGGCACAGTTATGGTAGATTATTATGGTTCACAGACTCCATTAAGTCAAGTTGCGAACGTAAATACGCCAGATCCAAGAACCTTAAGTGTACAACCTTGGGAAAAAAACATGTTGCAACCTATTGAAAAAGCGATTCAAATTGCAAATTTAGGTTTAAATCCAATGAATAATGGAGATCTTATTATGATTAATGTACCACCATTAACAGAGGAGCGTAGAATAAATTTAACAAAGCAAGCAAAATCTGAAGCTGAAGACGCTAAAATTGGTATTAGAAATGCACGTAAAGATGCAAATAACGATATTAAAAAGTTAGATATTTCTGACGATTTAAAGAAAATTGCAGAAGAAGATGTGCAAAAATTAACAGACACTTACGTGAAGAGAACAGATGAAACTCTTGCTGTAAAAGAAGAAGAAATAATGAAAATCTAATGTTTTTGTGTGATTAATAAGCCCTCAATTATCTTCGAAAAGAAATAAAATGAGCTTATTAACTCTTTAAATACTGTTTTCTAAAAACAAAATTTTAAAAAACCTTTTATCTCTTTAAATAAAGATAAAAGGTTTTTTTGTTAGAAATATTTAGTCGACTCTTAAACCTGAATTATGCAATAGATGATTTAAAATTTTGTATAAATTAAGACCATTGCAAAGGTTAAATTACTCAAGGGCTTTTTCTTGATTATCCTATGAAAATTTTATACTTTTAATGCGTTTAGCCTGAGGGTTTAGTTTACACTCTCAAAATTCTCATTGATTTACCTATAATTTTCACTATTTTTTGAATAGTGATTTTTTTTACCCCTATTTTGTGTTTATACAAACCTTTAAAAACATAATAATATGGAATCACAACAAACAACTGTAATAGTTAAATCTGAAAAAAGTGCTGGAATTGCGGCAATACTTGGTTTTTTCTTTGGTCCTTTAGGTATGCTTTATTCAACAGGAAAAGGAGCTCTTATAATGTTTATTATAAATTTTATTGGTTTTTTCTTTTTAGCCTTTTTTATATTAGTTATAACAAATCCTATTTGTGCTATTTGGGCATATAGAGCTGCCAAAAACGATAATATTAAACTACATAAAAATAACTAATATGAATTATTTAAAGAAAGTTATCACATTACTTTTAGTTTTATAAGTAGCTATTTAATTGGTCAAACTTCATTTAAATTTTCAAATAATGTTGAATCTAAAGTTAATCGTCCTTTTGAATTTTCTAATGCACACGTCTTTAATATAGATCAAGACCATTGCAAAAGCTAAGTTAAATTACTCAAGGGCTTTTTCAATTTCCTTTTTACTCTAGATTTTAGTGTTTTTCGTTTTTTTATTCTTTTTAGAGTGTATATAGTTTTTTTTAAGACTGTTGCAAGGGCTTGGGCTGGATTACATCGCTTCTGTGCTATTAAACCCTGTAAGTCAAAGCAATATAAACTTAACTGAATTTTTGTTATGTACTTAGAAAGAAGAGAATAACTTAGCATTACTTATCGTATAAAAAAAGTGCTTAGATTTAATCTAAGCACTTTTCTAATAAATTTATTTGTTAAATCTAATTATTCTACTAGTAGAGTAAATGGAATACTATATTTTACACCTACAGGTTTTCCTCTTTGTTTTCCAGGTTTCATTTTAGGTAATAATTTCATCACCTTTAAAACCTCTTCTTTAATTTTTGGGTGTGGCGCTCTTGCTTGAACATTTACCACATTTCCAGATTTATCTATCTTAAACA
Organism: Polaribacter cellanae; assembly: GCF_017569185.1. Lineage (NCBI taxonomy): Bacteria > Pseudomonadati > Bacteroidota > Flavobacteriia > Flavobacteriales > Flavobacteriaceae > Polaribacter > Polaribacter cellanae. Next base: position 2,019,015 of record NZ_CP071869.1, on the reverse strand, counting down.
TAATAGAAACTCTTTTTCTTCCTGGAGATAAACCTAACTCATTAGGTAATTCTGCATCGAATTTTCTTAAAAAATGTTTTTGTACCATTTTACTAAAACAATCTTTTAATTGTTGTTTGTTTCCTTTACATCCAGGAAATACAGGAACGTCTTCAATAATCATAAAACTTACATCTTCTACTACTTCTTCTACCTCCGCAACCTCTACAATTTCTTCTACTTCAACAGCTTCAGTTTCATCTGTTTCTGTAGATTCTATTACAGTTTCTTCTACTTCTTTTTCATCTTCTACAACTTCTATTTTTTCTGGAGTTGGTGGTGGTGGAGTTTTTGGTTTTACTGGTTCTACTCTTTCTGTAATTGGAATATCTTCTTCCATTTCTGCATTCATATTCACAACACCTAAGTCTCCAATAACTTTGTCGTAAGTCTTTTTCTCAATTGCAGCATAGGTTACAAAAAGTGCCAAAACAAGCCCAATTTGCATAAATATTTTACTGTAATTTTCTAAATTCGATTTCGGATTTTTCTTTATTTCCATTGTAGAAGTTTTTAATAGTTCGCTAATTTAATTAAAAAAATGTATCATATACAAGTATTAGTGCTAATTATATCGATTTTTTTTTATAAACCTGATTAAAAACCACCAACCCTGTAAGAACTCCAGTCGTATTTGCAAGGACATCTAAGTAATCTCCTGTTCTATATGAAGTTAATTTGTATTGTAAAACCTCAATAATTATGCCAAAAAGAATACATAAAAAAACAATTATGTATTTTTTTTGAGGTTTTCTAAAAAATGAAAACAACCAGCAAGTAGATAATATAAAATAGGCAAAGCCATGTTGCCATTTATCTATATGGCTAATTGAAACACTGTATTTTGGCATTTTTATTAAACTTAAGTACAAAATACTAAGTGTAACTATAATTGCAATTATTATTATTTTATCCTTCAATAAGGTTTTTATAGGCTGCTGCATCTAATAAATCGTCTATTTGAGAACTGTCTGAAATATCGATTTTAATCATCCAACCTTTTTCATATGGATCCGAATTTACCAATTCAGGTTCATCTTCTAAAGCTTCGTTAAATTCGATTACTTCTCCACTTAATGGCATAAATAAATCGGATACTGTTTTTACGGCTTCTACAGAACCAAAAACGTCTCCTTCTTCTACAGAATCGTCTAAAGTATCTACATCTACATAAACAATGTCTCCTAATTCGCTTTGTGCAAAATGGGTAATTCCAACAGTTGCAATGTTGCCTTCTATCTTAATCCACTCGTGATCTTTCGTGTATTTTAAGTTTGATGGGATATTCATTTCTCTAAATTATTTATTGTTATTAATTTTAATTTCCTCCTAAATTATAAACGATGTTAAATCCACCATTAATTGCCTGTCTTGGAAAAGTGGTAGAAATCGCGTATTTCGACGTTTGATGATTGTAATAAAACGACGCTGTTAAATTACTACTTAATCTATAATCTGCGGTAAATTTAATAGAAAATAATTTTTGACCACCACTAATTTGATCATTATCTTCTTCTATAGACCTAATTTGTGTTAAATTATCTCTTAGAGAAACATCTGCTCTTAAATTAATATCTCCTTTTAAAGTTTGTTTTTTACCTGTAAAACGAGTACTTACTTTTACGTCTTTAAAGACATAACCCATTCCAAATATATATTCTGTTCCTTTAATATCTGTTAAAGTACTGTTGTTAAAATTCATGGTTAAGGTTCGATCGCTTTTTATTTCTCCTCTAAAAGAAAATGAGTTTCTCATTTTCATATCTACTTTTATCAATGGAGAAAATTCGTCTACCAAAGTTACTGCAGATACTAAAAGTTCTGGTTCGTAATTTCCAGCGCTATTCGTAGCAGTTGGGTTTTTAGGATTAAATTGTAAATTATTTGTAAAACTAGAAACTGTATACGAAGAATTATAACCATGTGAAACCACAAAATTGCTAAAATTCTTCTTAAACCATTTGTATTTCATTAAACCATTGTAACGTAAGGTCCAGTTTGGTATTGGAATATTTCGAAACATAGATGTACTTACAGTCTCTGCACTTTTACCAGAATAGGCTGCTAAAAATGCAGGTAATAAAACTTGCTGACTATTTTCTCCATAACCAGAAACTGGATTTCCAGTTTCTGTTGCCAATCTATTTGCAATGGTACTTCTAAATTCTCGCATATTTTGAAACAGTATATCTGCATCTGTAAAAACCGTAGAAATCATAGAATAACTTGTGCTAAAGTTTCCGTTTTCGAAAGCTGGAGCACTATTGTCTAAAGCTCCTGTTGGTGTTCCATTTTCTACAACATCTATTTGTCGCGAAATATCTCTTGTTTTTATTTTATTTCCTCTAACATCTATATTTAAATCTTTAAAAGGTTTTAAAGTAAATGTATAATCTAATTTGTTATAGTGTGTTCTACTGTATGTTTTGTTATAATATTCGCTATTGTTTGGGTCTCTTGGACCTACTAACCAGCCATTTTCTAGAGCTTTTGCTCTAATATCTACTTGGCTACCAAAAGCAAAGGAAGTGGGTGCACCACCTAAAAAGCCAACATCTTCTGTATAACCAGGTAATAATTGCCCATTATTTTCTGTATAACTTATTTTTCCTTGCTTTATAGAAGTTACAACATCATACACTCCTTTCAATATTTTTTTACCGATAGAAAGCTTCTTTTTTTGATTTGTTTTTCCTGGAGCAGGAGGTAGGCCAACACCTTTTAATTTTTTTGAATTTCTTTTTTGATTTTTACTAAGTAATAGTTTTTCGAAACCAAGACCTTTGTAAAACTTATCGAAATTAAAAGTAGTATTTAAATTGTGTGTATTTGAATTCTGAATTACGTTACCCACCAAATCTTTATAAGCAACATCTGTTCCATTAACATTAATTGTACTTTGTGCTGCAGCTTGCCAATCGAAATCGGCTGTGTAAGCATAATCTGCTTTTATCCAACCTAAAAAAGGAATTTTATCGATTGGTAATTGGTAGGTTCCATTTAATTTTTGATGATAATGATTCGCTCTTCCTGTGTTAAAGAAATCGTCGAAAACTTGAATGTCTTCAGTTGTATCAAAAGTATCATAAATGTAACTATTGGTGGCATTAAAGTTTAAAGTAATCGATTTTGTTAAATCGAAACCAACTGTATAATCCCAATCGAACAAAAAACGTCGTTGTTTTAATTCTGGTTGAGGAGATAAACCTGCCACTAAATTACGAGATTGTTGCTCTGTATAATTTCTATTGATTCTAGAATTTACGGCAAATGTACTCGGAATAGGATTGAAGTTAAAATCTTTAATCAATTTTAAATATTTGCTATCCAAAAACTTTACATTTTTAAAAGGTTCTATTGGTTTCGACTGAAAATTATAATTGTAGCTTGCACCAGCAGTTACACTTTCGTTAATGTATTTTTGAATGTTATAATCTCTGTGGAATTCTTTATTGTGTGCATAAGAAACAGAAACATTTTCAATATCGTAAAACTTTGGTTTTTTGGTAGAATTTGGGTTTCTATTCTTTTTAACGTTTATAAAACTAATGCTTGTACGTTTTGTGTAGTCTCTAGAAAATTCGCTATTTGGATTTTGTCCCAAAGCATCTTTTAGAGTAACATCTTGGTATTGTGGGTCGAATTTAGGGTCTATAAATTTCTCTCCAATACTATAACTCATTGGTAATTGAATTCCCCAATTTTTAGGTGTTAAAACCTTTCCTAAATTAATAGTTGTAGCAACATCGTATTGTTTTGTTTCATCTAAACTACGTTGGTTTACACGATCTTCTACATTTCCAAAACCAATGGTAGACATGCTTCCTGCTAAAGAAACGTTGGCAACATCTGCAAAATTTGCATCTGCATTTAGCACAGCTGCCCAACCACCTTTATTATCGAAACCAGCAGAACGCAATTCGTTAAACCAAATTTCTCCACTTTTTTGCGTTAAAGAAGTATTTTTAAGACCTAGCATTATGGTTCTTAATTGTGCTAAAGTTGGGTTTCCTTTTACACTAATTTTATAGGGTAAGCTTGCATCTTGTTCTGTGGATGTAAAAATATCTGCAATAGGGAAACCAGCAGCATCTCTCTCTAATTTTATTTTTCCGAACGTTTCTAAAAAAGCATCTAAATTATTGGCTTCTGGCCAAATATCTAATTGCGAAGTTCCATTTCTAGAAACTTTTAGAGGAATTTCAACTTGATAAAAATTCTCGTCTAAATCGGTTCCTAATCGAATAATTGCAGACAAATCATTATCATTTAACCCAGGTTCTCCTTGGTTTTCTTGCAAGTGCATAAACATTTTTAAGCGTTTAAAACGTCTTAAATCTACACTTATGTTTTTATAAATTGCTCTTATTTTTTCTGGCTCTAACCTGTTTACTTTTAAAGTTACAGATTGTTCGTTTTGTAGTTGAACAGTGGTACTTCCTTGCAAACGCTCACGCTCTATTCCTGGAGGTTGTATGTAGCTTCCTTCATTTTGTTCGATACTAACCACTCCAACTTCAAAATCGTTTAATTCGTCTTGTGTTAAATCTATTGGATTGTTAATTGTTGGGTCTAACGTTTTAACATAACGTCTCCAATCTCCACGAACCAAATCTAATTCTCCAAAACGAATTACCACTGGAATTCTAAAATTGGTTAAAAACATTCTAATAAAACGAATGCTGTTAAAGTCAGATATATTGTTTATTGGCGTTCCACTTCTTACAGGAACTCTAAATTGGTACCATTTTGTTTGTTGGGTGGCTCCGTTTTCTAAAGTTACTGTTGTAACTTTTTCATCTACAATATAGCCAATACCTTTTCGTAAATTGTTTTTATTTAAGGAGATTTTATATTCGTAATAACTCTCTACAGTATTCATCGTTTGGTCTCTGTTAATATCCTCTACATCTGGGTAGGTAGTAGACGAAGTTGGAAAAGATTCTGGAGATTGGCTTAATGTTGGCGAGTTACCTTGTGTGTTATTATAATCTTTATATCTCGTAATTAAAGAAGCGTCTATAGCGTCTAAATTTCCTCCTCTAAAAAACTGAAAGTTATCTGCAGCAGGATCTGGTAAAGTTGCAAATTGCCCAATTCCTGCTAAATTCTTTTCTTCGTCGTCATTTAAACCATCGAAACCTAAATCTTGGTTTGTTCTTGCGCCATCTTGTTCGTTAAATGCGTAAATTATTGATGGATTTCTTGGAATATCTCCCCAAGTTGTTCTATTTACATTGTTACCAGCCACTTTTAAACCATCTTCTGGCAAACCGTTTTCGTACATTTTACGGTTATCTTTTAAAATATCTTCCGAAACATTTCCTAAGTTAATGTACAAATCTCCTACTTGATTTATAGGATTGTTTGGATCTACATTTTGTGGCAAACCTTCATCATTATCAATGGAATAGTTTTCGTAAGGATCCATAATCCAAAACTGAATATACTCTACATTTGCTTGGTCGAAATTGTTAGTTGTTAAAGGTCTCATAATTCCACCCCATCTCGTTTCAGGATTTGGTAAAACTACTTTTCCATCAGAAATACTTGCACTTGGATCGAAATTATAAGAACCTCTTTCTTGTGGGAAATAGGCTAAATCTAAAGTTCTAACTAAAGAATTTTGTGTGATGTCTAATTGTAAATTAGGGAACAATTCTTGGTAATTAATTTGTCTTGTTTCTGCTCTCGAAAGTTCGTCTGCATCTATATTTGCAGGCGTGTCTCCTGCACCATAAAATAGTTGATCTACACTATACCAAGCTAATTTTGCTCTTTTGTAATTGTAAGATAAATCGTCTCTTTCGCCATTAAAATTAGGAAAATATTTTGGTGTACTTGCTTCATACCAATCTAAAGGAGAAAGCAAACTAATAGGAATTTGCGAAGCTTCAAAATCGTCTATGTAAGAAGTTGCAGCTCCAGTTACATCAATACCACTTGGTGTTCCAGGAATTAAATATGCCATATCTCCTCTCACAGAAATATTAGAAGGTGCATCTGTATCTACGAAAGGCAATTTATTTGCTAATTTTGTAAAATAAGGCACTTCTGTAGAGTAATTAAAATTGAAACCTAACATAGTATTATTAATAGGTTCTGCACCGAAATTAACTTTTGGGGTTAAAGGTCTTTCTTCAATATTTAAATAAGTAGCACCCACTACAAAATCTTCAGAAAATTTATGCTCGACATCTATTCCCATAAAGGTTTTTCTTTGTTGATTAAAAACCGCATTGTTTTCTGTTGAAACACTTATGGGAGTGCCAGATGCTTGTAAACCTGGATCTATAATTTGTACTCTTCCTAAATTGTAATCTACTACATAATCTACGCCTTCTACCAATTGTCTTCCACCAGCAGAAACTCTTACAGAACCTCTAGGAACATTAAAAGCACCAATTGGAATTCCGCCAGCGTTTTCCGATTTAAAGTATCCTTTTAAAAAGTATTTGTCTTTATTCTGAAAGTTATTTTTGATGTTGATTTTGGTATTCAAATACAATTCTTTAAAAGCATATTTTTCTACATCTGAAGTGTTGGGATCTAAACCATTATCATTAGATCCCATTTGAACAATATCGTTTCCAAAAGGTTCTGGTTCTGGGAAAAAGATAAATCCGTTTTCGGAGTTTACTGTAATTCCTTCTACATAATCGAAATAACCATCTGGGTTTCTAGACTGACTTTGGTCTAACTGGTCTAAATTTAAAACTTGCAATAAAGGTTTATTGGCAAGCCCTGCTGTTTGTGCATTTTGTAATACGTTGGAAGGAATTCCTGTTTGGTCGTCTCTGTATTGAATTTCGAATCGGAAACCATCTTGTGTTAATGGAAAAGCGCCTAAAGCATACACGTTTTTCATCATTAAACGCCAAGTGGGGAAAGATTCCTCACCACCATTTCCATCGGGTCTTTTAGTTTGTAAAATTTCGCTACGTAATAACTTTACAGCTAAATTGTTTGGAGCTTGTATGCCATCATTAGAAAATTCTCCAACTTTAAAAGAGTTTTTGGTACTTCCAGTTACATTTCCAGCAACTGTATACTCGTAAGCAACTGCCAAAACTTCACCATCGTTTAATCTTCTATTTAAAGAGATAAAACCTAATTGAGAATTTAATTTAAATTCGTTAGGTTCTAATTTTCTAGCGTTTTCTAGCATGGAAAAGTCTGTACCTTGTTCCATGCCAAGTTCATTTCTTAAGGTACTTTCCACAGTAGAAACATCTCTAATTCCATTTAAAATATTCGGTTCGTAAATATTGTTGGCTTTGTTAAAAGGTAAATTTTTTCCAGAAACCACAGCCTGATTTGCGCTCGGAACAATATTTCCATTTTCGTCTACAAATACATTTGGGTCCGATTCTGCTAAATCTGCAATTGCCACAATGCTTCTAAAATTCTCTGTACTTGCATTTCTATTGGTAATCCAAACTTCGATTCTTGTAATGTTAATTGGACTGCTTATTAATGGATAATTTTTTAGTGAATTTGCGTAGTTATCAATGAAATATTGAGACAAGAAAAAGTGACGATCATTGTCGTAATCCGTCGTTCTTAATTCGAATTGTTGAATAGACGCTCCACCTTCTGAAACCACTGTTTTACTCTCGGAATTTTGCTGAGAAAAAACGGCTGTTATATTTGTATTCCCAAATTTTAAATCTGTTTTTACCCCAAATAAACTTTGTGCTCCGTTAATTAACGAGTTTTTTATGGGCATAGAAACGTTACCAGCTTCAATTCCTTGAATAATATCGTCTTCTGTTGGTGTGTAACCAATTTTTACTAAGTTTTGAAAATCGAAAGAAGCCTGTGTATCGTAATTTGCAGTAAACTCTAAACGTTCACCCACTTTTGCACGAATACTTGCATTAATTTGTTGGTCGAAATCGAAGGTAAAATTACTTCTGTTTTCTTCAGAAATTTGTGGGTTGTCTGTATTTTGATAAATAAACCCCAATTTTAGGTTTAAGTTTCCTGTTGGTGTAACTTTTACGGTGTTTCCTCCAAAAATAGATTCAAAAAAATCTGAATTTACATAATAAGTTGGTAGTAAATCTTTTTGTGCATCTTTAGCACCTTTTTTCTTTCCACTTGCAGCACTTACTTTATCTTTAAAATATTGAGACATATCGCGTTTTAGGCGATATTGTTCGTATTCTTTTGGTGTTAAATAAATAGGTGTTTTTGTGTAATAGTTTCCTATTTTTTCAACAATAACATACCTGTTTAGAGTTTTATCGAAAATGATAACTTTTTCTGCCAAATCGTCTAAAAATAAGCCTCCTTTTTGGTTACTTTTAAAATTGTAACGAAGTTTTATAGAATCGTTTTTAACGACAATGGTATCTTTTTTGACTTTGGTTTGTGCGTGTGTAGTTAGACTTACAGCAAATGTTACTGTTAGAAATAAGAAAGTATTTTTTAAAAACGTACTCAATGGATTATAAACTTTTTAAGGCTAATTTTATGATTTGCTCTACAGAAGCATCTGAATTTTCCTTCAAAATTGCAGAAACCAGCTTGTCTGACTGTTTTCTTTGAAAACCTAAAACTTCTAAAGCAGATAACGCTTCATCTTTATTTGTATTGCTCACAGACAGAGAAACTTCATCCATATTAAAGGTCTTTAAGATTTTATCTTTTAAATCTACAATAACTCTTTGTGCAGTTTTTGCGCCAATTCCTTTTACAGATTGTATTACAGCCACATTTTCGGATGCAATTGCATTTTGTATTTCTTCTGAAGTCATCGAAGAACACATGGTTCTAGCAATGCTTGGTCCCACACCAGAAACAGAAATTAGCAATTTAAAAACCTCTCTTTCTGTTTTACTGATAAACCCAAACAACGTATGTGCGTCTTCTCTAATAGATAAATGTGTGTATAAAACAACATTTTCATCTTCTGGTAAACTAGAAAATGTATGTAAAGAAATATGCAATAAATATCCAACGCCATTACAATCGACAACAACTTCTGTCGGACTTTTCTCAACTAATCTTCCTCTAACTTGTGTAATCATACGTTTATTTTCAGGCTTCTAAAGTACTATTTTATATTTGTTGTTGCCTAATTTTTTAAAATATTGATAAAATTGGAAAAGAAAAGAGATTATAGAAGCTAGAAAATAGACCAAACTTATAATTTGTTCGTAAAAAGCCTTACGTCAACCATCTTTTAACAAAACGATTTTTTTGTCATTTTAAACTTCCAACTTCCAACTTCCAACTTCCAACTTCCAACTTCCAACTTCCAACTTCCAACTGCGACTGCCTACTTATTTTTCCTCTTTTCTTTTTGTTGCGCATCTACAACTGCCAAAGCAGCCATATTTACCATTTCGTCTACACTTGCACCTAATTGTAAAATATGTACAGGTTTATCGAAACCTAAAATTACTGGGCCAATAGATTCTGCACCTTGTACTTCTTTCATTAATTTATAAGTAATGTTTGCAGATTCTAAATTTGGGAAAATCAGCACATTTACTTTTTTTCCATTCAATTTAGAAAAAGGAAACTCTTTTGCTAACAATTCTGGATTCAGTGCAAAATCTGCTTGAATTTCTCCATCAATCACCACATTTGGGAAATTACGATGAATGTAAGAAACCGCTTCTCTAATTTTCTTAGAAGTTTCTGAATTTGAGGAACCAAAATTAGAATAAGATAACATAGCAATGTTAGGTTTCATACCAAACATACTTGCAAATTTACCTGTCATTTGAGCAATTTTCGCTAATTCTTTCGCAGAGGGATTCTCGTTAATGGTGGTATCTGCTAAAAATAAAGGACCTTGTTTGGTTAACATTAAATTACAAGCTGCAATTCTAGAAACATCTTTATCTCTTTCAATTAATTCTAACATGGGTTTTACTACAGATGGGTAAGGTCTTGAGTATCCAGTAATTAAAGCGTCTGCCTCACCTTCATTTACCATCATTGCTGCAAAATAATTACGCTCCCGCATTAATTTTTTTGCTTCAGAAAAAGTACGCCCTTTTCTTTGACGTGTTTTCCAATAAGCTTCACCAAAACGATTTCTTCTTTCGCTTTCTTCGTCTGTTTTTGGGTCTATAATTGGCACATCTTCCGTAAAACCTATTTCTTCTTTTAGTTCTAAAATAACTTCTTTTCTTCCTAAAAGAATTGGTTTTCCTAACTTTTCTTCATAGACTCTTTGTGCAGCTTTTAACACATCTAAATGATCTGCTTCCGCAAAAACAATACGTTTTGGATTGCTTTTCGCTCTGTTATGTAATAATCTAATTTCTTTAGAACCAGAACCAGAACGTTCCATTAACTCTTCGCGATATCTGTTCCAATCTGTAATTGGTTCTAGAGCCACACCAGAATCCATTGCTGCTTTTGCAATGGCTGGAGGAATTTCATAGATTAATCTTGGATCGAATGGTTTTGGAATAATGTATTCTTTTCCATAGGTTAAACTTACTTCATCGTACACAATATTTACTTGCTCTGGCACCGATTTTTTAGCCAAATCTGCCAAAGCATGTACAGCTGCCATTTTCATTTCCTCGTTAATTTTAGTGGCTCTAACATCTAAAGCGCCTCTAAAAATAAACGGAAAACCAAGCACGTTGTTCACTTGATTAGGATGGTCCGATCTTCCAGTTGCCATAATAATATCGTCTCTGGTGGCAACTGCCAAATCGTAATTTATTTCTGGAACAGGATTTGCCATTGCAAAAACAATTGGGTTTTTTGCCATCGACAACAGCATTTCTGGTGTAACCACATTTCCCATGGAAAGACCAATAAATACATCTGCATTTTGCATGGCTTCTTCTAAAGTAGAAATATCTTGGTTTGTTGCAAATTCAGCTTTTTGTGAACTTAGGTTTTCTCTATCTTTTCTGATAACACCTTTACTGTCGCACATAACTACATTTTCTCTTTTTACACCCAATTTTAAATACAATCGAGTACAAGAAATTGCTGCAGCTCCAGCACCATTTACTACTATTTTTACTTTGGTAATGTCTTTTTCGGAAATATCAATCGCATTTTTTAATGCAGCCGCAGAAATAATAGCAGTTCCATGCTGGTCGTCATGCATTACAGGAATGTCTAGCTCTGCTTTTAACCTTGTTTCTATTTCGAACGCTTCTGGCGCTTTTATATCTTCTAAATTAATGCCACCGAAAGTTGGTGCAATTGCTTTTACTGTGGCTATAAAATGCTCTACATCTGTAGCGTCTACTTCAATATCGAAAACATCGATATCTGCAAATATTTTAAATAACAAACCTTTTCCTTCCATGACAGGTTTAGAAGCTTCAGGACCAATATCGCCCAATCCTAAAACTGCAGTTCCATTAGAAATTACGGCTACTAAATTTCCTTTAGATGTATATTTGTAAGCATTGTTTTTATTTTTGGCAATTTCCAAACAAGGTTCTGCAACTCCTGGAGAGTATGCCAATGCTAAATCGTGTTGTGTCGCATACTTTTTTGTAGGAACAACTTCAATTTTTCCAGGTTTTGGTTTTGCGTGGTATAGTAAAGCTTCGTGTCTTTTTCTAGAATCACTCATAAAAATTTATTGTTTGTTTGAACCTGCAAATATATGGTTTTCAATGGAAGGGAAAATGAATTTTCTATTCTTTTAAAAATGAAATAAACATTATTTTTATAATAAATTTTAAGATTTAGAGAATGATTGTTTTATTAAAAACAAAAACTATAAATTTGGACGATAATTCAAGATGTTTTAGTAAGAAAACAACCATTCACCTACTTTAGACATCTAAAAATTAAGAAACTATTATGTGTTGTTTAACAAATTTTAAAGATTTGCTTGTAGCATAAAACCTATGTTTGCGACTATCAACAAAACCAAATCATGAAAAAAATTACTTTACTATTTCTACTATTTACTATAACTACAAGTCTTGCACAAGTAAAAGGAACCATTACAAATACCAAAGACGAACCACTTTCTTCGGTTAGTATTTATATAGATAAAACCAATAAAGGAACTACTTCTAATAATAATGGAAAATATGTTTTAGAGCTTTCTAAAAAAGGAAAATACACCATTATTTATCAGTTCTTAGGGTATGAAACCGTAAAAAAAGAAGTAAATATTACTTCTTTTCCTTTTGAATTGAATGCAAAATTGAAAGAAGAAAATGTTGTTTTAGATGAGATTTCTATTTCTACGAAAGACAATCCTGCAAATACAATTATTAGAAATACAATTGATAATAAAGGAAAGAACACAGATAAATATGCAAATTACACTGCCAAATTTTATTCTCGTGGTTTAATTAAAATAGACGATGCTCCAGAAAGTTTTTTAGGAGAAAGTTTAGGCGATTTTGGTGGAGGTTTAGATTCTACCAGAAGCGGAATTATTTATTTATCAGAAACATTTTCTAACATTTCATTTCAGAAAAAACCAAAGAAATTTAAAGAAAATATTGTAGCTTCCAAGGTTTCTGGACAAGATCGTGGTGTAAGTTTTAACAGGGCAGAAGATTCTAAAATCGATTTATATGAGAATAGTATCGAAATTTTCAATAATTTAATATCACCAATTTCTACAAATGCTTTTAGTTACTATAAATATAAATTAGAAGGTACTTTTTACGATCCGAATGGAAAACTCATCAACAAAATAAAACTGACTCCAAAAAGAAAAGGAGATCGTGTTTTTGAAGGTTTTATTTATATTGTAGAAGACGATTGGGCAGTGTATGGAGCAGATTTAACAACAACTGGTGCTCAAGTAAATATTCCCATTGTAAATTCTTTAAAATTAAAACAGAGTTATAATTATTCGGATGAAATAGCAGGTTGGGTGTTAAGAACGCAAACGATAGATTTCGATATTAAGCTTTTCAGTTTTAAGCCGAATGGAAAATTTTCTTATGCATATTCTAAATACGACTTTAAGCCAAATTTTAATAAAAATACATTTACCAACGAAGTTTTAACGTTCGAGAAAAATGCCACTGAAAAAGATTCTGTATATTGGAATAAATTACGTCCTGTTCCTTTAACTAAAGAAGAAACGAAAGATTATTTAATAAAAGATAGTATTAAAGTAGTTCGAAAATCGAAGAAATATTTAGATTCTATCGATGCAAAAGGGAACAAATTTGGTTTATTAGATCCATTAATGGGGTATTCTTACAGAAATTCTTATGAAAACAAATCTTTTTCTTACCATGGACCGCTGTTAAGAACAAGTTTTAATACAGTGCAAGGTTTAAACACCTCTGCTGGTATTCGTTATTTTAAACAGTTAAATAAAAAAGGAAAATGGTGGACTGCAGGTGCCAACGTAAATTATGGTTTTTCTGATAAAAGAGTAAGACCCACTTTTTATTTTACTAAAAAATGGAACAATTTTTCCAGACCAAGATTAACTGTTTTTGCAGGTGTTACAACTCCGCAATTTAATGATAAAGAGCCAATTACAAAACTGAATAACCTTTTTAGTTCTTTGTTAGATCGTTTAAATTATTTAAAAATCTACGAAAAACAGTTTACAAAAATTAGTTATTCCGAAGAAATAAAAAATGGTGTTTATTTTTCTTCTTCATTAGAATTTGCGAAAAGAAAACCTTTATTTAATACCACCAATTATTCGTTTGCACCACAAGATAAAAACGGAGGTTATACTTCTAACAATCCTTTAGACCCTACAGATTTTACAAATGCTGCTTTCGAAACTCATAATATTGCGACTTTAAATGTAGGTGTAACGTTTGTTATTGGACAGAAATATTTGTCTTATCCAAATCGTAAAACCAATGTTGGTGGTTCTAAATTTCCAAGAATAAATGTACAGTACACAAAAAGGTTTGGAGCTTCTAATTCGGAATTAAATTCCGATTTGCTAACAGCTAGTCTAAGGCAAAATTTAAATGCTGGAAATTATGGCGCATTCGAATATAACATTCGAGGAGGTGTTTTTTTAAAAAAGAAAAATATTGCTTTTATGGATAAGTTACAAGTATCTGGTAACCAGTTTACTATTCCATTAAATAATCAATTAACCAGTTTTGGTTTGTTAGATTATTACAAGTTTTACACAAACGATAAATATGTAGAAGCGCATGCACAACACAATTTTAGAGGTGCTATTTTAGGAAAAGTGCCATTATTAAATAAATTAAACTTTCATTTAGTGGGTGGTGTAAAAGGGCTTTTTATGGCAAATAAAAAACCATATACAGAGGTTTCTGTTGGTCTTGGAAATGTTGGTTTTGGAAAATGGCGTCTTTTAAGAATAGATTATGTGCGTTCTAATTACGGAGGTATTTCTAATGATGGATTTTTATTTCGTTTAAACCTCCCTTTTAATTAATTTTGAAAAATGAAAATAAAAACACTTTTTTTCGGAATTACTTCAGATTTGCTAGCAACAAATAATTTAGAAATTACGGTTTCAGAAAACAGCTCTGTAAAAGATTTTAAATTATTACTAAAAGAAAAATACCCACAATTAAAAAATATAAACTCTTACGCAATTGCAGTAAATGAAGAATATGCAGCAGACGATTTGGTTTTAAAAGAAAGTGATGTTCTTGCTGTGATTCCTCCTGTTAGTGGAGGGTAGGAATCCTATCTTAATCTTCCCAAAGGGAAGAAACACTCTTTTGGAATCTTCTGTGAGATAAAAAAAAGACACGAATTTTACAGATTATTGCGTAAAGATTTACAAGGTTTTTTACAAAGAATAACTATGTTTTTTATGCTATTATGTAGTAAAAAGCAAAAAAACTACCTCAAATACTTCTTATCAATATAAAAAGTACCAAAAGGCAAAACAGAAGCTAACATTACAATTCCTAATGTTTTATTGTTCCATTTCATAGGTTTTTGCAACATAAAAGCTAAAACAATATAAAGCATGAATAAAATTCCATGAGGCATTCCTAACATTTTCACGTACGAAGCATCATCTTGAAAATATTTGATAGGAACTGCAATAAAAAGCAGTAATAAATAAGAAATTCCTTCTAAAAAGCTAACAATTCTAAATATAGTCTTCATTTATTTTTTGGGATAATGTTCGTTCGAGTGATTTTAATTTTTCTTCGAAATTGTATCGAGAACTTTTTGGTTTTAAATTTTGATGCAAAAATACAAATTTGTTTTCCTATTTTTGCCCAAGTATTGAACTTGTTTTAATATCTAATAAAATGAAGAGAACTTCCATTAAAATAACATCTAAAAAATTAGATTTACAAGAATGCTACAATTTTGTAGAAGACGATTCTTGTGGCGGAATTTCCGCATTTATTGGAACTGTAAGAAACGACACACAAGGAAAACAAGTTACGCAACTCGACTTTTCCACATACAAACCAATGGCGCTTAAAGAAATGCAGAAAATTGCAGATTTGGCTTTAGAGAAATTCCCTATTCATAAAATAGCAATTCATCACGCAGAAGGCATGTTACAAATAGGAGAAATTCCTGTAATTATAACAGCCTCTTCCAAACACAGAAAAGCAACTTTCGAAGCCTGTGAATTTGCCATAGATACTTTAAAAGAAACTGTTCCCATCTGGAAAAAAGAATATTTTTCTGATGGCGAAGTTTGGGTAAATGCGCATCCGTGATTTTAGTTTGCAGTAGCAGTTGCAGTTTTCAGTGCTTACTGTTGTGGTTATTGGTGTGAAATTTTTTCTCTCGCAAACTAGCAAAGTTTCAAAGTTTTTTAAAATTCGCTACAGCTACAGCTACAGCTACAGCTACAGCTACTGCCACTGCTACTGCCACTGCTACTGCTAACTGCGACTGGCAACTGAAGCTTGCAACCACAAATAAAACTGTAAACCAAATAAAATTGCGCCAGCCAATAAATGTACTGTTTGCGTTCCAAAAGGAATATCAGCATAATACATTAAAATTCCTGTAATGGTTTCTAAGAAGATTAAGAAAACAATCCAATTTACGAGTTTATATCCTAAATTTTTCAATTGATTTAAATACAATAACCCTAAGTTTACCAACACAATTGCAATGGTAAAAGATCTGTGAAAGTAGAATTTAAAACTCGGATTCATTAAACTATAATTCTTGTTTTCGAAACCGTATAATTTTACTTGCTCGTCTATAAACTGTCTTACTTGTGTTCCCATTGCAATTTGTATCAACGAAAAAATAACAGAAGCAATTAGTAATTTATTAAATAATGAATTGTATTTGTAAACCTTTTTATTATTAGTAACTATAAACTGCAACCACAATAAAAGTGCAATAATTATTAAACCAACCACCATATGAATAGTAATAATTGTTGGTGTTAAGTTAGAGTCTACAACAGTTTTTCCAAGCCAAGCTTCAAAAAGCATTAAAAAGAAAGCTGTGTAAGCAAGTATAGGAATTCGTTTGTCTTTCTTTCTATTTTTATAAGCGCCATAAATTAAAAAGAGAAAAACGAAACCAGCTAAAACAGAAACCAGCCTGTTGATGTACTCTGTCCAAGTATGGTATTTGTTAAATTTATTATAATCGTGTTTGGTGTATTTTTTCCAGTTTTTTATGTTGAATTTTGCTGCAGTTCTTAAGTCGTGTTCCGCAACAAATAAAGTTTCGTCTTTTATAATGATAAACCCTTTTTTAAATTCTGTATTTGGTTTCCAAGTAATTTGCGACTCGGAAGTTGGTGGAATGTAATGTCCAAAACATTTTGGCCAATCTGGGCACCCCATTCCAGATCCCGTCATTCTAACTACAGAACCCGCTAAAAAAATTAAATACAAAGAAATTATAGCAAGTTTTACAACTTTTTGGAATCTACTTTTCATCAAAAAAAATTTTTACAAAGATACTTCAAAAATTAATGTTCTAAAATATTTAGAGAAAGCTTCTCTTATGCATAAAAGTTCTAAATAAACAAGTTTTTATTCGAAAAAGAATTCTATTTCTATTTTAGAACAAATTCTATTTTTTTATTTCTGATGTTATTTTTGCTTAAAAAAGTTTTTTTTAGGAATGTCAGCAGTAGCAGTAAGTTATCTATTTTTAGAGCTTTAAAATATTGATTTTCAATTTATTGAAAAAATGTTAATTTTTTACGAAATTCATAATACGAGGTTAATTGTTAAAAACTTCAAGGGATTTGTGAATAAGTATGACTTTCATTTTGGATCAAAAATCGCAATCTTTGTAGAAGTCGTCCCTAACGATTTATTAACATTCAAATAACACCTTTTTACCGTGAAAATTACTCAAATTATTAAAAGAGACTCTGGAACTAGCAATTTCGAGTTAGACAAGATTACAAGAGCCATAGAAAAAGCAATGATTTCCGTGAACAATGGTACTTTAGAAGATGCAATGGCAATTACTAATATCGTTAACGGTACTTTATTAGAAAGAAAGTTAAATGAACCCAATTATACACCTACTGTGGAGCAGGTGCAAGATATTGTAGAATATAAGTTAATGGATAGTCGTTTTCGCGATGTTGCCAAAGCATATATTTTATATAGAGACGAACAAGCAAGAAATAGAAAAAGAAATATTTTCGAAAAAAGGTTGAACTTAAAACCTTACGATTATCCTGAATTAAATGAATATGTAGATGCAATTAGACACTCTTATTGGATTCATACAGAATTTAATTACACGAGCGATATTCAAGATTTTAAGGCATATTTAAATGAAACAGAAAAGAACGCGATAAAAAATACAATGTTGGCAATTTCTCAAATAGAGGTCGCTGTAAAAACATTTTGGGGAGACATTTATAAGAGAATGCCAAAGCCAGAAATTGGTTCTGTAGGTGCTACTTTTGCAGAAAGTGAAGTAAGACATCATGATGCATATTCGCATTTATTAGAAATTTTAGGTTTAAATAATGAGTTTAAAAACTTGAAGAAAAACCCTGTAATTATGAGACGTGTTAATTATTTAGAATTAGCATTAAAAAACGTAAATAGCGAAGACAATAAAGAATTTTCAGAATCAATTATTTTGTTTTCATTATTTATAGAACACGTTTCTTTATTCTCTCAGTTTTTAATTATCATGGCTTTTAACAAACATAAAAATGTGTTAAAAGGAATTTCTAATGTGGTAGAAGCAACTTCTAAAGAAGAGCAAATTCATGGAGATTTTGGAATCGATGTAATTAAAATTATAAAAGAAGAAAATCCAGAATGGTTCGACGAAAGTCACAATTTATTAGTACAAGAAACTTGTAAAGAAGCTTTTTTATCTGAAAGTAAAATTATCGATTGGATTTTCGAAAAAGGAGAATTAGATTTCTTACCAAAAGCAGTCATAAAAGAATTTATTAAAAATAGATTCAACAAATCTTTAGAAAGCATTGGCATTGAAAAAGTATTTGATACAGATGATGCATTATTAGAGCAAACAGATTGGTTCGATGATGAAATTATTGGAACAAAACACGGAGATTTCTTTGTAAAAAGATCTATCAACTATAGTAAAAGAACAAAAAGTATAACTAGCGACGACTTATTTTAAACCATGAACCAGACAACGAGAAAAACTACAGAACTTACAGAGCACGAAAGATTAATTCAAGTTAGAAACGCTTCCAGAAAGGAAATGCTTGATAATATGAAAGATCCTGAAATTACATGGCTAACAGAAAATAGTCGTAAATTTTTAGAGTCGGGATATTTAACAGGAGACACCACTCCAGAGCAAAGAATTCGCGAAATCGCAGATAATGCAGAAAAAATATTAAACAAACCTGGTTTTTCAGATAAGTTTTACAAATATATGGCAGCAGGGTTCTTTTCTTTAGCATCGCCAATTTGGTCGAATTTTGGTAAGAAAAGAGGTTTGCCAATTAGTTGTTTTGGAAGTCATGTTGCAGATGATATGGGAGATATTTTATTCTCGCAATCGGAAGTTGGTATGATGTCTAAATTAGGAGGAGGAACTTCTGGTTATTTTGGTAAATTGCGCGAAAGAGGCGCAGAAGTAAAAAATAATGGTTCGTCATCTGGTTCTGTGCACATTATGCAACTTTTTGAAAAAATGGTCGATGTTGTTAGTCAAGGTTCCGTAAGAAGAGGTCGTTTTTCCCCTTATTTACCAGTAGATCATCCAGATATTAAAGAATTTTTAGAAATTGGAACAGAAGGAAATCCAATTCAAGAATTAACACATGGAGTTACAGTTGGTAACCAATGGATGGAAGAAATGATTGCTGGAGATGTAGAAAAAAGAAGCATTTGGGCAAAAATTTTACAAAGAAGAGGCGAAATAGGATATCCATATATATTATTTAGAGACAACGCAAATAATGGAACAGTTGATGTTTACAAAGACAAAAACCACGAAATTTATGCAAGTAACTTGTGTACAGAAATTATGTTACCATCAAATGAAGATTGGTCTTTCGTTTGCTGTTTATCATCTGTAAACTTATTACATTACGATAAGTGGAAAGATACAGACGCAGTAGAAACACTTACCTATTTCTTGGATGCAGTAATGCAAGAATTCATTACAAAATTAGAAGTTTATAGAGACTCAAAAGACAGAGACGACCAATTTACGTTCCGTTTTATGGAAAAAGCGTATAATTTCGCAAAAGAAAATAGAGCATTAGGTTTAGGAGCTTTAGGATGGCATTCTTTATTACAATCTAAAATGTTAGCCTTCGACTCTCAAGAAGCGTATAATTTAAATACAGAAATCTTTAAAGTAATTAAAGAAAAATCTTACAAAGCTTCAGAAGAAATGGCAAAAGAATATGGAGAGCCAGCAGTTTTAAAAGGCTATGGAAGACGTAACACAACCTTAAATGCAATTGCACCAACAACGTCATCCGCATTTATTTTAGGACAAGTTTCTCAAGGAATTGAGCCAATTTGGTCGAATATTTACGTAAAAGATATCGCAAAAATTAAAACAACAATTAAAAACCCAATTTTAGAAAAAGTTTTAGAAGAAAAAGGGAAGAATACCAAAGAAGTTTGGACGAGCATTCGCGATAATGATGGTTCTGTATTGCATTTAGATTTCTTAACAGAAGCAGAAAAAGATGTGTTTAGAACGTACTCGGAAATCGACCAAAACGTAATCGTTTATCAAGCTGCAAATAGGCAAAATCATATCGACCAAGGACAATCTATTAATATAATGGTGCACCCAGATATGCCAATTAAAGACGTAAATGCAGTATATATTAACGCATGGAAATTAGGTGTAAAATCTATGTATTACCAACACAGTATGAACGCTGCACAGAAATTCAAACAAAAGAAAGAATGTGCTTCTTGTGAAGGATAATAACTTTGTTATTCTGAACCTGTTTCAGAATCTAATAAATTAAAAGTTCGTAGAAAAAGAGAAGCAGTAATGTTTCTCTTTTTTTGTGGAGCTATTTTCAGCTTTACGCATTCGCTTTTTTTTGCTAAAAAGAGCAAAAAAGAACTCAAACAAATGCTTCAATCAGGGCTCATATCTTTTTTAAATGCTTTTTGCTATTCCTAAAATTTTTAGAAATTTAATTAAGTATTTTTTTTTTGTATTTTCGTGCAACTTGTAGGATTTTTCTCTAATTGAAGAGTATAATTTTTTTAAAAAAAATATTTATGAAAAATATAGTTATTCTTTTAATAACACTGTTCGTGTTTGGTTGTAAATCTCAAAATATGAAAAGTGATAGTGATAAAGTATTAAAAGATGGTTTTATATCGTATAATTTCAAAGTTAATGCTGATCAGAAAGAATTATCAAATGAACTTGAAAAAATGTACGAGGAGGCAGAAACAAAAGAGGATAGTTTAATGGTAAAGGGTCTTATTGCAGGTTCCTTAAAAGCATTAAATAAATTTAAAGATTTATCATTTGAAGAAAATTATTTTTTTATAAATGATACAGTTATTATAAATACTGTTGAGCAGGAAACGATATTTATCCCTAAAACTTTCACAAAATATGTAGATTGGAAAAAAGGGAGATTTAAGAGAAAATATATTTCTAAAATGGACAGCCTTTACAAAACTTGGGATACTTCTTATGACATTAAGGTAGACAAAAATGATAAAAAGATAATTAATAATATTGAAGGATATAAATTAATAATAACGGAAACAAGAATTGGTTCTTATGATACATATGTGAATATATCAGAATTATATGTTTCTGATTTGTATAAATTCCCTTTTAATCACTACGATTTTTTGAAGTTAAAGAGAAAATCTAATTTATCTGGCTTAATTTTAGAATGTAAATCATATTTAATAGAAACACCGAATTTATTTAATTCACATACTTTAAAAGAATTTAATACTTCTAAACAGAAATCTAATTTAATTGATTTATCAAAATTTGATTCGGTTGAATAATTAAAAATAAAAAATGAACTGGGAACAACTCCTATCTTTAAAACGCTTTGGCGACACACAAAAACGCCCAAGAATAGCACAAGACGAAACACGTTTAGGTTTCGATGTAGATTTCGATAGAATTATATTTTCATCCGCATTTAGAAGTCTGCAAGATAAAACACAAGTAATTCCATTATCGGAAACCGATTTTGTGCACACAAGATTAACCCATAGCTTAGAAGTATCTGTAGTAGGTAGAACTTTAGGTAGAAGAGTTGGAAAAGTGTTGTTAGAACGCCACCCAAACTTAGTAGAATTAGGTTACACATTTAACGATTTTGGTGCCATTGTAGCAGCAGCATCTGTAATGCACGATATTGGAAATCCGCCTTTTGGGCATTCAGGAGAAAAAGCCATTGGCGAGTATTTTAAAACAGGAAAAGGAGCAAAATATAAAAACGATTTAAGAGAAAAAGAATATCAAGATTTAATAGATTTCGAAGGAAATGCCAACGGATTTAAAATTTTAACAGAATCCAGAGAAGGTATTTCTGGTGGCTTAAGATTAAGTTACGCGACATTAGGTGCATTTTTAAAATATCCGAAAGAAAGTCTTCCAAAGAAACCTACAAAACACATTGTAGATAAAAAATACGGCTTTTTTCAATCAGAAAAAGAAGCCTTTTTAGAAGTAGTTAAAGATTTGGGCATAAAGAAAAAAACGATTACAGAAAACCTTTCTTATTACAGACATCCATTAGCTTATTTAGTAGAAGCTGCAGACGATATTTGCTACACCATTATCGATTTCGAAGACGGAATAAATCTTGGTTTAATAGAAGAAGATTATGCTTTAGAATACATGATAAAGCTAGTAAAAGACACCATAGATTCTAAAAAATACCACTCACTAAAACATAAAACAGATCGTATAAGTTATTTAAGAGCATTGGCAATTGGCGTTTTAATTAACGAGGCTGTAGACATTTTTTTAAAAAACGAAGAAGCCATATTAAATGGTACTTTCGAGAAGTCTTTGTTAGACAAATGTAAGTATGAGGCACAAATTAACGACATAATAAAAATAAGTATAGATAAAATTTACAGAAGTACAGAGGTTATAGAAAAAGAAGTCGCAGGTTATCGAATTATAGCCGATTTATTAGACGTATTTGTAACGGCATTAAATAATAAGTTCGATGGAAATGCATCTAATTTCGACAATCTAGTCTTGCACCTTTTACCAAAAGAATATCAAACAGAAAATACAAATCTATATAGCAGAATTATGCAGGTATGTAGTTATGTTTCCAGAATATCAGATAGTTACGCAATACGAATGCACAAAAAAATAACAGGAAATATTATTTAGAGTTATTAATTAATACTAAATTTAGGTTCTCTAAAAGAAAAAAAATGACAAGAAAATACTATATATTCACTTTAATTACTGTAGGTGTAATTCTAACCATTAGCATACTTAAAAACAAAGAAACCGATTTAGAAAAAAACCATAGAGAATATACAGAGTATATTCAAAACCACCCTTATGCTAAGAGAACTAGTTTAAACAGAAAAGAATTAAAGTCCATAGCGAAAAAAGACCGCCCAGATTTGGCTTTTGAACAAGATTTTTTAAGAACGGTAGATCCTAAAACAAAAAAATTACATCAAGACAGGTTGGTAAGCGCTATTAATTATTCAAAAAAAAGAAATAAAAATAATTTCTTAAAAAAAAGCACTAATTCGACCCTTAATTGGAGCTCTAGAGGCCCTAAAACAGTATCTGGTAGAGTTCGTGCATTAATGTTCGATCCTAATGATGCAACAGATAAAAGAGTTTTTGCAGGAGGAGTTAGTGGAGGAATCTGGAAAAATAACGATATAACAAATGAAAATTCTCCTTGGGAACAAGTAAATCCAGAAATGTCTAATTTTGCTATTTCTGCGATGGCTTACGACCCAGTACAAACAAATACTTTTTATATTGGTACAGGAGAAGGTTGGGGCAACTCAGATGCTGTAAATGGAGCAGGTATATGGAAAAGTACAGATGGTGGTGTAACATGGAATAATTTAGCAACTACAGTAGATTTTGAACAGGTATTTGATATTGTTGTTCGTAATGAAGGTGGTGCAACAGGTGTTATTTATGCAGCAATGAGAGATTTAGATGGTATTAATTCTTCTGGCACAGATGTATTTAGATCTGTAGATGGTGGTGCAACATGGACCGTTTCTTTAGATGATCCTATAAGAGATTTAGAACTTGCTGCAGATGGCACTATTTGGGCAGGTAATGCAACTGGTTCAATTCTTTCATCTTCAGATGGGGTTACTTGGGTATCTAAATACACTTCATCATTAAATTCACCAGGTAGAGTTGAGTTATCTACTGCAAAATCTAGCACCAAAATTGTTTATGCTCTTATAACAGCAGAAGTTCCTAATTCAAATAATACAGGGAAGGTATCTGGTTTGGGTGAAATTGTAAAAACAGAAAATGCAGGAACAACTTGGTCGAATTTACCAGAACCAGCAGACTCTGGAGATGCAACAATACCAGATAAAGATTTTACAAGAGGCCAAGCTTGGTACGATTTAATTATAAGTGTAGATCCAACAGACTCAAAAAAACTTTACGTTGGTGGTGTTAATACCTTTAAAAGTAACGATGGTGGCACCACTTGGATAAAAACATCAAGCTGGGAAAGTTATTACGATAATTCTGTAAGTATTGTACATGCAGATATTCATAATATTATTTTTAGACCTAATAAAAATGAATTGCTAGTAGCCACAGATGGAGGTATTTTCTATTCGCCTAATAATTCTTTAACACAAACAACCACAGGTTTTGTTCCTAGAAATTTAAATTTTAACATTACTCAATTCTATTCAGGAGCAATTGATCCCGTAAATGAAAATGGCTTTTTAGGAGGTGCACAAGATAATGGTACCAGCTATTTTAATGAACCAAATATAAGTTCAACATCAGAGTTGCTAGGAGGAGATGGCGGTTTTTGTTTTATCGATCAAACAGCAACAAATAGTGTAAGAGGAATTTACTATTTGGCATCTACACAAAATAATGTAACCTATTTATATGATTATTCTAATGGTTCACCAAAATATA
This sequence comes from Polaribacter cellanae, assembly GCF_017569185.1. Classification (NCBI taxonomy): domain Bacteria; kingdom Pseudomonadati; phylum Bacteroidota; class Flavobacteriia; order Flavobacteriales; family Flavobacteriaceae; genus Polaribacter; species Polaribacter cellanae. Next base: position 1,994,523 of record NZ_CP071869.1, on the reverse strand, counting down.
CTAGTTTAATTAACAACGATAAAAGTGGTAGTTTTATCAACGCATCAGACTACGATGATGTTAATAATATTTTTTACTCCTATGACAGCCCTAACATAATAACTAGAGCAACTTTAAAGGCAGATTATGAAAACCAAGGAGATGATCAAAAATTTTTAGGAGTAACAGATTCCATTCAAAGTAATTTATTTAATGGAGCAGTTGCAACTCACATTAGAGTTTCACCCCACAACAACAATCAAAGACAAGTATTTTTTGGAACCTCTTTTGGTAAAATTGTAAAATTCGATTCGCAAAATGAAACTTTTTCGAATGTATCAACTCCAGTAGGCGTTAATGGAAGTGTTTCTTGTATAGAGTTTGGGGCAACAGATAACGAAATTTTACTAACATACTCTAATTACGGTATTTTAAGTGTTTGGTACACAGTTGATGGAGGTGCAAATTGGACAAATGTTGAAGGAAATTTACCAGATATTCCTGTAAGATGGGCTTTATTTAATCCCTTAAATAGAAAAGAAGTAATTTTAGCAACAGAAGTAGGTGTTTGGAAAACCAAGAACATTAAAAAAGCACCAGCTTCTAGTATCGTTTGGGAACCAGCATCTACAAACATGGGAAATGTTAGAGTAGATATGTTACAATATAGAGCCTCAGATAATTTAATTTTAGCCGCAACACATGGTAGAGGAATGTTTACAAGTAATTTTACTGCAGCACCTGCTTCAATTAACGATGTACTTGCAAAAACAAAGGCTTTTACAATTTATCCTACAATTTCAAATGGTAATTTTACACTATTTGCAAAAAACAGTTTAGGAAAATCAAAGGTGAGGGTTTTTGATATTTCTGGAAAACAAGTTTACAAAACAAATCTTGATTTTACTTCTCAAGAAAAACAAGAAATTTCTGTAAACCTAAATGCAGGAATTTATATTGTAAATGTTGTTGATGAAAACAATAAAAAATCATCAAATAAAATTATTATAGAATAGTTTCTAAACTATTTTATGAATAAGAATTTAGTAAATTAGATAAGCTTTTGGGATGTAAACCAATAGTATATTGTAACTGAGAAACAGTTCCATGCTCAATAAAATTATCTGGAATACCTAGTACTTTTATTTTATGTTGATAATTATTTTCTGAAGCAAACTCCAAGATAGCAGAACCAAATCCACCTTTTATAACCCCATCTTCCACAGTAATTATGGAAGTGTGGTTTGCAAAAATTTCTTCCAATAGGTTTTTATCCAAAGGTTTTACAAAACGCATATCATAATGAGAAAAAAGGGCTTTTTCCGAAATTAGTTCTAAGGCTTCTGTAATATTGCTTGCAATAGTTCCAATGGTTAGAATTGCAATTTTGTTTCCTTTTTGCAAACAAACTCCTGTTCCAATTTTAATTTCTTCGAAAGGTTTTTGCCAATCTAATAATTTTCCAGTTCCTCTTGGATAGCGAATCGCAATCGGATTTTCCAATCCTTTTTGAGCTGTAAACAATATGTTTCTCAGTTCAATTTCATTGCTGGGTGCAAACACAATTAAATTAGGAATGCAACGTAAATAAGCCAAATCGAAAACTCCATGATGTGTTGCGCCATCTTCGCCCACCAATCCAGCTCTATCTAAACAGAAAACTACAGGTAAATTTTGCAAAGCAACATCGTGTATTACTTGATCGTAAGCACGTTGTAAAAATGTAGAATAAATATTGCAAAAAACAACTAAACCTTGGGTAGCCATTCCTGCAGCCAAAGTAACTGCATGTTGTTCTGCAATACCAACATCGAAAGTTCTTTTTGGAAATTTATCGAACATAAATTTTAAAGAACTTCCTGTAAGCATTGCTGGTGTAACTCCAACAATTTTATCATTTTTTTCTGCCAATTCTACCAATGTTTTTCCAAAAATATCTTGGTATTTTGTGTATAAACTAGCTTCTTTTTTAATACGTTCTCCAGAAATTTTATCAAATTTCCCTGGCGCATGATACGTTACTTGATCTTCTTCAGCTTGCTGTAAACCTTTTCCTTTTGTGGTAATTATATGTAAAAATTTAGGACCTTTTACAGATTTTAAACGTTTTAATTCTGATAGGATTTTTGGTAAATTATGTCCGTCAATTGGTCCAGAATAATCGAAATTTAAAGCCTTTATAATATTATTTTGAGCTGCTAATTTTCGATCTGTTTTTACTTTTGTTAAATACTCCTTTAAAGCTCCAACAGAAGGGTCAATTCCAATCGCATTATCATTTAGAATAATTAACAAATTTGCTTTGGAAACTCCTGCATGATTCAACGCTTCAAAAGCCATTCCACTTGCAATAGAAGCATCTCCAATAACTGCAATATGATGCTTTTTTGTTTCTCCTTTTAAGTTAGATGCAATTGCCATACCTAAAGCAGCAGAAATAGAAGTAGATGAATGCCCCACACCAAAAGCATCAAATTTACTTTCTTTTCTTGACGGAAAACCAGCAATGCCACCAAATTGCCTGTTGGTATGAAAAATTTCTTTTCTTCCAGTTAAAATTTTATGTCCATAAGCCTGGTGTCCTACATCCCAAACTAACAAATCGTTTGGTGTATCAAATAAATAATGGAGCGCAATTGTTAATTCTACAACCCCCAAACTAGCTCCTAAATGCCCTTCTTTTGCAGCAACAATATCAATAATAAATGCACGCAATTCTTTGGCTAATTGTGGCAATTTCTCGGGATTTAATTTTCTTAAATCTTCGGGGTTTAATATGTTATCTAACAAATTCTTCATTCGGATACTAAAATACAACAACAAATTTTGTGTCCATAAAAAGGACTATTAAGAATTACAAATCTATCATAAAAAATTACTTAATTTTACTAAAAAATGTAAATAACAGATGCTACAACCTTTCGACGATACTTTTTTTATGAAAAAAGCCTTACAAGAAGCAGAAATGGCTTTCGATAAAGGCGAAATTCCTGTAGGTGCAATTATTGTTTTAAAAGACCAAATTATTGCAAGAGCACATAATTTAACAGAAACCTTAAATGATGTAACTGCACATGCAGAAATGCAAGCATTTACTTCTGCATCCGATTTTTTAGGAGGTAAATATTTAAAAGACTGCATTTTATATGTTACTTTAGAGCCCTGTCAAATGTGTGCAGGCGCAAGTTATTGGGCGCAAATTGGTAAAATTGTGTATGGTGCTACTGAACCAGAAAGAGGTTTTATGAATTTAAATACAAAATTACACCCAAAAACAAAAGTAGTTGGTGGTATTTTAGAAAACGAATGCTCTCAACTTTTAAAAAGTTTTTTTATTGAAAAAAGAAATTTGAATTAAATTAGAATACATAAAATTACTTTATAAAACTGCCACAAATGCACGAATTTTTCTTTTTTAAATATGAATAACTTATTTTTGATAAAAACTCAATAATATGACTACAGATAGAAAAAACGGAAGTTTATACACCAACATAAACAACAAAATTGCAACGATAGAATTTGGGCATCCTGCAAGTAATTCTTTTCCAAGTGAATTATTGGACAGATTAACCAGAGAACTTATTGCTATTGGAAAAAATACAGATGTTTCTGTAATTATCTTAAAATCGGAAGGAGAAAAAGCCTTTTGTGCAGGTGCTTCTTTTGATGAATTGGTTGCGATTTCTAGTTCAGAAGAAGGCAAAGAATTTTTCTCAGGTTTTGCAAATGTAATCAATGCCATGAGAACTTGCGGAAAATTAATTATCGGAAGAATTCAAGGAAAAACTGTTGGTGGTGGCGTTGGTTTGGCAGCTGCTTGCGATTATGTATTAACGACAGAAAATGCATCTATAAAATTATCGGAATTCACTATAGGAATTGGACCTTTTGTAATTGAGCCAGCTGTTACAAGAAAAATTGGAGTCTCAGGAACTGCAGAATTAACTTTAGACGCAAGTAATTGGAAAAACGCCTATTGGGCAAAAGAAAAAGGGTTGTATGCAAAAGTTTTTGAGAACGTAAAAGAATTAGATAAAGAGGTAGAAACTCTTTCAGAAAAATTGGCTTCATACAATCCTACAGCTTTAGCTGAAATGAAGAAAGCGTTGTGGAGAGGAACTGAAAACTGGAACAATTTATTAGAAGAAAGAGCTGCAGTTTCAGGTGAATTGGTGTTGTCTGATTTTACGAAAAAAGCATTAGAGAAATTTAAAAACTAGTGTTTTTATTGAGAATATCTTCCAAGGTTTCAAAGACTTCCTGCAAGGTTTCAAAATATATTAAATAAATTAAAATAAGTAACACCTACAAGGCATTAAAGACCTTGCAGGAGAACAAATAAAAATGAAAATAATTTCAACAAATATTGGCGAACGCAAAGAAATCGAATGGAAAGGTAAAAAAGTAACCACAGGAATCTTTAAATTTCCAGTTTCTAAACCTATTTTTTTAGATATTGAAGAAGTAAAAGATGATGAAATTTCGGACAGAAAACATCATGGAGGTATTTTACAAGCGGTTTATGGATATTCTCTAAAACACTACGATTATTTTAAAAAGTTACATCCAAATGTAGATTTCACACATGGAATCTTTGGAGAAAACTTAACAATTGACGATTTAGAGGAAACAAAAATCCATCAAGGAGATATTTTTAAAGTTGGTGAAACTATTCTAGAAGCAACTGTGCAGAGAAATCCTTGTTATAAATTAGGAATTCGTTTTAACAATATGAAAATTGTAAAACAATTCTGGAATACAACAATGTGTGGCGTTTATTTTAAAGTTTTACAAACTGGTTTTGTAAAAGCTGGAGACGAATTTCAACAAATAAAAAGTTGTCCAGAAAACCCTACAATTGCAGATTTGTATGTTGCTAAACGAACTGAAAAAGGAGTATAATTAACTCTGTCATTCCTGTGAAAACAGGAATCTATACTTCGCTTTTTAATAAATTCTACAAGTTTTTTAAAAAGTAAATTTTCTTCCTCTCCAAAAACTTCTTTTCCAAATTATTAGACACTTTTTCTAAAGCAATATCAATAAATTTTAAAGCTCCTTTTTTGTTGTTTGTTTTGGCAAAATAATCTGCTTTTGCGCCATAAAATAGATACGAACGTTGTGCTAAATCATCAGGGTTTATTTGTTCGAAATAATAATTGGCTTTTATATAGTTTTCACTTTGTAAACAAACAACAGCCATGGTTAAGAGATAAGAAGTAGAAGGTTGTATTTTGTGCAGGCATTTGTAATAATTCAAAATTTTATTCCAATCTGTTTGTTCGAAATTAGGCGCTTTTATATGTTCTGCAACAATTGCTGCTTCATAATGATATCTTGAGAATTGTGATGTTTCAACAGCTTTATTCATCATCATATTTCCTAATTGAATCAAAGGAAAAGACCATTTATTTCTATCTTGATTTTTTAAATCTAACAACTCATTTTCAGTATTAATTTTTGCATCTAATCTTGCAGAATGAAAACACATGAGCGCAAACAAAGCATAACTTTCAGGAATTTGAGTGTGTTTATTTTTTAGTAACATTTTACACAATCGAATGGCTTCTCCACACAATTCTTTTTGTACTAAAATCTCTTTTTTATTGGAGTGAAAACCTTCATTAAAAATAAGATAAATAACATTTAAAACACTGCCAATCCTCTTTGGAAGTTCTTTTCCTTGTGGAATTTTGAATTCTAAATTTGTTGTTTTAATCGTTTTTTTGGCTCTTAATAAACGTTTTTTAATAGTTTCTTCTTTGGTTAATAAAGCAGATGCAATTTCTTTTGTGCTAAAACCAGCAATTGTTTTTAAGGCAAATACAATTTGGTCTTTAGCATCTAATTTAGGATGACAAGCAGTAAAAATCATTCGAAGTTGAGCATCTTCGATTTCTGCTTCTAAAAAAAGTTCATCTGTTGCAATAGATTCAAAATCTGCTATAATTTCTGGAATGTGTTTTTGTTCGGATTTTAGTTTTCTAAAAATATCTAAAACTCTATTTTTTGCAGCTTTTGTTAGCCAAGCTTCAGGATTTTTTGGCTGTTCTTTTCGCCAAGAAATACTGGCTTTTAGAAAAGTATCTTGTACAGCATCTTCGATAATTTCCAGGTTTGAGAGTCCGAAAATTCGAGTTAAAACAGAAACCATCTTTCCACTATGATTTCGAAAAAGATGGTCTATGAGTTTCGTTTCCATTAATGATCAAATACCATAACTTCTCTAATTTCTACATAAGAACCTAAATCGTAATCTGGAAAATCTTTTGCAATTTCTTCAACTGCATCAAAATCTTTGGCAGTAACTGTGTAATAACCACCAACAATTTCTTTCAATTCTGTAGATGCGATGTCTTTAGCTGTTCTTTCAACACCAGAAATACGTCTTATTTTGGAAGTTAAGGCTTCACCTTCATGTTTAATTCCTGCAGCATCCATTTTCTGGCTCCAAGCAAACCATTTTCCCATTCTGTTTTGCATTTCTTCTGGAGAAAGCCCTAAATCAGCATAATCTTCGCCGATAAAAATCATCATAAATTGTTTCATAATCTAAAGTTTTTAAGTTTATACTATTAAGACGTTTGTCAAAATTAAAAAGGGGACACTTTTTTAGTTTTTTATTGAAATAAAAATTAAACCTGATAAATTATTTCAATATTGAAGATAGTAAACTCCAAGGAATTACAATAAAATAGTAAAGAATATAAACTCTTGTAAAATAATCAAAATTTAAAACTTCATCTTTATTTAGAAAAGAATTTCTCTTTTTCCTATAATTATAAGAACTTTCTAAATATACAAAAGAGACAAAAGCACCAATTGACATTACTAATAGTAAGCCTAATAATAAATCTGTTACAGAGAAATCAGTCGTAAAATTAGGAAAAGGAAGTAAGTAAAACAGAAATATAGCAATTATGGAAAATATTTTAACTTTTCGATTTTCAAGTTTATTCCAAATGAAGTTTCTAAAGTCAGCTATTTTCATTTTTACACAGTCTCTTCTTTCTTATGCAGAAACCTCGTTAATTTCATAGATAAATCTAATAAAATAATTTTTGCATTTCCATTTCTTTCAATGTGATACATGGCATCATTTAGTTCTTTTTCTATCTCCAAAATATTTCCAGCATGTACAAAAGGTGCAAATTTAGATAAATCGAAACCTGTTTTTGTTTCCATAAAAACCAATTGGTCCGACTGATAATTTAACAATAAAGCTTGTCTAAAAAATTGCAAACAATATTCTAAAAAACGTTTTTGAGTTTCTCGTCCCGTTTTTGCAATCGTGTCCGACCAAGAAATTAACTGTTGCACCACAGAAGCATTTCCTTTTGCTCTAAAAGCCGTTCTTATCCAGGCAATAAACCATTCTTCGAAAACCAAATCAGAAGAATCGTTGTGTAATAAATGAATGGCTTTGTTGTAATTTCCTTCAGCTTGATGCGCAATTGTAGCAGCTTCACTTTCCGAGCAATTTTCTCTTTCGATTAAAGCTTTCGAAATATCATTCTCTGCCAAAACAGGAAAATGTAAGGCTTGGCAACGAGATTTTATGGTATTTATAATCTGTTCTTCATTTTCTGTTATTAAAATGAAAACAGTTTTGTTGGGCGGTTCTTCAATTAGTTTTAATAATTTGTTGGCAGCAGCAATGTTCATTTTTTCTGCCATCCAAATAATCATCACTTTAAAACCACCTTCGTAAGATTTTAGTTTTAGCTTTTTAACAACATCTTCAGCTTCATCAACTCCAATATTTCCTTGTTTATTTTCTACGCCAATATGTTGCAGCCAATTAAACAAACTTGCATAAGGTTGTTCGCCTAAAAACTGACGCCATTCTTCTAAATATAAATTACTTACAGGATGTTTTTTAACGCTATCACTTGTGGTTACTGGAAACGCAAAATGCAAATCTGGATGTTGTAATTTGTTACATTTTATATTACAAGCTTCTTTATCATCAGAAAAATTACATAATAAAAACTGTGCATAGGCTATTGCCATTGGCAAAGTTCCACTTCCTTCTTTTCCTACAAACAATTGCGCATGCGGAATTCTACCATTTTCCGCAGAAACTTGTAAATGGTTTTTAATATGTTCTTGACCTATAATTTGGTTGAAAAGCATGCACAAATATAAAGGTTTCTAAAACTTTTATTCAGAATTTTGTATTTTTCCTCTCCCAAAATTTTAAAAAAAACAGTTTTAATCTTTCAAAATGAAAGATAAACAAAGAAACCTTTGGGCAAAGTCTTCAAGAAACTATTATTTTAAAAAATATTATGAAAAGATTTCTACAAATTTTAAACGGAGTTGCATTTATTTCTGTTGTTTTTATCAATTATTTATCCAACACAGGTTTAATGAATAATACTACAATTGGTGAGATTTCCAGTGAGTATAAATCACTCTTTACACCTGCAGGCTATGCTTTTTCCATTTGGGGACTCATTTATTTATTGCTTTTTGGATTCATTTTTTACCAAGGAAGAAGTCTATTTACAAAAGTTAGAAATGATGATTTTATTGAAATAATCGGCTTTTGGTTTGCCATTTCATGTTTCGCAAACAGTGCTTGGGTTTTTAGTTGGATTTACGAATACACTGGTTTGTCTTGCATTTTTATTTTTTTGCTACTTTTTTCAATCTTAAAAATCGTTGTAAACACAAAAATCGGACTTGAAAAAGAAACATTTTCAACAAAAATATTTATTTGGTGGCCATTTGCAATTTACAGTGGTTGGGTAACTGTAGCAAGTATTGCAAATGTTTCTACGTATTTGATAAAGATTAATTGGGACGGATTTGGAATTTCGCCAAAAATTTGGACGATTATTATGATTTCCATTGCAACAATTATCAACTTAATAGTTACGTGGAAAAGAAATATGAGCGCATTTGCATTTGTAGGTGCTTGGGCGTTAATTGCTATTGCTGTTGCGAATTCGGATAATACTTTAGTGACAATTGCAAATTCAGCTACAGGAATTTTAATTTTAAGTAGCTTGTTAAATGCATTTAAAAATAGAAAAACAATTCAATAAAAATACTACGCAAACGTTAACTTAACTTTTTAGATTTCAACTTTCTAAAAACTAAAGAAAAAGGTATTTTTGTTGAAAATAGACAAAACCAAAGATGAAAACACTAAAAGATTTTAATTTCGAAAATAAAAAAGCGATTATTCGTGTAGATTTTAACGTGCCTTTAAATGATAAATTTGAAGTAACAGATACTACAAGAATTCAGGCAGCAAAATCTACTATTATAGATATTTTAGAACAAGGAGGAAGCTGTGTATTAATGTCTCATTTAGGTCGTCCAAAGGGTTTTCAAGAAGAATTTTCTTTGAAACATATTGTAAAATCGGTCGTAGATATTATTGGTTGCAACGTAAAATTTGTGGAAGATTGTGTTGGAAGTGAAGTTGAAGAAGCTGTTGCTAATTTAGAAGCTGGAGAGATTTTATTATTAGAAAACTTACGTTATTATCCTGAAGAAACAAAAGGTGATGTTGCGTTTGCAGAGAAATTATCGAAATTTGGAGATATTTATGTAAACGATGCTTTTGGAACCGCTCACAGAGCACATGCATCTACAACCATTATTGCACAATTTTTTGAAGGTAATAAATGTTTCGGAAACTTATTAGCAAGAGAAATAGAAAGTATTGATAAGGTTTTAAATAATTCAGAAAAACCAGTTCTGGCAATTTTAGGAGGTGCAAAAGTATCTTCTAAAATTACAGTAATCGAAAACATATTAGACAAAGTAGATCATTTAATTATTGGAGGTGGAATGAGTTTTACGTTTGTAAAAGCGAAAGGCGGAAAAATAGGAAATTCTATCTGTGAAGACGATAAAATGGATTTGGCTTTAGACATTTTAAAGCAAGCAAAAGCAAAAGGAGTAGAAGTTCATGTTCCTGTAGATGTTGTTGCTGCAGACGATTTTTCTAACGATGCAAATACACAAAATTTAGATATTACTCAAATTCCTGATGGTTGGGAAGGAGTTGATGCTGGACCAAAATCAAGAGAGATTTTTGATGATGTTGTAAACAAGTGTAAAACGATTTTATGGAATGGACCTTTAGGTGTTTTTGAAATGGAATCTTTTGCAGCAGGAACCATTGCATTAGGACATTCAATAGACAAAGCAACAAAAAACGGAGCATTTTCTTTAGTTGGAGGTGGAGATTCTGTTGCAGCAGTAAAACAATTTGGTTTTGCAGATAAAGTAAGCTATGTTTCAACTGGTGGAGGTGCTATGTTAGAAATGTTAGAAGGAAAAAGTTTACCTGGAATTGAAGCGATTCAAAGCCCATCTTAATCTTCCCAAAGGGAAGAAACACTCATGTGAAATATCGTTTTTTACTTGAATATAATTTATTCTTATAAGCGTATAATTTTTAAAATTATACGCTTATTGTTTTAAATAGTTATAAGTTTTAATTTAGCAATTAGTTTCAAATATTAAATATTTATGAAGATTCAGATTCGTGAAAATCTGTGAAATCTGTGTCTTAAAATTTTAAAATCTAATAATTACGCATCGAAATATGAAATACACAAAACTACCAAATACCAATATAAAAGTTAGCAAAATATGTTTAGGAACCATGACTTGGGGAAATCAAAATACTCAAGAAGAAGGTTTCGAACAAATGGATTATGCTTTAGAACAAGGTGTAAACTTTTTTGATACTGCAGAATTATATTCTGTTCCTGCTTCTCCAGAAACGTATGGAGCAACAGAAAAAATTATTGGGAATTGGTTTAAAAAATCTGGAAATAGAGACAAAGTAGTTTTGGCAAGTAAAATTGCAGGTGGTGGAGATTATACAAAACACATTAGAGAAGGTGGTTTGAATAAGAAAAACATTAAAGAAGCAATTGAAGGAAGTCTAAAGCGTTTACAGACTGATTATATCGATTTGTATCAATTACATTGGCCAAATAGAGGTGTAAATGTTTTCGGTACAAGAGATTTTCCAACAGATACTGTAAAAGATGCAACTGAAAATTATTTAGAAATCATTCAAACTTTAAATGATTTAATACAAGAGGGAAAAATAAGACAATATGGTTTGTCTAACGAAACTCCTTGGGGAACTCTAAAATACCTACAAACAGCTGAATTAAATAAATTGGCAAGACCAATTACAATTCAGAATTCATATTCTATGATTCATAGAGGTTATGAAGCAGGAATGAGTGAGGTTTCTTTAAGAGAGGATATTGGTTTATTAGCATACTCTCCTTTGGCACAAGGTGTTTTATCTGGAAAATATTTAGATGGAAATAAACCAGAAGGCGCAAGAGGAACTTTATTTCCACGTTTTGTTGCACGTTATATGGGTGATGGTTCTTTGGAAGCTGTAAAAAGATACGAGGCAATTGCAAAGAAAGCCGGAATTACATTATCGGAAATGTCTTTGGCGTTTATCAACCAATTACCATTTGTAACCAGTAACATTATTGGAGCTACAAAATTGAGTCAATTGAAAGAAAATATTGGTAGTATTAACATCGATTTATCTAAAGAAACTTTAAAAGAAATTGAAGAAGTTCATAAAGATATTCCTAATCCTGCGCCTTAATTGAGTGGGCAGTTTTTCAGTATTTAGTTAGCAATCATAAAAAAAATCCGATGAAAATTAATTTTCATCAGATTTTTTAGTTTCACTTAATTTAGTAAAAGCATCCTCTAAAACCATTAAAGAAGGCACATGTTTTGCATTTTCTAAAACAATAAAATTTTTAAGATTATTAAAACCTTTTTCGCTCTTCTTTTTGAGTTTTTCACCAGGAACAAAAAAATCTTTTTTACTAGAAATTATGGAAATTGGTGTTTTTATCGTTGCTAAGTCTTCCGTTTTAAAATTAGGTGTTGGGCTAAAATCCATTTTAAAATGTAAGAATACTTCTTTTAAATACGCAAAGGTTATGGAGTCAAAATCATTATAAATACTGTTTAGGCACTTCTTTAAAAAATGATTTTTTTTAGTAAGTTGAAATAATTTCATTGGTATTAAAAACTTAGTTATGGAAGCTAAAATATTTCCATGAATAATACCTGCAGGAGAAATTAAGAAAACCTGTTTTATGTTTTTATTATCAATTAAAAGTGATTTTAGAATAGGAAAAGCGCCAAATGAAATGCCGCATAAAGTAATATTTTTTATGTTGAAGTAATTCGTAATTTCTAACAACCATTTTCCATAAGAGTCATCTTTTTTAGAAATTTTTACCAAATCACTTATGTTAGGTTCTCCCAAGAGATCAATAGCAAAAATGTGATGTTCTTTCAATAAAAATTGTACACTTTCAATAGCAAAAGGAGCCGCAGAGTTTAATCCATGTACTAAAAAAAACGGAGGTTTATTAGAATCTCCACAGATAATTATATTCGTTTTTCCGAAAGAAGTTTTTATGAGTTTTTCTTTAAATGGAATTTTTAACTCGTTTAATTTTAGATGGTAGTATTTAATATAATTGTAGTTTTTGGTAATCAATATATTAGTTTTTATTATCGATAAAAGTTTTTGTCGGAAATTTACATATTTTTTTTCCTCTGTTTTTTAATTTTACAATCTATTTTATAGAGAATGATATTTATCCACAACGAAAATTTTAGACATTCTTTTTACAAAGATGTAACTCGTATTAATTATATAGAAGACATGTCTTCTCAATTAATTAGCGATTATGGTTATACGTATATTATGTTGCGTTATGGAAATATTGAAGCATTTAATAACGAAGGAAAAAAGGTAGAGGTACCAAAAGTTTTTATAAAAGGAACAGGAGACTATTTTACTGTAAAAGCCTACAAAAATAGTTCTTGGTTGTCTTTCGAGTTACCAAACCACATCTTACACAATGTTACAAAAATTCATTCTTTTAAAAACAGAAATAAGTTAATAGACTTATCTCTTTATGTAGATGATGATGTTGTTAAGAGTATGTATGAGAATTTAAGAGAAGTAAATTCTATCGAAGAAATTACAAAAATTGCAGACCAGCATTTAAGGGAAAATTACAAAGATTGGAGTGTTTTACAACCTTCAGTAGAAATTGTACAATATATTTTAGATAAAAAAGGAATGCTGGCAGTAAAAGAGTTATCCGATTTTTTTCCTTATACAGAACGTTCTATAGAAAGAATGTTTAAAAAAGAAGTTGGTGCAAGTCCTTATCGTTTTATTTGTTTAGTTCGATTTAATTACATCATAAGAGAGTTAGAAAAAAAAGAGCATAAATCGCTATCTAAACTTATCGCAGATTATGATTATTACGATCAATCGCATTTCGAAAAAGACTTTCAAAAATTTTTAGGACAATCTATTAGAGATTATAAAAACGATTATAATCCACTGCTAACAAATGGCCTTTCTAGAGCCTATATTAAAAGGAGTAAATATTAAATTTAAACACGTATTTCTACCTGTTTTTTATCCTTAGAGTCAGTTTGTCGGAAATTTACAGACTGTTTTAGGTTAGGTGTTTTATTTTTAAGAATTAAACTTTTAAAGAAACTTCTAATCATAAATTTATAAATCTATTTAATCGTTTTTTAGAGAAATATGGAAACCTTTTTTTCAAAATATAAATTTTTATTTGTTGCTTTATCAGCCATTTTAAGTGCTTATGCTTTTAAGGAAGTAAATTATGTATTGTCTATTGTTAGTTTAGTTCCTGTTATAATTGCTATTAAGCAAATACCTCTTAAAAAAGTATTTTTATACGGATTCTTATTTGGTAGTATTTATGCAATTATACTTTGTTTTTGGATGTTTAGTGCTTTTGTAAATTACACAAACAATAATGCAGTTGATATGGCAATTGGTTTTATAGCCATAAGTATTTTAATGTTTGCGTTTTTTTATTCAATGGTTTTTGTGGGTATAGCCTTTATATTAAATATTCATACTAATAAAAATTTTTTAGGTTGGTTTCAGCTTATTGCGATTACTGCTTTTTGGTCACTTTTAGAGATAGCTTTTATGAGTTTTTTAAATGAATACCCTTTTCATAATTATAGAGTAGGTTTTGCTTTTACTAAAAACATATTTAGTATCCAGTGGGCAAGCTTTGGAGGGATAGAAATCTTAACTTTTTTTACTGTTTTAGTAAATGTTCTTTTAGCGAAAGCAATTGTAAGCAAACAAAAATTAGACATAAAAATAACAGTTTTAGCAATTGTAATTATATTTTTAGGAGGCGCTATTTTAAAAGCAACTTTTACTCCTCAAAATATAAATACACCTTTTAAAGTTTCTAGTATTTCCGCAAATATGAATGTGAAAGATTCATGGAATCAAAATAAAGTGAATCAATTGGCAGAAAATTATTTTCAGCTTATTAAGAAACAAGAGGTAAAAACATCTGATTTTATAATTTTTCCAGAATCTGCTTTACCATGGACTTTTTATGGAAAAGACGATTTATTAGATGAATTTCAAAAGAGAATAAACCCTAACACTGCCATTATTATAGGTTTAAATACAACAGAAAATGAAAAAGATAAAAGTGTTAAAAACACTGTTTTTTATTTTAAGAATAAACAAGAGTTGGGTAGGTATCAAAAAGAAATATTAATAAAAGGCATAGAAGCACCAATTTTAGGAAGAGCAGCGCCTTTTGCAGGTAACGCTCAATATTTAGTTGAAAAAAATAGATTCAAAAATAAGTTGTTTACAACTCCTTTTGGAAAAGCTGGTATATTAATTTGTAATGAAGCTGTTATTTCTAAACATGCTATTCAACAAGCTCAAGAAGGAGCAAATTTCTTTTTTAATTTGAGTAATGATGCTTGGTTTAAAGAACAATATATTACTCCACATCACTTTTATAATGCAAGATTAATGAGTGTTATTACCAGAAAAGATATGGTAATAAGTAATAATTGTGGTTACAATGCAATAATTAAAGGTTCTGGTGAGATCATTAATAAATCAAAAAAAAATACTAAAAGTAATATTACAGGTAATTTAGTAGCTAATACATCTGCATCTTTAAAAACACAATATCCCTTACTTTTTGCTATACTATTAAACGTGTTTTTAATAGTAAGCCTATTTTTTTTAAAAAAACAAAATTAAAACCAAACATTACAATTACATAAAATTATGAAAAACAAATTACTTTTTATTTTCTTATTTTTTATTTGCAGTAGTGCCTTTGCAAACACTACAGTTACAAAATATAGATGGAGAAATGACAATGGCTCAGAAACAACAGCCACTTGGAAAGCCAATCTAAATACATCAACTATTTTAGATGGTAGTCCTATAAGATTAAGATTTGAGGTTGAGTCAGATCCAATAGATCCAGTTAATAGAGGAATTCAGTTACAATATAAAAAAGTTGGCGAAACTACGTGGGTAGATGTTACAAATGACGCTACTACGAATCATTTTGTTTACACAACTTCGCCAAACGTATCTAATTTACAAAATACTACCCAGCAATTAAACAGTGGATCTTTTACGAGTGGAGGTTATAGTAAAATTGTTTCAAGTACAAATAGTTCTCAAATACCCATTAGTGCTGGTAGTATACTAGAGGTTGAATATGTTTTCAAGCCAACAGCTAATGCGTCTTTATCAACAGAATATGAATTTAGACCCTCATCTCATAACACGTTTAATGTTATTGCTAAAGGAACAACTGCGCCTAATTTAGTGTTTCTTCCTGATTTCGAAAACAGCACACCTTCTGCTTCGTCAATTAATAAAACTAGTTTTATATTAGAAACAGATATTAACCAAGCAGGTACCATTTATTATGTGGTAGTTGCAGATGGCGCAACTGCACCAACAATATCAGAGATAAAAGCAGGAACAGGTAGTGGTGGTTCAGGAGAAATTACAAAAGGAAATGCTACTATAAGTATTGGTAATTTTACACAAAATTTTAATGTTACAGGTCTAACATTAGGAACAAATTATGATGTATATGTAGTTGCAGAAGACACTCAAAGTACGCCAAATGTACAAACAGCAGCTACAAAATTAGATGTTACAACAACATTAGGGCTACAACTATGGCTAAAGGCTAATGATGGTTTAACAAAAAATGCTTCTAACGAAGTTACAGCTTGGGTAGACCAATCTTCATTTACAACTTCGGTTACACCAAATGGAATGCCAAAACAGACACATAGTATTAATTTTAACCCTGTTGTTTCTTTTGATAATACAGATACACAATATTTTAATATCGATTTAAGTGGAATCGATAATACCGATTATAGTTTAATTGCAGTTGCAAAAAGAACAAGTAACATTTCAAATAACCATATTTTAGGCACTAGTCCTGCAGGACCTAATAAAGGACTTCATTTTGGTTATAAGTTAAATGGAACAGCAACCCAATCGCATTTTGCGAACGATTTAGATATGTCTGTCTCTAATTTCGATGCTCCAGAAATTGCTCCAGTATTACTACATGGTCAATTAGACAAATCTGTTGGTAGAAAGCTATCTCAATTAAAAGCAGGTACCTTACAAAGCAAGACAGATACCAATACAGCTTCTTTGTCAGGTTTTACAGCATCCACCTTAGGTAGAGGCTTTAATAGCGAAAGTTTTGAAGGTGAAATTGCAGAAGTAATCGTTTACAACGCAACACTACCAAATACAGAGGTTGCTAAAATATATTCTTATTTAGCCATTAAATATGGCTTAACATTAGATAATACTGGTGGTTTCGAGAATGGAGATTATGTTGCCAGTGATGGCACAACACTTTATTGGGATGCATCAGAAAATACAAGTTATTATAACGACATTACCATTATTGCAAAAGATGATGATTTTGACTTACACCAACCAAAATCTAAAAGCGAAAATAGCAATGCACTTTTAACCATAGAAAAAACAGGTGGTATTACGAACGATAAATCTGCCATTGCTATTGGTAATAACAACCAAGCATTCGCTTTTTCTGCTACAAATGCTCCAACAGGTTTTTTAACTTCAGATAGAATCTGGAAAATGCAAAAAACAGGTGCTTTAAATACCATAGACATAAGTGTTGATGTAGCAGGAAACTCTGGTGTTTTAGCTGATTATAAATTGTTAGTAAATTCAAGTGCTGCAACTTTTTCTTCGGGAACAACTACTTTTAATGCAACTAGTATTTCAGGAAATACAATTACGTTTGGTAACATTACCACAACAAATAATGCTTACTTTACTGTTGCAGAAGCAAGTATAGATAAAACGGCTTTATTACCTGCAAATAATGCTACAAGTATTGCATTAAGCACCAATTTAGAAATAACTTTTAATAAGAATGTCTCTAAAGGTACAGGAAATATCACCATTTTCGATGCTTCAGATGACAGTGCTATACAAGTAATAGATGTAACATCTACAAATGTTGTAACTTCTAATAACAAAGCTACCATTCAAACAAATGGTAATTTATTAAAAGGTAAAAGTTACTATGTACAAATAGCCTCTGGTGCATTTAAAGACTCAGATAATAATCCTTTTCTGGGTGTTTTAGACAAAACAACATGGTCTTTTTCAACAATAGCTAATGTTGCTCCAACTTTTTCCTCAACACCAACAACAAGTGCTAGTGCCAATAACTTATATTCTTATGATATTGCTATAAATGATACAGATGATGCCAATACAATTTTAGATATTGATGCTACAACATTACCAAGTTGGTTAACATTTACCAAAAAAAAGGTAACTACTTTAGCAGGTAGTGGTAATTATGGTTTTAAAGATGATACAGGTACAAACGCCGATTTTATAAATATTGAAGACATTGTTACAGATTCAAATGGAAACATTTATGTGATGGACAATCTAAGAATTCGTAAAATTACCCCAGCTGGTGTAGTAACCACATTTGCAGGTAGTGGAAATTTAGGAAACATTAATGGTACTGGTACCAATGCAAGTTTTCAAAATATGAGAGATTTAACAATTGACTCTAATGATAACTTGTTTTTATTAGAATCTAATGTTATAAAAAAAATTACACCTTCTGCTGTGGTAACTACCTTTGCAGGTTCATCATTCGGTTATACAGATAGTACAGTTGGTACCAATGCAAAATTTTCTGTTTTAACCAGTATTGGTATCGATGCTAATGATAATTTATATGTCACAGAAAGAACTACTTACGGACGATTGCGTAAAATTACACCTACAGGTGCAGTAACTACAGTAGTAGCCAATAATATACATAACATTTACAATGCTGTAAGTACTGGTTTGGTGGCAAATTCCGATGGCTCAGAAATTTATATTTCTTACCAAAACTACAACTTAATTATAAAAATAACCAATGGTGTTGTAAGTACCTTAACTAATAGCGCATTTGGTTTTGCAGATGGTACTTTAAGTAGCGCACAATTTAACAGACCTTCCGAATTATTTTTAGATGATAACAATAACCTTTTTGTTTCAGACGTATTTAATAGAAAAATAAGAAAAATAACTCCTGCAGGTGTTGTAAGTTCTGTTATAGGAAGAGACAGTGGAGATTTAGATGGAAATGAAAACAACGCAAAATTTACTCAAATAAATGATTTTACAATAACCAAACAAGGTATTTTATACTTAGCAGATGTAAGAAAACTTAAAAAAATAGTGCCAGAATTTAAGATCTTTGGAACACCAAATGGAACACATGTAGGATCAAATGCAGTTAATTTAGCACTTACAGATGGTGTTGCAACTACCAACCAAAATTTTACAATTACAGTTTCAGATGCTGTTTTACCTACTGTAGCAAATTTGACACCTTCTGATGATGCTACAGAAGTAGCAACTGGTGATGCTTTAATTGTAAGATTTAATGAACCCATAAAAAAAGGAACAGGTAGCATTACGTTACAGAATACAACTACAAGTACAACAGAAACAATAAGTGTAGGTAGCACTAATGTAACTATTAATGGCAATCTTTTAATTATAAAACCAGCAAACAGATTAATAGACAATAATAGTTACTATGTAAACATACCTAATACAGCTATTTTAGACTTAGCGAACAATGCATTTGCAGGTTTTACAGATGCTACTACTTGGAATTTTACTACAGAAAATAATACAGCTCCTACCATTTCTTCAGCAACTTCTGCAACTGCAGAGGTAGGTTCTCCTTTTAAATATGAAGTAGCAATTTCAGATCCAGAAAAAGATTTCATTGCAACTACAATTACTGGCTTACCAAGTTGGTTGCAAAATAAAGAAGAATATAACGTTACTACAATTGCAGGTAGAAACTCTGGTGCTACAGATGGCACTGGTACAGATGCACGTTTTTCCTTTCCAAATGAGACTGTTGTAGATAAAAATGGAAATATTTTTGTTGCGGATTATGGAAATCATAAAATACGAAAAATAGATACTAATGGAGTTGTTACAACTTTCGCAGGTTCAGGAACAGCAGGTAATGCAGATGGTGTAGGCACAGCAGCTTCTTTTAATTTACCTACAGGTATAGCTATTGATAAAGAAGGCTTTTTATATGTTACAGGTTTACTATCTCATAATATTAGAAAAATTTCACCAACAGGTCAAGTAACAACAATTGCTGGTACAGGAGCTTCTGGAAGTAATAATGGTCTTGGAACCAGCGCAAGTTTTAATCAACCAAGAGGTATTGTAGTGGATGCGAGTGGAAACATTTTTGTAGCAGATACACAAAATCACATGATTCGTAAAATAGATCAAAGTGGACAAGTTACCACATATGCAGGGAGTACATCAAATGGTAATGTCGATGGCAATGGAACCAATGCTTCTTTCTCTCAACCCTATGGAATTACCATAGATTCAAATGGTAATTTATATGTAGCTGATTATATAAATCATAGAATACGTAAAATTGACATCAACAGAAATGTAACAACAATAGCAGGTTCAAGCTCAGGTAATATAGATGCAAATGGAACTTCTGCAAGATTTAAAAATCCACGAGGAATTACCATAACTCCAAATGGTATTATATACGTTTCAGATACATATAATCATTCCATTCGTAAAATAGCTACAAATGGCGATGTTACTACTGTCGCAGGCAGTGGTTTTAGAAGTTTTAGAGATGGTATTGGGGCTAATGCGTATTTTTATGAACCCTATGGAATCGCTTTAGGAGAAAACAACGATTTAATTGTTGGAGATGCAAGAAATAATCGAATAAGAAGAATAAATATAACACCCGTTTTAGAGGGTACACCTGCTCTTTCAGATGTTGGTACTGCATCTATTGCTTTGAATGCTGATGACTTAAAAGGTGCTACAGCTAACCAAAATTTAGCATTAACTATTGCAAATTTAGTACCAACTATTTCAGATTTAGCACCGTTAGATAATGCAACAGGTATAGCTATAGATAGTATTTTAAGAATTACTTTTAGTGAAAAAATATTTAAAGGAACAGGAAACATAAATATACACGATGCTTCAGATGATAGCGTTGTAGAAACCATAGATGTAACTACAAATAAGGTAAAAATAAATAATTTGGTTGTAAACGATACAAGTGTAGATATAGAAACATCTAAATTAACCTACAACAAAAACTATTATATAAATATGCCAAGTGGTGTATTTAAAGATGTTGTAAATAATGATTTTGCGGGTATTGCCGATAAAACTACTTGGAATTTTACATCAGAAATAAATTTAGACCCAACTTTTACAAGTACACCAGTAACTTCTGTAAATGAGAATGCCTCTTATAACTATACTATTACAACTACAGATCCAGAAGGAGATAACCAAACAGTAACTTCTAATACGTTACCAACATGGTTAACCCCAAAAAAGAGTGTAAGTACAGTTACTACTTTAGCAGGAAGTGGAAATTATGCAGATGTAAATGGTATAGGCACAAACGCTTCCTTTAGAGGGAATTTAAGAGGAATTGTAGTAGATAGTAATGATAATATTTTTGTTTCAGTACAACAAAATAGAAAAATTAAAAAAATTACGCCAACAGGTTTAGTTTCAGATTTTGTTGGTAATGGATCTTATGGTAATTCTGCAGGTACAGGTACTAATGTGGGGCTTGCAGATCCTACAGGAATGACAATAGATAGT
This sequence comes from Polaribacter cellanae, assembly GCF_017569185.1. NCBI lineage: Bacteria > Pseudomonadati > Bacteroidota > Flavobacteriia > Flavobacteriales > Flavobacteriaceae > Polaribacter > Polaribacter cellanae. The sequence goes on along the minus strand of NZ_CP071869.1, from coordinate 1,973,450 downwards.
AACGATAACATATACTTATTAGATAGAAATGCAAATTCATTAAAAAAAATAACTCCTACAGGTGTAGTTACCATTTTAGCAGGAGGTGGGTGTTCTGGTGATGTAGATGGAACATTACCTGCAGCAAAATTTAACTACCCAGATGGTATTGCTTTAGATAGTAATAACAATATTTACATAGCAGATACAGGGAATCATAAAATACGTAAAATAACACCTTCAGGAACTGTAACTACTCTTGCAGGAAGAGGAAGTATTTTCAGTGGAGATGCAGATGGAACAGGAACAGATGCGCAATTTAATAGGCCAACTGGTATTGCTATAGATTCAGATGGTAATGTGTACGTGGGTGATGGCTCTAATAGAAAAATTAGAAAGATTACTCCAGCAGGTGTAGTAACTACATTTGCTGGTAATGGTTCTTATGGAAATACAGATGGTACAGGTACTAATGCTACTTTTTCTTCAGAGTTAGATGATATTGTAATCGATAAATTCAATAATTTATACGTAACAGACCAAGGGAATAATTCTATTAGAAAAATTACTTCAAATGGGGTAGTTACCACGCTTGTTGGAAATGGTTCTGGAGATTTAGATGGGCCAGTTGCTACAGCTAAATTTGCTGAACCTAGAGGTATTACATTAGATAAAGAGGGTAATTTTATTATTTCTGATCAAGGCAATTACAAAATCAGAAAAATAAATAATACTATAAATTCTTTAGAGGGTAACCCTACAACAGCAGAAATTGGAAACTATCCTATACAACTAACAGTAAAAGATGGTAAAGGAGGTAGTTCTCAGCAAAATTTTACTATTGCAGTAAAAGATATTACAGTGCCATTAGCTACTATTTATTCGCCTTTAGACGACGCTACTAATGTTTTAATAAATAGTAATTTACAAATTACATTTAATGAAGATATGGCAAAAGGGACTGGGAATATTAAATTTTATGATGCATCGGATGATAGCGTGCTGCATACTATAGATGTTACCAGTAGTCAAGTTAGTATAAATAATAAAGTAGTTACTATAAACCCTTCTTTTAGCTTATTAAAATCTAAAAATTACTACGTACAAATAGATTCAGGCGCCCTTACAGATGTTGCAGGAAATGATTTTGTAGGAATTTCAGATAAAACTTCATGGAGTTTTGGAACAGAGCAAAAAGTAGCATCCACTTTTAGTTTTGCAGATATTTCTAAAACTTATGGAGATGCAAACTTTAATTTATCGGCAAGTACAAATTCTACAGGAACAATTTCTTACAGTATTGTAGCAGGAGGAACAGGAACTGCAACTTTATCTGGTACCAATAATGCAACTCTTTCAGTAGGAAATGTTGGTACTGTAAAAGTAAAAGCAACTTTAGCAGAAGATTCAAATTATTTTAGCGCATCAAAAATAATTACGCTAACGATTACTCAAAAAGCAATCACAATAACAGCAGATGCAAAAAGTAAAGTGTATGGAGAAACAGACCCAACTTTAACTTACAAAATTACAACAGGAAGTTTGGTTGGAAGTGATGCCTTCACAGGAAGTTTAAGCAGAGCAACAGGCGAAGATGTTGGAACGTATGCAATAGCATCAACATTAGCGAACAGTAATTATAATATCACATTTGTAGCTGATAATTTAAGCATTACTCAAAAAGCAATTACAATAACAGCAGATGCAAAAAGTAAAGTGTATGGAGATGCAGACCCAACTTTAACTTACCAAATCACCACAGGAAGTTTGGTTGGAAGTGATGCTTTCACAGGAAGTTTAAGCAGAGCAACAGGCGAAGATGTTGGAACGTATGCAATAGCATCAACATTGGCGAACAGCAATTATAATATCACGTTTGTAGCAGATAATTTAAGTATTACTCAAAAAGCAATTACAATTACTGCTGATGCAAAGAGTAAAGTTTATGGAGATTCAGACCCAACTTTAACGTACCAAATTACCACAGGAAGTTTGGTTGGAAGTGATGTTTTCACAGGAAGTTTAAGCAGAGCAACAGGCGAAAATGTTGGAACGTATGCAATTGCATCAACTTTAGCGAACAGTAATTATAATATCACGTTTGTAGCAGATAATTTAAGCATTACTCAAAAAGCAATCACAATTACTGCAGATGCAAAAACGAAAGTGTATGGAGAAGCTGACCCAACTTTAACCTACCAAATCACCACAGGAAGTTTGGTTGGAAGTGATGTTTTCACAGGAAGTTTAAGCAGAGCAACAGGCGAAAATGTTGGAAATTATGCCATTTCATCAACATTAAATAATGCGAATTACAACATTACATTTACTTCTGCAGATTTAAGCATTACTCAAAAAGCAATCACCATAACAGCAGATGCAAAAAGTAAAGTGTATGGAGATGCAGACCCAACTTTAACCTACAAAATTACAACTGGAAGTTTGGTAGGAAGTGATGTTTTCACAGGAAGTTTAAGCAGAGCAACAGGCGAAAATGTTGGAACGTATGCAATTGCATCAACATTGGCGAACAGCAATTATAATATCACGTTTGTAGCTGATAATTTAAGCATTACTCAAAAAGCAATCACCATAACAGCAGATGCAAAAAGTAAAGTGTATGGAGATGCAGACCCAACTTTAACTTACCAAATCACCACAGGAAGTTTGGTTGGAAGTGATGTTTTCACAGGAAGTTTAAGCAGAGCAACAGGCGAAAATGTTGGAAATTATGCCATTTCATCAACATTAAATAATGCGAATTACAACATTACATTTACTTCTGCAGATTTAAGCATTACTCAAAAAGCAATCACCATAACAGCAGATGCAAAAAGTAAAGTGTATGGAGATGCAGACCCAACTTTAACCTACAAAATTACAACTGGAAGTTTGGTAGGAAGTGATGTTTTCACAGGAAGTTTAAGCAGAGCAACAGGCGAAAATGTTGGAACGTATGCAATTGCATCAACATTAGCGAACAGTAACTATAACATCACGTTTGTAGCAGATAATTTAAGCATTACTCAAAAAGCAATCACAATTACTGCAGACGCAAAGAGTAAAGTGTATGGAGAAACTGATCCAACTTTAAGCTACCAAATTACATCAGGAAGTTTAGAAACAGGAGATTCTCTAACAGGAAGTTTAAGCAGAGCAACAGGCGAAGATGTTGGAACGTATGCAATTTCATCAACTTTAGCGAACAGTAACTATAACATCACGTTTGTAGCAGATAATTTAAGCATTACTCAAAAAGCAATCACAATTACTGCAGACGCAAAGAGTAAAGTGTATGGAGAAACTGATCCAACTTTAAGCTACCAAATTACATCAGGAAGTTTAGAAACAGGAGATTCTCTAACAGGAAGTTTAAGCAGAGCAACAGGCGAAGATGTTGGAACGTATGCAATTTCATCAACTTTAGCGAACAGTAATTATAACATCACGTTTGTAGCAGATAATTTGAGCATTACTCAAAAAGCAATCACCATAACAGCAGACGCAAAAAGTAAAGTGTATGGAGAATCAGACCCAACTTTAACCTACCAAATCACCACAGGAAGTTTGGTTGGAAGAGATGTTTTCACAGGAAGTTTAAGCAGAGCAACAGGCGAAAATGTTGGAAATTATGCCATTTCATCAACATTAAATAATGCGAATTACAACATTACATTTACTTCTGCAGATTTAAGCATTACTCAAAAAGCAATCACCATAACAGCAGATGCAAAAAGTAAAGTGTATGGAGAAGCTGATCCGACGTTAACCTATCAAATCACCACAGGAAGTTTGGTTGGAAGTGATGTTTTAACAGGAAATTTAAGCAGAACAACAGGCGAAGATGTTGGAAATTACGCAATAGCATCAACTTTAGCGAACAGTAATTATAACATCACATTTGTAGCTGATAATTTAAGCATTACTCAAAAAGCAATCACCATAACAGCAGATGCAAAAAGTAAAGTGTATGGAGATGCAGACCCAACTTTAACCTACCAAATCACCACAGGAAGTTTGGTTGGAAGTGATGTTTTCACAGGAAATTTAAGCAGAACAACAGGCGAAGATGTTGGAAATTACGCAATAGCATCAACTTTAGCGAACAGTAATTATAACATCACATTTGTAGCTGATAATTTAAGCATTACTCAAAAAGCAATCACCATAACAGCAGATGCAAAAAGTAAAGTGTATGGAGAAGCTGATCCGACGTTAACCTACAAAATTACAACTGGAAGTTTGGTAGGAAGTGATGTTTTCACAGGAAGTTTAAGCAGAGCAACAGGCGAAGATGTTGGAAAGTACTCAATAGCATCAACTTTAGCGAACAGTAATTATAATATCACGTTTGTAGCTGAAAATTTAACGATTACAAAGGCAATTTTAACGGTTACAATTACTTCTGGACAAACGAAAGTTTACGGAACTCCAAATCCAACAAATTTCAATTTTACGGTTACAGGTTTTGTAAATGGAGATTCTTTAGCAGATATTAATACTACAGGAATGAAAATTTCTAGAGAAAGTGGAGAAGATGTTGGTACTTATAAAATAAGTATTACTGGAATAGCAGATCTAAATTATGATATAAATCTAATAACAGCTGTATTTACAATAACAAAAGCTAACCAAACCATTACTTTTGGACCTTTAAGTCACTCAGATAAAGATAGTTTTGAGTTAAAAGCAACAGCATCTTCTGGTTTGGATGTGGTTTATACAAGTTCAGATACATCTATTGCAACCATTTCTGGGAATATAATTAACGTTATTAGCACTGGTACTGTTACAATTACAGCATCACAACCTGGGAATATCAATTACAATCCAGCTACAGATGTTGGTCAGCAATTAGTAATTACAGTACTAAGTGTTCAGGATGAAATTTTAAGTGATAAGAAGGTATTTATATATCCAAATCCTGCAAAAAATACTCTAAAAATTAGTTTAGGTATTGAAAAGGCAAGTGTTACTATTTACGACATTAACGGAAAACTAGTTAAAAAACAGCGCAATTATATATCAGATAGAATGTTAGATATTTCTAATTTACCAATAGGTGTATATTTAATTAAAATTAAAAGCGATAATAATATAATTACTAAGCGTTTGGTAAAAGCAGAGTAATATTGAATAGTGGTAATTTAAAAGAAGCTGTTTCAAAAGTATTAAAATTTGTCATTTCTGACTGTATTGAAGAAATCTTATGTATTGAATTCCAATATGAGGTTTTTCGACGTCGCTAAAAATGACAACCAAATTTACTTTTGAAACTGCTTCTTTTTTTTGTTTTTTAAAAATATCATATAGATTATTAAGAGTAAAAAGTGTTGGTTTTTTACTTCAATAAGTACACTATTTTAAAAGTTTTTATAAGTTTCTACTTATAAGCACAACAACAGAAAAAGAGTTTTTACTGGCAAGTTTTTTCTAATAGTTCTTTAGAAACTGCATATCCTTTTTTCTTTGAGAGTTTTAAATTTTCACAGGCTTTTTCTCTATTATTTGCCTTTAAATATGCTAACGCCTTATAGTATAAAACCTCTCCATTTTTGTTGTTTAAAACGTCTGTAACGTAATTATAATCTTTTATGGCTTGTGCTGTTAAATTTAGTTGTGTAAAACTATAAGCTCTAGACAATCGTGCTTTTTCTAAAGAAGGATTATTTTTTAATACTTCTGTTAATACAGTATTAGCATCTGTAAATTTAGATAAATTTATAAGTATCATTCCTTTATGAAGCATTGCTTTTTCAAGATTTGGTGCTAAAGTTAAAATTGCATCGTATTTTTTTAAGGCTTCTGCAAAATTTCCTTTAGAAAAAAGAGAATCTGCTTTAGTAGTTAGTTTGTGAATGTCTGCACTGTAGGGGTCATTTATTTGACTTAATAGTTGTTTTCTCAGTAGAGCTTCACTTTTCGGATTTATGGCAATAGCACTATCATAATCTACCAAAGCACTATCTAAAAGATTTAATTTTTCGAATAAAAGCCCTCTTTGAAAAAAAGCTTTCGCTTTTTTACTTCCGTTTGCTTTTATTACACGCTCAAAATCTATCTTTGCGTAGTTTAAATCTCCTTTTTCTTTAATTGCCAAACCTCTGTAATAATAAACCTCTGGTAAATAAGGGTTTATCTTTATAGCATTATTATAGTAAGAAATGGCTTTAACATACTCTTTTCTTTGCTGATATTCGTTGCCTAATTCCTGTAAAGGATAAGTATTATTAGGATTTTTTATAGCATTTTTCCAAAGACTAATTCGATCTTTCCAAATATAACTTTGGGTTCTGCTTTTGTATGCGTACACGCCTAAACTTAAAAAAAGGCCTAGATAAATTATATTTTTAAAGTATTTATTCGATAAAAATTCTGTTAGAAGTAATCCAATACAAATAAAAAGACCAATAAGAGGAATATACATATAGCGTTCTGCCCACATCGTAGGTCCAAAAGGAGTAAAATTAAGATACAGTCCAATATGAATTATAAAAATACCACAACCTAACAACCATTGTTTTTTAAATATATCTGATGATTTTAAGTAAATATAAATTGTTAATATTACCAGTAAAATTAAAAGAATTGGAGATATTAAATAAATTAGGTCTAAACTCTCTGCGTCTTTTATCTTTAAAGGATATGGGTAAAAAGTAACCAAATCGTTTGGCAATATGCCTTTCCAAACATATTTAAGTATGGTGTAAGAAGATATACTTATTTTTTCGAGAAAAGTGTAATAGCTTTTAAAATCATCTAAAGAATCTAATACTCTTCTAGAGTCTAAACTTACTAAACCAATCGCTATAGAACCTATAAAAAACGGAATTTTGTATAATACCATTTTTAAGTTTAAACGATCTTTATAATAGTAATCTAAAAGCAGTAAAACTAGTGGTAAGGTTACAGCAGAAGATTTTGTAAATAATGATAACACAAAAAATAAGCTACAGATAATAATATACTTTCTTTTTCTGTGGGATTTAATATATAAAATGTAAGAAAGAACTGCAGATAAGTAAAAAAACATTCCTAACAGCGTGCTTCTTGTAGAAACCCAACCTAAAAGTTCTGTTTGTAAAGGATGAAAAGCAAATACCAAGGTAACTAACCAAACGATAACTTTTTTCTTTAAAAATAACCTGTTTATAATGTTATAAACCAGTATAATATTTAATAAATGAAAAATAAGGTTGGTAATATGATGCACTTTTGCATTTGCTCCAAAAAAGTAGTATTCTAACCCAAAAGTTAGCGATGCTAAAGGTTGATAGGAAGCAACGTAATAAGTAGAAAAATAATTTTTAATACTTTCCCAAGAAAAATTTAAAACATCTGCATTGTTTAAAATTTGTTGATCATCATCCCAACCAACAATATAATTTCCATTAGTAGCAGGCCAATATATAAAAGTCGTAAAAATAACGACGATAAGAATTGGAAAATGTGTTTTAAACAGGTTGTATTTTGTAAAAAAAGCTTTCAAAAAAGTAAGGTTAATTATTTTATATAAAAATAAAAAAAAATGAACGAACTTTACAGTCCATTCATTCTTTTATGTATCTATTTTTTAATAAGATTTAAAAGGAATTAAAACTTTACTCTACTATTTTTAAAGAACTCGCAACAAATCTTCCATCAACAACTTTTCCAGTAATTTCTCCTTTTCGAACTACATTACAAAACCCGATTTTCTCATCGTGAGCATCTCCAAAATCGTCGATATTAAAACCATCCACAAAATAAGCTTTATCGTCTAAACGAACCGCTAAACTGCATCCATCTTCAGAATCTAAACCGAATTTGCATTGTCCACATGAAACCTCTGCAACTTGTGTTACTTCTTTCTTATTTCCACAAGAAAAAGCAATCATAAATAGGGATAAAAAAAGGATTTTTTTCATAATTATATACATTTATTAGTTCTCGACTGCGCTCGAACTGACATTTTTAAAAAACTTCCAACTTCCAACTTCCAACTTCCAACTTCCAACTTCCAACTGAGACTGAAAACAGAGACTTAACTAAATAGTAACCATCCAACTTTCCCCTTTGGGGAAATGTCCTTTTTAGGACAATGGGGATTTCCAAGAATCTCTCAATCCAACAGTTTTATTAAAAACTAATTTATCAGATGTAGCATCATTATCCACATTAAAATAACCCAAACGTTGAAACTGAAAACGCTCGCCAATTTTAGCAGTTTGCAAACTTGGTTCCACAAAAGCATTGATAATTTCTAAAGAATTAGGGTTTATAAACTCCATATAATCTTTGTCTTTATGCGAATCTGGTGCTTCATCTAAAAACAATCTGTCATACGCTCTTACTTCAGCATTAATAGCATGTTTAGCAGAAACCCAATGCAAAGTACCTTTTACTTTACGTTTACTTTCTTCAGTATCCATTCCAGATTTTGTTAATGGGTCATAAGTACACTGAATTTCAGTAATATTTCCATCAGCATCTTTTGTACAACTTTCAGCTTTAATAAAATATGCATTTTTTAAACGCACTTCGCTTCCTAATTTCAAACGGAAAAATTTCTTATTTGCTTGCTCTCTAAAATCTTCTCTTTCTATATAAATTTCTCTCGAAAATGGTACTTCTCTGCTTCCAAAACCTTCTGCATAATCATTATAATTGGCATCCAATATTTCTTCCTTTTCTTCAGGATAATTGGTAATTACCACTTTTACAGGATCTAAAACTGCCATCACTCTTTTGGCTGTTTTGTTTAAATCTTCACGAATTTTAAATTCTAAAAGCGCCACATCAATTACGTTTTCACGTTTAGAAACTCCAACTGTTTCTATAAAACTTCTAATGGATGCAGGCGTGTAACCACGTCTTCTTAAACCAGAAATTGTTGGCATTCTTGGGTCGTCCCAACCAGCAACAATTCCGTTTTCAACTAAAGTCAACAATTTACGTTTACTCATAATGGTGTAACTCAAATTTAAACGAGAAAATTCACGTTGTTTTGGCGGATTTGGATACGAATCTTTGCTATATTCATATACATTGTCTCTGAACCAATTGTACAATTCTCTGTGAGGTTTAAACTCTAAAGAACACAAAGAATGCGAAATTTGCTCTAAATAATCACTTTCGCCATGCGTCCAATCGTACATTGGGTAAATACACCAATCTGTACCAGTTCTGTGGTGCGATTTGTACATAATTCTATACATTAAAGGGTCACGCATTAACATATTATCATCAGCCATATCAATCTTGGCACGTAAAACGTGTTCTCCTTCTTTAAATTTGCCATCTTTCATTCCTTGAAATAATTCCAAGTTTTCTTCCACAGAACGATTGCGAAAAGGACTATTCGTTCCAACTTGAGTTGGTGTTCCTTTTTGTTCACGCATTTGTTCTGAAGATTGCGAATCTACATAGGCTTTACCATCTTTTATCAATAAAACTGCCCAGTTATATAATTGTTGAAAATAATCCGAAGAATAACATTCTTTCTCCCATTTGTAACCCAACCAAGAAATATCTTCCTTAATGGCATCTACATATTCTTGTTCCTCTTTTGTTGGGTTTGTATCATCAAAACGCAAATTTACAGGCGCATCGTATTTCTGCCCTAACCCGAAACTAATTCCAATTGCTTTTGTATGACCAATATGCAAATATCCATTTGGTTCTGGCGGAAAACGAAAACGTAAATTTTCTTTCGGCATTCCATTGGCCAAATCTTCCTCTATAATATGCTCTATAAAATTGAGCGATTTTTTCTCTTCAGACATTGTTTTATTTGAAAAAATTAGAACACAAAATTACGTAAAATAATGCATTGCCATTGTTGGTTTTGTAACAAAATCGTTTTTCGAGCAACTAATAAATAAACACTACAAATTATGAGCAACCAAATTAGAAACTATACCTGCCCCAAATGCAATTGCAAAACCTATAAATTAGGACAATTAAGAGCCACAGGAGGCACATTATCCAAAATTTTCGATGTTCAAAATCAAAAATACACCAGCGTAACTTGTGAAAAATGTACATACACAGAATTTTACAAAACCAAAACAAGTGCAATTAGTAACGTTTTTGACTTTTTTACGAATTAAAAATAATAGTGAGTTTTATTATTTGGGCGTTCCCTTTCAGGTCAGGCTTTCGCACTCGCTTTTTTTGTAAAAAAACAAAAAAGAGCTCAAACAATTGCTCAATCCTTAACGCAGGCATATTTGCTAGCTAAGTTTTTTAAAAGGAAGTTTTACTACTTATTTATTGTTGTATTTTTGCAATATTAAAAAATACATATGTATTCCTTTTTATTAGACCACATTGCACTTTCAGTAAAAAACGTTGATGAATCTGTTACTTTCTATCAAAAAGTTTTACAACTTAAAGAAATTGAAAATACAGCATCTAACTCTAAAACAAGATGGCTCTCTTTAGGTGAAGGAAAGCAATTGCATCTAATTCCTCGTCCAAATTTAGAAGTAAAAACAAATAAAGCAGTTCATTTTGCTTTATCTACCTCAAATCTAAATACATTCATTCAACATTTAAAAGATTTAAAAATAGAATATTCAGATTGGAAAAATACAGCAAATAAAGATTATATAAGAAAAGACGGAATTCAACAATTTTATTTCCAAGATCCAAGTGGTTATTGGATTGAAGTAAATAATGCTATTTAGTAGAAACAATAACTTGTTTTAAAGTAAATTTGCAAATAATGAAAAAAGATAGTAAAAAACCAGATTTAGTTGTTTTTAACGAAGAAACACAACAATATGATGCTTCTTTAAAACCCTATGGAACTTCGTCAAGTTCGCCAGTAATTAAACCATTAAATACGGCAAGTTGGAAAAACGACGGGATTCAGCGAGTTAATAAACAATTAAAATCGAAATTCGACGAAGTTAAAAAAGAATACGAAGCTTTAATGGAAAAGTTTCAGTATAATGATTTAATTTACAATGCAAAATTTAGTTTCGAGCCAATTTTTGGCGAGAATTATCACTTATACAACAATAAAAAAGGCGAACCATTTTTATCTATAATTGAACCAGAACAATGTAGTTTCGAGTATGTAGGTTCTTTTCGGCTAAATACGGATAAAATGTGGGAGAAAATAGAATCGTAAAATCAACCCCTAAAGGGTTTGAAACCCTTTAGGGGTTAAATACAAAATATGGGAATCATAAAAGTAAATAACATAAAACTCTACGCTTTTCATGGCTGTTTAGATGAAGAAGCAAAAATTGGAAGCGAGTATAGAGTAGATGTTGCAATAAAAGCCGATTTAAAAAAATCTGCAAAAACAGATAATTTAGCAGATACTGTAGATTATGTGCATCTAAACCGTATTGTAAAAGAAGAAATGGCAATTCGTTCGGAATTATTAGAGCAAGTTGCTCAAAGAATTTTAGATCGTTTTTTCCGAGAAATTAGAATGATTCGAAAAGCAACAGTTTCAGTCTCAAAAATAAACCCACCAATTGGCGGAAATGTAGAAGAAGTGGTTATAATTCTTACAAAAAAGCGATAACTCAAAAAAAATACTTGCAATACTTGTAAATTTACGTAAATTTGCAATCCAATTATAAAAGGTGTCTTGGCCGAGTGGCTAGGCAATGGTTTGCAAAACCATGTACAGCGGTTCGAATCCGCTAGACACCTCTAAAACGTTTCAAGAAATTGAAACGTTTTTTTGTTTATTAAACTTTGCCATGTTTTAATATTAAGTCTTATATTTCTAAAAACTTAATTTTTAGTCTAAATTAGTAGTATATCTCTAATAAAATCAATTTTATGAAACAATTATTTAAACTTTTTTTCCTTTTTAGTATGTGTTTTGGTACCAGCTTTTTTGCTCAGGAATTAGTTGCGAAAAAAGGAAGTTTTGGAGTGGATACAAAAAACAAAATTATTGTTTGGCATGTTGCTAATTTAGAGGTTTTAAAATCTGTAAATAAAAATGCGACTGCTATAAGATTTAATAAGAAATTCAATTTAAAGGAAACTACAATTAAGAGTTTTTCATATACGAATAACATTCCAGTTTCTAACGGAAATAATTATAAATTATATATTACTAAACTTCCATTGGTTCATTTAAAAGTAAATACTTCTAAAATGGGAAATGTTTTTAAATTACCATTTAATTTTTCATTTTTTAATGATAAAAATTATATCGAAAGTACTGGAGGTGTAAGATATCGTGGAAATTTATCGTTGTCTTTTCCTAAAAAATCGTTCGATTTAGAATTTTGGAAGGATAGCATTACTCGCGAAAAAAAAGATGTAAAATTAGCAGGTTTACGATCTGACGACGATTGGATTCTAGATGGTCTTTTTAACGAACCTTTACGTTTACGTTCTTATGTTGCAACGAATTTATGGCATAAAATCCATAAACCTTATTACTTAAAAAAGGAACCTAAAGCAAAAAGTACATTTAGAGCAAAGTTTGTAGAGGTTTTTAAAAATAATACATATTATGGTATTTACCAGCTTTCGGAATCTGTAGATAGAAAGCAGCTAAAATTAAAAAAGAAAGATAAAACTGAAATTAGAGGCGAATTATTTAAAGCCAATTCTTACAAAGGTGGTCCAGATTTTACAAAATCTCCTGAAAATTATGACAATCAAACAATTTTTTGGAATGGTTGGGTAACACGTTATCCGTCTGATATAAATGAATTTAGTTGGAAAAATTTAGTTGAATTTTCAAAATTAGTTGTGCAGGGTTCAGAGGAAGATTTTATTAAAAATATAGAGAGTAAGTTTCAAATTTCGAATGCGATAGATTACTATTTATTCGTTAATTTATTAAAAACTACAGATAATTTAGGTAAAAATTATTATTTAGGAAAATACGACAAAAACGAACCCTACTTTTTTATTCCTTGGGATTTAGATGGTTCTTTTGGAGTTGTGGTAGATGGGGCAACTAAATTAGAAACAGAGGGAGTGCTTCAAAACGGACTTTTAAAAAGGTTGTTAGAAACAAATCTTAATGGTTACAAAGAGAAAGTAAAAAAAAGGTGGACAGAATTAAGGTTGAAAGAATTTAGTAACGAGGCTTTATTTTCTAAAATTAATGAAATTTATAACAGCTTTACAGAAGAAAAAATTTACGAACGAGAACATTTAGTTTGGACAAATAAATTAAATGAAACTACAAACGAGAATCATTATAAATATTTTGAAAAATGGTTAACAGAAAGATTAAATTACTTAGATAACCACTTTAATAAATTATAGAACTATTTTAAAGGTTTCTTTGTAAAGTTGGCGTTAATAATAAATTCTTTATTATTTTCAACTAGCAAACCTTGGGTTTTACTGGAGAATTTTTCTTTCCCGTGAATTACGTCGGTTCTAATTACCTTTCCGTTAAAATCTGTAGATAGTTTTTTAACGTGCGTATGTCCAATAACTATTTTTTTTGCATTGTAATAATTTAAAATAGTATCCAATTCCGTAAGCGTAATTTTCTTGTAATTTCTTGTTTTAAAAAAGAGACCTCTGTACCAAAAAGGACCTTTGGAGCCAAAGAGAAACTTAGTAGTGCTATTTTTCGATTTTTTCTTACTTCGAAATTCTGAACGTGCAATATTATTTATCTTTCTTAAACTTAACTTATAATTTAAAATAGTAGGATGTAAACCAGCATGTACAAAAATATAATTGCCTATTTTTTCGATTATATTTTTTGTTTTTAACCATTTTCCTAATTCAGAATTTACTGAATACAGATATTTTAAAGCTTCTTTTTTGTTTTGAATCTTACTTATTTCTTGGGCAGCTTTTATGTATTTTTTACGATTATATCTATAATCGCCATTAAAATTCATAATCTCGTGGTTTCCTAAGATAAAATGTACCATTCCTTTTTGCTTTTTTGCTTGTTGCTCTAATTTGTAAATCAACCACAAAACCTGAGTTACATTTTTACCTCTATCAAAAAAATCTCCAACTAAAACTAAATGTCCATCACCAAACATCCAATTATGGTTGTCGTCGATTACTTTATTGGCATATAAAAAACCAGAAAAAGCATCGTAATTTCCTTCAATATCAGATATTACTATCATTTTTTTCGGTAAGCTGTAGTTGGTTTTTGGAATTCTATACTTCCTTTCTAAAGAAATAGAAAATTCATCGTTGTCTTTATTATCAACACGAACAATTATAGAGTCTTTATTAAATTTGGGGATAATAACCAATCTATTTTGCGAGTCTACCTGAAATAAAGTATCGTTAATTATGTAAGGTCCATCATTACCAGAATATACTGGAACGATTTTTTCTTTTTTCTTAATTTTAGCTTTGTAAACACTGTCTTTTTTAAGTGATTCGTGTAAACTTTCTTTTTGTGCAAAACAATTATTATTAGCTATAAACAAAAAATATATTATCAAAAAATAGAAATATGTCGCGTCTTTTTTCAAGAATTTAAATAGTATTAATTTTATAAGATTCAGAATGTTTTTTCTGATTTTTTAACACCATAAAAATACGTAGCTATTCACTTTAATTAAGTTTATTGATGTTAAATTTTAATAAGACATATAATTATTTGAGAAAATTATCTAAATTTTTCCTCCAAATCTAATTAAAAGCTTACGAATTCTAATTTATTAATTTTTAAGGTAAATAATATACTATTTTTGAGTTGTGCTTATAAATACAACAATTATGAAATCAAAAAATCTACTTTTAACCTTTGTTATTTTTCTATCAATTTTCTCTTGTAAAAAAGAAGAAATTAAAACCGATAATATCTTCAAGTTTAAAGAATACATTAGTTATACAACTTCTGGTGTGGTTTCTGTTACAGAAAAAATAAATATTAATCTTGCAAAAGAAGTAGGTTGGGAAGCTAACCAAGAAATTTCCACAGAAATTCTATCCATAAAACCATTTGTAAATGGAAAAATTAAAACGGTAAATAAACATGCTTTTGTTTTTATTCCTGATGAAAATTTACAAGCAGATACAGCATATACTGTTACTTTAAAATTGAGTGAAATTTATAAAAACACACCAGAAAAATTTGAAGAATATACATTTCAATTTAAAACATTAGCCCCAAATTTTAGCATTCAAACCAATAATTTACAGTCGTACTCTAAAGAATTTCAATATTTAGAAGGTGTTGTAAAATCTGCAGATATTATTTCTTTAGAAAACGCAAAAAAGTTGATAAAAGCTTCACAAAAAGGAGTTTCAAAAAATATTGTATGGAATGAAACCATACAAAATGGAAAGTTTTTTGAGTTTAAAATTGATAGCATCAATCGTTTTGTAGAGGATTCTAAATTAGAGGTAAGTTGGAATGGAAAAGCGATAAATGCAGATAACAAAGGAGAAAATTCTATACTAATTGCAGGTAAAAATAACTTTACAGTTGCGAGTATAAATATTGTAAATAAAACAGAACAGTATATTTCTATTAATTTTTCTGATGCATTAAAAAAACAACAAAATTTTGATGGTTTGGTAACCATTGAAAATGAAAAAAAACCAAGCTTTATTGTTAATGGAAACGAATTAAAAGTATTTTCGAACAATAAATTTACAGGAAGTGTTTTGGTAAATGTGTTTCAAGGAATTAGAAATTCAAACAATTATCAATTAAAAAAAGCACACAAAGAAACCGTTACTTTCGAGCAGAAAAAACCACAAATAAGAACCATTAGTAATGGAACAATTCTACCAAACTCTAACAATTTAAAATTCAATTTTGAAGCCATAAATGTAAGACAAGTAGATGTTCGAGTAATTAAAATTTTCGAAGATAATGTGTTGCAATTTTTACAAGAAAATAACTTAAACAGCAACAATTCGTATAGAATTAGAAGAGTAGGAAGAAGAGTTGCGAAAAAAACCATCACTTTAATTGATAAGAAGCAAAATAACACACAAAAATGGAAAGCATACAGTGTAGATTTATCAAAACTAATAGAAACTGAACCTGGTGCAATTTATAGAGTAGAGTTGAGTTTCAATAAGAATCAGGCTTTTTACGCTTGTTCAGAAAATGCAAATTCTTCAATTAATACTGATGAAATAGCCAAAGATTTCAGCAATTTAAATAATATTGAAGACGAAGAAGCAAGAGAAGAATTGTATTGGGACAATAAACTATACAACTACAAAAATTACAGTTATAACTGGCGAGAAAGAGACAATCCTTGCAGCGATGCTTATTATAATGAAGATAGAATTATCGCTCAAAATTTATTGGCTTCTAATTTGGGAATTATTGCCAAAAAAGGCACCAATAACAACTACTTTTTTGCAATTACAAACATTTTAACCACCAAACCAATTGTGGGTGCGAAGGTTACATTATTCAATTTTCAGCAACAAGAAATTTTATCTACGAGAACAGACTCAGATGGACTTGTAAATGTAGCATCACCTAAAAACGCCTCTTTTGCAGTAGTTTCTAAAGGAAATAATTTCGGGTATATAAAACTGTTTGACGGAAACTCTTTGTCTTTAAGCAAATTTAATGTTGCAGGAACAAAAACGCAAAAAGGCTTAAAAGGATACATTTATGGCGAACGTGGTGTTTGGCGACCTGGAGATTCTATTCACTTAACTTTTTTGCTGAATGATGCTGCTAATAAGTTACCAAAAAACCACCCAATAAAATTAGAAGTTACAGACCCAAGTGGAAAATTAATGTACAGAAAAGTAACCTCAGAAAACATAAATAATTTCTACAAATTTAAAGTTACCACTTCTCCAGAAGCAAAAACGGGTAATTATTCTGCAAAAATCTCTGTGGGTGGCGCAAAGTTTTACAAGACTTTAAAAGTTGAAACCGTAAAACCAAACCGCTTAAAAATTAAAATAGATTTCGATGAAGAAATTCTAACAAGCAAAAAACCAATTAATGGAACATTAGATGTAAAATGGTTGCATGGAACACCTGCAAAAAACTTAAAAGCAGCAGTGAAAGCGAAAATAAGTTCTACGAATTTTAGTTTTAAAAACTATAAAAATTATGTTTTTTCAGACCCTTCCAAAAATTTTTCTTCTGAAGAAATGAATGTGTTTGAAGGAAAATTAGACGAAAACGGATTTGCAAAAATAAACAGTAAATTAAAAGTAGGTAAAAATGCACCAGGAATGTTAAATGTTCAGTTTTTGGTAAGAGCTTTTGAAAATGGTGGTGATTTTTCTATAGATACTTTCTCAAAAAAATATGCACCTTTTTCTTCGTTTGTGGGTTTAAAATCTCCTGAGGGAAATAGATATGGTTCGTTTTTTACGGATGAAAATCAAACTTTTTCAGTAGTTTCTGTAGACGAAAAAGGAAATCCAGTTCAAAGAGACGAAATTGAAATAGAAGTGTATAAAATCGAATGGCGTTGGTGGTGGAGTTCCTCTGAAGATAATTTATCGAGATATACTTCCAGCAGCTATCATAATAAATACAAAACCTTTACAATTAGTACAAATTCCAAAGGAAAAGGAAGTTTTAATTTGAATATTTCAGACAGCGATAGAGGACGATTTTTAATAAGAGTAATCGATAAAAAAAGTGGTCATGCAACTGGAAGAACGGCTTATTTTTACAAAAATTGGTGGCAAAATTCTACTTCTGGTGATAAAGAAGCCGCTAAAATGTTGGTGTTTTCTGCAGATAAAGAAACCTATACTATTGGCGAAACTGCTAAAATTACATTTCCTTCAGGTAACGAAGGACGAGCATTAATAAGTATCGAAAACGGAACAGAAGTTTTAGAAACAAAATGGGTAAAAACGACCAAAGGAACCACTTCTGTGGAAATTCCTATCAATAAAAATATGGCGCCAAATGTGTTTGTAAATATCTCGTTATTACAACCACATCAAGTTTCCGAAAACGATTTGCCTTTGCGTTTGTATGGTGTAATTCCAATTTTAGTGGAAGACAAAAACACCAGGTTAGAACCACAAATTTCCATGCCAAATGAATTAGAACCAGAAAAAGAATTCATAATAAAAGTATCTGAGAAAAACCAAAAATCGATGACCTATACTTTGGCGGTTGTAGAAGAAGGTTTGTTAGGTTTAACACGATTTAAAACACCAAATGCCTACGATACTTTTTACGCAAAAGAAGCTTTAGGTGTAAAAACATGGGATATTTTTGATGATGTAATTGGAGCTTATTCAGGAAGTATCGACCAAGTTTTTGCGATTGGTGGAGATGGAAGTGTCGCCAAAGGAAAAAACCAAAAAGCAAACCGATTTAAACCCGTTGTAAAATATTTAGGGCCATTTAAGTTGGAAAAAGGAGCGACAAAATCACACAAAATTACCTTGCCAAATTATATTGGTTCTGTGAGAACGATGGTAATTGCTGGCGACGTAAAAAACGAAGCTTTTGGAAACGCAGAAAAAGCTGTTCCTGTTAAAAAACCTTTGATGGTTTTGGCAACTTTACCAAGAAAATTGTCTCCAAAAGAGAAAGTAACGCTTCCAGTAACCATTTTTGCAATGGATAAAAAAGTGAAAAATGTTACTGTTCAGGTAAAGACTTCCAACGGAATTTTAGTAATTGGAAATGCTAAAAAAACAGTAAATTTTAAAAAACCAGATGAGAAAATGGTGTATTTCGAATTGGATGTTTTAAAAGAAAAAGGCATAAATACGGTCGAAATTATTGCGACTGGAAATGGAGAGAAATCAACTTATAAAGTCGAGTTAGATGTTGTAAATCCAAATCCAATTACTTCAAAAATTATAGATAAAACAGTAAAAGGAAAAGAAACTCAAAAATTTACTTTCGAAACTTTTGGTGTGGAAGGTTCTAACAGTGCAATTTTGGAATTATCTACCATTCCTTCTATTAATTTTACAGGCAGGTTGCAGTATTTAATTCGTTATCCTCATGGATGCTTAGAACAAACAACGTCCAGCGTTTTCCCACAATTATTTTTGAATGATATTTTCGATTTAACACAAGATAAAAAACAAAAAGTTCAAAATAATATAGAAAAGGGAATTCAAAGATTAAGCAATTTTCAGCAAGCAAATGGAGGTATGAGTTATTGGATTGGAGAAAATTATGCAAACGATTGGGGCACAAGTTATGCTGGTCATTTTCTATTGGAAGCAGAAAAAAAAGGATTTGTTTTACCGTTAACTTTTAAGAGTAATTTTATAAAATATCAGAAAAATGCCGCAAGAAATTGGCGTCCAAGTTATGGGAATTATCATAGAGATTTAGCACAAGCTTACAGATTATACACATTGGCTTTGGCTGGCAGTCCAGATTTGTCTGCGATGAATCGTTTGCGAGAATTCAAACAAATTTCTAACGAAGCAAAATGGCGTTTGGCAGCAGCTTATGCTTTGGTAGGGCAAAAAGAAGCAAGCCAAGAAATTATGCAAAAAGCCAATTTAAATTTCGAAGGCTATAATTATTATACTTACGGTTCTGTAACAAGAAACCAAGCAATGGCTTTAGAAACAATGGTTTTAACAGACAATAATAAAGTAAAAGATTTAGCGAAATCTATCGCAAAAAAACTATCTAGTAACCAATGGATTAGCACACAATCTACAGCTTACAGTTTGTTGGCAATTGGAAAAATGGTGGTTAAAAATGGTGGAAAATCCATCAATATAAATTATACAAATAATGGAAAATCGATAGCTGTACATACACAACGTTCTTTTATTCAAAGACCCATAAATGTAAATGAAGGTAAGAATTCCATCAATATAAAAAACAATGATAAAAATGTTGTTTTTGTACGAATTATTAATTCTGGAAAATTGCCTTTAGGAGAAGAGATTGAAGAAAAAAGAGGCTTTAGTGTTTCTGTAATTTATAAAGATTTAAAGGGGAAATCCATCAACATCAATAATTTGAAACAAGGTCAGGATTTTGTGGCGGAAATTATGGTGAGCAATCCAAAAAATGAAACCGTAAAAGACATTGCTTTAACGCAAATTTTTCCTTCAGGATGGGAAATTGTAAATACTCGTTTTACCAATTTTGGCTCGACCACAAAAAGCGAAGCTCGTTACACAGACATTCGAGACGATCGTGTGAATTTCTATTTCGATTTGTATAAAAACAGAAAAAAAGCAATAACAAAGACATTTAAAGTAATGTTGAATGCTGCGTATTTAGGGAAGTATTATTTACCAGGAATTCAGGTAGAAGCAATGTATGATAATGATTATTTGGTAAGCACAAAAGGGCGTTGGATTGCCATTGTAAAGTAGGAAAATGTCTCCTCGAGCGCAGTCGAGAGATTATTGCGACTAAAGATTTATTAAGTTCTCGACTGCGCTCGAACTGGCATTGAAAACCAGAATATAAAACATTAAAATTGAAAATAAAAAACTACATATTAAAACATAAAAAGAAAACAATATTTCTTGTTGTTCTTTTAGTTTTTTATGCTTTTTGTTTGCCAAAAGAGTTGTTTACAAAAACAACATCAACCGTAATTACGAGTAAAAACAACCAATTATTAGGCGCATTAATTGCAGAAGATGGTCAATGGCGATTTCCAAAAAACGATTCCGTTCCACAAAAATTTAAAGCCTGTTTAATTCAGTTTGAAGATGAATATTTTTATAAACATCCTGGCTTTAATCCTGTTTCGATATTTAAAGCTTTAAAACAGAATTTACAAGCAGGAAGTGTAAAAAGAGGTGGCAGTACAATTACGCAACAAGTTATAAGGTTGAGCAGAGATAATAGAGAGAGAACCTATTTCGAAAAGTTGAAAGAACTTATTTTGGCAACTCGTTTAGAAATAAGGGCAAGTAAAGAAGAAATTATTGCTTATTGGAGTTCAAATGCTCCTTTTGGTGGAAATATTGTAGGTTTAGATGCGGCTTCTTGGCGCTATTTTAACAGAAAGTCTACGGATTTATCTTGGGCAGAAGCTGCAACGTTAGCGGTTTTGCCAAATGCACCAAACTTAATTTATCCAGGGAAAAATCAGCATAAATTATTAACAAAAAGAAACCGATTATTAAAAAAATTACTCGTAAAAAAAATAATCGATTCTTTAACGTATGAATTATCTATTTTAGAAGAATTGCCTCAGAAAGCATATCCAATTCCGCAGATTGCACCCCATTTATTGCAAAAAATAAACAAAACAAATAAAGGAGAATTTGTAAAAACTACGATTGATAAAAAATTACAAAATCAGGCAAATGAGATTGTAAAAAACCATTACAATGTGTTAAGTAAAAACGGAATTTATAATATTTCTGTGTTGGTTTTAGATGTAAAATCGAGAAAGGTATTGACTTATGTTGGAAACGCGCCAACAGATAAAAGCCATCAAAAAGATGTCGATATTATTGATAAGCCAAGAAGTACAGGAAGCATTTTAAAACCTTTTTTATACGCTGCTATGTTAGACTCTGGAGAATTGTTGCCAAATACTTTGGTGGCAGATATTCCCACAAATTTTGGAAGTTACAAACCAGAAAATTTCGATAAAAAATACGCAGGCGCAATTTCTGCAAAAATGGCACTATCAAGGTCTTTAAATGTGCCAACTGTTAGAATGTTGCAAAGTTTTGGTTTGGAAAAATTTCATCATTATTTACAGCAATTACAATTGAAAGACATTCGAAATAATGCCAATTATTACGGTTTAACTTTGGCTTTAGGAGGTGCAGAAAGTAACTTGTGGGATTTATGTAAAAGTTATGCTTCCTTAGCTTCCACAGTAAATCATTACACAGAAAACTCCAGTAGATATTTTAAAAATGAATTTACAGAACCTACTTTTTTTACTGATGATAAAATTGATTTCGGAGAAAAAACACCAGAAAAAATAATTTTTGATGCTGCTTCCATTTACCTAACATTCGAAAGTTTAAAAGAAGTAAACAGACCAAATACCGAAGAAAACTGGGAGTTTTTCGATTCTTCTAAAAAAATTGCTTGGAAAACAGGTACAAGTTTTGGCTTTAGAGATGCTTGGGCAATTGGCACCACAAAAGATTATGTAGTGGGTGTTTGGGTAGGAAATGCAGATGGAGAAGGAAGACCAGGTTTGGTGGGTGTGAAAACTGCAGCTCCAATATTATTTGATATTTTCGATAAATTACCCAATTCAGAATGGTTTTCAACACCTTTTGATGAAATGACAGCAATTGAAATTTGTACAAAAAGTGGTTACAGAGCCACAGAAATTTGTGAAGAAAAAAAGATGGAATTTGTACAAAATTCAGGATTAAAAACGGCTCCTTGTCCATATCATGTTTTAATTAATGTAAATCATTCAGAAAATTATCAAGTAAATACTTCTTGCGAGAGTTTAAGTAACATGAAACAGAAATCTTGGTTTGTATTACCTCCTTTAATGGAATATTATTATAAAGAAAAAAATCCGTTTTATAAACCACTTCCACCCTTTAGAAACGACTGTTTAAGAAAAACTAAAAATGCTATGAAGTTTATCTACCCAACAGAAAAAAGCACGATTTTTTTACCCAAAAATTTCGATGGAAAAAAAAACGAACTCATTTTAAAAGTAGCGCATTCTAATAAAGAAGCAACGTTGTTTTGGTATGTAAACAACGAGTTTATTACTTCAACAAAAGAGATTCATAATGTGGCAATAAACTATAAAGCAGGAATTTACAAAATATCTGTAACCGATAATTTGGGGAATGAAATTCAGCAAAAAATAACAGTAAAAGAGTAAAATGTTTAAAGTTAGCAACTTGCATTTCAACGAAATAAGAATACCATTTATCGAAAAAGAAAGTATTCATTTTTTAATCTCTTGTATTTTTGATGTACCAAACTTTAAAATTACAAACGATGCTTTTACAAATTTTACCATCAGATCCAGTTTCTACAACAGAAAACTTTTTAGATGTTCAATTGATATTAGTAATTGTAGGTCTAGCAGTAAGTGTTTTTGTGATTTTAAAATTATCGAAATTTTTAAGTAAAATTAAAATCAATAAAACAGTAAAAAAACATAGCTATACATCTTAAAGTATTAGATATTTCTTAACAGAAAATCATTATATTTTCTTCATCTTTGTACTTCATAAACGTTAAAGGTTTGTGTTTTAAAATTTTATGAATCATTAAATTTTTATTTTTATAAATAATTTTTAATGATGATTTTTAGTTTTACAGTATGAAGATTTATCCAATAGAAACAGGGAATTTTAAGTTAGATGGTGGTGCCATGTTTGGTGTTGTTCCAAAAACAATTTGGCAAAGAACAAATCCTGCAGACTCCAATAATTTAATAGACATGAGTATGCGTTGCATGCTTATTGAAGATAAAAATCGATTAATTTTAATTGATACAGGTTTAGGTTCTAAACAATCAGATAAATTTTTTGGGTATTACTATTTATTTGGTGACTTTTCTTTGGATACTTCACTAAAAAACCTCGGTTTTCATAAAGACGATATTACAGACGTTTTTTTAACACATTTACATTTCGATCATTGTGGAGGTGTAATTGAAAGAAATAAAGATGGCTTGTTAGTTCCTGCTTTTAAAAATGCAAAAGTTTGGTCTAATGATAATCATTGGAAATGGGCAACAGAACCAAATCCAAGAGAAAAAGCATCTTTTTTAAAGGAAAACATCAATCCTATAAAAGAAAACGGACAATTAAATTTTATTCATAGAAATTCAAGAGATCAAATAGGTTTCGATGTTTTATTTATGGATGGTCATACAGAAAAACAAATGTTACCAAAACTAACTTATAAAAACAAAACCATTGTTTTTATGGCAGATTTATTACCTACAACTGGGCATATACCTTTGCCTTATGTAATGGGTTATGACACAAGACCTTTGCTAACCATTAAAGAAAAAGAAGTTTTTTTAAATGAAGCCGCAGACAATAATTACTACCTTTTTTTAGAGCACGATGCACACAACGAAATTTGTACAGTACAACATACAGAAAAAGGTGTACGCATAGAGAACACACACAAATTTACAGATATATTTTAATAATAGAAAAGAGAGATGAGAGTATTAAAACCAATTATTTTTACAGTTGCAGCTGGTATTTTTTTAGCAAGTTGTAAAACTTCAGTAACTACAATTCCTGTTCCTAGTGGAACAAATAATGTAGTAAATATTCCTGCGAAAAAAGGAGCTTTATCAGAAAATGAAAGACAAACTTGGAGTCATTTAGATTTGTTAACAGACTCTATTCCAGGAATGAGTATCGATAAAGCGTACCAATTTATACAAAATAAAAAAGGCGTTCCAGTAATTGTAGGTATTGCAGATTCTGGTGTAGATGTAGAACACGAAGATTTAAAAGATGTTGTTTGGACAAACCCGAACGAAATTGCAGCAAACAATAAAGATGATGACAAAAATGGTTTCGTAGACGATATACATGGCTGGAATTTCTTAGGAAGCAAAGATGGTAGAATTGTAAATGCAGATCAGTTAGAATTAACTAGAATTGTTAAGAAAGGAATGGATAAATTCGGAGACAAAAAAGCCTCTGAAATTGCAGATGCAGACAAAGCCGAATTCGAGCAATATTTAAAATTAAAAGAAAAGTACACAAAATCTGTTGAAGCTCATAAACAAGAGTTGGAAGGATTAGAGAAAACAGAACAAAGATTAAACCAACTAGAGCAGAATTTTAACAACGTTAAAAAGTTTGTTGGTAAAGAAAACATTAGTGCAGAAGATTTAAAAAGTGCAAAACCAGATGATCCTAAATTAGCAGCACAAATTGCAGATGTTGCAAATATTTTAGGAAGAGGGATGACAGAAGCTGGCCTTTTAGACTATAAAAAGCAATTTATGGATTATAAGTCGGGTAAAGAGAAATCTAAAAGTTACGATTTAGACTTTAATGCTCGCCAGTCTATGGGAGACGATTTAACCGATATTACAGATACAGATTATGGAAATAACAACGTAATTGGTTCTAAAGAATTAGAAAGTCATGGAACACATGTTGCAGGAATTGTTGCTGCTTCAATAAATAATGGAAAAGGTGTAAATGGAGTTGCAAAAAATGTACAAATATTAACAGTACGTGTGGTTCCAGATGGAGATGAGCATGATAAAGATGTTGCTTTAGGAATTAGATATGCAGTAGATAATGGTGCAAAAGTAATAAATACAAGTTTTGGGAAACCATATTCTCCAAACAAACAATGGGTGTATGATGCTATTAAATATGCAGCAGAAAAAGATGTTTTAATTGTAAATGCCGCTGGAAATGATGGAAGTAATATCGATCAAGTAAGAACATACCCAAACGATTCTGAAGATTTAATTAACGAAATTTCCGACAATGTTCTAACAGTTGGAGCGATAAGTTTAAATTATAATGAAAACCTACCAGCAGTTTTTTCTAATTACGGGAAAAAGAATGTAGATATTTTTGCACCAGGAGTAGATATTTATGCTACTATGCCAGCAGATAAATATGCATTTAATAGCGGAACTTCTATGGCAGCACCATCTGCAGCAGGAGTTGCAGCCTTGGTTCGTTCCTATTATCCACAATTATCTGCAAGCCAAGTAAAACATATTTTAATGAATTCTGGAATTAAAATTAATTTCGATGTCGTAAAACCAGGTTCTCAATCAAAAGAAAAACCAAATGGCGAAAAAGTACCATTTTCAGAACTATCGGTTTCTGGTAGAATCGTAAATGCTTACAATGCTTTAAAAATGGCAGATAGCATTGTAAACGGAAAAAAATAAATAGAAAACAGCGATAATTACATCGCTGTTTTTTATTTTTATACCAAACTAAATAATTATACATGAAAAAAATACTCTTTTTAGGGAGCTTTTTAGTATTGTTGGCTTCTTGTGCGAATTCTAAAGAAGTGCACAATAACAAGCATAAAAACAGTGCTAAGTTCACCACATACTGGCAACAACATATAGATTATAAGATGGATGTTGATATGGACGTAAACAACCATCAATATAAAGGAATACAAAAAGCTGTGTACACAAACAATTCTCCAGACGAATTAGATAAAGTGTACTATCATTTGTATTTTAATGCCTTTCAACCAGGTTCTCAAATGGATGTAAGATCTCTAAATATTAAAGATCCCGATGGAAGAGTAGGAGACAGAATTAGCAAATTAAAACCTAATGAAATTGGTTACATAAAAGTAAACTCTTTAAAACAAAATGGAGCTGCAGTTACTTATAAAACTGTAGGTACAATTTTAGAAGTAACTTTAAATAAACCTATAAAATCTGGAGAAAGTGTAACTTTCGATATGGATTTCGATGCACAAGTTCCTATACAAATTAGACGTTCTGGAAGAGACAATAAAGAAGGTGTTGCACTTTCTATGTCTCAATGGTATCCAAAAATGGCAGAATACGATTTCGAAGGTTGGCATACACCACCTTATATTGCCAGAGAATTTCATGGAGTTTGGGGGAATTTTGATGTAAAATTAACAATTGATAGAAATTATGTTGTTGGTGGAACAGGTTATTTACAAAACCCACAAGAAATTGGGCATGGTTATGAAGACAAATCCAAACCTTTAAATGTACCAAACACAAATAAATTAACTTGGCACTTTAAAGCACCAAACGTACACGATTTTATGTGGGCTGCAGATCCAGATTATAATCACGATATTTTAAAAATGCCAGTAGGTATCGATTTACATTTCTTTTACAAGAAAACTTTAGATGCGGAATATTTAAAAAATTGGAAAGACTTACAAGAACCAACAGCCGAATTGATGAGGTATTTTAGCAAACATGTTGGTAAATACCCTTACAAACAATACTCTGTAATACAAGGTGGAGATGGTGGAATGGAATATGCAATGTCTACTTTAATTACTGGGGAAAGAGGTTTTGGAAGTCTATTTGGAGTTACAGCACACGAAATGGCACATACTTGGTTTCAGTTTTTATTAGCTTCTAACGAAAGTGAACACCCTTGGATGGACGAAGGTTTTACCAGCTACATTTCTGCAAAAGCCTCTCACGAAATTTTAAAGAAAGGTAAAGGAAACCCGAATGCAGGACCATATAGAGGTTATAATTATGTAGTAAATAATAATATTGAAGAACCATTAACAACGCATGCAGATAGATACAACCTTAATACAGCTTATAGTGTTGCTAGTTACGTAAAAGGAAGCATCTTTTTATCTCAATTAGAATATGTAATTGGCGAAGAAAATGTTGCAAAAGGGCTAAAAAAATACTTTAACGATTTTAGCTTTAAGCACCCAACACCAAATGACGTAAAACGTTCTATGGAAAAAGTTTCTGGGATTCATTTAGGTTGGTATTTAAACGAATGGACAGAAACAATACACACCATCGATTATGGAATTAAATCTGTAGAAGGCAAAACAATAACTTTAGAAAGAATTGGAAAAATGCCAATGCCAATAGATTTAGAAGTTACTTATACAGATGGTTCTACAGAAAGTTTTAACATTCCTTTACGTATGATGAGAGGGCACAAACCAACATCAGCAACCATTTTAGAAGCTTGGGGCTGGGCAATGCCAACCTATTCTTTAACAACTTCTAAAACAGTAAAATCTGTGGAAATTGATAAAAGTAAATTAATGGCAGATGTTAATTTAGATAATAACATTTACAAATAGAGAAAGAAGTTTTTCTGAAATAAAGTTTAAGACCTTACAAATATTAAAATCTGTGAGGTCTTTTTTATTATATAAATTATTTAGATGAAAAATAATTTGATTGTTCGATTTTAAAAAATAATTTTTTTAGTTCTAAAGTGTGGCAATTTTGGTTTCATTCAGTTTAACAATTTTCTAATGCAAAAACTCATCAATTCTTTCATTTGGGATAAAGCCTTTTAGCATTAGTAAAAAACCAAAAACAATTAAGAGAATACCCATAATTTTTTTTACTTTATAAACAACTAAAGGAGTCATTTTACTTTTTAGCTGTTTTGCTAAAAGAATTTTACCAATATCGGTTACAAAATAACCCAATAAAATAACGCCAAAATAAGAGAAAATTGCATTCTGATTCATGTTTAAAGTAGGTCCAATAACCAAAACAGTTCCTAGCCAGAAAGCCAAAACACCAATATTTATAAAGTTTAAGAAATAGCCTTTTATAAATAATTTTAGATAGTTATTTTTTATGGGAACTTCTACCATTTTAGAAGTTTCCAGCGCTTCTTTTTTGTTGGATTTGTCTAAATATGTAATTAGTCCATAGATAATTAAAACCAAGCCACCGATAAAAAATAAGCGAGGGTCGTCTTTAATTTCTTCTAACAAAGATCTACTTCCATAATAGGCGATTAAAATAAAAGAAATATCGCCTAAAATAACACCTAAATCGAAAGCAATTGCAGCTCTTGCACCTTTTAATATACTGGTTTGAATGAGCATAAAAAAAACAGGCCCAATCATAAAAGCCATAAAGAAACCTATAAAAAAAGCATTTTTAAAATCGTAAAGATCCATAGCTTACAAAAATACGGAATTTTATACACGATTAAAATCTATTTCGTTTTTGATTTGGAGTTTAGAATTGAAAGTGAATTTTAAAAATTAAATAGTAGTACTTTATTGTAGAAACATTTATTAATTTTTTTATGAAATCCATCTACTAATTATTTTGTCGAACTTCCATTCACCTTTTATTTTTTTATACATACAAGTGTAGCCACCTCCACTTAAATATATTTTCTGTGAATGTTTGCTAACTTTCCATGTATTATTAACTTTAACAGTTGCAGTGTCTTTTTCAATTTTTATCATACTAAAAGAAAGAAATAGAAAATCCTCCCAAGTTTTGTTCGCAATTGTTTGTAATTCAGATTTAGATTTAAGACAGAAAGCTACATTTCCAATTTTATTTGGAATCTCATTCAATTTTAAATATTTATAATCCTTTTTTACTGAATTAGATTTGGGGAGTCCTAAAGTTTCATTTAGTTGAAATTGATTCAGTACATATATTCTATTTTTTTTCCAAATAGACTGATATTCTTGAATATCTTTTTCCACTACAACTGCTCTTTGAAGTGATTTGTAAACTAATTCTTTTAAATCAGAATCCATTTCGTATCTCACTTTAGTACAATCAAAGTGTTTATCTTTTATGTATAATGGTCTTGAACAGCTTGTTAGAATTATTGCTAAGAGAAGTATTGTTTTTTTCATATTCCTAAAACTTGAAGTTATTCCTTTATGTTTTAATAATTAACCAAAACAATTACACAGTTAAACATTTCTACACATCATCAAAATCGATAGTAATTTTAGA
This sequence comes from Polaribacter cellanae, assembly GCF_017569185.1. Classification (NCBI taxonomy): domain Bacteria; kingdom Pseudomonadati; phylum Bacteroidota; class Flavobacteriia; order Flavobacteriales; family Flavobacteriaceae; genus Polaribacter; species Polaribacter cellanae. The sequence continues at coordinate 1,944,231 of NZ_CP071869.1, read as the reverse complement.
AGTTGTTGGATGTGCTTGGCAAGCCAAAATTAAGCCTTCTTCAATTTCGCCATCTGTTAAAATAGAATTTTTAACCATAACCGCTTTTCCTTCAGTAACTTTACACATGCAAGAACTACAAACGCCACCTTGGCAAGAATAAGGCGCATCTAAATCGTTACGTAAACTTGCAGCCAAAATATCGTCGGTTTGTAGCATATTAAAAGTGGTTTCTTCATCATCTAACAGCACCGTAATTTCTGTAGTTCCTGCTTTTATTTCTGATAAAGCTTCCTCGTCAACAGAAACTGTAAATAGCTCGAAATGAATGTTTTCTTCTGGGATATTGTTGTTTTTTAAAGTTTTAGAAACTTCATTAATCATTTCTTCTGGTCCACATAAAAAAGCAGCATCAAAAGAAGTTTCTTTGTACATATTTTTAACGAAATAATTCGTTACGCTTTCATCTATTCTTCCTCTTAATTGATTTTTAACTTCTTCTCTACTAAAAATATAATGCAATTTAAATCTATTAGAAAACGACTCTTTTAGAGTGTTTAATTCATCATAAAAAATAGTGTCTGCAACAGTTTTATTTCCATAAACTAACGTAAAATTAGAAGTTGGTTCTGTTTGTAAAACTGTTTTTACCATCGATAAAATTGGTGTAATTCCAGAACCAGCTGCAAATGCAATGTAATTTTTATTTGTTTGAGAATTTAATAAAAACCTTCCTTCTGGTTCAGATATTTCAATTATATCGCCAGCTTTTAGAACAGAAGTAGCTAAAACAGAAAATGTTCCGTTTTCAACTGCTTTAATGGCAACTCTAATTTCGCCACTTTTTGGAGTAGAACAAATGGAGTATGCTCTTCGAATTTCTTCGCCATTAATTTCTTTTTGAAGGGTAATGTATTGCCCAGCAGTAAAATTAAAAGCTGCTTTTAATTTTTCGGGAATCTCAAATAAAACAGAAACCGCATTTGCGGTTTCGTGTTTAATTTCTTGTATGTTTACTTTATGAAATGTTGCCATTTTTCGTTTTTAAAAAAATTAATTCTTAAGATTTCTCCACAAGGTCGAAAATGACAAATTACAGTGTCGTTTCGAGTGAAACGAAGTGAAATCGAGAAATCTCTATAAATTAAACTAAATTGTTTTCTACTAAATATTCAGCTATTTGAACTGTATTTGTAGCAGCACCTTTTCTTAGGTTGTCTGCAACAATCCACAAATTTAAGGTATTTTCTTGAGATTCGTCTCTTCGAATACGCCCAACAAAAACTTCGTCTTTATTATGTGCGTTAATTGGCATTGGATACACGTTATTCGCTAAGTCGTCTTCCACGATAACTCCAGGGGTTTCGCTTAATATTCTACGAACATCTGCCAAATGAAAATCATTTTCGAACTGAATATTTACAGCTTCGGAATGCCCACCAGCAGTAGGAATTCTAACAGCAGTTGCAGTTACAGAAAAAGAATCGTCGCGTAAAATTTTCTTTGGTTCTTTTACCAATTTCATTTCCTCTTTTGTGTATCCGTTTTCTAAAAAAATATCGCAATGTGGCAATGCATTTCGTCCAATTTTGTGTGGATATGCCATTTCTCCATCAATTCCTGCTTCCTCGTTATCTAATTGCTGTACTGCTTTTACACCAGTTCCAGAAACAGATTGATAGGTAGAAATAACCACACGTTTCATTTTATATGTATCGTGCAAAGGTGCTAAAGCCATTACTAATTGTATTGTAGAACAATTCGGATTTGCGATAATTTTATCATCCGAAGTTAAAACATCTCCATTAATTTCAGGAACTACTAATTTTTTTGTTGGATCCATTCTCCAAGCCGAAGAATTATCGATAACAGTGGTGCCAACTTCCGCAAATTTTGGAGCCCATTCTAAGGAAGTATCTCCACCAGCAGAAAATAAAGCAACATCTGGTTTCATTTTTACGGCATCTTCTAAAGTTACAACTGTATAATCTTTCCCTTTATATGCTAACTTTTTTCCAGCAGACTTTGCAGATGCTACAGGAATTAATTGTGTTATTGGTAAATTACGTTCTTCTAAAACTTTTAACATTACTGTGCCAACCATTCCAGTTGCGCCAACTACAGCTATTTTCATACTTTTTAATTTAGGTTCCTGCTAGCGTTTATCTAAAACGATAGACGAAAGACAGGAAAGACATTTTATTTGTTTTTTTGAAAAATTTAAAAAAGCATTTTTCATTTCTGCAAAGATGCTAAAAAAAAGAACGAAATAAATCAGTAAAAACGTTATAAATCAATTAAAGTTTAAAAATAGAGCAACTATTTTTGTAATGTTTAATTTTTAACAAATTGATATAAAATTATTTTTTTGCAGCTATTTCTAGCTTTCATTACTTGCTTTTTTTTTATGCTGAATTTCTTTCAGTATAAAAAAGAGCTAAAACAAATCGTTCAATCTGGGCTGATATCTTGTTTGTTGACTTTTAACAATTAACCTTTAAATCTGTTTCTTTTTTTCTATATAGATTCATAGAAAGCATAGCAAATCTTTGCGAAAAACTTTGCGTTTTTGCGCCTTTTCGAGAATATCCTGTGTTGCCCATAACGCTGAAAAAACCGTCTAAAGTTATCATTTTGGTAACTTTTATTGTATACTTGCTACAAATAATTTGACGTGAAGATATTTTCGAGAGGAACATTACGAGATTTTTGGGAACTTTGAAAATGATTAGAAACTTGAACGCCAAATTGCATATTCCGACTGAAGTTTTAATACAAGATTATTGAGTAACATTGCGAAAAGCACTATGGACAATTGTAGCAAAACCAAAAAGTTTTGGCACATTTGTCAAATCGCCAAATTTTTAAATTTGGCTATATTTAAAGAGTAAAAATAAACATAGAAATTTAAAAATTCGGTTTGTATTCAATCGAATGGTTTGTGCTTGTTTTTAACCCTACTGTTCTTATACAGAGCCGATATCTCTGCGTTTCTTTGTAAAATTTGTGTTTTTTGTTTTTAACACATAGGAGTTGCATAGAAAACATAGCCTGTCTTTGCAAAAAAAAATTACATATCCTTGATTTTGCAAGAAAATCTCTGTGAATCTCTGGGTAATAACTCATTAAAATCAACTCCAAAAAGCATGGTAATTATCAGCAAAAATCTAACTCTAAATTCGTAGATTTGCACCAACAAAAATCAATCATTAACTAAAAAAAGTATAGCATGCAACTGTACAACAAGTTAAGCGCTACAGAACGCGCTGCATTAATTGATGAAGCTGGCAAAGACCGCCTCACAATCTCTTTTTATCAATATTACAAGATAGAAAATCCACAATTATTTAGAGACAAATTATTTTTAGAATGGAATGCTTTAGATGTTTTAGGTCGAATTTATGTTTCTTACGAAGGTATAAATGCACAGTTATCTGTTCCTTCTGAAAATTTATACGCTTTAAAAGATCAACTAGATAGTGTTTCCTTTTTAAAAGATATTCGATTAAATATTGCGATAGAACAAAATAATAAATCATTTTTAAAGTTAAAAGTAAAAGTTAGAGACAAAATTGTAGCAGATGGTTTAAATGATAATACTTTTGATGTTACCAATAAAGGAGTGCATTTAAATGCAAAAGAATTTAATAAAATGTTAGAAAACCCAAATACCATTTGTGTAGATATGCGAAATCATTACGAAAGTGAAATAGGGCATTTCGATGGTGCTGTAACTCCAGATGTAGATACGTTTAGAGATTCTTTAGATATTATCGAAGAAGATTTAAAAGAGAACAAAGAAGATAAAAATTTATTGATGTATTGTACTGGTGGAATTCGTTGCGAAAAAGCATCGGCATATTACAAACACAAAGGTTTTAAGAACGTTTTTCAGCTCGAAGGTGGTATTATAGAATACACGCGTCAAGTAAATGCAGAAGGAATTGAGAATAAATTTATCGGTAAAAATTTTGTATTTGATCACAGAAGAGCAGAGAAAATTACAGACGATGTTATATCTAATTGCCACCAATGTGGAAAACCTTGCGATACACACACAAACTGTGCAAATGAGGCTTGTCATTTACTTTTTATACAATGTGATGAGTGTTCGGAAACAATGGAAAACACCTGTTCTACAGATTGCCAAGAAATAATTCACTTGCCTTTTAAAACACAAAAAGAACTTCGAAAAGGAAAAGGAAATAGTAATAAAATCTTCAAAAAAGGTAGAAGCGAAGTTTTAAAGTTTAAAAAATAATTTTTTTTAAATTTTATGTTTTTAAAATGCTTTTTTGTTTTTAAACGATATCTTATCTAATAACAATATTTTTAAGTTTATAAATACTATTGAAACTCAATTATAATATAGCATCGTTAGTAGATACCCTTGGTCTTGTACAAGGAATAATTTTAGGGCTACTGCTTATTTTTATCAATCGTAAATCAGAAAAATCTACAATTTTTTTGGGGCTTTTTATTGTAGGATATTCATTAGATTTATTGCCTACTATTTTAAATGATATTAATGCAATAGAATTGTACCCACAACTAATAGGTTTGCCTGTTTCCGCTAGTTGGCTTTTATTTCCACTTTTTTACATATACATTCAAAAAGTATCTATTTTTTCTAAGCAATATACTAGTTATTGGGTTTTATATCCTGGTATTTTATCTTTAATAATACAATGCATTATTTTTATTTTACCATTAGAACTTAAACTAAATATTTTAAATTCTGTTTGGTATCAAGTTACAGAATTTATAAGTATTATATATGGTTTATGGATAGGTGTTTTAGCTGTAAAGTGGATAAATAGGCACATAGCAGAGTTGCAAAATCAATATACAGATACAGCATTTAAAGAATTACGTTGGGCAAAAACCTATATTGTTATTGGGCTTTTTGCTACACTAATTTTCTTTTTAACAGACAGTTTTTTTGAGTTTAAATACCAAACATTATTATTTTCAATTTTAAATGTTGTTTTATTGTATTGGATTTCTTTGAGAGGTATTTTGCAAACAAATGTTAGTTCTGTATTTGCTATTTCTACAGATAAAGTTACTGAAAAAAAGCAGGTAGAAAAAGACAATAAAATTTCTACTAAAGAAGACCAACAGCAATTGGCAATTTCTTTAGAGAGTTATTTAAAAAAAACAAAAGATTTTGAAAAGCCAGATTTAACAATCGTAGATTTGGCAGAAGGATTAGGTGTTCATTCAAGAAAACTATCTAACACTATAAATGCTGTTTATAACAAAAACTTTAATACTTACATTAATGGTTTTCGTATAGAAAAAGTAAAAAACTTATTAGACTCCGACATTTCAAACAATTTAAGTATTGAAGGAATTGGAATAGAAGCTGGTTTTAAAAGTAAAAGTTCTTTTTATGCAGCATTTAAAAAAGAATTATCCTGCACACCTTTGCAATATAAAAGAAAGGTTTAACCTTAATTTTCTTTACTTTTAATAGCTTTAAAAAGTACGAATTCCTGAAAACTGTAAAAAACAACTATAATTTCTTTCTGTTTGGTATTGATTTCTGAAATTCAAACTACTTAAACCCATTTTTTTTCTAATTCTATTTGTATTGGTTTCATCTTTGCAACATATAAATTTTAGAGTAGATGAAAAAGCAGTCTAATAAAAAACAAAACTTACTATTATTTCTTTTAGTTATTTGGTTTAGCTATGCAATATGGGAATGGCAGTTTTGCGAATGGATTGTAAATAGTAATATAGGAGATTCTATTATAAGAATTGACTTGTTATTTTTAATTCCCATATTAATTACGACAACTATTTGCGTACTATATCTATTATATAAAATAAAAAAAAAGAATAGTAATGGGTTTATTTAAAATTGCACTAATTATTTGTATTTCAAGTATTGTAATTCTTTTTATTACCTATAAAAAAGGTAGCAGACAAGATATGCTTTCTTATATATCTACATTAATGGCAACACTTTTTGGTGTGTTGTTAGCAGTTACATTATCTAATAGATCTAATATAAATAAAGAAAAAAAAGATACAATAAAGCTTATTAATACTGCAAATACTATTGTTAGCTCTTCTTACAATTACTCTAGAGTAATTCATAAATATGTAGAAGAATTAGCTAAAGATAGTATTGCCAATTCAAACAAAATAAAAATAGTAATTAAGAGAAACCCATTGCCTTACCCAGAAATGTTAAAAAGTATATTAACGAATCAAATTGTATCAAAAAACATAAGTGAGTACATGCAAAAAGTTATCTATAACAACCTTTATAATTTAAAGAAAACCCACAATTTTGCTGATATTTTTGATTATGAAAATGTACTTGAAGAACTTAAACTGGCACTAGAATTAGAAGCAAAATATCAACAAGAAAAAATTAGTCTTTCTGTAATGATAGATACTTATAATAAAGAAATTAAGTTATTAGGTGAAAAATACAGTATTTACAATTCAAACACAATAGATTACATTTATAATGAACAAGAAAAATAACATCATGAAAAAAAAGAATTATTTATTTTTTGTACTACTAGTGGCTATCAGTATCATAAGCTGCAAATCTGCAAGTGGATTAGAAGAGGTTTTAAAAACCTATTCTGTGGCCAATAAAACCGAGTGCGAAACAAAAGATGGTTATTGGTATAAAGATAAATGTTGGGCAAACTTTAAAGAGACAAATAATAATATTACAGCCAGTGAAATTGATGCAGAAGTAGATAAACAATTAACTTCAGTAAAAGATTTTGGTTTAGAATTAAACAACAATAACTACAAGTTAGATTTGTTTTTACCACAAATAGATGAAGAGGAAAATGAATTTACTTTTATTAGTGTTTTTACTAATAAAAATGGTAAAAAGCAAACACTTGTTCAAGTAGCACCTTTAAAAGCTATGGAGAAAGAGAAGAAGAAATTTTCTGTACAATCGGTATTGTTTGACGCAGACCTATCAGTACTTAAAGACAATCAAGAAGCCAAAATATCTTCTTATATTATTGCAAAAGGTAAAGCTGAAGTTATAAAAACAGGTGATAACGAAGAAACGATGCTTTTAGATTTTAAAGGTAGCTTAAGTTCAAAAAAAGACAGTAGCACTATGCCATACACAGTAAAAGCAGGTATGATGCTTACAGGTATAGGTAACACAACTTTAGAGGTAAAAGGTAATGAAGTTTATTTAAACGGAATTTTAGGAACAATTTCTTACAAGCAATTTAAAAATCTTATAAAAGAACATCCAGAGGTAAAAACCATTGTATTAGAAAAAGTACCAGGCTCTATAAACGATGCTGTAAATATGCACACAGGTAAATTAATAAAAAATGCAGGTTTTACCACTAAGGTTTTAGCAAACAGTCAAATATCTTCAGGAGGTGTAGATTTGTTTTGTGCTGGAAGAAAACGTGTGGTTACCAAAGGAGCAAAAATAGGAGTTCATTCTTGGAGTGGTGGCTCTTTTTCTGCTGGAGAATTGCCAAAAGATCATCCAGCACACCAATATCAAATAGCATACTTTAATGAAGTTCTAGGCTCACCAAATGGCGAAGATTTTTATTTTTATACACTACAATCTGCATCATTTAACGATATACATTGGATGAGTATTGACGAGGTAAAGACGTGGAACTTAGCAACCGAAATAAATAAATAAAATTTTTAATATGAAAATAACAAAATTAATATTTTTAATAGCTTTAGTAAGCCTTACAGCGTTATTTGTAAGTTGTAGTAAAAGTGATTATGAAGAATTTCTTGATGCTGGTGTAGGTAATACTACTTTAAAAGTAAAAGGTAATGAAGTTTATTTAAATGGAATTTTAGGCTCAATTTCTTACACTCAGTTTAAAGATCTAATTAAAAACCATCCAGAGGTAAAAACAATCGTATTAGAAAAAGTACCAGGCTCTATAAATGATGACGTAAATATGCAGACAGGTAGATTAATAAAAAATGCAGGTTTTACCACTAAGGTTTTAGCAAACAGTCAAATATCTTCAGGAGGTGTAGATTTGTTTTGTGCTGGAAGAAAACGTGTGGTTACCAAAGGAGCAAAAATAGGAGTTCACTCTTGGAGTGGTGGTAGTTATACAGCAGCAGACTTGCCAAAAGACTCCTCAGAGCATCAGGCTCAAATAAATTATTTTAATGAAGTTCTAGGCGCTCCATTAGGGAAAGAATTTTATTTTTATACAATAGAAGCTGCACCATTTAAAGGAGTTCATTGGATGAGTATTGAGGAAATAAACAAATGGCAAATTGCGACACAAATAAATAAATAAATAAATAAATAAATAAATTTTTAATATGAAAAAAGTACAATTAATTTTTGCAAGTATTTTATGTAGCTTTACAATACTATTTGTTAGCTGCAACCAAAAAGATGATGACACATTAGAGAGTAGCAATTTATTACCAAAGGAAATACAACAACTAGTAAGTATACAAGGTAATAAAGATAGCGATTTAGTTATAATTAACACACAAGGAGGTCCTGTAACTACCCTTTTAGAGAAAGAATTAACAGCAATTATAGATAAAGCTGATGCTAAAAATGTATTATGGGTAAACGTACACCAAGTACAAACTAAAAACCCTGAATTATTTAAAGATAAAGATATTACTTTTCAACAAGCAAAAGATTACGATCAACAAAGTATAGACGATCTTAAAAAAGTAATTACATATTATAAAACAAAGACTAACAAACGAGTGGTTGTGTTAGGAATTTCATTTGGAGCTTTCATGACCCAAGGTCTTATCGAAAAATATGGTATAGACGTGGCAGATCAATACTTTATAATGGTAGGGCGTTTAAATATTGAAGAAAACCTTTGGAAAGGATTTCAACGAGGAGAAATAGGTGGTTATACTTACGACGAGAAAGGCGCCTACAGCATTATTTTATATAATCAAGAATCTGTTGAAGATAGAAATACTAGTCGTTTAGCAGCAGGTCTTGGTCACAAACGTTTTGTAACTACATTATCAAAAATAGAGGACTTGTCAAAAATTACCTATGTTTATGGAACTAGAGATGAGCAGGTAGGTAATTTTACACAACCAGAAATAGATTTTTTAAAGGCTAAAAAAGCAACAGTTATTAAAGTAGAAGGAAAAAACCATTCTGGAGCGATAAATCATGGAATAACAATTCTAAAAGAAACTTTTAAAATCAAATAAAAACTAACAAAACCTTAACAAAAAAACACAACTAATTTTAAAACTGGTATTATTTTTGATTAAATAATACCAGTTTTTACAGTTATTTTCTGTAAAATAATTATAACTATTAATTAAAAATGTATTTTATATGAAATTAAATAGAGTTTTTACAATATTACTTTTAACCATAGTGGGTATTACATCTTGTAAAAAAGAACCCAATTTAAAGTTGCCAGAAACAGGTTCTTATGTAGCTAAAAGCGATGTATTTCCATACGTAAACCATTTAAATATTAGTAAAGAAGATAATATATACAAAGTAGAATTTTACGAAACTAAAAATGGTACAAAAAAATGCACGCTAGAAGCAACTGGAAAAGAAAGTGTGCATGGAATTGAGTTAAATTCTCCAGAAATAAATGGAGCTACCATACTTATTCGTAAAGAAGCAAATGGCATTTTAGCAGGCCCTAAAGGACCAGAAGTAGCTAGTGAAGTATTTACATTTTGCGATTCTAATAGAACACCTGCTGGGTTGTATCAAAAAAACGACTCAACTAAAATTGCAAAAACTAAAGATATAGATTTTTATTCAGAATTTTCAATAGATGCCAAAAAAGCAGAGGAAGTTGAAACTTTTCTTAGAGAAAAAGTGTACGACACCCCAGGTGAAGTGGAAGATATGGAAAAATCAAACAGAAAATTTCAATTTTACAAAATCGATTTGAATGACGATGGTAAAGAAGAAACTTTTGTACGCCCTGTAAATAATCAATTTTGTGGTTCTGGAGGCTGTACATTTTTCTTATTAGATAGTAATAACAATTTAATAAATAGATTTACAGTATCTCGTGCACCATTTTTTGTAGAAAAAAATAAAGTAAATGGTTGGCGTACTATTTTGGTTCATTCCAATGGAGGTCTTAGATTGCTTGAATTTAAGAACGGAAAATACCCTTCCAATCCATCTAGAGTTTCTCTAGTCGATTTTAAACCAAGTGGGCACGCAGAAATTATATTTGATGATGATAATTACCCCGCAAAAACGTATAAATTTTAATAAAAAGTAATTATAAATAAAATAATCTACTGCTTTGTATTTCTATTATAGTAAAATAAACATTCTAACAATAGCAGTAGTTATTTTACTTTTTAAAATATTCATAAATTCGTTATCCTTAAAACATATTTTTTCTTCAAAAAAATATTTACATTAGCAAAGTATTATAAATAATAAATGTTTTTTTGAAGAAAATTGTTGTTTTTATAAAAGTAAAATATAGAAGAATTCTTAGGTAATGGTTGTAGATATTCTAGGCTGGATTGGTTCATTTTTAATAATTGTTGCTTATGCAGTAACCGTTAAAACTAAGAGTAGATATTTAAAACTGTGCAACTATTTAAATTTAATTGGAGCTATATTAGTAGGGTACAATTGCTATGTATACCAAGCTTTTCCTTCGCTTCTTATAAATATTTTTTGGGTAGCTATTGCAACATTTGGTATTGTTGAAAGTTTTAAAGAAAAAAATAGTAAAAAATAAACATATTATATCTTTTAAAAATGTATTTACGTAAAGATGCAGATGCACCACAAATTATAGAAGAATGGGGGTGGAAATACCATCATATAGGAATACCAACCCATCAAAAACTCGAAAATGAAAAATACATTCCACATTTAAAATTTTACGTATCAGGTTTTAGTAAAAGTCCTTATGGTATAGAGTGGATGCGATTTGAGCAAGACAGCCCTATCCATCCATTAATCCAACAAGTGCCACATGTTGCTTTTGAAGTAGAAGACCTCGATGCAGAATTGTTAAAAAGAGATTTTGAAATATTAACAAAGCCAAATTCACCTTCAGACGATGTTAGAGTAGCCATGATAAAACACAATGGAGCACCTGTAGAATTGATAGAATTTAAAAAGTCGAGTAAAAAATAAATATTAATGAAATAGGATTACAAATTGAATCGAGCTACTTAGAATTAAAAATTTTAAAAACCTATTATTCTTTAACTTTTTTATAAAACATAAAATACCTCAATTTTGAGGTTTTTTTTATAAAAAAAATAAAACTTTAAACGAATCCTAATTCAATCCGTACAAATTCTAAGAAGCACAATAATTAATAAACCTTCCAAACTATATTTGTTATTTAACCCAATAACATAAAATAATTTTAAGAACTCGTATTTAGCTGTTTTATCATTCTTCCAGAATGTGTATATTTACAGATTAGTGAAGATGAGATTGTGTATTTGTATTCATCTGATAATCAAAATTATGAACAGTAAAAAGCTTCGAGCTTTTCTAAAAATATAAAATTACATGGCATGTGGAAGTTGTGGTACAATAGAAAATGGCGTACCAAAAGGATGTAAGAGTAATGGTAATTGTGGTTCTGGAACCTGTGGAAGTGGTAGTAATAAATTAGCCGTTTTCGATTGGTTATCGAATATGACCTTGCCAAGTGGACAAGAGAGGTTTAATATTTTCGAAGTTCGTTTTAAAAACGGAAGGAAGCATTTTTATAAAAACACAGATAATTTGCCCATAACAATGGGCGATATTGTGGCTGTAGAAGGTTCTCCAGGACACGATATTGGAACCGTCTCTTTAGCAGGAGAATTGGTAAAAGTGCAAATGAAAAAGCGCAAAATTACCGAAGATCACGAAGATGTTAAAAAAATCTACAGAAAAGCAAGTCAAAGAGATATAGATATTTGGCAACAATCTAGAGCCAAAGAAGAAGAAACACAAAGAAGAGGAAGAGAAATTTTAGGACGTTTAGGTTTACAAATGAAACTTTCGGATGTAGAATATCAAGGAGATGGAAACAAAGCCACCTTTTATTACACAGCAGATACTCGTGTAGATTTTAGACAGCTAATTAGAGATTTGGCAAGCGCATTTTCTATTCGTGTAGAAATGAAACAGGTAGGCGCAAGACAAGAAGCTGCAAGATTAGGTGGTGTTGGTTCTTGTGGAAGAGAATTATGCTGTTCTACTTGGTTAACAGATTTTAGAAAAGTAACTACATCTGCAGCTCGTTACCAACAATTGTCTTTAAATCCGTTAAAATTAGCAGGACAATGTGGAAAATTAAAATGCTGTTTAAATTTTGAATTAGACACCTATCTAGACGCTTTAAAAGCATTTCCAAAACAAGACATTGTTTTAAAAACAGAAAAAGGAGAAGCTGTTTTTGTAAAGATGGATATTTTTAAACAACATCTTTGGTACACGTATAAAGAAGAACGCTTTAAGTGGTTTCGCTTAACATTAGACCAAGTTTTAGAAATTATCGACCTGAATAAAAATAACGAGAAATCTGCAACATTAGAAGAATATGAATCGGATGTTGAAGTTCCTGTAAAAGTAGATTTCGAAGATGCAGTTGGGCAAGATAGTTTAACACGTTTCGATACTCCAAAAAAGAGCAAACGTAGAAGAAACAACAGAAATAAAAATAAGAAAAAACTTGTGGGTGCAGTTGCCAATAAAACGCAACCAAATTCTAATCAGAAAAGAAAACCTACTGCAAAACAGCAACAAAAACAAAAACCGAAGCCAAACCCAAATGCAAAACAAAATCAACAAAAAGCTGAAAACCGAAAGCCAAAACCTAGGCCAAGACCAAAATCGAATGCAAAATTAGATGAAAGTAAACCAAAAGGAGAGGTAAAAAAGACGAACAAACCAAGAAGAAATAATAGAAATCGTAAAAATAACAAACAAAATAATGCTGGCGATTCCGAGAATAAATAATTTTTTTTTCTTAATTTTAATATCGATTTTCCTAACTTCTTGTGATGGAAATACGGAGTTTAATCAATATAAATCATTAGAAAACGGAGCTTGGAAGGCAAATGAAAAGGTTTTTTTTAATTTCGAAGTAAAAGATACCATTCAGGCTAAAAATCTATTTATCAACATACGAAATAACAACGATTTTCAGTTTAGTAATTTGTATGTAATTACAGAATTAAAGTTTCCAAACGGAACAGAGGTTATAGATACGTTACAATATGAAATGGCAGACGCTTCTGGGCGTTTTTTAGGAGATGGTTTTACGGAAATAAAAGACAATAAATTATTTTACAAAGAAAACAAAGTATTTCCCATTTCTGGTAAATATGAGTTTACTATTCGACAAGCAATGCGAAAAAATGGCGAAGTACATCCAATTCCTTTTTTAGAGGGAATTATAGATGTTGGGTTCAGTATCGAAAAAATAGAATAAATATCCGTTTTCACGGGAAAGACAAATTAAAGAAATCTCAACAATGTTGAGAAGCAAGTTTTATTATGGCAAAAGAAAAAACAACAAACTTTAAAAAATATATAAAATGGTTCTGGGGAATCGTTTTAGGAGGTTTTGGTACCTTAATACTATTATTTTTATTTGCTTCTTGGGGTTGGTTAGGAGCTTTACCAACTTTCGAAGAATTAGAAAACCCAGAAACAAATTTAGCAACAGAAGTAATTTCTATCGATGGAAAAACTATTGGTAAGTATGCTACAGAAAACAGAACACCAATTCATTATAGTGAGTTGCCTGAAAATTTAGTAAATGCTTTAGTTGCAACAGAAGACGAACGTTTTTACGAACATTCTGGAATCGATTTTAGAGGAACAGCAAGAGCCGTTTTAAAACCTGGCAGTGGAGGAGCAAGTACCATAACACAGCAGTTAGCGAGAATGCTTTTTACAGGAGAGAAATCTAGAAATAAAATTGTTAGAGTTCTTCAAAAAGTAAAAGAATGGGTAGTTGCCACTAAATTAGAAAGACAATATACAAAGCAAGAAATTATTGCGATGTATTTAAATAAATACGATTTCTTAAATCAGGCAGTTGGTATTCGCTCTGCAGCCAGAATTTATTTTGGAAAAGAACCCAAAGAGTTAAAATTAGAAGAATCTGCAATGTTGGTTGGCATGTTAAAAAACTCCTCTTACTTTAATCCTTTAAGAAGAGAAGCAAAAGTAAAACAACGTAGAAATGTTGTTTTAAAACAAACCAATAGAAATGGTTTTATTACAGAAGCAGAAAAAGATTCTTTACAACAATTACCATTAAATATCAATTATACTCCAGAAAGTCATAACGAAGGATATGCCACTTATTTTAGAGGTCATTTACAAAAAGTAATGCGCAAATGGGTACAAAGTCACCCAAAACCAAATGGCGAAGAATACGATATTTTTAAAGACGGATTAAAAATTTATGTAACCATAGATTCTCGAATGCAACAATATGCAGAGGAAGCTGTAAAAGAACATATGGCAAATTTGCAAAACTATTTTTTTAAAGAGCAAAAGAGAAATAAAACTGCGCCTTTTTACGATATCGAAAAAAGTGATATCAATGCAATTTTAGAAAGAGGAAAGAAAAATTCCGACAGATACAAACGTTTAAAAATCGCAGGAAAATCAGAAAAATACATCAACGACGTTTTTAAGAAGAAAACTAAAATGAGCGTGTTTTCTTACAAAGGAGATATAGATACAATTATGTCGCCAATAGATTCTATAAGATATTATAAATACTTTTTAAGATCTGGTTTGTTGTCCATAGAACCTCAAACAGGGCACATAAAAGCGTGGGTTGGTGGTGTAAATTACAAACATTTTAAATTCGATGCTGTAGAGCAACAAAAACGTCAAGTAGGTTCTACCTTTAAACCTTTTGTTTATGCAACTGCAATTAATCAGTTAAAACTGTCTCCTTGCGATATGTTCCCAAATATTCCTTATACAATTCCAAAAGGGAAATATGGCATTCCAGAAGATTGGACACCAGAAAATTCTAACTTGAAATATGGAGGAATGTTAACCTTAAAAAAAGGATTGGCAAGATCTATAAATACTATGTCTGCAAGATTAATAGACATGGTAACACCAGAAAATGTGGTGCGTTTGGCAAAAGCAGCAGGAATCGAGAGTGATGTTCCAGCAAATCCATCCATTGCTTTAGGAGCTGTAGATTTATCGTTATTAGAAATGGTAAGTGCCTATTCTACTTTTGCAAACAGAGGTTTGCGAGTAAATCCTATGATAATTACAAGAATCGAAGACAAAAACGGAACCGTTTTAGAAGAATTTACACCAGAAACAAAAGAGGTTTTAAGCGAAGAATCTGCCTACGTAGTTTTAAATCTATTAGAAGGAGTTACACGATCGGGTTCTGGTGCAAGATTACGTTCTGGTTACACAGGATATCCAAAGATAGTAACAGGTTTTCCATATAAATTCACAAATGCAATTGCAGGTAAAACAGGAACTACCCAAAACCAATCAGACGGTTGGTTTATGGGAATTGTACCAAACTTAGCAACAGGGGTTTGGACGGGTGGCGAAGACAGAGCAACCCATTTTCCTGGAATTGCTTACGGGCAAGGAGCAACCATGTCTTTGCCTTCTTGGGCGTTATATATGCAAAAATGTTATGCAGATAAAACCTTGAAAATAAGTAAGGAAGATTTCGAAAAGCCAGCTAATTTATCCATCAATATAAATTGTAAGGATGATAAAAAAGAAGGAAATAACGAAAAAGTACCAGAAGAAGATACAGACTTTTAATTCTATTTAGAGTTTTAAAATAGAGAATTTGTTTAAAAATAAAATACAAAATACATGATTAACAAAAAAGTAGAGAACGTTCAAGAAGCATTAAAAGGTGTTAAAAGTGGAATGACTTTAATGTTAGGAGGCTTTGGGTTGTGTGGCATTCCAGAAAATGCCATTGCAGAATTGGTAAAACTAAATGTTAGAAATGTAACTTGTATTTCTAACAATGCTGGAGTAGACGATTTTGGTTTAGGTTTGCTTTTACAAGGAAAACAGATAAAAAAAATGATTTCTTCTTACGTAGGAGAAAACGACGAATTTGAAAGACAAATGTTGTCTGGAGAATTGGAGGTAGAATTAATACCACAAGGAACTTTAGCCGAAAAATGTAGAGCAGCACAAGCTGGTTTTCCTGCATTTTATACACCTGCAGGTTATGGAACCGAAGTTGCAGATGGAAAAGAAACAAGAGAATTCGATGGTAAAATGTATGTATTAGAACCCGCTTTTAAAGCAGATTTTGCTTTTGTAAAAGCTTGGAAAGGAGATGCTGCTGGGAATTTGGTTTTTAAAGGAACCTCAAGAAATTTTAACCCTAATATGTGTGGAGCCGCAACAATTACAGTTGCAGAAGTAGAAGAATTGGTAGAAGTTGGCGAGTTAGACCCAAACAATGTTCATATTCCTGGAATATTTGTACAAAGAATTTTTCAAGGAAAAGAGTATGAAAAGAGAATTGAACAACGAACAGTAAGACAAAAAAAATAAGTCTGTCATTCCTGCGAAGACAGGAATACCTTATTTTATAATTTGAAAATTATCAAATTGTCAAATTAACAAATTATCAAATTAAAGTTATGTTAGATAAAAATGGTATCGCAAAGCGAATAGCACAAGAAGTTCAAGATGGTTTTTACGTAAACTTAGGAATTGGGATTCCTACCTTGGTTGCGAACTATGTTCGAGAGGATATAGAAGTTGAGTTTCAAAGTGAAAACGGAGTTTTAGGAATGGGACCTTTCCCTTTCGAAGGAGAAGAAGATGCAGATATTATAAATGCAGGAAAACAAACCATTACAACAATGCCAGGAGCAAGTTTTTTCGATTCTGCAACCAGTTTTTCCATGATTCGTGGTAAACACGTAGATTTAACCATTTTAGGAGCCATGGAAGTTGCCGAAAATGGAGATATTGCCAACTGGAAAATTCCGGGGAAAATGGTAAAAGGAATGGGTGGAGCCATGGATTTAGTAGCTTCTGCAGAAAATATTATTGTGGCAATGATGCATACAAACAAGCGTGGCGAATCTAAAATTTTAAAAAAATGTTCATTGCCATTAACAGGTGTTGGTTGCGTAACAAAAGTAGTTACCAATTTAGCGGTTTTAGAAGTAAAAGATAATAAGTTTTACTTGTTGGAAAGAGCTCCAGGAGTTTCTGTTAAAGAAATAGAAGAAGCAACAGAAGGTACTTTAGTTGTAAATGGAGAAGTACCAGAAATGATGGGATTATCCTAAACCCCTTGAAGAAAAAACACAAAATAAAATGGCATTATTCAAAAAAATATATTGGTTAATTTTTCCATTAACACTCTTTATTTGCCTACTTATTCTTGATAAAGTATTTAATGTCGATAATTTTTTTATTAGAACTTTTATATCTGGTGCAATTGCCTTTATTTTATCACCAAGAAAACGAATAATTCAAACGCAAACTGGAAAAATAAAACAAATTACTTGGATTTTTTTAAAGAAGTCAGTAATTATAGAATAATTTAGAGAATGATTTTTCTTCCCTTTGGGAAGAAGTAAAGATGGGCTTAATGAAAATAATATCATACAACGTAAACGGAATTAGAGCAGCGATTAAAAAAGGATTTTTAGATTGGTTGGAAGCTGCAAATCCAGATGTAATTTGCATACAAGAAACAAAAGCGCAGGAAGATCAATTAGATGTCGAAGCTTTTAAAAAAGCAGGTTATCCTTATAATTACTTTTATTCTGCACAAAAGAAAGGATATTCTGGAGTGGCTATTTTCAGCAAGAAAAAACCGAATAAAATAGTATATGGAACAGGAATTGAAACCATGGATTTCGAAGGTAGAAATCTTAGAATCGATTTCGATGAAGTTTCTATAATGAGCCTCTATTTACCTTCTGGAACAAATCTACAGAGATTAGATTTTAAGCTAAATTTTATGGCAGAATTTCAAGAATACATTAACGAGCTTCGACAAGAAATTGCGAATTTGGTTATTTGTGGCGATTACAATATTTGTCATGAAGAAATAGACATTCATAACCCAAAAATGAAAGGAGTCTCTGGTTTTTTACCAGTAGAAAGAGAATGGATTGGAAATTTTATAGATTCTGGCTTAACAGATAGTTTTAGATACTTAAATCCCGATTTACAGCAATATTCTTGGTGGAGTTACAGAGCAAATTCTAGAGCAAATAATAAAGGTTGGCGTTTAGATTACGCTATGGTTACCCAACCATTAAAAGACAAAATTTCGAGAGCATATATTTTATCTGAAGCAAAACATTCCGACCATTGCCCAATTGCAGTTGAGTTAGATTTTAACTAAAATGTTTTCTCGAACGAAATAGAGAGGTTATATTTAAGCCTTGGTTGATTTCGATTAAACAACTATTTTTATGAAAAAACTAATTATATTTTTACTGTTCTCTGCAACTGTTTTTGCACAAGAAAACGACTCTATTCCTCAAAAAATAACTCAGGCAGATTTATTTTCCGACTACGATATTGTGTTGATTGATAGTTTATTAATGAACTCTAAATACAAATCTCCATTATACGAAACAGCAATTTATATTCTTAAAGATACCGAAAAAAAAGATGTTTCTTCTGTGGAATTATCTACAGAGATTTTAAAAGAAAGACTTCAAAAAATCGATGCAAAAACGCCGTTTCATTTAGCATACAATCCTGCTTTAGAAAAAGTAATAAAATCGTATTTAAAATATCGAAAAAAATATTATCCAGCATTAATGGCAAAAGCGGAATATTATTTTCCAATGTTCGAAAAGTATTTAGATCAATACGATATTCCATTAGAAATGAAATATTTAGCAATTGTAGAATCTGCTTTAGATCCAACTGCAAAATCGAGAGTTGGTGCAACAGGATTGTGGCAATTTATGTATGGTACTGGAATACAGTATAAATTAAAAGTAAGTTCTTATGTAGATGAGCGCCAAGATCCATTAAAATCTACGATTGCTGCTTGCCAATATTTGTCTGATTTATTCAACATTTTTGGTGATTGGGATTTGGCATTGGCAGCCTATAATTCAGGTCCTGGAAATGTCGCAAAAGCCATAAAACGTTCTGGAGGTTACCGAAATTATTGGAATATTCGTCCGTTTTTACCAACAGAAACAGCTAGTTATGTACCTGCTTTTTATGCAACTATGTATTTGTTTGAATATCAAAAAGAACACGAATTAATTGCAGATGCACCTCAAATTCGCCATTTCGAAACAGATACTATTCATGTTAAAAAAACAATTACTTTCGATCAAGTTTCGGAAACTACTGGAATAAGTTCAGAATTAATTCAATTATTAAATCCGTCTTATAAATTAGACGTAATTCCATTTGTAGAAGGAAAAAATTATTCAATTACCTTACCAAGAAAAAATACATTTCAATTTTTGGATAAGGAGCAAGAAATTTATGCTTTGGCAGAAACAGATGCTGCTAAAAGAGAAAAACCACTTCCAAAATATTTCGAGATGGATAAAAGAATCCGTTATAAAGTTCGAAGTGGAGATTTTTTAGGAAAAATTGCCAATAAATTTGGAGTACGAGTAAGCGATATAAAAAGATGGAATCGTCTAAAAACAA
This sequence comes from Polaribacter cellanae, assembly GCF_017569185.1. Lineage (NCBI taxonomy): Bacteria > Pseudomonadati > Bacteroidota > Flavobacteriia > Flavobacteriales > Flavobacteriaceae > Polaribacter > Polaribacter cellanae. Next base: position 1,924,631 of record NZ_CP071869.1, on the reverse strand, counting down.
GTCGATTAAAAATAGGACAAAGATTAAGTATTTATCCTAAAAAGTTAGCAATAGCAAAAGATGTTGTAAATAAATCTTCAAAAAAAGTTGCTTCAAAAAACTATAGAAAAGGAGATTTTGAAACCTATACAGTTAAAAAAGGAGACTCTCTATGGATAATTTCTAGAAAATATAAAAATGTTTCTATCGACCAAATTAAAAAGTGGAACAATATTTGGGGGGTTAAAAGTTTAAAACCTGGAACAAAACTTAAAATCTATAAAAGTTAAATCATGAAGAAAATAGGTACGCTTTTTGCAATTTCAATATTTCTATTATCCTGTAAAGGAAACGATAAATTCGTTCTAAGAGGCTCTATTGGAAAAATTAACAAAGTTATGGTGGTTACCAATGCTAGCGATTGGAATGGCGATTTAGGGAAAGAAATTAGAAATTCTTTTGGAGAATTAATGGTGGGTTTACCACAGCCAGAGCCCATATTATCCGTGTCTCAAATTGCGCCAAATGGTTTTGGAAGCATGATGAAGGTAACTAGAAATATTTTAATAATTGGAGAAAGCGATCAAGAAAAATTTTACATTAAAAAGAACGTGTATGCACAGCCACAAACCATAATATATGTTTATGGAACAGATGATGAAAGCGTTATTAAAATGTTTAAAAAGTACGAAAAACAAATTATAGATGCTTATATCGAGTCGGATATAGAAATGACACAGCATATTTTTAACTCAAGAAAAATTGATAATTCTATTTATAAAACCTTAACCAATTTAGGCGTTTCTTTTATTATACCAGACAATTTTAAAACAGTAGACGATACAGGAGAATTTTTATGGCTAAGACAACACTTAACAAGTGGTATTGCCAAAACAGGAAGTAATAATATTTTAGTGTATTCTATTCCTTTAGTAGATGAAGATAAGGTAGCAGAAAATATTGTGGCTGTTAGAGATAGCATTGGAGAAAAATACATTCCAGGCTCGGATCAAGAAACCATGTACATGATTACAGAAGAAGCGTACACCCCTTTTACATCTGAGGTAAAATTAGCAGGTAAAAGAGCATTTGAAACAAGGGGGAAATGGGAAGTGAAAAACGATTTTATGGCAGGGCCTTTCTTAAACTATTCCGTTATTGATAAAAAAAACAACAGAGTTATTGTTTTTGAAGGATTTACCTATGCACCTTCTGTAAATAAAAGAGCATTTCTTTTTGAGTTAGAAGCTATTGGAAAATCGATGCAGATTAAGTAAAACTCCTATTATTATTAAAATAAATTAAAACTCAAAAAGATTCTTTTTTTTGAGTTTTTTTTACGTAACTGGTTTACTGTCAAAAACTTATTTCCTATATTTGGTATTCAACCAAAACTTTTTTATCATGGAAATGAATTTTTACATCTTTTTTGTAGCGGCATTAGTGCCTATGATTGTTGGCTTTATTTGGTATGGACCTTTATTTGGAAACGCTTGGATGGCTCAAATGAGATTCACGAAAGAATCTTTAGAAGGAACCAATATGGTTAAAACTCTAATTATTTGTTTTGTTTTAAGTGTTTTAATAGCATTTGCTTTAATGCCTATGGTTATTCATCAAATGGGTGTTTATTCCACCTTGGCAGGCGATCCTGGTTTTAACGAACAAACAGGAGAAGCATATTCTTATTTCGAGAATTTTGTGGCAACTTATAGCGATCGCTTTAGAACTTTTAAACATGGGGCTTTTCACGGAGTTTTATTTGGTTTATTTTTAATAATGCCAATTTTAGGAATCCAAGCAATGTTCGAAAAAAAATCATTTAAATATGTAGCAATAAATGCAGGGTATTGGATGGTAACTTTAGCAATTATGGGGGGTATTGTTTGTCAGTGGATGTAATAAATAAAACATCTAAACAACATAAAAAAAGCTCGTTTCTAATTTTAGAAACGAGCTTTTTTGATAGTTAATAAGGGGTTTAAACCTCTTTTTAATAACCAATTTTTCCTCTAACTCTTTGCAAAACTTCTTTTGCCGTTTTTCTTGCTTTTTCTGCACCAATAGTTAAAGAATCGTCAATCTCGTTTTTATTTTCCATATAATGATGATATTTCTCACGAACCGTTTTAAATTTTTCTACGATTAATTCATACAAGGCTTGTTTTGCATGTCCATAACCATAATTTCCACCTAAATAATTGGCTCTCATTGTTGCAATTTGAGTGTCTGAAGCTAATAACTTGTAAAGTGCAAAAAAAACAAAGATATTTCTGATAATTTTATTGAAATAACCGAAGGAAGATTTGACTTCAATAAAAACACAATTAACTCAACAAGATTTCGATAAAAAAAAAGAGGTTGCGCCAACAACCTCTAAAAAAAATTAAACATTCATCAAACTAATTATAAACACTTAATACTTTCAAAATTATGGAAAAAACATACATCAAGCCGTCCTTTTCATCCCAAAAAGAGTCCAGAATTCTTAAAAACACTAAAATTTAACAAAAAACATGAAATTTATAAATAATTAAAAATCAATTATTTAAAAAATAAATGAGTCCAAAATTTTGCAAATGAGTCCAGAATTCCCCAAATCGTGGAATTCTGGACTCTAAAAGTTTTCAAATAACATAATTTTACAATACAAACCTAAAACCCTATTTGATTATGAAACAATTCTTTTTAAAAACAACACTATTTCTTTTTGCACTTACTTTAAGCAATTGCGAAAAAAACGACCCACAAGACCAATTACCACCCATTACACAAACAGGTGAAAATACGTTTGGCTGTATTATTAATGGTGAAGTTTTAATACCTCAAAATGGTAAAGGAAGCTTAAGTGTAACCCCTAAAAGAGGAATAACAGCGAAATATTTATCAAATAATAATTTTATAATTGATGCTGGTAACTTTAAAGATAGTAATGGTAATAGAATATATATATATATATATAATTTAACCTCTACAGGAGTATATAACTTTGAGTTAAGTAATGGTGAAAGTACTTCTACTTTTGAACCACTTTACCCACATTGTTGGAGTATAATATCTCAAAACTCTAAATATATTTCTGATATTAATACAGGAACTATTACAATTACACGATTTGATAATAATATAATCTCAGGAGTTTTTAGTAAGCTTACTTTAGTGAATATTGACTCTCCTAATGACATTATTGAGATAACTAATGGAAGATTCGACATCAACCTAAATACAGTAAACAAATAAAAAGCAGTTGCTACCAACAACTGCCTAACAGCTAAATACATAAAAAACACAATTTATATGCGCTGAACTTGTTTCAGTGTCTAACTTAACACCTCAAAACTACAAAAAAACTGCATCATAAAACCTCCTTTTCATCCCTAAAGCAGTCCAAAATTCCACAAATGAGTCCAGAATTTCTAAAATCACTAAAAAACATTTAATTTTAGATGACTATAAATCAATGAATTAAAATTAAATGAATCCAGAATTCCCCAAATCGTGGAATTCTGGACTCTAAAAATTTTTAAATCACATAATTTTACAATACAAACCTAAAACCCTATTGATTATGAAATATTTATTTTTAAAAACAATACTATTTCTTTTTGCACTTACTTTAAGCAATTGCGAAAAAAACGACCCCGAAGACCAATTACCACCCATTACACAAACTGGAGCAAATACCTTTGGTGCTATTGTAGATGGTAGAGTCTTTATACCTAAAGATAGCAAAGGGTTTGTTGCTCCAGGAGGAAGAAATACAGAAGCTATTCGAATTACTTCAGGTGTTGGACTAAATAATACAAATTATTATGCAATTGCTGCATCTAATTTTGTTAATTCTAATATATACATATATATATATATTCCAGAAGAAAGACCTAGACAGAAAGAATATATTTTTCATTTGAGTCCAGGAGTCCCATCATCTTTAAATAAACCTAATTTTCCTCATATATTTTGTTATTTAAATGATAGAAAATATATTTCTTTTGAAAATTCAGGTACTATAAATTTTGAAAAAGTTGACTTTATAGAACAGATCTGTGCAGGAAATTTTTCTGCTAAACTAAAAAATGAAATGGACGAAAATGATACTATTGAAATAAAAAATGGTCAATTTGATTTGATTTGTACAATACCTTAAAGAGATTTATATAATAAAAGCAGTTGTTACCAACAACCGCCTAAAAGTTAAACATAACAAACACAAAATTTATTAACTCTAAAACCCTTTTAATATGAAACATTTATTTTTTAAAATAGTGCTATTTCTTTTTACTTTAACTCTTTTTAATTGTGAAGGTAATAACCTAAACACAAACGAATCTACAGGAAACGACTCCTTTTCTTGCCTTGTAAATGGAAAACTTTATACACCTTCTGCTGGAACAGGCATTGGTGGTGGTGATATTAGGCCTTTTGCTTGGGCATATTCAAATTTAGGTAATTCTAATATCCCAATGTTTTTTAAAATAACAAGTGGGGGGGAATATACTTTGTCCCTCGTATCTATTGAGCCTAACATAGGAATAAATAATTTAAATCAAAAATTAGATGATACTGTAGACTTTACACATTCAGGGATGATAATTTTAAATAGTCTTATTTTTTATAATACCAAAAACAATCAAAACAATGGTACTATAGTTTTTACTGAATTATCAGAAACAAAAGCAGTAGGAACTTTTGAATGTACTTTATACAATGATAAAGGGGATGAATTAAAAATAACAGAAGGTAAGTTTAATTTATCTCTTGACAGTAAAAAAAATTAAAAAGCAGTAGCGCTAACTACTGCTAAATGCTAAAAATACAAATACTCGAATATTAATATTAAAACAATCAAAATTATTAAAAAATTATACCATAAACCTTCCTTTTCATCCCAAAAAGAGTCCAGAATTTTGAAAGTACTAAAATTTAACAAAAAACATGAAATTTATAAATAATTAAAAATCAATTATTTAAAAAATAAATGAGTCCAAAATTTTGCAAATGAGTCCAGAATTTCCCAAATCGAGGAATTCTGGACTCTTAAAATTTTCAAATAACATAATTTTACAATACAAACCTAAAACCCTATTTGATTATGAAACAATTCTTTTTAAAAACAACACTATTTCTTTTTGCACTTACTTTAAGTAATTGCGAAAACAACGACCCCGAAGACCAATTACCACCCATTACACAAACAGGTGCAAATACCTTTGGTGCTATTGTAGATGGTAGGGTATTTATACCTAAAGATAGCAAAGAGTTTGTTGCTCCAGGAGGAAGAAATACAGAAGCTATTCGAATTACTTCAGGTGTTGGACTAAATAATACAAATTATTATGCAATTGCTGCATCTAATTTTGTTAATGCTAATATATATACATATATATTCCAGAAGAAAGACCTAAACAGAAAGAATATATTTTTCATTTGAGTCCAGGAGTCCCATCATCTTTAAATAAACCTAATTTTCCTCATATATTTTGTTATTTAAATGATAGAAAATATATTTCTTTTGAAAATTCGGGTACTATAAATTTTGAAAAAGTTGATTTTATAGAACAGATCTGTGCAGGAAATTTTTCTGCTAAACTAAAAAATGAAATGGACGAAAATGATATTATTGAAATAAAAAATGGTCAATTTGATTTGATTTGTACAATACCTTAAAGAGATTTATATAATAAAAGCAGTTGTTACCAACAACCGCCTAAAAGTTAAACATAACAAACACAAAATTTATTAACTCTAAAACCCTTTTAATATGAAACATTTATTTTTTAAAATAGTGCTATTTCTTTTTACTTTAACTCTTTTTAATTGTGAAGGTAATAACCTAAACACAAACGAATCTACAGGAAACGACTCCTTTTCTTGCCTCGTAAATGGAAAACTCTACATCCCATCTGCTGGAACAGGCATTGGTGGTGGTGATATTAGACCGTTTGCATGGGCATTTGGTAGTGCTAATGATCCTTACATTACTATAAATAGTGGAGGAGAATATACACTATTTATAAACTTAATAAACCCAAAAAAAGGTGAAAATTTTCTAAATGAAAAATTAACTGATGAACTAGATTATTATCATACAGGAATGGTAGTTCATAACGAACTTATTTTTTATAATACTCGAAACAATCATAATAACGGTACTGTAACTTTTACTGAATTATCAGAAATAAAAGCTGTAGGAACTTTTGAATGTACTTTATACAATGATAAAGGGGATGAATTAAAAATAACAGAAGGTAAGTTTAATTTATCTCTTGACAGTAAAAAAAATTAAAAAGCAGTAGCGCTAACTACTGCTAAATGCTAAAATACAAATACTCGAATATTAATATTAAAACAATCAAAATTATGAAAAAAATTACATTATAAAGTTTCCATTTCATCCAAAAACTTGTCCAAAATTCCAAAAATGAGTCCAGAATTTTTAAAACCACTAAAAAACATTAATTTTTAAACACATAACAATCAATAATTTAAAATTAAATTAGTCCGAAATTTTCCAAAATCGTGGAATTTAGGACTCCTAAAATTTTCAAATCACATAATTTTACAGTACAAACATAAAATACTATCATTATGAAACAATTATTTTTAAAAACAGTACTATTTCTTTTTGCACTAACACTATTTAATTGCGAAGGCAACAATCTAAACACAAACGAATCAACAGGAAACGACTCCTTTTCTTGCTTCGTAAATGGAAAACTTTATACACCTTCTGCTGGAACTGGCATTAGTGGTGGCGATATTAAACCTTTTAATTGGTCATATTCCAATCTAAATAACCCAAATATTCCTTATTATTTTAAAATAAGAACTACTGGTGAATACAATATAGCTTTAGTTAAAGTTTTGCCTGAAATAGGACAAAATATTATTACTGAAGAATTAAGTAGTACCATTGATTTTTCACATTCGGGTATGATTATCCAAAATGATAGAATCTTTTACAATACTAAAGATAATCAAAATAATGGTACCATAACTTTTACAGAAATTTCGGAAAACAGAGCGATTGGGACTTTTGAATGCACGTTATATAATGATAAAGGGGATGAATTGAAGGTAACAGAGGGGAAATTTAACCTGTCTTTAGATAGTCGAACAAATTAAAAAAGCAGTAGCGCTAACTACTGCTAAATGCTAAATGCTAAAATACAAATACTCGAATATTAATATTAAAACAATCAAAATTATTAAAAAATTATACCATAAACCTTCCTTTTCATCCCAAAAAGAGTCCAGAATTTTGAAAGTACTAAAATTTAACAAAAAACATGAAATTTATAAATAATTAAAAATCAATTATTTAAAAAATAAATGAGTCCAAAATTTTGCAAATGAGTCCAGAATTTCCCAAATCGAGGAATTCTGGACTCTTAAAATTTTCAAATAACATAATTTTACAATACAAACCTAAAACCCTATTTGATTATGAAACAATTCTTTTTAAAAACAACACTATTTCTTTTTGCAGTAACATTATTTAATTGTGAAGGCAGCAACTTAAACACAAACGAGTCTACAGGAAACGATTCTTTTTCCTGTTATATTAATGGTAAACTCTACACCCCATCTGCAGGTACTGGTATTAATGGTGGAGATATTAGACCTTTTTCTTGGTCATATACAAATTTAAATAATCCAAATATTTCATACTATTTCAACTTAAGTAGTTTAGGTGAGTATAGAACAGAATTATATATAGTAAACCCTAAAATTGGAGTAAATCTCATATCACAAAAACTTAATAATACATCTGATTTTACACATTCAGGTATGATTATCAAAAATGATAGAATAATTTATAATACTAAAGACAATCAAAATAATGGTACTGTAACTTTAACAGAAATTTCAGAAAACAGAGCTATCGGTACTTTTGATTGTACTTTATACAATGATAATGGAGACGAACTAAAAGTTACTGAAGGTAAATTTAATCTCTCTTTAGATAGTAGAACAAATTAAAAAGCAGTAGCGCTAACTACTGCTAAATATATTAAATACAAAAAACACAAATTTATTAATACTTAACATTTCAAAATTATGAAAAAAATTACACTTTTTTTACTCCTATTAATCCCTTTATATGGTATTGCCCAAAAATCAAAAGAAAGTAAACCTATTAATACACCAGTTTTAGAAAACAACGCTTTTACATACACACAGGAGAGTACGCTAACTTTAGCCCCCTTGCTGGCAGTAGATAAAGCTCTTTATAAAAACAGTATTTTATATGATAGAATATTAGGGTTGGCAAACTTACGTGAGGCAGGCAATATCATTGAAACAAACCCACAGCACTTTAAACATGCTTGGCAAGAGCTATACGATGCTCGTTTAACCCCTACTGAAAAACATTTGTCTCTACACGACTTACAGGCAATAGCTACACACTATCAAAAACAAAATATAATTTCTGTAGGTATTATAAATATGGACTTTACCCAATTTACCAACGCTACTTTGCAAGGCTTTGAAACCGACAAAATTACTGTTGCGCAACTGGTTGCCAGAAACCGTGCAACAAGTGTCTCACCGTATGAAAATAAGCAGGTGTTTTTAGCAAGTCCAGTAATTACAGAAAGTATAAAAACACAAGCCAATACTCCTGTTACTTTTAAAACAGATATTTTAGTATTAAACCAAGCTGCGTTGCCACTACATACTGTACAAGTTACTTACAACAACAAAACGATACCTATTGTACAAAACGGTACACTTACAAATGCAAATTTTACATTTTCGTTTGCTAGTTCTGGCCTTAAAACATTAACATTTAAAGCAACATATACTAATGGCAAACAACTAATAAGTAAAGCTACTATACATGTAGAAGTTACAACTTCTTTACACAAAACGAATGCAGTGAAAAGAATAGTAGCAACAGAACCCTTTAAAGGCTATGACGAAGCTACGGATTGTGGAGGAAATTGCTATGGCGAAGGTGAATATGAAATCTTTTTTGGTAATGATGCTAAAAAAGTACAAAGAAGAACCCTACAAAAACCACTAATTATTTTAGATGGATTTGACCCAGGTGATACAAGAGATATCGATGGAGGTTCTGGTTCAATAAGATACTTAATAAATAATGAAGGAAAAGAACCAAATATGCAGAAGTTTGCTGCAGCTGGTTTTGATGTGGTTATTTTAAATTTTCCGAAATATAAAATTAGAACAGAAACTAAAACCATTGCAAGTTTGTACGGAGGTAATAGAGATATAAATGTAGATATATACAGAGATGGTGGCGCAGATTATATAGAGCGTAATGCCAATGTATTAAAAGCTTTAATTGCAGAACTTAATGGAAAGTTAGTAAATAATGGTAGTACAGAAAAACTAAAAATTATTGGTCCAAGTATGGGTGGTTTAATAAGTAGAGTTGCTTTAACCCAAATGGAGCAAGCCAACCAAAACCACAATGCAGATATTTGGGTAAGTTTCGATAGCCCACATTTAGGTGCAAATATACCTATTGGTTTACAATACTTTTTCACCTTTATGGAGCAAGAACAAGTATCGTTACTAAAAAGTCCTGCAGCAAGACAAATGTTGTTAATACAAAATCCACCACCAATTACTTTAGCAGAATTGGCAAAAAAATATGGCGTTAACAGTTTAATATATAAATGGATAGCACCTGAATTAAAAAAGTATCCTGGCAATTATTCTTTTAGAAATACATTTAAAAATCTTTTAAATAATTTAGGTTTTCCTAATAATACCAATAGAAATTTGGCTTTAATTAATGGTAGTATAAATGGTGCAAGACAAGGCACTCCAGAAGGGGAAATGTTAGACTATAATATACAAGTAGTACAAACAATTTTAGGAAGTGTTGGAAAGTACAACATTAAAACATTTGCAACCCATGACGGTGGTAGGCATAAAATATTTGAGCGATATAAAAGATTCTTGTTCTTTAAAAGCACAAAATCTGTATATTTAGTAGACAATTCGGAAAATGGAAGTTTAGATAATTCTCCAGGTGGTACTTTTGACATGAAAAATCAATTTGAAAAGTTTTTAGGTATTAAACTTCCACTTACAAATTCTAATGCTGGTATTGCGGCAAACAATTTATTAAAAATTACTGATAAACCTACTCAGCTAACAGTAAAATTTTTAGTTCCATTGTTACTAAACGCGCTAAATTCTTCTGTATATCTTAACCTCAATCAAGGAAGTCCATCATTTATTCCAACTAAAAGTTCATTAGCTTATAAAGGCACTAATAAAGTATGGCACGAGAATTTAAGTCGTCGTAATTTGGTTTGTACCAATGAAACACCATTTGACAGTTATTTTGCACCCAATAAAAACGAACCACATATAACTTTAAATGCAACAAAAATAGATTGGATTTTAAAAGAGTTTAATGGAAATAGACAATTTCCCGTTCCAAACTCCACCACACCATATTTATCACTTAGAGAAACTTTATGCTTAAATAAAAAAAATGAAGTTACTTTCTATTTAAACGAATGTGCATCACCCAAAGCAACTTCTTGGGCAGTAAGCCCCGATTTGCAAATCGTAAGCACCACAGATTATACTGCAATTGTAAAACCTATTGGCAGAAAGACTACAAATACACCATCTACTGTAATTGCAACCTTATCAAATGGCAAAAAAGTAACAAAACAAGTAAGGGTTTTAAACAAACCCACCATAAGTTTTAAAGACACCTCTCTAAGAGATGCTATTTTAGCGGGTAAAAAACCTGCAGACTACCCAAATGTATCTATAACCAATGGTAGTAAAATTACAATAGACCAAACCTTAGCAAACACTATCTCTTGGAAATATACCCGAGAAAAAAAGTACATTCCAGAAGACGCTCCAGGTACACATACCTATTACGACCCTGCCTCTTTGGTTGGCGACTTTGTACCTTATACATCTTGCTTGCGACTAACAGATAGTGGTTTGCCTACTTTAGCTTCCAAAAGTGTAGCAAGTTTGGTGTCGTTAATTGATTATTATTTTCAAGAAGATTTTTATAGAACACTTCCTGATTCTTCTGGAGATGTATTACCAGATGGAAGTGCCTATAACTATGATTTGCCAACCATACAAGAAGTTTCTTTAAATGAAAGTTCTAAAATAGTATTTAGTAAAAGTGGTTTATTAGAAGTAGAAGTTACAGCAATAAACCAGTGTGGTTGTGCAACAGATACCAATGTGTATAAAACAGCTACCTCTACAACTCCAACAACTCCAGCACCCCAACCCTTTGTAACTTTTACTTTAACACCTAACCCAGTACAAGAAAGGTTTGTAACCATATCTTTAGATAGAAGAACTAAAACCACAAACCCACTAGCAATTGAAAATATAAATTGTAAAATTGCCTTTACAAAAGTTGCTACAGGTGCTACTGTATATAGTAAAGAAGTAATTTTTATTAACAACACCCAAAATTTCTTAGTTGATATTTCTCCTTTAACTAATTTAACTACTGGTGTTTACACAGTAACAGTTACTTCCAGTTACGGCACAACGTCTAAACAACTTATTATACAATAAGTGTAAAATAAAACTATTTTAAAACGTCATTATAAAAATGAAAAGCTCTTTTCTACTAATAGAAAAGAGCTTTTTTTAGAACAAGGGATTTAAACCCTTTGTTTAATAACCAATTTTACTTCGCACTCTTTTTATCACAGAATTCGCCGTTTTTCTTGCTTTTTCTGCACCAATAGTTAAAGCGTTGTCAATTTCGTTTTTATTTTCCATATAATGATGATATTTCTCACGAACCGTTTTAAATTTTTCTACGATTAATTCATACAAGGCTTGTTTTGCATGTCCATAACCATAATTTCCACCTAAATAATTGGCTCTCATTGTTGCAATTTGTGTCTCTGAGGCTAATAATTTGTAAATAGCAAAAATGGTATCTGTATCTGGGTTTTTGGGGTCTTCCAAAGCCAAACTATCGGTTTTAATACTCATTATTTGTTTTCTTAACTTTTTATCTGTTAGAAAGATATTAATTGTATTGTTTCTAGACTTGCTCATTTTTTCGCCATCAATTCCTGGAACCAATTTGGTATGTTCTTGAATTTTTGCTTGTGGTAACACCAATGTTTCTCCAACCATATTGTTAAATCTTCCAGCAACATCTCTTGTAATTTCTAAATGTTGCAATTGATCTTTACCAACCGGAACAATTTCTGCATCGTACAATAATATATCTGCGGCCATAAGCATTGGGTAGGTAAATAAACCAGCATTTACATCTCCTAATCTGTCGGATTTATCTTTAAAACTATGTGCCAACGTTAAACGTTGGAAAGGAAAATAACAGCTTAAATACCAAGTTAATTCTGCAGTTTGTGGAATATCGCTTTGTCTATAAAAAACAGTCTTATTAATATCTAAACCACAAGCCAGCCAAGTTGCAGCTGTGCTGTATGTATTTTCTCTAAGTTCTTTACCATCTTTAATTTGCGTTAAAGAATGCATGTCTGCAATAAATAAGTATGCTTCATTTGCTGGATTATTCGCCATTTCTATAGCAGGTAAAATAGCTCCTAATAGATTTCCTAAATGTGGCGTTCCTGTGCTTTGTACGCCTGTTAAAATTCTTGACATATTTTTATACTTTTCTTTTTTTAAGTATGAGTGAGATACAAAAACCATCTGGGATGGTTTGACCACAAAAATAAGGTTTTGTTTAAGAAAATTAATCAAACAAAAGAATATTACTACATTTGTTTTCTAAGATGGGTTTTATATTGATAATTTCTTTCGACAACCTAATTAAGAAAAAAAGCAATTTAATATTAAGTTTTTTGAAATCTCTAAAAATTCCTTTTTTACTTCTCTGGCGTTTGTGGTTTTACATTTTAATGTTTACCTCTTTATTGGTGCTATCTCCTTTTTTATTTATATTCTCTTTTAAGCAGAAACATTATCATCTTTTCTGGAAAGTAGCAAGAATTATTTCTAAGATACTTATCTATGGAATGGGTTTTCAATTAGATTTTAAAGCAGAAGAAAATATCGAGCCAGATAAAAGTTATATGTTTTGTCCCAACCATACTTCTTTAATGGATCCATTTGTACTAATTGCCATTAGCAAAAATCCCATTGTTTTTGTGGGAAAAAAAGAACTAGTTAAAATTCCTGTTTTTGGTTTTTTCTACAAAAGAGTTGTTATTATGGTCGATAGAAGCAGTGCCAAGAGTAGAAAAAGGGTTTATAATATGGCAAAACAAAGATTACAAAACGGAGTAAGTATGGCAATTTTTCCTGAAGGATTAGTACCCACTGAAGATGTAGTTTTGGCTCCATTTAAAAGAGGGGCTTTTGGTTTGGCAATAGAATATAAAATACCAGTTGTACCTCAAGTTTATTACGATTGTAAACGTTTTTTTTCTTGGGATTTTTTAAAAGGAAGACCTGGTGTTTTACGAGTGCATCAACATACATTTATTAACACAAAAGATTTAAATAATAAAGATTTAGATGCTTTAAAAGAGCAAACCTATCAACTTATGTATAACGATTTGCTAGATGATATGGAATATATGAAAGATATAAATAGAAAAAAATGAGCGAGAAATTAAACTACGAATATTCTGTAAAAGAAGAACGTTTAAATGTTATTACTCATGCTGTTGGTTTTGTTCTAAGTATTATTGCATTTCATTTTTTATTGATAAAAGCATTAAATTATAACGGTTTTTGGAAACCAACGAGCTTTATAATTTACGGACTAAGTTTAATCGTTTTATATACAGCTTCTACCTTTTATCATGCAGCAAAAAATCCTAAAAAAAGAAGAAAACTAAACATATTCGATCATGCAGCAATTTACGTTTTAATTGCAGGAAGCTATACCCCTTTTTGTTTGGTGGGTTTAAACTCTAGTTTAGGTTGGTATATGTTTATTTTTGTATGGCTTTTTGCACTTATTGGAATTATTTTAAAACTTTTTTTTACGGGTAGATTTAATATTGTTTCTACTGCTATGTACTTATTAATGGGCTGGCAAGTGTTGTTTTTTATAAAACCATTGTCTAAAAGCTTATCTCCTTTTGGGTTAAAGCTACTAATTCTCGGAGGCGTTTTTTACAGTATTGGTGCTATTTTATATTCGATAAGAAAACTGCCCTACAACCACGCAATTTTTCATGTTTTTGTATTGTTAGGAAGTTTAAGTCACTTTTTTGCAATATATTGTTTGTAAGGTGTTTTTTTATAATAATTACCTTTATTTATAGGTAAAATTTATGATAAATATTAAAAATTTAACAATTATCTTGTTTATTTAGAAAAAAAAATTATTTTTGTAAGGCTTACTATTTCTTTAACTTTAGTTAAGATTTTAGGCTTTATAAATTTATTTAGGGGGTAGGTTTATTAAATCTCCTCGAACTTTTGTTCGAGGTTTTTTTATGTCCAATTTTTAAAAGGATGTTTGCTAATTTTAGAATTGTAATATTTGGCATCTCCTGTAACTTCCTTTCCTAGCCAAGTTGGTTTTTCAAATTTTTCATCTTCGGAGTTTAGTTCTATTTCTGCTACAATTAAACCTAAATTATCTCCTAAAAACTCATCAATTTCGTAGGTGTTATTTCCTTTTTTAACGTAAAATCGAGTTTTTTCTATTAAAGTTGGTTCACTTAAAAGCAATAAATGTTCGGCATCTAAAACAGCAATAGATTTTTCCCATTCGAATCTTGTAGTGCCTTTCTTGTTCGATTTTCCTTTGATGGTTAAAAAAGCTTCAGTATCTGTAATTCGAACACGTACCACTCTTTTTTCATCAGAATTTAAATACCCTTGTTTTATATAGGTTTTTCTGTAACTTTCTTGCTTAAAGTTGTCGTTTTTTACTAAAAATTTGCGCTCTATTTCTATGTTCATATATTCTTCTTTTCTTTAATTTGTACGAATGTATTTCTTTTATCGTTATTGTAACAAGAATTAAATATCTTTGAAATATAATTTATTTTGATGAAAAAACGTTTTTCAATTTACATTTTACTTTTTTCCATTATCAGCATTTATTCTCAAACAGATTATAGCGATTCTTGGGAAGATTTCTTTTCTTACAACAATGTAAAAGACTTTACGAAAGTAGGCAATACAATTTATGCGTTGGCAGATAATGCCGTTTTTACCTACGATGCTGTTTCTGGCGAAGTAAATAAATTATCTTCTGTACAAGGTTTGTCTGGCGAAACCACCACTTCTATTTACTATAGCGAAGCATATAAAAGATTAATAATAGGTTACGAAAATGGTTTGGTAGAGGTTGTAGATGAAGATGGCACGATAACAATATCTTCGGATATTATAAATTTTAATCAATCAGGAGAAAAAAGCATCAATCATATTTCGGAATATAATAAAAAATTATACTTATCTACACCCTTTGCAATTGTGGTTTACGACATCGAAAAATTAGAATTTGGCGATACTTATTTTATTGGAATAGGATCTAGCTCCGTAAAAATAAATCAAACAGCAATTCTAAATGATGTTATTTATGCAGTAACAGAAGAAGGAATTTTTTCTGCAGATGCAAATAGTACTTCATTAATAGATTTTACGAAATGGACAAAACAATTCAATGGCAGAAATTTTAAAGAGATTGTAATTTTTAATGCTGAAGTTTTTGTTACAGAAAATTCTTCTTTATTAAAGCTAGGAGCTACAAGTTTAACGGAAGTTAGAAATTTTAATGAAGATGTAAAAAATGTAAAAGCTTCGAATTCTCATGTAACTGTTGCGTTAAAAAACGAAGCAGTCGTATTAAATACATCGTTAATAGAAGAAGTTGCTTTTATAACAAATACAGATTTTAATTTCTCTTTAAACACCGCTTTTTTTGAAAACAATACTGCCTTTTTAGCGACGAAAGAATTCGGAATTTTAGGAAGTTCTTTAAATCAATCTACAACTTATGTAGAAATTCATCCAGAAGGACCATTATCTAACGATGTTTTTTCGATTGATGTACTTAATAATAATCTTTGGGTGGTTTATGGAGGTTATTCCGCAACTTATACTCCAACACAAAAGAGGCAAGGTTTTAGCCATTTTAATGGAGAAAATTGGATCAACACAAAATACACACCTAATTTACCAAAAGATTTGGTTTCTGTGACTATAGATCCAATAGAAGAAAATAAAGTTTTTATTAGTGCATCTGGAATTACTAGCGACATAAATTCCTCGCCAACAGGAGGTGTTTTAGTGGTGGAAAACGATGTTTTAACTACAATTTACAATCATTTAAATAGCACATTAGAACCTATTGTTATTTCTTTACCATCTATAAATATTAGAACAAATGGAGCTGTTTTCGACAACCAAGGAAACTTTTGGGTAACGAATTACGAAGTAGATAAAAAGATTCATAAACTATCTAAAAACGGACAATGGAAAGGAATCGATTTAAGTTCAGTACAAACAAATTCTTCTCCTGGTTTAAATGAAATAATTGTAGATAAAAGCAATAGTCTTTGGGTTGGAACTCGAAGAAATGGTTTGTATATTTATAACGAAAATGGAGACCGAAAGAAATCGCTAACTACCAGTCCAAATGAGGGGAATTTACCAGATTTAAATGTAAGAACATTAGCTGTAGATGCAAGTAATAGAGTTTGGATTGGTACAAAATCTGGTTTGGTAGTTTACAACAATGCGTCTGGTGTTTTTGACGATAAAAACCCAGAAGCAAAACCAATTGTTGTAAATGCAAATTCAGATGGTTTTGGAGATCGTCTTTTAGGCAATCAAACCATAAATTCTATTGCTGTAGATGGAGCAGACAATAAATGGTTTGGAACGGATAGAGGAGGTGTTTTATATACAAACCCAAATGGACAAAACACTTTAGCTAATTTAAGTAAAAAAAACTCTCCTTTACCATCGAACAGAATAGCAAAAATTAAGGTCGATAATTCCACTGGAAAAGTATTCTTTGCAACTGCAAAAGGAATTGTTGCTTACAATAGTAAAGTAGCACCTTTTGGAGAAACTTTAGGAGAGGTATATGCATACCCAAACCCTGCTTTACGAAATCACGAAACAATTACAATAGATGGTAGAAATGGAACACATCTTCCAAAAGGAACCAATGTTAAAATTTTAGATGTCGCTGGAAATTTGGTGTACGAAACCAATGTTGTAGAGGGGCAAGAATTACAAGGAGGAAAAGTAGTTTGGAACAAGAAAAACTTAGCAGGAAATAAAGTAGCCTCAGGAATTTATATTGTTTTACTTTCTAACGACGATGCCTCCGAAACCTCAGTAACAAAAATTGCAATCGTAAATTAATGTCGGTTGTAAGCACAAAAGCAATTGTTTTAAGCACGTTAAAATATAGCGATACAAGCTTAATCGTAAAATGCTATACAGCAGAAAGTGGCTTAAAATCGTACTTAGTTAGAGGTGTTTTAAAAGCCAAGAAAGGTGGCTTAAAAATAGCCTATTTTCAACCATTAACGCAATTGAATATTGTTGCGAATCATAGCTCTAAAAGCACACTTCATTCCATAAAGGAAGTCCAAATTTTAAATCCGTATAAATCTATTTACAAAGATATTGTAAAACAATCTGTCGTTTTGTTTTTATCGGAGGTTTTGTCTTACAGTATCCAAGAAGAAGAAAAAAACGAACCATTGTACAACTACTTAGAAACAGCCTTTGTTTGGTTAGATGTTCATGAGAAAATAGCGAACTTTCACTTGTTGTTTTTGCTGAATTTTACAAGGTATTTAGGATTTTATCCAGACTTGTCTGAAGCTACAAAAACGGGCTTTAATTTGTTAGATGGAAATTTTACGGATTCTACTTCAGAAAAAAATATAATCTCTGGGAACTATTTTTATCAATTTAAAAAGCTGTTAGGCATAAATTTTGATGGTATAGAAAACGTGTCTTTTGGTAAAAATGAAAGGCAATTGGTACTACAAATAATTATTAGATATTTTGAATTACATTTGGACGGTTTTAGAAAACCGAAATCGTTACAAGTATTAGAAACCGTTTTTAGTTAATGAGAAATTTAATTTTTGTATTTGTTTTTTGTGTTGTTGGAAATGCGTTTTCACAAAACGTAAAAATTTTAGATAAAAAAACAGGAAAAATTGTTAAAAATGTTAGTGTTTTTAACGACAACCAAACTATTAATATAACTACGAACGATAAAGGTTTGGTAGATCTTTCTCAATTTAAAAAAGATGAAATTGTTAACTTTTCTCATATTGCATACGCAGTTTTAAGAGTTAAAAAAAATACCATTGCAAAAAATAATTACGTTGTTTATTTAACAAAACAATCCGAGCAATTAGACGAAATTGTACTTTCCGTATTTAAAAAAGCAGAAAAATCGAGTAGAATTGCAGAGCAAATTGCAGTGTTAACCACCAGAGATATTCAAAGAGTTTCGCCACAAACAGCTGCAGATTTATTAGCCACAATCCCTGGAATTAAAGTACAAAAATCGCAATTTGGTGGAGGAAGCCCAGTAATTCGTGGAATGGAATCGAACCGAGTTTTATTAGTAGTAGATGGCGTTCGAATGAACAACGCCATTTATAGAAAAGGACACTTACAAAACTCCATTACAGTAACACCAAATATGTTAGATAAAACAGAAGTTGTCTTTGGGCCTTCGTCTGTTTTGTATGGTTCAGATGCTTTGGGAGGTGTAATACATTATTATACAAAAACACCAAAACTGTCGGAAGACGAAGAAGTTATCAGTCAGGTTTTCTCAAGATTTTCAACAGTAAATAACGAAATAACAACCAATATAACTGCCGAAATTAGAAAACGAAAATGGGCCTCTCTAACAAGTATTTCTTACAGTAATTTTGGCGATTTAAAAGCAGGAGAAAGACGTTCTCATGGTTTTGAAGATTGGGGAAAAGTGTTTTTCTATTCCGAAAATGTAAATGGAAATTACAAAGAGAGTCCAACCAAAAATTCCGACCCAAATTTGTTGCGAAATACAGGGTATAGCCAAACAGATGTGTTACAAAAATTCTTTGTGCCACTTTCTAAAAATACCGATTTAAAAATAAATTTACAATATTCTACAACTTCCGATATTCCAAGATTCGATCGCTTAACAGAGTTAAAAAATAACACTTTAAAGTTTGCAGAATGGAATTACGGACCACAACAAAGATTACTATTATCTTCTCAGCTACTGTTAGAGCCAAATAAAAATTGGATTGATAATGGAACAATAACTGTGGCATATCAAAATTTAAAAGAAAGCAGAATACAACGTAAATTTGGGAGTTTAAATCGTTCTTACAGAGAAGAAAGTGTAGATGTTTTTAGTTTAAATGGAGACTTTTCTGTGCCATTAACAACAGATAAGAAAAGAACACTTGCTTATGGTTTCGAGTTTACTTATAACGATGTAAAATCCAATTCTTACGGAAAAGAATTAAACATTGTAAATGGAGAAATTAATGGTTTTTCGAACGATTTTAAAGTACAATCTCGTTATCCAGATGGAGGGAGTAATTATGTAAGTTCTGCTGTTTATGTAGATTATAGGCAAGATGTAAGTAGTAAATCTACCTTAAATTCGGGAATTCGTTTTACAAACACCAACTTAAATGCAAAATGGATTGACGAGACTTTTATTAAGCTTCCAGATAACAATATTAATGCAAACCATTCTGCAGTAACTGCAACTTTAGGGTATGTGTATAAACCAAATACAAATTGGCAAATAAACAGTGTTTTATCTTCTGGTTTTCGCTCTCCAAATATCGATGATGTGGGGCGAGTTCGAGAAAAGTCTGGAAATGTAACCGTTCCAAACATTACAGTAACCCCAGAATTTGCCTACAATGCAGAAGTTGGAATTTTAAAATATTTTAATGATAGGAAATTTCGTTTTGCAGCCAATGCATTTTATACCTTGTTAGATAATTACATTCAAAGAGACTTTATCTACAATGCAGATGGTGCAAAAAAACAACAAAGTTTCGATGGAGAAGATGGAAATGCAGTATCGAATCAAAATAAAGGAACAGCTTATATTACAGGAGTTACAGCAAGTTATTTAGGAAGAATTTCGAATCGTTGGAAAACTTCTGGCTTTGTAACTTATACAAAAGGTAGAACCTATGATACGAATGAGCCCATGTCTTCAATTCCACCTTTATTTGGTCAGTTTGAAGTAAATTACAATGCAGATAAGTTAGAATTGGGAGCAAATATTCGTTTCAACGCTAAAAAAGATATCGAAGATTTTAATATTACAGAAGGGATAGACAACCACGATTTAACACCAATTGTAAATAAAAATGGTACTACAGAACAAGAAATTTACTTTGGTTCTCCAAGTTGGGTTACTCTCGGTTTAAATGGAAGTTATATTGTAAGTAGTAATTTTTCTGTACAAGCAAGGTTAGATAATTTGTTGGACCAACATTATATAGAGTTTGCTTCTGGAGTTGCTTCTCCAGGTAGAAATTTATCTCTTTCTTTTGTAGCGAGTTTCTAAGAAACGATTAGCTTTTAAATTTTCCTTCATCCGTAAAATTATCATTTAAAGCACGTTCGGTTTTTATAATACTTACCAAGATAGATAAAAGCACCAAAACCATAGGTTGCCAAGAAAGCGCTTTAGTTGCATAGGTAGCGAAAACCAAACCAGCTAAAAGAGAAATTCCAGAATAGATTAATAAGTTTTTATTAAAAACACTGTTTGCAAAATTCCAAATCTTTTGGTTTTGCATTGCTTTTGCAGTTCTATAACCATAAATAGCATTGATTTTTTTCGGTGGAAATTTCCAAAAAATAATACTAATTAAAAATAGCAAACCGTTTGTGGTTAAAATGTATGTTAATGGATTCATGTTTTTTTTAAAATTTTAGTTTCAAAGTTTCAAAGTTTCAAAGTTTCAAAGTTTTTCTCGCAAAGTCGCAAAAGTGCATTTTTTTTTTGAAATTGGCTACTGCTACTGCTACTGCTACTGCTACTGCTACTGCTACTGCTACTGCTACTGCTACTGCTACTGCTACTGCTACTGCTACTGCTACTGCTACTGCTACTGCTACTGCCCACTGAGACTGCCCACTGAAGACTGTAAAACTGCCTACTTTTTCGGTCTCATCAATCCTTCTTGTGCAAAAGAAGCAACTAATTTTCCATCTCTTGTAAAAATATTTCCTTTTGCCAAACCTCTTGCACCAAAAGCATTTGGCGATTCTGCTGAAAAAAGCATCCAATCTTTAAAAGCGAAATCTCTAAAAAACCACATAGAATGGTCTAAACTTGCAGTTTGCGTGTTTCCAAAATTATGTTTGCTTGCATTTGGGTTAAAAGCAGCATTTAAAACATTATAATCAGAAATATAAGTAAGAATTTCTTGTTTAGTTCTTATATTTAAATCTTTATGATCTCCTTTTAAACGAAACCAAACATGCTCATTTGCTGGTAAATCTTTTGGATCCATAGGATTTGGAACTCTTACAGGTTTAAATTCTATAGGTCTTTTTACACTTAAAAAAGCTTTGGTAGATTTTGGTAAAAAGTCGCCAAATTGTGCTAACATATCATCCCAACTTAATAATTCTTCTGGCTGTTTTATCTTGGAATTATATGTTGTTTGGTGCTCAAAACCATCCTCTTTAATATGAAATGATGCAGCCATAATAAATATGGTTTTATCATGCTGACTTGCAGTAACTCTTCTTGTTGAAAAACTTCCTCCATTTCGCATTTCTGCCACATGATAATTTATAGGAACTGTTAAATCTCCAGCTTCTAAAAAATAGGAATGTAGCGAATGTAAAAATCGATTTTCTGGAATCGTTCTGTAAGCAGCATTTACTGCTTGTGCCAAAACTTGCCCTCCAAAAACATGTGGACTTCCAATCGTATAACTATCTCCGCTAAAATTATTTTCTCCTAAATCTTTTAAATCTAAAAGGTCTATTAATTCTTTACTTGTTTGCATTTATTGCTGTTTTTTTTAAATGGAAATTTTTGTTGAAATGGTGTAGGTTGAATTCTCTGCAAAAATAACTTTAATATTTTGTTTGTAATGTTTTTTTTATGACGAAAATACATGGTTAAATCTTGTGGAACTGCACCCACAGAACTCTTTATCTCACTTGCAGTTCTTCCAAAATTAATAGTTTTTAATTTTTTATTGATGGCAATTTCTATGTAAGAATATAACATTCTTTGGTATATTGCATATTTTCTATTCAAACCATAATCAATACCTACAAAATGGGCATCTAAAGAATTATTGTTTATAATTCCAGACATGAAACCAACCAGTTTATCCTGCAAATAATATGCTTTTAAAATATATTGTTCGCCGAATTTATCTTTGAAATCTTTATACGTTTCTAAATTAAAATCGCCCAAATTAAAGTTAGAGTTTGTTGCTACTTTTTTATACAAAGCAGTCATTTCAGTCAGTTTTTCTTCAATATTTGCAGAGGTTATTTCTTTAATGGTAATGGAGGCACTTTGTGCATATGCTTTTTTCGCTTTTACTCGAAACTTGGTTTTTATGGCAATTAAATAATCATCAAAACTTTGCCAATTTTCATCAATATTTAATAACATGTTTGGCTCTACAGAAAACGGATTGTAACCCACAGTTGTTAATTCATCTGTAATAAACAAAGATTCGTTTACAAAGTCTTTTAGTAGAAAAGCATCAATCTTATTTTTTAATTCTTTATTAGAGCTTACAAAATAATTAATAGCTTTTGCCAATTCTAAAATTACTTTTTGTTTATTTTGATTTTTTTTGATAAAAAGACCATGTTCTCCACTTACAAAAGTGTTTCCAGAGATTAATAACCGTAAAGGTTTGTTATCTTTTAAGATGCGTAATTTTTTCCCTAAATTCTTTAAAAAATAAAAGTTATTCTGAATAGAATTCATGTAAAAATTAACAATTTTAATTGACGAAAGTGCGATAGGAAACGCATTATCATCCACCAAAATAATATAAGAAAATGTAATTTCTGGATGATTTTTCTCAATCGATTTTAAAAACTCGCGATTAAAATACACATTGTTTTCGCAATCGAGAATCTCCCAATTTTTAGTAGGAATTTTATCGATAGAACTATAAAATAAAGCAGTATTTGTGTTTTTACAAAAAATCAAATGAATGCATATAATGGATTAAACTTTTAGAATCTTCTAAAATAGTTCTAATTATTTGCATAGTTCTGTTTTTTTGTGATTATGTGTTATTTAATTAAACAAATTTTGTTATTCTCAATTTTTCTTATAAACCTT
This sequence comes from Polaribacter cellanae, assembly GCF_017569185.1. Lineage (NCBI taxonomy): Bacteria > Pseudomonadati > Bacteroidota > Flavobacteriia > Flavobacteriales > Flavobacteriaceae > Polaribacter > Polaribacter cellanae. The sequence goes on along the minus strand of NZ_CP071869.1, from coordinate 1,901,365 downwards.
GAATGCACACAGCTGCCATTATTAAAAAACGGAATTTCATTTTTATCAGGAAAACGCGATCTGTGTGTCCAGTAATCATCAATTGATTGTTGTTTGCTTAAATCCATTTTTTCTAAATTATATTTTATGTCGTGGTTTTCCCAGATAAAATGCAATCTATTTCCTTTCTGAGAATCGTTAAAAACACAAATTTAGAATTTTCATTAAAACAATTTTTTTTTCGTATTTTTAAAAGCACGAGAAATTCTAAAGTTAAAAGATATTTTTATAACATTTCTTTAACAGATAGTTTTTTAAACCTTTTCATTTAACTTTTGTCTTATAAGCTATTATATTTATAAGAATTATTAAAAAATCTTTATTCCTTCTTCTTATTCAGAAGGTTCAACTAACTAGTTATGAGAAAAATAATATTAGCTATTCTTGGAGTTTTAGCTATTGTAGGTGCTGTTTTATTAGGTAATTATATTGTAGAAAAAAACCAAAAACGAAAACCAAAGTTTAAAAAACAAATAAAAATGGTTTTTGTAAAAAATGTAGAAAATAAAGAAATCCCTATTATTCTTACAGCGAGTGGAAATTTAATTGCAAAAAATAAAATAGACATTTTTTCTGAAGTACAAGGAATTTTTAAACCTTCTAAAAAACCATTTAAAGCTGGAACAAAATACTATAGAGGAGAAACTTTAGTAAGTATTAATAGTGATGAATTTTATGCAAGCTTACAATCTCAAAAAAGTAGTTTATATAATTTGCTAACATCTATAATGCCAGATATACGTTTAGATTATCCAGATGAATTTAAAAAATGGGAAAGCTATTTAAAAACTTTCGATATTCATAAAACCACACCAAAATTACCAGAATTTTCTACAGATAAAGAGAAATATTTTATTTCTGGAAGAGGTATTTTAACAGCGTATTACAATGTTAAAAATTTAGAAGTTCGTAACTCTAAACATCAAATTAGAGCACCTTTTTCAGGAATTTTAACGGAAGCTTTAGTAAGCCCAGGAACGTTAATTAGAGTTGGGCAAAAATTAGGCGAATTTATAGATCCTAGTATTTACGAGATGGAAGTTTCTGTAAATGCAGCATTTGCAGATTTATTAAAAGTAGGCAATGCTGTTGCCTTGTCTAATTTAGAAAAATCTAAAAGATATACAGGAAAAGTAGTTCGTGTAAATGGCAAAGTAGACCAAGTTTCGCAAACTATAAAAGCATTTATCGATGTAAAACACTTAGATTTAAAGGAAGGTATGTTTTTAGAAGCAGCTTTAGTGGCAAAATCTGAAAGTGATGCCATTGAAATTTCAAGAAAATTATTGATTGATAATAATGCAGTTTATACCGTTAAAAACGATAGTGTTTTAACCTTAGTAAATGTGAATCCAGTTTATTTTTCGGCAGATAATGTAGTTGTAAAAGGATTGAATAATAACGATAAAATTTTAACGCAAACATTACCAGGAGCTTTTGATGGAATGATTGTAAAAATTAATAAAAAGAAGTAATTAGATGAAAAAAATAATTACTTACTTTATAAAATACCATGTTGCTGTAAACGTTATGGTTTTTGCATTTTTTGCATTTGGTATTTTGGGAGCATTAAATATGAAATCTTCCTTTTTTCCATTGGTAGATTCGCAATTAATTAGAATTTCTTTAGCATACCCTGGAGCTTCTCCAGCAGAAATAGAAGAAGGAGTTGTGCTAAAAATTGAAGATAATTTAAAAGGAATTGTTGGTGTAGAAAGAGTAACTTCTGTTTCTCGAGAAAACTCGGCAAGTGTAAATGTAGAGGTAGAAAAAGGGAAAAATATAGACATTGTTTTATCGGATGTTAAAAACGCAGTAGATAGAGTACCTTCTTTCCCTTCTGGAATGGAACCACCAGTTATTGCAAAGGTAGAAAGTATAAGACCCACCATAAGTTTTACCATTAGTGGAGACAATGTTTCTTTAAAGTCTTTAAAACAATACGCAAGAAATGTAGAAAACGACATTCGTGGAATTGAGGGAATTTCGCAAGTAGAGATTTCTGGTTTTCCAGAAGAAGAAATCGAAATTGCGGTTCGTGAAAACGATTTGCGTGCCTACAAAATGTCTTTTACAGAAGTTGCAAACGCCGTTCGAAACTCAAATATTTTAATTACGGGTGGAAACATAAAAACGACTGACGAAGATTATTTAATTCGTGCTAGTAACAGATCTTATTATGGAATTGAGCTTCAGAATTTAATTGTTAGAACAGAAACGAATGGAAATATTATTCGTTTAAAAGACATTGCAGAAATTAGAGATACTTGGTCCGAAAACCCAGATAGATTGTATTATAATGGTAATTTAGCCATCGATATTACAGTAAGTAATACCAATAACGAAGATTTAATATCCTCTGCCGATAAAATTAAAGATTACATAGATAAATACAACCAACAACAGCAAAATGTTCAATTAAGTGTAACTAGCGATAGGAGTATTACCTTAAATGGAAGAACCAAATTATTGGTCGAAAACGGAATCGTAGGAATCCTTTTAGTGTTGTTCTTTTTAGCACTTTTCTTAAACCTTCGTTTGGCAATTTGGGTAGCTTTTGGTTTGCCAGTTGCCTTTTTAGGAATGTTTATTTTTGCTGGTCAATTTGGGGTTACTATTAATGTATTATCTTTATTTGGAATGATAATCGTAATTGGTATTTTGGTTGATGATGGAATTGTAATTGGCGAAAATATTTATCATCATTATTACGATTTAGGAAAAACAAAAGTACAAGCAGCAATCGATGGAACTATGGAAGTAATTCCACCTATTGTATCTGCAATTTTAACCACCATTATTGCGTTTTCTACCTTCTTTTTCGTGGATGGAAGAATAGGAAGTTTCTTTGGAGAAGTTTCTACAATTGTACTCTTAACATTGTCTGTTTCATTAATTGAAGCCTTAGTTATTTTGCCAGCTCACATTGCACATTCAAAAGCTTTAGATAGAAAAAAATTAGAAAATGACGAAGACAAAAAAACCAATAAATTAGATGCTTTTTTTACCAAAATAAACAGAGGTGCAGACAAGTATTTAGGCAAATTTAGAGACAACTGTTATGTGCCGTTTTTAAAATTTTCTTTAAACAACAAGATTTTTATTTTTTGTTTATTTATTGCTACTTTATTTATTAGCTTTTCAGCTTTAAAAGGTGGCATTATAAAAAGTTCATTTTTTCCAAGAGTAGCCAGTGATCGAGTTCAAATTACATTAAATATGCCTCAAGGAACCAATGAGAGAATTACAGATTCTGTAATTTCTTTTATTGAAGAAAAAGTATGGCTGGTTAATAAAGAGTTTACAGCAAAACAAAGTGGAGACGAAGATGTTGTAGAAAACGTTATTAAAAGAGTAGGACCAGGAAGTGCAAATGCTACTTTAAGTGTAAATCTTTTACCTGGAGAAACAAGAGATTTTTCTTCCCCAGAAATTACCAATGCAATTCAGAAATTAGTAGGAAAAGTATATGGAGTAGAAAGTCTGGTTTTTGGTTCTGGAGGTAATTTTGGAGGTAGCCCTGTTGCAGTTTCTTTATTAGGAAACAATATTACAGAATTAAAAGCCGTAAAAGACGAGCTAAAACAAACGTTGGAAAACAATCCGCTTTTAAAAGATGTTACAGACAACGATCCTGCAGGAATTAAAGAAGTACGCATTAAATTAAAAGACAATGCCTATTTATTAGGGTTGAATTTACAATCGATTATGTCGCAAGTTCGTTTTGGATTTTTCGGTTTTCAAGCACAGCGTTTTCAACGAGGACAAGACGAAATTAAAGTTTGGGTTCGTTACGATAAAAAAGACAGATCTTCGATTAACGATTTAGACGATATGCGCATTATTACGCCAATAGGAACTCGTGTTCCGTTATCGGAAATTGCAAATTATACGATTGAAAGAGGAGATATTGCCATAAATCATTTAGAAGGAAAACGCGAAATACAAATTTCGGCAGATTTAAAAGATTTAGAAACCAGTGAAACCGAGATTTTAGATAATATTAAAAATAATATCATGCCAGAAATCTTATCTAAATATCCAACAGTTTCTCCTTTGTATGAAGGGCAAAATAGAGAAGCGAAAAAAACAACAGATTCTTTAAATTTAGTAGGGCCAATTATTTTATTGTTGATTTATATTGTAATTGCATTCACATTTCGTTCTTACAGTCAGCCAATTTTATTAATAATAATGATTCCTTTTAGTATGATTGGAGTTATTTGGGGGCATTATATTCATAATTTTTCCATCGGAATTTTATCCTTTTTAGGAATTATTGCCCTTATTGGAATTATGGTAAACGATGGTTTGGTGTTAATTGGTAAATTTAACAGTTATCTTAAAGAAGGATTTAAATTTGATGATGCTTTGATAAAAGCAGGGCAATCTCGTTTTAGAGCCATTTTCTTAACCTCTTTAACCACAATTGCAGGTTTAGCACCTTTAATTTTCGAAAAAAGTAGGCAAGCCCAGTTCTTAATTCCAATGGCAATTTCCATTGCTTATGGAATTGCATTGGCAACCATTTTAACCTTGGTAATGCTACCTTTAATGTTGGCAGCTTCTAACACGATAAAAGTGCAAATAAAATGGTTACGAACCAACCAAGATGTTACCAAAGAAGAAGTAGAAAGAGCTATTATAGAGTCTAATTATAATGATGGAAGTACTACAGAAGTCGAAGCTAAAGAAGCACAAGAAAGGTTAGAATCTAACTATAAAAAAGACAAAAATGAATAAAAAAGCGATACTATTTTTTCTTTGTTTAGCAACTTTAAAAGGGTTTTCACAAGAAATTTTAACAAAGAAAGAAGCCTTAGAAATTGCGTTAGAAAATAACTTCGGAATTAAAATTGCAAATAATAATATAGAAGTTGCAAAAAATAATTCGAGTATTTACAATACGCGCTATTTGCCAACTGCCACTTTAAATTCAGGAGCAGATTATCGAAGAAATAACCAAACAATTGTGTTTACAGACCCAAATACTGGTGGCGATAATGAAAGAGTTGGTAATGGAGTTGTTACAAAAACCTACAATGCATCTTTAGGATTAAACTACACAATTTTTGATGGTTTGGGTAGAAAATATAATTATCAGCAATTAAAAGAAACCTATAATTTAACAGAAATTCAGGCAAGAGAAACTATTGAAAACACCTATTTGCAGTTGTTTACAGTGTATTTTCAAATTGCACGTTTGTCGGAAAATACTACTAATTTAGAAGAAGCACTAACGATTTCTAAAAGCAGATTAGAGCGCGCAAAATATCAATATGAATATGGGCAATCTACCAGATTAGAATTGTTAAATGCAGAAGTAGATATTAACAACGATAGTATTACTTTAATAAATTCCAAACAACAATTAAGCAATGCAAAACGTAGTTTAAACATTATTTTAGGCGTTGAAAAAGTAGCGAATTACGAAGTAGAAACAGCAGTTGAGTTTAATAAATTAATGAATTTTGAAGAATTGCAGCAAAAAACTTTGGCAAACAATAGTTTGATAAAACAAAACGAAAAAAATATTGCGATTAGCGAATTCAATATAAAAATAAACAAAGCAAGTTATTTGCCTTCTTTAAATTTTACTACTTCTTATGGTTTTAACAGAACAGAAAACGAAAATCTGGTAAATCCTTTTGGGGCGCGTTTAATTACTTCCGATGGTTTAAATGCAGGTTTAAATTTAACATGGAATATTTTTGATGGCGGAACTACAAAAACAAGAGTTGCGAATGCTAAAATCGCTTTAGAGAATCAGCAAATTTTGTTAGAACAACAAAAAGTAACCATTTCTAATAATTTAAAAAATACTTGGGAGAATTATAACAATCAACTATTTATTTTAAAAGCACAAGAAAAAAATGTGCAAACCACGCAGAATAATTTCGATAGAACGCAAGAGCGCTACAAATTAGGGCAAGTAACTTCCATAGAATTTAGGCAAGCGCAAATTAATTTAATCAACTCTAAAACAGCATTTAACAACGCAAAATTCGATGCAAAATTAATTGAATTGCAACTACTACAATTAAGTGGAGATATTTTAAATGTGAATTTCTAAAAGCTGATTTTTATCATAATTTAAAATAAAATTTTTGTTTATTTTTGAAATAAAAATAAATGAAACGATGAATTATTTAAACCTCCCTCTGGTTTCTTGGACAAATGGCACAATTATGATTGGTATTTTTGCCTTGGTAATAATTGGTTTGGTAACTGCCGTTTTTTTATTGATGAATAGCGATAAAAAAGCCAAGTAGTTGCTACAAATAAAAGCTAATACTCTTTATATCTTAATTGTTACTTTTTGTTAAGGATAAGTTAAGGCACAAAAAATATGATAATTATCATATTTTGTAAAATGCAAAGCTACTAATTTTGTAACGTAATTATATCTTTGTAATTAAAGCGGTTTATAAGCCCACACTATTTAGTAAGTAGTAGTATTTTGACGACTAACCCGAGTTTTTAACTCGGGTTTTTTTATCTTTGAGTATATTTAAATTTACACAATGGACTTATCAGAAAATACGTGGAACAATCGTTACAAAACGAACGATATTGGTTGGGATTTAGGAGAAGTCTCTCCACCTTTAAAAGCTTACTTTAATCAATTAGAAAATAAAAGCCTAAAAATATTAATTCCTGGAGGAGGTAATTCTTATGAAGCAGAATATCTGTTTCATCTAGGTTTTAAAAACGTATTTGTTGTAGACTTATCTAAAACAGCTTTAGAAAACATTAAAAATAGAGTTCCAAATTTTCCGGCTTCACAACTACTTCACGAAGATTTTTTTAATGTAAACGATACTTTCGATTTAATAATCGAACAAACCTTTTTCTGTGCCCTTAATCCTAATTTACGAGAAAAATATGCAGTTAAGATGCACGAACTTCTCAACAAAAAAGGAAAATTGGTTGGTTTGTTATTCAATGCACCTTTGTTTGATAATCGTCCACCATTTGGAGGCTCTAAAAAAGAATATCTCGCTTATTTTAAACCTCTTTTTGAACTAGTAATTTTTAAAAATTGTTACAATTCTGTAGAAAGAAGAAATGGAAAGGAGTTGTTTGTTAAAATGGTTAGGAAAGAAAAACCTTAACTTTTTAAAGTTAAGGTTTATAGTACTCAAGGTGGGAATCGAACCCACACTCCCGAAAGAACTGGATTTTGAATCCAGCGTATTTAACTATATATTTTATCAAATTTACTCATAATCAATTGTTTAGCAGTTGATTAATATTATATTATCGTATCTGATATGATTTAAAATCAATAAATGTTGTACCTATGTTGTACCAAAAATGATTATCTTTATAATCTAAATTTAAAGGTATGGCCTCAAATGCAAAAGTTGTTATAAGAAAAAAAGCTAATAAAGAAGGCCTTTATCCTTTGGCAATCCGTATTACAAAAAACCGTCGATCAACATATCATTATGTTGGTCATTATATCGATTTAAAAGATTGGGATGAGAAGAACCTACGAGTTAGAAAATCCCATAATAATGCAGACAGATTAAATAATTTGATTTCTACAAAGCTTTTAGAGGCTAATAAAGCTCTTGTAGATTTACAATCTGACAAAAAGGACTTTTCCGCAAATCAGATTAAAGAAGTTCTTTACACGGATACTAAAGCAAACACCTTTTACGAAGTTGCAAACGATTTTCTTTCCGAGCTTGAATCAAATAAAAAACTATCCCAACTGTCAGCAGATAAGGCTCGTGTTAATCACGTTATAAACTTTTACAAATCCAAGCAGTTGACCTTTCAAGAAATAGACGAAGCCTTTTTGAGAAAATTCAAAATTTATCTCAAGAAATTAAATCTTTCAGAAAGGTCTATAGTTAATAATCTTGTAGTCATAAGAACAATTTACAACAGGGCCATAAAAATGGGAATTGTTGATAGAAAGCTTTATCCCTTTGGATCTGGTAAGATTAGAATAAAATTTCCCGAAACAGAAAAAATTGGTTTGACAAAAAAGGAAATTAAGTCATTCGAGTCTACAACAAATCTTACTAAAAACGAAATTCACGCCCGAAACGTTTGGCTTTTCAGTTTCTATTTTGCTGGAATAAGAGCTGCTGATATTCTTAAAATTAGGTGGTCGGATATTTATGACGGAAGGCTTCATTACCGTATGAACAAGAATTCCAAATTACTTTCCCTCAAAATACCGGAAAAAGTTTTCTCTATTTTGGAAAATTACAAATCAGAAAAGCAGAACAATGATGATTTTATTTTTCCCGAAATGAAAAAAGCGGATATCAACGATGCAAAAGATGTTTATGCAAAAACCAAAACAGCTACAAAAAAATTCAACAAATATTTGATAGAGGTCGCGAAAAAAGCAAAAATTACTAAAAAAGTAACTATGCATATTGCAAGGCACAGCTTCGGTCACATTTCAGAAGATAAGATTCCGATTAAAATGCTTCAAAAGCTTTATAGACATTCATCCGTCACTACCACAATAAAATACCAAGCTAATTTCATCCACAAAGATGCTGATGATGCTTTGGATAGTGTTATTGATTTTTGATCATACAACAACTTTTTTAATAAATGAAAAATCAAAATTTAAATAAATTCAATATTTATGAGCATTTAAAGGAATTAAGAGCCCATTCTTTGAGTACACCTTATTTTCTTGCCAATCAAGACACTTATAAGCAAGCATCTATAAACTTTCCATTTAGAACCTTTGCGTATGGAATTGGCATCACATACTCTGGCAAAAGAAGACCATTTCAAATTGGCAGCATGAAATATTATACTGATACTGGCAGTCTAGTTACTATTGGACCCGGTATAGTATGCCAATGGAAGGGAGAATATCAGGCAGTCCACGATACGATTTATTTTACAGAAGAACTTTTTAAAGATGGTTTAAAACCATCATTCTTAAAAGAGATGTCGTGTTTCAATGCAGGAGGAAATCACGTAATAAATATATCAAGCCAAAACGTTGAAAATTTTAAAGTATTATTTCAGTCCCTTAAGGATTTGAGTGATAACGAAGACTTGGTACCAGGCATTATTTATTCAATTTTAATGTTAGTAAAACGCTGTCATCGGATTGATGACAGCCAATTTCGAAATACGTCCCAAAAAGAAAAGCTGACCTCTGATTTCAAAAAATTAATCCCTGTTTACTTTCAAGAAAATAAAGAGGTAGCCTTTTACGCAAATAAATTGAACATAAGTCCAAAATATTTAAGTGAAGTATTACTCTCTGAAACGGGAAATACTGCAAAGTCTCTCATCCTTCAACATATTTTTTTAGAAGCAAAGAGTCTATTGCGCCAAACGAGTATGACGGTACAAGAAATTTGTTTTTGGCTAGGGTACGATGATGCTTCCTATTTTACCAAAGCTTTCAAAAAGCACGAAGGAATGACCCCACTTTCATATAGAAAATTGTGATTTTAGAGAACCGCAAAAGTTACCATTTTTACGGAATTAACCACATAATGAGTTTCTTTAAATAAATGTTCTTTTGTATTTGTAATAGGCAATGCTATACTTTTAAAAGAATGCAAGCCAAAACAAAGGAACAGATGAATATAACCATACTACTCGGTAGCGTGCGCCAAGAGAGACAATCTCATAGGCTAGCATATTTTTTAGGAAATAAGCTTAATGAACTAGGGCAAGACACGAAGATTGTTGATTTAACTTTGACCCCGTTACCTATTTACGGTCAGGTCGGAACCGATATTTCGAATGTTCAAAATATAGGCTCTGTTATATCCAAAGCAAAAGCCCTCATTTTTGTGACGCCTGAGTATCACGGCAGTTATTCTGGTGCTTTAAAAAATTTATTGGACTATTTCTGGAGTGAATTTCATAAAAAACCAATAGGGGTAGCAACTGCTTCTGCTGGTAAGATGGCAGGCATCAATGCATCCACACATTTACAGCAACTAATATTGAGTTTGGGCGCTTACCCTATGCCTTTAAAATTATTGGTGCCGGAAATACAGAACGCATTTTCCGACGATTATAGTTCCTTGAACTCTTCTGTCGCGAAGGACACAAAGAAATTCATCGATGAATTCCTGTGGTTTTCAGAAGCCATTGTAACAAAAAAAGAAGCTACACTTCTTTTGGAGAAAACAAAGAAATAGAAAGCCGACTCTTAAAATTAACCTTTGTAGACAAATATTAATCTGAATAAATAAACGAGCTATGAACACAGCACAAAAATCTATTGGAGCTTGGGTAAAAATAACGAATGATGTATTTACAAACCTAACAAGAACCACAAAAGACTATGGTTCTTTCAACAGACTTGAATGGCAATTTCTAAATTATTTGAAAGAAAACGAAAGAACCACCGAAACAGCAATCATTGATTTTTTAAGCTTTTTCACTAAAGAAAATGAAATCAAAACTTTAATTGAACATTTTGAAAATAAGGGGCTAATCTCTTCAGTAAACAGCGATTATCAAATTACCCGAAAAGGGAAAATGGCCTATTCCGAAGTTTTAAAAATTCAAGAAGAAATTAAGGTTGCAGCAATGAAAGGCATTAATGATGAGGCTTATGAGACTACGATTTCAACATTGAGCCAGATGATTGTAAATTTAAAACCTTATTCACCCAACTAAAGAACACCTTTTAGATTCATTCTCAGGTTCAAAAACCGATTATATAATAAAAAAATCAAATCAAAATTTATATGTATAAATTTTATTTCAGTATCGCGGTTTTGCTCTTATTGTGCTGCAATAGCGAAGTACATAATTCAGAGTTACATTTGCTATTTAAAAAGAAACAGTATCAGAGTCTAGAATCTGAAAACAACGACCCAAACTCTTCGCTTTATTATTTTTATAAAGCTGTATTCTCAAACGTGACCAACAAACCTAGAGAATCCAATCAGTATCTCGACAGCTTGCAATTAGAAGAAAATCAAATTCCAGATAGTTTGTCCTACGAAATAGTGAAGTTACGAAATGATAATTATATCAAACTATTCGATTATCAAAACGCTTACAGTACCGCAACCGAATTAACCTCAAAATACCGCTCATTTATAAAATCTGAGGATGTAGATGATGAAGCAAATGCAGCAAAAATATGGAAAACCTTAAAAGCGCAAAAACCTCAAAAAGTTCACCAATTTAACAGAACAAGCATACCTGTTACTCGCGATTTGGCACAACTACCCAATGTCGAAATTGAATCAAACGGAAAAAAAATGAATTTTGTTTTTGATACCGGAGCTGGTATCTCAAGTATTCAGGAAAGTGTCGCTATAGAATTGGAAATGATTTTTATGGATGACTTAGGAATAAAAGTAAAAGGATTTAACGGCATTGACAATGACATTAAAATTGCATTGGCTAAAGAGTTAATCATAAATGGAATCCTAATTGAAAATGTGCCTTTTCTGGTTTTTAAAAATGAAGCCCTCACATTTGCGAATGGTGCGTACAAAATAAACGGCATTATAGGATTTCCCATTGCAAAAGAACTTGGCACTATTGAGATTTTTTCTGATAAACTTGTAGTTTCAAAAGGAGTGGAATATAAAAGTGAACTTAGAAAAAACCTATTCGTAGAATCACTACACCCTATTATTCTAATGAATTACCAACAAAAAACACTTCCTTTTATTTTAGATACAGGTGCTCAACAATCACAATTTTCAAAGCAATTTTATGAGACATTTAAAACCACCTTTAGAAATGCAAAATCAGAAAATAGGAAGCTAGAGAGCGCAGGCGGAAGTAGAGAATACAAAGCAATTGTGTTGGGAAACATCATATTGAAGTTGGATAATAAGGATGTAAAGTTTAATAATGTCGAAGTAGATATAGAAAATGACCACATACTAGGAAAAGAATTTTATGGGAATATTGGTCAAGATTTACTTAAAAATTATGAAAGTGTGACTATAAGTTTTGAACATAATTATCTACTACTTAAAAATTAGTTATGCAATTGCTAAAAAAAATATCAAAACAAGGATGAAAGTTGAGGATTTTAACCATTTTAAAGGGCAACATTGCGAGACAACCGCAACCGGAACGCTATTAAAGCAAATGGGAATAGAGTTTTCCGAACCTATGCTTTTTGGATTGGGCGAAGGTCTTGGATTTATCTTTTGGAATATGAAAACGTTGGATTTTCCCTTTATTGGCGGTCGTATTAAAACGGATCTAGTGACAGAAAATATCTGCAAGAACTTAAACCTACATTTGGAGGTTGAAGAAACTTCCTCGAAAACGAAAGCCTGGGAAAATGTTAAAAAACATATCGACCAAGGCAATACGGTCGGACTAAAATTGGACTGTTACCATTTAGAATATTTCACAAGCAAATTTCATTTTGCAGGTCATTATGTTGCGTTTTACGGCTATGATAAAGAATTTGCCTATTTGATTGACACTAACCAACAAGGCGGAAAAGTCAAAACGACTTTAAAAAGCCTTCAATTGGCGAGAAATGAAAAAGGCCCAATGTCCTCAAAAAACAGAAGCTATACAATTCAAAAAAAAGAGCCGATGACCGACTTGAAAAAAGCCGTAAAACAAGCGATAAAAAATAATGCTACTGAATTTCTCAATCCACCAATCAAAAATATCGGTTACAAAGGAATTCTGAAAACAAGTTCGGAAATCAAAAAATGGTTTCAAAACAGTAATAATGTGAAGGATGAATTTCAAATGTCTGCAAGCCTAATGGAAAACGCTGGAACTGGAGGTTCATTATTCAGAAATCTGTATCGGGATTTCTTAAAAGAAAGTGCCGAATTATTGAAATCAGCTGAAATTGAAGAGGCCTATCTGGAATATTCAAAAATTGCAGAACAATGGAAAACTGTTTCAGACTTATTTTATCAGGCAGGAACAACAAAGAACATTAAATATGTGAATGAAGCGTCCAACATTTTATCAAAATTATCTGAAAATGAAAGGATGCAGATGGTGAAGCTGGAAAAAGCCTGTATGTAGCAAAGAATTAAAGAAAATGCAAACAATTTACTCAAGTAAGTGAGAAATAATAGAATCCTAAGAAAATAGTAAAGCATAGCACTTAATATACGGTTGAATGAATTACGTATAAAAGAATGACACAGCAAGAATTACTAGAATATCGATTCAAAAACCATTTGTTGTGCCCCAATAACAAAGGGCAAAGTACACAAGAAATTGTGCGGTATTTCGGGGCCATACAGGCTCAAAACTACACAATGGCAAAATGGGCCATAGGTTCTAGGCTGGTTAACGCTACCAATTTAAAAATTGAAGAAGATTTTAATTCTAACAAAATCCTAAGAACACACATATTAAGACCTACTTGGCATTTTGTTGCACCCCAAGATATTCGATGGATGTTGGCTTTGACTGCTGTTAGAATAAAAGCTGGAAACAAAAACCATCATCAAAGATTGGGAATAGATTACGGAATATTGAAAAGAAGTAAGAAATCAATTCAAAGAGCTCTGTGTGGAAAACGGTTCCAAACTCGCTCTGAATTAAAAAAGAATTTTGAGAAAGACCATATCAATTGTGATGATGAAAGACTAGGTTTTTTATTAATGGATGCCGAATTAGATGGGCTTATCTGTAGTGCCGGTAATAAAGGAAAGGAAATGCTATATGGTCTTTTGGATGAGATTGTGCCAAAAACCAAATCTTTGTCTAGAGACGAGTCTTTGATGACTTTGGCTCAAATCTATTTTAATAGTCGAGGTCCTGCTACTGTGTATGATTTTGCGTGGTGGTCCGGATTGACAATTAAAGATGCAAGAAAGGGCATTGAGTTGAGTAAAGAGCTAACTTTCGTTTATTTAGAAGCTCAAAAATATTGGTTCAATAGAAGCTTGCTTCATAAGCATATTGTAAAAAGAGAAACTATCCATTTGTTGCCTGCTTTTGATGAATATTTAATCAGTTATAAAGACAGGTCATTGATGGTGGAAAATGAGGACAAAGGAAAAATTTTTACCCGCAACGGAATTTTCAAGCCAACATTGATTGCTAATGGAAAAGTTATAGGAATATGGAGAAAAAGTATAAAAAATAAAGAAATAATAATTGATTATTTCGGTTCTAAAAATAAATTGAACCTTCCCTTAATAAAAGAAATTGAAGATAGATATTCTTACTTTATCAATCATTAATCTTCAGTAAAGCGTCTCGCAACTCAACTATCACACAAACGGAAAAAAGTACCATTTATACAGAATTGTTGCCCTAGAATAGAATTTCAGATATGTGCATATTTGAACTATACTTTAATAATAAACAATTCCAAAAATGAAATCAAACCTTACACCTTTCAAAATCCAAATTTCCGATAAAGTCCTGAATGATTTACAGACCAGACTATCATTGACCAGATGGCCCGATGAACCTGAAAATGCAAATTGGAGCTATGGAACCAACCTTGAATACTTAAAGGAACTGGTACACTTCTGGCAGAACCAATATGATTGGAGAGCCAATGAAAAACACCTTAACCAATACCCTCAGTTTAAAGAGACTGTTGATGGAGTTGGAATTCATTTTGTTTACATAAAAGGGAAAGGGAAAAACTCAAAACCCCTTATTTTGACACACGGATGGCCAGATAGCTTTTATAGATTCTACAAAGCAATCCCTATGTTGACAGAATCCAAAGAAAGCAACAATCCATCTGACTTTAGCTTCGATGTTATCATTCCATCCATTCCAGGGTTTGGGTTTTCGGATAAAACTGCTTTGGATGATGACCGAACGGCTAAAATATGGAACTCCCTAATGACAGATATTTTAGGATATAAAGAATATTTTGCCGCTGGAGGGGATATGGGAGCAAATATCACAAAGTCGCTTGCAAATCAATTTCCCGATGCGGTAAAGGCCATCCATCTTACTGATGTTGGCTACCCGAACGGTAGTGAGGACTGGTCACAAATGTCAGAAGCAGAACAAAAGTTTGGACAACATATTCAACAATGGTTTTACACAGAAGGAGCATTTAATATGGTTCAATCCACAAAGCCGCAAACATTAGCTTATGGGCTTAATGATTCACCGGTGGGCTTGGCAGCTTGGATTATAGAAAAATTCAATTCTTGGAGCGATAATAATGGAAACATTGAGAATTGTTTTACCAAAAATGAACTGTTGACCAATATAATGATTTATTGGGTTACAGAGACCATAAATAGTTCTATAAGAACTTACAAGAACGTTGCAATGGCAAGTTATTCAGGAGGCTTAAAATCTTCTGAATATGTTGAAGTTCCAACTGGTGTTTCTGGCTTTCCTGGGGAAGCGCCAGTTCCTAAAGAATGGATGGAAAGAAAAGTAAATTTGAAAAAATTAAGTTATCCATCCAAAGGTGGCCATTTTGCAGCAATGGAAGTTCCAGAGTTCTGGACAAAAGAAATTACATCGTTCTTTTCGGACTCAAAGTAATCACATTATTAAATTAATCAGATTTCTCTAAACCCTTTAGTGAACGAGCTTTGATACAAATATGGTTGAAATTTTTAAAACAGACATATCAACGGAAAAAGAAGCGAAAAAGGTCAAAAGGAAATTAGAGAATTTATTTCCCGATTACAAAATAAACTTTGATTTGGAAGATTGTGACAATATTCTAAGATTAGAAAATAACTACATCGATATATCCTTAGTAATAAGTGTTTTAACAGAACATAAAATCGAATGGTTAGGTGATTAATAAAAGTAATGAACTTAATTATTAGTTAATACATACAACATTGATTCTTAAACTGTGGACAAAAACACATAATAAATGATTACAAATAATAGTCAGATAGTTTCATCGGTAAACAAAAATTTATTCAACTATAATTTTAAATGACAAGTATGCCTACTAATAGTTTCATCCTAAAACTCTACGCAATATCATTGACCTTTATTTTGGGTTACATCATTTTATCTGGATTTACCTCCGATGTAACTTCTAATGAATTCAAAGAGATTACTGTGGAACGAATAAATGTGGTGGAACCTGACGGTACATTGGTTATGGTTATAAGCAATTCAAAAAAGCAACATCCGGGAATGTTTGATGGTGAGGTATTAGAAGAACGTGTGAGACCTCCTGGGGTTATCTTCTTTAATGAAGAACAAGATGAAGTTGGAGGATTAATCTATTACGGGAACGAAAAAGAAGGAGCTGGTATGGCCTTATCACTTGATCAATATAAAAATGACCAGGTAGTACAGATACAGTATCAACGAAACGCAGAGGGCAAACAACAATATGGTTTAAATGTATGGGATCGGTCGCACACCTATACACTCCCTCACCTAATAACCACTCTTGATTCATTAAAAAAACAAGGAGTTCCTAGGAAGTCCATAATCGATACTTTACAACGAATGAACGGCGGCAAACCAATTTCAGCACAAAGACTATTTACAGGCAAGAATTATGACGAGGAAGTTGGTGTGTTTATAAAAGATGAATTGGGCAATCCACGGATTAAAATTTACATCGATAAAAACAATGAGCCCAGATTTCAAATTTTAAATCAAAGCGGAGAATTGGTCAAGGAATTGACTTCAGAATGAAAATTTTGTCCCGTGAATTAAATATGAACAGTCGTAAGACCATAATAACTGAGCTTAAATTTTATTAAAAAGCAAAAACAAGAGACTTGAATATAGAGGTGTATAATAAAATATTAAATAGAATTGCAACATTTAATAACCGACATATTAAATTCGTACAGAAGTGACATTTTGGAGGTTGAGAGAGCAAACGTTAATGATTTCAATAATGTTGAGAAAGGAATCTCAATTTCGCGAAAATGCCTTCAAAAACTACGCGTATGCCTAAGGGAAAATAAGTTTGAGAATCAAGCACAGGAAATCAAATTCTTTAAAGAACAAAAACCCTGCATTTATGCTCGATTAAAATTCTACGCAAAATGGTATCATTACCTTATTCAAAAACCTGAAGGAAGTATAAAAATTCAACGTAAATTTATAGATTCTAAAATAAAAAAGCTTCAAAAAAAGAATCTACGTAATCTTGATTTTGTTAAGTACTATAGAGAAAATGCTACCGTTTTAGATGAATTCTATTTTTTAAGAGGCAAGGACAATATTGGTTTGGTTTCTGACACATCACACTTTTATACCGATGCTGAATTTTCTACTAGCCACGACAATTCCGTAGCCAAAATTATTGCTTATGACCTCTTAATAAACCAATACTCTATTGAACTAATCCGACTCAGAAAACTATCTCTAGGTAAATCAAAAAAAGTTAACCTATTACCCAATGATGAACGACTTAGTTGGACAGCCTCAAAAACAGACCTAATTGAATTGATATATGCTTTACAGGCTTCGGGAGCTATAAAAAGTGGTACTGCAGGAATTAAGGAGATGGCTTCTGCTTGTGAATACATTTTTGAACTTAATCTTGGCAATGTTTACAGAACTTTCCTCGAAATAAGAGAGCGGAAAATCGACCAGACAAAGTTTATCGATAGATTGAAAACAAATCTTTTAAGAAGAATGGAAGAAACGGACGGTTAACGCTTTTAGTTTCAAAAACTGTTAAATTTTTCCCCAAGTTGGGTACAACTTGGGGAAAAATAAAATCAATTTTAGGTGAAATAATTTAGTGTAGGGAAATTATAAAGCAACCTCTAATTAAAACTATTTTAAACTATTGAAAATGAAACAAAAAAATCACCCAACTTGGGTGCAACTTGTGAATAAAATCCGATAATACCCCTCAAATTTGTAGAACGAAAGTCAAATCAGGTTAAGGGCTATCAATTAAAAACTTAAAATTCCAGATAGCCCTTTTCTTTAAAACCGTTCTATTATGCCGACAAGTATTATTACCACAGACGACCTTCGGGAATTCAAAATGGAATTACTCGATGACATCAAAAGCCTTTTATCAAAGCAAGCCAAAGGAAAACTAAAGAAATACCTCAAATCTTCAGAGGTTATGGACTTGCTTCAAGTGAGCCCTGGCACCCTTCAAAATCTTCGTATCAATGGCACCTTACCATATACCAAAGTGGGCGGTATTATTTACTATGATACAGAGGAAATTCAAAAAGTGATGGACGCCAATCGTGTTCAGCACAAGCTCGATTCTTAAATATGAACTATATAAAGCTACTCAACGCGGCTTTTGAAAAATTCTATTTTGATGACCGCCTAAACCCTACCCATATCAGTTTGTATATGGCGCTGTTCCAGGAATGGAACAGCTCTCGGTTTATGGATGAATTCTACGTGAACCGTAGGGAATTGATGCGTTGTGCCAAAATAGGTTCTAAGTCCACATATCATAGATGTATTGTGGAATTGGATGCTTGGCTTTACCTGTCCTACTTCCCATCAAACAACCCATACAAAGGCAGTAAAATCAAGATGGCCATAATCGGGACAAGTGATGAACCAGTCGCGGGACAGTACAATCCCATTTTAGAACAGCTTGCGGAACAGTACCATCCCAGAGGTGTACCGCTTGAGGGACACCACCATCCCAAAAACGGACAGGTTGTGTACCAACACCGTCCCATAGGTGGACAAGCATTGGTAACTAATACAAACAATAACAAACAAGAAAACAATATAAAACAGTCAAAGGGCAGGCAGGCCGTTATTTTATTTTTTGAAGAAAAAGGTTTTGATGCTGATGAAGGAAAAAAATTCTACGTGCATTATGCAGACCGAGAATGGAAAACAAGCGACGGAAAACCGATTCGGGATTGGCGTTCATTGGCCACAAACTGGATGGATAGAACCGAGCTTTTCGAAGAAGAAAACAAACTAAACAAAAAAGAAGTGTCCCAAATCAAGGACAACTTGCGAACCACTAAAAATAAGGATTATGGACAACCCCTCTAAAATTATCGAAGGTGGTGTGGAATATTCGCTGGGAAAATTCGATGGCAAAAGCGTTCTCTACGATTTCCCGAAAATTCTGATTTACCTGAATGCGAAGGGCAAATTATTGTTCGGTAAAAAATTTAGGATTTACCATGAGGATAAGGATATTCTGCTGAGGCTATGTTCATACTTCATAAGAGACAAGGAAAACTGTGAGAAATATGAAATCGACATTGACAAAGGGATTCTGCTTTCCGGACCTGTAGGCTGTGGTAAAACCAGTTTGATGAAATTGCTTCGTCATATTGTGCCGTTACAACGTCCTTATGAAATGATTCCCTGTCGTAACGTAACATTCAGCTTTAACTATTTAGGATTTAAAACGGTTGAAGAATATGGTAACAACAAATTCTATTGCTTTGATGATTTGGGTGTCGAACCTTCCGGTAGATTTTACGGCAAAGACTTGAATGTAATGGGCGAAGTACTACTTTCTCGCTATGATCTATATCTCGAAACTAAACGCAAAATTAAGACCCACGCCACCACCAATCTGAATGCTGAAGAATTGGAAGAACGTTATGGTAATCGTGTCCGTAGTAGAATGCGAGAGCTCTTTAATTTGATTGCTTTTGATACAAAAGCTAGGGACAAAAGGAAGTAGCTCAATTTCTGAAGGATTTATATAGCAGAATCACTTCTGAGATGAATTGTAACACAATATCCTTTAAGCTATTTGTTAACTCTAAAAATAGTTCTTTCATAATTCTAATGTTTTTGAAGGGATTGTAATATGGTCAATGCAATAGGTTGGATGCTAGTGGAATCTGAAATATACTTGCCTTCATCCACATTACTCAAAAATCCCAATTCCAAAAGTACCGAAGGGCAATAATCAATGGTTTCACGTAGCACCTGAAAATTCGCAAACTTCACACCCCTACTCTCAAAACCTAATTCTTGATTAACCGCAGCTTGCATTTGGAAAGCAAGCCAAGTAGAATTATTTCGGTATTTTGATTTTCTATCAGAAACATAAACCTCAACCCCTCTTGCATTTGCATTATCCGAATGATTGCAATGCAACGACACGAACAAATCTGCTTTTAGGACTTTGACCAGCTTGGTTCTATCAGATAGCGAAATGAGCGTATCGCTGTATCGAGTCAAATAAATATCCAAAGGTGCTTTTAGCTTATCATTTAGCTTCAAAATGGCATTTGCTATATCCAAAACCACATACTTTTCCTGGATATGATTTTTACCTATTGCACCGGAATCTTTTCCACCGTGGCCAGGGTCAATGATAATTATCTTTTTTGCGTCCAGATCCTGACTCAAAAGGATGCAACTTTTCAGAAGTAAAATCACAAAACTGACGTTTTTGAGCAGGTTTTTCATTTTAATTTTTTGGGTTATCAACAGGTCGGCTTCAAATTTCCATAGAATTTGACACCAATTAATACCATCGGAAACCAATCTATATCAAATAATATTTTATTCACAAATATTTGATTTTCAGGTATTTATATTCAAATATATGTAAATTTCACAAAACAAAAATGAACCAAAATTTTAAACTCGTTCGTTATGAAAAAATCATATTATTTGGCATCGCTTCTTTCGCTATTATCCACATCACTTTTTGCGCAGATTGGTGGCATTGAAGATTCGGTAAATGATGTTTCCGATACCATCCGAACCATTTTCCCAATCATTTTAGGGGTTATCTTCTTAATTGGTTTCCTCTTCAATGCTGGACATTTCTTTGGTGAAAATGCCGACCTCAAAAAAGGGATTACCCGTGTACTCGTCTTTGTCCTAATCGCTGGGGCAGTTGTAGGCATCTTTACTTACCTAATCGGAATCGTAGTGTAATATGAAACGGTACGAGGTCTATAGAAATATTCGAAAACGGGCAGTCATCTTTGGGCTGCCTCTTTCGCTGTTTGCCTTGATGATGGTGGCCATTTTGGTTTCACTCTTGGTCATCATCTTTTCCTTCAGCTTCGGCATCATCATCGGTCTGCTCGTAATCAATGCTGCACTCTACATCTCATTGACCCGAATCGCCCACAATCCACAGCTTTTTCAAATGGGGAATCCTTTTCCAAAAATCATCAGTAACAAACGCAATTCGGGATTTAACTATGAATAAGATGACCCTATCGGCATATCAGCCCATCACAGATATTCAGGACAATATCGTGTTTGCCAATAATGGCAATGTGGTTTTGTGCTATGAAGGTAACTTACCTGAAATCTATTCGTTGTCCGAAAAGGATTTTGAGGATATACACGGTGCTTGGTTTCAAGCGTTGAAATCCCTTCTGGTAGGAACAGTCGTCCATAAACAGGACATCTATTTGAAGAAATCCTATATCTCAAAACAGCTACCCAATGAAAGCTTTCTCGAAAGAGCAACATACAACCATTTTAGAGGACGAGAATATATCGAGCATAAATGCTATTTGTACTTCATCCTGACCAAAAACAAAACATTGAACAATGCCAAGTACATCAATCCTTTCCGAAAGATTTCAAAGAGTATTGTTCAGGAATATGACGAGAACGTAAAGAGCTTCGTCAACTCGGTAAGTGATTCCATAGCATTCATCAACAACAGTCGGAAAATGGATTTTGTTTCGCTTAAATCGAAAGAAATACAGGAATTGACTACCACGTATTTCAACGGGTTTAGTGAAGGCTACGATACCGATGCCATCCTTGGCAAAAATGACATTTATATAGGGGAAAACCATTTTGATGCCCTGGCCATCAATAGCGAACTGTGCTTTGGCGAAAGTGTACAGAGTAGCAAGACCAATGAGAAATTCACTTCTGACGATTTTGTGTTTCATCAAGGGTTTATTGATGGTTTAGGGCTTACGCTTAACGAAAACCATATCGTCAACCAAATCCTTTATTTGGACGACAAACAGAAGTGGCGCAAGCTGCTGGATAAGAAAGTCGAAGAACTAAACAAAAGTTCCAACTTCGGGTCACAGAACAAAGTGGTACTCGGCAAAATCCAGCATATCCTTGACCAAATCAATGCCGATGATAATGCACGGATTATCCGTGGGCATCTCAACGTGGTGTATTGGGCGAAAGACCAAAAAAGCCTCGATTCAATTACCTCAAAAATCAAGACCGAATTTAAGGAACTGGATATTATCCCATATTACCCAAGAGGCGAAGAACGCAAGAACTACATCCTGAACAGCTATTTCTGTTTTTCTTCCAATCTCTCGAATAATGATTTATATGTAACGGATTTAAAACACGCCCTCTGCCTGTTCATCAATAATACGAACTACAAGTCCGATGCTACTGGTATCATATTCAACGACCGTGAACACAACATTCCCGTTCTAAAGGATGTTTGGGATGAGCGCAAGAAGCGCATCAAGGCACGGAACTTTGCCATTTTTGCGCCCACCGGTGAGGGCAAGTCTTTCTTGGCCAATAACATTCTACGCCAATATTTTGAAAGTGGTGTTCGTCTGGTCATTATCGACCTTGGTGGATCCTACACCAAGTTTGCCAAACTCTACCCAGAAAAATATACAGTACTACGCTATGAAAGCGGAAAGAACCTTGGCATCAACCCTTTTTACATAGGTAGCAAAGACGACCTGACGCCTGAACGCTTGGAAGACTTATCAGTATTCCTTTTTGAGTTGTTCGCATCAGATTTAAAAGTGACCAAAGCACAATCGGTTTCGGTTAAAAAGATATTGCGCCACTATTACGATAGCATATCAGAAAACCACTCTTTGGATGGTTTTTACAGTTTTATAGAAAGGAATCAGAAAGAGCTTCTGAGCACCTTAAAAATCCATCCCGACTACTTCAACGTTACAAGCTTTTTGCACGTAATGTCCGAATATGTCGGCGATGGTCTATACAGTTTTCTATTTGAAGTGAGTGAAGACCAGACCTATAAAATTGAGGACAAGCGATTGATTGTTTTTGAACTAGATGAAGTCAAAGACAATAAAGAAATCCTGTCCGTAATGTTGAAGCTGATCAAGTCAGCTATCCAAAGAACCATTTGGAAAAACCGTGCTGAAAAAGGCATCATCCTTTTCGATGAGTTTGCCAAACAACTAAAATTTGACAACGTACTGGAAAGTGTCGAATTCTACTATCAAGCCATCAGAAAACAGAATGGTGCGATTGGGATTATTCTGCAATCCATCAATCAGCTGCCCAACAATTCGACATCGGCAAGCATACTGGAAAACACACAGGTTATTTATAGCCTGAACAATGAAAAAGGCTATGACGAATTGGTCAAGCGGCTAAACCTATCCAGTCACGACCTGAACCAATTAAAATCCATCAAGAATAACCTATCCGGTCCTCGTAAGTACACAGAAATGTTTATCAAAATAGGTCGAGAGAGCAACATCTTCCGTCTCGAAGTCCCGAAGGAAGTCTATGCCGCTTACCTCACGGACGGTAAGGAAAATGAGGAAATAATGAAGTTCTACAACGAGCATCAGGATATGCAAAAAGCAATCATTCAATTCACATCTAAAAATTAAATAATATGAAGACAAAATTCAAGACACTTTTATTTGGGTTAATCCTTTCGATTACTCTTTTATCACCCAACGGTACTACCGCTCAGGGAATGCCCGTTTATGACAATACTAATTTTATCAGCCTGGTCAAACAACTGATAGAATCCGGAAAACAGACTGCCGAAATGATTAAGTCCGTAAAATTCCTGAAAGATGCAAAAGAAGCCATCGAAAAGGTATCAAGCGTGGTACAACAATTGAGAGCGGTCGAAGAAATCGGTCAGAACAATCAGAGGTTGATTCAGGTGATGCAGACCGACCTGCAGGATATTCTCAATTCACCCTACATCAAACCAGATGAAGTTGCCCGCGTTACTGAATCCTTTGAAGCCATTGTTCAGAATTCATTGGATACGGTAGATTTCATCGATGAAGTCCTATCGAGTGACTATCTAAAAATGAGCGACGCTGAACGTGCTGAAGTATTAAAACAGAAAGAAAAAGAATCCCAAGAAATGATTTCTAATATCACCACCAAGACCAGACGGTATAGAGACATCATTTCCTTTAGAAAGATGCAGGACAAAATCAATAACAGGGAAACGGCTTATTAAAAATGACTGCGGCAATTCTTTTATCGTTCGGATTGGAATACGTTGATACTGTATTTCAGACAATTCAAAACAGTAGTTTCTCGCAATATACCATTGCGGGAATGAAGACACTTGCCGTATTGTTTTTTCTCATCAACATTCTCAAAAAATACAATGAGGGAATAGCCGATAAGGACGGCTACACTTGGGGGCTGAGTCCGGGCGAACTTGCGAAGAATTTTGCCATTGTGCTGTTGGTTATTTTTTCGACGCAAGTGCTCGGATTCTTTGATGGTATTTTGGTGGCCATTGAAGGCCAGTATCGAGGGACTGCGCCAGCACTATTGCCTTTACAAATGCAGGATATTCCCATAGAGGAAGAGGTAAGCGTGATAGAAGTTGCCAAAGCAGCTATGACTTTGTTATACGAAGCTCTTATCACTCCACTTTATGGCTTTAAGACTATTGCGTTCATCCTGGGGATGATTCTATGGTTGTTGGACTTGTTCATCTATCCACTTTTTCTGGCTGAACGTTTCTTCCTCTTGGGCATAATGCAGGCTTTCTTCCCGTTGGTCATAAGTTTGGCCGTTTTTGAAAAGTTTCGGTCGCTCGCCTATAATTTCTTTAAGCTGTATGCGGCGGTCTATATGCTCGTTCCAGCATTTTTTCTGGTCAACATATTCGTGAATGCCATTTACACAGAAATCAATACCAATTTCTGGACCAACCTTTTCGGAACGGACGTTGGAAGTGGATTCTTTGCGCCAGTAGTTCAGCTCGGTTCTGTCGGTTTCATCGTCTTTTTGAAATTCAAACTGTACCGACGTGCTACCTCATTCACACTAAGACTTTTTTCCAACTAATTACAATATCTATGAAAACACCATACAAGGATATTTACAAGGTTCTAAAACTGAATCGGTTTATCGTACTGGCGGTTGTCGTATTTGCATTCTTGTCCAGTTCAATAGCACTATGGATGGCCTTTTCTGCCAATAAAAAAGTGCTGAATAGTGCTTTTGCCATCAATACGGATGGTAGTATCATCCCACTTAAGCTCGTCACACAAAAAGAGAATTTCAAAGTTGAGGCTCTTGCCCATTTGGAACTCTTCCATACCTATTTCTATAATATTGATGCCAGCAATTACGAAAAGAATCTGGAAAAGGCACTTTGGCTGGGCAACAGCTCTGTGGACAACCTCTATCGCCAAAAGAAATCGGATGGTGTATATAACCGACTGTTACAATATTCCTTGGTACAAAAGGTACTGAGCATTGATTCTAAAATCATTGAACAAAATGGCTCTTATGGGTTTAGAACTATGACCATTTTTGAAATCAATAGAGGAAGTGTAGTCGATACTTATGAGCTGGTTTCTTCCGGAAAGCTGATTACGGTGGACCGAAACTTTCCCAGCAATCCGCACGGCCTGTTGATTACTGAATATTTTGAAAATACCCTTAAAAAATTGACTGATGAAAGTAGAAAAGAATAAAATAGTATTTGCTGCGGTTCTGGTAGTGATTTTCATTTTCCTCATAGCCTATTCAATGATGATAATGGGCGATGACGAGACCGAAACTGAAAACCTAAACCAGACCTTGGTGCCAGAGCTGGAGGAAAATCAAAAGGAATATAATTCCAAACTGGATGCCATCAATGACCTCAAGAAAGTCAGGGAAACCAATGCACCGAGCATTTATGATGAAAAACTCATTGATTCAACAGGCGTTTACAATCCGGATTTGCCACAACTTGAAAAACAGCGTGTGGTGGATAGCATCTACAAGGCCAATAGGATTGAATATTCCGAAAGAAGAGCTCGTACATCGACAAGAAGAAAACGTTCTCAAAATGTCAAAACAGAGGTAGATTCTACTGAAATTTTACGCGAACAAAAAATACAGGCCAAAGAGCTTGGTCTCGAACACCAACTCTTTTTTGCAGCTGACCCAAAAATCAATGAACATACTGTTCTTGGAAACACAGATGAGACCATTTCTGTGGTTGTCGATGGTAACCAAGTGGTCCAAGCCAACAGTCGGCTGAGGATGCGATTGACCAAAGCGGCAACCATCAATGGAAAATTAATGCCGGCGCACACACCTGTTTTTGGCTTTATCAGTTTTCAACCCAATCGTGCTCTGATCGAGATAGAAAACATCAATCATCATCCCACCAAACTCAAGGCATTCGATTTAGAAGACGGCAGCGAGGGCATTTATGTAGAAAATAACTTTCGTGACGAAGTAAGCAAAGAAGTGCTGGATGACGTCATCAGCGACATCAACATTCCATCTGTTCCACAAGTGGGCGGTATTACACAGGTCTTTAGACGTTCCAATCGAAGGGTTCGAGTGACCATCCTCAACAACTACAGATTAATCCTAAAACCAAAATATAGCCCATAATGGGCATTTAAAAACCCACTCTTATGAAAAAGATTATTATCATTTTAGTTCTTGTAGTTTACCCTTTCGCACCTCGGTTTTGCTCGGCACAGGTTATAGCTCAAACAAATCAAGTTCTAGACACTATCTATGCGAACGACACCAAAAACGTTGCCCTGTTCTTTCCCAATCCCATACGGCAAGGGCTTACAGGTTCGGATAACTTCGTGTTTACCTTTAATCGGGAAAAAGAACAACATTTGGGACTACTGCAAGCCAAGCCCGGAAAAGAAAGCAACCTACTGGTAATTAATAATAATGGCTCAATTTTTTCGTATATTATAGCCTATAAGGCAGAACTTTCAAAACTCAATTATTTTATCCCCAGGTCAAGTAGTATCGGGAATGAAAATGGGTCGGTTGATGAGACTTTGGGCATAAAGCATACACCTAAAACACCATTGGGCAAGGTTCAATATTATGAGAGGTTCTGCTCTTATTTATTGAATATCCAAAGTCGTGTTGCCCTGAAAAGAAAGCGTAATGATGGTGTCGTGTTGAGTCTTGAGGAAATTGTTTTTGATAAGGATGAACTGTATTTTGTTATCGAGATAGAGAACAATTCTTCAATGGATTATGATTTGAACTTTTTGAATCTATCCCTTGAAGCTCGACAAAAAGGCAAAAAGAAGTCTTTGCAACGTATATGTAAAGAACCTCTTTTTCGGTATCAAGTGCCATCAAGAATCAAGGAAGGTTCTAAGGCCAAACTGGTTTATGTGATGCCCAAGTTTTCCATATCGAATGAGCGTCGGGCAATTTTGGAACTGAACGAAAAAAACGGGGAACGCAACATAAAACTGAAGATACCGCATAGGATGATTAACAACCCAAATTGATTGGATTATGAAACATATATTTATTTTCACTTTGCTCATTTCATTTCTGTCTTGTTCAGAAACTAAAAATTTGACACCTGCTGAAACTGCCAAAGTCGTAGCTCAAAGCTTTTTCACAAAAGACAAATCGGCACTAAAGGCGCATACTACTGAAGAAGGCTATGCCAGCCTGGTCGCCATCCAGGATATGATCCCGACGCCTGAGAAAGAAGTTACCGTGGAAATTCTGGACGAGAAGAAGGAAGGCGAGAATACTTGGGTAAAGTACAGCACTTCCTATGATGGAAAGCCAGGTATTTTCAAGCTTGTAAAAGAAAACGGGATGTGGAAGGTAACTTATAATGGTCCTCGGGATAAAGGGCCGTTTTAAGCCTCAACCTCTAAACCTGCAATAGTCTTTTTAAATGCTTCAACATCTTTGAAAAAAGCACTTCCGATTTCCAAAGCTTTACGATAATAGGGCAGAATCATTTTTGGAAAACTTCGTTTTTTATAAATGTTTTCTTCGGTGTCCATTTTAGTTTTACGGATATCACCAAACTTTAGAAGTAATTGGGTGGCTCGGACAATCTCATTTGCATTATTGCGTTCAACCACCTTGTCTACAAGGTTGAAAAAATCGGCATTGTTTTTAGTTATATCATCTTTGTTTTCAAAACGCTGAAGTTGTTCATCGATTTCAATATCCTCGATACGGTCAAAATACATATTGATATTATGACCAGCCCAAAACTTATATTTTTCATCATACCATATTCCCGAATCGTGCCATTTTCCATAAAAATTGACCGCATTTTTGATTCTGAACCCCTTTAGCCCTTCTGAAGAACCAAGTATTGTGACCTCGCAAGGGTTGGGAAAAGAACCATCAACCATTTTATCCTTTTGGTACGAGTTGAATATTTCCCAATAAGTATCCTTGAACGTCTGAAATAGGTTGAATACTTCTTCAAGTTTTGGGTAAAAGAATTCCTCGATATCAAAGGATTTTTTTAGTACACCTTCAATATTCATTGGTTCAGAGTCGTGCATTACATAGTCCCCATCTTCGATCGAATAAGCAGAATGAAAAAAAGTATTTCTAATCTCTTTAAAGTGGTTCTTTTCGTAGAAATCAATTAGAATAGTTTTTTCTGCGTCGGCCAAAAGCTCTAATAAAAACTCTTGCTTTTCACCGATACCTAACAGCCTCTCATACTTTTTTGTTTTCCAAAACAAATATGAGGAACCTTTGTACCCAAGTTTGATTCTACAAAGACTGCCAAGAATATTGTAAAAATCGCTGTTCTCAAAAAAGGTTGAATAAAGTTGCAAACCCATTCTAGCTTTTTCCTTTTCTTCCAACTCATTGAATAGTTTGTAATAAAATGGAATAGCATCAAACCATTCCATAAGATTTGAGTTCAAGTTTGCTGAACTTATACCCCTGTAATTTAGAATTGTCAGAACAACGTCGAATTCACTTCTTGCCATTGCTTCTGAAAATAAGCTCTTAAGTTCTTCGGATGGTGTAGTCATAACTTTAAAATTTAAACGCCCCAGCCATTAATTCTATTTCCGCATTCTTAATCCCGATTTCTTTTGCGACGGCTTTCCAGTTCTTTATTGCCAAAAGCACTTCATCTAAAATAGTCTGCATTTCTTCTTCGCTTAACCGGAAATATTCGCCAACGCTTTTCGCCAAATCAAAGTCCAAGGCATTATTGTCCATATCGATATTTAGGGACAGGCCATCTTTTTCTATGGATGGATTTATGTCATAGGCGGGTGATAGTATCCAACCTTTGTCCTTTAGAATGAAGCCGTGGTTACGTAAATGGTCATCCGTATTTGAGATGGCAATATTGAACACGATGCGTCGCCATAGCTGGTGCAAGTTGGTTTCCACATCAACCCCATAGTTCTCGATAAATTCCACAATCTCAAGATAGCTGGGTACAGCATCTTTAATGGTATCTTCAGTATTGCCGGTCATTGTCATTACAGAGGCAAAATGAATCCGCTTGTTGTCTTCCCTGTCAAACCGTTTGGTCAAAAAAGTATGATACTGGCCGCTAATCCTTTCTACCTTGGATTCTGCCATATCTATTCCTGCGGTTGTGGCCAATCGATATGCCAAGAATTCCCACAGCGCTTTATCAACGGTATCTGTTTTGGATGGAAATTTGGCTATCCATAAATTTTTTTGGGTATCAAAAACATTGGCCTTTGGCCTTGCACCACCCAACGAGGAACCTGGGGCAATCAAGACGGCAATCCATTTTCTTATCGCTTCATCTTGAGCATCACTTTCCAACTGTTTGGCGGCTTCCTGTAAATCGCCCAAGGATGACCAAGGTGGTGTTGGTGTCTGGGCATCGTTATCCAAAAACGGACCTTCTAAGTCTGTCTTAAAGCGCAAAGCACCCATTCTGCTTTCATCATAAACCCCAAGCAAATAATCTATTTCATAGAGTGTACTTGCCTTTTCATTGTTTGCACGAGCATCTTGGGCAGCCCTACGTTTCATTAAAGTCTTACCCCAAGTGTCTGGCATACTATCTAAAAAGATTCCGAAGTTCTCTTTGTTAGTAGGATATTGTGGACCTGAATAAAATTCTATATCTGGGTCTAGCAATCGTTGTGCATCAGTCTTTAACCAATCTTTATTATACTCAAAACTGAATGCCTTTTTCCCTTTAGCAAAGTGAGCGGAAAGTACACCTACCAAGGTTGGTTCCTCTAAAGCTGCCCAATCGGCAAATACGTATATGTCAAATTTTCCTCCAGCCATCTTTTTTATAATAAATCAAGGTCTTGTAATTTTCTACCGAATTCATCATCTACTGCTAATCTTTTAAAATCGTCTTCTAGATTCAACACTCTGAAAACATTAAAATAAGAGCCTATAGCAACAGCAGGGTCGCCCTTTTCTATTCGGTACAATGTAGTCCGGTTAATACCCGCACGTTCTGAAACTTGTTCAGCCGTGAGCTTTCTTCGCTTTCGTGCAAGCTTTATATTCTCGCCCAAATGCTCAAAAATTTTCTGGTATTTCGGTAAAAGAACTGCTTTCTTAGAATTCATTTTGTTGCATATTTACCACAAATTTAATATTATTGTTGATAATATACAACATTGATAGAAATTTTAGTAATTCTGTCTAGTGTTTTTAATCAAAGACATCCTTTGGAAATATCATATGTGCTTCGGTTTCAACAACTAATTACACCACCAATTACACTACCCGTTACACCACCTTCAAATTATTTAAAAATCGACCTCGCCTCCTCATAAACTCTCTCAAAATTTGCCTCTAAATCAGCCTGAGAAAATGGTTTTGATGCTCTCGGTAGTTCTCGTTGAATGTTCGCCAATTTGAACTGAACTTTCTTATCCTTTCCATCAGCATAGGTAATAAACTCCCCTTGCTTTAATCTAAAGAACACATCTGCTCTAATTTTTGGGATTTCCTTTTCACCTGTGGTAATGCGTGTATCAAAATCAAGGTTATGCCCACGACTAATACTCTTCGTTGAGTCTTTGATGATTTCAAAAAAGCGTTCGTAATATTTAGCGGTATCTGGGTCGTTTACCTTACCGAAAAACTGGTAAGAAAGATTACTCAATATTGCTTTACTCGCCTTATCCCCGTACATCATATCGTTCTGAATTTTGTCTTGCATCACATAGATGGTAGCAATATCATAGCTTCTCAACGTTGCAGGAATGCGATGCATATTCAATAATCGGATAGTAGGCGCTTCTTCCATTAGCAAGAACGACGAATTAGAATTTCGCACGCTCATTTGTTTGGTAATGGTGTGAATAATGGTGGCAATCACAGGCGAATACGATGTTTCATATTTCGGATTGTTTACTACGGCAATGATGGCAGGATTATCTTTGCTATTAATATTCAGTGGTATTTCGTCTGCGGACAATGCCATAAAAATACGTTGTGTACTAATACGTTTTAGTGCATTGGCCAAGGTGCTTTTAACGCCAGCTGTCTGCCTATCGGAATCCTTTCCACTAATAAAAGCATCTGCCATTGCCCTCGATGTGGTATTGGTTTCCAAAAACTGTATAAGACTGTCTGTGTCCAATAGTTGATAAATAGCTATTAGATGTGGAAGGGTACAGTATTTAGGGTAGTCGATTTTCAGTTTCCAAATCAAACCGCCTATCAAACCTTCAGCAGCATCGTTAAAGAATTTTGTTGTGCCGGTTGTTCCCGATTCCCTTTGTTCCAAAAGGTTTTCAATCATCACCCTAGACACTTCGTTTACGCTTTCCTCGTTCTCTAAATACTGTGGTGCAATAGGATTTACCCTGTGTATGATATTATCAAAGGAAACGACCTTAAACGGGATATCGCTATCCTTGAAAAGCGGATATGCCATTTCGGTCAGCTCAAAATCCTTGTAATCGTGAATGATTCCGCAAAATTCCTCTTTCTGGAAGTGCTTTAAAAAACCATAAACCACACTTTCGGTTTTTCCGCTTCCGGCGGATCCGATGACGGATGCGCCACGTTTAATATTATCTAATTTGAAGTTTCCCTTATTAGTATAAAAACTGACCTGATATTTAGTATTTCCATTTTGTGCGTTTTCAGTTTTATGTAGAAAAATATACAGTCCTGTATTAATTAGCATAAGAGGACAAACCAAATACAATAATATCGATACTAATTCATTTCCTTCAGAAAGATAGAATACAAGAAATGAAAGCATTATGATATTTAAAAGAAAAGCATATTTGCTTACTCGAAACATCGCATAAAAAACAGTACTGGCTAGACCAATAATTAAAAGTATTGTTATGACATTATCTATCTGCATATCAATTAGATTCCGATTGAACTTGATTTTATGGCCACTTCTGCACCACGTCTTAAACGTTTGAAAATTCGAAGTGCAATTTGTGCTTGACTAACTGGAATACTTGGAACGATTGGTAATCCCGTTTTTGTAATCATTTTGAAAGCCAATGCTTTCTCGTTAGCTGGTAATTTCATCAAAACAGCAAAGTAGAGTTTGGGATTTTTCACAAAGTCCTTTCGTGCCTTATAGGTCTCGGCAAAGTTTCGTTTATATCCAAAAGTCTTGTCAAACGTCTTTTCGGATTTCGCAAAAAATTTATCTCTGTCAAAACCTCGTTTTACATTCTTACCGTGCATTTCAACTTCTGAAGCTTTGTGCTTACTTCCTGGGGAAAGACTAACCGAATTGGAAGCATCCTTTCTGCTCACGATGATATGGATATGACTTTGGTTTCCATCCTTTCGCATTCCCTGGACAATCCGTTTTCCATTTTGTTGATGTGGGGCTTGGCTTTCAAGTCTGGTAATTTCTTTTTTCATTTTTTTAATATTCCCTTCAGCTCGCCCTTCTTGAATATTTCGAATATCCGTTTTGAGCTGTAATATTTTTGTAGCGAATGGCTGGTTTTCTTTTATCTGAAAATCTGTTCCTTTAAAGGTGCGTTGATGCTCTATTTTTGCAAAATATTTTATGTCCTTAATTGTAATAGGTCGCCCATTTATTTCACGATTGAAACTGGCAACATAATCCTTCATAAGCTCACGAGTGTAGGTTTTTAAATCTTGACTATTATTCTGAAGTTTACGCAATTCATATTTTGAAGGACTGACTGTAATTGAATAAAATTTAGGTTCTTTCTTTTTTAATTTTGCGGTGTTTCCATCAATCTCTTTTACCACTTCTTCAGCAGAAATCTCATCCCCATATTGATTGAAAAAATGTTCCATATTCTGTTGTTCCAAACCTTGATTTTCTTTCTCTAAATACCCCACAAAATCCGCTGAACTTTGTGAATAATTGCTACCCAATTTTTGAGGTGTGATTGTGATGTACATAATTCAAAAAATTAGAGTTGATTACTTGTATTTTGCTTTTCGTGAAAGCGCACTTCTTTCTTTTCTTCGGCATATTTCTTTTCTACGATTAGCGGTTTTTTGGTTGGTTCTTCTGTTTCAAAAAGGGATTGAATCATTGCTACCGTAGGTTTGGTTTGTGTCTTTTCTACATCTCGCATTATGGCGATAACCGCATTAATTCTTTTTAAGAGTTTGGCTTCGATGGTGCGTCCCGTTGGACCTAATTTTTCTTTTGGGGAAATCTCGTTGTAGAAGAAAAAATCGAGCATCGTGGACATTGCCTCGGTGTGCGATTTGAAGTATGTGCGTGAGAATGTTTGGAAACGTTTTGCAGTTTCTTTTTTAAATCTAATTCCAGTAAATGAGTCCATATTTCGCCGATTTGTCGCAAAACTTTCCCTAAAAATGGGCGTTCTCAGCCCGTTTGTCGCAAATCGTTGATTGTCAGGAAATTAAAATATATTCAAATCGCTGGTAATCAGCTATTTGGAAACGAAAAGGAATCCGAAACATCGCAAAGCGTGTTACCCTCTTGCTATTCCTTTTCGTCACGCGCAAGCGTGACAAAATCCATACAATCTGGTTAAAAAACCGATTGCCGTTTTAGGAAAATAATTTTCCGATATGTTATTTTTCGATGTATAAGGGTATCGGCGAAAGTCAAAAATTGGATAACCTTACTTTAATTTGTGTGCTGAATTTCAGCATTGTAAAGATACATTTATTTTCTTGAATTGAATATGAATTGCATACAAAAACACCTCTAACATTAGAGGTGCTTAAAAACTAACTTTAGGAAATTAGATGTTGAAAACGAAGTTGTATGTGTATAGATTCTTAATCATTTCTTCGTCTATCAACTTGTTATAATCTGCCCCAGTTTCATCAACATATTTTTGAATAGATTCCCCAAAAAGATGTATAACGTGTTCTCTAGAAACCTGAAAAAGTTCCTCTTGTTTTTCCTCGCTCAAATCTTGAAATTTAATGTAAATCATAACCTCAAAATTTAATATTCGCTAGGTAACATCAGCGTGTCATTTACAAAAAATAACCGCAGTTCATCAAGCGGAAAATCAGTTGTACGATAGCCGTGTTTTTCTAAAATATTGTCGTTACCGTCGGTGTAAATTATCTCGGCTTCGTAGCCTGTAAAATCCTGCTTTTCTTCAGATAATCTTTTGAAGTCTATGGTTACAAATTCGCTTCTGCTCATCAGACTTTTTGCAATTATGGAAGTGTCTGTAATAAGCCAAAAACATTCGGCTACTTCCGACAAATATTTCAATCCATCGGTAAACCGAGTTTTAAGAAGTGGTATTTGGTAGAAGAAATTTGTACCGCCAAATGTCTGTAAATTTTCTTTTATTTCGTTAACTTGTGCTTTCATTGTTTGTGATATTTAAATTGTGAATAATGGAAAAAGAGGGCGCATCTTTCGAGAGGAACGCCCTCTTTAATTTTAGGTTTACTTATCGCCTTTACCTCCAAGTAAAAGGATTTCATCGGCTACAACTTCCGTAACATAGCGTTGGTTTCCGTCGTCGGTGGTATAGGTTCGGGTCTTTAACTTTCCCGTGATTCCCACTTCTTTGCCCTTTTCAACAAATTTCTCAACGATTTCAGCCGTCTTTCCCCAAGCCACTACGGTATGCCAATTAGTGTCCGTTTGTTTTTCGCCTTTGCTGTCTTTGTAATACTCGTTTGTAGCGAGTGAAAAGCGGGCTACTTTCTTTCCGCTTTCAAGGTTCGTAATGGTTGGCTCTTGACCAACGTTTCCAATTAACTGTACGTGATTTCTAATAGTACTCATAACTAAATGGTTTTAAATGCCCTTTACAGGCTTGATTAATATTTCCCTTTTCAATTCAAATTAAATTTTAAGGGGTGTTTGTTCTTTTCTTTCGTGCACCGCACAATGGATAGAGTGGGTTTTGTCAAGACTTTTAGGGAACAAATCAGGTGTGTTTGCGACGTAGTAAAATCCTTGGATTTTCAAGGAAGTAGATTCCTTATTTTTCACTAAAACTTTGTACAGTCTTGACAAGTTCCATAAGGGCATTAGGAATTCTTTTAAATCCGGTTACGATTTGAGCGTACCGACAGTTAAGCGAAATGAGTGGCTGGGTTTAATTTAGAATTGGTTATGCACTGCCTGTTTTTCGACGACCCGAAAAACAAT
Organism: Polaribacter cellanae; assembly: GCF_017569185.1. Lineage (NCBI taxonomy): Bacteria > Pseudomonadati > Bacteroidota > Flavobacteriia > Flavobacteriales > Flavobacteriaceae > Polaribacter > Polaribacter cellanae. The sequence continues at coordinate 1,865,982 of NZ_CP071869.1, read as the reverse complement.
AAAGGCTTTATCCATTATAAACCCCTTAAAATGTGTAAGACAGCGGTTTGGTTTTTAAGGATTTTCGAGTGAGGGCTCAAGAAGACCGCACCGAAAATCCTGTTAAGAAAACCGAAGTGATGGCTTTCCGATGAAAAGCGGACTTAATTCACAATTTCAGCTCGGGAAAGAAGTGTTCCTTTCCAGGGCACCGGGAAGGGTTAACGGAATGGAAAGCTGAAATTGGGGATTGTGTCCAAGATATTTGTAGTGAAGCGCTTTTCCCGAAATGAAGTGGTTGCCTGCCTTTTTCAGCAGGCAGGCGGGGAATGTAGGGGAATGTGCTGAGGGGGTCGCGAAGTTGAATTTGCCCATTATCTTTGAAGTTCAATTAAAAGAAAAACGGTTTAGATTCGCACCTAAACCGCTATTGCTTATACACGTCTTTGTTGTGGGCAGTTTTTTATTCCGTTGGCATTTTCGACATATCCATATAGAACATTTCCCAAGTGTGTCCGTCTAAATCTTCGATTGTTCGTTGTTGCATAAAACCGTAATCCCTTAATTCGTTTGGTTCATTTCCGCCTGCCCTTAATCCGTTTTCCAAGATTTCATTCATTTCATCCACACTATCGGTAGATAAAGAATAAAGTCCGGCAATATTTGCTTTTGTGTCTGCAATTGGCTTGGTGGCAAAGGTTGAAAACTTTTCATGTGCCATCAACATTACGAAAATTGTATCACTCCAAACCATACATTTTGTGGTGTCGTCTGAAAATTGAGGATTGTTTGTAAATCCCAATGCTGTGTAAAAGTCCATTGATTTGTTCACGTCTTTTACAGCTAAATTGATAAAGATTTGTTTTGCCATTTTTTCGATTTTTAGTTTATTGTTTGAATTTTGTTTTTGTAATGGTAAGAAAGTGCAAGTATGCCCAAGAAAGCCAAAGGCATAATCATATAACCGATGTTTTTATCTACACAAGCGTGACTTATGAACGCAAAAATAAGTGTGAACGCAAGCCCTGAATATGCCCATTCTTTAAGCTTTTCAGGTGTTTTTGGGTAACCAATCGCAATAACTCCAAGGACTTTTGCTATCGCTAAAGCGTATGCGAAATAATCGGGATAGCCCAAAGCTTTTGTTCCGATTGTCATATACTCTGGTGCAAAAATCCAAGTACTCATTGGCATAACGGCTTCCCAAAGAGCTATGATGATGGTAGCCGTCCAAAATATGATTTTGTTCTTTTTCACTATCTTAATTTTTAAAGGTTGATAACAATTTCGCTAAATGGTTTAATGTTGCTGTAAATCCTTCTTTGAAGCCCATTTGTATGTGCATTTCTAGGTCTTCAAGTTTTTCGTGCTTTATGGAAATCTTTACCGTCGTAACTCCTTCCGTTTCGCTAAAATCCAAATTCCATTTTGAAGATGGCATTTGTTCATTAATGTTTTCGTCCTTATCGGCAAAAGCGTCTTTGAATTGGAAATTGTCCTTGGGTGAGATTGAAGTAAAGTCTTGAATTGACCAATGTTCCTCGCCTTCGGGTCCAACCATTGCGTAAAATCTTCGTCCGCCTTCTTCAAAGTTCATATACTTTGTTTTTGATTTCCACGGTTGTGGTGCCCACCATTGGTCAAGGATTTCTTGTTTTGTAAAAGCATCCCAAACCATTGGTTGGTCTGCATTAAATTCTCGGTTTACAAAAACGGTACTTGTTTTTTTGTCGACAGTAAAGTCGAATAACAGATTATTTTTCATTTTTTTTGTTTTAATTATTCTCGGTATAGGTTTTAAAATTGTTGAGGATAGCTTGCCATCCTCCCTTTTGCATTTCAACGGGATTGTCCTTTTCGGGTTCAAAGAGAACCACGATTTCGGTTTGGTCATTTCGGTTGTGAAATTTTACGTTGGCCGTCCTACCTCCAAATTCATAGGTAAATTCCTTGCCCTCCGCTACTTTGGTGTAGATGGCTTCAAAATCAAATCCGAAACTTCCATCCTTAGCTTCCATTCTTGCTTTGTATTCCCCTCCTACCTTTAGGTCATTGGAAGCTTTCGGGCAATGCCAGGATGGGTCTGCAAAGTTCCAATTGACAATGTGTTTTGGGTTAGTGTAGTAATCCCAAACTTTTTTCACATCTGCTTGTATGGTTGTAGATACCTTAATTTCATTTTTCATTTTTTTTATTTTTAAGAGTTGATAATAAATTGTCCAATTGTCCGAAGCGGTTTTCCCAAATCTTTCTGAATTGTTCCAACCATTTATCGATTTCTTTCATTTTATCGATTTTTAGCTCGTAGTAGATTTCTCGCCCTTGTTGGTTTGCCTTGACAAGGTCACATTCGTTCAAAATCTGAATGTGCTTTGAAATGGTAGGTCTGGCTACATCAAAGTTTTCGGCAATTGCTCCTGCTGTCATAGTCTGAGAGGTTAACAGAACCAAAATAGCTCGTCTTGTAGGGTCTGAAATAGCTTGAAATATGTCTCTTCTCAATTTCATTATGAAGTTATTTGGCTACAAATATATATGAAGCCATTTAACTACGCAAATATTTTTTCAATTTTTTTGTTTGGATGTTAAAATTATGTAGCAAGGGTTGATGTTCGTAGGCTCGCTTAAATTGGGGATTGTGTCCAATATATTTGTAGTGAAGCTCTTTTCCCGGAATGAAGTGGTTGCCTGCCTCTTTCGGCAGGTAAGCGTGGAATGTAGGGGAATGTGCTGAGTGGGAAAGTAAATGCTTGTGATATATTTAGTCATCCAGTTTAAGGTACTGGACAAACCTTTATTTAATTTATGCCATAGCATAGACTTCATCAAACAGCTTTTTATCCAACCGTTCTTGTTGGCCGAAGCTTTTCTTCAATACATTATGAAGTATAGAATTAAAGGCATTGTAACCCAGCCAAAGATTCGGTTCTTCATTAAGCAACAAGGCTTCGTAGTTCAATATTTTAATGACTTCACGAGACTTTTTTGAAGGGTCGCTATTCTTGTCGCTACACTCGTATCTGAATAGCTTTGTCTTATCGAGAACTGCTTTTACAAATTCCTGAGTGTCGATGATTTTAAATTCCTTCATCTTATCGAATTTCTTGGTAATGGTGTAGAATTCATTGTCCAGAAACTTATCGAAAAGATTATTTAGTCTCGGCATTATAAGATGTGTATTGTTCTTACTGTGCTTAATCGAAAACTCGATTTCTGCTTGTGAAACGTGCAGACCGTTTGAGCACACTTCTCTATAAAATCCAAAATGACCAGAGGTCTTTTCACTACCGTCATACGAGTTTTTAAACCGAAGCATCGGTAATATCAAGTCCTTATCATTTTTAACCGTAAACTGGCTTTTATCATCGATGATAAAGTCGGTAATGAACGACCTATCATTTTTATTGATGGTGCGCTTGTGAAAGTTCAGTTGGGCATCGGTCAGCATTTCCTCAGCTTTCTTGAAGAACAGTTGATTCGGAATATGTCCGTAGCTGTTCGAGACCACATTGACGATTTTGCCATTTGATATGATGGCATTTTCAAGCCCTCGTCTGGATTCCATCTGTGTCAGGCTTTTTAAGGATTTCATTTCTGATGGAATAAAGATTTCATCCTGTTGCAAATTTTGTAAATACATAGCTTTTGAATTTTAGATTAAACATTTTGTAATAACACCGCATAATAGATTGGATGTTTTTCTCTGTAATAAGCCAAGTGGCTTTCTGCACTTTCAATGGTGTAATTTTCTTTACTCGATTGATAATGCATTTCAGCCTCTTGTGGCGAAATTTTAGGTTTTTCGGATACTCGTTTCATAATGATATATTTTGATTAAACAATATTTGAGCAGTACCCAAACGGAAGCTAAAATCTCAGCTCAAAAGGAAACGGAATAAATGAGAAGAGGGATGAGCGCAATGGCTTTATGCCGTAGTCTTTTGATGGGTGTATTTTACGAGTTTATCTTTGCGCTAACTATTGATTGATAACCCTTTCCTTGCGAATACATTCTTTTAGGCACTATTATTAAAAAGAAAAAGGGCCAGCACGAATGCCGACCCTTCTTCTAACAACAAAAGCTAATCGTTGAATTCCTGAATTTTCTTTTCAAGAACTGTGATACGCTCTTTCAAACGTGCTTCACGTTTGTCCCTCTTTTCGGCATATTCCTTCTCAATGTCAGCAATCTTGGATTTGTAATATCCTTGTAGCGCATTATAGAATGAAATGTTGGTCAAGTTATTGAGGTGATTGCTTTCGCCAAAATGCACTTGCTTGGTAAGCATATAGCGTATCAGTTTGTGGAAGATTTCTTTTTTGAACTTCTTCTTGAAATTGTCAACCATTTCAACTTTGGTCATCTTGGACGTGTTGCCCAATAGCTTTGAGAAATACTTTTGTTGGCTCATATAGTCCACATTATTTTCAAAGAGCGATATCGAGAATGCCACCATTTCGTCTGTCGAAAGTGTTTTCTTTGTATTGATGTATTCGGTCTCACGAATCACCTGAACAACTTCTTCAAAATGCTTGTTGTTCTCTATTTGCTTCTTACGGATTTCCCTTTCGTTGATTTTCACGATTTGTTCTTCAGGTGTACAATCCACCATTTTTCTATTGGCCAATGGTGCTGAATAATCAGTTACTTCATCTTTTGATTTCTTGATTACCTTGACAAACACTTCCTTGTTCTGGTAGGTCTCAGGATGGAATACGATACCATTTACAAATCCATTGTCCGCTGCTAAATTGTAATTTTTCAACTCTTCTTCGAAGTTCTGAATTGCTTCCTTAAATTCAGCCTTTAATTCATCTTCTGAATAATCGTAATGTTGATATTCTATTTTGATGGCCTCAATTGTTGGCTCAATTGGATTTTCGATGATTTCAACATCATCCAGTAAATAGACCTTCAAGCCATTCTTTTCCAACTGTGATATAATGAGCTGATTGTTTTCGTCATCTGCCCAATACTGTCGTATTTCGGGAATCAGAAGTTTATTCTTTTTCTTGGATTTTTCAATCAAGTTCAAGAACGACTTGCTTTTCTTCGTTTCAAAACAAGCTGCTTTAGTACAGACCATTTTACTCTCGCCAAACAGATTGCCTTGATTGGCTGCATTGAAAGGACATTCTATACAAGACCCAGCTTTCGGCACCAACTTCTTATCAGTTACATCAAAAGGTGCCTTTTCCAAATCATAGGTTTGGTCTTTTATCATCCTGTTAATTTGGTGTGCATTAAAATTTATGCCCATCGTTTCCAACATCATCTGTTGTTCCTCTGGTTCAAAAAGTGCTACACCGACACCTAACGAAATGGTCATTTCACCGCTACGAACATAATGCTTAAAACCTTCTATCAAACCTGCCAACTTCAGACGTTGTCTTATGAAATTGTCCGTTCTTCCCAAACGCTTTGCAATTTCTGAAGGCGAGTACTTATCGCTCAGATAAGCAATCGCTTCGGCCTCTTCGGTCGGTTCTACGTCCTTTCGTTGCAGATTTTCAATGATTTGAACTTCGAGGACATCATTGTTCTCATAAGTTCTTACGATGCAAGGAATAGTTTTCTTGTTCGCCATTTTGCTTGCGCGAAATCTTCTTTCGCCCATTACGATGATAAAACCCTTTCCAGATTTCCGAACCGTTATCGGTTGTAGGACGCCGAATTCCTTGATACTATTTGAGAGCTGTTGTAGCTGTTTCTCATCAAAGGTCTTTCTCGGTTGCTTAGGGTCAGGCTTGATGTTGCCTATTGGAAGGTTCTCGATTTGAAGTGTCGGCACTTTCTTTCCGTTCACTTCTTTCTTGGCAGTAGATTTCGTTCTACTGCGCTTCTTTGTGGTACTCGCTTTTGTTGTCATAATACTCAAATTTTTGATTAAACAATATTTGAGCAGAAACCAAACGGAAGATAAAATCTTAGCTCAAAAGGAAACGGAATAAATAAGTAGTGGAAGAAGCGTTGGCTTTATGCCGTAGTCTTTTGATGGAAGTATTTTACGAGTTTAAATTGCGGGTATATTGTATGATAATAAACTCTCTCTAAAACACATAATCCAAAAATTTTGGTTAAAGAATGTTATACTTCTTTAGGGTAAATAGGGAAGTGAAAACCGAATTAAGAGAAAATATATTAGGCAAAACGTTGACAATACTACCAATCCAGCCCTCTAATTCTTTCCTGCAATTGCGTTAGGCGTTTTAGAATAGCATCCCAACTTAGGGATTCGCCAACAAACATATTTTCTTGCATCACATTATAGTCATTCTCATAGTCTTTAATTACTGCATCTGGCGGGACTATTTGAATCAATTTTGGTTTGTGACTGGCATAATTTACACCTTTTAATGGCGAGAAAGTACTTCTGTGCTCTGCGATGTGATAAAACAATTCTTTATTTTTTAAAGCTCTTGTTGCGTGTTCAGTATCCATTAAACGTTCTAAATCATAGAGATGCCTACTTAGTCTATCTACTCTAATATTGTTTTTTTGCCATTCTTCGTGCAATAGGAAGATTTTTTCCAGAAACGTTCGTTGTGGTTCTACCGTTTTTACTGGAAAGGTTGGATTGGCAAAAGTCTCGGACGCAAACTCTCGGTCCACGAGGGATTGTATAGGTACGTCCTCACAGGGTTCGCGAAGCGACCTACAACTGATTTCCAAAAGCACCCTTGGTCTTAGATAATCGCTTTGCTTTGTCAATGGGTTATAAGTCACATAAATACGTAAGGGGTCGGTATCCGAATCTTCAAAAGGCTCAACACCTAACGATGCTATTGGAAGCTTCCTTTTCTTTATTGCTTCAGCAAAATTTCCAACTAATTCAGTACTGATAAAGTGGGCACTTTTCTTTCTAAGTTTCTTGATTTGAGTTCTGGACAATTCCCCACCCATATCAAAAAAAGCTCGGTCAACAGCTAAATCTATATCTTCGGAAAACCGTTCTATCAAGCCATAACCTTTACTCAAAGAAGTTCCGCCCTTAAACACAAAGGCCTCTGCATAAGACAACGAAAAAACAATGCGAAGCATTTCGGTGACCCACCAATCTTTTTCAACAGCAAATGCCGGAAGTCCGGTTCTTACACCTGTTTGGGTGAAAATTCTTGTTTTTTGTTCATCCGTAAGGCCTATAAAATCACTCATAATAGTATCGAAGTAAATCCCCCAAAATATCAGCTATCCACGATGGCGCAAGTTTCATATCGTGGTATAGGTTTTCTGGCTCTTCTTTTTTCAGTTGTTCTTTAATCTTAATAATTTCGTCTTGTGACACTTTTTCTTTTCCTATTTCCTTTAGTGCCTGTATGGCGAGACCACTCAGTCTTCCCTTGGCTGCCAGATTTTTTGGGCTGGCCTTTTTAAACTTTATTTTACGTTTACCGATGCTAATTGTTCGAGGCGAGCCATCAGTTAGAAAAACGGCATTCAGCGGAACTTGTGTTGAAAGTCCTAGCAGGTTTAAGGCTTGGATTCCTGTTGGAATGATACGTGCATTATCTCGAAGGGCGATTTCTTCCGCGATAGTTTCAATATCGGGATAAAGCACCCCTAAAAGTTCATCTCGTTCGGGATATAGGTAAATACCGCGCGCCAAACGTTCCAGAAAGCCTTCATTGGTAAGTCGCAATAAAGATTTCTTGGTGTTTTCTACACCATATTTAATCTCAAAGTCTGACGGCAACACTATCTTACCCCTGTTCCCTGCTTTAATTTCGTCCTTTATTTTCTCTTTTATTGACTTCAATCAATTTATTTTGTCCCAAATATATACTTTTTTTGGGACAATTAACCTAAATAGACCATTAAATAGAATAATAATACACACAATAATAAACAATATTATATTTTTGTGTGTGTATTGATAAATTTCGTATCTTTGTAAAAAGTTGAACTAACACGTTTAAAAATGGAACTTGGAAAAAGAATAAAACAGTTACGGCAAGATGCAGGTCTATCCCAGCAGGAATTTGCCGATTATACGGGGTTTTCAGTTTCTTATATCCAAAAATTTGAAGAAGGAAAGCGAGAAATGAAAACAAACCATTTAATACGTTTTTCTAAGGTTTTAAAATTAAAGCCATTCGATATTATAAATACCGAAAGTACTAATTTGGAATATCGCCCTGGCGATAAGTCTGCCTTTTCAATGACCAATATTGAGTATCGTGAAAAACAAGAGTCGCATAAGGTCTTTGAAAATGAAATCATAGAAAGTATTTCGAGTGATTTCTTTAACATTATAGAACTGGAAAATATAATGGACGATAAAATCAAGTTCAAAAATCCAGTAGAGAATATTGTGATAAGCAAAGGCACCGATGTTGAAGATGCAGTTAAAGTAATTCGTAAAAAATGGAAACTTGGGAAAAACCCAATTTACGATGTGATTCATCTATTGGAAAATAAAGGTGTTAAAATCTTTGAGGTTGAAAAGCCAAATAGTTTTGTTGCGTTTTCGGGTTGGGCAGGTGAAGTCCCTATTATTGTCCTTAACGCAATAAATCCAGATGTAGCTAGAAGGCGTTTTACCACGTTACACGAACTGGCTCATTTAATTCTTGATTTTGATATTGATGACCATAAAAAAATCGAACGCTTTTGTGACCATTTTGCAGGAGCGATGCTTCTTTTTGAAGACGTACTTTATGACCACTTTAATAACGAAAGAAATGGAATTACTCTTGAGGAATTAAAAAGTATCAAAGCTGCATACGGAATATCCATTTTGGCTATCATAATTCGTGCGCTTACCCTCAAAATAATTGATTGGGACACCTATCACTCGTGGAAAGAAAAATATGACCAATGGCGAGAAAATGATGACACTTCATTTGGTGAGTATAATGGTGTTGAAAAGCCAAAACGGTTTTTTAGCCTGTTGGCCAAAGGACTAAATATGGATAATCAAGAAGGTAAGTCCCTTTTGTCGCCAACGAAAGCGGCAGAATTATCGAATATGACTATAAAAGATATTAATGCCAGATTTGGCGGAAAAAATTTTATGCGAAACTAGATGTATATATTCAGCGACATAGAATTATTGCTTCTGTTGGACAGTCTAAGAATATTGGACAGTTCAACAGATTCATTTTATGTTACTGAAATGGCTCTGGAATCAACTTGTTACGATTACGTGCAACGCAATCATTTAAAACGGTTGGTTGAAGAAGGCAAAATAAAAACATATTCGCTCGAAGGCGAATTTTTTAAGTTTTGCTGCAAGGAAAGTATAAAGTTCGGGGGATTACAAATTATGGATTTCGCCGCTATTTACTATTGTAAAACTATAAATGGCGTTCTCGTAGAAAGAAATGATATTATAAAAGAGTGTGCCGAGACTAATGGGGTAAATGCCCTATCGGTCAATGAAATATTGAGCACTATTGTTAAAGAAAAAAGTATATGGAATTTATAAAAGCACTATAAAAAAAGCTGATATCTATGTGATACCAGCTCTATTATTTACTTTAAGATAAGATTGGAATATTATCTGTAAAGACTTTGTTTTAAGCGACACAAATATACCGTTTATTTTGGTATTTACAAGTCTTCCGCACACAATCCTCCCTTTCCTTTTAGAGTAAGTAATAGTCAGCTACCAATTGGTGGCACGCACTATTTGTATAATTTTTTAAATCAATTTGTTATGGCAAAGAACAAGCCGTATGGCGACAATGCAAGAAAAGGGGCAGTTAAAAACCGTTCCCAAGTTCTAAACCCAAAAACTGGGCTTTACGTTAAACGAGATTCCAACTCTGGAAGATTTATGGATGTAAAGACCAGCGGCGGAAAATTCAAAGGCGTTACTGATAAAAGTAAGTAGCACTTCAGCGAAACCCAAATGCTGTGAACTTGGGCTAATTTAAATTTTGAGTATGAATTATTCATTTCAAAATGACAAGTTGAGTCTTTGCGAGAAAGACACTTGTCTTCATTTAAAAGGGGATAACGCAAGAGTTATTTCCACAATTCTTACTGTGGTAACATTTGTTGCGGCTGTTTCGGCCATTGCAAAAGCTATCAGGTAAACAACTAGGCTGGCTCTTAGGGAATCAGCCTAGTTATTAATCAAATTTCGCTATGGAAAAAGAAAGACTAGAATACACAATGACCCGTTTGGACCACTATTACGATAGTGTGAATAACAAAACTGCGGTATATATCGCCATCAACACCTTTATTACTGGTGGTTCGATTACGTTGCTAACCCAAATCCAAGACCTTCTAGATAAGGAAATTTGGCTCTTGATATTGTTGGCTGCCATCATTGCTTTCGGCGTGGGCAGCCTAATACTATTGGCATTGGCAAGTATGCCTTATTTATCGCCCAAGACGGAAATAGAGTCGTTGTACTATTTCGCCAGTATTGCGGAAAAAAGTGCTCAAGAATTTTTTGATTTATCAAAAGAGCAAGGCAAAAAAGGGGACAAAAAAGATTTGAGAAACCAAGTGTATGTGCTTTCAAAAGGCCTGAAATCAAAATTCAAAAAACTAAAATGGGCTTGTGGCCTATTAATCATACAATTTGTGCTATTGGCACCCTTAACCTACATATTAATTAAAATTACCTCATAAAATGAACTTATTTGAAGACTACAAAAATGTAATTAAAAAAGCGGTCGAGAACGACCCTACAAAATCAAACAGAATTCTTGGGCTTAGTGAGTCTGCGCTAGAAAGCAATCGTGAGTACCTTAAATCATTAAGGAACGAGCTACCAGGCAGGGAACTATCATCCGAGATGAAATTGTTTGCCAAAGGAATGGGTGTGCCTGAGACTTTCGACTACCAACCCTTAGGAAGCCATCCAGATTTTGCTTACCTAAAGGGTACTGATTTGGTTGAAGAACATTGGATTATTTCAGGTTTTATAGACGTAAAGAAAAGCACCAAGCTATTCAATAATTTCACTAAGGCAACGGTAAGATTGATTACCGAAAGTATCATCAGAGCATCAATGTTTGCGGTTAACCTCTGCGGCGGATATGTCCATCGTATTCAAGGTGATGGCCTAATGGTGTATTTTGGCGGAAAGAATATCGAAAAGCTTAAAGCAGTTGAAGACGCGCTAAAGTCTTTTTCGATGATATCATACTTCGTTAAAAATGACCTAAAGGACTTTTTTGAGGAAAATGGCATACAAGATATTCATACCAGGGCTGGGCTGGATTTAGGTCATTCGAAACAGGTGGATTGGTTCTATTCTGGCATTGGGGAATCAGGTGAAGTTACTACTTGTAGCCTTCACACAAGTCTTGCACCTAAAATGCAGAGCAATGCCAAAAACAGCGGAATAGTTGTTGGACACAACATAACCATTCAGCTGAGAAAAGACAGGTATTTTGAGCAGCGAAGTAAAGAAATACACGACTATGAGGATGGACGAAAATACTACCAATACAATTTTGATTGGGAAAGATATCTAGTTGACAATAAACTAGCCGTTCAAAACGATATGGGTGTTTTAGTGCTTACCATTAACGTTACACCTGACCCCAGTAGAAATAGCAGAGATTTATACCCAATAGCCTCAAAAAGCAAACCCTACTTTAATTATGGCTAAAAATGCATTAAAGAAAGATGTTGATGGCTTTCTAAACAAATATTTTTCATTTGAGAAAGTTGAAAGTCCTAAAACCGGGTATTTAGCTCTTGAGGGTAAAATAAGTGTACTCGACAGAAATGATAAACTCTGGGGGCAGTTTGAAATACTCATTTTAGTCAATGAGAAAAACTACCCGTACACCATACCAATCGTAATTGAGAAGACAGAAATAATTGAAAGGGATTGGGATTTCCATATTTCAAAAGAAGGCGAATGCTGCCTGAATATACCCCATAAACTACTAAAATTAAAAAAACGAGGAATCGTTTTTGAAGATTTCTATAGAGAGGTCATATATCCCTTTTTCGCTAATTATCACTACAAAGTAGCAAATGACAAGTACGCCAATGGCGAGTACGAACATCACTTTAAAGGTATTGCTCAATTTTATCGGGAAGAATATGGTCTTAAAGATTATGAAGACATTATTGCGCTGCTTGAAATAACCATTTCCGGAATCAAGCATCAACCGAATAAGCAATGTCCGCTATGTGGTGGTCCAAAATATAAGAAGTGTTGCCGTAAGAAAGTTTATAGTTTGCGCGCATATGGTCTATACCGGTTAGAACGTGATTTAGCTTTATTTAGGGAAAACAGCCTTAAAACTGAGAGTATCTCGGTATAAAATCTAAGTTCAAATGAGGTTTAGTATCAAGTGATATCAATTTATAGCAAGTAATACCTACCTATATAAAATGCTAAAATGTTGTACCTATGTTGTACCTAAGCATAAAAAAAGCCTAGATTTTCATCTAAGCTTTTTCGTACCTCGGGTGGGAATCGAACCCACACACCTTGCAGTACCGGATTTTGAATCCGGCGCGTCTACCAATTCCGCCACCGAGGCATTAAATTTCAAATCTGGATTTTGAATCCAGCGCGTCTACCAATTCCGCCACTTGAGCAATTTTAGAATTTTCACTTAAACTTTGAACTTTGAACCAATTTTAAGCGAGTACAAATGTATTAAAATATTTTATTTTAAAGTCAAAAAATTAATTTCAAAGTCAATAAATAATTTCTACTTTTGTTCACTTACAACAACACAACAAAAAAACCATCACTAAATGCCTACAAATCAACTTGCGCCAAAATTATTTGCATGCTCACAGAGCGTAACATTAGCAGAAAAAATTGCAAAAGAATACAACACAACTCTAGGAAAAGTTAAAACAACCAAGTTTAGCGATGGAGAATTTCAGCCAGCTTTCGAAGAATCTGTAAGAGGAAGGCGCGTTTTTATTATAGGATCTACGTTTCCAAATGCAGACAATTTAATGGAAATGTTATTAATGTTAGATGCCGCAAAAAGAGCATCAGCAAGACACATTACAGCAGTTATGCCCTATTTTGGTTGGGCAAGACAAGATAGAAAAGATCAGCCAAGAGTTGCAATTGGAGCAAAATTAGTAGCCAATTTATTACAATCTGCAGGAGCTACCAGAATTATGACGATGGATTTACACGCAGATCAAATACAAGGTTTTTTCGAAAAGCCAGTAGACCACTTATTCGCATCTACTATTTTTATGCCTTATATTAAAAGTTTAAAACTGGAGAACCTTACAATTGCATCTCCAGATATGGGAGGTTCAAAAAGAGCGTATGCATATTCTAAGCACTTACATAGCGATGTTGTAATTTGTTACAAACAACGTAAAAAAGCCAATGTAATTTCTCATATGGAATTAATTGGAGATGTAAAAGGTAAAAATGTTATTTTGGTAGACGATATGATAGACACTGGAGGAACCTTAGCACACGCAGCCAATTTAATGATAGAAAGAGGCGCTTTAAGTGTTCGTGCAATTTGTACACATCCTATACTTTCTGGAGGCGCTTACGAAAAAATAGAAAACTCAGGATTAACAGAATTAATAGTTTCAGATACAATTCCATTAAAGAAAGAAACTTCTAAAATAAAAGTTGTATCTTGCGCGCCATTATTTGCAGATGTTATGCACAAAGTGCAAGACAATACTTCAATTAGTGGACAATTTTTAATGTAAAAATCCCTAAGAAATCTTTCAAAATGAAAGCAAAAAGGGTAAATTAATTTAAACAAATAGTAATGAAATCAATTACAATTAAAGGATCAAAAAGAGAAAGCGTGGGCAAGGTAGCTACCAAAGCCTTACGTAATGCTGGTATGGTTCCTTGCGTTATTTACGGAGGAGATAAGCCAGTGCATTTTTCAGCAGAAGAATTAGCATTTAAAAAGTTGGTATACACTCCAAACGTATATACTGCTACAATTAATGTTGATGGAGAAAAAATATCTGCAATTTTGCAAGACATTCAATTTCACCCAGTAACAGATAAAATTTTACATGTAGATTTTTATCAGTTATTTGATGATAAAGAAGTTACAATGAACATTCCTGTAAAATTAGTAGGAACTTCTCCAGGAGTTTTAAATGGAGGTTCTTTACGTTTTACAAATCGTAAACTAAAAATTAAAGCATTACCTGCTAATTTACCAGATTATGTAAATGCAGACATTTCTAAATTAAAAATTGGAAATAAGTTAACGATAACATCATTATTTAACGACGATTATACGTTTATGCACCCAGATAATACTGTGGTTGTACAAGTTAGAACTTCTCGTAATGCAACAAGTATTGAAGACGAAGATGAAGACGAAACAACAGAAGAAGCTACACCAGAAGCAGCTGCTGAATAGTTTAGTTTAAACAAATATTATAAAAGCGCTACTCCCAAAACTTTAGGGTTGTAGCGCTTTTTAGTTACCCTGAACTTGTTTCAGGGTCTGATAAATTTATCTCAAGATATATTGTAAGTTTAGCTTAATTGTAGGTTAAAAAAATAACCTACTGGAATCTTTCAGAATTCCTGCAAGGTCTTTTTTTTAACCTTGTAGGTGTAAAATTGTTATTATAGAAAGAGATACCCAAAAGGTTTTTAGAACCTTGCAGGAAATTAAGAATCTTTTAATTTTCAAGGGTTCACTCCTTAAATCATTATTTATTTCTTCTTATTTTTGAAAAATGAATGTGATATCATTTTTTAAAAATCTTTTCGGTATAAAAACCGAAATTAAAGAAGCATTAATGAAAAAGTTTTTAATTGTCGGTTTAGGAAATATAGGAGAGAAGTACACAAATACGCGCCATAATATTGGGTTTAAAATTTTGGATGAAGTTGCAGAAGAACACAATGTAACATTCGAGACAGGGAAGTTAGGCGATATTGCTAATTTCCGTTTTAAAGGAAGAACTTTCGTTCTATTAAAGCCAAGTACATTTATGAATTTAAGTGGAAAAGCCGTAAAATATTGGATGCAACAAGAAAAAATTTCCATTGAAAACATCTTAATAATTACAGACGATGTAAATATCGATTTTGGTACCATTCGTGTAAAAGCAAAAGGTTCTGCTGGCGGACATAATGGGCTTAAAGACATTCAAGAAAAATTAAACACCCAACAATATGCTCGTTTTCGTTTTGGAGTTGGTGGAAATTATTCCAGAGGAAAACAAGTAGATTATGTCTTAGGCGAATGGAATAAAGAAGAAACCAGCCAATTGATTGAGCGTTTACCAACTTCAGCAAAAGTTATTACCTCTTTTGGAACAGCAGGTTTGGCAAACACTATGAATACTTTTAACGGAAAATAGGCGCTTTCATAAAACAACGCATCCCTTGTTTTTACGAGGGATTTGTTGTATTTTGTAGCTATAATAAACCCCGAAAATGGCCAATATAGGCAAAAAACGGGGTTTTAATTTCGATAATTATGAAAGTACGAAGAATTTCTGAAATGCAACACCGCATTTCAATTTTTTCCCCTCAGCGAGAATTATGATGCTCATTATGCGCGATTTTTAGAGGGAGATTTAGGTAAAATCTACTCTGCAATTCCTTGGAATGATTTAGTTAGCTCTTTTGGTATTTCTGAACAATCAAAAGGGAGAAACTATCTTTTTAGTCCTAAAGGAAGACTAGGTTTAATGTTTTTAAAACATTATGCTAATTGTTCAGATAGAAAATTGATTGAGCAACTAAACTCGAATTTAGACTATCAATTTTTCTGTGATATAGAACTAGGTTTTGAACGCTTAACAAACTATAAAATAGTGAGCCAAATACGTTGTGAATTAGCAGAGAAACTCGATATTAATTCCATAGAAAAAATTCTATTCAACTCTTGGAAAAACGAAATTGAAAACCCCAATCAAATTGTAATGGATGCTACTTGTTATGAAAGTGAAGTTCGTTACCCTAGCATCCAAAAATTACTTTGGGAGTCGGTTCATTGGTTGTACAATCAATTACGTAAAACCTGCTCTATATTAGGGGTTAAAATGATTAGAAGTAAATATATCAAGTGGAAAAAACGTTATCAAGGATTTAGTAAAATGCGAAGAAAAACCAAGTCGAAACGTATTTCATTAACCCGAGGTTTACTCAATCTGTTAAGTAAATTTATCAACTTTGAAAAAGAGTTGTCAGAAAATCACAATATTGAGTTTATAGCTTTGTATTATAAGCGAATAAATACAATTCAAAGGATTTACAAACAACAAAAAGATCATTTTGATACAGGAGAAAAAATCAAAGATAGAATTGTAAGCATTCAAAAGGATTATATTCGTCCTATTGTTCGAGGAAAGGAAGTAAAACCTGTTGAATTTGGAGCAAAAGTTAACAAAGTTCAAATTGATGGAATTAGCTTTATCGAACATATTAACTTTAATGCATTTCATGAAGGAAATCGTTTTATTCAAACAGTCCAAAAAGCACAAGGATTAACTCGAAAAAAAGTAAAAATAGCTGGAGCAGATAAAATTTATGCCACCAATAAAAATAGAAAACACTGTAGTTCTAAGAACATAGAAACAGACTTTATCCCCAAGGGAAAAAAGCCGAAAAATCATAAAGAAAAAAAGCAACTTAGAGCTATTATCGCAAAAGAAAGAGCTACAAGATTAGAAGGTTATTTTGGAAAGGATAAAGAATATTATCACTTACGAAAAATAAAAGCCAAAACTAAAAAGAATGAAATTCTATGGATATTCTTTGGAATACACACAGGGAATGCTCTTGAAATTGGCCGAAGAAAAATAGCTAAAACAGCACAACAAGTAGCCTAAATTTGAAGCATTGAATATAGTTTTATGGGAGAGGTATGTCTTGTTGGGAAATTTTTAAGAAACTGAACCCTTAAAACAGCTTTAAAACAAAAATTGAGGGTAGAATTTAAATAATTATGCCCGCAATTTTAGCTGCATTTTTAAAAATAACCTATTTTCTGAATGTGCCTTTGTGTTTTATTCAGCTCAACTTTCATTCCGTAAACTTGCTCAAATTCCGCAATATTTTTAATTCAGATTTCGAGTGAGCAATTCCTCAACTTGCTAAATTCCGATTGAGTGAAATTCCGCTTTTCAATTCAGTTTTCGATTCCGCAAACGAGCTAAAAAGTCAGACGCAATTCAACTCAGAGTTTGAGTGATTATTCAGCACAATATTCCGCATTTTATTTTTAAATTCTGCTTTAAATGACTTTTGATTTAAACCTGAAATTTTCGGTTTTGCAATGTCCCGAGCATTAAAGCCAACGGTCTAGTGTATGATTTCGTTGCGTGTTTAAGCACTAAAGTTAGCAAATAAATCACAGATAGAAAGTCCGCGAGGACTTTCGTAAGTAGGCTATAACTAGCAATGAATTATACACATTGTTGCCAGTAGTATTTTTTAATATACTCGATAGCCAACTAATTCCATTTTTCCGTTAAAATTCTGAAAATTGAAAGATTCATATTTCGCACGATTATTTTTCTGCCAATATCTATATTCAATAATATCTGTTAATTCGTTTGGGGAATCATTGAATTTAACTAATGCTTTATTAAGATATTCACGTTGTTTATTTTCAAATCCTAATTCTTTTATTTGCTCTAAAAAACTCAAAAACTGTTCGTAAGTAAACTCTTTAGTTATATTCGAATGTAAGTTTTTATAAAATTCAGAATAGTTTTCGTTGTTCAACATCTCAATTAGTTCCTCAACTTTTTTAGTTGATTCCAAAATTAATGTTTCATTTTTTTTCTGCTGTTTTTTTATTTCCTCTATCTGCTCAATAGTTACTTCTCGGATTTTTTCCAAATTCTTTGGTTTGTCAAATTTCGGATATCTGAATTGTATTATTAGTTTGTTTTCTTCTGGTCTTGTATTCGTAAAGAACTTCAATTCTTTAGTGTCTTTTGAGTCAAATCCACTAATTTTTGTTTTTAAAAATTCATTCCAATTCTGATTGACAATATCTTTACTCAACTTAACATTGTCTTCGTAATTC
This sequence comes from Polaribacter cellanae, assembly GCF_017569185.1. Taxonomy (NCBI): domain Bacteria; kingdom Pseudomonadati; phylum Bacteroidota; class Flavobacteriia; order Flavobacteriales; family Flavobacteriaceae; genus Polaribacter; species Polaribacter cellanae. The sequence goes on along the minus strand of NZ_CP071869.1, from coordinate 1,848,063 downwards.
TCAAATATGTCAATATGCGCAATTTTGTCAATTTCAATGTGGTTCACTTGACTATTACAAGATGTAAAAATCAAAGTGATAATAAATAATTTTAGTACGATGTTTGTTTTTTTCATATTACTGGCAACGTTTTTGTATAAGAATAGTTGCGATTTTGTGCGCGAGGAATTTCAGCATGAAATTCAGAAGTGTGCAAAATTGCAACGACCTTTGGTTAAGCTAAAATAGCAATTATTTTTATGCGTTGTTAGCAAATGTTGTTTTTTTCATTCTCCTTAGTTCATTAATTAAATCCTAAAACTCAGCTTTTGAGTAAGAATTCCGCAATTTATATTTTTCATTTTCTGCTCAATTCCTCAAACTTGCTAAATTTCACGATTGATTGGAAATTCCGCAATTTTGTTTTTCGAGTTTAAGAAAATTCTCACGTTTTATAATTCCACATTTGAGTATATTCCCACGCAAAATCTTACGAGCGAGAGAGTGCTCAGCATTTTGAAATTCCTTTTTTGTGATAAAACCGATTAGTTTTAATTCACTATTTTTCAGCGTTTGAGTGAGAACAATATTTGCTAACGGTTTTGTATAACAAACGCACCGTTTTTAGTGCTTAAACTTTCAGGCTGTAACTGGCTTTGGATTGTATCAGAAACCACCGAGCCAAGCCGAAAAAAGGTGTGTTTGTTATACGTTGTTACCTTTTTGTTTTTTCAATTCGTGCTTCTAGTTTCGTTGTGTTTGTTGCCATAATTTTGCCATTTGAGGGATTTGAATTACTAAATTATAATTTTTTTCGGTTCGATTAACGTTTTTTTAAAGTTTTTAGGCTTGCGCCTAAATTTTCGCACAGAACGATTTTGTTCGGTTTGCTCTACGTTTCTACTTTCACGTTTTCCGTAACGTTTCAGCTTTTTATGCGTGGTTGTTTTTCGATTTTTTAGAGTTTCATTTTTTCTGCGTTATAGGTTTCAACGTCTTTAATTTTCAGCTTTTAAAGTTTCATTTTTCACGTTTCTAATTCATTTCAAGCCGAAACTTTGTGTACATGAACAGTTTTTCGGTATGGCATTTCAGCCCGATGAAAGGCACGAAATTAAATACTTCAGCGTTGCAATTTTCACGTTTCTATTTTATTTCAAGCCGAAACTTTGTGTACATGAACAGTTTTTCGGTATGGCATTTCAGCCCGATGAAAGGCACGAAATTTCATCTTTTAGCGCAAATTTTGTTTCAAATAAAAGGTAACGTGTTTGTATAAGAATAGTTGCGATTTTGTGCGCGAGGAATTTCAGCATGAAATTCAGAAGTGTGCAAAATTGCAACGACCTTTGGTTAAGCTAAAATAGCAATTATTTTTATGCGTTGTTAGCAAATGTTGTTTTTTTCATTCTCCTTAGTTCATTAATTAAATCCTAAAACTCAGCTTTTGAGTAAGAATTCCGCAATTTATATTTTTCATTTTCTGCTCAATTCCTCAAACTTGCTAAATTTCACGATTGATTAGAAATTCCGCAATTTTGTTTTTCGAGTTTAAGAAAATTCTCACGTTTTATAATTCCACATTTGAGTATATTCCCACGCAAAATCTTACGAGCGAGAGAGTGCTCAGCATTTTGAAATTCCTTTTTTGTGATAAAACCGATTAGTTTTAATTCACTATTTTTCAGCGTTTGAGTGAGAACAATATTTGCTAACGTGTTTGTATAAGAATAGTTGCGATTTTGTGCGCGAGGAATTTCAGCATGAAATTCAGAAGTGTGCAAAATTGCAACGACCTTTGGTTAAGCTAAAATAGCAATTATTTTTATACTTTGTTGGCAACCGTTTTTCCTTTGCCGCTTTGCTTTTTCATGTCAGCTTTAATTCAGTCGTTTTTATTCTTTAAACGACCAATTTAGTCAATTCTGCTTAATTCTTTTTACGGTTTTCCACATTCCGATTCTGCTTTTTCCTTTTCAGATTCATTTTCGTAGATAAACACAAACTTTTCGGATTATTACTTAAAAATCAAAAAAAAAAAATTCGATTCTTTTTCCGCTGATTTTTTCCGTCCGAGTAAAATTCGGCGCAATAGTTTTCGGTTCAGTTTTTTATTCCGCAATAATTTTCACGTTTCTTATGCGTTTCACTTGTCAGAAATCGGCTTAAAACTCAAAAATTTTCGGTTCAGCTTTTAGTCGGCAAAAAATCCGTTTTCATTCGGTTTTGTATTCAGTTCAGTTTGTCAATTCCGCAATTCAATTCCGCCCACAATATTTTTTTCGGTTCTATTTGGCTGGATATTTCAAATGTTTACGGATTTTTCTTAAATGGTTGCCAACGTGTTTGTGTATTGTTAGTGGCGTGTTTAAGCAACTAATTTAGCAAATAAAAACCGAATAGAAAATCCGCGAGGATTTTCGTAAGTAGGCGAAAAACAAGCCATTAATTATACACGGTGTTGGCAGTAGTTTTTATTTTTTCGTTCCTATATTTTATATGATATTCCTCTTTTCCATTTTCAATAATAGCTTCAAATGGTTCTGGTTTTATTTTTATTGAAGTTGGAAACCAAATGTCTTTTAAATCATAGTTTGGTAAAAGAAATATTCCTTCTTGTGTGCCATTTGTTCCAAATCGCTCAATATCTCCTTTCCAAAATTCTGTTTTTAATTCATTTTCAAGTTGGTCATTTGTCTTTCTAACATCTGCTGTTGGCATTCCCATTTCATTTACTCCTAAAACTTTAGAAATGTCAAAATTAGAATTATCATCATTTTTTAAATTGTATCGTACAATAAATTCTGCTATATTTCCACTTGCATCGAAAAAGTAAAAAGAGTCAGCATTCCAAGATTCAAAGTTTTGAATTTTTCTACCATTTTCAATATTCACAATTTCAGTCCTTTTTTCCATCCATTCCAAAGCTTCGTTTAATTTGTTTGCAGGAATTAAAAAGCAATAATGATATTTATATTCTTTTTCAGATTTTTCAAACGATAATTCGCTCCAACCAACTTTTACAGTAAAAGACTTCTCATTTTGTTCTATAATTTCAAATCCTAAAGTTTCCGAGTAGAACTTTAATTCCGATTCTAACTTATTTGTATAAAGTTTGAGTTTCTTAAATTTCATTGTCAATTTTCAGTTAGATTGGTCAAATTACTGCCAACGTGTTTGTATAAGAATAGTTGCGATTTTGTGCGCGAGGAATTTCAGCATGAAATTCAGAAGTGTGCAAAATTGCAACGACCTTTGGTTTAGCTAAAATAGCAATTATTTTTATACTTTGTTGGCAACCGTTTTTCCTTTGTCGCTCTGCTTTTTCACGTCAGCTTTAATTCAGCCGTTTTTATTCTTTAAACGACCAATTTAGTCAATTCTGCTTAATTCTTTTTACGATTTTCCACATTCCGATTCTGCTTTTTCCTTTTCAGATTCATTTTCGTAGATAAACACAAGCTTTTCGGATTATTACTTAAAAATAAAAAAAAATTCGATTCTTTTTCCGCTGATTTTTTCCGTCCGAGTAAAATTCGGCGCAATAGTTTTCGGTTCAGTTTTTTATTCCGCAATAATTTTCACGTTTCTTATGCGTTTCGCTTGTCAGAAATCGGTTTAAAACTCAAAAATTTTCGGTTCAGCTTTTAGTCGGCAAAAAATCCGTTTTCATTCGGTTTTGTATTCAGTTCAGTTTGTCAATTCCGCAATTCAATTCCGCCCACAATATTTTTTTCGGTTCTATTTAGCTGGATTTTTCAAATGTTTACGGATTTTTCTTAAATGGTTGCCAACGTTTTTGTATAAGAATAGTTGCGGTTTTGTACACGAGGAATTTCAGAATGAAATTCAGAAGTGTGCAAAATTGCAACTACCTTTGGTTAAGCTAAAAGTAGCAATTATTTTTATACTTTGTTAGCTTTAGTGCTTTTTTGTCCGTTTATTTTTTAGTCAATATTAAATTTCGGTCGGCTTTTTAATTCCGCATTTTATGCTTTATTCAGCTCTACTTTCATTCCACAAACTTGCTCAAATTCCGCTATATTTTTAGTTCAGATTTTGAGTAGGCAATTCCGCAACTTGCTAAATTCTGATTGAGTGAAATTCCGCTTTTCAATTCAGTTTTCGATTCCGCAAACGAGCTAAAAAGTCAGACGCAATTCAATTCAGAGTTTGAGTGATTATTCAGCTCAATATTCCACATTTTATTTTTAAATTCCGCTTTAAATGACTTTTGATTTAAACCTGAAATTTTCGGTTTTGCAATGTCCTGAGCATTAAAGCTAACGTGTTTGTATAAGAATAGTTGCGGTTTTGTGCGCGAGGAATTTCAGCATGAAATTCAGAAGTGTGCAAAATTGCAACTACCTTTGGTTTAGCCAAAATAGCAATTATTTTTATACTTTGTTGGCAACCGTTTTTCCTTTGTCGCTTTGCTTTTTCATGTCAGCTTTAATTCAGTCGTTTTTATTCTTTAAACGACCAATTTAGTCAATTCTGCTTAATTCTTTTTACGGTTTTCCACATTCCGATTCTGCTTTTTCCTTTTCAGATTCATTTTCGTAGATAAACACAAACTTTTCGGATTATTACTTAAAAATCAAAAAAAAATTCGATTCTTTTTCCGCTGATTTTTTCCGTCCGAGTAAAATTCGGCGCAATAGTTTTCGGTTCAGTTTTTTATTCCGCAATAATTTTCACGTTTCTTATGCGTTTCACTTGTCAGAAATCGGCTTAAAACTCAAAAATTTTCGGTTCAGCTTTTAGTCGGCAAAAAATCCGTTTTCATTCGGTTTTGTATTCAGTTCAGTTTGTCAATTCCGCAATTCAATTCCGCCCACAATATTTTTTTCGGTTCTATTTGGCTGGATATTTCAAATGTTTACGGATTTTTCTTAAATGGTTGCCAACGTTTATGTATAAGAATAGTTGCGGTTTTGTGCGCGAGGAATTTCAGCATGAAATTCAGAAGTGTGCAAAATTGCAACGACCTTTGGTTAAGCTAAAATAGCAATTATTTTTATGCGTTGTTAGCAAATGTTGTTTTTTTCATTCTCCTTAGTTCATTAATTAAATCCTAAAACTCAGCTTTTGAGTAAGAATTCCGCAATTTATATTTTTCATTTTCTGCTCAATTTCTCAAGCTTTCTAAATTTCACGATTGATTGGAAATTCCGCAATTTTGTTTTTTTTGAGTTTAAGAAAATTCTCACGTTTTATAATTCCACATTTGAGTAAATTCCCACGCAAAATCTTACGAGCGAGAGAGTGCTCAGCATTTTGAAATTCCTTTTTTGTGATAAAACCGATTAGTTTTAATTCACTATTTTTCAGCGTTTGAGTGAGAACAATATTTGCTAACGGTCTAGTGTATGATTTCGTTGCGTGTTTCAGCAACTAAATTAGCAAATACAAACCGAATAGAAAATCCGCGAGGATTTTCGTAAGTAAGCCTTTGCTAGCAATGAATTATACACATTGTTGCCAGTAGTTATTTAACTCACTATTTCTGGTCCAATTCCACCAATCCATTCCCATTTTCCATTAATCTTTTTATAAATATACGTTCCTGAATTTGCACATAAAGACCCACAGGAATATGAATATCTGAAAAATGCTATTTTTTTGTCGATAGAAAATAAAGGCAGTTCTATACTGTAATAACCACTACCCATTTTATAGATTTCATTCCAATAAGTTTCTAAATCCACTTTTTCTAGAAGGTCATCTAAATATTTTCGTTCAATCTTTTTTCGAGGAATATTTTTAGGTTTTAAAACGATTCCTTTTTGTAATTCAGTTTGTTCGTAAATAAAACTAATGTCATTTTTGTCAATTAATTCACTTAATGAACTGTCTTTATCCTTTTCGGTTAGTCTCATCAAATCCGCATTCCAATATTTCGATTCCATTGGGAAAATCTTAATCGGTTTGTTCACTATCATTCCGTCAGTTCTCAAGACGTCTTTAAAGAAATTTAAATAGTCCGCTTTTGAAATTTTAGGTTTTTCTACGGTACTGTATTCAGGTATTACTTTTTCTCTTTTTTTCTCAACTATTTGTGTTTTTTCCGTGTCAATTTTGGTTTCGATTAATTCAGTTACATTCTCATTTTCAGAATCGGTTTTTTTCTTGCAAGAAGTCGCAATGAATATCAAAATTATTAAGACTGGCAGAAGTTTTTTCATAATTACTGGCAACGGTTTTGTGTATGATTTCGTTGCGTGTTTAAGCACTAAAGTTAGCAAATAAATCGCAGATAGAAAGTCCGCGAGGACTTTCGTAAGTAGGCTATAACTAGCAATGAATTATACACGTTGTTCTACGCAGTTTTTTTCCATAAATGGTTCAGAGACTTTTTTACTTTCCCTTTAATTTCATAAAAATATGCTCTATTTCCTTTGATAATTACTTTTTTATTTCTCGGCATTCTTTCTTTGTCGATGGGAATTACAACATCTAATTCGTAATAGTCAGAATTTTTGTTTTCAGTTTTGAGTTCTATAAAATCTGTAAAACCATAAGTGTAAATTCCGATTTTCTTAATGTCTTTTTTTGCTATTCTAAAAGTATTTGTTGAATCCAAATTCACTCTATTTCTTATTCGAGGTGCCCAAGCGCAACTTCCTTCTTTCAACCATTCTCTCGTTAAATGCTTGTATTTTCTTCTTTTATTAAAGTACAGAGTTAATAATTCAAATTCCGTTTTTTGTTTTTCAATCAAGTTTTGGTTTTCGTAAAGTTCAATATAATGATTGACTTTAATTTCAATTGAGTCTTTAAGTCCAATTTGCTTTTCGATTATATTCACAGTTGGCTCTCGTCTTTGTAAATCTGGATTTAGAATAACTTCTCCATCTTTTAAAATCCATTTTCCTTCGTTTGTATAATCTTTAAAGGTTTGTGGGTAAACATAATCAGTTGTTCGTAATCGAAAAGTCCAGTCCGCTTTTAATTCCAATTCAGTTCCTCCAAATTCTCCATTAGCCAAAATCATATCTCCATATGTTCCGATAAATTCGGATTTTCCATTTTGAGCTTGAGCATTGATTGTCAGCAGAAAGATTGTTAATATGTAAAGCGTTTTTCTCAAATTGCGTAGAACGGTCTTGTGTATGGCTCGTTGCGTGCAAATTAGTGATTATTTTTCGGTTGGGCACAAGCCAGATTTTTAAATTTTACTATTTATCTTTTCTATTGGAAATCGTCAAATTTAAAAATTTGGCGACTTTCCAAATACGCCTTAACTTCGGATTAAGCAACTGATTAGCAATGAGCTATACACGTTGTTGCCCACAGTTTTTATTCTTTTTTCCATTCAAATATTTTCCTTCCACGTACTTTAAAATTAGATTCGCTTAATACTCTTCCTAATCTTATTATCTCAATTATCGAATCATTTTTATCGTACTTATATTCGTCCATAAACTCAACAAACTCGTTAGGATTTGTTCCTTGATTAAAAGAACTATCTATTTCTCTAAAGAGTTTACCTTTTTCGTTATACTCGAATTTTGTTTTCATTCTGTGATTTCCGCTAAAAACCCAATTTTCCAATTTCGGTCGATTTAGTGAATCGTAATAAAATTCAGAGATTTTAGGTTCTGCATTTCTGTCCTTCTCAATTCTCTTTTTCATAACTCCATTTTCAAATTCTTGGGTAATTGTTCTGAAGTTAGTCTTTGTCTCAATGAGATTTTTTCCCGAATCATATTTGAATGATATTAAAGTGTCAATTTTCTCACTCTTTTCTGTGATATATTTTAGTAAGCCTTTTTTATCGTATTCATAATTCTGTATGTCTATAAATGCTTTTCCTTTTCCTTCTCTTTTGTAGATTGATTTAGTCTTTTCAATCCGATTTTCATTGTCATCGTAGTAATAAAATTTAACGTTATTAATGTTAATCAACCGATTTTTGGAATCATAACTTTTAAATGACTTTCTCTGGGAATAAATAGAATCCTTTTTCGTCAAAGACTTTTCGGTTTTCCAAATCCGGTAACTCTCTTTTGCTTTAAATTCCGCAATCAATTTATCTTCTTCTAAATTCCCGCAAGAAGTTAAAATCAGACTTAAAAATGTTATGGTTAGCAGTTTTTTCAAATTCTGACTAACGTAAAATTATGTTTCTAAAAATCAGCAATTTATAAATATTCGATTTTCTCATATTTTCTTAAATTTTTAAGCTCAATTTACTCAATTTTTCGTTAGCCTACGTACTGAGGAAATTTGAGGTTTCTATGGGGGATTGTGGGCAACGTGTTTGTATAAGAATAGTTGCGATTTTGTGCGCGAGGAATTTCAGCATGAAATTCAGAAGTGTGCAAAATTGCAACTACTTTCGGTTAGGCTAAAATTAGCAATTATTTTTATACTTTGTTAGCTTTAGTGCTTTTTTGTCCGTTTATTTTTTAGTCAATATTATATTTCGGTTGGCTTTTTAATTCCGCATTTTATTTTTTATTCAGCTCTACTTTCATTCCGCAAACTTGCTCAAATTCCGCTATATTTTTAGTTCAGATTTCGAGTGGGCAATTCCGCAACTTGCTAAATTCCGATTGAGTGAAATTCCACTTTTCAATTCAGTTTTCGATTCCGCAAACGAGCTAAAAAGTCAGACGCAATTCAATTCAGAGTTTGAGTGATTATTCAGCTCAATATTCCGCATTTTATTTTTAAATTCCGCTTTAAATGACTTTTGATTTAAACCTGAAATTTTCGGTTCTGCAATGTCCCGAGCATTAAAGCTAACGGTCTTGTATATGAAACGTAGTGCAGAAAATAGGCAGTTTCGTTTCGGATAAGCACAAGCCGAATTTTTAAATTTTTCTAATTATATTTCTTTTCTCAATTAGCCAAATTTAAAAATTTGGCGACCTTGCAAAAATGCCCAAACCTTCGTGTTAGCAACGGCTCGCACTATGTTTTATATACGTTGTTAGCCACAGGCATTGTTCACAGCATTATGTTTTCCGCTGTATATTCATCATCATCAAAACTCGAAAAAACAACTGCGTCAAATACACAAGGATAAATATCGGCTTTTTCACATAATTCCTGAATTCCGTCCGAAACAAAATGATAATAATTGTTCTCGCTCAAAAGTGCTGACGATAACTTTACGGGAAATCCAAAATCATTTAGCCAATTTATAATCCGCGAATCAATTGGAATTTCATATTTGGTTAGTCCGAGAGCTTGTAAAAAATTCCGAGATTGTTTTGGACCAAATCCTTTTAGCTTGACTTTTAAAAAATCGGCTAATTCTCTTTCGTTTGTTTTGGATTGGTTTTCATTTAGAAATTCCAGTTTTTTCATTATTTCCCAATCGTTCTTTTTTATCTCGTCAAAATTGATTGAAAAATACTCGCTGTTTTTATTTATAAATCTTGTTAGTCCATTTTTTAAAAAAATCTGTTTGATAGATTTTTCTTTATTTTCCGTTCTCTCAATTAATTCGGCGGTTATCGAAAATGGTTTTTGGTTTAAAAACTTGGCTACTTGAGAATTCGGTCCCGAACGTTGTTGAGATGTCAACAAGCACATAATCATCGAGTGAATTACATTGTCTTTACTTATTGAAATATTTTTCTTTTCTACATTTCGTTCAATCCGACTTTTCAGAAATTGATTGTCATTTTCGCTAACGACATTTTTTATTTTTTGAATGTCACTTTTTTCTATTTTCCAACTAAATGTCATTGATTGCAGGATGTTGTTTTGCTTGTGGCCAACGGTTTTGTGTATGATTAGTGGCGTGTTTAAGTACCTAATTTAGCAAATAAAAACCGAATAGAAAATCCGTGAGGATTTTCGTAAGTAGGCTATAACCAGCCATTAATTATACACGTTGTTACCCAACGTTTTTATTTCCCATTATTATTTTAACTGCTTTGACAGCTTCTTTCTGATATTTTGATTTGTTAGCCAAAATTTCATTCAATTCCGTTTCAGATTTTGTTTTAAATTTTTCCACAAACTTTTCCGTTTGACTTTTTTCTTTTTTCCTTTCCAATTCTTGCTTTAAAGTTAAAGCTTCTTTAGAGTCGGATTTGTTAATGTATTGAAACATTCTAAACCTATACTTTGTATTCTCCACAATTGGTTCGTCGTGCAGAAAGTCCACAATTAAGTTTGAAATATAATATCTGTCTCCATTATTAAATTCCAAATCCCAGTATGCAAGGTCAGAGTTTATCATTTTCCAACGCATTGCATTGTCAATCCGATTTTTGTAATAAATTCCTAAATGATAAATTGAAGATTTTATTTCCGTTATTTTGTATTGTTTTAATACTCCGTTTTTGACAATTCCGATGCTATTATTTTTTGTGTCAATTTTAATTTTCGTATTCTTATTTTCTTTGTAATAGTTAAAATAAATAATGAAATTCGGTAGATTATAGATTAAGAAAATCACAGACATTATTTTGATAAACAAAAAGTCCAAAACAAATTGCTCTCCTTTTTTCAGATAATAATAAATAGGCGTTATTATTATTAAACCAATAACAAAATAAATATTCTCCCTCAAGAGGATTTTCAGAAGTTTGTTGTTATGTTCAAAGGTTTTTTTCAAATGTTGGGTAACGTTTATGTATAAGAATAGTTGCGGTTTTGTACGCGAGGAATTTCAGCATGAAATTCAGAAGTGTGCAAAATTGCAACTACCTTTGGTTTAGCCAAAATAGCAATTATTTTTATACTTTGTTGGCAACCGTTTTTCCTTTGTCGCTCTGCTTTTTCACGTCAGCTTTAATTCAGCCGTTTTTATTCTTTAAACGACCAATTTAGTCAATTCTGCTTAATTCTTTTTACGGTTTTCCACATTCCGATTCTGCTTTTTCCTTTTCAGATTCATTTTCGTAGATAAACACAGCTTTTCGGATTATTACTTAAAAATCAAAAAAAAAAAAATTCGATTCTTTTTCCGCTGATTTTTTCCGTCCGAGTAAAATTCGGCGCAATAGTTTTCGGTTCAGTTTTTTATTCCGCAATAATTTTCACGTTTCTTATGCGTTTCACTTGTCAGAAATCGGCTTAAAACTCAAAAATTTTCGGTTCAGCTTTTAGTCGGCAAAAAATCCGTTTTCATTCGGTTTTGTATTCAGTTCAGTTTGTCAATTCCGCAATTCAATTCCGCCCACAATATTTTTTTCGGTTCTATTTGGCTGGATTTTTCAAATGTTTACGGATTTTTCTTAAATGGTTGCCAACGTTTATGTATAAGAATAGTTGCGGTTTTGTACGCGAGGAATTTCAGCATGAAATTCAGAAGTGTGCAAAATTGCAACGACCTTTGGTTAAGCTAAAATAGCAATTATTTTTATACTTTGTTGGCAACCGTTTTTCCTTTGTCGCTCTGCTTTTTCACGTCAGCTTTAATTCAGCCGTTTTATTCTTTAAACGACCAATTTAGTCAATTCCGCTTAATTCTTTTTACGATTTTCCACATTCCGATTCTGCTTTTTCCTTTTCAGATTCATTTTCGTAGATAAACACAAGCTTTTCGGATTATTACTTAAAAATCAAAAAAAAATTCGATTCTTTTTCCGCTGATTTTTTCCGTCCGAGTAAAATTCGGCGCAATAGTTTTCGGTTCAGTTTTTTATTCCGCAATAATTTTCACGTTTCTTATGCGTTTCACTTGTCAGAAATCGGCTTAAAACTCAAAAATTTTCGGTTCAGCTTTTAGTCGGTAAAAAATCCGTTTTCATTCGGTTTTGTATTCAGTTCAGTTTGTCAATTCCGTAATTCAATTCCGCCCACAATATTTTTTTCGGTTCTATTTGGCTGGATTTTTCAAATGTTTACGGATTTTTCTTAAATGGTTGCCAACGTTTATGTATAAGAATAGTTGCGGTTTTGTGCGCGAGGAATTTCAGAATGAAATTCAGAAGTGTGCAAAATTGCAACTACCTTTGGTTAAGCTAAAATTAGCAATTATTTTTATACTTTGTTAGCAAATGTTATTTTTTTCATTCTCCTTTGTTCATTAATTGAATCCCAAAATTCAGCTTTTGAGTAAGAACTCCACAATTTTTCATTTTCTGCTCAATTTCTCAAACTTTCTAAATTTCACGATTGATTGGAAATTTCGCAATTTTGTTTTTTTTGAGTTTAAGAAAATTCTCACGTTTTATAATTCCACATTTGAGTATATTCCCACGCAAAATCTTACGAGCGAGAGAGTGCTCAGCATTTTGAAATTCCTTTTTTGTGATAAAACCGATTGGTTTTAATTCACTATTTTTCAGCGTTTGAGTGAGAACAATATTTGCTAACGGAATTGTGTATGATCTCGTTGCGTTGTTTAAGCACTAAAGTTAGCAAATAAATCACAGATAGAAAGTCCGCTAGGACTTTCGCAAGTAAACACTAACTAGCAATGAATTATACACGGTGTTGGCATTAGTTTAAGTTTCATTGTGATTTCTCAATCTCTTTTTTCCAATTTTCTAAACTGATTCTTTGCATACCCTCATTTAAAATTAAATTTGAGTTTTTATTTAATTTAGCTATCATTAATTTATGATTTGGTTTTCCTTTCATATAGCTCCATTCAGTTCTTAACCTACCATATTCCCATAAATTGAATTTGTTTTTGACTTTCTGCTGCAATTTATTTAAATCGTAATTATTCAGATGTTTTTCATTTATTTGAGGTTCAAATAAAATAAGTCCATAAGCACAAGGTAACCCATTTCTACCTCTCCAATCATAACTTATAATTGTTGTAAAACCATTAATTTTACCTAGTAAATAATATTCTTTTTCTTCAAAACCAATTTTTAAAAATTCATTAAAGGGATATTTTTTTAATTCAGAGCTCCTTTTTTTAGGTCCGAAATATATGTCGTATATATAAAATAAACTCCCAAGTATAATTGAAGTTCCTAAGGCTAATAATAAAGAATAAAATAAAGCTTCGAGGTTAAGATTCCAATTTAGAATCATTGGTATTATTATCGAAACTAAAAATATAGATAGTAATAGTTTAAACCAATTTCTGTAATATTCCAAAATTTTCATCCAATTAATGCCAACGTGTTTGTATAAGAATAGTTGCGGTTTTGTACGCGAGGAATTTCAGCATGAAATTCAGAAGTGTGCAAAATTGCAACTACTTTCGGTTAGGCTAAAATTAGCAATTATTTTTATACTTTGTTGCAAAATCGTTGTTTTTTCAGTTTATAATTCCGTCTTATTTTCCTTTTTCTCTCTTTAAAATTTCAACTTTTGAGTAATTTTCTCACTATTTTTTATTCAGAGTTTGAGTAAATTCCACAGTTTAGATTTTTTGTCTTTCCTCAATTCGAAAACTTCCTATATTCAGATTTTGAGTAAGAAATCCGCCAAACTTATTTTCAGAATTCGAGTAAGTTCAAACATTTTAAATTCCAAATTTTCTGATTATTTCTAAAATTTTCGAGCGAGAGAGTGTTCCACAATTTTCATTTTTTCTAAATTTTAAAAAATAAAATCTCAAAATTATTTATTCAGTTTGAGTGATTTTCACAAACTTGCTCGACAATGTTTTGCAACGGGTTTGTATATGAGCTGTGGCGTGCCTCGGCACAGACCTTTCCAAATAAAAACTGGCTTTGGAAAACCCGTAGGATTTTCCAAGTGAGGACTAACCAAGCCATAGCTTATATACTGTGTTGTGCGTAGTGTCTCAAAGTTTGTTTTTCAATATTTTTTGTATTCGTTCCCAAGCATTGTCTCTCGAAGACTTATCAAAAGTTAAAGGTCGCTGTTCGCAGAAGAATCCGTGTTTTGCTTGTGGATAAACTATTATCTCGTGACGAACGTTGTTGGAAGTCAAAGCCTCTGTCATTAATTCCAATTGTTCTTTTGTTATAAGGCTATCCTGCCCTCCAACAAAATAGTATAGTTGTCCATTGTTTTTTGCAATACCTGAAGTCAGCGTTACTGTTGGCTCTGGTTGACTTAATTTAATATCTTTGTTCACTATCCAACCTGCGTAAAAACAAATTGTAATTGAAAGGTCAAGTTTTGTTGCAGCCAAGTAAGCAATATGGCCTCCAATACTAAATCCAATAAAACCAATTTTTTTGGTACTTTTTTCCATTGATTTAAGAAAATCCATTGTGGCTTTTACATCTTTAAGTACTTCTTCACGTGAAAGTTGGTTCATCAATTCCATTCCTTTATTCCGACCTTCTGTGTCAAAAGAAAGTTCCAAATTTGGTTCTGTCCGATGATAAAAGTCAACAGCGATTGCTATGTAACCAAGCTTGGCGATTTTGTTTGTTATGTCCTTTATGTGTCCATTTACGCCAAAAATCTCCATTCCGATAATCACGCTCGGAAATTTCCCATCAGTTTCGGGTTGAGCTAAATAACCACTCATTTTGGAAGTGCTACCCTTGACTTGAATATGCACTTTTTTGCTTATTGTTTTGTGTTTCATAAAAATGTCTTTAATTAATCGCTGTCCTTTTTGCCAACAATCTTATCCGTTAATTTTCTGGCAATTGGCACTAAAATAAGAACAGATAGATATGCTATTGGGAACATAAAAATAGTTGTTTCTATGAATTTTTGAACCCACCCTTCTTTGAATCCATAATTATGGGATATTCCAACAAATGCCATAATCAGTGTCATTGGAACTGTAACTAAAACGGTGTTGATGTATTTATAAAATTTGTCCGACATTGCTTAAATTTTACTTGTCTTGATATGGTTTTTTCCATTACGCACAACGTTTTTGTATAAGAATAGTTGCGATTTTGTGCGCGAGGAATTTCAGCATGAAATTCAGAAGTGTGCAAAATTGCAACTACTTTTGGTTAGGCTAAAATTAGCAATTATTTTTATACTTTGTTAGCTTTAGTGCTTTTTTGTCCGTTTATTTTTTAGTCAATATTATATTTCGGTTGGCTTTTTAATTCCGCATTTTATTTTTTATTCAGCTCTACTTTCATTCCGAAAACTTGCTCAAATTCCGCTATATTTTTAGTTCAGATTTCGAGTGGGCAATTCCGCAACTTGCTAAATTCCGATTGAGTGAAATTCCGCTTTTTAATTCAGTTTTCGATTCCGCAAACGAGCTAAAAAGTCAGACGCAATTCAATTCAGAGTTTGAGTAATTATTCAGCTCAATATTCCGCATTTTATTTTTAAATTCTGCTTTAAATGACTTTTGATTTAAACCTGAAATTTTCGGTTTTGCAATGTCCCGAGCATTAAAGCTAACGTGTTTGTATAAGAATAGTTGCGATTTTGTGCGCGAGGAATTTCAGCATGAAATTCAGAAGTGTGCAAAATTGCAACTGCTTTTGGTTTAGCTAAAATAGCAATTATTTTTATGCGTTGTTAGCAAATGTTTTTTTTCATTCTCCTTTGTTCATTAATTGAATCCCAAAATTCAGCTTTTGAGTAAGAATTCCGCAATTTATATTTTTCATTTTCTGCTCAATTTCTCAAACTTGCTCAATTTCACGATTCCTTGGAAATTCCGCAATTTTGGTTTTTCGAGTCTAAGAAAATTCTCACGTTTTATAATTCCACATTTGAGTAAATTCCCACGCAAAATTTTACGAGCGAGAGAGTGCTCAGCATTTTGAAATTCATTTTTTGTGATAAAATCTATTAATTTTAATTCACTATTTTTTCAGCGTTTGAGTGAGAACAATATTTGCTAACGGTCTTGTGTATGGCTCGTTGCGTGCAAATTAGTGATTATTTTTCGGTTGGGCACAAGCCAGATTTTTAAATTTTACTATTTATCTTTTCTATTGGAAATCGTCAAATTTAAAAATTTGGCGACTTTCCAAATACGCCTTAACTTCGGATTAAGCAACTGATTAGCAATGAGCTATACACGTTGTTGCCCACAGTTTTTATTCTTTTTTCCATTCAAATATTTTCCTTCCACGTACTTTAAAATTAGATTCGCTTAATACTCTTCCTAATCTTATTATCTCAATTATCGAATCATTTTTATCGTACTTATATTCGTCCATAAACTCAACAAACTCGTTAGGATTTGTTCCTTGATTAAAAGAACTATCTATTTCTCTAAAGAGTTTACCTTTTTCGTTATACTCGAATTTTGTTTTCATTCTGTGATTTCCGCTAAAAACCCAATTTTCCAATTTCGGTCGATTTAGTGAATCGTAATAAAATTCAGAGATTTTAGGTTCTGCATTTCTGTCCTTCTCAATTCTCTTTTTCATAACTCCATTTTCAAATTCTTGGGTAATTGTTCTGAAGTTAGTCTTTGTCTCAATGAGATTTTTTCCCGAATCATATTTGAATGATATTAAAGTGTCAATTTTCTCACTCTTTTCTGTGATATATTTTAGTAAGCCTTTTTTATCGTATTCATAATTCTGTATGTCTATAAATGCTTTTCCTTTTCCTTCTCTTTTGTAGATTGATTTAGTCTTTTCAATCCGATTTTCATTGTCATCGTAGTAATAAAATTTAACGTTATTAATGTTAATCAACCGATTTTTGGAATCATAACTTTTAAATGACTTTCTCTGGGAATAAATAGAATCCTTTTTCGTCAAAGACTTTTCGGTTTTCCAAATCCGGTAACTCTCTTTTGCTTTAAATTCCGCAATCAATTTATCTTCTTCTAAATTCCCGCAAGAAGTTAAAATCAGACTTAAAAATGTTATGGTTAGCAGTTTTTTCAAATTCTGACTAACGTAAAATTATGTTTCTAAAAATCAGCAATTTATAAATATTCGATTTTCTCATATTTTCTTAAATTTTTAAGCTCAATTTACTCAATTTTTCGTTAGCCTACGTACTGAGGAAATTTGAGGTTTCTATGGGGGATTGTGGGCAACGTGTTTGTATAAGAATAGTTGCGGTTTTGTACGCGAGGAATTTCAGCATGAAATTCAGAAGTGTGCAAAATTGCAACGACCTTTGGTTAAGCTAAAAGTAGCAATTATTTTTATACTTTGTTAGCTTTAGTGCTTTTTTGTCCGTTTATTTTTTAGTCAATATTATATTTCGGTCGGCTTTTTAATTCCGCATTTTATTTTTTATTCAGCTCGACTTTTATTCCATAAACTTGCTCAAATTCCGCAATATTTTTAGTTCAGATTTTGAGTGGGCAATTCCGCAACTTGCTAAATTCCGATTGAGTGAAATTCCACTTTTCAATTCAGTTTTCGATTCCGCAAACAAGCTAAAAAGTCAGACGCAATTCAATTCAGAGTTTGAGTGATTATTCAGCTCAATATTCCGCATTTTATTTTTAAATTCCGCTTTAAATGACTTTTGATTTAAACCTGAAATTTTCGGTTTTGCAATGTCTCGAGCATTAAAGCTAACGGTTTTGTATATGGCTCGTAGCGTGCAAATTAGCGATAACTATTCGGTTAAGCACGAGCCGAATTTTTTAATTTTCTTATTTTCTTTTTTTTTCAATAAGCCAAATTAAAAAATTTGGCGGACTTGCAGATATGCCTTAACTTCGTTTAAGCAACTAATTAGCTATGAGCTATATACGTTGTTAGCGGCTGTGCTTATTTTTCAATTATTTTTTCTGTAAAATCAATCCACTTATATTTCGGTATGCTTTGGTCGATATAATAATCGGGTTGAATTCCTTTGTCGTCAATGGTCATTTCGGGAATTCTCATACTTTTAGAAGTACAAATGGCTGTTTTATAATCTCCACAAGGCGAAGTAACATAATAAAAATTTGAAATATCTAATGCTCCTCCAGTCGTTGTTCCAAACAGTTTTACTTTTTCACTTTGCTTTGCGGCTAGTAAAAATTGTTCGGTAGAACTGTAATTATTTTGATTGATTAATATTGCTATGTTTTGGGGATATTTGTAAATAGTGTCAAAAGTTAATGTGTCAACCGATTTATTCTCTAAATTGACGAATTTTCCTGTTGGTGTAGCTTTTAATTTTTTAAGTGCATTGTTTACCCATTTTTTTTCGGCTGTTGTTAAATCATTGTTTTTGGCAAAGTTTTCTATACCACTATTGTTCAATGGTGTCGATAATCTTTTTACACCTATTGTTCTTATTGGGTTTGTGTACAGAAATTTGAGTATTTCCTGAAAACTTTCATCGCTTCCGCCTCCGTTGTTTCTCAAATCGATTATTAAATTTTTCTTGCTTATAATTAGGTCTGTATTCAGATCTATAATGCTGTCGATTGCTTTTTTACTTTGGTAAGAAAATGAAGGGATTCTAATATAATTTGTGCTATTTGAAAGCTCTTTAAAAAAAGGTTTATTAACATTTATAACATTGAAATAACGTTCGACTTCCTTGTCGTTTTTGAAAGTAGAATTAAATCTTTTTAATGTAATATCTCCAATTTTTAGATAATTATTTCCCCACAATGCAACATTTTCAATTTCCTTTGCAGAATGGTCTTTCATAAAATAGGTTGATGTAAAAGATTTCCTTTGTTCTTTAATTTTAAATTTCACTTGTCCTTTTTTCCAATAAACACCATCAGCATCTATAATGAATCCAATGTATTCATTTTCCTGTTTCTTAACACCTATTTTATAAGAATCTGTAGTCCAAATTCCTTCAAAACCTATCGTTGTTTTACTGTCAATATATTTTTTGAATTTTTTATAATCAATACTGAAGGTTTCCCAATTTTTAAATTGTTCTGCAATTTGTTCGTTGCTTTTCCCTTTTTTTGTCGGAATGTTTTTATTTCTAACTATTGCGATATGACCAGACCTAAAAAACGTTAGCCATTGGTAAAGCGTTTGGGCACATTTTTCATAATCTTTTATATCTTTTGCTTTTTTTTCAAAAATTTCATTGTGCCTTTGGTATGCTTCTTTTCCTTTTTGTTTTAAAATGTAGTTGAAGCCTGCATCATTTTGTTCAAACGTCTCTTTTAACCAATTAAAATTATCTGTACAGTTACAATTTTGAGAAAACCCAACAAGTGGTAACAGCAGGACTAAAAAGGTAAGCTTTAGTGATTTCATTTTGATGTTTTATTTTATATAAGGACATTGTTATTTAAAGATTGTTACATTAGTAGCAGGATTTTTGTTACATTGCCGCTAACGGTCTTGTGTATGAAACGTAGCGTGTAAATAAACGCTTACTTTTCGGATTTGGCGTACTTTGTAAATGTATAAAAACCTCTCGAAAAGCCTATAATAGCTATGTTTTATACACGTTGTTGTGCATAGTGCTTTCACGTTCAGCTTGGTTTTCCGATGTTTGTTATTTAGTTCGGAATTGAGCGTTGGCAAGACATACTCTTTTGCAATTTTTGGCGTAGCGTTGGCTTTAGCGAATTGCAAATGTGTATGGCTTTGAGCGTTGGCTATTTTTTTCCTCTATTCAATCTTCGGTTTGATAGCTTTTTCCATATATTGTCCGCCAAGTCAATTTCTTTATAAGTCAAGCCGTAATTATCCTTTAGTATTTTTTTATTCGTGATTTTTAATAATTCCGAAATATCTTTCTTTTCACGAATCATTTTGTCAATAGTTGGTAACAGTTCCGCATTTTTTTCATTGTAAGGTAAAAGTATTCTCTCCACTTCGTTTGGCATTAATTCCAAAACTCCGCCACCGTGACTCCTTCCACAAATCTCCGCAAATGCAAAGGATAGAGAATTGTAGTAACTAGCTGTCAATGCTTTTATTTCCGTTTTTTCTTTTACAGTTACTCTGTGCATAGTATCTGTTGTAAAAGCCTCAGCTTCATTAATTATTAACTTTGGATACTTGTTGTTTCTCCGAATAAATAATGCATCTGATATTCTTTGTGAAGGCACAATTTGCCATTCATCACGTATTCTACATTTATAGCCTTTGTGTATTTCATTTTCCTCTCCCCAAGAAATGTAATCTCTAGCTCCAATCGAGCCATTTAGTTCGTCCATTTTTGGAAATGATAAAAAGTGTGTTCGTGCTTCGGAATTTCTGTTTTTAATCCAATCTTTTTCTGTGAAAATCGCACTTGGAACTTGAACACTTCTGCCAACTAATGGTTTTGCATACTTTTCTAAATTGTAAAATTGAACTATAGAAAGCGGAACTGTAAAAAATGGATTTGAACCTGTTGTAATTCCAACCTCTACTTTTGCGTATTCTTTAAGTCTTGGAATTATTTTGTCGTTTTGAAGCTTTTCTAAAAAGTCAATTTCATTTTGTTCAAGGAAATAAAAAGTCCATTTGTTCGATTTGAAATCAATTTTCTTCTTTGGACTTTTTAATTTTGATACATCTAATTTTTCTAGTTCTTCTGCATCTTTCAATTCTAAATGTTCAATCAAATGTGTTTTAGAATTATTTTTTTCGCATAATAATAAAACTACTTCTTGCTGAATGTCTGGAAACACCAACTTTTCAAAAGAAACAATGTTTATTTTATTATAAAATTGAGCTAAAAATTCTCGTAAGGGTTGAGCGTAGGAAACTTGAAGAATTTCAGCTGGTAATACAAATCCAATTTTGCCTTTTTCTTTTAAAAGTAGGGAAGAGCCAACAACAAACGAAACCCAAGCATTTGTTAGTTTAGAATACTTTAGTTTGGCTTTGTCAAAAATGTTGGAAGCAAATTCTTGTTGTTCTTTGTCAAAATATTGGTAGCGAATATAAGGTGGATTTCCGACTACCAAATCAAATTTTTGTTTGGTATTAATGCAGAAATCGTGAAAATCGGCATTAATAACGTTGGTCTTGTCCAAGCCAATTTTTTTAGATTTTTCAGCTTCAACTTTATCAAATTCTATTGCAGTTACAGAATTATATTCAAAATTGCCTTTCTGTATTTCTTCAAGAAATACGCCATCTCCACAACTTGGTTCTAAAATATCAAGTTGTTTATTACCGTTAAATGCCCATTTTAAAACAAATGATGCAATTGGTTCAGGTGTATAGAAACCACCCCTTAATTTTTCCTTTGATGCTTCTTTAATTAGTTGCATAAATTTCAGAAATTAAAGGGATATCACTATCAGCTTCTCCCAAGTTAAACAAAGTTTTAAGTGTATCGTCAAGCTCAGCTTTTAAACTGTCGAACTGACGTTGTAAAGGAATTGAGACTCTTTTATTTCCATTATTTTTATCTATTCCACCTTGGACATCAATCAATTCTTTTTGAATTTTCGCGATTTTATCGTGAATATCTTTCTCTGATTTAGTCTTAAAATCAATGAGTCTGATAGGTAATTTTTTGAGCACTTTTGTACCTCTTGCAATATAACCACCCCTGAATACTTCGCCAATTAGTGCAGAAAACCACTCTAGATATTTAGAGTTCAATAAAGCTTGAATGTAATAGATAGAGTATGGAAAGTTGTCAGGTAATGTAATCATACAATAACCTGCTGTACCACCTGATGATATTAAAGTGCCGAAGTAGTCAATTGCATATTTATTGCCTTGTGCTAAAACGCCAACAATAATTTTTGCAGGTACATCACATTTGTCTAGACTTTGATGTCTGCCATATCTGTACCATTCATTTTTGGTCTGAGGTTCAGGTTTAATGTCTCTTTTATCATTATCAAGTTTATCCTTGTAGTGATTTAAAAACTTATATGTTTCTGGATAGTTTGCTTTTAAATCATCAATTTCAACAAACTCAATTCCCTTTTTGGTTTTTAAGTAAGGATAAATAACAAATGAATTTGATAAAAATTGGCGATAAGTATATAAATTATCTTCTCCGCTAGAAGTCTTGAAATATGGTCTAGTTAATGTTTTCTCAACTTTCCATTGAACTCCATTTTTTTTGAAATAAAGAAAGTGTTTATCTTCTTTTTCTATCGAATGGATATAAATGTTATTGGCACTTGTTTGAATTCCATTGTAAATATTTTCAGAACCAATTAGCTCCTCTAATGTTTTTGATTGCGAAACAATTGAAGTGTATATTGGTTTTAAGATACTTGGATAAAGCACCCAACCATCTGCTTCTAAAGAATTTATTTTGAATTCATCAAAATATTCCTTTCCAATATTTCTTGTTTTCCAATTTTTTAATGAGTTTACCTCAAGATATTTGACTTGTTCAAGTTTTTCTTTTTTGAGAATTAAGAGACAGGTGTAGGTGGTTTTATTTTGAAAAACCTGATTTGCTCCAAAGGATATTATTTGCTGAATTACTTTATTATCGACAAGTAATTCTCTCAGTTTTTTTCCAGCTCCAACTTTCGCAAATTTACTTGGTACTATGTAACCAAAATATCCGCTATCTTTCAAAAATTCCAAACCTCTTTCAATGAAAAGAAAGTACTTGTCAAACTGTTTGTAAGATGATTCAAATTTCGATTTGTAAATAGGCAGTTCAAGAGGTGTAAACTCTTTCATATGTTCTGTAGCCAGATATGGTGGATTGCCAACGATTACATCAAAACGAGTTTTACCAAAATCAAAAGGATTTATTGCCTCTTGATTTTTTTTGTTTGTTTCTGATGGCTCAATTAGGCTATTTCCAAACTGAATATTTTGGTCAAGATTTGGTAATGCAGGTGTTGTTATCGTTGCATTATCTTCATTTTCAAGAAGTTTCAATAGCAAACCAAATTTGCAGGCTTCAACAGCATTGTAATCTTTATCAATTCCAAAAATG
This sequence comes from Polaribacter cellanae, assembly GCF_017569185.1. Lineage (NCBI taxonomy): Bacteria > Pseudomonadati > Bacteroidota > Flavobacteriia > Flavobacteriales > Flavobacteriaceae > Polaribacter > Polaribacter cellanae. The sequence continues at coordinate 1,825,506 of NZ_CP071869.1, read as the reverse complement.
CAATTTTCTAAAACTTTCTTTTTGATTTCAAAGGGCAATTTGAAAGTGGTAATTGATGTTTGAATTAGTTTTTTTTTATTATTTAGCAAGTAATAATCAATAAGAATATCTTGTAATAATTGATAAGTTTCTAGTAAAAATGCCCCTGAACCACAAGCAATATCAGCAAATGAGGAATTTATAATTTCTTTATCAGTTTTATTTTTACAATGTTCTACAACCGTTTGCCTTAGAATATCTTGAATAATAAAAGTTGGTGTTGTAACAATATCTCTATCAACATTTTCAGGTTTCTTTTTTAAGAGAATTTGTCCGTTTTCTATCGTTAATTGTTCTCCAAGAAATATTTCATAGATGTTTCCTAGAATATCCGAAGCAAAAACTGAAAAGGAATAAGTGCTTTCAGGGAAATATAAATCTCTGATTATTTCCCAAAATGCGGAAGAGCTATCAGAAACTACTTTTTCCGTTAAAGGCTGATTAAATAAACCTGCGTTATATTTTTTGTCGGCTTCTTTGAATTTTTTGATAAGCGAAGCGAAATCATTATTTTCTGCAAAGTTTAAAAGTGTTTTATAGGTTTCTAAATTTCGGTCTTCACAAACTCTTAAAAATATGATACTATTGATATAAGACTGAACGATATCATTTAACTCTTCTATATTTAAGTCAGGTTTGTGCGAGTAAATTTCTTTGCCCAAAACGATGCGCCATTCGTTAATATGGGAAAGGAATAAATCATCTACACTTGAAAGTTTTAATTGCTCTTCAATTTCTTTCCAAGTTTCATCAAATTCTCCGGAATAGACAGCTTGGTTACTTAGCTGTTTTTTTATGTCCTCAAAAGCTGATTCATATTCTGTATAGTGATAAAGATTGATTCTAGATTTTGTTACAGAATCATCTTTTCCAACTTTTTGAGAGCAATCATAGATTGCCAAATACTCAAAATTTGATAAAACTGAAATTTTTAGTTTTGCTGTGAAACCATATCTACGAATCTGTTTTGCAGGATCGTTGTCGCTTTCAATTTTTACGTTTGGTTTTTTAGCTTCTAAAAAGAACTTTCGTTCAGAAAAAAGCCTAAAAGTGTAATCAGGTTTTTTAGTATTAGAACTAGCATCTGCTTTTAATCCTTCTTCAACCAAGACTTCACGTTCGTTAGTTGGTTTTCCAGTCGAGTTTTTAATGTCCCAACCAAGCATTTCAAATAATGGGTCAAGAAAATCTGTCCGAAGCTGAGTTTCGTTGTAATCCGCTTTTAGATATGCTTCTCTATTCGAGTGATATTTTTTAACAAGGTCTTTAATATTCATATTTATTTTAAGTCCAATGAACCTTGTTTAAGATTCTTATTTTTTAAATATTTAATTTTTTCTTCAGCTACTTTCAGGATTTCGTTTGTATTTTCTTCTTCGATAATCTGATAAGCTACTTTGTCGCTAAAAAGAATAAGTCCAAGAGTTTTTTCCTCTATTCCGAATAATTCCGCCAATATTGGAAGCATTTCTTTATTAGCACTTCTTTCGCCACGTTCAATTTTTCCCAATGTTGATGGGTCAATATCCAGTTTTGATGCAACTTTTCGTATCGGAAGATTTTGGTCTTCCCTTAATTTCCGTAAGTACTCTCCAAACGATTGTTTCGTATTCATTTTGCAGTATTTTTCCTTAAAATTTATTCAGGACAATAATTGTCCAAATTTAACAATAGATTTTGTTTTTCGAGCTAAAAATTTCGATTAATTTATTTCGGTGGTGTGGCGTTGGGAAAAGGCAAGCTCTTTTTATTTTTGAGGCACGAAAAAAATGAAATGTGCTTGACTGAGCGTTGGCGTTTTTAGTTCAAATGCTAAATTTTAGTACGACTTTCGCATTATGCACAACGTCTCCGTATATGAAACGTAGCGTGTAAAAAGACGCTGTTGTTTTCGGATTATACACGAGCCGAATTTTTATTTTTTATGTTTATCTTTTCATTTTTAAATATACAAAAATAAAAATTTGGCGGACTTAGCAAAGAAGCAAAAACCTCCCGGAAAGCCTTTAATAGCTATGTTTTATATACATTGTTGTGCATAGTGCTTTTCACGTTCTGCTTGGTTTTCCGATGTTTGTTATTTAGTTCAAATGTGTGCGTTGGCAAAACATACTCTTTTGCAATTTTTGGGGTAGCGTTGGCTGTAGCGAATTGCTAATGTGTATGGCTTTGAGCGTTGGCTATTCTTTTTCCAAAATGTTCTGTTCTTTAAGTTTTTCTTCTGCTATTTCCATTGCAAACCGAAAAAACAGTTTTATTGCTTTTGTAAATTTAAACTTACTTCCATTAACTTCTAAAAGATTTTTACTTCTCCACGTTTTTATAAACTTCTCAAAATCGGCAACCGTGGTTTTCTCCAAAATTTCCCATTTGCTTGATTGTCTTAAAAGTTCTTCTGTTTCTTGAATGTCAAAAGTTCCAAATTCAATTTTTTCTCTAAAATTCTTTCCCGAATAATCTAATTCTCTTGAAAGTATTGCAAGAAATAAAGTAAAATCCCTTGTTCGTTTTTCATTCACATCTTCTGATGATAAGTAAGCAAAATCAGTTTCTATAATAAGGTCAAAGTCATAAGATTTTTTGAAAAACTCAATATAATCTTCATCATTCTCTACTAAAACTCCAAATAAAGGATTTGGGTAAATCATAAATTTGCCATCTAAAAGTAAGCTAACTAATTCTCTATGTTTTGTTGGATATTCTCTCATATATTTTAACTTTTGGCATCATAAGTATGGCATCATCTAATATAATTTCGTTTCTCTCATCGCTATTGTAATCAACAGCTAAATCTTCTTCAAGTAATAAATTAGTAATAGTAAAATACTTTGATAATGTAATTTCTTGCGTGTGTTGCTTTAAAATATCAAAGCACCATTTATAAAAATCAGATACACCTTTCTCTTTCAATAACTGTTCTTTGAAATATGTAGAATCTGGCAACCATTCTAAATCTTCAACTTGTTCTACGTAAAACGTGTCAGCAGTTTTATAGTTAAACTGGTCAACGTAAAATTGTGCCTCACTATCAAATTTCTTAAAAATTGGATTGCCTTTTGTTTTTTTGATTGGGTGAGGAATAGGGATAATATATCTTTCAGGATAATCTATGTTTTCTACAAAATGATAAAAACCGCTTAGTATTATTGAATCACTTTTAATTCTATCAAGTAATGGTTTAAGCTCTCTTGTTAGCTTTTGTAAATTTTGGTCTAATTCAGTTCTTGCGTATAATGCAGATGCATACAATTTCGCATATTCTCTTTTTAACTTATAAGTTTCTGCCACATATCTTTTTTCACTCGTGTAGCTCTGAATTTCAACTATTGCAGAATAAAAAGATTCAGGATGTCCTTTCTCAAGAATTTTATTTAATGGCTCAATATATTCATCAATCCAAAATATAGCTTTTTCTAATCGTTTTGATAAATCAGAAAATTCATTTGCGTTAACTTTAAGAGACTCTGTATCTATTAAAAGACGTTGGGTTTGTCTATGAATATCGTTTAGAAAAACATCGATGACATTAATAATATTTGTAATTAAAACAACAGTTTTACTCGTCTTATCAGCTGTTTTGAGCTTTGAAAACAACTCAAAAATTGTTTTATATCTTTCTTTTAGTGTTTCTGGTAAATCTAAAGTAAAATCGTCAAATAAAAATTGTAAAAAATCAATATAACTTCTATTAATCTTAAAATCTTTAGTTGGTAATTGACGACAAAATTTGACATCGATTAGCTTTGTAATTGATATTTTTCTTTCGTGATTTAAATTGTACTCCTCAATGTATTTAGTTAAAGTATCTGAATCCAAAATGAAATCTGGTTTACTCACATCAAAGATTTCTTTTACAAACTCATAATGAACTTGTAAAAAAACTAATATTTGTTTACCAGATAATTTAATCATTTTGAAAAAGGGCTTGTTGTTCTAAAAATCGCTTTGTTTTATATATGTCAGTTTTTATTTTACAAACCAAAGGGTCTTTAGATTCTTGAACTGTTTTATGAGGATTTTGTTCTTTTCCATTCTTTGTTTTTATACTTCTTGAATATTTTTTGAAAAGATTTTCGTAATCCTTTGGGTAATATAATTGTGAGTCAGGAAATATACTTTTTACCTTTATATAGTTTTGCAACCCTTTGTAATCGTAGTCGGGAAAAACCCATAATTCATTGACAATCAATTTCTCTACAACAGATTTGCTTAAACCACCATAAGGATGAATAAAGACGAAAATATTATCTATAACTTTTTCTGCTTGAAGAAATGAATCGAGGTTTTCAACTATACATATTTTGTCTGTTTTTATTGTATTTACCTGAGCCGAAAAAGTGCCGAAATCTTTTGTATACTTTCCTAAGTTTACAATTTCATCGTTTATTTGGATATTTTTGAAACCTCTTACCAAAATAACATTCTGACTAACTCGTTTGCCTATTTTTGTATTTTTAAATGTTCCGACATTTGCATCAGCTGTAAAACTGTCGTGTAATTGCTTTGGAAACTTATCATTGAAATAATTTTTCAATTTTTGATTATTCTTTACAACATAACTGCCTCCTCCAGAAACAGCTTTTTGATATTCAATAAAACCACAAGTTAATAGAGTTTTAAAATCGCCACTTTTTTTAACAGATTGAGCAACCGATGAAGAGTTTAATCTTTCTTCGCTTATAATCTTACTCAAGAAATTATAAAATGTTTTATTCTGCATCTCTGTATTTTACTGGAAATGATTGTAATTCTCCAAATGAAATTTTTCTTTTTTGCGTTTTGTTGTTTAAGGTTGAAGGTTCCTTAATCATATAATATTTTTGAATTCCCTCAACTTTTCTTGGTGCTGCAAATACAGGAACAAAATGATTTACCTTACAAAATTGAATTAGATGCTTAACGTTCTTTTGACCGATTGCATCTAATTCATCAACATATATAATGACTTTGTTTTGTTCGTTACTATGGACTAATTCTTTAAGTATGTTTAAAAATAAATACAACTTTAAAACAATATTTGTTCCTCTAGATTGTACTTGTTTTGAGAGGTCAATTTCTTCTTTCTTGCCGGTAGCTTTAGTTATCTCAACACTAATTTTGAATAAATCAACTATATCAATTGATTTTCCCTGATTGGTTTCTAATTGTCTTTTTAAAGCGATTCTGCTTTCCTCGTAAGCGTTATCAAAATCAAGACCGTCAGAGAATTTTAGATTTGATATTTTCTTTAAATCTTCTATCAAATCTTTGTTTTCATTGATTTTTACCTTTACATCTTGAATGTTTGATATAGGATATTCAGCTAATTTCCGATTATAACTTTTGTAAACGAATGTTTTAAAATGCTCAAATTGTGTTAGAAATGAATCAGTTGGACTTCCAATTTCGTGTGAGAGAGTATCTAAGAGCGTATCGATTATACGAGTTGTCTGAGGTATATTTATGATTTCTTCGTCAACTTCTCTAATAAAGGTTTTTATATCTTGAATATCCTTGTTTAACTTTAGATTGATACTATCTTTAGACTTTTGACGATTTTCACGTGTGTTCCTAAAAGTTCGATACGTTTTCTCAAAATCAGAAAATATTTCATCAAAAGGTTTTTTTAGTTCTTCTTCAAGTTCATAGATATCATCATATCCAGTTATTGCATTATATTGTTCTTTATAATCACTTAGTTTTTTAATCAGCTTATTTTTTTCAATCTTCTTGCCATCTAATTCTAATTTTATAGAATTTATCTCTTCGTCCTTTTTAGTGATTTTCTCATCTGTTTTCTCTACTTCTTTTCCTTTCGCGACAATGAGTTCTTCATTTTTCTTATATAAAGTTTCAAGTTCAGGTTTCTTCTCAACTTTGTCAATAAGGCTTTGAGTTTTATCTATAGATTGTTTTAATGTATTTACTTGATTTTGGACACCATTACGGTCTTTAATTATTTTAAGTTGAGACTCTTTTTCTTTTAATTCTTTATCCAACAAGATAATTTCATCTTGAAGTGTTTTTATAGTTGGTAATTCATTGTCGAGTTCTAAACTCGAAACGTCAATTAGACCATCAAAAAATGACATTGGTAAGTCAGCTTTTGATATGGTTTTAATTATTTTACTTTTATCAAGATTTGCAACTTGGTTATCTAAATAGCTATAAACCTTCCTTACTACATCTTCGTCTTTGGAAATATTTTGGTAAAGCAAATTATCAAAATCAGAAACTGAGTTTTTCTTTCTGCCAATATCTTTGGTAAGTTTTCGAATAGAAGACTCAATTTCATTTTTAGTAAATTGACTTCGTTTCAGTTGATTTAATTTGGAAACTAATTCTTCGCGTATTGTTGTTTCTTCAACAACTTTAGTTTTGAGACCTTGATACAAGAGATTATCTTCTTTTGGTTCATAATCTTGAACTTCATCAATTACTGTTTTTATATCTTTATTTTCATTGGTTAAATCACTTATTCTATTGTTAGCTGTTGTTTTTTCAGCTACTAATTTATCTCTTTCTTCTTTTAAAGTTGTATCTATTTTCTTTTGAAGTTTAGCTATCGACATCGATAATTCACTTGTATCACTTACTTGTGAAGAAATTTCTTTTTCTGACTTGTTGAAGTTTTTAAAAAAAGTATGTTTTAGTTTACCCAAAATCAATTCTTGACTTACAAAATCGTCATTAAGGATTTTGAGTTTTTCAAATTCAGGTTTTATAGCTACTAAGTTTTGTAATTGGATTTTCTTTCTCTCAAATTCATCAATTTTCTCAAAGCTTGAACTTGAAAGAACATTTAAAGGTATATGCTGTTGGCCATCCGCAATCAGAAGTGCAGATTTAAACGATTTTTCATTGATAGCACTTGTTCTTATTAAATGTCTATAAATGTCTGTAAAACTATTGGAAAATGATTTACGTCCATTTCGTTTAACTTCTTTCTTTAACCAAACTACTGGATTTTTGTTTTTGTCAGAATTGTAAACCAGATTATAAAGTTCTTCGTTTGTTAATTTTATTGGTGGTTCTGTTGCATTTTTTAGAGTTAGCTTTTGTAGAGCCTCATTCCATCTACGAGCTTTGAACCCTTGATTGCTTTTCTCAATAAAGCAGTCTTCATCAAATTCTCCAATTATTTTATAATATTCGATTGAATTTTCAGGTGTAGCCTTAACAAGAATATTATAATATCCGTTTTTAAAAATTTCAAAAATGATATAGCTATGTAAACTTGTCCCATCAAAATAATGTTTCATTGAGTCAGATAGTTTTCTATCATCTTCAAATCTCATTTGCTCATTGTCAGTTATGTAAAGAAAGTTTAGTGTGTTTATGAAAGAACTTTTTCCAACATTATTTTCTGCGGTAATTTGAATGCTTGAGTTTTCTCCAATCTGAATACTTGCTTTTGAATATAATTCAGAGTTAATAATAATGATTTTGTTCAGCATTCTTTTTTTGTGTCTAAGATAATTATTTCCGAGCGTTGGCAAAAAACAGCTCTTTTATTTTTTTAAGTGTTGGCTTTCCGCTTTGGCAAAAAATAAATGTGCTGTTTGAGCGTTGGCGTTTTTAGTTCAAATGTTCAATTTTAGCACGATTTTCGCATTATGCACAACGTGTTTGTATAAGAATAGTTGCGGTTTTGTGCGCGAGGAATTTCAGCATGAAATTCAGAAGTGTGCAAAATTGCAACGACCTTTGGTTAAGCTAAAATAGCAATTATTTTTATGCGTTGTTAGCAAATGTTGTTTTTTTCATTCTCCTTAGTTCATTAATTAAATCCTAAAACTCAGCTTTTGAGTAAGAATTCCGCAATTTATATTTTTCATTTTCTGCTCAATTTCTCAAACTTTCTAAATTTCACGATTGATTGGAAATTCCGCAATTTTGGTTTTTAGAGTTTAAGAAAATTCTCACGTTTTATAATTCCACATTTGAGTATATTCCCACGCAAAATCTTACGAGCGAGAGAGTGCTCAGCATTTTGAAATTCCTTTTTTGTGATAAAACCGATTAGTTTTAATTCACTATTTTTCAGCGTTTGAGTGAGAACAATATTTGCTAACGTGTTTGTGTATGGAAAGTTGCGTTGATTTAGCAATAAAGTTACTAAATAAAACACAAACCAAGAAAATCCGCGAGGATTTTCGTAAGTTGGCTTTTACCAGCAATTTTTTTTACACGGTGTTGTGCAACGTATTTTTTAATATTTTCTTTTTATTTCTCAATAACATTATTCCCGAAATTAGTCCAATTCCTGCGATTCCAAACATAAATAATTTTTGTCGCTTAACATTGTTTTCAATATCGTTAATTTCTTTCGTTTTTTCTCTAATTTCTCTTTCAGATAATTTATTAGAATCTATTTCCAAAAATGTCCTTTCGTGATTAACTTGATATTTTTCGGTAATCATTGTTCCTAAAATTCCGATTCCAGATAAAGGAATCATTAAAAATAAAATTCCGACAATAATGTAAAATAAAATTGGTTTCAAAATCTTAAATATTATGAATTCTACCTTTTAGTTTGTTTCTATTGAACGAGTTCACTCTTGTTCGGTCTTGTTTTTGTATAATTCCATATGCAATTATAGGAACAAGTAAAAATCCACCAATAATATATATTATGTAATGATTCCGACTTCCATTAAATATTGGATTTACGAATAAGAACATCAAAGGAGTTCCAATTAACAAAATTAATCCAGCTCCAATTTTAGCAACTTTTGATTCTTTCGTGAATAATTGGTCAACGTGAAATTTTGTTATTGTTCCGCAATTTTTACAATTCAGAGTTTTATTTTCTCCATCTTGCATTGCAAATTCAACTCTTGTATTCGCACTTGTTGAATATCCAATTTCATTTTTACAATTTTTACATTTTCCGTAAATTTTCATTCGTTTTCTGCGGTTCGTTTTATATGTTGCACAACGGTTTTGTATAAGAATAGTTGCGATTTTGTGCGCGAGGAATTTCAGCATGAAATTCAGAAGTGTGCAAAATTGCAACTGCTTTTGGTTTAGCTAAAATAGCAATTATTTTTATGCGTTGTTAGCAAATGTTGTTTTTTTCATTCTCCTTTATTCATTAATTAAATCCCAAAATTCAGCTTTTGAGTAAGAATTCCGCAATTTATATTTTTTATTTTCTGCTCAATTTCTAAAACTTGCTCAATTTCACGATTCCTTGAAAATTCTGCAATTTTGGTTTTTCGAGTTTAAGAAAATTCTCACGTTTTATAATTCCACATTTGAGTAAATTCTCACGCAAAATCTTACGAGCGAGCGAGTGCTCAGCATTTTGAAATTCCTTTTTTGTGATAAAACCGATTAGTTTTAATTCACTATTTTTCAGCGTTTGAGTGAGAACAATATTTGCTAACGTTTTTGTATAAGAATAGTTGCGATTTTGTGCGTGAGGAATTTCAGCATGAAATTCAGAAGTGTGCAAAATTGCAACTACCTTTGGTTAAGCTAAAAGTAGCAATTATTTTTATGCGTTGTTAGCAAATGTTGTTTTTTTCATTCTCCTTAGTTTATTAATTAAATCCTAAAACTCAGCTTTTGAGTAAGAATTCCGTAATTTATATTTTTCATTTTCTGCTCAATTTCTCAAACTTGCTCAATTTCACGATTGATTGGAAATTCCGCAATTTTGGTTTTTCGAGTTTGAGAAAATTCTCACGTTTTATAATTCCACATTTGAGTAAATTCCCACGCAAAATCTTACGAGCGAGCGAGTGCTCAGCATTTTGAAATTCCTTTTTTGCAATAAAACTGATTAGTTTTAATTCACTATTTTTCAGCGTTTGAGTGAGAACAATATTTGCTAACGTTTTTGTATAAGAATAGTTGCGGTTTTGTGCGCGAGGAATTTCAGCATGAAATTCAGAAGTGTGCAAAATTGCAACTACTTTCGGTTTGGCTAAAATTAGCAATTATTTTTATACTTTGTTAGCTTTAGTGCTTTTTTGTCCGTTTATTTTTTAGTCAATATTATATTTCGGTCGGCTTTTTAATTCCGCATTTTATTTTTTATTCAGCTCGACTTTTATTCCGTAAACTTGCTCAAATTCCGCAATATTTTTAGTTCAGATTTTGAGTGGACAATTCCGCAACTTGCTAAATTCCGATTGAGTGAAATTCCGCTTTTCAATTCAGTTTTCGATTCCGCAAACGAGCTAAAAAGTCAGACGCAATTCAATTCAGAGTTTGAGTAATTATTCAGCTCAATATTCCGCATTTTATTTTTAAATTCTGCTTTAAATGACTTTTGATTTAAACCTGAAATTTTCGGTTTTGCAATGTCCCGAGCATTAAAGCTAACGTGTTTGTATAAGAATAGTTGCGGTTTTGCGCGCGAGGAATTTCAGCATGAAATTCAGAAGTGTGCAAAATTGCAACTACCTTTGGTTAAGCTAAAATTAGCAATTATTTTTATACTTTGTTAGCTTTAGTGCTTTTTTGTCCGTTTATTTTTTGGTCAATATTATATTTCGGTCGGCTTTTTAATTCCGCATTTTATTTTTTATTCAGCTCTACTTTCATTCCGCAAACTTGCTCAAATTCCGCTATATTTTTAATTCAGATTTCGAGTGAGCAATTCCGCAACTTGCTAAATTCTGATTGAGTGAAATTCCGCTTTTCAATTCAGTTTTCGATTCCGCAAACGAGCTAAAAAGTCAGACGCAATTCAATTCAGAGTTTGAGTGATTATTCAGCTCAATATTCCACATTTTATTTTTAAATTCCGCTTTAAATGACTTTTGATTTAAACCTGAAATTTTCGGTTTTGCAATGTCCTGAGCATTAAAGCTAACGTTCAGTATAAGAAACGTAGGGCAGGTGATAAGCACTTTCGTTTCGGTTTATAACTTAGCTAAATATAAATATTTTGCTTTTATCTTTTCTGCTATAAATGCCAAATTTTATATTTAGCGGACTTTGTTAATATTCACAGAACTTTCGATTCAGCACAAACGCCCTATGTTTTTTATACATTGTTACCAGCTTTTTTATTTTCGGATTATTATTTCTAGTTCTTTTTTATCAGTCGAAAAACAAATTAAATCATTATCAAAACCAAAATGAATTGGAGTCACGTTCTCAATTATTTTTTCATTAACGAGTTTTCCGTTTTCATTAATTTCAGAATAATATTTTTTTGATTCCTCATAAACCTTTTTATATCCAACAATTTTCGGCTTATTCCAAGTAACAGAATGCACAAAGTCAGAATCTATGAGTTTTGAGATTTTGTCTGAATCAACATTCTCTTTTAAATTCTCGGTTCCAAATAACTCAAATTGATATTTTTTTGAATATTCCTGAGATGCCGTCCAGAAATAACTAAATATTTTATTCTCTATTTCTACTAATCTACAATCAGCATATTCGTGTAATTTTTTTAAAGGAATGTTTAATTCTTGTAATTGAATATTTTCTCCTTTTGAGTTTGTTTTAATTAGAGTACATTTTTCGGATATAATACTAATGAATAAATTTTCCTCAGAAACAATAAGGTCAAATTTGTGTTTCGTGCTATTATGAACAAGTATTGATTTGTTTAGCTGTGGTAATTGCTTTAAATCAGAGGTTGTTGCTAAATTTATAAATGTTCGTCTTTCTTTAAATTTCTTTTTATTTTGTTTTAGTCCAATCCAATACCTTACATTGTTATCACAATAACTTTTTATACTCGTAAAATCTGATTGTGGCCAAGTTTTTATATGTTGAAAAACAATCTTATTTTTTGATAAAATATTTTTTTTGAAATAAACTTCATACCACAAAGTATTGAATCCTTGATATTTGTTTTTTTCATTTTTAAACGTTTCAGTTGTAGCAATCGAAATCAACACTTTATTTTCATCTATATGAAAATTGGCATTCCAAATGTCAACATTACCAAAACTAAACTCGGTAATTATTTTTAATGTTCTATCTAAAACACTTAAGGTATAATTCTCAGAATATCCACTAATTATCAAATAGTGATTATTAAATTGTTCTATGTGAGAAATTAAATCAGGGGTCATTTTGTGTAATTGCTGGTAACGTGTTTGTATAAGAATAGTTGCGATTTTGTGCGCGAGGAATTTCAGCATGAAATTCAGAAGTGCGCAAAATTGCAACGACCTTTGGTTGAGCTAAAATTAGCAATTATTTTTATGCGTTGTTAGCAAATGTTGTTTTTTTTATTCTCCTTAGTTCATTAATTAAATCCTAAAATTCAGCTTTTGAGTAAGAATTCCGTAATTTATATTTTTCATTTTCTGCTCAATTTCTCAAACTTTCTAAATTTCACGATTCCTTGGAAATTCCGCAATTTTGTTTTTTCGAGTTTGAGAAAATTCTCACGTTTTATAATTCCACATTTGAGTAAATTCCCACGCAAAATCTTACGAGCGAGAGAGTGCTCAGCATTTTGAAATTCCTTTTTTGTGATAAAATATATTAATTTTAATTCACTATTTTTCAGCGTTTGAGTGAGAACAATATTTGCTAACGTGTTTGTATAAGATTAGTTGCGTGTTTTAAGTACTAAAATTAGCAAATAAATCACGTATAGAAAGTCCGCGAGGACTTTCGTAAGTAGGCTATTACCAGCAATTAATTTTATACGGTGTTAGGCAACGTTATTTTCCATTTCCAATCAGTTCCTTTTTCAATCAGATACTCATTGTCAATTATTTCAAATATTCTGCCTTTTTCAAATTCGTTTTGTTCCGCTTTTAATTCCATCAGGTCAGTTCGTTTTGGGTCATAAAGTCCATAAATCAGATAGTTGTATCTACCTATAACTAAACTAATTCCGTAATTCGGTCCGCCCATTATTTTTTCAGAATGCTGATTGTCTTGTCCATCATCTTCCCACCAGCAAACTTTACAAATATCATAATTACCACGTTCTTCAATTGTTCTGTAACCACAACAAGGACACGATTCGAGTTTAATCGGTTCGCCTATTATCCTGTCAAGATTAAGTTTTTCGCATAAGAATTCGTTTGTTACAGATTCCAGTCGATATCTTAACCAAATCATTAAAACTGCATCATACTTTTCCAATTCAGGGTTTTTAATTTCTTTCCCAGACTCAAATTCATTCCGAACAGGTTTTGGTAAAGAATTCCAACCTATGGAATCGCTCCAATCTTCTAAAGTCATAACTTCTAACTGTTCCGCTCTTTCTTTTTCTGAAAGTTCGGTCAATTTGATTGTTGAATATTTTTCTATTGCTTGTTGCCTTTCCAATGGGTTTGTTCTAATGTTGCCTAACGTGTTTGTATAAGAATAGTTGCGGTTTTGTACGCGAGGAATTTCAGCATGAAATTCAGAAGTGTGCAAAATTGCAACTACCTTTGGTTTAGCCAAAATAGCAATTATTTTTATACTTTGTTGGCAACCGTTTTTCCTTTGTCGCTTTGCTTTTTCACGTCAGCTTTAATTCAGTCGTTTTTATTCTTTAAACGACCAATTTAGTCAATTCTGCTTAATTCTTTTTACGGTTTTCCACATTCCGATTCTGCTTTTTCCTTTTCAGATTCATTTTCGTAGATAAACACAAACTTTTCGGATTATTACTTAAAAATCAAAAAAAAAAATTCGATTCTTTTTCCGCTGATTTTTTCCGTCCGAGTAAAATTCGGCGCAATAGTTTTCGGTTCAGTTTTTTATTCCGCAATAATTTTCACGTTTCTTATGCGTTTCACTTGTCAGAAATCGGCTTAAAACTCAAAAATTTTCGGTTCAGCTTTTAGTCGGCAAAAAATCCGTTTTCATTCGGTTTTGTATTCAGTTCAGTTTGTCAATTCCGCAATTCAATTCCGCCCACAATATTTTTTTCGGTTCTATTTGGCTGGATTTTTCAAATGTTTACGGATTTTTCTTAAATGGTTGCCAACGGGTTTGTATAAGATTAGTTGCGATTTTGTGCGCGAGGAATTTCAGCATGAAATTCAGAAGTGTGCAAAATTGCAACGACCTTTGGTTAAGCTAAAATAGCAATTATTTTTATGCGTTGTTAGCAAATGTTGTTTTTTTCATTCCCCTTAGTTCATTAATTAAATCCTAAAACTCAGCTTTTGAGTAAGAATTCCGCAATTTATATTTTTCATTTTCTGCTCAATTTCTCAAGCTTTCTAAATTTCACGATTCTTTGAAAATTCCGCAATTTTGTTTTTTCGAGTTTGAGAAAATTCTCACGTTTTATAATTCCACATTTGAGTAAATTCCCACGCAAAATTTTACGAGCGAGCGAGTGCTCAGCATTTTGAAATTCCTTTTTTGTGATAAAATCTATTAATTTTAATTCACTATTTTTCAGCGTTTGAGTGAGAACAATATTTGCTAACGTGTTTGTATAAGAATAGTTGCGGTTTTGTGCGCGAGGAATTTCAGCATGAAATTCAGAAGTGTGCAAAATTGCAACTACCTTTAATTTAGCTAGGCACATTCAGAAAATAGGTTATTTTTAAAAATGCAGCTAAAATTGCGGGCAGAATTATTTAAATTCTACCCTCAATTTTTGTTTTAAAGCTGTTTTAAGTGTTCAGTTTCTTAAAAACTTCCCAACAAGACATACCTCTCCCATAAAACTATATTCAATGCTTCAAATTTAGACTACTTGTTGTGCTGTTTTAGCTATTTTTCTTCGGCCAATTTCAAGAGCATTCCCTGTGTGTATTCCAAAGAATATCCATAGAATTTCATTCTTTTTAGTTTTGGCTTTTATTTTTCGTAAGTGATAATATTCTTTATCCTTTCCAAAAGAACCTTCTAATCTTGTAGCTCTTTCTTTTGCGATAATAGCTCTAAGTTGCTTTTTTTCTTTATGATTTTTCGGCTTTTTTCCCTTGGGGATAAAGTCTGTTTCTATGTTCTTAGAACTACAGTGTTTTCTATTTTTATTGGTGGCATAAATTTTATCTGCTCCAGCTATTTTTACTTTTTTTCGAGTTAATCCTTGTGCTTTTTGGACTGTTTGAATAAAACGATTTCCTTCATGAAATGCATTAAAGTTAATATGTTCGATAAAGCTAATTCCATCAATTTGAACTTTGTTAACTTTTGCTCCAAATTCAACAGGTTTTACTTCCTTTCCTCGAACAATAGGACGAATATAATCCTTTTGAATGCTTACAATTCTATCTTTGATTTTTTCTCCTGTATCAAAATGATCTTTTTGTTGTTTGTAAATCCTTTGAATTGTATTTATTCGCTTATAATACAAAGCTATAAACTCAATATTGTGATTTTCTGACAACTCTTTTTCAAAGTTGATAAATTTACTTAACAGATTGAGTAAACCTCGGGTTAATGAAATACGTTTCGACTTGGTTTTTCTTCGCATTTTACTAAATCCTTGATAACGTTTTTTCCACTTGATATATTTACTTCTAATCATTTTAACCCCTAATATAGAGCAGGTTTTACGTAATTGATTGTACAACCAATGAACCGACTCCCAAAGTAATTTTTGGATGCTAGGGTAACGAACTTCACTTTCATAACAAGTAGCATCCATTACAATTTGATTGGGGTTTTCAATTTCGTTTTTCCAAGAGTTGAATAGAATTTTTTCTATGGAATTAATATCGAGTTTCTCTGCTAATTCACAACGTATTTGGCTCACTATTTTATAGTTTGTTAAGCGTTCAAAACCTAGTTCTATATCACAGAAAAATTGATAGTCTAAATTCGAGTTTAGTTGCTCAATCAATTTTCTATCTGAACAATTAGCATAATGTTTTAAAAACATTAAACCTAGTCTTCCTTTAGGACTAAAAAGATAGTTTCTCCCTTTTGATTGTTCAGAAATACCAAAAGAGCTAACTAAATCATTCCAAGGAATTGCAGAGTAGATTTTACCTAAATCTCCCTCTAAAAATCGCGCATAATGAGCATCATAATTCTCGCTGAGGGGAAAAAATTGAAATGCGGTGTTGCATTTCAGAAATTCTTCGTACTTTCATAATTGTCGAAATTAAAACCCCGTTTTTTGCCTATATTGGCCATTTTCGGGGTTTATTATAGCTACAAAATACAACAAATCCCTCGTAAAAACAAGGGATTCGTTGTTTTATGAAAGTGCCTAGCTAAAAATAGCAATTATTTTTATACTTTGTTGGCAACCGTTTTTCCTTTGTCGCTCTGCTTTTTCACGTCAGCTTTAATTCAGCCGTTTTTATTCTTTAAACGACCAATTTAGTCAATTCTGCTTAATTCTTTTTACGGTTTTCCACATTCCGATTCTGCTTTTTCCTTTTCAGATTCATTTTCGTAGATAAACACAGCTTTTCGGATTATTACTTAAAAATCAAAAAAAAAATCGATTCTTTTTCCGTCCGAGTAAAATTCGGTGAAATAGTTTTCGGTTCAGTTTTTTATCCCGCAATAATTTTCACGTTTCTTATGCGTTTCGCTTGTCAGAAATCGGCTTAAAACTCAAAAATTTTCGGTTCAGCTTTTAGTCGGCAAAAAATCCGTTTTCATTCGGTTTTGTATTCAGTTCAGTTTGTCAATTCCGTAATTCAATTCCGCCCACAATATTTTTTTCGGTTCTATTTGGCTGGATTTTTCAAATGTTTACGGATTTTTCTTAAATGGTTGCCAACGTGTTTGTATATGGTTTGTTGCGTGT
The DNA here is from genome assembly GCF_017569185.1 of Polaribacter cellanae. Lineage (NCBI taxonomy): Bacteria > Pseudomonadati > Bacteroidota > Flavobacteriia > Flavobacteriales > Flavobacteriaceae > Polaribacter > Polaribacter cellanae. The sequence continues at coordinate 1,808,837 of NZ_CP071869.1, read as the reverse complement.
TTTAAGCACCTAATTTAGCAAATACAAACCGAATAGAAAATCCGCGAGGATTTTCGTAAGTAGGCTAGAACTAGCAATAAATTATATACGGTGTTGGCAGTAGTTTTTTAAAATCCATTGCAGTCTATTTCAAAATCCAATTCAGTTAATTCATTTTCGTCAGTTTGATATGAAACAACTGGTGCGTAGTGAAAAATCGGACTATTTGAATTATAATTTTCGATATACCAGAATTTAATATTAATTTCAGAATTTGGTCGAGTTTTTCTTTCAAACGACTTAAAATTATCATAGGTAAATTCAGTGCCAAAGTCAAAATTGTCATTATATTCTATTCCAGTAATTAAAGGTGGTGTGTGATTATTTAAAACAGTGAGGTTAAATTTTAATTTAATTGGAATAAAAGCATTTAAATTTAGAATATTATTTTCTCCCTCAACTAAATTCGAAGTATTATAATCTCTATAAAATTCTCCAGAATTTGAAACAAATTCATAATAATAGGTGTTGTTTTCAGTTTCATTAAAAGCTAATCGATAATTTTCATCACTTCGTAAATTGTAGTCAAAATCTAATTGGTAGTTTCCATCAATATCTGAATAAGTTGTTGCAATTTCTTTTGTACAATAATTGGGTCCTATTCCTCCACCAGGACACGACCAATATTTAATTAGTTTTATTTCAAAATTATTCACATCTAAATTTCGATGATAGTCTTTAACAGTTCCAGAGATTGATGTCGGTGTTCCGGGTAATTCTTCTCTAACGTCATCTTTCTCACAAGAAAAAAATAACACTAACGATAGTGTGATAATTAATAACTTAATTCTTTTCATAACATTTTTTCAAATTCTGACTAACGTAAAATTAAATTCTTGTTTTTCAAGGGGTTGTGTTTAGCTCTAAATCGTCATTTGTTATTCCAAATTTAGTGATTTGTTTCTTCATTCTTTTAACGATACCTAATTTTCTTTTTTGGTCAAGGTAGAGATAGCCTTCTGGGTTTTGGTATGGAATTCCTTTTGTGACCATATTCCAAATGATGACTGCTAATTTTCTTGCTGTTGCAGTGATGGCCGAGACACGGCCTTTTCTGAAGTTGATTCTATGGAAAAAATCCCGCAGGGGTGTGCTGTCTTTTAAATTACCAATGGAGTTTGCTGCATTTCGCAGAGCAATTTTGAGTCTGTTGCTTCCTTTCCCTATTTTGCTGGATAGCACTTTTCCACCACTTACTTTGTTGTTGGGCGCCAGCCTAAGCCAAGATGTAAATTGTTTTGCGGAATTAAACTTTTTGATTCCATCAAAACCTACTTCACTCATGATGGTAAGGACGGTATTGTAACTCATACCTTCTATGGCTAAAAGGTCTACACCTTTGAACATTTGGTAGGATTTTAAATTGATGTCTATGTCTTTAGGGGTGTTTTTGTTAATGCGTTTATACGGTTTCTTATCGATATAATGTTCTTGTTTTTCAGGGTCTTTACCTATTATTTCGTCGAGTTTTGCGGCAATCTGGTCGTCACATTCTCTTATTTTCTTTTGCACGAAATCGTAGGTGTCTAGCTCATCTTTTAGTGCATAAAGGAAGTCTTTTCTTCCGTTGGAGTGCAATGCTTTGGCAATTTCTTCTTCGCTTTTCTTGCAGTTGTAATGACGTAAACTTGCTAGTTTTTCTGGATCGGTTTCGCCTAGAGCAATGGCACGAATAATTTTAAGTCCTGTAAGTCCCACCACATCTTTGACCACTACATCGAGGCGAATATTCATAAGTCTAAGGTATTTCTGCATCTTCTTTGTTGCCGAGGCAGCTTGTTTTATCAGATTGTATCGGTGTCTTGTGTATGTTCTGAGTATTTCGGTGTCTTCATCGGGTAAAAAACTACCCGAGAGCAGTCCTAAACTGTGTAGTTTTTGGATCCATTGACAGTCTTTGACATCTGTTTTCTTTCCTTTGATGTTTTTGGTAAATTTACCATTGCACAGGGTTACCTCAAATCCTCTTGAGAGCAGTACGGCATGTAAATTTTGCCAGTAGTTTCCGGTACTCTCCATAGCAACATGCTTAATGTTGTGAGAGGTCAACCAATCGGCGAGTTGGTATAGATTTTCATTGTAGACGCCAAACTCTTTGATTAAGTCATCGCTCTGACCAACTGCCACCCAATGACTTCTACTACCAATATCAATGCCTGCTGCATTTTTATTGACTACATCTAAGCTAATTTGTTCTTTCATACTTAAAGATTTTAAAAAGCTCTAAGGAAATGTGCTTTAGGCAAAGAGATTATTCTGAACGGGATTCCCGATAGCTATCGGGATCGCCAATGTACTGATGGCAAACATTTCAACCAGGATTGCGCACGTGCTTACACGCAGTAGCAACACTTTGAAAAACGGCCTTGCAAAGAGCTCAAATTAATTATTTAGAAAGATACGATTTTTACGTTAGCCAACGTAATGAGGAAAGAAGCTTTCTATGGGGGATTGTGGCCAACGGTTTTGTATATGGTTTGTTGCGTGTTTCAAGCAACTAATTTAGTAAATAATTTCCGACCAAGAAAGTCCGCGAGGACTTTCGTAAGTAGGCAAGAAGCCAGCAATAAATTATATACGGTGTTGCCATTTCGTTGTTTTTTCAGTTTCCAACTTATTCCATTTTTTAAATTCCATTGTAATCACAGGGAAAATCTTGAAAATTATCTTCAAATATTTGTTCTTGCTCATTCCATCTTGGAATATTAACTTGTTTAGTGCAAATATCTTCTTCAATGCAACTGTTAAAACATAAAATTATTACAACCAAAAGATTTGATGTTAAGATAAACTTTCCAAATGTTTTGTTTTTTAACCTAAAGTCCATATTTTTATTTTATAAATAGATATTTAAAACAGCAGAGAATCTCATAATTGGATCGTTTCGACTTATACTTGAGTGCCAAGAAGTAGAAATTCCAGCTTCTAAAAAATTTAAATCATAAAGAAAATCAATTGAAATCTCTGAATCAACAATTCCTAAATAAAACTTATTTTCATTTGTAGATACTGATACCAAAAATAAACTATTTTGATTCATTTCATCTTGGTAAATTAAGGTTAAATCTACTTTTGAACTATTGAAAAAAGGAATATATAAACCTGCTCTAATTATAAATTTATTTCTAACCAAAATGTCATAAAAACCGCTTATTCTAATTTGTTGACTTTCAGTTTTAGATATGAATTTATTTCTTTCTAATACAGGACTTAAAGAAAGACTTACAGGATTTATTTCATTGTATGAATTAAAATCATAATAATCTACTCCCAAAAATAAACGTGAGTTTATCTTTCTATGATAAGAGATGTTAGCAAATATTGTTCTCACTCAAACGCTGAAAAATAGTGAATTAAAACTAATCGGTTTTATCACAAAAAAGGAATTTCAAAATGCTGAGCACTCGCTCGCTCGTAAGATTTTGCATGGGAATTTACTCAAATGTGGAATTATAAAACGTGAGAATTTTCTTAAACTCAAAAAAAAATTCGATTCTTTTTCCGCTGATTTTTTCCGTCCGAGTAAAATTCGGCGCAATAGTTTTCGGTTCAGTTTTTTATTCCGCAATAATTTTCACGTTTCTTATGCGTTTCGCTTGTCAGAAATCGGCTTAAAACTCAAAAATTTTCGGTTCAGCTTTTAGTCGGCAAAAAATCCGTTTTCATTCGGTTTTGTATTCAGTTCAGTTTGTCAATTCCGCAATTCAATTCCGCCCACAATATTTTTTTCGGTTCTATTTGGCTGGATTTTTCAAATGTTTACGGATTTTTCTTAAATGGTTGCCAACGTTGTTGTGTAGGAAAAGTTGCGGGTTTAAGCACTAAAGTTAGTAAATAAAACACAAACCAAGAAAAACCGCGAGGTTTTTCGCAAGTAGGCAAGAAGCTAGCAATTTTTTTTACACGGTGTTGGGCTTTCGTTTTTAATTTTCAGTTTTCAATTATTCGTTTTTCCCTTTTTTTTCATAAATAGAACTTAATTCGTATTCACCATTTTTTTTGATATAAAAACCTGCTTCTCTTTCCTTTTCAAATTCGTCATTTGATTTAAACTTACCATTTCTCCAATTTTCAATAATTTTTTCTGTAGAAACAATAATTTCAGGAGATGAAATCATTTGAGAAGGAATTTTATTCCAGGGTAGACTATAAGTTGCTTGTTCAAATTTTATTGAAACAGAATCTCCATATATTTCCTTAAATAATTCAGAAAATTTTTTATTTTTAATTGGTAATGGATAATTATTGAAAGGATTATACATTAGTGGATTTAAAAATTTAGATCCAGCAACTTTTCCTTTTTTTAAAGGAGCAATATATATTCCTGTTCCGCAACCAAAACCTCCAAAAGGAATAGAGTCTTTTGCTCCATTTTTAAATACTGAATAGCTAATTCTAATTCTTGAATTAGGCTTTCCCCAAGTTACATAATAAAATTTTTCATTTGTGGTGTTTTTTAAACCTAAATATATAGAATCTAAATTTTCGAAATCTTTTTTATTATATAACCATTCAACATTTCTGTTTTCATTATTAGGAACATTATTCCAAGCATTTCCCCAAAATTCTATCCAAGGATATTCTTCATCTTTTTCAAAAAATGATTGAACTATAAATAAATCTAAAGAAGCAGGTTGTTCATACAGGCTGTTCTTCCAATTCAAATATTTCCAACCAAAAATTCCAATTAGAATAAATAAAATTAAAAAAAATGTAATTACTATCTTCTTTTTCATTTTTTAGAGTTCGAGTGAGAAATGAAGCCCAACGTGTTTGTATAAGAATAGTTGCGATTTTGTGCGCGAGGAATTTCAGCATGAAATTCAGAAGTGTGCAAAATTGCAACGACCTTTGGTTAAGCTAAAATTAGCAATTATTTTTATACTTTGTTGCCAAATGTAGTTTTTTTCATTGTTAATTTGAGTTTTTGTCAATTCCTCATTTTTTATTTTTCAAGTTTGAGTAAGAATCCCGCTAATTTTCTAAATTCAGTTTCCGAAATTTTGGGATTGAGTGATAATTCCACCATTTAGTTTTCAATTCCGAAACTTCGAAAGAGTAGTTTTTCACATTTTATAAACTCAACATTTTGCTAAAATTCCGATTATCGAGAGAGTGTTTCACAATTTTTAAATTCCTTTTTTAGCTTTAAAAACTCAATTTTCAATTCAGGTTTTGAGTGAGTGAGCTATATTTGGCAACGTGTTTGTATAAGAATAGTTGCGATTTTGTGCGCGAGGAATTTCAGCATGAAATTCAGAAGTGTGCAAAATTGCAACTACCTTTGGTTAGGCTAAAATTAGCAATTATTTTTATACTTTGTTAGCTTTAGTGCTTTTTTGTCCGTTTATTTTTTGGTCAATATTATGTTTCAGTCGGCTTTTTAATTCCGCATTTTGTGGGCGCTTTCATAAAACAACGCATCCCTTGTTTTTACGAGGGATTTGTTGTATTTTGTAGCTATAATAAACCCCGAAAATGGCCAATATAGGCAAAAAACGGGGTTTTAATTTCGATAATTATGAAAGTACGAAGAATTTCTGAAATGCAACACCGCATTTCAATTTTTTCCCCTCAGCGAGAATTATGATGCTCATTATGCGCGATTTTTAGAGGGAGATTTAGGTAAAATCTACTCTGCAATTCCTTGGAATGATTTAGTTAGCTCTTTTGGTATTTCTGAACAATCAAAAGGGAGAAACTATCTTTTTAGTCCTAAAGGAAGACTAGGTTTAATGTTTTTAAAACATTATGCTAATTGTTCAGATAGAAAATTGATTGAGCAACTAAACTCGAATTTAGACTATCAATTTTTCTGTGATATAGAACTAGGTTTTGAACGTTTAACAAACTATAAAATAGTGAGCCAAATACGTTGTGAATTAGCAGAGAAACTCGATATTAATTCCATAGAAAAAATTCTATTCAACTCTTGGAAAAACGAAATTGAAAACCCCAATCAAATTGTAATGGATGCTACTTGTTATGAAAGTGAAGTTCGTTACCCTAGCATCCAAAAATTACTTTGGGAGTCGGTTCATTGGTTGTACAATCAATTACGTAAAACCTGCTCTATATTAGGGGTTAAAATGATTAGAAGTAAATATATCAAGTGGAAAAAACGTTATCAAGGATTTAGTAAAATGCGAAGAAAAACCAAGTCGAAACGTATTTCATTAACCCGAGGTTTACTCAATCTGTTAAGTAAATTTATCAACTTTGAAAAAGAGTTGTCAGAAAATCACAATATTGAGTTTATAGCTTTGTATTATAAGCGAATAAATACAATTCAAAGGATTTACAAACAACAAAAAGATCATTTTGATACAGGAGAAAAAATCAAAGATAGAATTGTAAGCATTCAAAAGGATTATATTCGTCCTATTGTTCGAGGAAAGGAAGTAAAACCTGTTGAATTTGGAGCAAAAGTTAACAAAGTTCAAATTGATGGAATTAGCTTTATCGAACATATTAACTTTAATGCATTTCATGAAGGAAATCGTTTTATTCAAACAGTCCAAAAAGCACAAGGATTAACTCGAAAAAAAGTAAAAATAGCTGGAGCAGATAAAATTTATGCCACCAATAAAAATAGAAAACACTGTAGTTCTAAGAACATAGAAACAGACTTTATCCCCAAGGGAAAAAAGCCGAAAAATCATAAAGAAAAAAAGCAACTTAGAGCTATTATCGCAAAAGAAAGAGCTACAAGATTAGAAGGTTCTTTTGGAAAGGATAAAGAATATTATCACTTACGAAAAATAAAAGCCAAAACTAAAAAGAATGAAATTCTATGGATATTCTTTGGAATACACACAGGGAATGCTCTTGAAATTGGCCGAAGAAAAATAGCTAAAACAGCACAACAAGTAGCCTAAATTTGAAGCATTGAATATAGTTTTATGGGAGAGGTATGTCTTGTTGGGAAATTTTTAAGAAACTGAACCCTTAAAACAGCTTTAAAACAAAAATTGAGGGTAGAATTTAAATAATTATGCCCGCAATTTTAGCTGCATTTTTAAAAATAACCTATTTTCTGAATGTGCCAAAATAATCTTTTTAATTCTCAGAAGCATACCATTCTGCAAAACTGGTATCTGTTTCTTGTAGTTTTATAGAATGAAGTTTGATGTTTTTTGGCAATCTTTTTTTAATTTTTTTAGCAAAATCAATTACCATCATTTCACTCGTTGGCTGGTAATCTACCAATAAAACATCATGTCCTCTGTCCATTAATTCTTTGGCTAATTCTACATGAGGTGTATTTTTATTAAAAACAGTAGCATGGTCGAAAATATCTACAATTTCTTCGTTTACAATTTTTTTTAAATCTCCAAAATCGATAACCATCCCAAATTTTACGTTTGTAGTATCTTTAATTGGTTTTCCTGAAACAGTTACAGAAAGTTTATAAGAATGTCCGTGAACATTTTTACATTTTCCATCATAACCATATAAAGCATGACCTGTTTCAAAATTAAATTGCTTTGTAATTCTAATTGTACTCATTAACGTCTGTTTCTAAATTTATTAAAATAGTATATAATAACTAAAGCTATCGCGATTATTAAAAATAAATGATTTCCTCCCATTTTACGTGTATTTATTATGGTTATGTAATTATTTCTCCACTAAAAAATTATCTAAAACATCAGCAATTTTTCTGTTGTCCGACAATTGCGGAATTTTGTTTTGTCCGCCAAATTTACCAATAGATTTCATATATTCGTGAAAACCACCTTTTTTTACTTTTCTAATAACAAGTTTACGTAATATTTTTCCTTCAATTAAATCGAAGTAATAAATATTTTGTGCCTGCATAGAAGCATCTACTTTTTCGGCAAATTGGTCTAAATTTTCTGGTTCATTTTCAAACTCTATAAACCATTCGTGGTAAGGCAAACCACTTGTAGGATTTACTTGTGGCGCCACTGTAAACTCACTAATATTTATATTGGTTCCTTTTATGGAATCATTCAAGGCTTTCTCTACTTCTTTACCAATAACGTGTTCGCCAAAGGCAGAAATAAAGTGTTTTATTCTTCCTGTTACTTTAATTCTATAAGGTTTTGTTGAAGTAAATTCTACAGTATCGCCAATATTGTAACCCCAAAGACCTGCAGTTGTATTTAAAATAATCACGTAATTCACGCCTATTTTTACATCTTTTATAGAAATTCTTGTAGGATTTTCATCAAAAAACTCGGTTGCAGGAATAAATTCATAAAAAATTCCTGAATCTAATTGCAACAACATTCCTTTTTCGGTTTGCGAATCTTGGTAGGCAATAAAACCTTCGGAAGCTGGGTATAACTCTATATAATCGATTTTTTTACCAATTAAACTTTCGAACTTGTTTTTATAAGGTTCAAAATTTACACCTCCGTAAATAAAGAAATTAAAATTTGGGAACAATTCAGAGACCTTTTTACCCGTTTTTTCAATCAGTTTTTCGAAATACATCTGTACCCAAGATGGTATTCCACTGATAACAGTCATGTCTTCATTTACAGTTTCCTCTACAATAGCATTTACTTTGGTGTCCCAATCTTCAATACAATTGGTTTCCCAACTTGGCAAACGATTTTTTAATAAATATTGTGGTACATAATGTGCCACAATTCCACTTAAACGCCCTAATTTAACACCATTTTTATCTTCTAAAACTGGGCTTCCTTGTAGAAAAATCATTTTTCCATTCACAAAACTGGCGTCGTTTTTTTCAACAATATAAAATAACAGTGCATTTCTGGCTGCTTTTATATGTGTTGGCATCGATTCTTTGGTAATAGGAATGTATTTTGCGCCAGAAGTTGTACCAGAAGTTTTTGCATAATAGAGTGGTTTTCCTTTCCAAAGTACATTTTCTTCGCCAGCAACCATTCTATCTACATAAGGTCTTAAACCTTCGTAATCTGTAACTTTTACGTGTTTTTTAAAATCTTCGTATGTGGTAATTTCATTAAATTTATGATCCTTTCCAAAAGCAGTTTTACTTCCTTCCGCAATTAAATTTTTAAAAACTTTTTCTTGTGTTTCAAATGGTTTTTTAGCCCATTTTTGCACTTTTTTGGTGGCGAATTTGGCAAACGGAATTGCAAAAAAAGATTTGATACTCATTATTTAAAATCGATAAAATTAGTAGGATTTACAGCATAACCACCACTCCAAAGTTCGAAATGCAAATGTGGACCCGTAGTTAATTCTCCAGTAGAACCAACAGTAGCAATAACTTCGCCCGATTTTACAAAATCGCCTTGTTGTTTTAGTAAATTTCCATTGTGTTTGTAAACGGAAATATAATCGTTGCTATGTTTTAGAATAATTACGTAGCCAGTTTCTGTATTCCAGCCAGAAAAAATAACGGTTCCATCTGCAACTGCTTTTATTGGTGTTCCTGTTGTAGCAACAATATCTACTGCAAAATGCTTGGTATTTGAATCGAAATTTTGAGAAATTGAACCCGATAATGGGGCGAAAAAAACAATATTATTCTTATTTCTTGAATTATTTAAGATAGAAAAACGTGTTGCTCGATCTATTTTTTCTCTAAATAAAGAATCTTCTTTAGTAGCATTTAATTTACTTTCGTCAACAATAATAGGAGTATTTTTCGAAATAATAGAATCGATGCTTTCTGGTTTTATTTCTCCTGTTAAAACAGGTTTTAAAGCTTTTGTATAGTTTTCTAAAGTGGTTAATTTGGCTTTTAAAGAATCTGTTTCGAAAGTTAATTTTACAGCAGTTGCTTTTAATTTAGAAGAAGAATAGCCTGGAATGTACTCTTTAATGGGTGTAAATGCAATTAAAACTGTGGTTAAGATAATTAATAAAATTGAGAAAACACCTCCTAAAACAAACACATTTAAACGTGATAGTTTTAAGGAAAAACGCTCTTCGAACGTGTTTTCGTTTAAAACGACTAATCTGTATTTATCAGTTAGTTTTTGTTTTAGTTTTCCCTTTTTTTTATCCTTTTTAGCCACAAATTAAAATTTGAATAGTACAAATATACAGAAACACTTACAGAGCGTATATTTTAGTAACGGAATAAAAATAATTAAATTATTTTTTGTAGAAATTCATTTCGTCTATATAATCCCAAACTTCTTTGGTTAACATAGGTTGTACATTTTTACTTTCTTTAATTCCATTTCGTATCATTGTTGAAGAAATCTCTACAATTGGAGCCTCTACTTTATGAATTTTTGGGTGCTTATCGAATCGAGTTGCTACTTTTCCTTCAGAAATTCTTGGATAAACATATATATGATGATGCTCTAAAATGGTTTCATAATTTTTCCATTTATGAAAACTCTTCAAATTATCTTCACCCATAATTAAACAAAATTCTTTATCAGGGTATTTTTCAGTAATATTTGCTAAGGTAAAAACGGTATAATTGGGTTGAGGTAATTTAAACTCGATATCCGAAGGTTTAATTTTCGGATAATTTTCTGTGGCTCTATAAACCAACTCAAACCTGTGATGATTTTCCAGTAAAGAACTTTTCTTCTTAAATGGGTTGTGAGGAGTAACCACCATCCAAATCTCATCTAAGTCTGAATTTTCTACCATTTGATTGGCAATAATTAAATGCCCCACATGAATGGGGTTAAAAGTGCCAAAATATAAGCCGATTTTCATTGTAAACGGTTTGAAGTTGGAAGCTGGGAGCTTGAAGTATTCAGTCAATATTTAACTTGCTACTTCCCACTTCCTACTTCCCACATTTTTTAAATTTTCTCTATACTTTTCTAATAATCAATTTACCTTCCTGCTTCTCTACTTCGTGCTTTCCACCTTCATACTCCCAACTTCATACTCCCAACTTCCTACTTCAAACTTCCAACTTCCTCTTCATTCAAAAAATCACTCACTAAATCTTCTGCTTCCTTTAAAGCGATATCTAAATCGTAATTTTTAATAATTTTATCGAATTGAGGTGCAGTTGCTAATTCTACTGAAGCTTTTGCGATTCGCATATTTATTTTTTCTTCGCTTTCTGTTTTGCGTTTTTTTAAACGAATTTTAAGTTCATCTACACTTGGTGGTTTCACAAAAACCGACAATGTTTTTTCTGGATATTTCTTCTTAATTCTTAAACCTCCAACCACATCAATATCAAAAATAACATGTTTTTTTTGCGCCCAAATACGTTCGACTTCACTTTTTAAAGTTCCATAGAAATTGTCTCTGTAAACTTCTTCCCATTCTAAAAATTCATTGGCTTTAATTTTATCTTTAAAATCTCTTAGAGAGATAAAATAATAATCTTCGCCATCTTTTTCGAAACCTCTTGGTGATCTTGAAGTTGCAGAAATAGAAAAGGCTAAATTAAATTTTTCTTGTGCCAATAAATGGCGAACAATCGTAGTTTTTCCAGAGCCTGATGGTGCAGAAAACACGAATAATTTTCCTTTAAAATCTTTCATTTTGATAAAATATAATTTTCACTCTAAAGACAGAAAGGAATGTCTGGTTGAGCGCAGTCGAAACCTAAATTTATAGTACGTTTAAAATCTGTTCTTTAATCTGTTCCAACTCATTTTTCATTTGAATAACCGCTTTTTGCATTGGCGCAAAATTGGCTTTAGAACCAGTTGTGTTAATTTCACGTCCCATTTCTTGAACGATAAAACCTAATTTTTTTCCATTAGAATCGTCGGAAGCCAAGGTTTGTAAGAAATAATCTAAATGATTTGCCAAACGAACTTTCTCTTCATTAATGTCTAATTTCTCTAAATAATAGATTAATTCTTGCTCGAAACGATTCTCGTCTGTGTCTACTTTTAAATCGTCAATTGCCTTTTTTAAACGCGTTTTTACATTCTCTACTCTGTCTCCATCCAACGCTTTTACTTCCTCTAAATAGGTTTTAATATTTGCAATTCTTTCCTTAAAATCAATCTCTAAAGAAGATGCTTCATCAATTCTATATTGCACAATTTCTTTAATTGCAATATCTATATGTTCGTTAATGATATTCCACTCATTTTCATCTAATTCTTCACGTTCCGTTTTTAAAGCATCTGGCATTCTTACTGCCATTTTTAGCAATTCAACATCGTTTGAACTTCCAGTTTGCACCACATTTCTTAATTGTTGCATGTATTGTTGCACAACACCATTATTTAAAACAGTTGAAGTTTCATCTGCAGTCATTTCAACGAAAATAGAAAAATCTACCTTTCCTCGAACCAAAGCCTTTGCTAATTTCTTACGAACATTTAGCTCTTGTTCTTTGTAATAAGAAGGAATTCGAACGTTTAAATCGAGGTTTTTACTGTTTAAAGATTTAATTTCTATGGTTACTTTTTTGGTTGGTAATTGTAAAACTGCTTTTCCATAACCAGTCATAGATTGAATCATAAATTCGTCGTTTTTAATAAGTTGCAAATATAGTTTTAATAATGTTTTTTTGAGCTATTATTGAAGTAAAATACAAGACAAACTCGTTAAGTTTTATTGCCACAAATTCACGAATTTTGTTTCTTTCCTAAAAAATAATCAGTATATTTTAAAAAATAATTCGTGAATTCGTGGCATTATTTTATTAAAATTAATTCGTGTTTTTAGCGAAATTCGTGTTTATTTTTTCACCTGCTTTGTTACCAAATAAACACCAAAAAAGATTAATAAAGTAGCACCTATTTTTACCAAATTTAAAGAATCGCTACCTACAATTAAGGCATAAATAGAAGCAATTACAGGTTGTAAATAAATAAAAACACTTACAGTTGTTGGTTTTAATTTCGATAAACCATATAAGTTGAATAAGTAAGTGATACACGTTGTAAAAACAACCACAAAACCAATATTCCAATACATATTAGTAGGAATTGCCTCCCAAACAATTTCCGAAAACTCCCAATAACCAACAGGAATTATAAAAATAAGTCCGAATAAATAGAGCCATTTTACAAAAACAAGCGGATGGTATTTTTTAATTAAATTTTTCGCCAAAACTAAATACAAACCATAGGAGGAAGCATTAACAAAAACCAAGAAATTACCAAGATTGTTATTGGTTGCAGTTCCTTTTGAAGAACTTCCATAGGTAATTAGTAAAATAGTACCAATTAAACCGATAAATACACCAATTATTCGTTGTTTTCCAATCGCTTTTCGAATAAGAATACTCGAAAAAACAAGCACCATAATTGGCGAAGTTACCATCATTACAGAAGCACTTATGGGCGTTGTTAGGCTTAGACCTTTAAAGAAAGACAACATATTTAAACCAACTCCAAAAAAGGAAGCTAAAAGAATTTTTTTATAATCTTCTTTTTCTATTTTTTGAGATTTTACAAACAAACCTAAAACCCAAAAAATGGCAGTAGCACCTAAGACCCTAATAAAAATAAAGCCATAAGGTTTTATGTACATGGGCATAACATCTTTTGCAATGGTGTAATTTACCCCATAGATTATTGTAGCAATGGTAACTGCAATTAATGCTAAAACTCTTTTATTCATAATAATTTATGTAAGAAAAATGAATTTGCAAAGTTGAGGATAATTTTAAAACTAGGCGTAAAAAAAGAGCTTCAAAATAAATTGAAACTCTTTTAAGTTAGGTTAATTAACTTTTGGTTGATTTTTTTTTTAGTTTAATCCACTAAAGGCGGAATTCTTAAAACCTGCCCAGGATAAATTTTGTCTGGGTGAGATAACATAGGTTTGTTCGCTTCAAAAATTACAGGATATTTCATAGCATTTCCATAATATTCTTTGGCAATTTTACCTAAAGTATCTCCACTTTCTACAGTGTGGAATTTTGCCATTTCTGCTTCTTCGATAATTGCTATTTCTGCAACAGACATATTATCTTCCACAGAGGCAACTCCATTGGTATTTCCTACGACTAAAACTACTTTTTCTTTGGTCGCCAAATCTAAAGCTTCTCCCCAAAGTTTTACAGCATCGTCATCTACCTCAATAGATAAATCTTTTACCTCTAAACCTAAGGTTGTAATTACGTTTCTTAACTGTTCAGATTTTTCTGCATTTTCTTCTTCTGTTGTTTTACCAATACCAAAAACTTTTGCTCCTGCATTTTTAATAAATGAAAAAATTCCCATTTTTTTTATTTTTTTTAGTTCTTAAAATTTACCTTAATAAGGTACAAGATACATTTTTTTGCGATAAAATTGCTCGAAAAAAATATTTTTTATGGCATAGTTTTTGTTTAGAGTTTTCTTTTTAGTAATCAATCCAAAACAATTATATAATGAATAAACAATCTTTATTAGCAGTCGCATTTCTTTTTTCAACCTTTTTTTTATTTTCTCAAAACAGTAAAGATAAAGTAGGTGTAAAAAAATCTATGTATGGAGTTCAAACAGGTATTTTAGGTGCTTGGGTTTACAACGAAGCCAGATTAAATAATGAGTTTGCTTTGCGAACCGAAATAGGTTTAGATGCAGGATTTTCTTATGGAAGTAACGATACCCCAAAATATCAATATATTTTATTGCCAGCATTATCTTTAGAACCAAGATGGTATTATAATTTTGAGGAAAGAACTAAAAAAGGAAGATCCGTTAAAAATAATGCAGCCAATTTTTTTAGTTTAAGAACAAAATATAATCCTAATTGGTTTATTATCTCTAATAATAAGAATGTAACAATTAACAGTGGTTTTTTTACGATTATTCCTTCCTGGGGAATTCGAAGAGATTTAGGGTCTAATTTCGATTTTGAATTAAGACTTGGGTATGGTTATGGTTTTATTTCAAGTAAAAACTCTTCTGCCAGTGGTTGGTTAGGCGATTTTTCTGTACGTTTTGGGTATAATTTCTAAAGCTACATAAAATAGTATTTTAAAGCGCAATTTTACTTTTAAAATTGCGCTTTCTTTTTTGTAATTTTGTTAGAAAGACATTACAAATGGAAATACATCATATTGCTGAAAAGAATTCAATCTTAAATAAATTTATCGCAGAAATTAGAGATGTTAACATTCAAAAAGATTCGCTTCGATTTCGAAGAAATATCGAAAGAATTGGCGAAGTTTTAGGCTACGAATTAAGTAAAAAATTATCGTATTCGGGTGTGTATGTTAAAACTCCTTTAGGAAAGAAAAAAATACAATTGTCTTATAATGATGTTGTTTTGTGCTCCATTTTAAGAGCAGGTTTACCTTTACACCAAGGTCTTTTAAATTATTTCGATGATGCAGAAAATGCGTTTATTTCTGCATACAGGCATCATCCTAAAAACGATAATAAATTCGAAATTGTTGTCGAATATTTTGCATCGCCATCAATTGATAATAAAACGTTATTGCTGGCAGACCCAATGTTGGCAACTGGGCAAAGTTTAGTTGCTGTTTACGAAGCAATTAAAAAATATGGAATTCCAAAAGAGATTCATATTGTTGCTGTAATTGGTTCTAAAGAAGGTGTCGATTTTATTAAAAATTATTTTCCAGAAAACACAAAATTATGGATTGCTACAATAGACGATAAATTAAACGATAAAGGCTACATCGTACCAGGTTTGGGAGATGCAGGAGATTTGGCTTACGGAACAAAATTATAGCAATACTGTATATAATACTGAGCTAATTAACAATAAATAGAAAACGACATTCTTAATTAAATCGTTCTTTATCATTTCAAGTCCGTTTGCAACAACTACAGCTGCTGGAAAAATAAGAAAAAGAATTTCTACACCCGTTTTTTCAGGAATTAAAAGCAAGAAAAAAATGGATATTATTAAATTGAATGTTAAAATAATCCAGTTTTTCTTAAAAGAATTATTTACAGAAAGTGCTTTTGGAGTTTTTAAGAAATAGCCAACAACTGTAAATGTTAATATGGCAATTACAATCCAATAAAAATTATTTTCAGCATAAAAAGAAATTTCATTAAACTGCTTAAAAACAAACATATTTGCAAAAAGAGCTACTTCGTTAAACCACAAACAATACGCATAATAAATAAATAAAGGAGCACAAAAACCAACAATTGGCGTTAGCAAAGTGTGTATTGTAATTTTATGGTGCACATAAGTTGCTACATAAATTAGCAATGCAAACATTGCAGAAAAAGGTTCGATAAAAAATAAAATAGCGAGCCAAAAACCACTATCAAATAATTTTTGAAGCACTTTTTTTGAAGATTTTAAGCTGTAAATTTTTCTTAGAAATAGCATGTAAATCAGCAATAAAAAAAGCACTTTAAAAGAAAATAATTTTACAATAAAATAACTTAAAAACACTGTAAAAATAAAGAACGCGTAGCTATTGTCTTTTGTTAAGCTGTTCTTAGAAATCACAAAATTATAAAAGAAAAATATGAGTAAAAAAAGCAATAAAAAGCCAAGATTTTCCATAAAAATAGTAAGCGTAAAAGCTTTGGAAGCATATACTGTAATTGCATCAAATAAAAAGACACAAAAGAATAGTGCTAAAAGCACAATAAAATTGATTGGTTTAGATTTGCTTAAAAAATTGGCTAACATCGTTTTCTTTTGTTATTTTTGCACTGTAAAGATAATTAAGTTATGATAGCAAGCAATATTTTTAGATGGATTGGTAGTTTATTTACAGATCTCTTATTCATCCCTTTTGAATGGTTACGTACAAGTGTAGCACATGCAGATTTTGGATGGTGGGTTTCTAACGCAGTAAACTGGTTTTTTCTATTAGTTTTATTAGTTCTTTTTGCCTACTGGATGAAAGAATCTAAGCGATTTGTAAGAGAAGGAACAGAAGATAGAGCATAATTTTACACCTTGGGAAGCAAAAATAAACTAAAACGTTTCAAAGAAAATGAAACGTTTAAAAATGTCATTCAACCAACGAGAGAAGAAGTTGTAACCAACTTTACTTACAAAGGTAAATGGCATTCTTTTTTTGGAAACGAGAATCCTATTATCGTAGAATTGGGTTGTGGTAAAGGCGAGTATACAATTGCCTTGGCAAGAAAAAACCCAAATAAAAACTATATTGGAATCGATATTAAAGGTGCTCGTTTTTGGCGAGGAGCAAAAACGGCTCTCGAAGAAAATTTGCCAAACGTGGCATTTGTAAGAACACAAATCGAGTTGGTAGACTTTATTTTTGCAGAAAACGAAGTTTCCGAAATTTGGATTACCTTCCCAGATCCACAAATAAAGTACAAGCGTACAAAACACAGAATGACAAATGTAGATTTCTTGAAGAAATATCATCATATTTTAAACGAGAAAGGCATTGTAAACCTAAAAACCGATAGCGAATTTATGCACGGTTACACTTTAGGGTTGTTACATGGAGAAGGGCATGAAGTTTTATACGCAAACCATACAGTATATAAAAACGAAGGCGCTCCAAAAGAAGTAGTGGAAACACAAACTTTTTACGAGAACCAATATTTAGCAGTAAACAAACCTATTACATACATTCAATTTCGATTGAAGTATTAGACGTTTTATTTGCGACGAATTCGCTAATTTTTCTTTAAATTCGATAATAATTAAATTTAGGGACTAATACCTAATAATATTGCACTAAGCTTATTGAAGCGTTTTATATGTTTTCTAAGTACTCATTTGGTAAGCTTAAGAAGCGAAAAGGCGAAATAACAAGTATTTATCAAAAATATTTTTTTAAATCTTGTGAATCTCTGTGCTTTTCTCTGTAAAACTCTGTGTATATTTCCTATCTTTCAAAAATGAAAGAGTCAGATAATTTTTTTGATAAAGTGTATAAAGTGGCACGTTTAATTCCACATGGAAGAGTAACAAGTTATGGCGCAATTGCTACGTATTTAGGTGCTGCAAAATCTGCAAGAATGGTGGGTTGGGCAATGAATAATTCTCATAATCAAAAAAAAGAAGTTCCAGCACATAGAGTTGTCAATAAAAAAGGATTATTAACAGGAAAACATCATTTCGATGGCACAAATCTAATGCAACAATTATTAGAAAGCGAAGGAATTGTGGTTGTTGAAAATCAAATTCAGGATTTAGAAACTGTTTTTTGGAATCCGATGGAAGAGTTATCTTAAAATTTATTACACAGAGTTTTACAGAGAATTAAAGAGATTCGCAGAGTTTTTTTTAAATTATGATTATAAAAAATTAAAAAAAGACACAGATTTCACAAATTTTCACAGATTGTTGCGACGTGATTCACAGATAAACACAGCACTCACAAAGATTGGCTATGTTTTCTATGCTATGTGGTAAAAAAACACTCAGTTTTAACAAATACCCTTTGAGTCTTTGCATCTTTGCGTTTTTTCGAGAAAAAAACTTTGCAAGAAAAAAACAACCATCATTTCCACTTATCAATCTATAAATATTCACAATCCACAAGCTTTCTTTTTTAAACAGTTAAGTGTATCTTTGTAATCAAGATTAAATCTTAATTAAAACTATAAATAGTCTTCTTAAGCATTATTAAAAAATTAAAAACATTTTAATTTGAAGATAAAAGCGCAGCTTATGAGAGGTTTTTATAGAACAAACAAATATATAAGGTCTCGATTGCGCTCGACCTGACATTCGAAAAAAAATGAGTTTTAACAAAAAAGACATACAACAAGCATTAGAAACCATAACAGCTCCTGGAGAAGGAAAAAGTTTGGTGGAAAATAACAACTTAAAAAACGTAGTAATATTTGGTAAAGAAGTAATTGTAGAAATTACAATTAACAATCCAACATTACAGGCGAAAAAGAAAGTTGAGTCAGAAATTATAAAAGCGATTAAAAGCAATGTTTCTGAAGATATAGACATAAAAGTAAATGTAACAGTAGAAAAACCAGTTGCCAAAGAAAATTCAAACCCGAATCAAATTCGTGGTAAGGAAATTCCAAATATTAAAAACATTATTGCAATTGCATCAGGAAAAGGTGGCGTTGGTAAATCTACAATTACAGCAAATACAGCAATTTCACTATCGAAAATGGGCTTTAATGTAGGTATTTTAGATGCCGATGTTTATGGACCATCGCAACATATTATGTTCGATGTAGAGAAAGAAAGACCACTTTCTGTAAAAGTAGATGGACGTTCGAAAATGAAACCCATCGAAAATTACGGAGTAAAATTATTATCTTTAGGGTTTTTTACCGATCCAAACCAAGCTGTAATTTGGAGAGGACCAATGGCTTCAAAAGCATTAAATCAGCTTATTTTCGATGGAGACTGGGGCGAATTAGATTTTCTTTTAATCGATTTACCACCAGGTACAGGAGATGTGCATTTATCAATTGTACAAGCATTGCCAATAAATGGCGCAGTTGTAGTAAGTACACCACAAAATATTGCATTGGCAGATGCTAAAAAAGGAGTTGCCATGTTTCAGCAAGAAAACATTAACGTTCCAGTTTTAGGAATCGTAGAAAATATGGCATATTTTACGCCAGAAGAATTACCAGATAATAAATATTACATTTTTGGAAAAGATGGCGCAAAAAACTTGGCAGAAGATATAAAAACGCAATTTTTAGGCGAAATTCCTTTAGTACAAAGCATTCGTGAATCTAGCGATGTTGGGCATCCAGTGGCGTTACAAGAAGGTACTCTTTTAGAAGAAGCTTTTAACAATATTACCAAAGAAATGGTGGCTCAACTTTTAAAAAGAAACGAAAATTTACCTCCAACAGAAATTGTTAGAATTACAACAATGAGTGGTTGCAGTTCAGTAAAAAAATAAAATATGACAACACAAGAAACACTAGACAATGTAGAAAAAGCGTTAGATGAAATTCGTCCGTTTTTAATGAGCGATGGTGGTAATATTAAGTTACTTTCAATCGAAGATTCTGTTGTAAAAGTACAATTAGAAGGCGCTTGCACAGGTTGTTCTGTAAACCAAATGACGCTAAAAAATGGAGTGGAAGCAACCATTAAAAAGTACGCGCCACAAATAGAAGAAGTTATAAACGTAGCTTAAACTGATAAAAATCAGCTTTTAAACAAACAGAATAATATAATTTTGGGCGTTCCTTAAAAAGGTGGGGTTTTACGTTATATCTTTTTTTAAGAAAAATAAAAAAAGGATGCCACTTCTCCTGGAATTTCGAAACTTAACGTGCTCACGAGAAAGAAAAAAAAGACCTCAAGGATTTTTAAAGCCTTTGAGGTCTAAATAGATAAAGAAGAAAAAAAGTGATTACAACAGATATTTTAATTATTGGTGCAGGGCCCACAGGATTATTTACCGTTTTTGAAGCAGGATTATTAAAACTGCGTTGCCATTTAATAGACGCTTTGCCACAAGCAGGTGGGCAATGTTCAGAAATTTATCCCAAAAAACCAATTTACGATATTCCTGCATATCCAGAAATTTTAGCAGGCGATTTAACCGATAAATTAATGGAACAAATTAAACAATTTGAACCAGGCTTTACCTTAGGCGAACGTGCAGAAACCATCGAAAAACAAGAAGACGAAACTTTTATAGTTACTACAAATAAAGGTACAAAACATCAAGCAAAAGTAGTTGCAATTGCTGGTGGATTAGGTTCTTTCGAGCCAAGAAAACCACCAATTCCTAACATTGCAGATTTCGAAGACAAAGGAGTAGAATACATTATTCGCGATCCAGAATTTTATAGAGATAAAAAAGTGGTGATTTCTGGAGGGGGAGACTCTGCTTTAGACTGGTCTATTTTCTTAACAGATGTAGCTTCTTCAGTTACTTTAATTCACAGAAGAAACGAATTTAGAGGCGCTTTAGATTCTGTAGAAAAAGTACAAGAATTAAAAGACGCAGGTAAAATAAACATGATTACACCTGCAGAAGTAAAAGGAATTATAGGAACAGACAAAGTAGCAGGAGTTTCTGTGGTACAAAAAGGAGGGGAAGAATTCACGATTGAAACAGATCATTTTATTCCGCTTTTTGGCTTGTCACCAAAATTAGGACCAATCGCTAATTGGGGATTAGAAATTGAGAAAAACGCCATAAAAGTGAACAACGCTTTAGATTATCAAACTAATATTCCAGGAATTTACGCAATTGGCGATGTAAACACCTATCCAGGAAAATTAAAATTGATTCTTTGTGGATTCCACGAAGCAACTTTAATGTGCCAAAGTGCGTTTCAAAGAATTTTTCCAGATAAAAAATATGTAATGAAATACACAACAGTTGGTGGTGTAGATGGTTTTGATGGAACCAGAAAAGAAGCCCCAAAAGCAGTTGTTAAAAAGATAGAGTAGGAAGATTTAGTATGTCATCGATCTCTTGTGGAGAAATATTACTTGACGATTACAAAGTTATTGAGCCACTTCAAGTTTTGAATATTTTTTAATAAAACAAAAAAATACAATTTTCTTGAATTTTATTTTAATTTATTCTAAATAAAATTTATATTTGTACTATGGAAATGTTAATTGATGTAACTTTTAATATTCAGCTTAAAAAACATACTTTTTGCAACTATCAATTAAAGATAGGCGAAAAAGTAATGCCCCTTACTTTTCCACAAGTACTTCAGTTAAGAAATAAAATAAATCTTTTAACCACTTTAGATAATTTAGAACACATTATCTCAAATGAAAATTTTGTGTTGTTGTTTATTGCAGATAGAAAGCATTTGGTGTTTTTAGATATCCCTACACTATTAGATTTAAAAGAAGAAATTTCGTACACTTTTTCAGAATTTTAAAGAAAAGTATATTTATTTAGACTGCTTTTAAATTTTTTTATATCAATAAATCAAGTAATTTTTACTGTACCTTTGTATAAAATTAAGAAATTATGAAAACAGCAATAAGAAAACAAATGACAATTCATCCAGAAGTTATGGATGTTTTAAACGATCAAATCGCATTAGAAATGCATGCATCTGCCTCTTATTTGGCAATGGCATCTTGGTGCGACCAACGCGAATTATTAAATAGTAAAGCTTTTTTTTACAAGCAAGCAGAGGAAGAAAGAGCACATGGAATGAAGATTTTTAACTTTATAAACGACGCTGGAGGCGCTGCAATTTCTCCTTCAATTCCAGAAGTTAATAACGACTTTGAGGGACTAAGAGAAATTTACGAAAAATCTTTAGACCAAGAAATACACGTAACACAATCTATTTACAAATGCTTTAAACAAGCAAGAAAAGTAGACGATTTTGCATCGGAAGTATTTTTACAATGGTTTGTAAGCGAGCAAGTAGAAGAAGAAGATACAGTAAGAAGCATTTTAGATGTTTTTGAATTGATGGGAGATATGCCATTAAAAATGATTGACGAACGTTTACCAACAGAGTAAATATTTTCTAAAAATAACAACAAAACCGAAACTTTAAAGTTTCGGTTTTTTTATTTCTATTTTTTTTTAATAAAGTCTTAATATCCTTAAAAAGGAAATACGTATACTTTTTTGTATATTTGAACAACAAACGAAATAGATTGAAATGTATTCAGATTTATTAACATACTTAAAATTCCTAATAAAGCGCAATCCTGAATGAGCGTTTAATGTATAAGTTTTTCAATGTAAAAAATGTAACAATACTTTGCTAAAGCACAATTGTTACGTTGTTTTTATTAACTCATTAATACATTAGCAAATGCCTTTTTATCATAAACTAGGAGAAATTCCACCTAAAAGACACACACAATTCCGCAAAAAAGATGGCAGTTTATATTACGAACAGTTGTTTGGTACCATTGGTTTCGACGGAATGTCTACCAACAGCTATCACGAACACAGACCAACAATGGTTAAACATATTGGTAAACAATATTCCGTAAAACCAAAAATTGCCAAAGCAAATAATATTAAATCTTACAGATTTCGTGGATTTCAAGTTCCGCCAGAAAACGACTATTTAGAAAGTAGAAAAGTTGTTCTTACAAATGCTGATTGTAATATTATTTTAGCGGCACCAAAGAAATCTACCACAGAGTATTTCTATAAAAACACAGATGCAGACGAAGTAATTTTTATCCATAAAGGAACAGGAAAATTAAGAACGCATTTGGGAAATCTCGATTTTAAATATGGAGATTATTTAGTAATTCCACGTGGAATTATTTACAAATTAGATTTCGACAACGAAAATAATCGACTTTTTATCGTAGAATCTTACAGTCCAGTGTATACACCAAAACGTTACAGAAACTGGTTTGGTCAGTTATTAGAACATTCGCCATTTTGCGAGCGAGATTTAAGAAGACCACAAGAATTAGAAACATATAACGAGCTTGGCGATTTCTTAATCAAAGTAAAAAAGCAAGGCGAAATTATAGAAATGACCTACGCTTCTCATCCTTTTGATGTCGTTGGTTACGATGGCTATAATTTTCCTTACGCATTTTCAATTCACGATTTCGAACCAATTACAGGTCGAATTCATCAACCACCACCAGTGCACCAAACTTTCGAGACAAACACATTTGTAATTTGTAGTTTTGTGCCACGTTTGTACGATTACCATCCAGATTCCATTCCTGCGCCTTACAATCATAGTAATATCGATTCAGACGAGGTTTTGTATTACGTAGATGGCGATTTTATGAGTAGGAATGACATCGACCAAGGTCATATTTCCTTGCATCCAGCAGGAATTCCTCATGGTCCACATCCTGGAGCAACAGAACGCAGTATTGGGCACACAAAAACCGAAGAATTAGCAGTTATGGTAGACACTTTTAAACCTTTGCAGGTTACAGAAGAAGCTATGAAAATTGCAGATGAAGATTATTATAAGAGTTGGTTGTAAAAGCCCATCAAAAGGAATTAGCAACATAATTAAAAAACTATGTTTTCTATGTTGCTTTGTAGTAAAAAAAGTTCATTAAAATAATTATTAGAAGCTATTTCCTGCTTTCCACTATATCTTTTTGCAAAAAAGCAAAAAGGATGTCGTTTCAATCAGGGCTATACTTGTTTGCGAACGAATTGCTTTAAGAAATAAAATAGCTACTTTATTAGTAACAAAGACCTCACAGGTTTTTAAAACCTGTGAGGTCTGAAAAAACAAACAGTCAAGAACCCAGAACCCAGAAAGGGTTTAAAACCCTTTCTGGGTTACATTCTGGGTTACAAAACATAAACAAAATGAGTAAAAAAGAAATAAAATCAGTTAATTACGGATTAGAAAAAATATTCGAAGGAGCACAAGATTTCCTTCCATTATTAGGAACAGATTATGTAGAATTTTACGTGGGTAACGCAAAACAAGCTGCACATTTTTACAAAACAGCATTTGGGTTTCAATCGTATGCGTATCGTGGCTTAGAAACTGGCGCAAAAGATTCCGTGAGTTATGTGTTAACCCAAGATAAAATCAAAATTATTTTAACAACACCTTTAAACAGTAAATCGCCCATAAACGACCATATTGTAAAACATGGAGATGGCGTTAAAATAGTGGCACTTTGGGTAGAAGATGCAAGAAAATCTTACAAAGAAACCATTTCTAGAGGCGCAAAATCTTATATGGAACCCACTGTAGAAAAAGACGAACATGGAGAGGTTGTAAGAGCAGGAATTTATACCTATGGAGAAACTGTACACATGTTTGTGGAGCGTAAAAACTACAATGGTGCATTTTTACCAGGTTTTAGAAAATGGGAATCCGATTACAATCCACCAACTTCAGGTTTAAAATATATAGACCATATGGTTGGTAATGTAGGTTGGAATCAAATGAATAAATGGGTAAAATTTTATGAAGATGTAATGGGTTTTGTTAACTTTTTATCATTTGACGATACCCAGATTCATACAGAATATTCAGCATTAATGAGTAAAGTAATGTCGAATGGAAATGGAAGAATTAAATTTCCAATAAACGAGCCAGCAGAAGGAAAAAAACGTTCTCAAATCGAAGAATATTTAGATTTTTACGAAGGTGCAGGTGTACAACATATTGCTATGGCAACAGACGATATTATTAAAACTGTTTCGCAATTAAAAGCAAATGGAATAGAGTTTTTATCTACACCACCAGAAGAATATTACAGGGCAGTTCCTGGAAGATTAGAAGAATTTAGCCACGAATTAAGAGAAGACATCGAAAAATTAAAAGGTTTAG
This sequence comes from Polaribacter cellanae, assembly GCF_017569185.1. Taxonomy (NCBI): domain Bacteria; kingdom Pseudomonadati; phylum Bacteroidota; class Flavobacteriia; order Flavobacteriales; family Flavobacteriaceae; genus Polaribacter; species Polaribacter cellanae. The sequence goes on along the minus strand of NZ_CP071869.1, from coordinate 1,783,812 downwards.
GAATTATGATAGATGCAGATGAAGAAGGCTATTTATTACAAATTTTCACAAAACCAGTAGAAGATAGGCCAACCTTGTTTTTTGAAATCATTCAAAGAATGGGTGCTAAAGGTTTTGGAGCAGGAAACTTTAAAGCGCTTTTTGAATCTATAGAAAGAGAACAGGCAAAAAGAGGAACGCTTTAAAATAGTTTTCAGTTGCAGTTTACAGTATAAATATTACCAGACCCCAAAGGTTTTTAAAACCTTTGAGGTCTTTTTTTTACAAAACTATTTTATCTTTGTTTAACAACTTACAATAATGGAAAGAGGAAAAATTTTAAAAGCAATAGAAGAAAAATACGATAAATTAGGTGTTCCAGTAGACGCAATGTTAGAAGGATTATTGCATAGCAAACCAATTACATATTGGGATTATATTCAAACAGATGCACTTTTAGGTTTGCAAACAACAAGAACTACACAACCAGATGAGATGGTGTTTATTATGTATCATCAAGTAAACGAATTATTGTTTAAAATGATACTTTGGGAAATAGACCAAGTCGCAAAAACAATTGAAGTTACAGTAGATAAATTTTCGATGCATTTGGGACGAATTAGCAGATATTTTGATATGCTTTGTAGTTCATTTAATGTAATGGCAGATGGAATGGAAAAAGAACAATATCTAAAATTTAGAAACACGTTAACGCCTGCAAGTGGTTTTCAATCGGCACAATACAGAAAAATTGAATTTGCTTCCACAGAACTTATTAACTTAATTGATGTGCGTTTTAGAGATAGTATAAACAGAAATTCCTCATTTAAACACGCTTACAATCATTTGTACTGGCAAGCTGCTGGTAAAAATTACACAACTGGACAGAAATCAACCCTATTAAATCTTTTCGAGAAAAAATATATAGGAGATTTTATTGATTTTATGGAAGATTACAACGATATTAATCTTTCTAAAAAGTTTAAACAATTGCCAAAAGAAGTCCGAGAAAACGAAGATTTAATAAAAGAAATGCGTCATTACGATTATACAGTAAACGTAAAATGGGTAATGGCTCATTACAATGCAGCAGCAAAATATATTGGAGGAAAAGAGCAAGATTTAGAAGCAACAGGAGGTAGTAATTGGCGAAAATATATGCATCCAAAATATCAAAGGAGAATCTTTTTTCCCTATTTATGGAGTACAGATGAATTAAAAAACTGGGGAACTTTTTAGCATCAAAAAGAAATTTAAGAAAACGTTAAAAAGTCTATTATAAATTCACTGTAAATAAATTTTTCTTTTTTGGAATGGTAATTGTCAATACTTTTTTATAAGTTTGATAACTATGAAAAAAAATACAATAATTACACTCGTTTTATTTTTAACATTTTCTGTCTTTGCCCAAGAACAAAAGCACGCATTTAAAAGTGGCGAATTGCTTCGTTATAAAATGAGTTATAGTGGGGTTTTAAGAGCTGGAACTGCGGTTTTAGAAGTAGAAGAAACAGAATTAAATGGAAAAAAAGTGTTTCATACCAAGGGTTCTGGTTGGACCTCTGGAATGATAAAATGGTTTTTTAAGGTAGATGATATTTATGAATCTTATTTCGATAAAGACAATGTAAAACCTTATTTATTCAAAAGAAAAATTAATGAAGGAGGTTATAAAAAACATAGAAATACTTCTTTTAATTATACTTCTAACAAAGCGTATGTTCAAGATTTTATAAAACAGAAAGATACTTCTGTCGCTTTTTCGAATGTACAAGATATGTTATCGTCTTTTTATTATTTAAGAAACAAAGACGTAAAAAACATGAAAAAGGGTGATGAAATTGCTATTGATATGTTTATGGACGCACAAATTTATCCTTTTAAACTTCGTTTTTTAGGAAAAGAGGTTTTAGATACAAAATTCGGAGACGTTAATACATTAATTTTTAGACCACTTGTACAATCAGGAAGAGTTTTTAAAGCGCAAGAAAGTGTTACCATTTGGATTACAGACGATGCCAATAAAATTCCAATTAAATTAAAAGCAAACCTTTCTGTAGGTTCTTTACGAGCAGAATTAGAGCAGTATAAGGGTTTAGCGAACGCTTTTGAAACAAAATAAAAGTTTACTTCTGGTAAAATTATAAAAACTTTAACGAAACCGTTATCGGAACTTCATAGGTTAGATTTAAAATAAATCAATTTTATTTGTACTTTTGGGCAACTTATAAAATCACTCCCATTTTTTTGAAAAAAGCACTGCACCTTTTATTGTTTATAATCGTTTTTTCAGCCTGTAGTAATGCTGAAAAAAAGCCAGTTCCAACACCTGTAAAACCAGTAAAACCAAAACCCGTTTACAGGTATGGTTATAAAATTAACGATTATAAAGTAATTCAAGATACCATAAAAAGTGGCGAAAGTTTTGGATATATCCTAGACAGGCATCATGTAACTTATCCGAAAATTAATAATATTGCGACTTCCATTAAAGATATTTTTGATGTTAGAAGAGTAAGAGCAGGAAAGCCTTACACGATTTTAGCGAGTAAAGATTCTCTTGAAGAAGCAAAGATATTTATTTATAAAAATGATAAAATCCGAGCAACAGTTGTCGATTTTTCCGATTCTATTGTAAAAGCACATACGTATTTACAACCCATAAAAACGGTGGAAAGAATTGTGGAAGGAAAAATACATTCCAACCTTTCGAATGCGATGGATAGTTTGCATTTGTCAGCAAATTTAACAAATAATGTTGCAGATATTTATGCGTGGACACTGGATTTTTACAAACTTCAAAAAGGAGATTCTTTTAAACTTGTTTTTGAAGAAAAGTTTATAAAAGATTCTTTATTTGCGGGTTATGGTGAGATAAAATCAGCAGTTTTTAATCATAATGGTAAAGATTTGTATGCTTTTCGCTTTATTGCAGATTCCATAAAAGGCATTCCAGAATATTACGATGAAGATGGAAATATGTTGCGAAGTCAGTTTTTAAAATCACCCATTAAATTTCAATACCGAATTTCTTCAAGATATAATTTAAAAAGAAGAATTGCTTATTATGGAAACAGAATTAAACCTCACAGAGGTACAGATTTTGCGGCAAATATTGGAACTCCTATTTTAGCAACTGCAAGTGGAACTGTTATCGAATCTAGAAGAAAAGGTGGAAACGGAAATTATGTTAAAATAAAACATAATGGAACTTATGCAACACAATACTTGCATATGAAAAGGCGAAAAGTAAAAAAAGGAGATTATGTAAAACAAGGGCAAGTAATTGGTACAGTTGGAATGACAGGAAATACTGGTGGCCCACATGTTTGTTATCGTTTTTGGAAAAACGGAAGACAAGTAGATCCTTTCAGAGAGAAATTACCTGCTGCAGAACCACTAAATAAACAGATAAAACCAAGATTTTTAAAGTTTATAGAACCTTTAAAATATCAATTAGATTATAACCAATTACCAACAGAAGAGCCTTCTAAATTTACAGAAGAAGTTGCACAAAACTAAAGAAATGGCATTAAAGAATATCAACCCAACCAATACAAACGCGTGGAAAAAATTAACAGATCATTTTAATGAGCTAGAGAATATAAACATTAAAGATTTGCATAAAGATGCCAATAGGAAAAACCATTTTTCTTTAGAGTTGAATGATTTATCAGTAGATTTTTCTAAAAATAGAATAACACAAGAAACCATCGATTTATTAGTAGAATTGGCAAAAGAGGTAGATTTAAAAGATGCCATTGAAAAGCAGTTTAATGGAGAAATAATTAATGTTACAGAAGGAAGAGAAGTTTTACACACAGCTCTAAGAAGCAATTCTGAAGCCCCAGTTTTAGTGAACGGAAAGAATGTAAAACCTCAAATACAAACTGCTTTAAGGAAAATTAGAAGCTTTAGTAATAAAGTTATTTCTGGAAAATGGAAAGGCTACACTGGAAAATCGATTACAGATGTTGTAAATATTGGTATTGGTGGAAGTGATTTAGGCCCAGATATGATTGTGGAATCACTACAATATTATAAAAACCAATTAACAACGCATTTTGTTTCAAATATAGATGGAGATCACGTTTCAGAAATCATTAAAAAACTGAACCCAGAAACTACTTTATTTGTAATTGTTTCTAAAACTTTTACAACGCAAGAAACTATAACAAATGCAGAAACGATTAAAAATTGGTTCTTAAAATCCGCAACAATTTTCGATATTCCAAAACACTTTGTGGCGGTTTCTACAAATTTAGAAGCTGTGGATAATTTTGGAATCGACAAAGCAAACGTTTTTCCAATGTGGAATTGGGTTGGTGGTCGTTTTTCTTTATGGTCTGCAGTTGGTTTATCTATTAGTTTATCAGTAGGTTTCGATAATTACCGAGCTTTATTAGATGGAGCAGAAGAAATGGATTTGCATTATAGAAATACAGATTTCAATAAAAACATTCCAGTAATTTTAGCTTTATTAAGCATTTGGTACAATAATTTTTACGGAGCAGAAACCGAAGCTGTTTTACCATACACACAATATTTAAAGAAATTACCAGACTATTTACAGCAAGCCATTATGGAAAGTAATGGAAAAGGAGTCGATAGAAATGGCGATAAAATAGAGTACCAAACAGGAACCATTGTTTGGGGAAGTACAGGAACCAATATGCAACATGCATTTATGCAATTGGTGCATCAAGGAACCAAATTAATCCCTGCCGATTTTATTGGTTATAAAGAATCTTTATATGGTTTAACCGACCATCATAAAAAATTAATGGCGAATTATTATGCACAAATGGATGCTTTGGCTTTTGGAAAATCGAAAGAAGAGGTGCATTTAGAATTAAAATTTGCTGGAGACGAAGATAAAATTGCAGCATTGTTGCCTTTTAAAGTTTTCGAAGGAAATAGACCAAGCAATGCCATTCTTTTTAATAAATTAACACCCCACTCTTTAGGTAAATTAGTCGCTTTATACGAGCATAAAATCTACACACAAGGTATTCTATGGAATATTTATAGTTACGACCAATTTGGTGTAGAATTAGGAAAAGAATTAGCTAAAAAATTGCTAAATAAGCAATAGTGATTCATTTTTAAAGTAGAGAATTTAAAATTTTAACCTTTTTTTGTCTTTGGTTAATAAGTTTGTTAATATGTAATATATTGATAATTAGATAATAGCGCTTATTTTAGTAATTTTCGACATCTTAATCTTTTGTTAAAACTTAACATTAGGTTAACATTAGAAATCTGTAAAAGAAAGAATTTTGCAGAATATTAAAATAATCTAAAATTCAACAATGAAACATTTTAAAAACTTATTATTTGTAGCATTATTTTTTGTAACTGCAACAGTTTTAGGACAAACAAAACTTACTGGAAAGGTGGTAGATGAAACCAACCAACCATTACCAGGAGCAAGTGTTATGGTTAAAGGTACAACAAATGGAACATCAACAGATTTTGATGGAAATTTTACCTTAAACGCAAATTCAAACTCTGGTGCTATTGTAGTTTCATTTATTGGCTATAATAACAAAACAGTTGTTTTTTCATCATCAAAAACGAACTTAGGAACAATTCAACTTACAGAAGATGCAGATTCTTTAGACGAAGTTGTAATTGTAGGAAAAGGTGTAATTGATTTAGCAGGTGGAAGAAAAACCCCTGTAGCTGTATCAACAATTAAAGCAGCTGAAATTCAAAAGAAAATTGGTACACAAGATGTTACAATGACTTTGGTAAATACACCTTCAGTATACGTTTCTGGTCAAGCTGGTGGTTTTGGTGATTCTAGAATGTCAGTTAGAGGGTTTCAACAAGATAATACTGCATATTTGTTAAATGGACAACCTATTAACGGTATGGAAGATGGTAAAATGTATTGGTCTAATTGGTCTGGAATTAATGATGTAGCATCAGCAATTCAAATTCAAAGAGGTTTGGGGGCTTCTAAGTTAGCAATTTCTTCAGTTGGAGGTACAGTAAACTTTGTAACAAAAACAACTGCTAAAAAAGCTGGGGGTTATGTATCATCTTCTTTTGCAAATGATAGCTATTTTAAAACAACTGCATTTTATAATACTGGTCAAAATCAAAATGGATTAGCAGCTTCTGTTATGCTTTCTCATTGGCAAGGTGATGGGTATATGGATGGTACAAGAGGTCAGGGTCAAACATACTTTATTTCATTTGGTTATAAATTAAATGATAAACATAATTTTAACTTATTGGTTACAGGAGCGCCACAATACCATGATCAAGCTTTCAACGAGAAAATATCTACTTATATAAAGCGTGGACAAAGATATAATGGTAATTGGGGTACTTACAAAGGTGAATATCAAACAGAAAGAAGAAATTTTTATCATAAACCAGTTATAAACTTAAATTGGGATTATGATATTAATGAAAGCTCAAATTTATCAACAGTTTTATATGCTTCTTGGGGTCGAGGAGGTGGAACTGGTCCAAGAGGCGCAAGAATTAATGATACGCCTGAAGGTCAGGTAGACTATGACGCTATTTACGCATTAAATGCTAGTACAGGTGGAGATGCATCAAACTTCGGCTCTAAACAAGGTTATATTACTAGAGCTTCAATGAATTTACATAGCTGGTATGGTTTGGTTTCTAATTTTGAGAAAAAAATTAATGATAATTTTACTTTTAACATTGGTTTAGATTTAAGGACTTATTACGGAGAGCACTTTAGAATTGTTGAAAACTTTAGAGGTTTGAATTCTTGGACTGAAGGTATTCGTTTAAGAAATCAAAATGATAGACATCAAACTTATGGTAGTTTTGGGACTTATAAAAATGTTACAACTAAAAAAAGTTTAAATGCTAGTCCTTGGGCAGCACTAACAGCAGATTTTGACGAAAAAGATAAAATTAATTATAGTAACGATGAGAGAATCTCTTATGGTGGTGTTTTTACTCAATTAGAGTATGCAACAGATAATTTTTCTGCATTTTTTCAGGGATCTTTATCAAATCAAACTCATCAAAGATTTGACCACTACCAATATGCCGATCAATCTTTAATAGATGGGACTTCACCACAGTCTACTGGAACACCTTTACCTGCTGGAATAACTTCAGGTGTAGATTCTGAAAAAGCTAACAACCTTGGTTATAATATTAAGAGTGGTAGTAGTTATGTTATAAATGAAAGTAATAAAATATATGGAAACATAGGTTATTATTCTCGTCAGCCATATCATGATAATATTTATTTAAATAATACAAACCAAATTAACCCACTAACTAAAAATGAAAAAATATTTGGTTTAGAAGCTGGTTATAGTTTTTCAAAACCAAATTTTGTTGCTAATGTAAACTTATATAGAACTTCTTGGAAAGATAGAGTTATTGGTTCTTCAAATGTGGTAAATGATGTTGTGCAATTTGAAACGAATCAAGGAGTTGAACAACTACACCAAGGTATTGAAATTGATTTTAATTCAAAATTATTAAATGGAAAGTTAAACTTTAAAGGGTTTACTTCTATTGGAGATTGGAAATTTGTTGGTTCAGGTATAACAAGAGTTGTGGATGAAGATCAAAATGTAATAAGCGAAACGCCAGAAGATTTTGATGGTGGTAAGGTTGGTGATGCAGCACAATTTACTTTAGGTTTTGGTTTAGATTACGATATTACAAATGATTTATCAGTAGATTTTGATTGGAGATTTTACGATAATTTATATGCTAATGTTGGAGCTGTTAAAGAAAACTTACAACTACCATCTTATGACATTACGGATTTTGGTGTTTCTTACAAATTAAATTTAAAAGGAACTAAAAACCAATCAATCAACTTTAGATTAAATGTAAACAATGTTTTCTCTGAAATATATATATCTGATTTAAGAACTAATATTCAAGCGAATTCGGGAGACACTACTTACAATGGAATAAATGTAGATAATAAAGGTATTTTTGGTTGGGGTAGAACTTGGAATGCTAGCGTTAGATATAACTTCTAATATAAATCTTATTATTAAAAACTTAAAACCACCTCTTTCGAAGTTTCGGAAGAGGTGGTTTTTTATGCATAAAAATTAGTAACTTTGTAAGAATTAATAAAACAAACTATTATGATGAAAGATGTGCACTCTTATTGGGCATATTTAGTGCTGGCAATTTTAATTTTTACAGTAATAAATGCAATTATTGGTCTTAGCCAAAAGAAACAATTTACAGACAAAGACTTACGATTAGGTTTATTTACCCTTATTGTCTCTCACATTCAACTTTTAATAGGTTTGGCGTGGTATTTTATGTCTCCTTGGTATAAAGCCCTAAAAGCAGATGCAGGTTCTGTTATGGGAGAAAAAGCTACAAGATTATTAGCAGTAGAACACCCAATTACTATGATTTTAGCAATCGTACTAATTACAATTGGTTGGTCTAAACACAAAAAGAAAACCACAGATACAGCAAAATTTAAAACATTTGCAATCTTTTATGGAATTGCATTGTTATTAATACTTTCAAGAATACCTTGGAACAACTGGTTATAAAATGAAAATAATAAGTTACATACTATCACCAATCTTTGTATTGGTGTTTTTTTTATTCCTAATCATCTTTCATCCACTACAATGGTTAAGTTTAAAATTATTTGGGCATAAAGCACACGATGCAGTTGTTGCTGCTTTAAACTTTTGTTTAATAAAATCGATGCTAATCATTGGAGTTCCTATACGATTAGTAAATAAATATAAAATTCCCGAAAATACTTCCGTTATTTTTGTATCCAACCACCAATCTACATTCGATATTCCACCAATTGGATGGTTTTTTAGAAAACAACATCCAAAATTTGTAGCAAAAATCGAATTAGGAAAAGGCATTCCAAGTGTATCTTTCAATTTAAGAAACGGAGGTGCAGCGTTAATCAATAGAAAAGATCCAAAACAAGCAATTAGCGAGCTGGTCAATTTTTCAAAAAGAATTAACCAAAATAAATGGGGAGCAATCATATTTCCAGAGGGCACAAGAAGTAGAAATGGAACACCAAAAAAATTCGCCATAAATGGCTTAAAAGTAATCACAAAATACAATAAAGAGGGTTATATAGTACCTTTAACCATAAATAACTCCTGGAAAGTTTTTAAATATGGAAAATTTCCATTAGGAATTGGAAGTCCAATAACCATTACAACACACGAGCCAATTAAAATTAATTCCTTATCTTTTGAAGAATTAGTAGAAAAAACAGAAAAAGTAATTAAAGAACATATAAAATAAGAGAATGTCCACAATTAAAAATATTAGAAAAGAAGTAATGTTGCAGCTAGAAAAAAGCATGGATACTTTCATGGAAAGGTATTTAATTCCTGCAGAAAAAATCTGGCAACCAACAGATTTTTTACCCAACTCACAAAAAGATACTTTTATTTCTGAAGTAGAAGAAATAAGAGAATTATCTAAAGAATTACATGACGATTTTTGGGTAGTTTTAGTAGGAGATACAATTACAGAAGAAGCCCTACCAACCTACGAATCTTGGTTATTAGATTTAGATGGCGTTAGCCAAGACCCAGATAATAGCTGGGCAAAATGGGTAAGAACTTGGACTGCAGAAGAAAATAGACATGGAGATACTTTAAATAAATATTTGTATTTATCTGGTCGTGTAAACATGCGTGAAGTAGAAATTTCTACACAACATTTAATTGCAGATGGTTTTGATATTGGTACATCTACAGATCCTTATAAAAACTTCGTGTACACCACATTTCAAGAGTTGGCAACCTACGTTTCTCATAACAACGTTGCGAAAATTGCACGTAAAAAAGGACACAAAGCCTTGGCAAAAATGTCTAAAATTATTGCAGGAGACGAAATGCGTCATCACCAAGCGTATGCACATTTTGTAAAAGAAATTTTTAAAATAGATCCAAGTGAAATGATGTTGGCTTTCCAACACATGATGAAACATAAAATTGTAATGCCAGCCATGCATTTAAGAGAATCTTTTGGTTCAAAAGGAAGTTTATTCGACGATTTCTCTGCAGTTGCACAAAGAGTTGGTGTGTATACAGGTTTCGATTATGTAGATATTTTAAAGAAATTAAATACCATGTGGGAGATAGACAAGATTACAAATCTTACTCCAGAAGCAGAAAAAGCAAGAGATTATTTAATGAAATTGCCAGAAAGAATGTACAGAATTACAGAAAGAATTGTAATTCCAGATACGAAGTTTAATTTCAAATGGATGGTGCCAGCATAAGAAAGCTGTTTAATCGTGTAATTGTTTAACTGTTTAGGCAAGTAAATAATGTAAGTGATTTATTTTTTTTTAAAACACTAGAATTATACAGACCTCACAGATACTGTGTTAAAATCCTAATTTATTTATATTAATTTTCTATTTTTATATTTCATTTAGGAAATCAATTTTATGATTATCCTGTGGGCGATTCATTTCGCCCTTTTTTATTTCCATTGATATTCTGGATTATACTGTTGCTCATTTTTCCATAAGGTATAAATTACAATTAATAGTTTTCTCATCACAGCAATAACTCCTTGTTTTTTAGTATTTTGTTTTTCATTTAATCTTTTATAGAAAGTTTTCATTCTCTGATCAAATCTACAAGCACAAAGTGCTGGCATATACAACGCTTCTCTTATATGCGAGTTCCCTTTTTTTGAAATTCTAGTTCGCCCTGATTTAGTTCCAGATTGATTTTCTACAACATCTAAACCAGCATAACTGACTAATTTACGAATACTACTACATTTTCTAAAACCATCTGTTTCTGCTAATAATTTAACAACAGTAAGCATTTGAATGCCTTTAATTGCTGTTATTCTATTAATTTTTTCTTCTAAATCTTTGTCTTTTGAGACCCATAATTTTATTTCTTTTTCACACTCATTTATACTATCTTCTTGCTGAACCAATAGCTTATTCATAATTGTAAGCACTTCTTCCAAAACACCGTGTTTACTCTCAAACGCATGCAATTGAGATTGTGTTGCAGATTTAGATTTTTTTAATTGTGATAACATTCTACACAAGTCTTTTATGGCTTGAAAATGTTCACTAATTGGTTCCCATAATGCTACTGAAAATGAAAACCCAAAAAGAGCGATTAATTTAGCATCAGCTTTATCTGTTTTTGTTTTTTGATGTAAACTTTTTCCAAAATATTTTATCTTTTGTGCTAATTGTACACTTACTTTTTCTTGCTGTTCAAATAAGAAATAACATAAATTCTCATGATAAACACCTGTAGCCTCCATAATATGAACTAAATAAACTTCCTTTTTACGTTTAGAAAACCATATTAAATAGTCTTTAAAGCCTTTTAGATCATTACTAAAACTACGTGTGCCTTTAATACTTAAACTTCCTGTTTGTGTTTGCTCTTGAAAACATACATCAAATTTCTTACAAGAAACATCAATGCCTACTACTTGTTTAATTACTTTGTCCATTTTGTTAGATTTACAAAGAATTCTTCCCACAGCCTAACCTCGTAATAATACTGGATATAATTATTGAAATTATTCCTAAAATACTGTTCAGGTTCTAAAGAAAGAAAGCTAGGTAAGAGGATATTCTGAAAGACGATATATGCAAATGCATTATCAAGGTTTGTTTCTTGCACTTACCTAGTTCTTTGTTTGTTTAAGTATCAAAACAAAACATTTTTATCCTTTTTTCAATGAACTTTATGTATTTTTATTCTTCAATTTAATCAAACACAAACATACGAGGTTTCCATAACCTGTGAGGTCTTTTTTGTTCCAGAATACAAAACCCCAAAAGGGTTCCAAACCCTTTTGGGGTTACTAAATACCAATTTTTTTAAACCAGCAACTCGTCACAACTTCCTCACCAATTCTATGTTTTCTATGGCCCAATGTGGTAAATTTTCCATCAAAAATCACTCGAACTGACAGTAAAAAAGGATATCGTTTCAATCAGAGCTCAAACTTGTTTACAAACGAATAGAATTATAAAGAATTTCTATATTTTTTGAAATACACAGACCTTACTAGGTTTCCAAAATCTGTGAGGTTTTTTTTATAAAATACCAAAACCCCAAAAGGGTTTGGAACCCTTTTGGGGTTGATAAGTATTAAGTTAATTTAATGTATAAAATCCGTAAAATTCCACATCAATTCTATGTTTTTTTGTGGTAATTTTTCCATTAAAATTTAATAGAAAAAGCATCCATATCATTCAAAAACCCCAATTTATTTCTTACCCTTTCTTGTTTGTTCTTAAAAATTGTTGCAGATACAATACCAACTTCATTTTCAGCTAAAGAAGAAATTTCCTCACCCAAATAATCAATAATTAAAGAATTTCCAGAATACTCGTAATTATTTGCATCTTTTCCAGTTCTATTTACGCCAATAACATAACACATATTTTCAATTGCACGCGCTTTTAAAAGTGTATCCCAAGCTTTAATTCTTGCAACAGGCCAATTCGCCATAAACAATAATAAGTCGTAATTTTCGGCATTTCTTGCCCAAACAGGAAAACGTAAATCGTAACAAATTAGCGGACAAATTTTCCATCCTTTATATTTGATAATTAATTTTTTAGAATCAGCAGTGTACACTTTATCTTCGCCAGCCAAAGTAAAAGAATGTCTTTTATTATACGTTTCAATTGCTCCTGAAGGAAAAACAAAAACAAACCGATTATAGAATTTTCCATTTTCAGAAATCACCAAACTTCCACAAATAGCGGTTTGTTTTTTAGAAGCTATTTTTTGCATCCAAGAAACGGAAAAACCATCCATTTTTTCGGCAACATTTTTAGGATTCATGGTAAAACCAGACGTATACATTTCTGGTAGCACAATTAAATCGACATCCGAATCTAGTTTTTCGATTTTTTGTTCAAAAAAAGCACTGTTTTTAGTGGGGTTTTCCCAAACCAAATCAGCCTGAATGCCCACAATTTTTAATTCGTTTTTCATTTTAAAATCATAAAATTAAAAGATTCAATCACTCAAAAATAAGATAAAAATTGTAATTTGGTTTTTTGAATACAACCTCTCGAAAACTGCGGTTCTAATTTCAATCAAAATTTATTTTGATTTCATTAATGCTCGAGAATACACTTATTTATTTATGTCTGTTCGAGTGCAGTCGAGAACTAATTAACGCTATGCAATCTTTTATTTCCGAAACTTTAGACGATATTTTAAAAACAACCACTTCTTTTGAGAATGTGCTATTTGTACTGCCTTCTCAAAGAGCAAAAGTATTTGTAAAACAGACGTTAAAAGAAAAAATATCAGTCGGTTTTTTGCCAGAAATACAGAATATAGAACAATTTGTGCAACAAGTTTCTGGAATCGAAAAAGCAGATAGTATTCAATTATTATTTCACTTTTATACCATTTATAAAAATATTGAGGAAAACCCAGATTCGTTTGATGTTTTTTCTTCTTGGGCATTTACAGTTTTACAAGATTTTAATGAACTCGACCAACATTTAATAGATACAAAAGAGATTTTTATTTATTTAAGAGACATTCAGCGATTAAAAAAATGGTCGGTTACAGGAACCTTTAAAGAAACAGAATTGGTAAAAGACCATTATGCTTTCTTAGAAAGATTGCATAAGTATTATCCTGTTTTTTATGCTTTTTTATTGGAGAAAAAAATTGGATATCAGGGAATCATGTACAGAGAAGCTTCAAAAAATATTTCTGCTTTTTTAGAGAAAAATTCTCATAAAAAAATAGTTTTTATTGGTTTTAATGCGCTAAATAAAGCTGAAGAATTTTTATTTCAAAGAGTATTAGAAAATGGAAATTCAGAGATTTATTGGGATTTGGACGAGGCATTTTTCAAAACCAATCATCAAGCTGGAACTTTTATTAGAAAGTATAAGAAAGAGTGGAAATATTACGAAAAGCACGATTTAAAAACCCTTGGAAGCTCATTTTCCGAACCGAAAAACATACAAGTTATTGGTGCTTCTAAAAACACAACACAAATAAAATATGCTGGAGAAATTTTAGAGAAATTCGAGAATTTTAACAATACTGCTTTGGTAATGGCAGATGAAACGTTGTTGCCAATAACATTGAATTCTCTGCCTAAAAACATAAATGCCATAAATATAACAATGGGTTATCCTTTGAAAGATATTCCAACAACGACATTAATTTTTTCGATATTTCAGCTTTTTACTTCACAAGAAAAATTGCAAAAAACAGCAACAAATGAGTTTTATTACAAAGACGTGGTTCGGTTTTTTAAAAATCAGGCGATTTATAAATTACTAATTGAAGAAAAAAATGCACTTGTAGATAATTTCTGTGATAGAATTGCGAAAGAAAATTTAACCTTCATTTCTAAAAATGAAATAGACCAATTATTAGAAAAAAGTAACGAAGAAACAAGAAAAGGAATCAGCACTATTTTTATGCCATTTTCTACAATTGCAGATTCTATTGAAGGAGTTTTAGGGCTTATTAATTTATTAAAAGAAGAAACAACAGATTTAGAAAAGGAATATTTATTCCGTTTTTATACGGTTTTTACGCAGTTGAAAAACTTGCATTTGGAATATAATTATTTCCAAGATTTAAAAACATTAGCGTTGTTTTTTAGACAATTAATAGCTTCAGAAACCTTATCTTTTCAAGGAGAACCGTTAAAAGGATTGCAATTAATGGGCATGTTAGAAACGCGTGTTTTAGATTTCGAAAACGTAATTTTAACTTCTACAAACGAAGGTGTTTTACCAGCAAGTTCGCAACAAAATTCGTTTATTCCTTTCGATGTAAAAGTGGCTTTTGGTTTGCCAACTTACAGAGAAAAAGATGCTATTTTTTCGTATCACTTTTTTAGATTGTTGCAAAGAGCAAAAAACATTTTTATTTTATATAATACAGAACACGACGTTTTTGGAAGTGGAGAAAAAAGCCGATTTGTTACGCAATTAGAAATGCTAAAGCCAAACATTATTCAGAAAATAGTTTCGCCAGAAGTGGTTTTAGATACGATTGATTTAAAGCAAATTAGTAAAAATAAATCTGTTTTCAAGCAATTGAAAATTTTGGCAGAAAAGGGTATTTCTCCATCTGCATTTACAAACTATTTGCACAACCCTATTTCGTTCTATAAACAGAAAATTTTAAAGTTAAAAGAGTTTGATGATGTTGAAGAAACAGTTGCTTTTAACACCCTAGGAACTGTTGTGCATGAAACTTTAGATGAATTATATACGCCTTTTGTAGGTAAATTTCTAAACAAAGAAGTTGTTTCAAAAATGGAGAAAGAAGCAAAAAGTTTGGTCGTAAAACATTTCAAAATTCATTTTAAAAATGGAGATATTTCAACAGGAAAAAACCGCTTAATTTTTGAAGTTGCAAATAGATTCGTTTCTAACTTTTTATCACATGAAAAAAAGTTGGTTTCAGATATTAATAATCAACTTAAAATATTGGCAACAGAGGAAAATTTAGCCACAGAAATTACCATTGATGGTATTGATTTTCCCATAAAGATTCATGGTCAAGTAGATCGAGTAGATGAGTTGAATGGCGAAATACGAATTATAGATTACAAAACAGGAATGGTAGATGCATCGAATTTGCGAGTTGTAAATTACGACGATTTACGAGAAGATAAATTCCACAAAGCCATTCAGGTTTTATTGTATGCGTTGTTATTTACAAGAAGTAAAAACTACGATTTTAAACAACCATTAACAGCAGGAATTTATTCTTTTAAAAACTTAAATAAAGGGTTTTTATCCGTTAATTTTTCATCGAATTATAGACAACCAGACACGTTAATAACCCAAGAAAAATTAGATGAATTTTTGGAAGAAATAAAAATTTATATTAAAGAAATTTACGACCCAGAAATAGATTTTATAGAACCTGCAGATTTGAAGTATTAGAAATTAATTTCTAAATAAGCAATTGTTTTGTATTTTTCTTTTTGAATGAATTCAGAAATAACTTCAAAGCGATTTTTAAGGATTTTAGCAATGTTTTTTGTGCTTGTATTTCCAGTTCTCAACCAAAGAATTTTTGGAGGATTTCCTTTTATATTTGCAATATCAGAGAAATCTGCATCAAATGTAACAATTACAAAATCATTTTCTTTTGCAAATTCCCATTTTTTAGAATCCGACGCATTTTCTAAATTTAAAACTCGAACTTGTTTAGAATTTGGGTAATAAGAATCGATTTGTTTTAGAATACGAAAAGAAATATTTTGGTCGAATAACAACTTCATTAAGCTACTCTTATGCTATTTTCTCTATTTGCAACAAAAGATAAACATGCATTAATACTTTCTTCTTTTAGCTCTGGAAAGTCTATTAAAATTTCTTTTTTAGACATACCATTTGCCAACCAATTTAAAACATCATAAACAGATATTCTTGTTCCAATAAGTATTGGTTTTCCAAATCTTTTATTAGGCTCAATTGCTATATATTTTTTATAATCAACCATCATTTTTTTCTTAAATATAGAGAATTTAAAACGAAACTCCTATTTCCCTTTCAAAATTAACAAAGGAACAGCAGTATAAAATTCTTCTTTTAAGATGGTACTTTTTTCCCATAATTTCTTAAAAAAGCCTCTTTTACGTCTAAAAACACATAATAAGTCAGGATTATGGGTTTTACTATGCTCTAAAACAGCCTGAAATGTAGTTGCATTTTCAGTAACTGTTAATGTAGATTTTAGTTCTTCTAAACCTTTATTTAAAACCAAATCTTCTTCAGTATAATCAGGTGTTTTTACCAATAATAAATTTACTGTAGCGTTAAATTTCTTAGTAATAAACTGTAAAGGTTTTAAAGCGTGTTTTCTTTTTACAATTCCCGATTTAAAAGCCATTAAAATATTTTCTATCGGTTTAAAAACATAAGATTCTGGAACTACTAAAACAGATAAATCGGACATTTTTGCTAATTTTCCAGCAGTATTTCCTAAAAACAATTCTTCTTTAATAGAATTACTTTTTGAGCCAACAATTATTAAATCGACACCAATTTCGTTGTGCACGGCTTCTACACTATCAATTAAACTTCCTTGAGAAGCGATTAATTTAATGTTTACATTTTTCGTATTTACAGAAGCAACTAATGTGCGTAAATATAGGTTGGTTTCACGTTCTATAATCGAGTTTACATTAATCATTGTTCCTGCTTTCGATTTTGCATTGTATGCTCTAAAAACAAATACTTTTGCATCGATTTCAGATGCGAAATCAATAGCATACTGTAAAGTGTTTTGTGCGCTTACTGTAGATCCAATAGGTACTAAAATGTGTTTCATAGTGGTAAAATTTTAACTATGCAAAGTTAGTTAAATTTCAGAGAATCCATTCTATTTCTATTTTTTAGATATGTACATTTGCAAAAAATATTTTTTTTTTGAACACAAATATTAGTTTTAAGAATATTAATAAATTGGCAATTCCTGCCTTAATTGCTGGTATTGCAGAGCCTGTGTTATCTATTACAGATACTGCAATTATTGGTAATATAGATATAAATGCCACAGAAAGTTTGGCAGCTGTTGGTATTGTTGGAGCATTTATTTCGATGCTGGTTTGGGTTTTCGGACAAGTTAGAAGTGCCATTTCTTCGATAATTTCGCAATATGTTGGTGCTAATAAATTAGATGAAGTTAAAAATTTACCAGCACAAGCCATTACAATTGTAGTTTTAGGAAGCTTATTGGTTTTAGCGATTTCTTTTCCGTTTTCTAGAAAAATTTTTGCATTTTATAATGCATCAGGAGAAATTTTAGAGTATTGTATTACCTATTTTAATATTAGAATTTTTGGTTTTCCCTTTTCATTGTTTGTATTTGCTATTTTCGGAACATTTAGAGGTTTACAAAACACTTTTTATCCGATGATAATTGCCATTATTGGAGCTTCGTTAAACATTGTTTTAGATATTATTTTGGTTTATGGAATCGAAGGCTATATTCCTGCAATGGACATAAAAGGAGCTGCGTATGCAAGTGTAATTGCCCAAATTACTATGGCAATAATTTCTGTAGTTTTATTATTGAAAAAGACAAAAATATCTTTAAAAATTTCGTTTCCTTTTCATCCAGAAATAAAACGATTGTTAGGAATGATGGGAAATCTTTTTATAAGAACCATCGCTTTAAATACGGCTTTGTATTTTGCAACTTCTTATGCCACAAGTTATGGGAAAGAATACATTGCAGCATACACAATTGGTTTAAATTTATGGCTTTTAGGTGCTTTTAGTATCGATGGTTATTCGAGTGCTGGAAATATATTATCAGGAAAACTATTAGGCGCAAAAGATTACAAAACATTATTAAAATTAAGTAATAAATTAATTTTCTACGGTTTTTTAACTGGTGTTGTTATGGCATTTATTGGATTTGTTTTTTATGAACCAATTGGTAGAATTTTTACAAAAGACAATTTAGTTTTAGATCAATTTTATATGACTTTTTGGTTAATTTTAGCCATGCAACCCATTTGTGGAATTACCTATATTTTAGATGGAATGTTTAAAGGAATGGGAGAAATGAAGTTTTTAAGAAACCTTTTAATAGCATCTACAGGACTGGTTTTTATTCCTTCTTTGCTGTTTTTCGATTCTTTAGATTTAAAATTATATGCAATTTGGATTACTTTCGTTTTATGGATGATTATTAGAGGGCTTCCTATATTTATTAAATTTAGAAATAAGTTTTTACCATTGGCGGAAAAGTGATTTTATTTTGAGATAGATTTCACAGGTTTTTACAGAGAATGTTTGCAGACTTTATGATTTTTTTTTTTGACAGTTTGTTCTCTTGATTTGAAAAGAAATTAGAAAAGCGATTTGAATAATTAAAACTACAAGAGTGAAATTTCTCTGTGTAACTTTGCGACTTCTTTGTATAACTTTTTGTTATAATTAATTCCCTAATAATTTTGATTATTTTAGATAAAAATAAAAATTATTTAATCTTCTCTATATTCTAAAATATCTGCAGGTTGGCAGTCCAAAGCATCGCAAATTGCTTCTAAAGTAGAGAAATGAATTGCTTTTGCTTTGCCAGATTTTAAAATGGATAAATTAGCGGTTGTAATGCCGATAATTTCTTCCAAATCTTTGCTTTTCATTTTGCGTATGGCAAGCATTACATCTAAATTTACTACGATTGCCATATTTATATTGTTAAATCGTTTTCTTGTTTTAGGTTTCTTGCATTTGTAAATATTTTACTAAACAGAATAAAAAACAATCCTGTGATGATTAAAAAAACACATTTCAAATCAAAAGCAGCAATTATAATATTAAATATTGTAATAAAGATGTTAATTGGTTTATATAAATTGAAGAAATTAACTGAATTAAAATTGTTGGAAGCCCAATTATCAAAAAAAAAATCAGCACTAAAAAGTACTGATTTTCTTTAAATTTATAAGATAAATGCCTTAATCCCTAGACATAAAAATCGATAATACATACCAGAAAAGTAACATTAAAGAAGCGAATAAACCTAAGGCTGCAGGAATGTAATCTTCTGTACCAAACTTGTTTACCAAGTTAGAGGTTTGGTATAAAATAGCTCCACCAGCCAAAACACACATACCCACTGAGAACCACAAACCTAAATTAAAACCGAATAAAGAGCCAGCAATAATTAATCCAATTGCAATAAAGAAACCAATTGTTAACCCAGATTTTATAAAAGAAAAATCTTTTTTTGTAATAAAAACAATAGAAGAAATTCCCACAAATAAAGCCAAAGTAACAATAGTTGCTTGTTGCAATAAATCGTAACTTTCTGTATAAATAATTGCCATATATAAAAGTGGTACAAAAATAATAGCTTCAGCAAAAATGTAAATTGCATAGGCTAAATATTGTTTATTTTTATCAGCAGTTTTTAAGGCAGTACTTTCTGCATAATTGGTTATAAACATAAAACCACCTAGCATTACTAACCATTTCCAACCCTGTGTCATCGAAAGCATAAACTCTACAAGAGTATTGCTTTGCAGTAAAAGATATTCGAAAAGTATAAATAATAAGATGCCACCACCAACATGTGCGTATGTTTTTTTATAAAATTCTACACGAACTTTATCTGTTGCTTGTGTTAAAAGTAATTTGTTTTCAAAATTTTCAAAAGCATTTTCCATAATTTAAAATTTAAATATTATTTTGTTATAATTTTTTAATCACGTTTGTTACAATTCCCCAAATTATAAAATCGTTTTCTTCTGTAATTTTTATAATGGGATAATCTGGGTTTTCTGGTTGCAACCAAACTTCATTATTTTGAACTCTTAGTCGTTTTACAGTAAATTCTCCATCGACATAACAAACTGCAATTTTTTTATCTTCTGGCTGTAAACTTCTGTCAATAACTAATAAATCGTTGTTATTTAGCCCAGCATTAATCATCGATTGACCTTTTACTTTCGCAAAAAAAGTACTGTTTTTATTTTTAATTAACTCTTCATCTAAAGAAACCTTTTCTTGCTCAAAATCTCCTGAAGGAATAGGAAAACCTGCAGAAATACCAGTATCTATTAATAGAGCACCATCGATTGTAGATGGTTTTGGATTGAAAAAAATAAGATTTTTAGATGTTTCCATTTGCTTGTAAAATTATAACTTTTCTTTAAATTTTACAGAATTTATTTTAAAATAAGTTTTCGAAAAATAATTCTAAAATATTGTCTTACAGTTATTACAAATGTGTCTTATTTTTTCGAAAAATGGGAATAACATATAAAATACATTCTTTTTTTGAATCGATGCAATTAATATTCTGTTAGAATTACAATTGGAGCAAAAAATATCGTTTCCATTTTTCAATGTAAATTGAGTATGACCTTTACTAGACAAAGGGTTGGTATAAAAATTATCAAAGCAAGAATTTTTAGGAGCTAAGGGAGGTGATAATGGAGAGTAGTTTTTGTTTAAGTCAGTTGGATTAATGATTTGATTACCACCACTAATATTTAAGCTACTATAAGTTGGTACAAAGTTAAATTGTCTTTGTTGTATATATTCATGAAGTTCATTTGGTAGTTCTGCAAAGTTTTCAATATCATAAACTCCACCATTAGCGTTATCTATAGCTAACATAGTTGAATTGGAATTTAAGCGTTTTTCATCAATTAACTTTTTCCGCCTTTGCAATTTTAATTTGTAATGACTTTTTTATTTAAGTATCTTGTCGTTCTTAAAAAGAACTCAAGATGAAATCAATATTTTTTACAATTCTAATCGTTTTCGGAATGCTTTTTGTTGCTTGTAAGAAAGAAAATCCATTAAAAAAATATATGGCAAAGAGTTGGCAAACAACGTATTTAAAATTAGAAATGCCAACCTATCAAAAATCAGATTCTTTAGAAATATACGAAGATAAGTTTGATGATGATCCAGAAATTTTAGCACAATCTAAATACAATTTAGATGGAACATTTTCTGCTTGGTTTATGAATAAAAAAGGAGAAAAAACTTCCAATTCTAATGGAAAATGGCGTGTAGAAAACGATTCTCTTTTTGTAGAATTTTTTTATATAGATCGAGAGATGAAAGTGAGTTATCATATTACAAAAACAAAAGAAGGTTTTCTTGCCAAAAGTAAATACGATTGGGATAAAGATGGCGATTTCGACGATCTTTTAACAATGAAAACAAAACAAATAAAAGAATAATAATTTGAAAATATTCAAAAATGTTTCCTTAAGGATTCGTATTTTTTTATCGATGATTTTATTGGTGTTATTAGCATCAATTTTAATATTGGTTGTTACTATCTATCAATATGACGAGCAAACGAAAGACTATAACATTCAGCGTTTCGAAAGAAAAGAAGCCATTGCAAAACAAATTATAGATTTAGAACTTACCAATAAAACAACCTATGCTGTAAATACAGAAAATTTAGATAAAATTTTTAAAGAACGTATTTACGAAATTTCTTCAATAAATAAGTTGAACATTGCCATTTACGATTTGAATGGAAATTTGTTAAAATCTTCAATAGCAAGTGCTTTCGAAAAGATAGATGTAATGCCACTTTCTGAAGAAATAATTAAAGAATTGGCGCAAAACTCTAACCATAGAATTTTAAAAAATTTAGAAGTAGAAGATAAGAGTTATCAAACTTCGTATTCTTATATAAGCGATGCTAAATACAAAAGAATAGGTATTTTAGAATTGCAGTTTACACAAGATAATTCCGAAATCGAACACGAACTTCGAGAGTTTATGTACAGGTTAAGTTTGGTATATATCTTAATGTTTTTAATTGCAATTGCCCTTGCGTTTTTTCTATCAAGTTACATTACACGTTCTATAAAAACGATTTCAGACAAGATGCAACAAACGCGTTTGAATGAGCAAAATGAGAAAATTATTTTAAATAAAGCAAGTTCAGAAATTGAGGTTTTAGTAGATGCATATAATAATATGATCGACCAATTAGAAGAAAGTGCTGTAAAATTAGCAAAAAGCGAAAGAGAACAAGCGTGGAGAGAAATGGCAAAACAAGTGGCACACGAAATTAAAAACCCGTTAACTCCAATGCGATTAACTGTGCAAAGTTTCGAGCGAAAGTTTAATGCTGAAGATCCAAAAATTAAGGAGAAATTAAAAGAGTATTCGCAAACTTTAATTCAGCAAATAGATGTAATGAGTTCTATTGCCTCTGCGTTTTCTGACTTTGCAAAAATGCCATCTCAGAAAAAAGAAAAAATAGAAGTAATTGATGTGGTAAAGTTAGCTTTGGATATTTTTAACGAAAAAGCGATTAAATACATTGCTAAAGAAGAGGAATTGTATGCTTTTTTAGACAAGACACAGTTGATTAGAATTGTAACAAACTTGGTAAAAAATGCTTTACAAGCAACAGAAAAGGAAGAAAATCCATTAGTTGAAGTAGAAGTTTTATCTGAAAACGAAAATGTAAAAATTATTGTTTCAGACAATGGAAAGGGAATTTCAGAAGAAGTAAAGGAATTAATATTCGAACCTAAATTTACGACCAAATCAAGTGGAATGGGCTTAGGTTTAGGGATTATAAAAAATATTATTGAAGTGTATGGAGGCTCTATTTCATTTACTTCTAAAGAAGGAGTTGGAACTACTTTTACAGTTATTTTACCAATGGAATAAAAAAAATTTGCAGTCTAAGTTATAGTTTACAAATAGCGTTTAAATAAAAATAATAACAAAATTATTTTTGTGAAATAAGAGCCTATAAAAATTAAATGTTATCCACGAAATTTCGGAAGAGCTAGTCTAAGTAAAGTCTTAAATATAATTTTTAAAACATAATAAATATGAATTACGAAAATCTATTAGTTTCAAAAAGCAATGGTATCGCACAAATAACCATTAATCGCCCTAAGAAATTAAACGCTTTAAATAAAGCAACCATACAAGAATTACATAAAGCTTTCGATACTTTAGAAAGCGATTTAAGTGTAGAAACAATTATTGTTACAGGAAGTGGAGATAAAGCTTTTGTTGCAGGTGCAGATATTGCAGAATTTGCTCATTTTTCAGTAGAAGAAGGCGCAAATTTAGCAAGAGCAGGACAAGAAATGTTGTTTAACTTTGTGGAAAATTTAGCAACTCCTGTTATAGCAGCTGTAAATGGTTTTGCTTTAGGTGGAGGTTTAGAGTTGGCAATGGCGTGTCATTTTAGAATTGCATCTAACAATGCAAAAATGGGGTTACCAGAAGTATCTTTAGGTGTAATTCCGGGTTATGGAGGTACACAACGTTTGCCACAATTGGTTGGTAAAGGAAAGGCAATGGAGTTAATTATGACAGCTGGAATGATTTCTGCAGAAGAAGCAAAAGAATGTGGTTTGGTGAATCATGTGGTTTCCCAAGAAGAATTATTACCATTGGCAGAAAAAATTGCCAGTAAAATTATGCGAAATTCTTCTGTAGCAATTGCAGCAGCGATTAAGGCTGTAAATGCGAATTTCGAAGATGGTGTAAATGGCTTTGATATAGAAATAGAAGAGTTTGGAAAATGCTTTGGAACCGAAGATTTCGAAGAAGGAACTACAGCTTTTTTAGAAAAAAGAAAGCCAAATTTCTCGGGGAATTAATTATATAAATGAAGCTTATTTTTAATAAAAAATTAGAAACACAAAAAAAAGCGAACTAATAAAGGTTCGCTTTTTCTAATCAAAATAAAAGAAATATTTTATTTGATATTTTACTTTATTTTTTAAAGATTAAAGTCCTGTTCGTAAGATTTATTGTTTGTGTAAACAATTACTTTATAGTCTCCTCTTAATTTTTTAGAAACTCTATAAACTCTACTTAAAATTCTCTCTGTTTCTTTAATTGTTTCAGAATAAATAACTTCATTTTTATAAAAAATAGTTACTTGTAAAGGTTTTTTGTTGAAAGAAATTTTGGAAATTAAAACCAATTCGTTTTCAGTTCTTATTACTGGTTTAAATTCAGTTTCATTTTTTTTAGAAAAAAGAACAGTTCCATTTTCTACTTTAAAAGTCTTTTTAATAATTTCGAAATCTTTCTCTAACGCTGCAATGTAGTTTCCAGAAGCCAATGCAGAAAAGTCGAATGTTTTAGAGAATGTTCCTGCTTCTGTAATTTTAGATGTATATAAAGTAACACCATTTTCTTGTTTTATAGTAAGTGTGTTTCCTTTTTTAACAGCGTTAAATTCAACCTTTACTCTCTTGCCATTAATAGGGTTAATAGATGTATTGTTTTCTTTTGCGTAACTTAATAATGTTCCGAATATTAATGCTACTACTAAGTATTTTTTAATTGTTTTCATTTTTCTTTTTTTGTTTGTTATAATTAACACTGCAAATTTATGGCAGATTCAAGTGTCTGAAAACATCAAAATTGACAAGTATCTATGCTAAATTATCACAGATACTATTGTTAAATTAATGTAAAGTTAATATAGCATACAATAAAGGTAATTTTATATATTTTATTACTTTTTAGAGTTGTAATTTTGCTTTTCGAAAAAGAAGATTATGAAAACAAAACCAACATTAGAGAAAATTGTACCAAGTTTTGGAAGTTCTTTATTGGTTAAAAAACACGTACAGTTTTTAAAAACGAAAAAAGCGTTCTGGCATTTTCATCCAGAAATAGAATTGGTTTACGTGAATAAAGGAAAAGGGAAAAGACATATTGGAAACCATATTAGCTATTTTAACAATAGTCAATTAGTTTTAATAGGTTCTAATTTGCCACATTTAGGGTATATGGATCGTTTAACAACAAATGGTTCCGAAACTTTAATACAGTTTAAACCCGAATTTTTAGGCGATAATTTCTTTAAAATTCCAGAAATGCTTTCCATCGATCAACTTTTCGAGCGTGCTAAAAAAGGAATTCGTTTTAATATTGAAATTAAAAAAAGAATAGGAGCCAAAATTGAAGAGTTAGTAGATTTAGAAGGTGCAGATAGAATTATATCGTTCTTAGATATTTTAAAAGAGTTGGCAACTACAAACGATTATACCATTTTAAATGCAGACGGATTTGCTTTTGAAACCCAACCACAAGATAGCGAAAAGATAGATTTGGTTTTTAAACACATAAACGAAAACTTTACAAGACACATTTCTTTAGATGAAGTTGCAGATGTGGTAAGTATGACAGTTCCTGCATTTTGTAGATTTTTTAAAAAAACAACCACAAAAACATTTACAAAATTGGTAAATGAATATCGAGTTGTGCATGCAACAAAATTATTATCGGAAAGTAATATGAGTATTGCAGATGTTTCTTACGAATGTGGTTTTAACAATTTTTCTCACTTTAATAAATTGTTTAAAGAATTTACGGGAAAATCTGCATCGAAATACAGAAGCGAAATGTTAAATCTTGTTCAATAAGAAAAATTTACGAAAAATATCATAAAACAATTTTTAAGGAGTTTTAAAGGTACTTTTAGTAGGTGTCTTAAGAATTACTATAAGAAAAAAAGAAACGTCTTTAAACAATAACTTAAAAAGATATTTTTTATAGTTTAAATTTATAATTATTTTTTATTTATCAAAAATATTTATTTAACACCATTCCACTCATTATAGAATTGTTCTAAATATTTTTCCATAAATTTATGTCTTTCTATGGCGATTCGTTTTCCAGTTTCTGTGTTCATTTGATCTTTTAACAATAACAATTTTTCATAAAAATGATTAATTGTTGGGGCAGAAGAACTTTTGTATTCCTCTTTGGTCATGTTTAAATTTGGTGCAATTTCTGGGTCGTATAAAACGTTGTTTTTAAAACCACCATAATTAAAGCAACGAGCAATTCCAATCGCACCAATTGCATCTAACCTATCTGCATCTTGTACAATTTCTAACTCTTTAGAAGTAAATTTCTTGTTATTTACTTGTGTTGAACTTGTTTCAGTATCAAAGGAATTTTTAAAAGAAATATGCTTTATAATATTTACTACATGCATGCCAATATCTTTCGGAATTTTCTCAGAAATTAAAAAATCACGTGCTTTTTTAGGTCCTATAGCTTCATCTCCATTATTAAATTTTGGATCTGCAATATCATGTAATAAAGCCGCTAAAGAAATCACAAAAACATTGGCTTTTTCTTCTCTAGAAATTAGAATTGCGTTGTTAAAAACACGTTTAATATGAAACCAATCATGGCCACCTTCAGCATTTTTTAATGCTTCTTTTACAAATGCAATTGTGTTGGAAATTACTTTTTCTTTGTTCATTATTTAGTTCTGTCAGCCAATTCTTTTTTTAGTTTTTTTAATTCAAAAAGCATTATAATTTCCATTGGGATAAAAAATAGAGGTAAAAAAGTTTGAAAAGAAATTCCATTTTTTATAGAAGAAAAAATAGCAAAAGCAATCATTAATAAAATAATAAACCCATGAATTATTGCCATCTTTTTTTGGGTTTTAATTTTCTTTTTTAACTCTTCAGTTGTGTTGGTAGAATGTAAAGAAGCCATTTGTTTGGTTTTTGTGTAAAAGTAAAAAATCCACTCTATATAGAATGGATTTTAAAAGTTATCTTTTTGAAAAAACAGAAATTAATTATAGATTTAAAAACCTGTTTACAATTCTTAAAATTTTCAAAAAAAGAAAAAGCTTCTTAAAGTCTTTCTCTAAGGGAAGTATTTAAGATGAGATTAGCAAAACTCTTCGTAAGCCTGTGCTAAATTCTGTGCAATCATCTGTGCAGAACGACCTTCTATATGATGTCTTTCTAACATGTGTACCAAGTTTCCATCTTTAAACAACGCCATTGCTGGAGAAGAAGGAGGAAAAGGAATCATAAACTCACGTGCTTTTTGCGTAGATTCTTTCTCTACACCAGCAAAAACAGTAGTTAAATTGTCTGGTGTTTTCTCTGCTCCTAAAGAAGCAATTGCTCCTGGTCTTGCAGTTCCTGCTGCACAACCACAAACAGAGTTTACAACCACTAAAGTTGTTCCTTTTTTTGCCATTACTTCTTCTACGTCTTCACTTGTATATAATGCTTTAAAACCTGCATTAATTAACTCGTCGCGCATTGGTTTTACTAATTCTTCTGGATACATAATTTTTAATTTAATTCTCTGCAAAGATACTTAATATTTTCTTTTTTTGGGGCATGCCCATTTTTAAAAATACTATTCTGTTATCACTACATTCTATTTTAAAAAATCGTCAGGTTGGAGTTTATTTTAAGCTTAGTCGAAAGACACTCGCTTTTTTATGCTGAATTTATTTCAGTACCTTTTAATTCAAGTTAAACCTCTTAATTAAAGAACATATATCGTATCGAGTTAAGCATAAAAAGAGCTCAAACAAATATCTCTATCCTTCACGCAAAATTTTCTCTTGCATTAAAATAGAGATAAATTTTCAAAGTCGCAAAGTTTTAAAACACGATAAACAGAAGATTTGAAAAACGAAACTTTAAAAGGAACTTTGTAACTTTGCTCCTTAATATAAAGAAAAAGAATAAAATATGGCAAATTTTACAAAATGGTTGGGTGCAGGATTAGGCTTTACTTTAGGAGGGCCAATAGGTGCAGCTATAGGTTTTGCAATAGGTAGTTTTGTAGATGGTTTTTCGGAGAAAGATTTACTTTTAGAACAAGGAGAATATCAGCAAAAACAAAAAAGAAATACGACTGTAAATACACAATCTGGC
Organism: Polaribacter cellanae; assembly: GCF_017569185.1. Taxonomy (NCBI): domain Bacteria; kingdom Pseudomonadati; phylum Bacteroidota; class Flavobacteriia; order Flavobacteriales; family Flavobacteriaceae; genus Polaribacter; species Polaribacter cellanae. The sequence continues at coordinate 1,755,663 of NZ_CP071869.1, read as the reverse complement.
GATTTTGAAATAAGTTTGCTTGTTTTGGCATCAATAGTTATAAAGTCGGATGGAAAAGTAGACAAACGAGAATTAGAGTTTGTAAGATCTCAGTTTTTAAGTATGTATGGTAAAGAAAGAGCCAACAATGCATTTAAATTATTTAAAGGAATAGTAAAAAAAGAGATTTCTGCAAGACAAGTTTGTATTCAAATTAGAGAACACATGTCTCATGCTTCTCGTTTACAATTGTTACATTTCTTGTTTGGAATTGCAAAAGCAGACGAGTTTGTCACCGAAAAAGAAGTTAATGAAATTAATAAAATTGCCAACTATTTATATATTAATTCAAGAGATTTTGAGTCTATAAAAGCCATGTTTTACGATGCTTCAGATAATGCATATAAAATCTTGGAAATTACAAAGTCTGCCACAGACAACGAATTAAAATCTGCCTACAGAAAAATGGTGAAAAAGTACCATCCAGATAAATTACAAGATTTAGGTAAAGAACATTTACAAGGAGCTAAAGAAAAGTTTCAAAGCATACAACTAGCATACGAAAAGATTAAAAAAGAGAGAGGTTTGTAGAAGTAATAATTGCTTTTTAACATAAAATTAATATTTTTTGTTTAATTTTGTGTTATATATAATGTATGTACTATGAGTGCTCAGATACGCATAAGTAATATTAATTTTTTATTAGTATTAATTCTATCTTTCTTTAGTTTAAAGTCTCATGGGCAAGCCTCATGTAAAAATGCAGCAGATTATACAACAGTGTGTATTGGTACAAACCAAACATTTGCAGCGAGTACAACAGGTGTAAATGCTAGCACAACAAATCCTGGAAATAATTATGGTTGTTTAAGGAGTTCTCCCAATCCTGCATGGTTTTATTTTAAAGCATCTTCTAATGGTTCTTTAAAAATTAATCAATCTAACTCTGCAAATCGCGATGTGGATGGTGCTTTGTGGGGACCTTTTGATTCTTTAGCAGACATGACAGCTTCTTGTAATGCTTTTGGAGTACCCTTAGCATGCGATTATGCTTCTGCATCAACATTTTCTTTTAATATAACTGCTCAAAAAGATAAATATTATGCATTATTAGTTGCAAATTATTCTGGTAGAGCTACAAATATTACACTTTCTGATGGAGGAAGTACAGCAACAACAGATTGTAGTCCGGATATTGTAGTTGAAAAAAAAGTAAACAATACCACACCTGAAGAGAATGATACAGTAAATTGGACAGTTTCTGTCGAAAATAAAGGAGTAACAAATGCTACCAACGTTAAGTTAACAGATTTGTTACCAGCTGGAGTAAGTTATGTTTCTCATACTGTAAATGGAACCTACGTACCAAGTTCTGGTCTATGGACAATTGGAAGTTTGTCTGTTGGACAAGTAAAAACTTTAAATATAGTTAGTACTGTAGATTCAGGTACACAAGGTAAGTCAATAATAAACCAAGTAAAAGATGTGTTATTAGATCAAGTGGAATCTAATTCTTTTCCAGATAATTTAACAGCAACTATAAATGTAGAAACTAATTTTGCAGATTTAAGCATTAAAAAAACAATAGGTAAAGCGATTGTTAAAAAAGGAGATCAAGTTGTTTTTACGCTGTTGTTAAAAAATAATGGACCAAGAATTGCTAGTAATATAAAGGTAAAGGACGTATTACCATCTGGACTAACATATAATCCTTCAGGTTCTATTATTCCTGCAGGAACAACTTACAATCAAATAACTGGCATTTGGGATTTATTAACAACTACTTTAGCGGTTGGCGGTTCCATTGAGCTTAAGATAGCAGTAAAAGTTATAAATACGGGTGCTATTATTACAAATGCTTCAGAAGTAATTAATCTTTCGGAAACAGATCCAGATTCTGTTCCAAATAATGGTAATTAGTTTTTAAAATATTAATAACTCAATATTTTAGGTAAAATGTTAAAGTATAAGTTAGTGCACTTTGCTTAATTTTGTAAGGGTTTCTCTAAAAAATCTTGTTTTATGTATGTATTGAATTGTAAACTGTTTACTTTTCTTAAAATAATATTATTTTTAAGTGTTTGGTTGTTTGGTGTTCGATCTTATGCACAATTAGATAATGAACATTATTTACCACCTTTAAAACAAGTAGCTAATAAACAAAGTATTGTGCAGCAGGCAGTATATTTTTCTACGCCAGAGACGACTCCTTTTTCAATTGAAATATATAGAGGTACAAGTACAACTCCTATAAGAACAATAACGGGTTTATCGAAAGGAAATGCTAAGGTTTTCGATAATACGAATGGTTTAGGAAATGGAGATAATAATATTACTTTAGTAACAAATGCAAATACTGGTAAAGTTTTAGCAAATGCTGGGTTAAGAATTGTTTCATCAAATGGTAAGAAATTTTATGTAAACTACAGGGGTAGGTCTAAGTCGCAAGCAGGTTCTTTAACCTCTAAAGGAGCCAAAGCAAAAGGAACCGAATTTAGATGGGGTGGTATTCCAAACAGAGCAAAAAATGCAAATTTAACAACCAGTTTAGGAATGATGGCAACAGAAAATGGAACTGTTGTTACAGTTTCTGGTTACGACCCAAATTGTAAGTTTAGAAAAGGAAATGCAAGGGGAGGAATCACTGCAGACACACAAACGATTACATTAAATAAAGGACAATCTTTTGTCTTAGAAGCTGCAAAAAACGAAACTACGGCTAATATAGATGGTTGGTTAGGCTCAAAAATTCAATCTACAAAACCTATAGTAATAAGTAATGGAGGTTTAAACGTTGGGGTAAGGTCTACAAGTCAGGCAAGAGATGTTGGTATAGATCAACCTGTTGACGTTTCTTCTTTAGGAAGGGAATATGTTTTTGTAAGAGGTTTAGGGGCTAACGAAACAGAGTTTCCAATAATTGTAGCAACCCAAAATAATACAGAAGTATATGCTGGTGGAACTTTAATAGGGACCATTAACGATGGAGATTATTTAGAGGTTCCAGGAAGTTATTATTCTTCGAACTCTGCAGGTGCAAGTATGTTTGTAACCACTTCAAGAGAGGTATATGCATATCAATGTTTACAGGGTGCTACAAATAAAATACAAACTATTGGTATGAATTTTATAGCACCTGTAAATTGCTTGTTACCTAATTTAATGGACGAAATTTCTGATATAGATAAAATTGCTGGCGCAAATTCAAATATATCTGCAATTACAATTATAGCCTCGTCTTTAACTGCAAATTCGAATATTGTTGTAAGAGAAAATGGTGTTAGAGTGGCTTTGCCAGCACCAACAATTCCTGCAGGAACTTCCGATTGGAAAACTTTCTATGTAACAGGTTTGGCTGGAGAAATAGACGTAACTTCTACAGGGCCAATTGCAGTTGGTACATTTATGAGTTTAGGTTCTAATGCTGGTTTGGCAGGTTATTTTTCTGGTTTTGATACAGTGCCAGTAGTTGGAGTACAAATTACGGGTGGAGGTTGTTATCCAGCTGGAGATTTGGAGGAAACTACAAAGAGTTTTGACGCATATCAATGGTATAGAAACAATGTTTTAATTCCAGGAGCAACATCATTTACTTATACACCAACAGGAATTGGGGAATATAACGTTATTGTAACAGAAGGTACTTGCTCTTATTCTTCTAAAATAGTATCTGTTTATAATTGTGACCCAGATATTGCTATTAAAAAAACGGCAGATAAATCAAATGTTACAGATGGAGATATTATCAATTTTACAGTTACAGTAGAGAGTTTTGGTTTACAGCCAGTAACAAATTTAGTAATTAAAGATATTTTTCCTACAGAGTTAGATTTAATTAGTGTAACTCCAAGTCAAGGAACTTGGAGTAGCCCAGACTGGACCATTGGAACTATGGAAGCAGGAGAGTTGTTTACATTAAAATTTGTTTCTAAAGTGCCAAAAAAACCTCAAGAAGGAACTTTTACTAATGTGGTTTCTAATACCCAAGATCAAACAGATTCTAACTTATCTACAGACGATTTAACAGAGAGTTTTACGATAACTGCTAAAAAAATAGATTTATCTATAGAGAAAAAAGTAGATAAACCTATTGTTAAAAAAGGAGATAATGTAACTTTTACCATTTCAATAACCAATAAAGGGCCACAAGTTGCTACAGGTGTAGAAATAAAAGATTTATTACCATCTGGATTAACTTATGTGTCATTAGGTTCAATAATACCAACAAACACAACTTACAACGCAGTTACTGGTATTTGGAAGCTTACAAGAGATATACAAAATAACGAAACAATTACATTAACACTAAAAGCAAAAGTAACAGCTACAAATATTGTATTGAATACTACAGAAGTATTTAAAACGGAACAAAAAGATTTAGATTCAAACCCCAATTCTAAAAACTAATTTATAAACTCTTTTTTTTAAAAAAATAGTTTTTTTGTTAAAAAATGTTAAAAAAAACTTATATTCGTTTTTTAAAGTGTCTATTTAATTACTTATCTTTAGCAAACAAAACCTAATATTATAGAATCGTTTAAAGGTGGGGTATTATTTATTTTTTTTGACACTTATAAGACCGATTTTGGTTATTTGAGATGTTATAGTAACTATAAAATGGCACGATGGTTTTATTTGTGTGAAGTGCAAACACACTAAGTATATAATTCGAAAGCCTAACTATGCACGCGATTGTAACTTATGTTATAGAGAGCCCAACAGTAAATACCTTATTTTATAAGGTTAAGTTTGGAGTTCGTAAAGCATTTGCTATTGTTTTTGAGATGAGTGCTACAACAAAAAAAGTATCTCTTCGTCTCAAATGGCAAGACGTTTAAAAGTTACAAAAGAAATAACTTGGTTATTTATGTGTAAAGTATGTATGGCAATGAAAAGCAGTGAACTGAAGCCTATAATTGGCTATGTATTGAATTGATGAGTTCGTTTATGGAGGTAACGAATATTTGAAACAAGGAAGAAGTAACAATAGTAAAAACAAGAAAATAGTTGTCGCTATAGAAGTTGATAATAAACGAGGTGTTAAACGTGTTTTTTTAAACGAATAGATAATTACTCGTCAAAGGAACTAAGTAAAACTTTTGTTAGCTATGTTTCTACGAATACAAAATAATTACAGACAAATGGAAAGGCTTTTGCTGCTAAAAAAAGACTATTACATCACTCAAATAAAAAGTAATGTTTCAGTTTTTTTGAAATAAACACAATTACTCATCAATTAAAAGCTGGATTAAGAAGCAAATGCTCTTGGATGGCATTAAGGAGCTATTGAAAAGTATTTAGATGAGTATAGTTATCGTTTAAACGGGTCTATTCATAAACAAACTATTTTTGACAACCTAAATAAAAAGAATGATTAAAAACAAAAATATTAGTTATCAACAAATTAACAAATTAAAATAAGAACCTAAGTAGATACCTCTATATTTTTTTAACTTTAATACATTCAACAGTTCATTAGTAACAATTATCGAACAAGTTTGTTGTTTCAACGAATACTTATGCAATTAAGATTTTAAATTGAATTTAAGTATTAATTTTATCAGCCAATTTTAAAAAATAAGATTTTGAAAAAAAAAATACTTTTATCAATCACATATATACTTTTAATTTGTACATCTGTCTTTGCAGATGGTACTAAACAAGTGATGCCAGACCCTAATAATGGTGTGGCGATGTATATTACAGATGATGGAAGATATGGTCCATATTTAAATGCTCCAGCATCACAAAGATTACAATTTAGAATTTTAGATCACACAACAGAAAATTTATATTTTGGAATAAATCCTAGAGAAAGAGATGGTAATCCTTTAGTTTTAAGTAATAATTTATACTATGTAATAAAAAATGCTGCAGGAGCAACTGTAGCAGGACCAATAAAATTTAACACTACAGGTGCAGGTTACATAAGTACTTATAACCAAGCAGTTGCAGGGCCAAACATTGGGGGAGCTGTTCCTGCTGGTTACACGCCTTTGAGTTTTAACCCTACAGCAAACGGAGACTATTATATAGAAATGTATAAGAGTAATGATGCTGGTGTTACAAGAACCACAGATGGCGATAATATTGTTATTCCATACTTTGATTTTACAGTATCAGATACATCAAATAATAGAACAGAAGGTCGTATTTTTTCTCAAAAATGGGGGTTCATAACTTATGACCCTGCTACGTTTGTTCCTTCAATTAACTTTGATTTTAAAGGAAAATTTTTCGGTTATACAGATGATAAGATTGTTGTTACTGTAGAGTTTCAAGAAGGATTTAGACCTTTTGGTTATTTATTAGCAATGAATAAGTTTGGTATTGTAGATGATGATAATGATCCTACAAATGTGTGGACAACAACAAGAAAATCTATTTCTTACAATGGGGCTACAGGAAATACAATTCCAACATTATTAAACGGTTTCCCCGTTTTTATTACAGAACCAGATGCTGCTGCTTTTCCTATTGGTGTTCAAGTAATTCCCGTTTCTGTGGGTAAAATATTTGGCTGTCCTGGTAATTATTTAATTCCTGTAAAAATCCAAGAAGCAGGAGATGTAGACGTAACAATAGATTTAAATGGAGTTCCTGGGTATCAAAAAAATACGAAAGATGTTATAGTGCAAGCATTTAATCAGCCCAAAGGAAATATTGTAATTCCTTGGGATGGTTTAGATGGGCAAGGTAACCCTGTTTCTGGGAATACAACATCTGCAGCAAAATTAACAAGTTTAAGAGGAAGAACAAGTGTGCCAATGATAGATGCAGAATTAAATCCTAATGGACTGGTTATAAATTCTGTAAAGCCAGTTTTGCTAAATAGAAGAATGTATTGGGATGATTCAGGAGTTGTAGTAACACCTAACAATAATACAGTTGGAGGAGCAGATCAATCAAGACCAGAAGATGGTAAACTCGGTCCAACACATAAATGGAATGGAGATAACCCACCGATTAATAATACAGTAAACACACCAGCACCTTCAGGTTCTAAAGGGAGTACTACAAATTCTACAACAGATGATTTTGGTAATGAAAGAGTGTTAAATACTTGGTTTTATGGAGAAGAGGTTACTTCACCAAATGCTTCTGTAGTTTTGCCAGATTGCGATATAGATAATGATGGATATTCAGACAATGTAGATTTAGATGATGATAATGATGGTATTTTAGACACAGTAGAATTAGGTTCTTTCGACCCAAATGGAGATCATGATGGAGATACAATTCCAGATTACATAGATCCTCAATTCCCTGGCTTTGTAGATACAAATTCAGATGGTGTAGATGATCGTTTCGATTTAGATTTAGATGGTATTGTTAACCATTGGGATCTAGACTCAGATGGAGATGGAATACCAGATGCAGTAGAGGCGCAAGCAACAGTTGGTTATGAAACACCAAGTGTAAATGTAAATATAGAAGGAATACCAACAAATTTTATATTTGCTTCTGCACCAATAGATACAGATTTAGATGGTAATGCAGACTTTTTAGACACAGATTCAGATAATGACGGCTTGCTAGACACACAAGAAGCTGGAATTACATTAACCAATTTAGATGCAGATAATGATGGATTAGACAATGCTACAGATGTTACAACTGGTCCAACAGATGTAGATGGAAATATTGTACCCAATGCGCTTCCAGATGAAGACAACGATTTAGGAATTGACGGAGGAGATGTTAATTATAGAGATATATTTTTTAGTGATAACGATAGAGATGGCATTCCAAATGGTACAGATTTAGATGATGATAATGATGGTATTTTAGATAATGATGAAGGCTGTTTTATAAGTAATGTTGAAAATTTCGAAAACTCAACAACTTCAAATAGTGGTTATGATAATTATAGCGCAGCTTTTCCAACAGGAACAAGTCAAATTAGAAACTCTAGAGGTTCTGCAGGCTATTTTAAAAACCCTCCTTCACTTTTAGGGCAAATTACTGCATTAGAAGGAGTTGCTTTTATGGGGTTGCATAGTAATGGATCTTATTCACAAGAAGTTGTTAAGATAGATTTAGCACCAGGTGAAAAATTAATTCCTCAACTTGTCTATAATTTTTCATTTTTATCATATCAAATGAATTTAGGAAGAACTGCAGGAGGCGTATTTAAAAACCCTGGTCATATTGATATATATGGGATTAGAGTAGGAGTTGCAAACCCAACAAATGCACAACAATCAAATACAAATACAATTGCTTCACAAGCTGGAATAGATTTTTTAGGTAGATCTCTTAAAATTACAAACACTGATAGTTGGAAAAGATACACTATTTCATTTAAAGCAAACCATAATTACGATCGTATATTAATTGTGCCAACATCAGAATCTTTAGCAGGTACAGGAACAAGTACAGATACATATTTAGGTATAGATGATATAAAATACCCAGTTAAAGTAGATACAGATAATGATGGTATTTCAGATTGTTCAGACACAGATAGCGATAACGATGGTTGTGCAGATGCCATAGAAGCAGCAGGAAGCTTTCAGAACTCTAATTTAGTTAATCCAGGAACAGACGATAGCTTAGGAGATGTTGTAGAAACAAATACACAAAGTAGTAACTATGGTGTGCCAATTATTAATGGTAATTCAACACAACAAGCAAATACTGCAGGAGTTAAAGATAACACTGTAAAAGATGCCTGTTTGGTAGATTTAAGTGTATTAAAAACGGTAGACAAACCTATAAAAAAAGTTGGCGAAAAAATTGTTTTTACCATTACATTAAAAAATGAAGGAAATGCTGATGCTACAAACATAAAAGTAAAAGATTTGTTACCACCAGGCTTAACTTACAACCCTTCAACTTCTATTGCACCACCTAACACGACCTATACAGCCACAACTGGTATTTGGGATTTAAGCGCCTTAACAATTACAAAAAATCAAACAATTGAATTAAAAATTGGCGCAACAATAACAACAACAGGTACAATAATTACAAATAAAACAGAAGTTTTTTCTGTAACAGAGACAGACAAAGACTCAACCTCTAATAGCAACAACTAACAAGTAAAAGAATAAAGATGAAAAAAATGTACACAATTTTCAACTTAAATGGAAAAGTCCAGAAAAAGGCAAGAAAACTTTTACTTGTTTTAATAATTGGGCTTTTATCGAGTTTTTCTTACGCCCAAGGTGTAAAAATTATTGTAAATGCAACAACACCAAATGGTAGTGATGATGCTGGAGATACCATAGAGTATACAGCATCTGTTATTAATTCTGGTGGTACAGCACTAAATGCAGTAACATTTACTTCTTCTTTAGGAACAACAATGACTCTGCAAAGTGGTGGAGACATAAATAATAATTCTATTTTAGACCCAAACGAATGTTGGATTTATAAAGGAACACACACAGTTACAGCAGCAAATATTACAGCTACAAAAGTAGAGAATACATTCTCTTTAAACGCTACAGAGTTGCCAACAGCTCCAACTTTTACACATACAGAAAATGTACATGAAGACGATATTTCTTTTGCAAGTGTAATTGCAATAAACGATATAGATGCTGTAAATGATGACTTTTCGGCAACAGCAATTAATGGTATTACAGGAAACCCATCATCTGGTGATATAACAACAAACGATTTATTAAATAGTGTTGCTGTTACAGATACAGCCATTAATATTACAATAGAAAATAATGGAGGTTTAACAGGAGTTACTGTAGATGCAAATGGAAATATTAGTGTACCAGCCAATTCTGCAACAGGAACCTATACAATTACCTATAAAATTTGTGAAAAAGCAAATACAACAAATTGTGATACTGCAACTGTAAAAGTTAAAGTAGATGGAGACACAGACAAAGATGGAGTTTTAGATTCAGTTGACAAATGTAATGGTTTCGACGATAATGCAGATAATGATAACGATGGAGTAGCAGATGGTTGTGACTTAGATGATGATAATGATGGAATTTTAGACACCGCAGAAAATGCTACAAGTGGAGATCCATTTGTAGATGTAAATAATAATGGAGTTTTAGATTATAAAGACCCAGCTTTACCAGGATTTGTAGATGGTAATGGAGATAATATCGCAGATAAATACGATATCGATCAAGATGGAAAAATAGACCAATTCGATACAGATTCAGATGGCGATGGTTGTAACGATGTTATTGAAGCAGGTCATAAAGAAAGTGCTACAAAAGCAGGAGAAGTTAGTGGAACAGGTTACAATGCTACAGATGGTAAAGTAACAGGAGTTACCACAGCATATACAGGAACAAATTCTAACGTTTCATCAGCAGGAACACCACCCACAATAACAGCACAACCACCAAATAGAAATATAATTGTTGGCGGAACAACTACTTTTCCAGTAACTACAGATGGTACAGTTTTTAAATGGGAATCAAGTACAGATGGAGGTACTACATATAATACTATTTTAAATGGAGGCGTTTACAGTGGAGCAACAACAAATACATTAACAATTACAGGAGTAACAGCCGCACAAAACAATAGTAAGTTTAGAGTAATTGTTTCTAAAGCAGATTATGTTTGTCCAGTTACCTCAAGTGCAGGAACATTAACAACATTTACAAACGATCCGCCAGTTGCAAGTAGTAATGCAATTACAGTAGACGAAGAAAGTACAGGAACATCTTTAGGGCTAACAGCTCCAACAGATCCAGATGGAAACACACTAACAATTACAGTTACAGGTTTACCAACTTTAGGAATTGTTAAAAAAGCAGACAATACAGTAGTAACAAATGGAGCTACTTTAACTCCAGCAGAAGTTGCGGGTTTAAAATACGATGCACCAACAAGTTACGATGGTGCTGCAGACCCAGGAGATTTTACATATACAGTTTCAGATGGTATTGCACCAGCAGTAACAGGAACTGGAGATATTACAGTTAATGCAGTAAACGATTTACCAGTTGCAGTTGGCGAATCTGGAACAGCTTTAGAAGACAATCCAATAACATTAACAACAATTGGTGGAAATGATACAGATGAAGATGGAAATGTAGTTCCATCAACAATAACTTTAATAGATCCAACAAATGCTGCGAACACTGGTAAAACAGGAACACCATTAGTAATTACAGGAAAAGGAACTTATACAGTAGATGCTGCAGGGACTGTGGTTTTTACACCAGAAGCAAACTTTAATGGAAGTGCAGATATTAAGTACACAATTAAAGATAATAGTGGTTTTGCTTCAAACCAAGCAACTTTAGGCTTTACAATTACACCAGTAAATGATGCACCTACTTTAGTTGCAGATGTAAATTCAACAACAGAAAATACAACTTTAACAGTTGCAGTACCAAATGGAGTTTTAAGTAATGATACTGATGTAGATACAGGAACAACTCTAAGAGTTGTAAGTTTTACAATAGCAGGAAGTACAACAGTTTATACAGCAGATAATACAGCAACTAAAACAGCTACCAACACAGCTACAATTGTAGGGGTTGGTACATTAAAAATTAATGCAAATGGTAGCTACGAATTTGTTCCAGAAGCAAATTATACAGGAGCAGTACCAGTAGCAACATATTCTGCAACAGACGATGATGCAACTGCACCAGCAATTGTTTCAACAACATTAACAATTACAATAGACCCAGATTCAGATAATGATGGAGTAGCAGATAAAATAGATTTAGATTCAGACAACGATGGTATTTTAGATGTTGTTGAAGGACAAGGAACAGACCCAACTGCAGATGCAGATGGAGATGGAATACTAAATTATTTAGATGCAGATTTCCCTGGAGGTACAGCACAGTTCGATTTCGATGGCGATGGAATTCCAAACCATTTAGATTTAGATTCAGATAACGATGCAATTCCAGATGTTTTAGAAGCAGGTTATACAGATGCGAATAACGATGGTATTGCAGATGCTTCAGCAACACCAGCATTGGTAGGTGCAAATGGATTTGGAAATGCTTTAGAAACGACACCAGAAAGTGGTATTGTAGCAACAGCTCCAAGAAATACAGATGCCTCTTCAGATATTGTATCAACATTAATTAACTCATTAGATAGAGATTCAGATAATGATGGTATTTCAGATACAGAAGAAGCATTTTCAAATAACGCAACTTTTAACGACACTACAAATGATGGTATTATAGATGGTTTTGTAGATGTAGATAATAATGGTTGGGACGATAGAATATCAGCTCCAACACTAGCAACATTTCCAACTTTCTTAAATTCAGATGCTGATGCCATTCCTAACTATTTAGACTTAGATTCAGATGGAGATGGTCTACCAGATACATTTGAAGGAAACTTCCAAGTTATAGATGGAGACAACAATGGTATTGTGGGCACTGGAAAACCTGCAGATGCAGACAAAGATGGTCTTGCAGATACAAACGATCCAGATGCTGCAGGAAATATTTTAGGAAGTTTTGGTTTCAACAAAGACAGAGATGGAGATGGTGTAAAAAACTACTTAGATATCGATATTGATAATGATGGAATTATAGATAATATCGAAGGTCAGGCAACTGCGTCTTACGTAGCTCCAAAAGGAACGGATGCAGATAACGATGGTATAGATGATGCTTATGATGTAGATTCTGCAGGTGTGGCAGTTGGTTATACAAATATAGACGGAGGTTCTGCACCAGATTACGCAGATACAGATGTAGAGAATGATGGTATTTTTGATATTAATGAAGGATTTTACAAAGCAATAGTTCTTACTAATAATTTAGATACAGACGCAAACGGAATCGTAGATCCTGTAAAATTTGTAGATGTAGATGGAGATGGTTTACATGACGATTTTGATGAGGTTCTTACAGGTACATCAACAGCAAATAACGCAACAAATGGAGGGCAAACTCCTCAAACACATCCAGATGATGATCCTGCAGCACCAGGTGGAAATAGAGATTGGAGAGAAGCATCAGCTCAAGATAATGATGGAGATGGAATTAATGATATTGTAGATTTAGATGACGATAATGATGGAATATTAGATACAGATGAAGATTTAAATCTAGATGGAGATAATAATCCAAGAACAGGAGTTTCTGATTCAGATGGAGATGGTATTCCAAATTATTTCGATTTAGATTCAGATAACGATGGTATTCCAGATTACGCAGAAGCAGGTGGTACAAACGACCCTGATGGAAATGGACAACCAGGAACAGGAACTTTAACTAGTACAGATGTAAACACAAAAGGTATTCCTTTAGATGTTTCTACAGATACAGTTGTTGCTGGTATAGCTGAAACTTCTAATTTAGCAATTCCAGACACAGATGGAGATACAATTGAAGATTTTATTGATATTGATTCAGACAACGATGGTATTGTAGATGCAATTGAAGCTGGAGGTACAGATCCTGATGGAGATGGACATATTGGTGCAGGTACTGCAAATGATGCAGATTCAGATGGTTTGGCAGATGCAGTAGATCCAGTAGATCAAGATGCTAGTGGTAGTTCTGGCTTTACTGCTGGTACAAAATTACCAATTACAAATAGCGATACAGATACGATTCCAAATTATTTAGATTTAGATTCAGACAACGACACAATTCCAGATAATATTGAAGCACAAACAACCGCTGGTTATATAGCACCTTCTGCAACTTTTACAGATACAGATAAAGATGGTTTAGATGATGCTTACGATACAACAAATTCTGGAACAGCAATCATTCCAGTAAATACAGATGGTACAGACAATCCAGATTATTTAGATTTAGATTCAGATAATGATTTAATTAATGACATTATAGAGTTTGGAAATCTTTCTAAAGACACAAATAACAATGGAACTACAAACGGAACTGTTGGAACAAATGGTTTAGACAATACAGTAGAAACCGCAGATAATTATACAGATGTTAATGGAAATCAAACAAATACTTTAGATGAAGACAACGATTTAGCTTCAGGAGGAGATGTAGATTTTAGAGATATTTTAGATGCAGATAAAGATGGTGTTGCAGATGCTATAGACGAAGATGACGATAATGATGGGATTTTAGACATTGCAGAAACTCCAGGTGGAGTAAATCCAGATGCAGATTCAGATAATGATGGTATTCCAAATTACAAAGATGTAACTCCAGCGAACGATACCAATAACGATGGTATTGTAGATACTTTTGATACAGATAATGATGGTAAACCAGATCATCAAGATACAGATTCAGACAACGATTCTTGTCCAGATGTTACAGAAGCAGGCTATACAAAGAGCACAACAAAATCTGGCGAAGTTGCTGGTACAGGTTATGAAACAAACGGAAGAGTATCAGGGCACACCTATACAGCTACTCTTGCAGAACCAAACAAAACAAATAAAGTTACAGCAGGATCACCAGTTGTAATAAGTACACAACCATCAGACCAAACAGGTTTTATTGCTGGTTCAGCTAAATTTAAAGTGGTTTCTACAGGTTCTGTTTTCCAATGGCAACAAAGTACAGATGGTGGAACAACCTTTACAAACATTACAGATGGAGGTATTTATTCAGGAGCAACCACAAACGAGTTAACAATCTCTAATTTAACAACTACACAAAACGGATATAAATACCAAGTAGTTGTTTCTAAAACAGATTATGCTTGTGATATTCCATCAACACCACCAGCAACATTAACGGTTAGTAATAACCCACCAGTTGCAGTAGACGACCAAGATGGAACAAATCCTTTTACAACAAATGAAGACGTTGCAATTACAATCCCAACAATTGCTGCAAACGATACAGATGTAGAAGACACAACACCAGATGCATCAACAATTACGTTAATCGATCCAAATAATGCATCAAATACAGGAAAAACAGGAACACCTTTAGTAATCGCTAATGTAGGTTCATATACAGTTGATCCATTAGGAAACGTGAAGTTTACACCAGTTTTAAATTTCAATGGAGATGCAGATATAAAGTACACTATTAAAGATAGTAGTAATAATACTTCAAATCAAGCAAATATAGATATTGCTGTTACAGATGTTAATGATGCGCCAGTGGCAAATAACGATTCTTCCACAGGTTTAGAAGGAGCTGCTCAAACAATAACAAGTATTGGAGCAAATGATACAGATGTAGATGGAACAATAGATTCAACAACCATTACTTTAATAGACCCAAGTAACCCTTCTAATACAGGAAAAATAGGGGTGCCATTAGTAATTGCAAATGTTGGAACATATAGCGTAAATGGATCAGAATCAGGAACTGTTACTTTTACACCTTTTTCAGAAAACTTTAATGGTTCTGCAGATATAAAATATACAATAAAAGATAATGATGGATTGGTTTCTAACCAAGCAACATTAGATATTACAGTAACACCTGTAAATGATGCACCAGTTGCACAACCAGATTCAGTAACATCTCCAGAAGATGTTACTTTAAATGTAGCAACAGCAGATGGTTTATTAAAGAACGATTCAGATGTAGATGCAAATCCATTAAGCGTTACGAAATTTGTAGTGGGTGGAACTACAGTTACTGTAGATCCTACTTCAGGAGGTAGCACAACAATTGCAGGAAAAGGAACATTAACAGTAAATAAAGATGGTAGTTATACTTTTGTACCAGTTGCAAACTTTAACGGAACTGTACCTCAAGTTACCTATACAGTAAGTGATGGAATAAATTCTGTAAACTCAACTTTAGATATTACAATAAGCCCAGTAAATGATAATCCAGATGCAGTAGACGACTATTATACTACAGATGAAGATACCTCAGTTACTTTATTCCCATTAACGGGTGATAGTAATGTCGATGGAGATGCATTTAGAATTACAAACATCAACGGAACCCCATTAGTTTCAGTACAAACTATTACAGTTCCAAATGGAGTTGTAAATAGAACAGTTACAGGTGAATTAATATTTACGCCAACAGCTAATTATAATGGAAGCTCTACTTTTCCTTACACTATTACTAGTAATAGAACAGGGAGAACAGACATTGCAAATCAGATTATTACAATAAATGCAGTAAACGATTCACCAGTAGCAGTAAATGATACAGGAACTGTAAACGAAGACACTACTTTAACAGTAGCAAAAGCAGATGGATTAATCGATAAAAATGATTCAGATGTAGATGGAGACGCTTTAAATGTAACTCAATTTGTAGTTGGTGGAACCAGAGTAACAGTAACCCCAACCACACCAGGAGTAAGAGCAATACCAAATGTTGGAAGCATTACTGTAAATACAGATGGTAGTTACAGTTTTGTACCAGTTGCCGATTTTAATGGAGTTGTACCAGAGATTACTTATACCATAAGTGATGGAACAAATACCAACAATGCGAAATTAAACATTACAGTTACTCCAGTAAACGACGATCCAGTATTAGTAGCAGACACAAATTCTACAAATGAAGATGTTACCTTAACAGTAACAGGCGCAAATGGAGTATTAAAGAATGATACAGATGTAGATGCAGGAACAACCTTAACAGTTTCAAGCTTTACAATTCCAGTAATTGTAGGAAGTACAAACGCAGGCGATCCAGCAGTAACAATTCCAAATGTAGGAACTTTCCAAATGAATGCAGATGGAGGTTATGTTTTTGCACCAGCAAAAGATTATGTAGGGGAAGTTCCAGTAATTACATATACAGCCACAGATGGGGCCTCACCAAAAACAAGCACATTAACAATAACGATTGTACCACAAAACGATGCACCAGTAGCAGTAAATGATACAGGTTCCGTAAATGAAGACACTACTTTAACAGTAGCAAAAGCAAATGGATTAATCGATAAAAATGATTCAGATGTAGATGGAGACGCTTTAAATGTAACTCAATTTGTAGTAGCAGGAACTACAGTAGCAGTAACTCCAACCACACCAGGAGTAAGAACAATACCAAATGTTGGAACCATCACTATAAATACAGATGGTAGTTACAGTTTTGTACCAGTTGCCGATTTTAATGGAAACGTACCAGAGATTACTTATACAATAAGTGATGGTACAAACACAGGCAATGCAAAATTAAATATTACTGTAAATCCTGTAAATGATGTACCAATTGCAAGACCAGACACAAAATCAATAAATGAAGATACCGTTTTAATAGTTGCAAAAGCAGATGGTTTAATAGATGCAAATGATGAAGATGTAGATGGCGACATTTTAAGAGTTATGCAATTTATAATTGATGGAGGAAGCTCAACAACATTAAATCAAGGAGAAACAAAAAACAATATAATTTCGGGTGTAGGAAGGATTACTATTAGTTCAGATGGAAGTTATAATTTTATACCTCTTTTAAATTTCAATGGTAATGTACCAACAATAACGTATAGAATAACTGATGGACCAAACATCGTAAACTCAACATTAAATATAACTGTAAATCCTGTAAATGATGCACCAGTTGCCAGACCAGACACAAAATCAATAGATGAAGATACTACTTTAACAGTTTCAAAATCAAACGGTTTAATAGATGTTAATGATGAAGATGTAGATGGCGACACATTAAATGTAACTCAATTTGTAGTCGATGGAACTACAATAACAGTAAGCCCAACCACACCAGGAGTAAGAGCAATACCAAATGTTGGAACCATCACAATAAATACAGATGGTAGTTACAGTTTTGTACCATTTACCAATTTTAATGGAAACGTACCAGAGATTACTTATACAATAAGTGATGGAACAAATACCGACAATGCAAAATTAAACATTACAGTTACTGCTGTAAACGACAATCCAGTATTGGCAGCAGACACAAATTCTACAAATGAAGATGTTACTTTAACAGTAACAGGCGCAAATGGAGTATTAAAGAACGATACAGATGTAGATGCAGGAACGACTTTAACAGTTTCAAGCTTTACAATTGCAGGAGTTTCAGGAAGTACAAACGCAGGCGATCCAGCAGTTACGATTCCAAATGTAGGAACTTTTCAAATGAATGCAGATGGAGGTTATGTTTTTGCACCAGCCAAAGATTATGTAGGGGCAGTTCCAGTAATTACATATACAGCGACAGATGGGGTCTCACCACAAACAAGCACATTAACAATAACAATTGTACCACAAAACGATGCACCAGTAGCAGTAGATGATACAGCCACTGTAAATGAAGACACTACTTTAACAGTAGCAAAAGCAAATGGATTAATCGATAAAAATGATTCAGATGTAGATGGAGACGCTTTAAATGTAACTCAATTTGTAGTTGGAGGAACCACAGTAGCAGTAACTCCAACCACACCAGGAGTAAGAGCAATACCAAATGTTGGAACCATCACTATAAATACAGATGGTAGTTACAGTTTTGTACCAGTTGCCGATTTTAATGGAAACGTACCAGAGATTACTTACACAATAAGCGATGGTACAAACACAGGTAATGCAAAATTAAATGTTACAGTAAGCCCAGTAAATGATAATCCAGTTGCAACAAACGATACAACAGGTACAGATCCAGGAGTTGCTATAGATATTCCAGTTTTAACGAATGATAATGACTTAGATGGAGACGTAATTACAGTAAGTAGCATTACTGCACAACCTTCAAATGGAACAGCAACTATTAATTCTAATGGAACAATAAAGTACACTCCAAATGCAGGTTTTAATAATGGTACAGATAGTTTTACATACGAGATTTCAGATGGAAATGGAGGAACAGATACAGCAGTTGTAAATGTTACAGTGCCAATTTCACCTTTCCCACCAGTTGCAAATCCAGATACGAATTCAGTAAATGAGGATACTACTCTAACAGTTACAGCAGCAAATGGAATTCTTAAGAATGATACAGATGGAAATTTAGACGCTTTAAAAGTAGTAAACTATACAATTGCAGGCATTCCAGGAACAAAAACATTAGGAACAGTTACAAGTATTCCAAATGTTGGTTCAATAAAAATTAACGAAGATGGTAGTTACGAGTTTATACCAGTAGCAAACTTTAATGGAGCAATTCCAGAAATTACTTATACAGTTACAGATAGTTCTGGTTTAACAACAGACGATACAAGTACTTTAAATATTACTGTAAATCCTACAAACGATACTCCAGTAGCAGTAGCCGATACCAATTCAACAGCAGAAGACATTAAATTAACAGTTTCAGCAGCAAATGGTGTTCTTAAAAACGATTCCGATTTAGATGGAGATGCAATAAGCGTTAAAGAATTTAAAATTAATGGAACAACTGTTACAGCTGGTACAGCAGTTACTTTAACAGAAGGAGTATTTACATTATTATCAGATGGTAGTTATACATTTACCCCAGCAAAAGATTTTAATGGAAATGTACCAGAAGTAACTTATACAATGACGGATGGAACAGTAGATGTAGATGCAACATTAAACATTTCTGTAACACCAGTTAACGATCCACCAGTAGCAGTAGATAATTTAGGAAATGTTGCTAATGAAGACAATCCTGTAACAATTACAGCAATTGGAACAAACGATACAGACGATGGAACAATAGATCCATCAACAGTAAGATTAATAGATCCTAATAATCCATCAAACTTTGGAAACTCTAGTACACCATTAGTAATTTCTGGAGTAGGAACATACACTGTAAATGCAAATGGAGATGTAGTATTTACTCCAGTTGCAAACTTTAATGGTTCAGCAAATATTAAATATACTATCAAAGATAATGATGGAGTTACTTCATTAAATCAAGGAACTATTGGTATTACAATTACGCCTACAAACGATGTTCCAGTTGCAGTAGCAGATACAAATACTGTAGATGAAGAAGCTACTTTAACAGTTACAGCAGCAAATGGAGTTCTTAAGAACGATACAGATATAGATGGTAATCCATTAACAGTAACTCAAATTACTATTGGAGGAACTTCATATCCAGCAGGAACTACAGCAACAATTACAGAAGGAACTTTAGTCGTAAAATCAGATGGTAGTTATACATTTACTCCAGCAGGAGATTTCAATGGAGACATTCCTCAAGTTACGTATACAGTTTCAGACGGAACAACAACTACAACAGCTACTTTAGATATTAAAGTAAACCCAGTTAACGATAGACCAGTTGCTAGTCCAGATACCAACACAACAAACGAAGATATTTTATTAACAGTTACAGCTGTAAATGGAATTCTTACAAACGATTTAGATGTAGACAACGATCCATTAACAGTAACAGGTTATACTGTAAATGGCGCAACAAGAACTATTGGAATAGATGTAGTATTAACAGAAGGAACATTAAAAATAAATGCAGATGGTAGTTATACTTTTCAACCAGCTTTAAACTTCAATGGAGATGTGCCTCAAGTTACTTATACAGTTTCAGATGGTAATTTATCTGCAACAAGTACTTTAGATATTAAAGTGAATCCAATTAACGATGCTCCAACAGCAGTGCCAGATACAAACACTGTTGCAGAGGATGTTACCTTAACAGTAACAGCTGCAAATGGAGTTCTTAAAAATGATTCCGATATAGATATGGATGGTTTAACAGTAACTAAATTTACAGTTGGAGGAACAACTTATAATGCAGGAGATACTGTACCATTAACAGAAGGTTCACTTAAATTAAATTCAGATGGTAGTTATTCATTTACACCAGCAGCAAATTTTAATGGAACAGTTCCAACCATAACATACATAGTTTCAGATGGTACAAATACATCCAATACAACATTAAAAATTACAGTAACTCCAGTGAACGATGCACCAGATTTAGTTGCAGATACAAATACAACTATAGAAGATACACAGTTAACAGTAACAGCAGCAAATGGAGTTCTTAAAAACGATACAGATAAAGAGAACAATACAATTTCTGTAACTAAATTTACAGTTAGTGGAACAGATTTCACAGCAGGAGCTACAGCTACTTTAACAGAAGGTACTTTAAAGTTAAATGCAGATGGAGGTTATGTATTCAAACCAGCACCAAACTTTAATGGGTCTTATCCACAAGTTATTTATACAGCAACAGATGGTACAGATACAGCAACATCTACATTAAACCTTACTGTAACACCAGTAAACGATTCGCCAGTAGCATTAACAGATATAAATTCTACAAACGAAGACACACCATTAAATGTTACAGCTACAAACGGATTGTTAAAGAACGATACAGATCCAGAAAACGATCCATTAACAGTTACACAATTTACAGTTGGTGGAAACACTTTTACAGTAGGAACAACAGCTACAATTACAGAAGGAGTTATAAAAATTAATTCTGATGGTAGTTACACATTTACACCAGCAACAAATTATAACGGACCAGTTCCTGTAATTAATTATACAATTACAGATGGTACAAATACAGCGAACAGTACATTAAAATTAACTGTAAATGCAGTAAATGATGCACCAACAGCTGTTGCAGATACAAACACAACTACAGAAGACGTTACGTTAACAGTTGCACCAGCAAATGGAGTTCTTAAAAATGATTCAGATTTAGATGGTAATGCAATTAATGTAACAGGTTTCGAAGTAGGAGGAAATTCTTATTTAGCAGGAGAAACAGCAACAACAGCTGCAGGAACTATAAAATTAGATTCTAATGGAGGTTATACATATGTGCCAGCAAATAACTTTAATGGAGCTGTACCACAAGTAACATATACAATTACAGATGGTTCTTTAACAGCTACAACAACATTAGATATTACTGTAACACCAGTTAACGATGCACCAGTTGCAACACCAGATACAAATTCTACAAATGAAGATGTAACTTTAAATGTACCAGCTGCAACAGGATTATTAAATAACGATTCAGATCCTGAAGGAAATGCAATTTCTGTAACCAAATTTACAATTAACGGAACAGTGTACACTGCAGGAACATCTGCAACAATTACTGAAGGAGTTATAAAAGTAAATGCAGATGGTAGTTATTCATTTACCCCAGCATTAAATTATAATGGAGCTGTACCAGTTGTAAATTATACAATTTCAGACGGTTCTAGTACTGCAAATAGCACATTAACACTTACAATAAATCCTATTAATGATGCTCCAACAGCAGTTGCAGATACAAACACAACTCCAGAAGACGTAACATTAACAGTTACAGGAGCAAATGGTGTTTTAAAGAACGATTCAGATATCGATGGAAATACAATAACAGTATCGCAATTCGAAGTAGGTGGAACAACTGTTACAGCAGGAAATCCAACTACAATTACAGAAGGAACGATTACTGTAAATACAGATGGTGGATACGTATTTGTACCAACAGCAAACTTTAATGGAACTGTACCAACAATTACATACACAGTTTCAGACGGAACAACAGACGTAGCAACAGCAACATTAATTATTACAGTAACACCAACTAACGATACACCAACGCTAGTTGTAGATACAAATACAACACCAGAAGATACTGCACTTTCTGTGAATGCAGCATCTGGAGTTTTAAGTAATGATACAGATATAGATGGAGATACAGTTACTGTATCTAAATTTACAGTTGGAGGAACAACATACAATGCTGGTCAAACAGCAACCATCCCTTCAGGAACTATTAAATTAAATGCTGATGGAAGTTACAATTACACTCCAGTATTAAATTTTAATGGAACTGTACCAACAATTACTTATACAGTAACAGATGGTTCTAACACAGCAAACAGTACATTAAAAATTACAGTTACTCCAGTTAACGATAACCCAGTAGCTGTTGATGATACTTCAGCTACAGACCCAGGTGTTGCAGTTAACATTCCAGTATTAACAAATGATTCAGATTTAGATGGAGATATGTTGTCCATTAGTACAATTACTGTAGGTCCTACAAAAGGAACAGCTGTAATTAATGATAATGGAACACCTGGAGATACTTCAGATGATGTGGTGAGATATACACCTCAAGCAGGGTTTAATAACGGAACAGATACTTTCACTTATCAGATATCTGATGGAAATGGAGGGTTAGATACAGCAGTGGTAACAATTACAGTACCACAATCTGCATTCTCTCCAGTAGCAAACCCAGATACGAATGTAACAGATGAAGAAGTAACTTTAACAGTTGCTAATGGAAATGCGAAGAGTTTAATTAAAAACGATACAGATGCAAATTTAGACCCTATAACTGTAATACAATTTGTAGCAGCAGGAACGATTTATAA
This sequence comes from Polaribacter cellanae, assembly GCF_017569185.1. Classification (NCBI taxonomy): domain Bacteria; kingdom Pseudomonadati; phylum Bacteroidota; class Flavobacteriia; order Flavobacteriales; family Flavobacteriaceae; genus Polaribacter; species Polaribacter cellanae. The sequence continues at coordinate 1,732,557 of NZ_CP071869.1, read as the reverse complement.
TGCAGGAGATACTGCAAATCTTACAGAAGGAGACTTAACAATTAATGCAGGTGGAGGATATGTTTTCGTGCCAAAACCAAACTTTAATGGAGTTGTACCAGCAGTAAATTATACAATTACAGATAGTCAAGGAACACCAAATGCAAGTAGTACATTAACTATTACTGTAAATCCAATTAACGATACACCAGTTGCAAATCCAGATGTAAAAACTACTTTAGAGGATACTACATTAACAGTTAATACAGCAAATGGATTGTTAGACAACGATACAGATATAGATGGAGATGCACTTTCAGTTAAAGAATTTAAAATTGGTGCTACAACTTATGCAGTTGGAGTAGCAGTTAATTTACCAGAAGGTTCATTAACAATAAGTTCAGATGGTAGTTACACATTTGTACCTGCACCAGACTCAACAGCCAATTTACCACAAGTAACTTATACAATTACAGATGGTATAATAGATACTGTTACAAGTACTTTAGATATTTCAGTAACAGGAGTAAATGATGCTCCAGTTGCAGTAGACGATTTAGGAAACACAACGAATGAAGATACAGACAAAATTGTAACAACAATTGGAACTAATGATACAGATGATGGAGCAGTAGATGTTGCAACAATAACATTAATAGACCCAAGCAATCCAGCAAATACAGGAAAAACAGGAACACCTTTAGTAATTACAGGAGTTGGAACATATACTGTAGACAATTTAGGAAATGTAACTTTTAATCCAACAGAAAATTATAATGGTCCAGCAAATGTAAATTATACAGTTAAGGATAACGATCCAACAACACCATTAACATCTAATGTTGCAACAATAGCAATTACGGTTACCTCTGTAAACGATATTCCAGTAGTTCAAAACGAAACAGACACAACAGCAGAAGATACACAATTAGTAGTTTCTGGAACAAGTACAGACAGGTTATTGAATAACGATACAGATGTAGATGGAGATCCATTAACAATTACGACTTTCACTATTAATGGAGATGCAACTGTATACAATGCAGGGACAACCGCAACTTTAACAGAAGGTACATTAAAATTATTTGCAGATGGAGGTTATGTATTTACACCAGCATCTAACTTTAATGGAACTGTACCTCAAGTAACCTATAATGTTACAGATGGTAAAGTAGTAACACCAATTGCTGGAACTTTAGACATTACAGTTACTCCAATTAATGATGCTCCAATAGCAGTAAACGATTCAGGAAACATTACGAATGAAGATACTGATAAAATTGTAGCAACAATAGTAGGGAATGATACAGATGATGTTGGAATAGATGTTGCAACAGTAACATTAATAGATCCAAAGAATCCTTCAAACACAGGAAAAACAGGAACACCATTAATTATTCCAGGAGTTGGAACATATACAGTAGATAATTTAGGAAACGTAACATTTAAGCCAATACCAAATTATAATGGTTCAGCAAACGTAAATTATACAGTTAAAGATAACGATCCAACAACACCATTAACATCTAACGTTGCAACGATTGAAATTACAGTAACTTCTGTAAATGATGTTCCAGTAGTTCAAAATGAAACAAATACAACTCCAGAAGATACCCAGTTAGTAGTATCAACTGCGAATGGATTATTAAATAACGACTCAGATCCAGATGGAGACCCATTAACAATTTCAACATTTGTAGCAGAAGGAACTACTTATAATGCAGGAAATACTGCAGTATTAAATAACGGAACATTAAAAATGAATTCAGATGGTAGTTATATATTTACTCCTAATGAAGACTTTAATGGAGCAATTCCAAAAGTAACTTATAATGTTACAGATGGTACAGATACAGTTGTAGGAGAATTAGATATTACTGTAAGTTCAGTAAATGATGCACCATTAGCAGTAGACGATTTAGGAAATACAACAAATGAAGATACAAATCTACTAGTAGCAACTATTGGAGGAAATGATACAGACGATTCTGGTATTAATCCAGCAACTGTAACTTTAATCGATCCTAAAACCCCTTCTAACACAGGAAATACTACAACACCATTAGTTATTCCAGGAGTTGGAACATATACAGTAGATAACTTAGGAAATGTAACATTTAAACCAGTACCAAATTACAATGGTTCTGCAAATGTAAACTATACAGTTAAAGATAACGATCCAACAACACCATTAACATCTAATGTTGCAAAAATTGGTATTACAGTAACAGCTGTAAATGATGCACCAATAGTTGCAAATGAAACAACAACAAACTTAATTTTTGAAGATATTCCTTATACAGAGTCAACAGCAACAGGATTATTAATTAATGATTCAGATACAGATGGAGATCCTTTATCAATTTCAACATATATTGTCGATGGTAAAACCTACAATGCTGGTCAGTCTGCCAACTTAACGCAAGGAACATTAAAAATTAATACAGATGGTAGTTACACATTTACATCAGCGTTAAATTACTTTGGTTCAGTACCTCCAATCACCTATAATGTTTCTGATGGAACAACAACGACACCAGCATCCTTAACAATTGCTGTAGTACCAGTTAACGATCCACCAATAGCAGTAACCGATAAGAATACTACAAATGAAGATACAATATTAACAGTATCTCAAGCAAATGGTATTTTAACAAATGATTCTGATATAGAAAACGATGCTCTAACAGTTACAGCATTAACAGTAAATGGAAACCCAGCAACAGTTGGAAGCCCAATTAATTTAACAGAAGGAGTTTTAACAATACAATCTAATGGTAGTTATGTATTTACACCAACCGCTAATTTTAATGGAACTGTACCAACAGTAACATACACAGTAAGCGATGGAACAGATACAACAACAAGTACATTAAAAATTACTGTTTTACCAATAAATGATGTGCCTATTGCAGTAGCAGATACGAATACTACACCAGAAGATGTAGCAATTACAGTAAATGTTACAAACGGATTGTTAAAGAACGATTCAGATCCAGAAAATAATTCATTAACTGTAACAAGATTTACAGTTGGCGGAACAACATATCTTGCAGGAAACACTGTTACTTTAACAGAAGGTTCTTTAGTAATTAACTCTAATGGTAGTTATACATTTACACCAGCATTAAATTATAATGGAACTGTACCTACAGTATCATATACTTTAAGCGATGGAACAAACACTGCAAATAGTACATTAGATATAACAGTAACACCAGTTAACGATGCACCAGTGGCAACAGATGATATTTCATCTACAGACCCAGGAGTTTCAGTTATTATACCAGTCTTGCCAAACGATAAGGATTTAGATGGAAATACATTAACAATTTCTAGCATTGTAACACAACCAGGAAATGGAACAGTTACAATAAATGCAGATGGAACAATTACATACACACCAACCCCAGGCTTTAATACAGGTACAGATGTATTTGTATACCAAGTTTGTGATGGAAATGGACTTTGTGATACAGCAACAGTTTCTGTTAAAGTTCCAAAGTCATTACTACCACCAATAGCAAACCCAGATGTAAGATTTACATCAGAAGATGTTACATTAACAGTAGCAACTGCTAATGGATTATTAAATAACGATACAGATGCAAATCCAGGAGAAACGTTAACAGTAACTAAATTCCAAATTAAAGGAACAAATTACAACCCTGGAGATACAGCAACAATTACAGAAGGTACAATTACAATAAACGCAAATGGTAGCTATACATATGTGCCAGCAGCAAATTATAATGGTTCTGTGCCAGTTGTAAACTATACAATTTCAGACGGTACAGGAACTGCAACAGCATCTAGCACTTTAACAATAACAGTTACAGGTATTAATGATACGCCAGTAGCAAACCCAGATATGAATACAACACCAGAAGACACACAATTAAGTGTTTCTGCTGCAAATGGTTTAATTAATAATGATACAGATCCAGATGGAACACCATTAACATTAACTCAGTTTGTTGTAAAAGGTATTACAAGTACTGCAGGAGCAACAGTTACATTAACTGAAGGTTCTTTAACAGTAAATGGAGATGGTAGTTACACATTTAACCCAGCAAAGGATTATGTTGGAACTCTACCACAAGTAACTTATACAGTTACAGATGGTGTAGAAAATGTAACAAGTACATTAGATATTACAGTAACAGGAGTAAATGATGCACCTATTGTAGTAGACGATTCTGTTACAACAGCAGAAGACACACCAGTAACAATTTCTAACATTACAGGAAACGATACAGATGATAATACTGTAGACCCTTCTACTGTTACATTAATTGATCCTAATAATCCTTCAAATACAGGAAATTCAAATACACCTCTAGTTGTAACAGGAGTAGGAACTTATACAGTAGACAATTCTGGAAATGTAACATTTACACCAGATCCTAACTTTAATGGTTCTGCAGATATAAATTATACAGTAAAAGATAATGATGGATTGATAACAAAAACACCTGCAAAAATTAGTATTACTGTAACACCAGTAAACGATACCCCAAGTGCAGTTGCAGATATAAACACGACAATAGAAGATACTCCATTAATGGTATCATCTGCAAACGGAGTTTTATCTAACGATTCAGATGTAGAAGGAACTCTATTAACTGTATTAGAATTCACAATTAATGGAACAGGCTATCCAGCTGGAACAATAGCAACAATTACAGAAGGAACTTTAGTAATAAATTCTGATGGTAGTTACACGTACACACCAGCATTAGACTATGTAGGTGCTGTGCCACAAGTTACTTATACTGTTTCAGATGGAGTTAATAATACAAGTACAACATTAAATATAACAGTAACAGGTCAAAACGATGCACCAGTCGCAGTAAACGATTCTAGTACAACCATTCAAAATAACCCAGTAACAATACCAACAATTGGAGGTAATGATACAGATACAGATGGTACAGTAGATGTAAGTACAGTAGAATTAATAGACCCTAAAAACCCTACAAATAAAGGGAATTCAACAACACCATTAGTAATCTCAGGAGAAGGAACTTATACAGTAGATAATTTAGGAAATGTAACATTTACTCCATTGCCAGAATTTACAGGAGATTCGAAAGTAAATTATACTGTAAAAGATAACGATGGTTTAGTTTCTAATGTTGCAGAAGTTAAAGTTACAGTTCAATCAGATAATGATGGAGATGGTATTATAGATACTGTAGATTTAGATGATGATAATGATGGTATTCCAGATACTGTAGAAAATGGAGGAGACGATCCTTTAAAAGATACAGATAACGATGGTATTCCAGATTATAAAGACACAGATAACATCACCACAGACAAAAACAACGATGGTATAGATGATAAATACGATTCAGATGGAGATGGTATTATAGACCAGTTTGATACAGATGGAGATAATGATGGAATTCCAGACTTAGTAGAAGGTGGAGGAACAGATACAGATGGAAATGGTAAAGTAGATAATTTCACAGATACGAATAAAGATGGTTTAGATGATAACATTGCAACTACACCATTAACAACTCCAGATACAGATGGAGATGGAGTACCAAACTATCAAGATATAGATTCAGATAACGATGGAATTATAGACAATATTGAAGGCCAAAACCCTGCAAATTATATCTCTCCATCAGGAAATGATACAGATAAAGATGGTATAGACGATGCTTACGATACAGATTGTACACCTTGTGGTTCTGTAACAGGAAGCCCAATTAACACTCCAGAAAATTCAGATTCAGATGCAATACCTAACTATTTAGATATCGATGCAGATAATGACGGAATTGTAGATAATATCGAATGGCAAGCAACGTCAGGATATATTGCACCAGGAGTAGATACAGATGGTAACGGTTTAGCAGATGTTTACGAAACAATGCCAGGTTCTGGTATTCCAATCAGTAATCCTGTAAATACAGATGGAACAGATACACCAGATTATACAGATACAGATTCAGATGGAGATGGAGTATTAGACACTGTTGAAGCATATGATACAAATGGAGATAATGTAGCAGAAATCGTTGCATCTGGAATAGACACAGATAAAGATGGTTTAGACGATGCATTTGATTTAAATGCGAACGGACCAGCAGATTCTGGAGCAGCATCAAATAACAACCAAGATGTTACAAAGTTCCCTAACGATCAAGATCCAGGAACCGCAGAAGTAGATTTTAGAGATAAAGTTACATTTGGTGTATTAGTAGATACAGATGGAGATGGTATTACAGATAATATTGATATTGATGACGATAACGATGGTATTATAGATGTTGTAGAATCTCTAGGATTCACACCATCAGGAAATGCAAATAGTTCAAATTGTATTTTGCCTAACGTAAGCTTTAAAAACCCAGTTTATATTACAGGTACAGGAGTAACAGGCTCAGGTTCAATTGGAGCAAAGTATCGTTTCGAAGATGTAATAGACGTAACAGGTTTTGGAGGTACAGGAGGTATTTTAGATGCAATTGTTGAAATTACAGACATCCAAGGAGGAGCCTCTTTAATCTCCATTGATAATTCTACAACAGGTAACCCAGATGCTTGGCAGCCAGAATACACAGTGCCTACACCAACAGGTAATAAAGCAGAAATGGCATTCAAAGTCATTTTAGTAAACGACAATACAAATACGTTATATAATATTAGCAGATTTAGTGGAGTTATATATGATATAGATGGCGCAAATGCAAGAGAATCAGTAATCTTATCAAGACCAGGACTATATGCAGTAGACAATGAAACATTATTAAATGTTACAGACAATCCAGCAACAGGTTTAGTAACTTTCCAAGGGCCAGACGATACCTATTCAGGAGTAGATTTATCACCAAGATTGGCAACATTCTTTGGTTATTATAACTCAGCTTCGTTTAATATTCGTTTCTCTGCGGAATTATTATCAGCAACTTCGAATACTAGCTTAGGTTCTGTATTATTTTCAGGATGTGCAATCAATGGTTTATTTGATGCATCTAATACAACATCAGCAAGTGCATCACAAACTACAGGCTCATCATTACCTTCAGGTCCTGGTACATTCCCTGTATTTACTGTAAATGATGGAATTGATAGCGATGGAGATGGAAAATCAGACGAAAAAGATATCGATTCAGATAACGATGGTATTCCAGATAACGTAGAAGCACAACCAACAGTTGGATATATAATGCCAAATAATCCATTTGCAGACGCAGATAATGATGGTTTAGCAGATATCTATGATAATGCAACAAACGATGGATTAAAAACTGTAGATACAGATGGAGATAATATTCCAGATTATTTAGATAAAGATTCAGATAACGATGGAATTGATGATACAAAAGAAGCAGGTTTCACAAAATCAACAGCAAATAACGATGCAGATAACGATGGTTTATTAGATGCTTACGACGATGTAAATACAGGAACAGGATTATTTGATGTAAATGACAACCAAAATAACGGAGCAATAGATTTACCAGATAACGATAATACAGCAACTACAAACGAAGTTGACTATAGAGAAATTAAAGATAATGATGGAGATGGTATTCCAGACTCTGTAGATTTAGACGACGATAATGATGGTATTCCAGACACAGTAGAACAAAATGGAAATCCTAATAGAGATACAGATAAAGATGGTACACCAGATCATTTAGACTTAGATTCAGATGGAGATGGCGTAAATGACTTAACAGAATCAGGTTTCGGTCAAACAGATTTAAATGACGATGGAGTAATTGATGGTTCAGATACAGGTTCTGGTTCAAATGGTTTATTCGATTTAATTGAAACAACACCAGAAAGTGGAGTAACAAAAGATACTCCAATGGATACAGATAAAGATGGAACACCAGACTTCCAAGATGTAGATGACGATGGAGATGGAGTTCCAACAAAAGAAGAAGACGTTGTTACAGTTAATGGAGATCCAAGAGACGATGATACAGATAAAGATGGTACTCCAAACTATTTAGATGTCGATGACGATGGAGATGGAGTTCCAACAAAAGAAGAGGACAACAATAATAATGGAGACTTTACAGATGATGATGACAATGGAGATGGAACACCAGATTATTTAGATAATTTAGATACAGATGGAGACAAGATTCCAGATAGCAAAGATTCAGATGACGATAATGATGGTAACCCAGATGCAGCAGATCCAAATCCATTACTGCCAACAGTAGCAGGAGATCTACTAACAGTTGTAGAAGGTGTACCAGGAAAAGTAAACATTTTAATCAATGACGATTATCTTCCAGGCTCAAACACTACCATCGTAGATGCAGGAACAGGAACAGCGAAAGGCCTTATAGTATTTGATCCATTAAGTGGAGAATTTACTTACACATCTTTCCCTGGAGAAGAAGGAAAAATTGTAACCGTAGATTATACAGTTTGTAATACAGCAGTAAACCCTGAAGTATGTAAAAATTCAATAATTACAATTACAGTTCAAGCAGATAACGATAAAGATGGTATTCCAGATGTAACAGATTTAGATGACGATAATGATGGTAATCCAGATACAACAGATCCAAATCCACTGGTTCCAACACTTACAGAAGATGTATTAACAGTTGTAGAAGGTCAATCAGGAAAAGTAAACGTCTTAACCAATGACGATTATCTTCCAGGATCAAACACTACCATTGTAGATGCCGGAACAGGAACAGCAAAAGGTCTTGTAGCATTCGATCCATTAACAGGAGAAATGACGTATACACCAGCAACTGGAGAAGAAGGAAAAACTGTAACTGTAGATTATACAGTCTGCAACACAGCAGTAAACCCTGCAGTATGTAAAACAGCAACTGTAACCATTACAGTTCAAACAGATAATGATAAAGATGGTATTCCAGACGTAACAGATTTAGATGACGATAATGATGGAAATCCAGATACAACAGATCCAAATCCATTAGTGCCAACAGTGGCAGGAGACTTGTTAACAGTTGTAGAAGGAGTTTCTGGAAAAGTAAACATTTTAACCAATGACGATTACCTACCAGGTACAAACACTACCATTGTAGATGCAGGAACAGGAACAGCAAAAGGTCTTGTAGCATTCGATCCATTAACAGGAGAAATGACGTATACACCAGCAGCTGGAGAAGAAGGAAAAACTGTAACTGTAGATTATACAGTCTGTAACACAGCAGTAAACCCTGCAGTATGTAAAACAGCAACTGTAACCATTACAGTTCAAACAGATAATGATAACGATGGTATTCCAGATGTAACAGATTTAGATGACGATAATGATGGTAATCCAGATATAACAGATCCAAATCCATTAGTACCAACACTTACAGAAGATGTATTAACAGTTGTAGAAGGTCAATTAGGAAAAGTAAACATTTTAACCAATGACGATTACTTACCAGGTACAAACACTACCATTGTAGATGCAGGAACAGGAACAGCAAAAGGTCTTGTAGCATTCGATCCATTAACAGGAGAAATGACGTATACACCAGCAGCTGGAGAAGAAGGAAAAACTGTAACTGTAGATTATACAGTCTGTAACACAGCAGTAAACCCTGCAGTATGTAAAACAGCAACTGTAACCATTACAGTTCAAACAGATAACGATAAAGATGGTATTCCAGATGTAACAGATTTAGATGACGATAATGATGGTAATCCAGATACAACAGATCCAAATCCATTAGTACCAACAGTGGCAGGAGATGTGTTAACAGCAACTATCGAGGTACCAGCAATCGTTAATGTATTAACTAACGACGATTATCTTCCAGGTTCAAACACTACCATTGTAGATGCAGGAACAGGAACAGCTAAAGGATTTATAAGTTTCAATCCATTAACAGGAGAGTTAACATATATTCCAACATTGGCAGAAGAAGGAAAAATAATTACAGTAGATTATACAGTGTGTAATACAGCAGTAAATCCAGCAGTATGTAAAACAGCAACTGTAACAATAACTGTTAGAGGAGATAATGATGGAGATGGTATTCCAGATGATGTAGATTTAGATGACGATAATGATGGTATTCCAGACTTAATAGAACAAGATGGAGATCTTAATAGAGATACAGATGGAGATGGTACACCAGATCATTTAGATTTAGATTCAGATGGAGATGGCGTAAACGATGTTATCGAATCAGGAAGTGGAGAACTAGACCAAGATAACGATGGTATTATCGATGGTTCAGACACAGGTTCAGGTTCAAACGGATTATTTGATGGAGTAGAAGATACACCAGAAAGTGGTAATTTAGATTATACACCAATAGATACAGATAAAGATGGTACACCAGATTTCCAAGACACAGATGACGATGGAGATGGAGTTCCAACGAAAAACGAAGACGTTGTAAATGTAAATGGAGATCCTAGAGACGATGATACAGATAACGATGGCATACCAAACTATTTAGATATCGATGATGATGGAGATGGAGTTCCAACAAAAGATGAAGACGTTGTATTTGTAGATGGAGACCCAACAAATGATGATACAGATAACGATGGTACACCAAACTATTTAGATATCGATGATGATGGAGATGGAGTTCTTACAAAAGACGAGTTTATGTTAGATTGTGATACAGATAACACCCCAGATCATTTAGATGTAACAAATTGCGATTTAGTTCCAAATGCGTTCTCTCCAAATGGAGATGGTGTTAACGATACTTTTGTAATCCCAGCAGTATCTAAATACCCTAACTTTAAGTTAGAGATTTATAACAGATGGGGTAATCAAGTATATGATTACGAAAACAAAGGTAAAACCAATCCAGATTGGTGGAATGGTTATTCAACAGGAAGATTAACGTTAAATGATAGTAAACCATTACCAGTAGGAACATATTACTACATCATATATTTTAACGATGGATCAAGAAAACCAATAACAGGATGGGTATATTTAAACAGATAATTAAGATAAAGGCAAAAGAGATGAAAAAAATTATAGTAATACTTGCAGTTATATTATTTACTGTTTCTGCAAAAGCGCAACAAGACCCACAATACACACAGTACATGTACAACATGAATATCATAAACCCAGCTTATGCTGGGTCATATGATGTGTTAAGTATTAATTTACTGGGAAGATCTCAATGGGTTGGTATAGATGGAGCACCAAGAACACTTACAATGGGTATTAATTCGCCAGTAGGTAAAAATGTTGGTTTAGGACTATCTGTAATTGTAGACGAAATTGGGCCCGTACAAGAACAAAATGTATATGGAGACTTTTCCTACACGTTAAAAGTAGGGGAAAATGCAAAGTTAGCATTAGGTTTAAAAGCGGGTTTTACATTCTTTAATATTTGTTTACCATGTTTAGAAACTGTAAATGGAGGAGACCAAGCCTTTGTAAATCAAAACGCAAATAAAATAATGCCAAATATAGGAGCAGGTGCATTTTATTACACAAATAAGTTTTATGCAGGTTTATCAATACCTAATTTGTTAAAAACGTTTCATTTTGATAAAAAAGGAGGACAGATATCGAGAGCCTCAGAAACGAATCACTTTTTCTTTACATCTGGTTATGTATTCGATTTATCGAACGATGTTAAATTAAAGCCATCTACAATGATAAAAGCAGCAGAAGGCTCTCCATTATCCATAGATTTCTCTGGAAATGTATTGTTATACGATAAGTTAGAATTTGGTCTTTCTTATAGATTAGACGAATCTGTATCTGCATTAATTAACATAAGAGCCTCAAATACACTAAGAATAGGTTACGCATACGATTATACCTTAACAAACCTTGGAAATTACAATTCAGGATCTCATGAGGTATTTGTACTATTTAATTTCGATTTTGAAAGAAATAAAATTAAATCACCAAGATTCTTCTAGTTAATAAAACAATTATGAAAAAAACAATACAACTTACACTCGTACTTTTATTCAGCTCTCTAACCATACTTGGGCAAACTAAAGATACGAAAAAAGCAGACGTCCATTTCGAAAATTTATCTTATGCATTAGCAGCGCAAGAATATAAGAAACTTGCAGAAGAAAATGCTACAGAGCATGTATTGCAAAGACTAGCAGATAGTTATTATTTTAACGTAAAGATGCAAGAAGCATCAGCTGCATACAGTAGGCTATTTACTAATTTTCCAACACAAAAACCAGAGTATATTTTTAGATATGCACAAGCATTAAGAGCGACAGGAAATTTTAGCGATTCAAATGCTTGGATGAAAAAATTTCACGAAGCAAAAAAGAACGACTCAAGAGGAATTCACTTTACAAATCACAAAGCCACTTTAAATGAACTTAGAAATGGGAAACCAAACTATACTGTTAGTAATTTAAGAAGTATAAATACGGTTAATTCCGATTTTGGAGTAACAGATTATGGAAACACAATTCTATTCTCTTCACCAAGAAAAGGAAATGTGTTTGTAAAGAGAAGTCATACAAGAAACAATAAAAACTTCCTTGATATCTACAAAGTAATTAAAGAAAAAATTACAACGAACGAAGGAGATAATTCGGATGTAAGACCAATGTTTACAGACGAAGTAAACTCCAAATACCACGAATCTTCTGTAGCATTTTCTCCAGATAAAAAAACAATGTACTTTACCAGAAATAATTACAACAAAGGTGTTTATAAAAACGATAAAAAAGGCTATAACAACCTAAAAATCTACAAAGCAGTTTGGGTAGATAATAAATGGACAAACGTAGAAGAAGTCTCTTTTAATAGTAACGAATATTCAACAGGACATCCATCTGTTAGTAAAGATGGTAAAACATTGTATTTTGCATCAGACATACCAGGAGGAATAGGAAAAACAGATATTTACAAAGTAGCAATTAATAATGATGGATCTTTTGGAACACCACAAAATTTAGGTTCAAAAGTAAATACAGAAGGTAGAGAAATGTTTCCTTTTATTTCAGATGAAGAGGTATTGTATTTTTCTTCAGATGGTCATTTTGGTATAGGAGCCTTAGACGTATTTGCAACCAGAATAGAAAAAGGAGAATATAAAACTCCTGTAAATTTAAAAGCACCAGTAAATTCTCCATTAGACGATTTTGCTTTTTCAATAAACTCAATAGACAGAACAGGGTATTTATCTTCTAACAGAGAAGGTGGAGTTGGAGACGATGATATTTATGCAGTTGTAGAATTAGAAAAACCTGAAATAATTTCAGTAAAACTTCCATGTATGCAAGTAGTTTCTGGTGTTGTAAAAGACAAGAAACTTCAAACACCTTTGCCAGGAGCAAAATTAGTTTTAAAAGATGCAAAAGCAAAGATTGTTAAAGAAGTGTATGCAGATGCGAATGCAGCATTTTCCTTTACATTACCTTGTAATCGACAATATACATTAGAGGTAACAAAAGAGTACTATGAGCCAGATACAGTTTCTTTTATGAGTACAGAAAAGAAAGAAATAGCACTTAACTTAGATTTTGCCTTAGATATTGTATCAGACTTTGCTTATAACGAAAGAGGAGAGTTAATAATTAAAATAGAACCTATATATTTCGATTATAATAAAGCGAACATAAGACCAGATGCAGCAATAGAACTGAATCATATTGCTAATATTATGAAAAAATACCCAAAATTAGTAATTAGATCTAGTTCACATACAGATGCTAGAGGTAAAGCACGTTATAACGAAGCATTATCAAACAGAAGAGCAAAATCTTCTGTAGCTTACATCATCGAAAAAGGAATTAGTTCGTCAAGAATCATAGGAAAAGGTTTTGGAGAAACAAGATTGATAAACGAATGTGTAGATAACGATAACCATACAAATCGTGTAAAATGTACCAAAGAACAGCACCAAGCAAACAGAAGAACAGAGTTTGTAATTGTTAAAATGTAACATTTTATTCCTTAAAATATAAGAAGAGCCTTAAAAGGCTCTTTTTTTGTGCCATAAAACCAAGAATTAATAGAAATTGATTAATTTCGCAATCTTATCAGAAAAGAGATAAAATGAAAGCGAAAACTTTAATTTTTAGTAGATTATATATTTAAAATAATCTTCTCAAAAAAAAAATCAAGTTTACATCTTACAATTAAATGAAAAACAAAAAAATAGAGATGAAATTTCCTGAATATAAAGGTCTTGACTTGCCAAAAGTAGCAGAAGAAATTCTTAACTATTGGGAAGAAAATAACATATTTAAAAAAAGTGTAACCACAAGAGAAGGTGCAGAGCCTTTTGTCTTTTTTGAAGGACCACCCTCAGCAAACGGATTGCCAGGAGTTCATCATGTTTTGGCAAGAGCTATAAAAGATATTTTTCCTCGTTATAAAACCATGAAAGGTTATCAAGTAAAGCGTAAAGCTGGTTGGGATACACATGGTTTGCCAATAGAATTAGGCGTAGAAAAAGAATTGGGAATTACCAAAGAAGACATTGGAAAGAAAATTTCTGTAGAAGATTACAACGCAGCTTGTAGAAAAGCAGTAATGCGTTACACAGATATTTGGAACGATTTAACCCAAAAAATGGGTTATTGGGTAGATATGAACGATCCTTATATTACCTACGAACCAAAATATATGGAATCTGTTTGGTGGTTATTAAAGCAAATTTATAACAAAGAACTAATTTACAAAGGCTATACAATTCAGCCATATTCGCCAAAAGCAGGAACAGGATTAAGTTCGCACGAATTAAATCAACCAGGAACATATCAAGATGTAACAGATACCACAATTGTGGCTCAGTTTAAAGCAGATGAAAGTTCATTGCCAGATTTTCTAAAAAAATACGATCATTTAAACTTTATTGCTTGGACAACTACACCTTGGACACTGCCAAGTAATACTGCATTAACAGTAGGACCAAAAATTGATTATGTTGTTGTTGCAACTTACAATCAATATACTTTTGAGCCAATTCACGTTATTTTAGCAAAGAATTTAGTTTCTAAACAGTTTGATAAAAAATTCAAACAAACAGAAGTTGTTTCTGAACTATCAGCATATACAAAAGAAGATAAAAAGATTCCTTTTTTAATTTGTGAAGAATGCAAAGGAAAAGATTTAGTTGACATAAAATACGAGCAATTATTAGATTACGTTTTACCGAACGACAATCCAGAAAATGCATTTAGAGTAATTGCTGGAGATTTTGTGACTACAGAAGATGGAACAGGAATTGTACACACAGCACCCACTTTTGGAGCAGATGATGCTTTGGTTGCCAAACAAGCAACACCAGAAATACCACCAATGTTAGTAAAAGATGCGAATGATAATTTGGTTCCTTTAGTAGATTTACAAGGTAAATTTAGACCAGAAGTTACTGAATTTGCTGGTAAATATGTAAAAAATGAATATTATGCTGATGATGAAGCACCAGGAAAATCTGTAGATGTAGAAATTGCTATCAAACTAAAAACAGAAAACAAGGCTTTTAAAGTCGAAAAATACAAGCACAGTTATCCAAATTGTTGGAGAACAGACAAGCCTATTTTATATTATCCATTAGATTCTTGGTTTATAAAAGTTACAGATATAAAAGACAGAATGCACGAGTTGAACAAAACCATCAATTGGAAACCAGAATCTACAGGAACTGGTCGTTTTGGAAACTGGTTGGCAAATGCAAACGACTGGAATTTATCTCGTTCGAGATATTGGGGAATTCCATTGCCAATTTGGAGAACAGAAGATGGTAAAGAAGAAATTTGTATTGGTTCTGTAAAAGAATTAAAAGAAGAAATGGCGAAAGCTGTGGAAGCAGGAGTTTTAGCAAAAGATATTTTTGAAGATTTTGAAGTAGATAACAATTCCGAAGAAAACTATGCAAAAATAGATTTACATAAGAATATTGTTGATGAAATTGTATTGGTTTCAGCATCAGGACAACCCATGAAACGCGAAAGCGACTTAATTGATGTTTGGTTCGATTCTGGTTCTATGCCTTATGCACAATGGCATTATCCTTTCGAAAATAAAAATAAAATTGATGGAAATGAGTCTTTTCCTGCAGATTTTATTGCTGAAGGAGTAGACCAAACAAGAGGTTGGTTTTATACATTACATGCAATTGCAACGATGGTTTTCGATTCAGTTGCGTATAAAAACGTAGTTTCTAACGGTTTGGTTTTAGACAAAAACGGACATAAAATGTCCAAGCGTTTAGGAAATGCAACAGACCCTTTTACAACATTATCAACTTATGGAGCAGATGCAACTCGTTGGTACATGATTTCGAATGCAAATCCTTGGGACAATTTAAAATTCGATTTAGAAGGAATAGAAGAAGTAAAACGTAAGTTTTTCGGAACGTTATACAACACGTATTCATTCTTTTCATTATATACAAATATCGATGGTTTTTCTTACGGCGAAGAAGATATTGCTTTAAATGAAAGACCAGAAATAGATAGATGGATTCTATCAGAATTACATACTTTAATTGCTAAAGTAGATAAATTCTACGCAGCATATGAGCCTACAAGAGCTGCAAGAGCCATAAGCGACTTTACTCAAGATTACCTAAGTAACTGGTATGTTCGTTTGAGCAGAAGACGTTTTTGGAAAGGAGATTATCAAACAGATAAAATTTCTGCCTACCAAACATTGTACACTTGTATGGTTACAATTGCAAAATTAAGTGCGCCAATTGCTCCGTTTTTTATGGATAGATTGTACCAAGATTTAAATTCTGTAACAGGTAAAGAATCTTCAGAAAGCATCCATTTATCCGATTTTCCAAAATTTGAAGCAAGCTTTGTAGATAAGTCTTTGGAGCGTAAAATGGAAAATGCACAAACAATTTCTTCTTTAGTGTTATCATTAAGAGCAAAAGAAAAAATTAAGGTGCGTCAGCCATTGCAAAAAATTATGATTCCTGTTGATAACAATCAGCAAAAAGAAGAAATTTTAGCAGTTGCAAATTTAATTAAGAGCGAAGTAAATATTAAAGAAGTAGATATTTTAGAAGATGCATCCGACATATTAATTAAACAAATTAAGCCTAATTTTAAAGCTTTAGGGCCTAAGTTTGGCAAAGATATGCGTTTTGTTGCAGGTGCTGTTCAAAAATTTACACAAGAAGATATTAACAAAATAGAGAAAGATAAAAACATTTCTCTTGACATTAATGGAAAAAATATTACTTTAGGACTCGAAGATGTAGAAATTTCGTCAAAAGATATCGAAGGTTGGTTAGTTGCAAACGAAGGCGCGTTAACAGTAGCTTTAGATGTTACAATTACAGAAGAATTGCGTAAAGAAGGTGTTGCCAGAGAATTGGTAAATAGAATTCAAAACACACGTAAAGACACTGGTTTAGAAGTAACAGATAAAATTAAGCTTACGGTCTTAAACTACGAGAACTTACAACAGTCTATCTTAGAAAACAAAACCTACATTATGAGTGAAACATTAACCGAAGATTTGGTTTTTGTAGACGAATTAACAAATGGTACAGAAATAGAATTCGATACCATTAAAAGTAAAATATTAATCGAAAAAATTTAAGAAAATGGGAGACGTTAAACTAAAATATTCGGATGAAGATTTACAGGAGTTTAAAGAAATTATCGAAAAAAAAATAGCAAGAGCAGAAGAAGATTTAGCATTGTTGCAAGCATCTTATAAAAACGATGCAAATAATGGTACAGACGATACTTCGCCATCGTTTAAATCTTTTGACGAAGGTTCTGAGGTAATGAGCAAAGAAGCGAATGTACAATTAGCTATTAGACAAGAAAAATTCATCAGAGATCTTAAAAATGCCTTATTACGTATCGAAAACAAAACGTATGGTGTTTGTAGAGTTACAAGAAAACTAATACAAAAAGAGCGTTTAAAATTAGTGCCTCATGCAACTTTAAGCATAGAAGCAAAACGTAAACAATAACAATAAAAAAGCTTTCTTTTCGAAATTTTGGTTTAGAAAGCTTTTTTTATTTTTTTAATCTTATGGCTGTTCGAGTTTTATTAAAATTAAGAAGTATTTTAATTGAAAGTAAAAAACACAGTATCATACCAATTTTTTTATGCCTGCTATTTATTTCTAATACTACTTTTTCTCAGAAAAAAGTAACAAAGAAGTTCCAAACCACATCAAATAAAGTAGAAATATCTACAGTAGGTTTAGACGATTTAGTAATCGAAAACTCCGAATCTGAATTTATTGAAATTTATCTATACTCAGAGAACCCAAATAAAAACCATATTATTTTCGAAGAAGAATATGATGTTGTAAAACTTCGGTTTAACATTCCTTCTTTCGAAATGGAAGACAAAATTTTTAGAAAATATATTACCAAAAGATTAAATAGAGCAAGAGCTGTTGTAAAAATTCCCTTTAATAAAAACATTTCTGTTTTTGGAGAAAAAATAGGAGTTTCTTCTAAAAGTTACAATGGAAATTTAAAAATTTATATGGAAGAAGGAACTGTAAAATTAGATACAATTCAGCAAAATTTATTAGTAAAGTTATATGTTGGTAATGTTTTTGGAACATTTAAAAAATCGAATGTAAATGTAGTTTCAAGAGTTGGCAAAATTAAAATTAACAAAGATTTTTATCAAAAAAAGTACAAAAAAACAGACAATTCTTCAGACAAAAAAATAGACATTACTTCTATAAAAGGGAATATTTTCTTAACAAGCCAATAAACGCAATAATATTGTTATTTTTGCAAGCACAAATTCAATAAAAAATGTCAAAAAAGACACTGGCAATACTTACGGTTTTAATCGCTATTATTTTAGATCAAGTTATAAAAATTTATGTAAAAACTCATTTTGCTTTAAATGAAGAAATTGTTGTTTTCGAATGGTTTAAGATCCATTTTACCGAAAATAATGGAATGGCAATGGGTATTGAGTTTGGTGGAAAAGCAGGGAAACTCTTTTTAACATTCTTTAGAATTATAGCAGTGGGTGCAATTATTTATTGGTTAAAAGGCACGATAAAAAGAGTTGTAAATAATGCAGTAGTTGTTGCAATTGCACTAATTTTAGCAGGTGCAGTTGGTAATATTATAGATTCGGTTTTTTATGGAGTAATTTTCGACGACTCTTACCACAAAATAGCTACCTTATTTTCCGACAATCCTTATGGAACACTATTTCATGGAAAAGTAGTAGATATGTTTTACTTTCCTATTTGGCAAGGAGTTTTACCAGATTGGATTCCTTTTGTTGGTGGAGAAATGTACACGTTCTTCCAGTATATTTTTAACCCTGCAGATGCCTATATTACCATTGGTGTAATTTTACTTTTTCTTTTTAACAAACAAGCTTTCCCAAAAGAAGAGAAAAAAGTCGCTGAATAATATTTTAGTATCTTTAATTTAAAATTTATTTTGATGGAATTTTTCGAAGTTTTCGATTCGAACTCGTTAAGTTATCAAAATAATTAAAAGATAAAAAAAATGCGCTTTTTAAAATACATTGCTATTTTCTTATTTGGTTTTTTAATAGCCAAGTTTTGGTACGAACCAAAGGTAGAAAATCACAAACAAGAAGAAATAAAAGTCGTGGTTCATGCCATTAAAAACATGAGTAAATTGGTGGTTTCTAGCGGAACTTTTTCTGAAGTTTACAATTATTCCGATTCTAAAAAATATTTTTACAATTACCTTTCTTTTGATAAGAAAGCCATTGTTACTGTAAATGCAAAGGTAGAGGTTGGGTATGATTTATCGAAATTAGAAATTCAGATAGATTCTGTTAAGAAGAAAATCTATATCAATAAAATACCAAAAGAGGAAATTGTAATTTCTCCAAATGTAAAATATTTCGATTTACAACAGAGTTCATTCAATACTTTTTCTAAAAGAGAATTGAATAAAATAAACGAGAAAAGTATCGAAAAAATCAAAGAAACAATAGAGGTAACCAACCTTAAAAAAGATGCAAAAACAAGATTGTTTGAAGAGTTATCTAAAATATACCAACTTTCTAATATTTACAATTGGAAAGTTGTAGATAATACGAATTCTGGGTTTTTAGAGCGGTTTAAAGATTAAAAAAAGCCGATACAAAAGTATCGGCTTCGAATAGTTTTTTTATTAAAACCCTGTTCCTGGGGCTTCAGGGCTTGCAGCTTGCGCTTTTTGTGGGTTCAATATCATATAAGTCCCTAAAGCTGTTAAAGCAGCATATTTACCATAATTTCCTATTTTTTTAATTGCTTCTTTACGCGTAATTTCTTGAGCAATATCTTCATTTTTTTTATTTTGATTTTCCATGATGTTTTGTCTTAAAATTATCGTTTTTATTCTATAATTATTTTTTTATTCAACTTGCCATTATTTGTAGTAAGTTCTACAATATAAACGCCTATTGCTAATTCTGGTATAGGAAATTCTTTTACTCCATTAGAATCGAAAGAAGTATTAAATACTTTTTTACCAAGAAGATTGTATAATTTTACAGATGCTTTTTCTTGTTGTAAACCGGCAATTCTTATTGTCGAATTATCAATTTTATAAATACTAATATTTTCTAAAGCTACCTCTTTATCAACACTTAAAACACTACTAGTAGTATGTATATAAAAGCGTCCAATACCATTTAAACTTTTTTTAATGTTAATTGTGTAGCTACTATCAACTTTATCTAGCCTTGTGAACGTATTTGATACTTTATCTTCTAAGAAAATCTTTAAATCGGCTGGAAAACTATTAGTTTGTAAAGAAAATGTTATTTGTTTACCTGCAGATGCATTAATACCAATAGGTATAATCATATTTTCGTAATTTACATTCGGTAAAGTTTGTATGGCAAGATTTTTACCTTGATTCTTAGAAACTAGCTGAGTATATATTGCGAAAGGGTTCGAAACACCGTTAAACATAGAACTGTCATAACCATCATCGAAACCAGTTGTTTTATTGTCTATATAAAAGATGTCTGTATGCTTTATGTTAGTGCCATCAGTTAAAGAAAGTTTAATTTGAGGTTTAGCTTCTTGCTTTAAAAAGGAACCTCCTCCTAAATGGGTTTGTAACGCTTCTGAAAAAGTTACATTTCCAGTAGCTAAAGCTTTAACAAAAAAACCTTGCCCAGGAGCTATTTTATATGCAGTTGTGCTATTTGTTGTAATATAATCTCCTACACCACTATTTGCCTCAGGATCCCAAAGCCAAATTGTTTTTTCTGTTAATCTTCCTGCTGTAATGTTATCTAAGAATGTACCACTGTTAATATAAGAAGTATATGGGTTTCCAATTGCATTAAATTGATCTCCAGTTGCTTTAACTTCTATAGAAACACCTGTATTGTTTGTGTTTAAAAAACCATTAAATGTTAGTGTTCCTGCAGTAGATTTTTTAGCAGTATAGCCTTTTCCTTCAGTAAAAAAACCAGGAACATCTGCTGTAGTATAATAATCCCATTTAAAAGTTGCTGCATTGGTATTTACGTAAGGTGCTATTCCACGTTTTGTTCCATTTGTTACTAAGCTTCCGTAAAAATCATCGATGTTTTTACCATTTACAGGAGAAGATATGGTATGCCAACCTTTTAAAGCGTCTCCAGAAGTAGAAACATATCTTTTATAATCTACAGTTCCTATTCCAGAGTGTGTTCCTTTTACAATTAAAGAACCATTGGAAGTTGCATTAGAGTTTATAGTAAATGTTCCATTTTGTGTTAAGTTTCCTTCGATAGTTAAGGAACCTCCAGCAGCTATAGTTAAAGATGAAGAAGCATCAATAGTAATATTATTTGCTACTGCTGTTGTACCAGAAGTAATTATTGGTTGTATTGTTACATTAGGTATTATTATATCGTCTGTAGCTATTGGTGTAGAATTTGAATTCCAATTACTGGCAGTATTCCAATCTGTTGTTGTTCCTAACCAAGTTATTGCTACTGTTGTAAAATTAAATGTTGTTTCATCGGATATTCCAGGAAAACTATTTCCAGAAGTGTCGTCTACTGCAGTAGCTGCAATTTGTATGGCATAAGCATTAGAGTTTATTAAATTGTTAATTGGGTTGATATAAATCTTGTCGTTTACGATTCCAATTCTTCCAGGAGTAGGAGAAGTTGTTGCTCCATCATTTTCGGTAGCTACATTAAAAGTTTCTACATCTGAAGCACTAGTTACATTACGAAGTGTAATAAAACCAGTTCCTAATGCAATATTTTCGTT
The DNA here is from genome assembly GCF_017569185.1 of Polaribacter cellanae. Classification (NCBI taxonomy): domain Bacteria; kingdom Pseudomonadati; phylum Bacteroidota; class Flavobacteriia; order Flavobacteriales; family Flavobacteriaceae; genus Polaribacter; species Polaribacter cellanae. The sequence continues at coordinate 1,710,457 of NZ_CP071869.1, read as the reverse complement.
AAAATCAATTACAATATTGTTGGCTGTAGCAACGTTAGTTGCATTGTCATTTGGTGTAGAGTCTGCACTGTTAAAACTTGGGTTTGTTTCATCTGCAGTTGTAAAATTAAATGTTGTTTCATCGGATATTCCAGAAAAACTATTTCCAGAAGTATCGTCTATAGCTGTAGCTGCAATTTGAATTGCATACATATTTAATTCTGTTAAGTTGTTTGTAGGATTAATGTATATTTTATCGTTTACGATTCCAATTCTTCCAGAAGTAGGAGAAGTTGTTGCTCCATCATTTTGGGTAGCTACATTAAAAGTTTCTACATTTGAAGCACCAGTTACATCACGAAGTGTAATAAAACCAGTTCCTAATGCAATATTTTCGTTAAAATCAATTACAATATTGTTGGCTGTAGCAACGTTAGTTGCATTGTCATTTGGTGTAGAGTCTGCACTGTTAAAACTTGGGTTTGTTTCATCTGCAGTTGTAAAATTAAATGTTGTTTCATCGGATATTCCAGAAAAACTATTTCCAGAAGTATCGTCTATAGCTGTAGCTGCAATTTGAATTGCATACATATTTAATTCTGTTAAGTTGTTTGTAGGATTAATGTATATTTTATCGTTTACGATTCCAATTCTTCCAGAAGTAGGAGAAGTTGTTGCTCCATCATTTTGGGTAGCTACATTAAAAGTTTCTACATTTGAAGCACCAGTTACATCACGAAGTGTAATAAAACCAGTTCCTAATGCAATATTTTCGTTAAAATCAATTACAATATTGTTGGCTGTAGCAACGTTAGTTGCATTGTCATTTGGTGTAGAGTCTGCACTGTTAAAACTTGGGTTTGTTTCATCTGCAGTTGTAAAATTAAATGTTGTTTCATCGGATATTCCAGAAAAACTATTTCCAGAAGTATCGTCTATAGCTGTAGCTGCAATTTGAATTGCATACATATTTAATTCTGTTAAGTTGTTTGTAGGATTAATGTATATTTTATCGTTTACGATTCCAATTCTTCCAGAAGTAGGAGAAGTTGTTGCTCCATCATTTTGGGTAGCTACATTAAAAGTTTCTACATTTGAAGCACCAGTTACATCACGAAGTGTAATAAAACCAGTTCCTAATGCAATATTTTCGTTAAAATCAATTACAATATTGTTGGCTGTAGCAACGTTAGTTGCATTGTCATTTGGTGTAGAGTTTGCACTGTTAAAATTAGGTGCAATATTATCTAAAACAATAATAGAAATTGCTTTTGCAAAATTATCTGTACCATCATTGGTATTTACTCTTATACTATAAGTTCCAGCATTTAAAGCAGATGAAGTTCTTAAAGTACTACCACTGATGTTAAAACTACCATTATTTGTGCTCCCAGAACCACTTACTAAAGAATACGTATGCGAATCTGCTGCATCTGCATCTGTAGTAGATAAAGTACCTACTGTTACATTTGTGCCTGTTGCAGTTTGGTTTATAGAGCTAGGTGATAAAGTGATATTTGTAGGAGCGTTATTAGCGGCTACCACACCTGTAACTAATAAATCATCAAATAATAATTCTCCTTGTGAACCTTGGGAGTTAAAAAGTACACGAACAATCATAGAAGAACCAGTTCCAGAAATTGAACTTGTTATTTCTTGTGAAACTTGACTGACTACAATATCATCACCACCCCCAGTTATTCCATTGTTAGATGCATCGTAATAATATTTTCCATCACTATTAGCACCACCTGTATTAATAATTGTTTGAAAAGCAGCACCATTTATGGAAGTTTGTACTCGCAAAAAGTCATTTGAATCGTATCTACCTCCATTATTACCTCTTGGTGCAGCCAAACGGAATTTAAAGGTAAGAGAAGAAGCGCCAGTAATATTTATAGCGTTTGTAGTAATAGAATGATCTCCACTAAAACCAGCACCATCATGATCTTCTAAAGCAATAACCTTTCCAGTAAAACCTGTTACAGTATTCCCTAAAGGCAATGAACCTGGGTTTGCTCTGGTAATATAGTCAGGTCCATTAACATTAAAGCCAACAGCGGTTCCCACAGAATTTTTTAATTGATAAGTGTCAAAATCTGTACTACCTTCAAAATCTTGAGAATATAAAGTTGTTACTTGTGCATAATTTTTACTTATGGGTAAAATAAACGCTAATAATAAGACGAGAAGTATTTTTGTTTTCATGATTAAAATATTTTAAATATAAACTAGGTATAAAAATATTAATTATTTTAAATAAAAAAACAGGTATTTATACCTGTTTTTTATTTTGCTTTTTTAACTTCTACTGGGATAAACACCAACTAAAGCAATTATATAATTTATAGCAAGATAGGGCTGCATATTATTATGCGATAAATTACCTCCTTGATTATGAACAGTTGTGGTTGTTTTCACAGAATTAGTGTTCATTTCTGTATTTGGTATTTCATTACTAAAAACTTCAGAGCCAGAGGTTGTGCCACTTGCAATGGATACACCTGCTTTTAGAGTGTCATCATCTCCTGGGTTATTTTGCCCATACAGTTTAGATGCTGTAGATGCAATATGATTATGAATAGGCATTTCAGGAATTGTTAAAGTATGTGTTTCTTGTCCACCTCTTTGTCCCCAAAATTTTGGTGTGAGTCCAGGTCCATTTCCAACACTTATTGGAGCTCTACCTCTTAAATCGGGTAAGCCAAAAGTGGTTCTTCCATCGCCACCATAAGTAGTTCCTAAAATTGAAAATAATGATGAGTTTGATGAAATTGCTAATAATTGTCCATTGCAGAATGCCCAACCTTTTGGTGCGAAATTTCCTGCAAAAATTGCTACGTCTCCTATGTATGGGTCTACTGGCATAATATTGTTTTTTTAGTTCGTAATTTATTTTATTGTAAGTTCGGGTAATTTTATTTCTATTAGATTACCATTGTTAGTACTAATTTCTAAAGAACCATATTGGTTTATAGTAAGGGTAAGGTCTCCACCACCTTCATATCTATAATAAGCTTCTGTTGTTTGTACTCTTATTAAAACACCCCAAGTTTCTTTGGGTATTGGGTAGCCAATTATTTTTTTATCGCCTAAATCTAAAAGAGAAATTGTTCCTTGACCATAAATAGAGAGTATACCATCGCCTAAATTGTCTATAGTTTGCGATGTTTTGGGTTTTATATTAAAAATTCTGTTTCCTGTGCTTCCTTTAAAACCACATTCGTATTTGTAGTTGTTAGTAATGGTTAAATTATACATTGTGCTGTGTTTTATGTTACATAAGCAAATGTAGTTTCGATTATTAGTAATTTAAAGACTGGAAACACTTCATTGTAAAAACAAGTAATACTACTTGTTTTTAGATATTAAAATCTGGAGAAATTTCTATTAATTTTTTTTGTATGCCATAAATAACCAAACCAGCCACATTTTTAGATTTTGTTTTTGCAAGTAAATTATTTCTATGCCCTTCTACTGTTCTAGGGCTAATAAAAAGTTTATCGGCAATTTCCATAGTTGTGTATTGATTACAGATAAGCTCTAAAACTTCTATTTCTCTGTCTGAGAGAAGTTTTTTATCTAAATCGCTTTTAATACGTTTTCCACTGGAAGAAATAATATTTTCATAAACAATTTTTAAGACTTCTTCGTCATAATAAAATCCTTTTTCAAACACTTCATTAACAGTATGGATTACCATTTTAGGGCTGGTGTTTTTAAGTAGATAAGAAGATGCACCAACATCTATCATGTTAGTTATAAAAGATTTGCCACCATAACTAGTTAAAGCAATTATTTTTATGTTTGGGTGTCTTTTATTAATAATTTTTGTAGTCTCAACACCATTTAGTTCTGGCATTTTTAAATCCATTAAAATAACATCTGGAAACTCTTCTGTATTGCTAAGAAAATTTACCATTTCTTGTCCATTATCTGCTTCAAAAATAACATTAAAATTGGCTTCTCTTTCTAAAAGAAAACGAATCCCTTTTCTAAACAACTGTTCATCATCTGCAATGGCAATATTTATTTTTTTCATTTGGAGGGATTTATGATGGTTATCGTTATTTTAAAACCTTTATTTAAGGCAGTTTCAATAGCATAATTACCTTTTAAAATTGCAATTCTACTTTCTATGTTTTTCATTCCTAATCCTTTTTGATGATGTTGGCTTTTAACATCAAAACCACAACCATCGTCAGAATAAGTAAAGAGTAAACTTTTTGATGTACAATTTATATTTAATATGCTATTTTTTGCTTTTCCATGACGTACGGAATTGTTAATTAACTCTTGAACAATTCTAAATAAATGCAATTCTTTTTCTGGAATTAAATATGCTTTCGTGTATTCTAAATTATATTTTATGTTAATTTTTCTACTGTTACTAAAAGAATCTGCCAATTCTTCTATAGCGTCTTTTAAACCAAATTTATCTAAAATTGGAGGTAATAAATTATGAGCTATTTTTCTGGCACTTTCTAATGTTTTGCCTGTTGTTTCTAAAATGGTATTATTAATTGTTGAATATTCTTCATGTTTTAATTCTCCATCTTTTAAAAGATTGGCATTTAGGTTAATTACATTTAGTTTAGAGCTAATATCATCATGCAAATCTTGTGCAATGCGTTTGCGTTCTTCTTCTTGGGTAATAATTATAGATTCTATAATTTCTTTTTGATGGTTAATTTCTAAAGATTTTTTCTCTAACTCTTTTTCAACAATTTTCTTTCTAGAAAAGAAGAAAAATGTTAACAATGCACCTCCCATTAAAAGAAGTAATAGAGTTCCTATTATTACTATAGCAATCACTTGGTTGTCTTTGGTAAAGAATTCTTCCATTAAAGGTTTTAATTAAGTAAAACGAAATTAAGGAAAAATAATTTTATGCTAAATATAGGTGTAAAAAGGATGGTTTATCTAACTAATTTTAAAAACAGGTGTTTCTACTTGTTTTTAAAATTATTGCTATTTTTCTATACTTTTTTGCAAGGAAAATGGTTTTCTAAAGTTTTTATACCACTCTATAAAAATTAATATTTGATAAATTAAGTACAAGATAATGTTTAAAAACCAAACATATCTTTTTATATTTTTTGCAGAACCTGAATCGTTTACAAAGTTGCCAACAGAAAATAAAAAAGTACTTGAAATTAAATAAATAAAAATTCCTGAGTTTATATAAATAAATTTTTTTGAAAAATTGAGGTTTTCAAAAAAGTGCAAAAAGGAATAAAAGATAATAGGTAAAGAAGTAATAATAACTTCAATTAAGTTAAATTGGTAATATTCGTTTGGCTTTATAATGTATATAAGTAGTACTAAAACAGGAATAACAATTAAACATAGTTTAACTAATTTTTTTTTAATCTCAATTTCAAAAATATTTTTATAAAAAAAACTCAATAATAAAAACTGACCTACAAAATAATAATGAGATAAAAATAGGTTGGGTGTTTTATAGTAACTTAAATAAGAAGTCCATAACTGTATTGTTAAAGAAAATAAAAGGTAAAAACATATAATTTTAAAAGCTACAGAATTTTTTCGATAGCTTTTAAAATATAAAATAGTATTTAATAACAAAACGAAATGGCCAAAATAGATAACTATTTTAAATGGATTCATAAGTTTTTAATTAGGTCCACCATTTAAAGGACTATCATCATCACAAGCAGAAGGACAAGGCTCTGTAAAATCATAAATATCTCCACCTTCTGAATCTAATACATCTGCGTCTTCAGAAGATAATTTTAGCATGTCTTTACCGTTTTTATCAACACCAACAATCATTAATTTTTCAATAAAAACATTTTCACCTTCAACTTTTAATTTTTCTACTCCAATATAACCTCTAACACCTGCTACACCCTCTTCTTGCAATACTTCAATTAAGTCTTTTTTAGGAATATTAAAGGCTCTGCACTCAAAATATTTGTTGTAAGAAGCTTCATCATCTCTCCATTCTTTAGCCCATTTTTTTGCAGTTTTTAAACTAATGGTATTTCTTGGATTTGGTTTTGGGGCATCATTCGGATTGTTCATTTTTTTTTAAAAGTTTAGTTAATAAATAAGTTTGGTTAGATGTTAAAAATATATAAATTAGTTGAAAACGTAGTATTAATACCTAAAATTAAATTTAAAAAGAGTTTTTTTTCTTGGTTTATAGCTAATTATTATAGATGTTTTCCTATGGAATGTATTTAAAAACTTGTATTTTCGTTTTATGTTATCGTCTTTAGAATTGCAATTAAAAACCTTACCAACTTCTCCAGGAGTATATCAATATTTGGATAAAGAAGATACAATTATTTATGTAGGTAAAGCAAAAAATTTAAAGAAAAGAGTTTCTTCTTACTTCACAAAGAAACACGAAAACGGAAAAACAAGAGTTTTAGTAAAAAAGATCGTTCGTATAAAGCACATTGTTGTAAATACAGAAACAGATGCTTTATTATTAGAAAATAATTTGATAAAAAAATACAAACCACGATATAATGTTTTATTAAAAGACGATAAAAGTTATCCTTGGTTATGTATAAAAAAAGAACGTTTTCCACGAATATTTTTAACACGAAGAGTTATTAAAGATGGCTCGGAATATTACGGGCCTTATACTTCAGTAAAAACAGTACGTGTTTTGTTAGATTTAATTAAAGAACTATACCCATTAAGAACTTGCAAGTACGATTTAAGTCAAAAAAATATTAACGAAGGCAAGTATAAAGTTTGTTTAGAGTATCATTTAGGTAATTGTAATGGTGCTTGTGAAGGGTTAGAAACGGAAGCGCATTACCAAAATTCAATAAAAGAAATTAGAAATATTATTAAAGGGAACTTTAAAGAAAGTATAGATAAGTTTAAGAAAATGATGCTCGATTTTTCCGAAAATATGGAGTTTGAAAAAGCCCAAAAAATTAAAGAAAAATTAAATATTTTAAACAACTATCAAGCAAAAAGTACCATTATAAACCCATCTATAAACAATGTAGATGTTTTTTCTATTATTTCTGATGAAACGCATGGATATGCAAACTTTTTAAAGATTTCTAACGGTTCCATTATTCAATCTCATACCACAGAAATTAAGAAGAAGTTAGACGAAACTGATAAAGAATTGTTAGAACTCTTTATTGTTGAAATAAGACAACGTTTCAATTCGCAATCTCCAGAAATTTATGTGCCTTTTAAAGTAAATTTAGGAGAAACTGTAAAAGTTACCATCCCAAAATTAGGCGACAAAAAACGCATCGTAGATCTTTCTGAAAGAAATGCCAAGTATTACAGAATGGAACAATTTAAACAAATTAAAATTGTAGATCCAGATAGGCATATAAAACGAATTATGGCGCAAATGAAAAAAGATTTACGACTTTCTGTGGAGCCAAGACATATAGAATGTTTCGATAACTCGAATATCCAAGGAACAAATCCTGTGGCTGCTTGTGTGGTTTTTAAAGATGGAAAACCCAGTAAAAAAGATTACAGACATTACAATATAAAAACCGTGGTTGGGCCAGACGATTTTGGTTCTATGGAAGAAGTGGTTTATAGAAGATACAAGCGTTTGTTGGCAGAAGACGAGCCTTTACCACAATTAATTATTGTAGATGGAGGAAAAGGACAATTATTCTCAGGTTTAAAAGCTTTGGAGCGATTAGGTTTACGAGGTAAAATTGCCATTATAGGAATTGCAAAACGTTTAGAGGAAATTTATTATCCAGGAGATCCAATTCCTTTGTATTTAGATAAAAAGTCCGAAACCCTAAAAATTACACAATATTTAAGAAACGAAGCACACAGATTCGGAATTACATTTCATAGAAATAAACGTAGTAAAAGTGCCATTCAATCGGAATTAGAGCAAATTCCTGATGTTGGTAAACAAACAATTACAACTTTATTACGTACATTTAAGTCTGCAAAGCGAGTTAAAGAAGCTTCTTTGGAAGATTTAAAGAAATCGATTGGACATGCAAGAGCCATAAAAGTGTATGCGTTTTATCACCCCAAAAAAGAAAAAGAAAAATGAAAAATAGCTTAGTTTTATTCTTATTGATGTTTCCAATGTTGTTATTAGGACAACAAAAACAGCCAAAAGTTGGGTTGGTTTTAAGTGGTGGAGGTGCAAAAGGATTCGCACATATTGCTATTTTAAAAGAAATAGATAAAGCCGGCGTTCAATTAGATTATATTGGCGGCACAAGTATGGGCGCTATTATTGGTGGTTTTTATGCAGCTGGTTATTCTGCAAATCAAATAGAAGAAATTATTTTAAAAACAGACTTTCTAACGCTTCTTAGAGACGATTTACCAAGAAGCTCAGAAACTTTTTTCGAAAAAGAATTTGGAGAAAAAACAGTAATTACTTTGCCTGTAAATAAAGGTAAAATAGGGTTGCCAAAAGGTGTTTCTAAAGGGCAAAATATTTTAAATTTATTGTTAGAATTGTTCGATTCTGTAGATGGCAATCAAGATTTTTCGAAACTTCCAATTCCATTTTTTTGTATCGCTACAGATGTAGAAAATGGAGCTCCAGTAATATTAGAAAAAGGTTCTTTACCAATATCTTTAAGAGCGAGTGGTTCTTTTCCATCGCTTTTAAACCCTGTAGTAATAGAAGATAAACTTCTAATTGATGGTGGCATTGCAAATAATTTTCCTGTTAGTATTATGAGAGACAAGGGAATGGATATTGTAATTGGAGTAGATGTGGAAGGAAAATTATTTCAAAAAGATAAAATTAACTCTGTTGTAGCTTTATTAAACCAAATAATGAGCTACCAAATGTATAGCAAAACAGACGAAGAAATAAAAAAGTTAGATGTTTACATTCATCCAGAAATATTCGATTATACAGTTGTAGATTTTGATAAAAAAGCCGAAATTATAGAAAAAGGCGCTGTTGAAGCTAAAAAATATGCAGAAGTTTTTAAGCAAATTGCTACAAAACAAGTTGTAAAGAAAAAAAGAAAAACGATAAAATTTAGCAATGAAAAATTAAAAATTTCAGAGGTTGGTATACATGGACAAGAAAATTACACTAGAGCTTATATTTTAGGAAAATTAAATATTAAAGAAGGAGATAGTTTGTCTAGACACAACATTACAGAAAAAATATACTTACTATCTGCCACAAGGAATTTTAATAGAATAGAATATAATTTAATTAAAAAAGTAGATGATAGCTATTTATTAGATTTTAACATTAGAGAATCTAACGAAAAGGCAAATTTAAAACTAGGCATACATTACGATCATTTGTATAAATCGGGTATAATTGCTAATTACAATCACAAAAGTATTTTAAAAAAGAACGACATGCTTTCTCTAAATGTTGTTTTTGGAGACAATTTAAGATACGATTTTACCTATTTTGTAGATAATGGGTTTTATACAAGTTATGGTTTTAGATCTAGGTATAATCATTTTCGTTCTCAAGTGCCTTTTAACGAAATTGCTTCTCCGAATATTAAGAGTGTAAACTTAAAGTATTCCGATTTTACAAATGAGATATTTCTACAAACAACATTTAATAGAAAATTTGCTTTAGGTGTAGGAGTAGAGGTAAAAAAAATACAAGCTTTAACAGATAATATAAGCCCATTAAATAATAACAATATAGCAGACGATAGTGTTTATTTTAATGTTTTAGGTTATTTAAAATTAGATACTTACAATAAAAAATATTTTGCTACCAAGGGAGTTTTCGCAGATTTAGGTTTTAAATGGTATTTGCTTTCTTCCGATTTTGCAAATAATTTCGAACGCTATGCACAAGCAAAAGGTAAAATAGGTTTTGCAACTTCTTTTTGGGATAATTTTACATTACAATATACAGGAGAAGCTGGTTTTTCTTTGAGAGAAGTAGAATCTGACGTTTTTAATTTCCAATTAGGAGGAAACAATCAAAATTACATCAATAATTTTATTTCTTTTTATGGATATGAATTTGCAGATTTAAGCGACAAATCTTTTGTAAAATCTGAATTTAATGTACGTTACAGATTTTTACCTAAGCATTATTTTTCTGCAATTGCAAACTATGCACGTTTAGATAGTAATGTTTTTAAAGATATCGATTTGTTTAAAAATATAAAATCTGGCTATGCAGTTGGTTATAGTTACGACTCTTTCCTTGGTCCTATAGAGTTAAAGTATAGTTGGTCTCCAGACAAAAATGAAAACGTTTGGTTGTTTAATTTAGGTTTTTGGTTTTAAAATTTTAAATAAAGTACAAAGTATTCAGTACAAAGTATTTAGTACAAAGTATTCAGTACAAAGTATTCAGTACAGAATTTGTCACTTCGACTGTAATATGTAAATCTTATTTATTGAATTTCTATATTTTATATTTTTCGACTTCGCTCAAAATGATTTGCTAAATTTACTTTTGAGATAGCTTAATTTATGTATGCTTAAAGACTTGGTTGTTTTAAAATATTATAATTGGTTTTGTTTCGTGCTTAAATGAAACTCTTCATATGTTTGTAATAAGCTCATTAAAGCAGTAATTAAATCTTTTGTTTCTAATAAAACACTAAAATATAAAGTGGTGTTTTTAGGACTTGTTTCGTCGGTTCTAATTCTAGAAACTTGTTTTTCAATCGAAGCAGAAACACTCGTTAATAACTCATTCTTTTCAATAATAAGCGCATTTAAATCATCTAAATCTCTATTTTCGAAAATAGTAGCTTCTTTAACTAATAAAGTAGATAATTGGATGTCTATTCCTTTTAAATCTTTTATTTGCCCCTTCTTTAAATTTTTATGATTGTTATTTACGTGCTTGTAACTCGCTCTAGAAATGTAACTAATAGATTGTGCAACATCTTGTAAATAACCTAAAACCATAATATAGAATCTACTTGCTTGTACAGAAGTTTCGTCTAAAGATTTAATAAAATAGAAAACACCATCTTTTAAACCATCGATTTCGTCGTTTAATTTATTTACGTGTTTATCGGTTTTACGTAATTTATTTAAATCGTGATTCGCTAAATCATTTACAACATTGGTATATAATTTATTTACACGTGTAATAACTCCAGAAATATGATCTGCACTTTCCTCAATTACGCCATTAATCGTAATTAATTCTGCTCTTTCTATATATTCTTGTTTTTTAATTTCTTTTGTTTTATTTCTGTGGATTAACGTGTTTCTTCCTATCAATAAAGCAACAATTGCTAATAAAATAGGAATCATAACCATATTCCAGCTAATTAAATAAGCTACAACTGCAGCTGCTAAAAACGCTGTAATTGCCGTTAAAAACCAACCACCAATAACGTTAAGAACTCCTGCAACTCTATATACTGCACTTTCTCTTCCCCAAGCTCTATCTGCTAAAGAAGTACCCATTGCAACCATAAAGGTTACATAAGTTGTAGATAATGGTAATTTCATAGAAGTTGCAAACGAAATTAAAATACCAGCAACAATTAAATTAACTGCAGCTCTTACCAAATCGAAAGCTGGTAATTCGTAAGTTTTATCTTTCGTTAAAGGAATTACTGGTTTCTGAAACTTAGAATCTACAAATACTAAAGTAGATTTTGGAATTATATAACTAATTCCTGCGTTAATTCCCATTGCTGCTCTTACTACAATTCTAGATAATGGGTTTGGTTGAAATTTCTCATGACCTTCTCCTTGTCTCGATAAATCGATTCCTGTTTTTATTACATTTTGTGCTTTGCTAGAAGTCCATAATGTAACAACCATAATTGCTCCAGCTAATAATAATAACCAAACATTAGAAGGTACTTTCTTCGCTAAAATTCCCATAGAAAAAGAATCTGCAGCAACACTAGAAATTTCCCAAGCTTGGTAAGAGTTCCAAGCTGCAATTGGTACGCCAACAAAGTTTACCAAATCGTTTCCAGAAAAAGCCATTGCTAAAGAAAAAGTACCAACTCCAATAATTAATTTTAAGATGTTTATTTTAAAAACCTGAATTAATAATTGAGAAATTAGAGACCAAACTACAAAACTTCCTGCAATAATTAAAAGTGTATTTCCTTCAATTAGAAACTTAATATCTTTATAAAAAGGAGTTCCTTTCATTCCTTTTATAATAATAAAATAGGTAATTGCAGTAATTGCAAAACCACCAAATAAAGCATTAATATAAGTGGCTCTTTTATCGAAATTAAAAGAATAAATTAGTCTCGATACAAATTGAACAATTGCACCAACAGAAAAAGCGACGATTACAGAGAGTAGTATTCCATAAATAATTTCTAATGCTTTTTTATGGTTAATGTAATTCCATATATCTAAAACAGATTGTGAGTCGTTTGCAGAAATTTTTATCAAAGAAATACAAACTGCAGCTCCTAATAATTCAAAAACGATAGAAACTGTTGTAGACGTTGGCATTCCTAACGAATTAAAGATATCTAATAATAAAATATCTGTAATCATTACTGCCATAAAAATAATCATGATATCCTGGAACATAAACATGCTTGGGTTAAAAATTCCCTTACGTGCAACTTCCATCATTCCACTAGAGGTTACTGCTCCAAAAAATACACCTAAACTGGCAATAATCATAATATTTTTTACAGAAATAGCTTTAGAGCCAATGGCCGAATTTAAAAAATTTACAGCATCGTTACTAACTCCTACAACTAAGTCTACAATAGCTAAAACAGCTAAAGCAACAAGCATTAAAATATATGGATCTCCCATTTTTCTTTAAAATTTAGTTTTGCAAATTTACGAACACGAAATGTTGCGAATGTTATGTTTATGTTATGTTAATTGTTTTAAAAATGAATGTCTACTTGTAATCTACAAAGTAATTGATTTGTCTTAAACCCTATGTTTGTATGGCTTACATACATCTGTTTGTATTTTTAATTTATGTCTTAATTGAATTCCAATATCTCTATCTCTATCTCTATCAATATTAAATCTACTATTTAATAAAGAACGATCTACTTGTTGCAAATTTGCAGAAGAAATTACACGTTCTCTATTTCCTGGTAATTTTGTTTGTCCAAACCATAAAACAAAGTTACCAGCGAAATTCCATTTTAAAACGGCATCCATAACATATATTGGAATATAGCTTGTGAGTGGCGAAATTCTAGATTGTTCTCTATTAGAAAAACCTAACTCAATTTTATATTTTAGTTTTGGCGAAAAAGCAAAACCATCGAATTTTAAACGAGATCGTCTAATTAACATCGAAGATTCTAGATTGGAAAGTCCATTTTGTACATCCCAATTAGAAGTTGCTAAAGTTTGGAATCGTAAACTAATTTTCATGGTAAAAGTGCTGTCTTTTCCAACTAAATTAAAAAGACCTTCGCCAAATTTTGGTGCATTTATTTTTTTGGAGTTTGTATCTAAAAAATAGAAAATACAAATAATCATTACTAACGTACGTAGTAACTTTAAAATCATAAAATAGTAGTTTTTGTCGTTGCAAAGAAGCGATAAAAACGTTAATTTAATGTTAAGTTAACGTTAATTTAAAGAAAACTATCTTTAGCTAAGATAGTTATATTATAAAGTAATTGTTAACAAAAACTAAAATTTTATAAAAAAGACATTCTTTGTAAGAATGGCTTAAAGATTTATTTTTAATTTGAAGACAATGTTTTTTTAAAATTAATAAAACGTTAACTATTTTTTCTAACTTAACATTTAGGTAATGTTTCTGTAACTCAATAATAATTTACAACTAACATAGAATTTACAAAACAGGTAGACTTTTGCAGAAGTTTAAAATACGAAATAATGAAGAAATTTTTATGTATTGCTTTTATCGCTTTAAGTCAAGTTTTAATAGCACAAGACAAAGGAACTGTTAAAGGGTTGTTAACGGATAAAGAGATGAGCAACGAACCATTGGCATTTGCAAATGTTCTTATAAAAGGTACAGCAATAGGATCTACTACAGATTTCGATGGTTTGTATTCTTTTAAAGTACCTGCAGGAACACATACAGTTCAGTTTAGCTTTGTAGGTTATAAAACAATCGAAAAAGTATTTACAATAAAAGCTGGAGAAACAGTTACATTAAACCAATTAATGTCTGCAGAAGAAGGTGTTGGTTTAGATGAGGTTGTTGTTAAATCTTCTACAAGTAAAGAAAAGACGAGTGCTTTAATTTTAAAACAAAAGAAGGCAGTTGCTATTACTACCACTATTGGAGCACAAGAATTATCTGTAAAAGGAGTTTCTGATGCAGAGGGAGCAGTTACAAAAACAGCAGGTGTTTCTAAAGGATCTAAAAATGTTGTGGTAAGAGGTTTAGGAGATCGTTATAATTCTACCACTTTAAATGGCTTGCCTTTACCATCTGAAGATCCAGAATATAAAAATATATCCTTAGATTTTTTTGGAACAGGTATTATAAAAAATATTGAAGTAAATAAAGTATTCACATCAGAATTATATGGAGATGTTGGTGGTGCAAACATTAATATTGCATCAAAAGAATTGATAAAAAAGAGTTTGTTAAATGTAAATGCTTCTTTAGGTGTAAATACACAAACAGTGTCTAAAGAGTTTTTAACGATAGATGGAACGAATAGATTTGGCACTCAAAAAGCGAGCATTTCAGTAAACGATTTATCTAAATATTCTTTTAGAAATTCGTTTAAACCTCATAGTCAAGATTTTCAATTGAACAATAGCCTTTCTTTTGCTGGTGGAAAAAAATACGATGTTGGAGAAGACACTTTTAGCTTTTTTATAGTTGGTGGTTTCGATGGAAGTTACAATTATATAGATGGAAACATTAAGCAAACAACAAGTTCTGGAGAGATTTTTCAAGACCAATCTTTTACGAAATATGAATATAATGTTTCGCAAATTTTAATGGCGAACTTACAATATAAATTCGAAGAAGGTCATAATATTGCTTACAACCATTTATTTATTCATAATAATAAACAATCTATTGGAGATTATTTAGGTTTTAATAATCCAGAACAAGATGGCGATTTAGAGTTTCAAAGAAGACAGCAAACAAATAATAACGAGTTATATGTAAATCAATTAATTGCAAATTACAAGTTTACAGAAAGACTAGATTTTAAAGCAAAAGGTTCTTTAAATTTTATTAGAGGAAACGAGCCAGACAGAAGAACGAATAAATATTTATTTAGAGATAATTATTACAGTCCAGAAACAAGTTCTGCAGGAGAGAACGAACGTTATTTCGCAAAGTTAGAAGAAAACGATTATGCAGCAAAAGGAAAGTTTTCTTATAAATTGAAAGAAGACGAAGAAGATGTTAGTACTTTAGAATTTGGAGGAGATTATAGATATACAGAGCGTTTATTCTCGGCGACTATTTTTAATCACGATTTTTCTAGCAGAGTTGCTATAGATATCGAAAATCCAGATGCTGTTTTTTCTCAATCTTCGATAGATAATAATATTTTTGAATTAGAAACGGGTAGAGGTGGAGCAAGTAATCCAAATGCATTTGTTCCTTTTACTTACAGAGGTAAAAGACAAATATTTGCAGGTTTTGGTAATTTAGTATATCAATTAGGAGATAATTTTATCGCTTCTGTTGGTGGTAGATTTGAGAAAATTCAACAACGAGTTACTTATAATACAAACATTGCACAATCTGCCATAGATGGAGCTTCAAATTTAGATAGAACGTATGTTTTACCAAGCTTCAACTTAAAATATAACTTTAACGAAAACAGTATTTTAAGAATTGCAGGGAGCCAAAGTTATACGTTTCCACAGTTTAAAGAAACTGCTCCATTTAAATATCAGGATATAAGTTTTTCTTCTCAGGGAAATCCAGATTTAAAACCTTCAGATAATTATAATTTAGATGCTAAATACGAATACTATATGTCTTCGTCTGAATTATTTACAGTAACTGGTTTCTACAAATACATTCAAAATCCTATATCTAGAAGTGAGATTCCTTCAGGAGGAAATACATTAACGTATTTAAATGTTGGAGACGATGCAAGTGTTTATGGAATAGAAATAGAAGCTAGAAAAAACATTTACGAAATTGAAGATAAAGATTTAAAAATTATGGGAGGTTTAAATACATCTTACTTAGTTTCTAATGTAAACTTAGATGCAAATTCTGTGGCACAATTTACAAATACAACAAGCGATTTAGAAGGAGCAACACCATTTTTAATAAATGCAGATATTTCAATCAACAAAAAATACAACGATAATACGTTTATTTCTTCATTGGTATTTAATTATTTCAGTGAGAGAGTTTATTCTGTTGGAACCAGAGGTTTTGCAAATATTTTAGAAAAAGGGATCCCAACATTAGATTTGGTTTCTTCTTACGAGTTTAACGAAAACTATCGTTTAAAACTAAAAGTAACAAACTTATTAAACCCAAATTTTCAATTATCTAGAGCAGGTTTTAATGGAGGAGATAATGTTGTGTTAAGTAATTATAAAAAAGGTGTTAATATAAGTTTAGGATTCTCTTACGATTTTTAGGTTTTAGTGAGTTTTAATAACAATTCTTTAAAATTTAGGTAAGACAAAAGAAACATAATTAGTTCAATTTTGCAGAAGATAATCAAACAAACAAACAATTAAACAAATTAATAAGAAAAAATGAAAAAATCAATTTTATCAATCGTAGCAATTGCATCTTTAGTATTCGCTAGTTGTTCTTTAAGCGACGACGATAACACTCCAGTAACTGGAGGAGATGTAACACCACAAAATTTAGCAGGGAACTTAACATCCGATTTAACTTTAAAATCTGGAATTGCACACAATTTAACAGGAGCTCTTTTAGTAAAAGATGGAGCAACTTTAACCATTGAAGCAGGTACAACAATTAATGCATTAGCAGGTGGTACAGATGTTTATATTTTAGTAGAAAAAGGAGGAAAGTTAATAGCAGATGGTACTGCAGCAAATCCTATTAAATTTACATCTAGTGCTACAAATCCAAAAGCTGGAGATTGGGGAGGAATTATTTTAAATGGGAAAGCACCTTTAAGTCGCCAAACTGGAGCAGAAAGTAATGCAGCAACAGAAGTTAAAAATTCAATTTTATTTGGAGGTTCTGTAGCAGCCGATAATTCAGGAATTATAAACTATGTAATTTTAGAATATACTGGAGCAAGAATAGATGACGAAGCAGAGCACAATGGTTTAACTTTAAACGGAGTTGGTTCTGGAACTACATTATCTAACATTGCTATTTTAAATGGAGATGATGATGGTATTGAGTTTTTCGGAGGAACAGTAAATGCATCTAACATTTTAGTAGTAAATGCGAAAGACGATATGTTCGATTTTACACAAGGTTATGTTGGAACTTGTACAAATTTATACGGAATTAGAGAAGCTGGTTATTCTGCAGTAACAAAAGACCCAAGAGGAATTGAAGCAGATGGTAACTTAGATGGAAAATCTACTTCAGACATAAATCAATCGAACTTTACAGTTAATGGTGTTACTATTATTAATAACAATGCTGTAAAAACAACAAATGGTGCAGAGTCTGGAGGAATGACTGATGGAATAAAAATAAGACGTGGAGCCACTGCAACAATTACAAATGCTTATTTAGCCTTAGGTTCTGGTGCTAAATTTGACGATGTAGTTGATTTACAAGATAAAAGAGGTGATGCTAATGATAAAACATCTATTACTGTTAATGCAAATACTGCAAATGGTTTAGATATTAAAGATATTAAAAATACAGTTTCTGGCGGGGCAACTATTAAGTTAACTGCTGCAACTTCTGGTGGAGCAGATAAATCTGTATTTACTTGGACTGGTTATAAGTTCTAAGTAAAAAACAAGAATGAACATAAAAAAGCAGGCTTTAAGCCTGCTTTTTTGTTTTAAATAAATTTTAAAAATAATATTTTATTCTGAAGCTTCAGTAGCTTTGTATAAATCTCCTCCTGCAATTCCATCTACAAAGGCGATTAAGTCTTTTTTAGAGGTTTTGTTAGCATCGAACTGAATGTTTGCAACGCTATCTTTAAAAATAACTTTTGCCTCTAAAACACCTTCTTTTTTAGATAATTTAGATTGTATTGTTTTAGCACAACCAATCTCACAAGTCATTCCAGAAATATGTAAGGCAACCATTTGTTGTTTTGCTGCAACAACCTCCGTTTTTTCAGTTGTTTTAGTATTTTCGCTTTTACAACCAACTAGTGTAAAACTTGCAATTACTACTGCTATTACTATTTTTTGAATTCTCATTAGATTTAATTATAAAGTGATGTTACAAATTTATAAATAATAAGTTTCTAATTTAAAGAATTGTTAGACTTTTGCAACTTATTTAACACACTATGAGCAATCAGCAACAAAAATGGCTTTATCTATGTTTACTTTCCTTAGTTTGGGGAAGTTCTTTTATTTTGATGAAAAAAGCGTTGTTGGGTGTTACTCCAATTCAATTAGGAGCATTAAGAATGCTTTTTACAGCGATTTTTCTACTTTCTGTTGCACCAAAATCTTTAAAGAAAATTCAGAAAAAACATTATAAGTATATTGTTTATACTGCTTTAGCAGGAACTTTTATTCCTGGTTTCTTATTTGCATTTGCAATTACAAGTATAGATAGTGCTGTGGTTTCTATTTTAAATTCACTAACGCCTTTTTTTACCTTAATTTTAGGTGCTCTTATCTTTGGTTTTGCGTTTAAAAGAACACAGTTATATGGTATTTTAATTGGTTTGGTGGGTACTTTAATTTTAATATTGAATGGAGCTGTTGTAAACCCGAATCAGAATTATTGGTTTGCTTTGTTAATTATTATTGCTTCTGTTGGTTACGCTTTTAATGCAAATATGGTAAAGAAGTATTTACATGATTTAAATGCGCTTTCTATTGTAACTGGTAATTTTTTATTGCTAATTGTTCCAGCACTTATTGTTTTAGCATTTACAGGTTTCTTTTCAACTTTTAGTTTTCAAGATAAAATTTTAATAAAGTCTTTAGGGTATTTGGTGGTTTTATCGGTTCTAGGCACTGGAGTTGCAAAAACAATTTATAACAAATTGGTTCATATTTCAGACCCTGTTTTTTCTTCTTCTGTAACCTATTTAATTCCATTAGTGGCAATTTTTTGGGGAGTGTTAGATGGAGAAAAGTTAAGTCCGCTTCAAATATTTGCAGGAAGCATTATTTTGTTGGGGGTTTATTTGGTGAATAAGAAGAAGTAGTTTTTTTAGTTTCAAAGTTTCAAAGTTTCAAAGTTTCAAAGTTTCAAAGTTTCAAAGTTTTTCTCGTAAAGTCACGAAGGCGCAAAGTTTTTTTGTTCATCTTAAATTTCTTGATTCTTGATTCTTGATTCTTGATTCTTGATTCTTGATTCTTGATTCAAAAAAGTCTTCGACAAGCTTAGACTGACATTTCGAATTTAAATTGTAATTTGAAGAATAAAAGAAAAATTTCAAATAAATCTACAAACATTCTCCGTGAAAATTTTTGGAATCTATGTCAATAAAAACACAAAAAAAGAGTCAAAACACAAAGTCTTGACTCTTTTAATCTATTAGATTATTCTGTACTAATTATTTAAAATCAGCTTCAGAGACTCCTTCGTTTATTTTAATTTCTTTTACTTTAAAATCAAACGACATTGGACCATTTTGTATGCCAATAGAATGAGGGAACATAATTCCATTTACTGCTTTATAATCTGAATAAACAGTTGGAGTTTCTATTTCTTTTCCATCGGGTGTTTTTACAGTTTTTACTTCTTTTACTTTTAAACCAGAAGTCATATCATAATAAATATCAGTATCATTATATTTTAAAACAATTGCATTTTTGCCATCTATAGGCTCAATTCTTACTAATTTACCAGTTGTATATGCTAAATCGCTAAAAATAGCATTTCCACTTTTTGCTTCTGCAATTTGTTCTGGAGTCATAGGTGTTTTTTGACCTCTAGATTCGGAAAATCCAGTAGTACCATTAAAAACAGTTTTTTGCATTACATTACCCATAACAGAAATTTCTTGCGAAGATTTGTTTGGAGATAACGCTTTTATTTTCATAACCAAAGGAGTTCCTTGAATCGTTGCGTTGGCAACCATCATTGTAGTTTTAACATCCATTACCTTGTCTTTACCTCCAATGGCTTCTAAATATTTATTTATTACAGTTTCAGCTGTCATTCCATCAGGAATTGGCAAAGTCATTGCTGGTTTTGTAGTAGGATTTCCTTCTTTGTCGAAATATTTAATAACGTAGTCTGTTTTTTCAAGATTTTTTAGAACATCTATTCCTTTTCCAGTAACAACAATTCTTGCTTTATCTCCTCTAAAATATTTAATTGCAGCATTTTGTACATCATCTACAGTTACAGAGTTAATATTTTTAATATAGTTTGCATAAAAATCTTCTGGTAAATTATAAAGTGCGATCTTTAATTCAAAGTTAGCTGCGGTTTCAGGCTTTTGAACATTCATTACAAAATTACCAATGTACTCTTCTTTAGCATCTTGTAGTTCTTTTTCGGATACTTTCTGGTAACGAATTTTATTAATTTCTTTTTGTATTTCTACAATAGAGCTATCAGTTACCATATTTCTTACACTTGCATAAGCTTTAAAAACGCCAGTTTGTCTACTTTGGCTAATACTAGAGTAAGAACCATAAGTGTATGCTTTGTCTTCTCTTAAATTATTAAAAAGTCTGGCAGAACCACCACCTCCAAGAATTTTATTTGCTAATAAAGCAGCATAATAATCTTTATCTCCTAGAGTTAAATCTATTGAATTTACAATTGAAACTTCAGATTGTTTTGCTGTTGGCATGTTCACAAAATCAATTTCTGTAGTAGAAACATTTTCTGGTTTTGGAAAACTAGAAACAGGGATTACTCCTTTCTTCCAATCAGAAAACAGCTTTTTCACTAATTCTTTTGTTTCATTTGGGTTAATATCTCCAACAATAACTAAATAGGCATTGTTTGGTCTATAGTAAGTATTAAAGTTGTCTTTAACATTTTGTAATGTAATTTTGTTTATAGATTCTTTGCTTGTAAATTGTCCATTAGGATGTTTTTTACCATAGACTAAAAGTCTTTCAACTCTGCTTGCAATCGCAGGAATGTTTTTCTCTGTAGCTTTTAAGCTTTCTAAAGTTACTTTTTTTTCTTTATCGAATTCTTCTTGAGTAAATTGAGAGTTTTTTATACCATCTGCCATTAAACCCAATACTTCAGGGAAGTATTTTTTTAAAGATCTAGCAGAAGCGCCAGAGCTAAAAAAGCCTACATTTGCACCTAAATAGTCTACTTTCTCGTTAAAATCGTCTTTAGAGATATTTGTAGTTCCTCTTCCCAGTAAACTACCCATCATGTCAGAAACTCCAGCAATTTCTCCTTCAAAGTAAGGTTTGTTGTCTATTTCTAAAGTAGCAGAAACTCTCGGTAATTTATGGTTTTCTACCATAATTACTGTTAAGCCATTGTCTAAAGAGAATTTTTTTGCTTCGCCTAATTTTATAACAGGATCTGGTCCTGGAGTAGGCATTTTACTTCTGTCTATTTGCGCATTTGTGGCAAAAGACATTGTTATAATTGCTATTAATAATAAAATTTTTGTCTTCATCTTTTTATATTTATTTTTTCTTAGGTAAATAATCTAAGATTAATCTTTGGTTTTTATTTAAGTATTTTTTTGCAACTTCTCTAATTTCTTCGCGAGTTATAGATCTATATACTTCAATTTCTGAATTAATTAAATTCGTATTTCCATACATAACATGGTAACTAGCTAAAGATTCTGCAATACCAACTACGCTAGAATTTGCATTTACATAGTTGTTTTCGAACTGATTTTGTATTTTTTGAAAATCTCTTTCAGAAATTAAATCTGTTTGAATCTTTAAAATTTCTTCATCCATCTCTTTTACTAAAGCATCTAAAGTTACTTCTCCTAAAGGAAGTGCAAAAAGTGCATAAATACCATAATCTTGCTGACTTAGATTTACAGCCTGTGCTGCCAATGCCATTTTTTTAGTATCTACCATTTTTTTGTAAAGTACAGAACTTTTACCACCACTTAAATAGGTAGAAATCATATCTAAGACTTTAGAGTCTCTTGTTTTAAAAGAAGGTGTTCTATAAGCAACAACAACAGCAGGTATTTGAATATTTTCATCATAAGCTTTTGCTGTAAATTCTTTGGTAATTGGTTCTTCTTTTGGGAAAGTTCTAACTACTTCTGCTCCTCTTGGAATTGGACCAAAGTAATCTTTAATCATTTTCTTTGTTGTAGCAAAATCAATATCACCAGCAACTACTAAGGTAGCATTGTTTGGTACATAATATTTTTTATTAAATGCTAAAAACTCTTCTAAAGTTGCAGCATCTAAATCTTTCATGTAACCAATATTAGGGTCTTTGTAAGGGTGTACTTTAAATATATTTTTACTAATCTCATTTACTAAATTAGAGTAAGGTCTTATTCCTTGCCTCTTTTCTTCTTTTACAACTTCGTTTTGTGTATCTACACCTTGCTGTTTAATAATTGGATGTAATAAGCGTTCAGATTCCATCCATAAACCTAATTCTAATTTGTTAGATGGAAATATTTCATAATAGTAAGTTCTATCTTGAGAAGTGTTCGCATTGTTTCTACCACCATTAGAAGACACAATTTTAAACCATTCTCCTTTTCCAATGTTTTTTGTGCCTTCAAATAAAAGATGTTCGAAAAAGTGTGCAAAACCAGTTCTTTTTCTGTTTCCATCTTTACCACCAACACCATACATTACAGAGGTAATTACAACAGGTGCAGAGTTATCTTGATGCAATATTACATGCATTCCATTGTCTAAATCATACTCCTCAAATTCAACTTTTTGTGCACTTGCAGAAAACGCAACTAACAAAGCTGAAGCCAGAGTTAAAATACTTTTTTTCATTTACTTTTTATTTAATTAATAATTGATGTTTAATATGACGCCCTGTTATTTAATTTGTTACAACAAATTAACAATAAAGCTAAAAGATTGTCAAAAGTAAAAAGATTCTATCTAAATATAAAGTTAAAAAATGTTTATTCTCTTGATTATGATTGTATTATTTTTATAATCAAATATTGTATTAAACCAAAAAAGATGTATATTTGCACCCGCATTTTCGGCAACGAAAAGCAAAAACACAGTATAAATACGCAAAACAAATAGTATGTACGCAATCGTAGAGATAGCAGGGCAGCAGTTTAAAGTTGCAAAAGACCAAAAAGTATACGTACACCGTTTAAAAGGAGAGGAAGGATCGAAAGTAACTTTCGATAATGTTCTTTTACTTGACGACGCAGGTAACGTAACTCTTGGCGCCCCAGCTATAGAAGGAGCTTCAGTAACAGCTCAAATTTTAAATCACTTAAAAGGTGATAAAGTAATCGTTTTCAAAAAGAAAAGAAGAAAAGGTTACCAAAAGAAAAATGGTCACAGACAAGCTTTAAGCGAGATTCAAATTGAATCTATTGCAGCTTCTGGTACTAAAAAAGCGGCTCCTAAAAAAGCAGAAGCTAAAAAAGAAGTTCCAAAAGTAGAGAAGAAAGAAGCTACTAAAAAAGCAACTCCCAAAAAAGCTACTAAAAAAGGCGACGATTTAAAGAAAATTGAAGGTGCTGGACCTAAAGCTGCAGAGGCTTTAGTTGCTGCAGGTATCGATACTTTTGCAAAAGTAGCAAAAACAGATGCTGCTAAATTAAGTGAAATCTTAACAGAGGCAAGCTCAAGATTATCTCATATCGTAACAGATACTTGGCCAAAGCAAGCAGGTTTAGCTGCAGAAGGTAAATGGGATGAATTAAAAGAATTACAAGATAGATTAGATGGTGGTATTGAAAAATAACCGCTAAACAATTTAACTTTTAACCTATAAAAACTCAATAAAATGGCACATAAAAAAGGTGTAGGTAGTTCAAAGAATGGTAGAGAATCAGAATCGAAACGTTTAGGCGTAAAGATTTTTGGTGGTCAAGCAGCAATTGCTGGTAACATTATTGTTCGTCAAAGAGGAACTACACACAATCCAGGAGAAAACGTTTACATGGGTAAAGATCATACTTTACATGCAAAGGTTGATGGAATCGTAGAATTTCAAAAGAAAAGAGATAATAGATCTTACGTTTCTATTACTCCATTCGAAGCTTAGTAAGCTAAGTTTAAAAAATATCAAACGCCCAAACAATAAAATTGTTTGGGCGTTTTTGTTTTACCACATAAATTTATGAGAAAACATAGCTAATATTTGCGAAAAAAAAATTGCAAATCCATTGCCTTTCATGCATTTCCTTAGAGGGAAACCAATTAAACGAGAAAAAACTTTGCGCCTTTGCGAGAAAAAAACGTGTTAATCTCTGTGTAATTTCTCTGCGAATCTCTGTAAAATAAACCAATAATCAGTAAAAATCTGTTTCTTTTTATAAAATACACTAACTTCTATTTCGTACTTTTACAAGATGAAATTTTTGTACGATTTTGCAATTTTTTTAGCATCACTATTATTGCCAATAGCTGCCATCTTTAATAAAAAAATAAAACTTTTTGTTGATGGAAGAAAAGAAACTTTCTCTAAAATTGAAGCTTTAAAAAAAGAAAAAGTTATTTGGTTTCATGCAGCTTCTTTAGGGGAATTTGAACAAGCAAGACCCATTATTGAAGCTTTAAAAAAGAAGGCTAAAAAATATAAAATTTTAGTTACTTTTTTCTCGCCCTCAGGTTACGAAATTCGAAAGAATTATAAGTTAGCAGACGTAATTTGTTATTTGCCATTAGACTCTAAATCGAATGCGAAAAAATTTGTAAAAGTTCTTAACCCAGAATTGGCAGTTTTTATAAAATATGAATTTTGGCCCAATTTCTTAAATGAATTAGAAAATAAGAAAATTTCTACTATTTTAGTTTCAGGAATTTTAAGAGAAAAGCAAGTTTTTTTTAAGAATTATGGTAAATTTATGCGAAAATCTTTGGAGGCATTTCATCACTTTTTTGTACAAGACTTAAATTCACAAAAATTACTAAATTCTATCAATTTTAATAATGTAACAGTTGCTGGAGATACACGTTTCGATAGAGTTTCTAAAATTTTAGAACAAGACAATTCGTTAGACTTTATCAATCGATTTAAAGACAATAAATACACAATTGTTGCAGGAAGTACTTGGGCAGCAGACGAAGAGTTATTAGTAAACTATATTAATAATACAGCTTTAGAAGATGAGAAATTTATTATTGCACCACATAATATTAAAGCTGATGCAATTTTAGAATTACAAAAATCAATCAATAAAAAAGTTGTTAAATATTCTGATGTCTGTTCGAGTCTTTCGAGGAAGCCTGTATTGAGCAAAGTCGAAATGCTCAAGAAGAATTCCATCGAGAAATCTAAAAATTTAGCAGATTATCAAGTTTTTATAATCGATACCATTGGTATTCTAACCAAAATTTATGCTACTGCAGATATTGCCTATGTTGGTGGAGGTTTAAAAACAGGTTTGCATAATATTTTAGAACCAGCAACTTTCGGAATTCCTGTAGTTATTGGAAATAAATACGACAAATTTAAAGAAGCTGTAGATTTGGTAAAAATTGGAGGTTGTCTTTCAGTAAAAAATCAACAAGAATTAACGTCTACTTTTAAAGATTTGAAGAATGATATTAGCTTTAGAAACTTAACAGGAATTATCAACAAAAAATATATTGAAGATAATTTAGGAGCAACAAAATTAATTATGAATTATATTAACAATACTATTTAGAATGTCTGTTTAAGTGCAGTCGAGAACTACTTTAAATTATTAAACTATGGATTTTATTTTACAACCTTGGCCTTGGTTTGTTGGAGGGCCATTAATTGCACTATCACTTTTTCTCTATTTTTATTTTGGAAAAAATTTCGGGGCATCCACAAATTTCGAAACATTATGCACCATGGTTGGCGCAGGAAAAGTGTCTAATTATTTTAAAAAAGATTGGAAAGAACGTGATTTTGCATTGCTTTTTGTAGTTGGACTAGTTATTGGTGGTTTTATTTCTGCGACGTATTTAATTCCGAGTCAAAGCATAGATTTAAACCCAAAAACAGTGCAAGAATTAACAGATTTAGGGTTTAGTAATGTTGCGAATCAGTATTTTCCCGATGAAATTTTTAGCGAAGATGTCGTTTTTTCTTTAAAAGGATTTTTAATATTAATTTTATCTGGAGTTTTAATCGGTTTTGGAACACGCTATGCAGGTGGTTGCACTTCTGGGCACGCAATTACTGGTTTAAGTAGTTTACAATTACCGTCTTTATTAGCTGTAATTGGTTTTTTTATTGGCGGTATTATTGCGGCTTGGTTTGTAATTCCAGTCTTGTTTTAGCTAACGAAAAAACAATTCTCTTACAAGGTTTCAAAATCATCCTGCAAGGTTTCAAAAACCTTGTAGGTATAAAAAAATAAGTAAAAATAAAATATACCTACAAGGTCAAGAAAAAGACCTTGCAGCATAAAAATATATTCAAAATGAAAAACATTAAATTTTTAATTCTCGGAATCTTTTTCGCAATTGTATTAAGTAAAACCCAAGCCATTTCTTGGTATCGATTTTACGAAATGTTCCGTTTTCAATCTTTCCATATGTATGGAATTATTGGAGGAGCAGTTGTATTATCCGCAATAATAATGCAACTGTTTAAAAGCGGAAAAGTAAAAGATATGAATGGAAATAAAATTGTTCCAAAACCAAAGAAAAAAGGTTTTATTAGTACTATTTTAGGAGGAACATTATTTGGTTTAGGCTGGGGAATTTCTGGAGCCTGTGCAGCACCAATTTTTGTAATTCTTGGATTTAAATTTTTACCAGCTTTAATTTTATTAGTAGGTGCACTTTTAGGAGCTTTTTTATATGGAATTGTAAGTAAAAAACTTCCAAATTAGAATAACAAATAAGTGACTATTATCATAAAGTAAGCGTTAAAAACACTGTAATTTTGCAATATAAATGAGCAAATTAATAGACAATTTCGGGCGACAAATGGAGTACGTACGTTTGGCGGTTACAGATCGTTGTAACTTACGTTGCCAATATTGTATGCCTGCTCATGGAATAGCTATTGTACCAAGAGAAGAACTACTTTCTTACAAAGAAATGTATCGTTTAATTCGTGTTTTAACAGAATTGGGTGTTACAAAAGTGCGTTTAACTGGTGGAGAACCTTTTGTTCGTAAAGATTTTGTCGGTTTTTTAAAAATGCTGTCTTATAACGATTTGTTAGACGCAATTAATATCACCACAAATGGCGCAATGATTTCTCAACATATTCCAACCATTGAAAAGTTAGAGAAAGTAAAACACATCAACTTAAGTATTGACAGTTTACAGCAAGAAAAATTCGCTAAAATTACAAGAAGAGATGTTTTTCCTGAAGTGTATAAAACATTCGAATTACTAGAAAAAAGCAGTTTAAATTTAAAACTAAATGTTGTTGTACAATCTGGTTTTAATACGGATGAAATTGTGGATTTTGTAAGATTAACGAAAGATAAAAATGTGGCTGTTCGTTTTATTGAAGAAATGCCTTTCAATGGAAAAGGACAACGAGATATGCAAGAAAATTGGACGTTCAAGAAGATTTTAAACGAGATAAAAACGGAGTTTGATGTTCAAGAAATTAAATCTGAAAAATCATCAACTTCAAGAAATTATAAAGTTGAAAATCATGTAGGTTCTGTGGGAATTATTCCTGCATTTACAAGAACAATTTGTAACGATTGTAATCGAATTAGAATTACAAGTACAGGAACTTTTAAAAACTGTTTGTTTGATGATGGCGTTTTTAATTTGCGTGATTTTATAAGAAAAGGAGCTTCCAATAACGATTTAGCAGCACTTTTTTTATCTTTAGTAAAACAAAAACCAGAAAACGGATTTATAGCAGAAGCAAATCGTAAAAAAGGTGGCGTTTCTGAAAGTATGAGTACAATTGGAGGGTAACATCCTATCTTTAACTTTCCCAAAGGTAAGAGACACTGTTGGGTTATTATTACTCTAAGTTATTTTATGATTAAATAAATTCTTTTGCTTAGTTTGTAGTTCCATACCTTTGGAAGGGTTAGGATAGGCTTATTAATACAATTTTTTATAATGATTTCAGTAAAAGAAGCAAAAAATATAATTTTAAAGGCAACTCAAAATTTTGGAGTTGAAGAAATTCCGTTTCTAAAATCTGTTGGTAGAATTTTAAATGAAGACATACTTGCAGATAGAGATTTCCCTCCATTTAATAGAGTTTCTATGGACGGAATTGCAATTGATTTCGAAGAATTTAGTTCTCGACTGCGCTCGAACAGACAGTTAAATTTTAAAATTGAAGGAATTCAAGGTGCAGGAAGTGAGCAAATAACTTTAAAAAATTCAGAAAATTGTATTGAAGTTATGACTGGTGCAGTTTTGCCAAAAAACGCAAATACAGTAATTCGTTACGAAGATTTAGAAATAGAAAATGGGTTTGCAAAAATAATACCTGAAGGCATCTGCGATGCCCAAAACGTTCATCCGAAAGGAAAAGACGGAAAAGTTGGCGATTTATTAATCAAACAAAATACAAAAATAGCAGCAGCAGAAATTGGTGTTTTAGCAACCGTTGGAAAATCCAAAGTAAAAGTTGCAAAACAACCAAAAATACTAATTATTTCCACTGGAGATGAATTGGTTGGTGTAGATGAAATTCCTTTAGAACATCAAATAAGAAGAAGCAATGTTTTTACATTGGTTTCATTATTAGAAAGATTGCATATTCCTTCTGAAGCTGCTCATATTACAGATGATAAACCCATTTTAAAACAAAAAATAGCAACCTATTTACAAGAATATGACGTTTTGCTTTTCAGTGGAGCAGTAAGCAAAGGAAAATTCGATTTTTTACCCCAAGTTTTTGATAAATTAGGAGTAGAGAAATTGTTTCACAAAATTGCACAAAGACCTGGGAAACCTTTTTTCTATGGAAAAACAGATAAATGCAACGTCTTCGGATTTCCAGGAAACCCAATTTCGACATTTGTAAATTGTTTGGCGTATTTTTATCCTTGGTATTATAAATCAGTTGGAGTAGAAGTTGAAGAAGAAACCGCAATTTTAGCAGAAGATTTTGCCTTTAAACCAAACTTAACTTATTTTTTACAAGTAAAATTAAGTTACAAATTTGGGCATTTAGTGGCAACTCCAATTACTGGAAATGGTTCTGGAGATTTAGCAAGTTTGGTAAATGCAGATGCTTTTATTCAATTGCCAAATGATAAAAATGAATTTAAAAGTGGAGAAGTTTTTCCAATAATAAGATATAGATAATCGTATTTTCATAATTCAACTTACGTAACGTCAGTTCGAGTGATTTCGCTTTTTTCCAAGCGAAATTGTATCGAGAACATTTTTAAGAACAACGAAATATTGAATTGGAAAATAACTTCTCGATACAAAATTCTTGAAAAAAGAATTTCACTCGAAGTGACAGCGCTTGAGTTTTTGAGCGTAAGAGTAAGAAAGTACTGTCAGTTCGAGTGAATTTTTTATTGAAATGAAATGGAAATAGAAAATTTGTATCGAGAACACATCATGATTAACATTCTAAAAAACCAAATATGAAAATCTATTACGTTTATATTTTAAAATGTTCAGATAAAACATATTATACTGGTTTTACATCAAATTTAGAAAAACGATTTTTTGAGCATCAAAAAGGAAAACATATAGAAAGTTATACATATAAAAGAAGACCTTTGGAATTAGTTTTTTATTGCGAGTTCACAAACGCAGGTTTTGGAATTGATACAGAAAAGCAAATAAAAAAATGGTCTAAAGCTAAAAAGGAAGCTTTAATTAATGATGAATATGAAAAACTCCCTAATTTAGCAAAGAAGAAATTTAAGAAGTGACAGTGAGTGAGCAACTAAAGGTAGGAGTAAGCAAGTACTGTCAGTTCGAGTGAATTTTTTATTGAAATGAAATGGAAATAGAAAATTTGTATCGAGAACACTTTAGATAAATAACTTCTCGATACAAAATTCTTGAAAAAAGAATTTCACTCGAAGTGACAGTAAGTGAGTTTTTGTACACAAGAGTAAGCACAAGCTGTCAGTTCGAGTGTCAAGCTTTTTCAGCTTGATGTATCGAGAACACGTTAAATGATAATTATAGTCAATGAGTAATTTCACACACATAAACAAAAAAGGAAATCCTAAAATGGTAAATGTTTCTGATAAGAAAATTACCAAAAGAACAGCAATTGCAAAAGCAACCATGTTTTTGGGAAAAGAGGTGATTTCTAATTTTTCTGATAACGAGTTAACAACCAAAAAAGGCTCAGTTTTTCAAACGGCAATTATTGCAGGAATTCAAGCTGTTAAAAAAACATCAGAATTAATACCAATGTGTCATCCATTATTAATTAATGGCGTAGATATTGATATTAAAATTATCGATTCAGAAAATATAGAAGTGTTTTGTGAAGTTACTATCGAAGGAAAAACGGGTGTAGAAATGGAAGCGTTAACTGGCGCAAACATAACTTGCCTAACGATTTATGATATGTGTAAAAGCATCAGTAAAAAAATGGTGATTAAAGAAGTAAAATTAGTAGAAAAAACAGGTGGAAAATCGGATATTAAAATCCCATCTTAATCTTCCCAAAGGGAAGAAACACTCTTGTGTTAACGTATGATGTTAAATTGTCATTTCGAACGAAACAAAGTGGAGTTGAGAAATCTCTGAAGTCATTTATTTTTTGAGATTTCTCCATAAAGTCGAAATGACAAAATAAACTGAAAATAAGCTCAGCATAAAAATGAAAAAACACAAAAAACATACAAATTTAGAAAGAAGAGATAACGATAATTTTGCGCCAAACGAAATCGCTATTTTAGGAACCAATTGTGGAATAATTTCAGACTTAGTTCATAAGGTTTCAGAGAAATTATCAAACTATAAATTAGCGTATTTTGATGCTTCTCACGCAAAGAACGTTCAAGAAAATAAGTTATCAGAATATACTTTTCATCATGAGGGAAATTTACAAATTACCACTTCTGGAAATGTAAATAAGTTTGAACAGCGTTTGCAATTTGCACAATACGATTATGTTTTTATCAATGGAAATCATTATCAAGGGGCAAAACAAATTCTAATTTTAGACGAAGCAAAAGAAGCTTCCGTATTCAAAAGATTGGAACAATTAGACAGTATTCAGTTTATTGTTAAGTTGAAAATAGAAACGGAGTTTTTTGACTTTTTAGTTGAAAAATACCCGAATATAAAAAATAAGATTTGCTACACAATTGATGAAGTTGATAAAATTGCAAATCATATAAACAATCTCATTCAAGAGAAAATTGCGCCCATAAAAGGACTTGTTTTAGTGGGTGGAAAAAGCACAAGAATGGGACAAGATAAATCTGAACTAAATTATTTTGGAAAACCACAAAAAGAATACGCAAAAGAATTGTTAGAAAACAACAATTTCGAAACGTATTATTCTGTGAGACCTTTCGACTGCGCTCAAGGTAACAATAGGAATTCGAATGTCATTTCGCGAGAAGTCGAGAAATCTAAAAGCGAAATTCCAGATGTTTTTCTAAATCTTGGCCCTTTTGGTGGAATTTGTTCTGCGTTTCAGAAAGACCCAAATTCTGCCTGGTTGGTTTTGGCAACAGATGTTCCTTTTGTAAATGATTCTGTAATTCAGCAATTATTAAAACATAGAAATCCAAGTAAAGTTGCTACAGCAATTAAAGGAAAAAGTAAAGAGTTTGTAGAACCTTTAATTACCATTTACGAACCCAAAGCATATGCAATTTTATTACAATATTTAGCACAAGGATATTCTTGTCCGCGTAAAATGCTAATTAATTCTGATGTTGAAATTGTAGAAATTGAGGATGATTTAATTAGAAATGTAAATACTCCAGAAGAGTTTGAGATGGCTAAAAAGGAAGTTCAAAAATTAACTAATAAATAGATTGTATGAATTACAAACCCTTATTTAGTCTGTTGTTGCTTTGTATAATAATTCAAAGTTGTAATAACAGTAAATTTAAATGTTCTGATTTTAAGACTGGAAAATTCTTTATTCCTGAAACTGAAGAATTACTTAAATATACCAGAGAGTATCAAGATAGTATTAGTGAGTTTTTTATTAAAAGAGATAAAAAAATACAAAAGTATTTAGTGATAAGAAAAAAATCTACCCAAACTGAATGGGTTAATGGTGAGAATAAAGGAAATCCAGTTTATGAAAAGATTGAATGGGTAAATGACTGTAGCTATAGATTAACTTATGATGAAAGCAAGATGGAGTTGGATGAATATCAAATTAATTTAAATAAAAACAAAGGTATTCTTGTTGAAATGACAGGTTTTTTTGGTAATTGTGCTAAATATGAAGCAACTTTCACTTCAGAAACAGGAGAAATTACTAAACAAAAAGGAACATTTTGTAAATATTAAATAATAGATATTTTAATGCAGGATATAAAAAACCAATTTTTCAAACGTCAAATAACATTATCCGAAATAGGAGAAGTTGGGCAAGAAAAACTACAAAACGCATCTGTTTTGGTAGTTGGTTGTGGAGGTTTGGGAAGCCCAATTGCAGTATATTTGGCTTCAAGTGGTATTGGAAAAATCCATTTGGTAGATTTCGATACGGTTGATATTACCAATTTGCACAGACAAGTTTTCTATTCTTTAGACGATGTAGATTTACCAAAAGCGGCAATTTTATCTGCATTTATAAAAAAAAGAGCGCCTTTTACAGAAGTAACTTTTTCTAACCAACCAATTACAAAAGAAAATGTCTTTGAATTGATTGAAAAAGTAGATATTATTGTAGATGGAACAGATTCTTTACCCACAAAATATTTATTAAATGATGCCTGTGTTATAAAAAACAAACCTTTGGTTTATGGTTCTTTGTATAAGTTCGATGGTTATGTGGCTACTTTTAATGTCTTACAAAAAGACGGAAGTTATTCCACAAATTTAAGAGATGCTTTTCCAGAAATGGCAACAGATATCCCAAATTGCGAAGAAGCAGGAACGTTAAATGCAATTGTTGGTACAATTGCCATGCAACAAGTAAATGAAGTTTTAAAATTAGTTACAGGCATTGGAAAACCGTTAACAAATCAACTTCGTATATATAATACATTGCAAAATACCGAGTTAAAAATGAAGTTAAAACCTACTTTTTTGAAAGATAGAATTGCAAAACTTTTTAAAGTGCAAACCTATGTAGATGTTGCTTGTAGTGGGCAAAATCCTGATTGGCAAATAGCTCCAGAAGAGTTAAAAAAACGTTTGTCTTTACAAACGGAGTCTAAAAATCTGGAAATTATAGCTGTTTTAAATAATTTGAAACTGCCTTTTGATGTGCAACAAACCATTCATATAAATAGTTTCGATGCAGATAAAATTACAATTGATAAAAATAAAACCTATATAATGGTTTGCCAGCGTGGTTTTAACAGTTACAGAGCTACAGTAAAATTAAAAAATAAATATCCAGATTTAGAAGTGTTGAATTTAACTGGAGGAATTTCTAGCTACAAATAAAAGACATGAAAAACCCTTTAGAATTTTACACAAACTATAAAGCTAAATTAGAAACAAAAGCGAGAAAATTAAAAAAAAAGTCAGCCAATTTAAGCATCTTTAGATTTGTCGTTTTTTTAGCAACTTGTTTCTTAGTTTACTTAACTTTCGGGAAATATCCTGATGTTTTTATTATTGCTTTTTTAGGACTCTTACTATTTGGTTTTTTAGTAACAAAACATATAAATCTTAAAAGAAAAAGAAATATTCTCGATGAAAAAATTAAAATAAATACTGTTGAAATTGAAGTTTTAAATAGGCATTTTCATCATTTAGAAACTGGCGAGGAATTTGTAAATCCTGCTCATTTTTATAGTAATGATATTGATTTATTTGGATTGGGTTCTTTCTTTCAATATATAAACAGAACCAAAACAAAAGACGGAAAAGTAGTTTTAGCAAACTGCTTAACAGAAAATAAAACAGCGTCCATTTTAGAGAAACAAAAAACTTT
Organism: Polaribacter cellanae; assembly: GCF_017569185.1. NCBI lineage: Bacteria > Pseudomonadati > Bacteroidota > Flavobacteriia > Flavobacteriales > Flavobacteriaceae > Polaribacter > Polaribacter cellanae. The sequence continues at coordinate 1,676,418 of NZ_CP071869.1, read as the reverse complement.
AGAAGAACTTTCGGGTAAAGTTGAATGGCGTCAGCATTTTTCTGCTTTGGCAAGTTTGGTTTCTGTAAATAGCACCACAAATGCAATTGTTAGTTGGATTTCTGGTTACAGTTCTGTTTTTCCGAAATTTTTAAAAACGCTTCAAATTGTTTTTACAATTGTGTCTTTGACTTTAATTGGGTTGATTTCTGTCGGACAAATTTCCTTTACCTATATTATTATTTGGTTTTTTGTCGGACTTTTTATTACGGGCAAATTTGTACTAAAAATAAACCATTTATATACAGAAGCAAGCAAAGCAAGAGATACATTTAAGCAATATCATCCATTATTAAATGAAATTGAGAAGGAGGCATTTACGTCAAAAATATTAAAAGAGAAACAGCAAATTATCAATTCAGAAAATAAAAAAGCGTCTGCTATTTTTAAAGAATTTGCACGGATTTTAGACACTTTCGATCAGAGAAATAACATTATTATCGCAGTTTTTGGAAATGGATTATTTTTAACAGAAATTTACAATGTTTGTAAAGTCGAAAAATGGATTTCAACCTACAAACACACTGTCGAAAACTGGTTTGAAGTTGTTGCTTATTTCGATGCTACAAATTCGTTGGCGAACTTTAAATTCAATCATCCAAAATTTATATTTCCAGAAATTACTTCAGAAAAAAATGTGATTACAGCTACCAATTTAGGGCATCCTTTATTGAATGTTGATAAACGAGTTGATAATAACTTCAACATAAATAAAGAAGAATTTTTTATTGTTACTGGTGCAAATATGGCTGGAAAAAGTACGTTTTTAAGAACGGTTTCTTTATCTATAATTATGGCAAATTGTGGTTTGCCTGTTTGCGCAGCAAGCTTTAAATATCATCCCATAAAACTGATTACAAGTATGCGAACTACAGATTCTTTAACAGAAGACGAATCGTATTTTTATTCAGAATTAAAACGGTTAAAATTTATTGTTGATGAAATTGAAGACAAAGATTACTTTATAATTTTAGATGAAATTTTAAAAGGAACCAACAGTAAAGACAAGGCAATTGGCTCTAAAAAGTTTGTGGAGAAACTCACAAAATCGAAATCTACAGGAATTATTGCAACACACGATGTTAGTTTATGTGAATTGGAAAATGAATTCGAAAACATTAAAAACTATTATTTCGATGCAGAAATTATTAACAACGAATTGCATTTCGATTATACTTTAAAAAACGGAATTTGTAAAAATATGAACGCTTCTTTCTTGTTGAAAAAAATGGAGATTGTTTAGTTTTTTTCGAAAAAGAGACCAGAACTAAGAATCAAGAGAGATAAGACTTGATGACAATTGACGTAAGATTTTATCAGCTTATTATTTTGATATTAAGAGGTGATATAACTCTTTACTGATTTTTTTATTTTCAGTTATAATAGTATTATTAGTAGATACTTGCATGGTTCCTTTTAGAACGATTTTATTATTTTCTATAAAATTAAAATCTAAATTAAATTTTTGTTTTCTTTCCTTAATCTTATAATTGTTGAAATTTTTAAAGTTGTCTATTTCAATTTTACAAAGTTGATTGTAGTTTTCAGATGAATGTTTCTTTGTTGGAATTTCTTTTATATCCTCTTTCAAGCTTGCTTCTTTTAAATTATAATTGAAAGCAGTTTTAATACCATTTTTTTTAAAACGTTTTTTTATTTTTTTAGATAAATTCTTATAAAAATAAATAAGATGACTGTCGCCCGAAAATTCAAATAAAATAGTTTTTGGTAATTGATGTTTTGAAATAATTTCTTTTTCAATTAGCTTAACACCAGTTTTAAATTCTTTTTTTTCCTGAGAAAAAATTACTGTAGAAAATGATACCAAAAAAAATAAAATAAATGATTTCATAATAATATAAAGTTTTTACAAACTGTTTTTTAAGTTACAAACTTATTTTTTCTTTTAAGTTAATTAAAAAATAAGTAAATATTTTGGATAGTTTTAATAATAGAATTAGATTATATTTAGAACAAGTAGAAAAACCTCTACGTAAAAATCCGTGAAATTTGTGTCTTTTTAAATTTTTCATTTCCATTCAAGTGTCTCCACCAATCGCAAAATATCTTCTTTAATATAAGCTACAGCTGGTAAAATTGAATCGTAATTTGGTTTTGCGTAGAAATATAGTGATCCTTTTATAAAATGTTTTGTGCTGTCTGTCACATGAAATTGTAATTGAGAAGCAGCGTTTCCAGTAATCTCATATAAACTTCCAAATACTCTTTTTTTAGGATTTACAAAATCTTTTGGTATAATTTGTTCCGCTTTTATAGTGTGTTTAAATACTAGTTTTTCGGCTTCCGTTAATAATTCTTTAATATTATTTTCTACAGGTCTGTAAGTAATATCTAACGAAGCTTTTAAATGTGGGTATTTAATTGTTAACCAGTTTTTAGGTTCGTTAACTACTTCAGTATTTTTTAAAACTTCAAAAGTATAGGGTCTTTCAATTGGTAGTTTTTGATATGCTTTTGTAGGATAATTTAAGCTCAAATACGCCTTTGGTTTTGGCAAAACATCTTCTTTGCAGGAGATAAAAAATACTATAAAAAGCAAAAAAAAGAGATTACGCATTTCTGGTGGCTTTAACTTGTTTTATACGTTTTCTGTCTAACGCTTCAATAGTAAACGTATAATTCTTAAAGTTTATTTTCTCACCTCTTTTTGGAAATTTACCTGAAACCTCTAAGATAAAACCAGCCAAGGTTTCACTCTCGCCTTTTTCTTCCTCGAAAATAGCTTCATCTTCATCATCTAAAACTTTACAAAAATCTTTTATGGTTGTTTTTCCTTCGAAAATATAATTGTTGGCATCTATTTTAGAGTAGGCTAAATCTTCGTCATCAAATTCGTCATTTATATCTCCAACGATTTCTTCGATAACATCATCTAAAGTTACGAGTCCACTTGTTCCTCCATATTCGTCTACAACAATCGCTAAATGATTTTTTATGGCTCTAAAATCGCCTAACAAATCGTCTAATTTTTTATTTTCTGGTACAAAAAATGGTTCGCGAAGTAACGTTTGCCATTTAAATGATTTTTTATACAAATGAGCCAATAAATCTTTGGCGTATAAAACACCTACGATATTGTCTATATTTTCGTGATAAACAGGATTTCTGGAATAACCATTTGCGAGAATTTTCTCTAAAACTACGTCGTAAGACTCCTCGTCTGAAAGCGCAAAAATATCAATTCGAGGTTTCATAATTTGTACGGTTTCTGTGTTTCCAAAATTTACGATTCCTTCTAAAATTTTTTGCTCGTCTTTGGTAGTTGCGCCTTGTGAGGTTAGCTCTAAAGCTTGCGATAAGGTTTCTACAGAAAAGTTGGTTCCTTTGCTTCCTAGTTTTTTTTCAATCCATTTTGTTAAATTGATTAATGGCAGTGTAAAGGGAGTTAGAATTGTGTTTATTACATGAATAAATTTAGACATTGCTTTCGAAAAAGCAAGTGCATTTCTCGAAGCATATACCTTTGGTAAAACCTCGCCAAACAAGAGAATTAAAAAAGTAACTAAAATTATTTCTATTAAGAAACGAACTGGTATTTGAAACAGAACTAAGTCTAAAGAATAATCGAAATTACCAAATAATGTTTCTGCCAAAGAAGCAAAAAGCAGTACAATTAAAATATTGATAAAGTTATTGGTAATAAGTATGGTTGCTAATAATTTTCTGGGTCTTTCTAATAAAGTAACTACAATATTTTGCTGTTTTCCATTGTTAGAAAGTTCGTTAATATCGGTCTGAGAAAGAGAGAAAAAAGCAACTTCTGTGCCAGATACCAAAGCCGAGCTTAATAGCAATAAAAGAAGTGCAATTCCATTTAAAGCAGTAATGAAATCTATAGAAGCTAATAGGAAATATAATTGTTCGGGATCTGGATCCAATTTTAATATTTTTATATGTTAGAAGGGTAAATCGTCATTTTCTTCTGGTGCAATCGATTTTTGCTCAGAAGCTGTATTTGTTGGTTGCTTAGCTGTATTTGCAGGTTGTGGATTTGTTGAATTATCTGCATTTTTCTTCGTGTTTAACATTGTCATTTCTAAAACATGAACCTCTGTAGAATAACGTTTTACACCATCTTGTTCCCATTGTCTGTTTTTTAGTTTTCCTTCCACGTAAACTTTATCTCCTTTAGATAAATATTTCTCACAAATTTTTGCCAAACCGTTTCTTGCCACAATATTATGCCAATCTGTATTGGTTACTTTTTCGCCAGTTTGTTTGTTGGTATAGCTTTCGCTAGTGGCAATAGGAAAACGACCTATACAGTTTTGGTCATCAAAATAATGCATTTTTACATCGTCGCCCAAATTTCCAATCAAAATTACTTTGTTAATTGTACTTGCCATAGCTTTATATTTTGTAAGGTCGAGCGCAGTCGAGCCCTAAATTAAACCTCTCGCAAGCTGCGCTTTTATCTTCAAATTAAAAAATATTTTAATTTTTAATAATGCTCGAGGAGACAAACTTTAATGTTTGTAAAATTATAATCAAATGTACTAAAAATATCATTAATTTTTAGATTGAAATTCTTCCAAAAAGTTAGAAATTAAAACAGGAACAGGAAAATCTTGTATGTTTTCCCAAGAAATAGTAGTGTTTTCCAAAGATTTTGTCTCTATAATCCAAAATTGTGTATATAAATGTTGGTGAGATAATTTATGTACAATTTCCTTCTTATTATGTAATAAAATTGTAGTTTCATTAGGAAATAAATCCGTAAATTTTTCGGTTGAAATCAGTTCATTTTTATTAATGATTTGCTCACTTTCAATCAACGGAAATTCATATAAGCCTTGCCAAATTCCTTTTCCTTTTCTTTTGGATAAAATGGTTTTATTATCAGCTGTTTTAATCACTAGAAAATTAAAATATCGTTTTCTAATCTTTATTTTTTTCTCCTTTATAGGTAGTTTTTTAACGAGATTTTTTTCAAAAGCAACACAACTATTAGTAAAAGGACAAGAATCACATAATGGATTTTGAGGTTTGCAATGCAGTGCACCAAAATCCATAATTGCTTGGTTATACATTCCTGGTTGGCTTTTATCTATTAAAGATTGTGCAATTTTTTTAAACTCTTTAATTCCTGCAGTGGAATTGATGGGTGTAGAAATTCCAAAATAACGAGAAAGCACTCTATAAACATTACCATCTACAACAGCTGTTGGTTCGTTAAAACAAATAGAAGCAATTGCAGAAGCTGTATAATCTCCAATTCCTTTTAATTTTATAATTTCTAAAAACGTAGTTGGAAATTCTCCATTTAGTTCGTTTACAATGTGTTTTGCACTAAAATGAAGGTTTCTTGCACGAGAGTAATACCCTAAACCTTGCCACATTTTTAAAACGATACTTTCATGTGCTTTTGCGAGGTCGAAAACTGTTGGAAATGCTTCCGTAAATTTTAAATAATATGCCAAACCTTGCGCAACTCTTGTTTGTTGAAGCATAATTTCGCTCAGCCAAATAAAATATGGGTTCTTCGTTTCTCGCCAAGGAAGGTTCCGTTTGTTTTGTAAATACCAGTATGTTAACTTTTTAGAAAACTTCATTTATAAATGAGAATATTCTGCGAAATTAAAGGATTAAATAGAACACTGTATCCTAAAATTAGAAAATAATATTCTACGTTGTTAAAATAGTTTGTAATTTATTACAACTTTAAACGACATAAAGCAAATTAGGAAGATTATTATTTTAACAAATATTTTTTGTATATTAACTTAATATTAAGTTTGGTTTTTTTAAGAACCCCATAAAAAAACTCAAGTAATTTTAGTTAAATAGTAGAATTTACTTGTATAATTAACAATAAATTATGAATATTGCAGACAATTAATTCAAAATAATTTATAATGAAATTTAATTTTAATGTTATTTTAACGTTATTCTTAGCGTTTTTTGTGCAAATATCTTTTGCGCAACGAAAAACAGTTACAGGTACTGTTTCAGATAAATCTGGGCCTCTGCCAGGGGTTTCAATTATTATAAAAGGTAGTAATAAAGGAACTGAGACAGATTTTGATGGTAAATTTACTGTTAATGTAAAACAAGGAGATGTACTTGTGTTTAGGTATTTGGGGATGAAAACCTTAGAAAAAGAGGTGGGGTCAAGTGATACTATTAACGTTGTTTTGGTAGAAAACGCTCAATCTTTAGATGAGATTGTTATTACGACAGGTTATGAAACAATTAGGAAAAAAAGATTTACAGGAGCCTCTACAACAGTTAAAGGAGCTGATCTTAAAATAGATGGTGTTGTAGATGCTACCCGAATGTTAGAAGGTAGGGTTGCTGGTGTAAGTATACAAAATGTTTCTGGTACTTTTGGTGCAGCACCAAATATTACTATTAGAGGTGCTTCGTCTGTATTTGGTAATAATACCCCTTTGTATGTAATTGATGGTATTGTGCAAGAAGATATTGTAGATACTACAGGTTTAGAAGCGTTAACTAATGGAGATGCACAAACACTTTTAAGTTCTTCTATTGCAGGTATAAATGCAAATGATATTAAAGATGTTCAAATACTAAAAGATGTTTCTGCTACAGCTTTATATGGTGCAAGAGCTAGAAATGGGGTGGTTGTTATTACAACAAAGAGTGGTAGAAAAAATGCTCCTTTAAAAGTAACTTATACGTTAGAACAAACATTAAGAGATATTCCATATTACAGTAATTTCGATATACTTAATTCAAAAGAGAATATGAGTATATTGAAAGAGTTAGAGGCTAAAGGGTTTTTAAATCCAGAAGATGTGGCTCAATCAAGATATGGTGGTATATATACAACAATGGAGCAAAGAGTAAATACTTTTAATGGTTCTGGTGGGTTTTTATTAAGTAATACTCCTGAGGCTAGAAACCGCTTTTTAAAACAATACGAATTAGCAAATACAGACTGGTTTAGAACTTTGTTTAGACAATCTATGACGCAAAACCATTCAATTAGTTTAAGTGGTGGTGGTGAAAAAAACACACTTTATGCGTCGCTAAGTTTCTTTACAGATCCAGGTTGGTCTATTGCAGAAAATGTTAAAAGGTTAACTTCTACTATAAAAGATACTTATTTTTTGTCTGATAAGTTTAATGTAACTTTTACTACAGTAGCATCTGTTCGTAACCAAAGAGCGCCTGGAACTTTTTCTAGAGAAACAGATGATTTTAATGGAGAGGTTTCAAGAGATTTTGATATAAACCCATTTTCTTATGCTTTAAATACATCTAGAACTTTAAGACCAAGAGATGAAAATGGAAATTATGAATACAATAGAAACAATTGGGCTCCTTTTAACATCTTAGAAGAAATAGATAATAACTATTTAGATTTAGATGTAAAGGATATCAGATTTCAGTTAGATGCAAATTACAAGCTTAATGATCATTTAACTTATTCTTTTAATTCTGCTGCACGTTATGTAAATAGTACATCCGAACACCAAATTAGAAGAAACTCTAATGTTGTTTCTGCATATAATGCAAACGAAACTACTATTGTTAGAGATGCTAATAACTTTTTGTATACAGATCCAGACAATCCTTTGTTACAACCAATTCCTGTTTTTCCTAGAGGAGGTTTGTTTATAAAAAGAAATAACTATTTAACTTCTTACTATATTAGAAATAGTATTAATTACGATAAAACATTTGAAAATAATCATAACTTAAATGTGTTTTTAGGTCAAGAGATGAGGTATGTAGATCGTAATAGAGATAATTTTACAGGATATGGTTTGCAGTATAATAATGGGTACACTCCATTTACAGATTCTAGATTGTTAGAAAAAGTACTAGCTAGTGGAGATAATTATTTTGATGTAAATCAAGAAAGAGAAAGAACTGTAGCGTTTTTTGGTAAAGCTACTTATTCTTTTAATGATAAATATATCTTAACGCTTACAGGAAGGTTCGATGGTTCTAACAGACAAGGGGTAACTTCTAGTTCTAGATGGCTACCTACAGGATCCGTAAGTGCTAAATGGAATGCTAATGAAGAAGATTTTATAAAAGATTCCGAAATAATTAACAACTTAGCAATTAGAACTTCTTATGGTTTAACTGCTACTCCAGGAAATGCTACAAATTCATTGGCTATATATAGGAGTCAAATTACAGATAGATTAAACCTGAGAGATAGAGAAAACTTTTTAGATATAGAAGCTCTGCCAAATTTAGATTTAACTTGGGAAAAACAGTATGAATTAAACATAGGTTTTGATTTAGGTTTAAACAATAATGCAATTCAACTTAGTGCAGATTATTTTAAAAGAGATATTTTTGATAATATAGATTTTATTAGAACTTCTGGTGTTGGAGGTCAGTTTATAAAAGAAGGTAATAACTCTACAATGGATATTCATGGTTTTGAATTAAATTTGAATACTAGAAATATTTCCACAGATGATTTTTCTTGGAGTACCAATTTTAATGCTTCTTACGTTAACCAAAAAATTACAGATCTTCAAAGCCAAACAAATGCTTTTGACTTGATAGATGCAACAGGTTCTAATATCGTTGGTTTTGCACCACAGTCTATATTTTCTTTTAAATTTGCTGGTTTAAACAATAGAGGGTATCCTACTTACGATTTAGGAGATTTGGATCCAATAAAGGGGTTAGATTTTCAAGAAACTCAAAATTTAGCAACATTATTAAAACATGAAGGTTCTGTAATACCTAATATTCAAGGAGGTTTTACAAATAATTTTAGATATAAGAATTGGAATTTAAATGTACTAATAACTGGAGCTGGAGGAAATAAAATAAGACTTAATCCTGTGTTTAGTTCTACTTATAATGATTTATCTGTCTTTACAAAAGACTTTAAGAATAGATGGATTATTGCTGGAGATGAAAAAATAACAAACATACCAACAATAGTATCTAGTAGAGATGCAAGAAACCAAGATTTAGTTCGTGCATATAATGCATATAATTATTCTACTGCAAGAATTGCAGATGGATCTTTTGTAAGAATGAAAAACGTTTCTTTAGGCTATTCTTTTGATAAAGATGTAACAGATAAATTAGGTATTACTTCCTTAAATGTTAGATTGCAGGGTACTAACTTATTTTTAATTTATGCAGATGATAAATTAAATGGGCAGGATCCAGAATTTTACCAAACAGGTGGAGTTGCGTTGCCTATTAGAAGGCAATATACATTATCAATTAATTTAGGAATGTAATAAAAATATATATTATGAAATCAAATTATAAATACTTAACCAATATCACATTGCTTTGTAGTCTTATTTTATTTATAGGATGCAACGAATTTTTATCAGAAATACCAGACAATAGATCTCAAATAGATAGTCCAGACAAAATTTCTCAGTTAATTACTGGTGCTTATTCAACAGCAAATTATCAGTTAATGGCTTCTATAATGTCAGACAATTCAGAAATTAAAGTAGAAGGTATTGGAGATAGAATGCAAAAAACACTTTACAACTGGGAAGACGCTACAACCTTCGAAACAGATAGAGATTCACCAACGTATTTTTGGAATAATACTTATGCAGCTATTTCACAAGCTAACGCAGCTTTAGAGGCTATATCTAAGTTAGAAGGTAAATACGATTTAAAGAGTCAAAAAGGAGAGGCTCTAATAGCTAGAGCTTACGGTCATTTTATGATTGCAAATTTTTGGTGTAAACAATACAATCCAAAATCAGCCAAAACAGATTTGGGTATACCTTACGTTTTAAAACCTGAAAAAAATCTAATACAAAACTATGACAGAGGTACTTTGGCAGAAGTTTATGAACTTATAGAAAAAGATTTAGAAGAAGGTTTAGCTATTGTAGGGAATGATTATGTAGCTCCTAAATTTCATTTTACAGAATTATCTGCAAGTGCTTTTGCGGCTAGGTTTTATCTATATAAAGGAGATTGGGATAAAGTTATAAAATATAGTTCTAAAGCAGTAACCAACCCTGAAAAACAACTTAGAAATATGGTTGCCTATAAAGCTTTGTCTTATGATGGAAATAGATTACTATACCCAAGTGTAAAGGAAGAATCTAATTTATTAATAGCCTCAACAGCTAGTTTGTGGGCAAGAAGATTCGCAGGAACCAATTTTGGATTATCTATTAATAAGGCCAATCAATTGTTTTTTGGTAGCCCAGGAAATCCATTTAAAAAGTCATGGGCATATACTGTTTATGGTGGTACAGATCTTGTATACAATTTTCCAAAATTTAGAGAATATTTTAAAATTACCAATCAAAATGCAGGTATAGGATCTCCATATACAGGAATTGTTTTATTTGATAGAGATGAAACTATTTTAAATAGAGCAGAAGCTTATGTTATGAAAGAAAATTATGCAAGTGCTTTAAAAGATTTAAACATTTTTCTGTCTAAAAAAACACTTTCTTACAACGCTACAACAGATATACTTACAGAAGATATGGTTGTAGCACAATACCCTGTCGTTCCAAAAGAATATACACCTTTTTACACATTAAATGATAAACAAACCTCCTTTGTAAAATTTATTGCAGAACTAAAAAGAAGAGAATCATATCATCAAGGTTTACGTTGGTTCGATGTTAAAAGATTCGACTTAGAAGTTTCTCGTAAACTCAGTATCTTAGGAGACCCTAATGTACTTGTTAAAGGAGATAAAAGAAGACTTTTAAAAATTCCAAAAAATGCACTTAATTTCGGAATAGTAGATAATCCTAGATAAATTAAAATTACTTAAATATGAAAAAATATATATTATTACTTATTGCACTTGTTGCCATATCTTCATGTAAATTAGAAGATAAAATCACTGAAAGTGATTTAGATGTTAGTACACCAAAATTATCTGAATTAGATGCTTGGTTAAGAAAAGAATTTACAACACCTTACAATATAGATGTTCGTTATTCTTGGGATGATGATGAGGTAGACCAAAGCCGTTATTTATTTCCTCCTTTAATTGATAATGTTAAACCAGCAATGGAAGCAATTAAAACAATATGGGTAGATACTTATACGAAAGTTGGAGGAAAAGATTTTATCAAAAAAATTGCTCCTAGAAATATTGTTTTGATAGGAGGTATAAACTTAAACCCTTCAGGAACAATAACATTAGGTCTTGCTGAGGGTGGTAAAAAAATTGTATTCTTTAGCGTAGATTTAGTAGATTTTAAAAATAGAGCTAGTTTAACTCGTTTTATATCTACAATACAACATGAATATACCCACATCTTAAATCAAACCGTACCTTTTGACGAGCCAAATTATGGGCAAATTACACCAGGTAACTACACTGCACAATGGTTTAATGAGTCTATTAAAAAATCAAGAGAATTAGGGTATATTACGAGTTATGCAAGAGCTAATCCTTTTGAAGATTTTGCAGAAATGGTAAAAACTATGTTATCAAGTGATAAAACTGGTTATGACAAAATAATAAACAATATAACTAGCGCTAAAGCTAAGAAAGATTTAAGGAAAAAAGAAGCATTTGTGGTAGAATACTTCTTAACTGAATTTAATATAGATTTTTATGAATTACAAAAAGTAGCAGCAGCAAATATTGAAAAAATTTTAAACTAAAATTATGAAAAAGTATAAAAAAATATTTAAAACACTAGCCCTTTTTAATTTATGTATTATTGCATTTAGTTCATGTCAACAAACTGAAACAAAAGAGCTGTTTGATCAATCAGCAACAAAAAGGTTTAATGCTAAAGAAAAAGAACTTAGTTCTTTATTAACATCAGCAGAAAATGGTTGGCATGCGACTTATTTTACAGATGATTCGTCTTTAGGCGGTTATACTTTTTTATTTAAGTTTAAAAAAGATGGAAAAGTTAGTACTGCTTCAGATTTAACATCAGATACAAGCGTTAAAGAAAGTGAATATGATATTAACATTGGTACAACAGTACAATTATCTTTTACAACGAGAGGTCCAATACATAAGTTATCAGACTCAAATAACGGACCATTTAAAGGGCAGGGTTATAGAGGTGCCTTTGATTTTAGTTATTATGGTAAAGATGGTGAAGACTTACTTTTTAGAGATGTAAAAGCTTTTAAAGAAATTCGATTTAAAAAAGCTACTGCAAATGATTGGACAGATATTAGAAAAAATGCTACTATTAGAAACCTTATAACTGGACAGTCTTTAGCCTATGAAGTTAATAAAGAAGTTAATTTTTTTAGCTATAATAATATTAGAAGGTTTGCAACCAATAAAAATTCTAAAGTTAAAAAAACAAATTTTGGAATTGGATTTTCATCTACAGGAATTTTGATAAGCCCTTCTGTAGTTGCGGATAATGGTATGTCATATAGTGAGCTCACTTTAAATGATAAAAGAAATAAGTTTGTATCAGAAGATGGTAAGTTTTCTATTTTTATTTTGAGTACACCTTTTGACGTGAATCAAAACTGGAGAATAAGGGTTGGTGTTGTTGGAGAAGTGTCTAAAGAGTTTTCTAAGACTTTCAATGCTATTTCAAAAAGTAATACTAGCATATATTCAGAAACACTATCTACAACTATTCGTTTTGGGAATACTTTCCGTGATACTCCTGCTGGTATTTTATTTCGATCTTTTTCTGACCCAACAACTGGTGCTGGTTACTGGGCAGAATACACTCCATCTTTTTCAGCAGCATATCCAGATTTGGAGATGTTAAACATTACTAGATCTGTAGGTGCTTATAACTGGAGATTTTATAAACATCTTGATCCTTTAATAGCTTTAATTGTAGATAATGCTCCATACGAATTAGAAAAAACACCTTCAGACAACCCAACTTCAATTAAATTAACCAGTAAATCAAACCCAGATGTTTGGTTTACAATTAGAAGGTAAGTAATATTATTAAAAAATATAATACTTAAGTCTAAACATTAGTTTAAACTAAATACAAACAAATTTCAAAAGCCAGTATAAATTTATACTGGCTTTTTTATAAAATGTAAAAGAACTCTCTAAATGAAGTCATCTTATGTATATGAATTAAAATGAAATTTTATATACCAGAATTTTTTTAAGAAAACTTTCGTTATTATTTAAGTTATTGTTTTTGGAATAGATTAATTATCATATATTTGCATCCGCATTTTTGAGATTAAATTAATAAAAATATAGTAAAAATAGAGACATGACGAAAGCAGATATCGTATCGAAAATTTCAGAGAAATCAGGAATTGAAAAAACAGATGTTTTGGCAACTGTAGAAGCATTTATGACTGAGGTAAAGGATGCATTAGAAAATGGTGACAACGTTTATTTAAGAGGTTTTGGTAGTTTTATTATTAAAACAAGAGCAGAAAAAACTGGTAGAAATATTTCTAAAAATACAACTATTAAGATTCCAGCTCACAACATTCCAGCTTTTAAACCAGCGAAAACTTTTACTGAAGGAGTAAAAAGTAAAGTAGCTGTTAAGTAACACAATACTAATCTAAACCTTAAATTGGTTTAAAAAACAACAAGCATTATGCCAAGTGGTAAAAAAAGAAAGAGAGCAAAAATCTCTACACACAAAAGAAAGAAAAGAGCTAGAGCAAATAGACACAAGAAAAAAAAGTAAGCTAATGCTTACTTTTTCGCTTATTGTTTAGCGAAAAAACAAAAACGTTCATTGACATTTGAAGATTTAACAACTGCTAGCGCAGAAAATCTTCGCACGGTATTTAAAAATACCTGACAATATTAATCCATCTGCACAATTACGTGCAGTGTTAAAACCAAATTCAGCATGAAAACAGAATTAATAATTCGTTCAAATTCATCTGATATTGATTTTGCCTTATTAAGAGATGGAAAACTTATTGAATTAAATAATGAAACAACTGACAACAAATTCTCTGTTGGCGATATTTTTTTAGCCAAAATAGGAAAAGTGTTAACAGGTTTAAATGCAGCCTTTGTAAATGTAGGATACCCAAAAGATGGGTTTTTACATTATCACGATTTAGGCGCGCAAGTAAACTCATTAAACTCATTCATTAAGAAAGTAAGCACAGGTAAGTATAAAGAATTCACTTTAAAGAACTTCCGATTTGAGGAAGACATCAACAAAGACGGTAGTATTAACAAAGTATTAAAAACAGGACAAAACCTGTTAGTACAAATTGTAAAAGAACCAATTTCTACAAAAGGACCAAGATTAAGTTCCGAACTTTCTATAGCTGGTAGATTTTTAGTTTTAGTTCCTTTTTCTAACAGAGTTTCTGTTTCGCAAAAAATAGAAAACCCAAAAGAAAAAGAACGCTTAAAAAGATTAGCAAAGAGCATAAGACCAAAAGGTTTTGGCGTTATTCTAAGAACTGTAGCAGAAGACAAAAAAGTCGCAGAATTAGATAAAGATTTGCAAAACTCATTAGAACGATGGAAAACCATGTGTAAGCGAATCGCAAACACAAATACACCAACAAAAATATTGAGTGAATTGAACAGAGCATCTTCTATTTTAAGAGATGTTATGAACGATTCTTTTACAAACATTGTAACAAATGATGAAACACTGAAAGTAGAAATTAAAGAGTATTTACAAGAAATTTATCCCGAAAAGGAGAGTATTGTAAAGCTACACAGATCTGAAACTCCAATTTTCGAAAAATATGGAATAGAAAGACAAATTAAAACATCGTTTGGAAAAACTGTTTCCATGAGCAAAGGTGCCTATTTAGTTATAGAGCATACAGAAGCTTTACATGTTATAGATGTAAACAGTGGAAATCGTTCGAATAAAGCAGGCTCTCAAGAAGATACAGCATTAGAAGTAAATCTAATTTCAGCTACAGAAATAGCACGTCAATTACAATTGCGTGATATGGGAGGAATTATAGTGGTAGATTTTATTGATATGCACAAAGCAGAAAATAGAAACAAACTGTATCAGCATTTAAAAGAGCAAATGGCTTTAGATAGAACAAAACACAAAATATTACCTCCAAGTAAATTTGGATTGGTACAAATTACAAGACAAAGGGTAAGACCAGAGTTAAGTATAAAAACTACCGAAACCAATCCAAACAAAAATGGAGAAGTAGAAGCGCCAATTGTCTTATTAGACAAGATTGAAGCAGATTTAGAAAAATTTATTTCTAATCCAAAGAATAAAAAGATTCAATTACATTTGCATCCTTTTATTGCTGCTTATCTATTAAAAGGCATTAATTCTATTCGTTTTAAATGGTATTTAAAACACAAAAAGTGGATTACAATTATACCTAGAGATGCTTACACTTACTTACATTATCAATTTAAATCTGTAAAAGATTAAACGATAATAAGGCAATAATTTTTTATCAAAGAAAAACCCAAAACTCTAAAAGTTTTGGGTTTTTTCATTTTAGATTAAGTTTCGAGTTTCTTTTTTAAATCTTGATTTATTTTTCTAAAAAACTATTTTTTCTCTTTAATCAAATACATATATACTGGAAAATGATCTGAATAACCTCCAGTGTAACCTCCATTAGAAAAACTTCTAAAAGGATATCCTTTATACCTTCCTTTTTTCTGACTTAAAAAGCGTTTGTTAAAAATATTTGCCTGAAACATTTTGTAGTTAGAGAAGTCTTTTTTTCCTTTATCTAATAAAGGCGACGAGATTAAAATCATATCAAAAAGGTTTAAATTATCTCTGTAAGCTAATGTATTAAAGCCTCTTCTATGCAAATCTTCATAAGGGTTGTATATATCATTTTCTTCGACATTTTTCTTTCTACTTTTTGTTTTCAAAACTTTTTTAAAGCTAGAATTAATTGGGTCGTCGTTAAAGTCTCCCATTATTAAAATTTTGGCATTCGGGTCTTTATCTCTAATTTGTGCAATTATTTTAGTGTTTTGGTAAGCCGCTTTTTCTCTTAAAGGCCTGCTTTTAGCTTCTCCACCACTTCTAGAAGGCCAGTGGTTTACAATTAGATGAATTAATTCGTCATCTAAATAACCAGAGACTAATAATTGATCCCTTGTATACACTTTCCTGTTTTCTCTATAAATATTAGGATTAAATGTTTGATGAAAAACAGGTTTAAAATATCTTTTTTGATATAGTAAAGCCACATCAATGCCTCTTTTATCTGGAGAATCGTAATGGATAATACCATAATGTTTTTTCGCCAAATGTTTCGATTTTACCAAATCTTCTAAAACACTTAAATTTTCAACTTCAGCAACCCCTATTATGGCAGGGCTTGTTTTTGCTTTGTCTAAACCAATTTTAGAGATTACACTACCCAATTTATCAATTTTGTCCCAATAAACTTTAGAACGATTTGCTTTTAATTCCATCATTGGGCTAGCCTCATCGTTAATAGAAGTATCGTTTATAGTATCAAAAAGGTTTTCTAAGTTATAAAAAGCGATAGTTCTAATGTTATATTTCTTTCCTTTTTTCTGAGAAAAAGTAGCGAAAACAGTTAATAGAAGTACTAAGAAAGTAGCAATATTTTTATTCATTACTGTATAATTTATGTTTGCAAACATATAAAACAAAATTTAGGTCAAAATTATATAATGGTATTTTAACATTGGTGTTTGTTAAAAAGTGTTAATTTTGCATATATTTTAATGTAAAAATAATATAAATATTCAAACAAACTTTTATGAGAAAAATTTTTCTATCAATGTTTTTGCTTTTCTGCTGTACAGCACTCCTACAAGCACAAAATGTTGTAAAGGGAATTGTTGTAGATGGCGATTCTGAAAACCCTCTACAAAGTGTCTTAGTAACCGTAAAAAGTACAACCATTAGTAAAGTAACAGGTGCAGATGGTGTATTTAATCTTACAGGTATTTCTAATGGCAATTATATTGTAGAGATTAAATTAGCAGGTTACGAAACGCAAAATTTTCCTGTAGAGTTTTCTGGTAATGTTGTAGATTTAGGTACTATTTTGTTTTTTAAAGACATTACAGAAGATCAAGACTTAAGTTTAATTACCATTACAGATGACGAATTGAATGGAGAGGCAAGCGCAGCAGACAATATTTCTGGTTTGCTACAAGCAACAAGAGATGTTTTTTTAAGATCTGCCGCTTTCGAGTTTAGTTCTTCTTTCTTTAGAATTAAAGGGTTAGATTCTGGAAATGGAAAAGTACTTATCAATGGAATAGAAATGAACAAAATTTACGATGGTAGAGCACAGTGGAGTAATTGGGGTGGTTTAAACGATGTGTTAAGAAACCAAGAATTTAGCAATGGATTGTCTCCATCTAATTTTACTTTTGGTGGTGTTCTAGGTTCTACAAATATAAATACTAGAGCATCTCAACAAAGACCTGGAGTTAGAATTTCTTACTCTTCTTCCAACAGAAGTTACCAACACAGAGCCATGACCACCTATTCTACAGGAATGTTAGAAGGGGGGTGGGCAATGACATTTTCTGGAAGTAGAAGAGCAGGTTTAGAAGGTTTTAATAAAGGGACAACCTATAATGCCTATTCTCTTTTTGCTTCTGTAGAAAAGAAAATTAACGACCATCATAGTCTTAGCTTTACCTCTATATTTACACCAAATAGAAGAGGTAAATCTTCTCCAAACACACAGGAAGTTTTCGATTTAAAAGGAATCGAATACAACGAATATTGGGGGAATTTAAATGGTAGAAAAGTAAATTCTAGAATTAAAACAGTAGAAGAACCAATTTTAATGTTAAATCATTTTTGGGACATATCTCAAGAAACTTCCTTACAAACAAACGTAGCATATCAATTTGGTAAAATAGGAAATAGTCGTATCGACTACAATGGAGGTGCAAATCCGAGCCCAACTTATTATAAGTATTTGCCAAGTAGTTTTTTAGCAAATGATGATAAAGAAGGTGCTTATGATGCACTACAAAACTTTCAAAATGATGGACAAGTTGACTGGGATAGAATTTTCGATGCCAATGTTACAACTGCTCAACAAGGTCAAAGCAATGCGTATGTGTTATATGAAGACAGAATTGATAGTAAACAATTAAGCGTAAATACAATATTAAATTCTGAAATTACAAACAACATAACCTTTAATAGTAAATTAGAATACAAACAATTAAGATCTAGAAATTTTGCAGAAGTTATAGATTTACTTGGAGGAAATGGGTATTTAGACATAAACCCCTTTGCAGAGACAGAAGACCAAGCTCAAAACAATATACTAAATCCAAATAGAATTGTAGGTAAAGGAGATAAATTTAAATATAATTATAATATTAATTCAGATATTATTTCTGCATTTGCACAAGCACAATTTAAGTATAATAAAGTAGATTTTTATGTTGCAGCAAATGTTTCTAGAACTTCTCACCAAAGAGAAGGTTTATATAAAAGTGGAGGCTTTCCAGACAACTCTTTAGGAAAATCTAAAAAATTAAGTTTTACAAACTATGGCGCAAAGGCTGGTGCAACTTATAAAATAACGGGGCGTCATCTAATAGATGCTAATGTGGCATATATTACAGATGCACCAACAATAAGAAATTCTTTTTCTAATCCAAGAAGTAATAATTTTGAAGTAAGAGATATTACAAGCCAGAAAATATTTTCAACAGATGTTAGCTATATTTTAAGAAGTCCAAATTTACAAGCAAAAGTAACTGGGTTTTATACAAAGATAAAGGATGCTACAGACATTGGCTTTTTCTTTTCACAAGGAGCGAATACAAACACCTTTTTACAAGAAATAGTTACAGATTTAAACACAAAACATTTTGGAGCAGAATTGGGTTTAGAAGCACAAATTACAGCAACAATTAAGTTAAAAGGAGCTGCAAATATTGCCCAGTATACGTATGATAATAATCCAAATGTGTATCTAACTGCAGAAGATTTTGTAGTTGTAGATCAAGGAAATGATAATAACCCAGAAGGAATAAGAGAACAAGGAGCTGCAAATTTAAAAAATTATAAATTAGCAGCAGGTCCACAAAAAGCTTATTCTGTTGGTTTTGAATACAGAGATCCAGATTATTGGTGGATAGGAGCAACAGCAAACTTTTTTGATGAAGCTTATCTAGACGTAAGTCCATTATTAAGAACAGCATCTTTTTATAAAGATAATGATGGATTACCATTTAATAATTATGATCCCAAAATAGCAAAAGAACTATTAAAACAAGAAAAGTTTGATAGCTATATGTCCGTAAATTTAATAGGAGGTAAATCTTGGAAAATAGGCGATTATTATATTGGTTTATTTGCAACCGTAAATAACTTATTCAATGAAATATACAAAACAGGAGGTTATGAGCAAGGAAGAGCATCTGATTATAACAGATTAAAAGAAGATGTTAGTTTGCCTGTAAGACAATTTGGACCAAAATATTGGTATGGTAGAGGAACAACGTACTTTTTAAATGTAAGCATTAGTTTCTAAAAAAAATATTAAAACAAATTAAAATGAAAACAAATAAATTAATCATCTTAGTAATAGCCATTATTACAGGAATTTCTTTTACTTCTTGTGTAGAAGATGGAGACTTTACAGTACCACAAAATTTAGGTGTAGAAGAAAATGCTAAATTAAACGAACTATTAGCGGATAATATAGATATTAAAACAATTTCTCAAGTTAAATCACTTTTTTCATCAGGAAGTGCCCCTGTAGAAATAACAGATAAACTAGTGGTAAAAGGCTATGTAACTTCTTCTGATAAATCAGGTAACTTTTTTAAAGAAATTTATTTACAAGATAATCCAGAAAACCCAACAGAGGCAATTAAAGTAGTTTTAGAACTAAACGATACCTACAATAAATACAACATTGGTAGAGAAGTTTATATTAACTTGGAAGGCTTATTTGTTGGAGAAACACGTTCAAGAGATGGTGTTACAGCAATTGGTGGAAAAGCAGATGGAAATAAGTTGGTAAACTTATCTTTAAATCAAATAGAAAAAAATATGTTACGCTCTACAAAAACAGAAAAAATTGTACCATTAAAGTTAAGCTTATCTCAAATTTCTGAAAGTAATGTTGGTATGTTTGTTCAAATAGATAATGTTGAATTTCCTTCAAATATAGCAGGAGAAAAAAATTATTTTGATGATAATGATAGATTTGACACCAAAAGAACTTTACAAAGTTGTGAAGGTTTTGGATATAGTAATTTCGAACTAGAAACAAGTTCTTTTGCAAGTTTTGCTCGAAGAACTTTACCAAAAAAAGCAGGAACTTTAAAAGCAGTAGTTGTAAAAACATTCGATGGGAGAGATGTAGTTTTAGCTTTAAACGACATTGCAGATATAGATTTTTCTAAAGATAGATGTACACCTTTAGATGCTAATGATTTTAAAACAAGTTACGAAGAAGATTTTGAATCTATGGCATCTTCAAATCCCTTAGAAGGTAATGGTTGGATTTCTTTTGCTGAAGAAGGTCGTTTTAATTGGAGAGTACTTACGACCACTGATAGTGGGAACCCTGGAAGTAAAATAGCTTCTATGGGAGCTTATAATTCTGGTGAACCAACAAATATTGCGTGGCTAATATCGCCAAGTATAGATTTAGATGCACAAGATGTAGAATTTGTAAGCTTTCAATCTTCTAATCGTTATGCAGATAATAGCGAGTTAGAATTTTTAATTTCTACAGATTGGGATGGTACAAAAGCAAACATAACAACAGCAAATTGGTCTAAATTACCCGCAAATATCGTTTCAGACGATACAAACTTTAAAAGTTGGGTAGATTCTGGCGCAACAGATTTAAGTGCTTTTTCAGGAAAAGCATATATTGCGTTTAAATATATTGGTGGAGACGATAGTGGAAGCGCACCACCTAATACAGGTACTATAGATGGTGGTTTTGAAATTGATAACTTTAAAATTCTCGTAAAAAAATAGTTTTTTAACATATAAAAAAACCAGTAAAGTATTTTCTTTGCTGGTTTTTTCTATTTTTACACTATGAAAAAAATAGAACATATTGGAATCGCCGTAAAAGATTTAGAAACCTCAAATACATTATTTGCTTCACTTTTTGGAAAACCACATTACAAATTAGAAGAAGTAGCTTCTGAAGGTGTAAAAACATCATTTTTTAAATCTGGACCTAATAAAATAGAACTCTTACAAGCCACGAATCCAGAAAGCGCTATTGCAAAATTTATAGATAAAAAAGGAGAGGGAATTCATCACATTGCATTTGCAGTTTCTAATATAAAAGCAGAAATAGAAAGACTTACAAAAGAAGGCTTTGTGGTTTTAAATAAAGAACCAAAAATAGGAGCAGACAACAAACTAGTCGCATTTTTACACCCAAAAACTACCAATAGTGTTTTAATAGAATTGTGTCAAGAAAGAGATTAGTTAAAATACTGCTAACGAACACTGTCAAATGCTCGCTAATTATTATCTTGCACCATTAAAAAAATAGTACGAATGGCTACAAAGTTCGAATCTTATCAAAAAAGACGTTTAGCATCTTCTTACATTTCTGTGGTAATAAGTATTGCTTTGGTACTCTTTATGGTAGGAATTTTAGGTTTTGTTCTTTTAAAATCTTCTTTAGTTGCCAATCGAGTAAAAGAAAAAGTAGCAATTACATTGTTTTTAAAAGACAATGTAAGTAGAAAACAAATAAATAGCTTTAAAGAATCTCTACAAAAAGAAGAATTCACAAAAAGAATTATTTACACCTCTAAACAACAAGCAGCAAAGAATTATAGCAAAGAAATTGGCGAAGATTTTATGAAGTTTGTTGGCGAAAATCCATTAAAAAACGGAATAGATATTTATTTAAAAGCGGCATTCGTAACACCAGAAAAAATGCAGGAATTAGAAACTCGATTTCTAAAAAATGCATTTGTGGCAGAGGTAACTTACGATAAATTACTCATAAATTTAATAACAAAAAACATTAAAAGAATTAGTTTTTGGTTGTTAATTTTAAGTGGTTTCTTTGGTTTGGTAGCAATTATTTTAATTAATAGTTCTATTCGATTATCAATTTACTCTAAAAGATTTAATATAAAAACCATGCAAATGGTTGGGGCAACAAAAAGTTTTATTAGAAAACCTTTTATTTGGCGAAGTATAAAATTAGGCTTTATTGGTGCTTTTTTAGCATTAATTGGCTTAGCAGTGGTAATTTACTATGCAAATAAATTTGCACCAAGCCTAGGTTTGCTAAAAGATTACCTTTCTTTATCTTATTTAGCGGTTGGTGTTTTAATCATAGCATTTTTAATTACTTGGTTAAGTACATTTTTTGCTACACAACGTTTCTTAAATTTACGAACAGACGAACTTTATTATTAATTATATGGAAAACGAAAATATTAAAAAACCAGAATTTTTATTTGGCAAAAAGAACTATATTATTATGGTAGTGGGTCTTGTTTTTATCTCTTTAGGCTTTATTTTTATGGCAGGTGGAGGTAGTGATAGTCTTGAAGTTTTTAACGAAGAAATTTACAATTGGCATCGAATTCGTTTAGCACCAACGTTGGTTATTATTGGTTTGGGAATTGAGATTTACGCAATATTAGCAAATCCTAATAAATAAGAATGGATATTTTAGAAGCAATTATCCTTGGAATTATACAAGGCTTAACAGAGTTTTTACCAGTCTCTTCAAGCGGACATTTAGAATTGGCAAAAGCCATTTTAGGAGACACCTCTGTACCAGAAGAAAGCCTAACGTTTACAGTTGTTTTACATTTTGCCACAGCATTAAGTACCATTGTAATTTTTAGAAAAGAAATTATTGAAATTTTTAGAGGATTGTTTCAGTTTAAGTGGAACGAAGAATTTAAATTTTCTTTAAAAATTATTATTTCTATGATTCCTGCTGTAGTTGTGGGTTTACTTTTCGAAGAAGAGTTAGCGTCTTTTTTCGGAGGAAAAATATTGTTAGTGGGTTGTATGTTAATTTTAACGGCTTTGTTGTTATTATTGGCAGATAAAGCAAAAGAAACAAATAAAAAAGTCTCTTTTTCGAACTCCGTAATTATTGGAATCTCACAAGCAATAGCAATGTTGCCAGGAATTTCTAGATCTGGAGCAACCATCTCTACATCCGTTTTATTAGGAATCGATAGAACTAGAGCTGCTCGTTTTTCTTTCTTAATGGTTGTTCCATTAATATTTGGTAAAATAGGAAAAGATGTTTTAAGTGGAGATTTAAATTTCGAATCCTCGCAAATGATTCCGATTTTAATAGGTTTTGTTACCGCTTTTTTGGCTGGTTTATTTGCTTGTAAATGGATGATTTCTTTAGTAAAGAAAAGCAAACTTTCTTACTTTTCGATCTATTGTGCAATTGTAGGAAGTATTGCAATTGGCTATGCATTATTAAATTAATAAAACTTTAAATTTCAGCAAATAAATGACTGAAGAAGATTACAAAAACGGACAAGTTTTATTGATTGATAAACCACTAAATTGGACCTCTTTTCAAGTCGTAAATAAATTGCGTTGGGAAATTAAACAGCGTTTTAAACTCAAAAAAATTAAAGTGGGTCATGCAGGAACTTTAGACCCTCTAGCCACAGGTTTGTTAATTATTTGTACAGGAAAGCAAACCAAAGAAATCGATACCTATCAAGGGCAAATTAAAGAATATACTGGAACCTTTACAGTTGGTGCAACCACACCAAGTTACGATTTAGAAACAGCAATAAACGAAACCTATTCAATAGATCATATTTCTAAAAAATTATTAGAAGAAACTACCCAACAATTTATCGGTAAAATTCAGCAAAAACCACCTATTTTTTCAGCAATTAAAAAAGACGGAAAACGTTTGTACGAATTGGCAAGAAAAGGAGAAACTACAGAAATTAAAGCAAGAACTGTAACTGTTTCGGAATTTGAAATTACTAACGTTAACTTACCAAAAGTAGATTTTAGAATCGTTTGTAGCAAAGGAACTTACATTCGTTCCATCGCTTTCGATTATGGAAAAGCACTCAACTCAGGCGCTCATTTATCAACATTAAGGAGAACAAAAATTGGAGATTTTTCTGTAGATAAAGCCCTTTCTTTAGAAGAATTTATTCAGAATTTAAAAGAAAATTAATTCCATATTTCTTAATCACTCTAAGAGAAACCTTAAAGAGTCCATAATAAATTTATTTGTGTTAAGCTTAGGCTTGTTGTTCATATAATTTTGTGTCGTAATTATTAATTAAAAAGGATAAAGATGATGAAAATGAATTCAATTAAATTATTTGCAACTGCATTAACAGTTTTTAGTTTTATGTTAGTTTCATGTAACAATGGAAATAAAAAAGCATCCGAAGCAAAGTCAGAAATTTCTGAGAATATAGAAGCTAAGACGAATAATATTAAGGAAGAAGAAGTGGAAGAAGAAGTTAAAACCCGAACTTACAAGATGAAAGATGGTACTTCTATCACTTACGATTTAGATTCTAAAGGTATTGCTGCTTTCGACGATTGGAAAGATTATACTGTCGTAAACTATGAATTGGCAGTAATGAGAAAGTTTAAAAACCTTACCACTGCACAACGTATTAAAAACATAAACTACAGAATAGCTAATTTAGGAAACACAATTCCTGTTTGGTTAAGAACTAAAGATGTGGTAGAAAATGTTGTAGACGTTCAGAAAAAATACAAAGAATTAATAGACGATAAAGAAGCTTCTGAACAAGAAATGAAAAAAAACTTAGAAGAAGTTATAGAACAATTCGACGATTTAAAAGAAGAATTAAATAAAACTGTAAAAGAATACACAAAAATGCATGAAGCAGCAATCGAAGAATTTAACGAAGAGATTAAAAAAGGAAAAATAGATGCGGCTATTGAAGAGTATAACGAAGAAATAAGAAAATTAGATAAAATTATTGAAAAGAAATAGTTTTCTTTTAGCGATTACAACTCTACATAAAGAGGCTGTTTGAAAAGTAAAATTCAAATTATTTTTTGGTTGACAAAACACTAAAAACCATCATATTTGTGCTAAAAATGATGGCTTTTCTTAAAATTTAGAATGTGCTATAGAAAAAAGTATTCAATAAATTTTTTCAAACAGTCTTATCTTTGTTTTAAATGAAAGCATAAAAAAACCACTCTTAGAGTGGTTTTTTACGTTTTTTAAAAAGCTAAAAATTATTTAGCATCTTGCTCTAACAAATCAAAAAATTGATTTAATTTAGGCATAATAATAATTTTTGTTCTTCTATTTTTCGCCATGTTTTCAGGAGAATTGTTTTCTACCAAAGGTACATATTGGCTTCTACCAGCAGCAATTAAACGCTCTGGCTTAACCCCAAATTTGTATTGTAAAATACGAGTAATAGAAGTTGCTCTTAAAGCAGATAAATCCCAGTTATCTTGTATTAAATTTCTCTTAATTGGAGTTGGATCTGTATGTCCTTCAATCATTACCTCCATTTGAGGCTGGTCTTTAATAACTTTTGCGATTTTTTCTAAAACCGTGTAAGCATTGTCTGTTACGTTATAGCTTCCACTTTTAAACAATAATTTGTCTGAGATAGAAATAAAAACAACAGTTTTTTCAACATTTACTTCGATATCTTTATCTTGTATACCATCCGTTAAATTTCTCGTTAAATGGTATTTAATAGCCAAGTTAATAGAATCTTTCTGAGTCATTGCTTTTCTAATTCCATTAATATACTTGTCTTTCTCACTTAATTGAGAAATTACAGTTTTAATATTATCAGACGAAGATTGTGTTAAAACAGTTAAATTTTCCACTTGTTTTAAAGCAGATTTTTTATCTTCTTTTAAGTATTTTACCTGTTCTTGCAAAGCAAAAACTTTACTATCTTCTTTTTCTTTCTCAATTAAACACTTCTGTAAATTGGTTTTTACAGCAAGTAATTCTTTTTCTGTATTTTCTTTTTCCGTTTGTAATGCTGCAAATTCTTTCTTAGATACACATGAACTAGCCAAAACTACGGATAATAATACTAACGATATTTTCTTCATTATTTTTAAACTTAATGATTTATTATTCCCACAAATTTAACAAAATCAATGAATAAAAAGGGGTAATATCAATAATTTATGAAAAAATTATATATTATTTTTGTAGCTTAGATTTTATAATTATGAAAACATACAGTTTCTCCCTTTCTCTGTTAGTATTTTTATTACTAACCTCATGCGAAAATGAGATTAAAAATGAAGATTTTACTTTAAAAGGGTTTGTATTCGGAACCACTTATAAGATAACTTACTTAGATGCTCCTAAGAATTATCAAAAATCGATAGATAGTTTATTTCGCTTGGTAAATAAATCCGTTTCTACTTATATGCCGAAATCAGATATTTCAAAAATAAATAGTGGAGACACCACTGTTATAGTAGATAAATATTTTAAAGAAATTTTTAAAAAATCGAAAAGAATTTATAAAGAAACAAACGGGTTTTTTGATCCAACAGTGGGTAATTTAGTAAATGCTTGGGGGTTTGGACCCAAAAAAGAAAAAAATGATCTAACAAAAGAGGAGATTGTAAAACAGATGAAACTTGTTGGTTTAGATAAAGTAGATGTTTTAAATAATAAAGTTGTAAAACAAGACCCTGCAATTTATTTAGACTTTAACTCTATTGGAAAAGGATTTGGTATTGATGTAATTGCACGTTTTTTAGAAAGTAAACATATTTCGAATTATTTAGTAGAAATTGGTGGAGAAATTCGTGCAAAAGGAACTAAAAAGAAAGGAAAACCTTGGGTTATTAAATTAGTAGATCCAATAAAAAGCAATTCTAATGCTGGTTATAAAATTTTAAATCTATCAAATAAATCTATGGCAACTTCTGGGAATTATAGAAAATTTAGAATTGCAAACAATGGAAAAAAATATGTACACACCATTAACCCGAAAACAGGCTATGCTTTAGAAAGTAATTTATTAAGTGCATCTGTAATTGCAAATTTAGATTGTGCAGATGTAGATGGTTATGCAACTGCTTTTATGGCTATGGGTTTAGAAAAAACAAAAGATTTTATTAAAAACAATTCAACCATAAGTGTAATTCTTATTTACTTAAATAAAGATGGAAATTTAGAAGAATTTACAAATTATACCTACAAGTAGGTATTTAATTAACCAATTTAAATACTATTTTTGTTATATTGCATAACTTACAAAGGGGAAATCTTAAACTATTATGAAAAAAATACTACTAACGCTTTGTTGCGTTATAACATTTTCGATGTCATATGCTCAATCTAATTTAGATATTGCAAATGTTTATATTAAAAGAGCAAATTCTGTTATAGAAGAAAGTATAAATTACAAAGAAGCATTGTCGCTCTTCGAGAAAGCAATGAAATATATGGATACTATAACTTCGCCAGAAATTGCAAGTTTAGGTTCTAGAATTTATTTTGAATTGGAAAATTATAGAGAAGCAAAAAAATATTCGAAACAATTTTTTCTAGTATCTAAAAATAGGAAATCTGATATGTACCAGCAACAATTAGATTTGTTTGTAACTATTAACGAGGAGTTAGAATTGCAAATTGCAGAAGAAAAAAGAATAGAAGCAGAGCGAATTAAAAAGGAGAAAGAACTACAAAGAATAGATTCTTTAAAAACAGTTTGGAAAGCAGCTTCAGAAAAACTTGCTATAAAGGTTGATAGTATATATAGTTTTAATAAAAATAATTACGCTCTTTATAGCAAAGAAGGTAAGTTTGGAGTAATAAACGATGTTGGCAGTATTGTTGTTGAAGCTTCCGAGTTTCCTTATGGAATTAGTTTCGAAGGTTATATAGTTTTACAGAACAAAAAAGAAGATCCTAATAAAATTTTCTATTTCAACACCTATAAAGGTACAGGAAATATGTTGCCAAATCCGTCAGATTTTAATTCTATTTCTACACATTTTGGAGAAGTTATGTTGCCAAGATCTAATGGCAGGTTGGTAACCTATCCAAATAATTCTTACGAACCTATGATTTACGATTTAAATGTAAAAAAAGTTGTAAAGGTTTCTAACCAAAAAGATTTATTAAAAACTTTAAAGAAAGGAGATATTATTCGTAAATATAATAAAGATGGAGAAGTTAAAATAGAAAAAGAATGGTATATTTTCGGAGGCCATTTGGGTGGAGGAGTTCATCCTTTATATGTAGAAGACGATTATAACATTAATGCCTATTTATTTTCTGTAGATGGAACTGTGTCGCCTGCAAATTCTAAATATAAATATTTAGGAGCTTTCCATAATAACAAAATAGAGGCTATAAAAGAAAATGAAAGAGTTTGGCTCAACCAAAATGGAACGAAAGTAGACGATCTTAAAGACGCAATAGCTAACTACGAAGGAAACTCGAAAGTAGTAAAGCTAGAGGATGGAAAATACCAAATATTAAAAGATGGTAAAATTGTAAAAGGAACAGAATCTTTGGAAAAAATGGTAGATTATTTAAGGAAATTTAATTAATTATTTGTAACATACAGGAAGAATTTCGTTCTTCATTAAACAAAATCGTTCCATTTCTTCTGGGGCGATTTTTTTTGTATAATCTACTTCGTTTACCGTAAAACCAATGGAACGTAATTTGTTAAAATAATCTCGTCCGTAAATTCTTACATGATCATATTGGCCAAAGATTTTAGCACGTTCTTTTGGGTTTGTTATAGAATCGTCTTCAAAAGTTTTTTCTTTTGAAAGATCTTGTGGAATTTGAAAAATGCCAAAACCACCAGGCTTTAAAACTCTATATAATTCTTGCATGGCTTTGGTATCGTTTGGAATGTGCTCTAAAACATGATTGCAAAAAACAATATCAAATTCATTGTCTTTAAAAGGTAAGTCGCAAATATCTGCCTTAACATCTGCAATTGGCGATTCTAAATCGGAAGTGATATACTTTAAGTTTTTCTGTTTCCTAAAAATATCTAAAAAACACTGTTCTGGTGCAATATGTAATACTTTTAATTCTTTTGTTGAAGTAAAAAAATGGGTTTCATCCTTCAAAAAAAGCCACATTAATCGATGTCTTTCTAATGATAATGTAGAAGGAGATAAAGCATTTTCTCTTTGTTTTCCATATCCATAAGGTAAAAATTTCTTAAAACTTCTACCATCTATTGGGTCTGTAAAATTATTACCTTTTAAATACCAGGCAATTATAGGGCGCACCAAATAACTAGCCTTTATTAGAATGGGTCTTGGAATTGTATTTAGGACAAATTTAGATATAGACATGAATTATTTATGCGATTTTAAATTATAGACACAGATTTCACGGATTTTCACTGATGATTGTGTTATAAAATTACTCTATTATATTTTAAACTATCTTCTCCGAAATTAATTAATAAACCAATTTTTAATTTTGAGACTGCTAAATAATTTAATGTTTGCTTTGTGTGAGCAGAAGTTAAACATTGTATGGCTTTTATTTCCAAAACTATTTTATCATCAATTATAAAATCAGATTTATATTGATGAGCCAAAATATTTCCTTTATAATTAATGTTGAATTTTTTCTCTCTTGTATAACTAATATTATTATCTATAAACTCAATTTCTAAAGCATCTCCATAAACAACTTCACTAAAACCTTTTCCTAATTCATTATGAACTTCCATACAAATTCCAATAATCTTATAAGTATCTTCTTTGTATAGTAATTTATTCATATTCGATTATTTATTTGCGAGAATTTTTATAAAAACTACAATATAATTAGCAGTGTAAATCTGTGAAATCTGGGTCTTTTATCTAATTTATTACTCTGCAAAATATATTTTCATCAATTTATAAAAAGCTTTGTTTTAGCCAAATTTATTAGTGAAAATCTGTGAAATCCGTGTCTATAATTTAAAATCTCTGCGTAATAATTACTGTCGAAATTCCTCCTCCTCATCAGTAACAATCCCTAAAGCCTCATGAACATATTTAAACGTAGAAAGTAATTCTGGCTTTCCATTTAAAATCGCAACATCATGCTCGAAATGTGCAGATGGTTTATTATCTAAAGTGGTAATTGTCCAACCATCCGAATGTTGTCTTATTTTATGTGTTCCTAAATTTGTCATTGGTTCAATAGCTACAACCATGCCTTCTGCAAATTTTTTTCCTTTTCCTCTTCGTCCGTAATTTGGCATTTCTGGATCTTCGTGCATTTCTTTTCCTAAACCATGACCTACCAATTCTCTTACAACTCCATAACCATGGTCTTCCGTAAATTTTTGAATGGCATACCCAACATCTCCAACACGATTTCCTGCTTTGAATTCTCGAATACCAACATATAAACTTTCTCTAGTAACTTCTAATAGTTTTTTGGTGGCTTCCTCTATTTCGCCAACTGCAAACGTGTAAGCATGATCTCCATAAAACCCGTTTTTCTTAGCGCCACAATCTATGGAAATAATATCACCTTCTTTTAACGGATTTTTATTAGGAATTCCATGAACTACTTGCGAATTCGGACTCATACAAAGGGTATTAGGGAAGTCGTACAAACCTAAAAAACCAGGAATTGCACCTTCTGCTCTAATAAAATCTTCTGCAAGTTTATCTAAATATAAACTAGAAACACCAGGTTTTACTTCTTTGGCTAACATTCCTAAAGTTTTAGAAACGATTAATGCACTTTCGCGCATAATTTCTATTTCTTCTTTGGTTTTAATTTGAATCATATTAAAAAAATTGAAACGCAAAGTTACTATAATTTAAAGAATTTAGAGTGTAGTTAGGCTATTTGAAAAAAGAGAAAAAACCTCTTCTCTTTTTTACAATTGGTTCGTAGTTAAAAATTTGTTTGTAAACAGCTGTCCAACCAATAAAACCACCAATATTTCTGTCGTCGATAAATAAATCTGCATGGATTTTCCTGCTGTCTTTTCCGTCGAAATTTTCTTCAGGATAACTATTGTTTACTGCATAAAATTCGATGCCATTTTTTTTACAAAAAGCAACAGCTTCCTCTAATTTAGCACCACTTCTATAGGTCCAAAGTATTAATCTGTAACCTTCGGATTGTAGTTTGCGAAGTGTTTCAAAAGCAAAAATTAATGGTTTTCCAATTTCTGGATATGCGTCTTCTACAATGGTGCCATCAAAATCTACTGCAATTAATAGGTTGTTGTTAAAAGGCATTATTTACTTTTATCGTAGGAATGTTTGTAAGGTTGTTTTGAAAGAATTTTTAAAATATCTTTTTCTAAAGATTCTCTTGCATATTCTACATAACGACCTACTTCTTTATCATTTTTATAAAAAATAAAGGTTGGTACTCTTAAAATATTGAAACTTTCTTGTAAATTATCTGGTGTTTTTTTAGAACGATTTACAGTAACCAATTCTAATTTATTCATGTTAAAATTTGCAGCTTCTAATATTTTGAATAAATGTGGTGTTTCTCTCTTACTATCTCCACACCAAGTTCCCATAAAACCTTTAATTTTATAGCCTTTTAATTCTTTTTTTAAAGCTTCGATGGTTTTAGCATCTGGTTTATAATTCTTATAATTTTGAGTAAACCAAGCATTGTAAGGCGCTTGCATAAAAGAGGTTTTATTAGCAAAACCAACTAAGTCTCCACTTTTGTTTTTTGCTGCTGTAATTTCTTGTTGTGCACTGCAAGAAGTTAGTGTTATTGTAAATAAGAATAAAAATAGATATTTCATTTTTTAAGATTTTTAATTTTATAATAAAGAATGTTGTGTCATTTCTTTTGGTTGTTCTACGCCCATTAAATCTAAAATAGTAGGGGCAATATCGCCCAAGATACCACTTTTTACGGATTTTATTTCATTATCAATTAAAATAAAAGGAACAGGGTTTGTAGTGTGAGATGTATGAGGAGAGCCATCTGGATTCATCATTGTTTCGCAATTTCCATGATCTGCTATTAATAAAGTAGAATATCCGTTTTTTAAACCTGTTTCAATTACGTCTTTTGCACAAATATCTACAGTTTCGCACGCTTTAATAGCAGCTTCCATAATTCCAGTATGCCCAACCATATCTCCATTTGCAAAGTTTAAGCAAACAAAATCTGCCTCTCCTTTTTCTAAATCTTTACAAAGTGCATCTCTTAATTCATAGGCACTCATTTCTGGTTTTAAGTCGTAGGTTGCTACTTTTGGTGAATTTCTTAAAATACGAGATTCGCCTTCGAAAGGAGTTTCTTGTCCGCCAGAAAAGAAAAAAGTAACATGTGGATATTTTTCTGTTTCCGCAATTCTAATCTGTCTTTTGCCAGCTTTCGATAAAACTTCTCCCAAGGTATTTTTAATATTTTCGTTTGTGTAAATGGTGTTTATACCTTTAAAAGTATCGTCATATAAAGTAATGGTTGTGTAATAAAGGTCTAATTTTTTCATTCCAAAATCAGGAAAATCATTTTGAGACAAGGCATTTGTTAATTCTCTTCCTCTGTCTGTTCTATAATTAAAAAATAAAACAACATCACCATCTTTTATTTGGGTTTTTGGAGTTCCATCTTCATTTGTTAAGATAATGGGTTCTATAAACTCATCAGTAATATCAGCTTCATAATGCTTGTTTATGGTTGCAATAACATCTGTGGTTTTTGTTCCAATACCATTTACAAGACCTTTGTAAGCAATGCCAATTCTTTCCCAACGATTATCTCTATCCATTGCATAATAACGCCCAGTTACAGTTGCTAATTCTCCAGTGGTTTCTTTCATGTAATTTTGAATATCATTTATGAAAAAAGTACCAGATTTTGGGTCGCAATCTCGTCCATCTGTAAAAGCATGTAAGAATACATTTTCTACATTATTTTCTTTCGCTACATCTAAAATTCCTTTTAAATGATCTATATGCGCATGAATTCCTCCATTAGAAACTAAGCCTAATAAGTGTACATTTTTATTGTTTTCTTTGGCGTAGTTAAAAGTATCTATCAATACTTTTTCTTTTCCTAAAGTTTTTTCTTTAACAGCTTTGTTAATTCTCGCTAAATTTTGATATACAATTCTACCAGCACCTAAATTCATATGACCAACTTCCGAATTTCCCATTTGTCCTTCAGGCAAACCAACATGCAAACCATCGGTTCTTAATTCCGCATGCGGATATTGCTTGTATAAATTGTTAATATATGGTGTGTTTGCGTTGTAAATTGCGGATACTTTTGGATCTTGTGTAATTCCCCAACCATCCAAAATCATTAAAATTACTTTCTTATTCATCATCTAAAATTGAACAGTAAAAATAAGAAAGATTTTTGGCTTCTCTTTAATTTTTTACGAAACCGATAGCGTAAAGGATAACTGCCAATAAAATAATTATTACAAGTACTTTTCGAAAGAAAATAATATTATTTTCTTTCTGCATTTTTTCTCTAATTTCTGCAATTTCTTTTGGAGTTGCTTTGTTTTTAAAATGCAATTCGCTTTTGGTACATTTTTTTAAATCTTTTATTTTATCAAAAGTAGAAACTCGAGTTCTTTTATTTGCTTTTAAACTTGCAATCATCGCAGAAACAGAACCTCCAAAACTCATAATAAATAATTTAGTGTTTGCTTATTAGTAATAAAAAATATAGAAATGTTACAAAAGTTAATTTTTCACTAAAATTATTTATCAATCAGTTTAAAAAAAATGTTATAAATATAAATACAGAAAAAGGAGCTTTTGGATGTTAAAAAATATAAAAACAATATTATAATATGTAATTTTGTAAGAATATTATAATTGTATGTTATGGATGCTCATTTTGAATTGAACGATGTTACCAAGAAACTTCCCAAACATTTACACAAGTTTGTGGTGCAACAACCGTATGACGAATATACAGCGCAAAACCAAGCAGTTTGGCGTTATGTAATGAGAATGAATGTCGATTATTTGAGTAAAGTTGCACACGATTCGTATGTAAAAGGTTTGAAAAAAACAGGAATTTCTATCGATAAAATTCCACATATGGAAGGCATGAATCGTATTTTAAAAGACATTGGTTGGGCTGCAGTTTCTGTAGATGGTTTTATTCCACCCAATGCTTTTATGGAGTTTCAAGCCTATAATGTGTTGGTAATTGCATCAGATATGCGAACAATTAATCACATAGAATATACTCCAGCACCAGATATTATTCATGAAGCTGCAGGACATGCGCCCATTATTTCCAATCCAGAATATGCAGAATATTTAAGGCGATTTGGCGAAATTGGTAGCAAAGCAATTTCCTCTGCAAAAGATTACGAAATGTACGAAGCAATTCGTTTGTTGTCTATTTTAAAAGAAGACCCAAATTCTACAGAAAAAGAAGTAGAAGAAGCACAAGCAAAAGTAGAATATCTGCAAGATAATATGGGAGAATTGTCTGAAATGGCACAAATTAGAAACTTACATTGGTGGACTGTAGAATATGGTTTAATTGGTAGCTTAGAAGCCCCAAAAATTTATGGAGCAGGGTTACTTTCATCCATTGGCGAGAGTGCTTGGTGTATGAAAGGTGAAGTAAAAAAAGTACCTTATTCGATTGAAGCTGCAAATATAAATTTCGACATTACAAAACCACAACCGCAATTATTTGTAACACCAGATTTTGCACATTTAAGTTTGGTGTTAGAGCAGTTTGCCAATAAAATGGCAATTCGAAAAGGAGGTTTAAAAGGCATTCAAAAATTGATGAATTCCAAAAACTTAGGAACGATAGAATTAAGTACAGGAATTCAAATTTCGGGCGTTTTTACTAATGTTATTGAAGATGAAAATGGAAAACCAATTTACTTTCAAACGACAGGAAATACAGCTTTAGCAAACAGAGACAAAGAATTAATTGGCCATGGAGTAGAAAACCATTCTAGTGGTTTTGGGAGCCCTGTAGGAAAGCTGAAAGGTATTAATATTGCCATTGAAAATATGAGCCCAAGAGATTTAGAAGCTTACCAAATTTACGAAGGCAAAAAAATAA
This sequence comes from Polaribacter cellanae, assembly GCF_017569185.1. NCBI lineage: Bacteria > Pseudomonadati > Bacteroidota > Flavobacteriia > Flavobacteriales > Flavobacteriaceae > Polaribacter > Polaribacter cellanae. The sequence goes on along the minus strand of NZ_CP071869.1, from coordinate 1,641,552 downwards.
CACTAGAGTTTGAAGGTGGAGTTAGAGTAGAAGGAGATGTAATTACAGGAACTAGAGATTTAAGAGGTAAAATCTTAATAATTTCTTTCGAAAACTGTACAGTTACACATGGAGAAACTGTGTTATTTAAACCAGAATGGGGTATTTACGATATGGCAGTTGGTAAAGAAGTAGTCTCAGCCTATTCTGGAGCTGCAGATATCAATTCTTTTGAAGATACATCTAAGGTTTCTGAAACGAAAACGCATAAAATTAAATATTCCGAAAACGAGAAAGTTCTCTACAATTTATACGACCATGTTCGTGAAATGCGCTCAACAAACACAGCCTCTCAAGAAAAAATAAAATCTATTTTTAATCAAGTAAAAATAAATTTTCCTTTAGATTGGTTGCTTAGTTTAGAATTATATGAAGTAGCTTTGCAAAATAATTTTGCTGTACAAACAGATATTTTAAATTATCTTTTGGAGTTACAGAAAAATAAAGTGTATAAAAAATTAATTGAAAACGGATTGAATTTGTTGCAGGTAAACGAATTACAATTATAAACTATTAAAAAATGGGATTGTTTGGAATTTTTAGTCAGAAAGATAAAGCTGAAGTTATAAAAGAGTATTTAGAGAAAGATGCAATAATTTTAGATGTTAGAACGCAAGTTGAGTGGAATGAAGGGCATATTGAAAACTCGAAACACATCGTTTTAAATTTAATTCCGTTAGAAATAGAGCAAATAAAATCTTGGGAAAAACCTATAATTGCAGTTTGTAGAAGTGGAGGAAGAAGTGGGCAAGCAACACAATTTTTAGCTCAAAATGGTGTAGATGTTGTAAATGGTGGTCCATGGCAAAATGTGGCACAGCATTTAGACTAACGATAGTTGCCAAACCCTTTTTTTCTTCGTTTTTGAAGGCGGTTGTAAATACTATAAGAATCCAGTATTTTAGTAATAATCGCAAAAACGCCACCTAACATTGCACCTACAAAAGCGCCCATTGTTAAGGCATCAAAATCGTGACCAGTTGTTAAATATTTTATGTAAAATAAAATAATTCCTATAACAATAGATACAAAAAAAGTTTGCAGTTTCGATTTTGAAATGGAATTATATACTCCACAAAAAACTCCTGCAATTATTGAAGTTGCTGTAATTTTAGTTAAAAATAATTCCAGCAAATTATTTGTATTTGTTACAATTACAGAAGTAACAAACATACCAATTAAAGTACCTGCGATTATACCTGTTAAAATTTTTCGAATCATTTTTAATAACGACTATTTTTTAAAGGTACAAAATTTAATTTTTTAAATAAGATTTCTTTTTTGCGCTTTTATTACAGTTTCCATTTTACTGTGTAGTTGTAGTTTTTTGTAAATGTTTTCGATATGTTTTTTAACTGGAGAAGTCGAAATAATTAAATTATTTGAAATTTCGTTATAGTTTAACTCCCTTATTAATAATAATTTATGTTTCTATTTTCGATAATTTTATTCCCTCTAACTCTTCTTTTTTGTTCTAATTTTTTTTTTGAATTTCGTAATAAATTAAGTGTTTTTAAAGCAATATTTGGCGTTATTGGAGCACCACGTTTGGTAACTTGTTATTAAAAAAATAAAAGATAAATGGAACTCAGCCAAATAAAAGCATTTTATTATGTCGAATAAAAGATAGATTTTAATATATAGCTTGTTTTACAAGCCGTAAAAATCAGAAATAATACATTAGTAAAAAAAATATGACAAATGCCCTTATTTTAGAACGAAATAAAAGGAAAATCAGTTGTAATTTTAGCTTTTTTATGGTCTAAATTTTTTAAAAATTTCTGATGTTTTTCAGAATTCTCATGAAAAGGTTTGTGAGCAATTCCTTTTTGAATCATTTCAACTTCTTGCATGGTCGTTTTAGAATCTTCAGTAAACCAAGTAGCTACAAATTTTTCCCAAATATAATTGATGGCTGTTTTGTTCGGATGAATCATGTCTTCCGCATAAAAACGATAGTCTCGCAATTCGTCCATCATAATTTCATAAGAAGGAAAGTAAGAAATGTTTCTTCGGCTGCAGTCGAGAAGTTGGTGAATACCCGAAATTAAATGCGATTTACTTCGCATATTTTCCACAAAACCATCCTTTAAATGTCTAACAGGAGACACTGTAAATAAAATTATAGCCTCTTTATTTACAGTTTTTATAAGTTCGATAATTGCTTCTAAACTTTCGGAAATTTCATTTACAGTCAGTAGTTCTTTTAAGAATTTTTTCTGTGGAATTTTATGGCAATTTGCAACAATTGTATCTGTTTCTATAAATCTGTATACCCAAGAAGTTCCTAAAGTAATAATTATATGAGAAGTTTCTGTAAGTTGTTTTTTAGTTAAAGAAATTGCAGAATTTAAGTTGTGTAGTAACTCATTTTTATCAGCAGCACTTAAATTAGAATGTGCCTCAAAACAATGCCAACGTTCATTTTGGTAAATTAAATCGTCTTCCGAATAATTTTTTTCGTTGATTGCATTTGTAATAATTTTCTCAATAGCTTTTGGTTGAAACAATATTCCAAAAGGATTTTGAACTGACTGAAATTTATAGAATGCTAATTTATTACCAATATTTTCTGAAAAACAAGAACCTAATAAGAGAATTTTAGAATTATAATCTATTTGGTTTCTAGCCTTTTTCTTAAGTGGAATTTGGGTTAGCAGATTCATTTTTTTAAACAATATAGTCCTGAGCTTTTTCCAAAGCTTTAGGTATTCCTCCAGGGTTTTTTCCACCAGCAGTTGCGAAGAAATTTTGTCCTCCACCACCACCATGAATTAATTTTCCTAGTTCTCTTACTACTTTCCCTGCATCGTAACCACGTTCGTTGGCTAATTCTTTAGAAATATAACACGTTAGCATTGCTTTTTCTTTACTTGGAGCAGTTGCGAATAATAAAAATAAATTTTTGTGGTCTTTTCCTAAATCGAAAGCTAAATTCTTAATTCCGTTTGCGTCTAAATCTACTTTTGTCGCTAAAAATTGAACACCATTAATTTCTTGTAACTGGCTTTTTAATTCTCCAGATAAATTTTTGGCTTTGTCTTTTAAAAGTTGCTCTATTTGCTTTTGTAAACTGGCATTTTCCTCTTGCAATTTCTGCACTGCTTTTACAGGTTCTTTTGCGTTATTTAACAAGTCTTTAATTTCAAATAAAGTTCTATTATTTTCATAATAAAAGTCTTTAACAGCTTCGTTTGTAATCGCTTCTATTCTACGAATTCCTGCAGCAACTGCGCCTTCCGATTTTATTTTAAAATGCCAAATATCAGCTGTATTTTTTACATGCGTTCCACCACAAAGTTCCATAGATTTTCCAAATTTTATAGCTCTAACAGTGTCGCCATATTTTTCGCCAAACAAAGCCAAAGCACCTTCGTTTAAAGCTTGTTGTATTGGAATGTTCCTTCTTTCAACTAAAGGAATTTTACCAGCAATTCTTGCGTTTACAAAATCTTCTATATCTCGTAATTCATCAACTGTTAATTTAGAAAAATGAGAAAAATCGAAACGTAAATATTTAGAATGTACTGCAGATCCTTTTTGCGCTACATGCGTGCCTAAAATTTCTCTTAAAGCTTGGTGTAAAAGATGTGTTGCTGTATGGTTGCACTCGGTTCTGTAACGTTGTTTTTCATCTACAACCGCTTTAAAACTCTCATTTAAGTGCTTTGGAAGGTTTTTCGTAAAATGAATAATTACGTTGTTTTCTTTTTTGGTATCTAAAATATAAACGACATCTCCATGAATGTCTTCTAAATATCCTTTATCGCCAACTTGTCCACCACCTTCAGGATAAAAAGGTGTTAAATTGAATACCAACTGATACATTTCGCCATCTTTTTTAGAAGTAACTTTTCTGTATCTCGTTAGTTTTACATTTGCTTCCAAAGTATCGTAACCAATAAATTCTTCTAGAGTATCCTCTATTAAAATAGTCCAATCGTCGGTAGACATTTCGCTTGCGGCTCTCGATCTATTTTTTTGTTTCTGAAGTTCCTCTTGGAATCCTTTTTCATCTAAAGTAAATCCTTTTTCAGAAAGAATTAAAGCAGTTAAATCTACAGGAAAACCAAAAGTATCATATAATTCGAACACTTTTTCTCCAGAAATTTCTTTTGAGGAAGCATTTTTGATAATTGCATCTAACAAAACCAAACCTTGATCTAAAGTTCTTAAAAAAGAAGTTTCTTCCTCTTTAATTACACTTTCTATCAATTGTTTTTGAGCTTTCAATTCTGGGAAAGCTTCGCCCATTTTTTTGCTTAAAACATCTACCAATCTATAAAGAAAAGGTTCTTTTTTATCCAAAAAAGTAAATCCATAACGAACGGCTCTTCGTAAAATTCTACGAATTACATAACCAGCACCAGTATTACTTGGCAGTTGTCCATCTGCAATTGAAAAAGCAACAGCTCTTACGTGATCGGAAATTACACGAGTTGCAATGTCTTGTTTTTCGTTATTTCCATATTTTGTATTGGTAATGGTTTCAATTTCTCTAATAATTGGTGTAAAAACATCTGTATCGTAATTCGATTGTACGTTTTGTAAAACCATACACAAACGTTCGAAACCCATTCCAGTATCTATATGTTTATTGGGTAAATTTTCAAGCGAACCATCTGCTTTTCGGTTGTATTGCATAAAAACCAAATTCCAAATTTCTACTACTTGCGGATGGTCTTCATTAATTAAAGTGCGTCCATCTACTTTCGCTTTTTCTTCGACAGAACGAATATCTACATGAATTTCAGAACAAGGGCCACAAGGTCCTTGCTCGCCCATTTCCCAGAAATTATCCTTTTTATTTCCTTTTAAAATCCGGTCTTCCGCAATAAATTCTTTCCATAAATCATACGCTTCAGTATCCATTTTTAAATTGTCGGAATCTTCAGTTCCTTCAAAAACAGTAACATATAAAATGTCTTTGTCAATTTTATAAACTTCGGTTAATAGTTCCCAAGCCCAAGCAATTGCTTCTTTTTTAAAATAATCTCCAAAAGACCAATTTCCTAACATTTCGAATAATGTATGATGATAGGTGTCGTAACCCACTTCTTCTAAATCGTTGTGTTTTCCTGAAACTCGTAAACATTTTTGCGAATCTGCAATTCGGTTATTTTTTGGAGTTCCATTTCCTAAGAAATACTCTTTAAATGGTGCCATACCAGAGTTTACAAATAGTAAAGTGGGGTCGTCTTTGGTAACCATAGGAGCAGAAGGTACAATTAAATGCTGTTTTTCTTTATAAAAGTTTAAAAAAGTAGTACGAACATCTTGAGATTTCATAGAATAGAAGTTTCTGTTTTTATTGGATTTTTGTTAATTAATTTCTAAAAAACTACTTCAAAAAAGCAGTTGTAAAACATTTTGTAAATTTGTGAGTTATTAAAAACAAGATTCCAATAAAAAACGAATTTAAGAGCACAAAAATAGTACATTTAACAATATGGCAAAAGTAAAATATTATTACGATGCAGATACGCTTTCTTACAGAAAAATTGCTGTAAAGAAAAGTGCTTATCTAAAAAAAACTGTATTTGGTATTTTTGCTGTTTTTTTAATTGCTTTTATTGGTTTTATTCTCTTTAGTCAGTTTATAATGTCTCCAAACGAAAGAGCACTAAAACGAGAAAACGAGCACTTAAAACTGAATTACGAGCTTTTATCAAAAAGAATTGAAGAAAATGCAGAAATTTTAGCACAGATTCAAGAACGAGACGATAATATCTATAGAACGTATTTCGAAGCAAATCCAATTCCTGAAGAACAAAGGAAAGCTGGTTTTGGTGGTGTAAATAGGTATAAGCATTTAGATGGTTACGATAATTCTAAAATGATTACAAAAATTACGAAAGATGTAGATGTTTTGTCGAAACAAATGGTGGTTCAATCGAAATCTTTAGATGAAATTGTTGCATTGGCCAAAGAAAAGGAAGAAATGTTGGCTTCGATTCCAGCAATTCAACCTGTAAAAAACGAAGATTTAAAAAGAATGGCTTCTGGTTATGGAATGCGAATACATCCTATTTTAAAATATCGTAAAATGCATAAAGGAATGGATTTTACAGCGCCAGTTGGTACTCCAATTTATGCGACAGGTAATGGAACAGTAATTCGTGCGCAAAGAAGTAGTTCTTTTGGTAATGTGGTTTATATCGACCATGGTTATGGTTACAAAACGATTTATGCACACATGAGCAAGATAAAAACTAGAAAAGGAAAAAAAGTAAAACGTGGCGATTTAATTGGGTATGTTGGAAATACAGGCTTATCTGCAGCAGCACATTTACATTACGAAGTACATAAAAACGATCGACCAGTAAATCCTATTTATTTTTATTATGGCGATTTATCTCCAGAAGAATTCAAAGCGATGCAAAAAGCAGCAGATATAGAAGGGCAGTCTTATGATTAAGTTTGAAGTTGGAAGCACGAAGTTTGAAGTTGGAAGTTTGGAGTTGGAAGCACGAAGTTGGGAGTGAAAAATAATTGAATAACTTTTTCGCAATAACATCTTTTTTTAAAACTTAATTATTTACTTTGAATCTTGAATTCAAAACAAACCTTGAACCCACAGTATGCACGTAGATTTACCAGAAAAAAGATACTACAAAATTGGCGAAGTTGCGAAAGCTTTTAACGTAAATGCGTCTTTAATTCGCTTTTGGGAAAAGGAGTTTGCGATTATAAAACCCAAGAAAAACGCCAAAGGAAACCGTCTTTTTACACAAGATGATATTGCAAACTTTAAGCTAATTTTTAATTTAGTAAAAGAAAGAGGCTTTACCTTAGAAGGCGCAAAACAAAAGCTGAAGAAAAACCCAGAATCTACCTTTAATAAGCACGAAATAATTACAAGATTAGAATCTGTAAAAGCAGAATTGAATAAAATAAAAAATCAGTTGTAACAGAATAGATATTTCTGTGTCTAATAATTAATATAACCTTTAAATTCTCACGAATATTAGGTATTTTTGAAGCAATAAAAAAAATCAACTAATAAATTAAAAATAGAAATTATGAAAAAATGGTTAATCCCAGTAATAGTAATTGTTGTAATTGTATTTGGAGTATACAGCTGGGCAAAAGGTTTTAATAACGAAGCAGTAGTTTTGCAAGAAGACGCAAAAACAACTTGGTCTAACGTAGAAAGTTCTTACCAACGTAGAAACGATTTAATTGGAAACTTAGTAAAAACAGTACAAGGAGCTGCAGATTTCGAAAAAGAAACCTTAACGCAAGTTATAGAAGCAAGAGCTAAAGCAACATCGACTACAATAAATGCTGGAGATTTATCACCAGAAAAAATGGCGCAATTTCAACAAGCACAATCTGGTTTAAGTGGTGCTTTATCTAAATTATTGTTAGTAGTGGAGCGTTATCCTGATTTAAAGGCGAATGCCAATTTTTTAGAATTACAGAGCCAATTAGAAGGAACAGAAAACAGAATTAATGTTGCAAGAGACCGTTTTAATGCAGGTGTAAATAAGTACAATAAGCATATAAAAATATTTCCTAACTCAGTTTTAGCAGGTATTTTTAATTTTGATGAAATGGCTCGTTACAAGGCAGATGCTGGTTCAGAAAATGCACCAGATGTAAATTTTGATTTTAAAAAGAAATAAATAGTATGTCTAAAGTAGAAGAATTTCTTAGTCCAGCAGAAGAAAAAGAAATTATTTCTGCGATTAGAATAGCAGAGAAAAATACTTCTGGCGAAATACGTGTACATATAGAAGATTCTTCCAATAAAGACCATTATAAGCGTGCGTTAGAAGTATTTCATCTGTTAAAAATGAACAATACAAAAGACGCAAATGCGGTCTTAATTTATGTGGCTGTAAATGATAAAAAGTTTGTTATTTATGGTGATAAAGGAATTAATGAAGTGGTTCCCAAAGACTTTTGGAATACCACCAAAGATGTAATTCAAAACAACTTTAAAAAAGGAAATTTCAAACAAGGTATTGTTGATGGGATTTTAAAAGCCGGTGAAGAATTACAAGACCATTTTCCTTGGCATATAGACGATAAAGACGAACTTTCTAATGAAATTTCTAAAGGATGAGTTTGAGTAAGCAGTATTCAGTAGGCAGTTTTCAGTCATTAGTTTGTGGTAAAAAGTTCCTTTTTCTAGTCGCTCTTTTATTTTCATTCAATCTTTTTTCTCAAGGATATACAATTCCAGAAAAACCAAGTTTTATTCCTGCACTTATAGATAGTATTGGTCTTTTAGATGATTTTCAGTTTAAAAAATTATCTAAAAAATTAGAAGTTTATAGCGATTCTACTTCCACAGAAGTTTTTGTAGCGATAATAAGTACTACAAAAGGAGAAGATATCGCTTATTTAGCCACAAATTGGGGGCATAAATGGGAAATTGGAAAAAAAGGAAAAGACAATGGAGTTTTTGTTTTAGTAGCAAAAGACGATAGAAAAGTAACTATACAATCTGGTTATGGAACAGAGCATCTTCTTACCGATTTTATGTCTCGCAGAATTATTGAAAGAGAAATTACTCCTGCTTTTAAACAAGGTAATTTTTACGGAGGTTTAGATAAAGGAACAGATGCCATTTTTAAGGTTCTTAGTGGAGAATATAAAGGAGAAAAAAAGCAAGGTTCAAATGGTTTTGATCCTGGAATTATATTTTTTATCTTAATAATTATCATCTTTATTATTTTAATTTCTAGAGGAAACAAAAACAATGGAAGTGGAGGCAAACGATTTCGAAGAGGATCGTTAGCAGACACAATTTTCGACACGATTATTTTAAGCAACGCTGGTAGAGGTGGAGGAAGTTTTGGTGGCGGTTTTGGAGGTTCTTCTGGAGGTGGTTTTGGAGGTTCATCTGGAGGAGGATTTGGTGGCTTTGGTGGAGGTGGCGGCTTTGGTGGAGGTGGAGCTTCTGGTGGTTGGTAACTTTCATAGTACACTTTTTAATGATTATTAAGAAAAAAATAGCTGTATTTATGTTGAAGAAAATTTCGTTTGTTTTTAGTTTTTTATTGTTGCTAAGTTGTCAGAATTTCGGGCAATTAAAAATATTGGCAGACCTGCCTAAAGATTTAAAAGAAGTTTCTGGAACTGAAATTGTAGCAAAATCTGATTTAATTTGGATGATTAATGATGGAGGAAACAAACCAGAATTGTTTGGTTTAAATGAAAAAGGAGAAATTATTAAAGAGATTTACATCAAAGCGAAAAACCACGATTGGGAAGATTTAACTTCCGACGCAAAGGGTACTATTTATATTGGAGATTTTGGAAACAATGTAAATAGAAGAAAAAATTTATCCATAATTATTGTCGAACATAAGGAGTTGGACGAAAAAAATGCAGAGGTAGACAAAATTGAATTCGAATACCCCAATCAACATAAATTTCCACCTAAAAAGAAAAACCGTTTTTTCGACACAGAATCTTTTTTTTACTTTAAAGGTTCGTTATATCTTTTTACAAAAAGTAGAGTAAAACATCAATATGGAAAAACGACGATGTATAAAATTCCTGCAAAAAAAGGAGAATATACAGCCGAAATTGTTGACGAATTTGACAATGGAAGCGATTTAGAATGCTGGATTACTTCTGCAGATATTTCTAACGATGGAAAAAAAGTAGCTTTATTATCACAAAAACACGTACTTATTTTTACAGATTTTAAAGATGATAATTTCCTCTCGGGAAAGGTTCAAAAAATTGAATTAACACATCGTTCTCAAAAAGAAAGCATCACTTTTAAAGACAATAATACTTTATTAATTACAGACGAAAAAGCACATGGAACTGGAGGAAATTTGTATGAGTTGAAAATTTAGTTAAAAAGTACCACAAACTTATAAAACAACAACACCCAACCAGCTACTAAAAACAAACCTCCTAAAGGGGTTATTGGACCCAAAAATTTCAATTTCTTATTATTTGCAGAAGAAATTACCAAGCCATAAATAGAAAACGAAAACAAGAAAACACCAATTATAAAAGCATTTATAATGTAACTGTCAAATGGAATTTCGGAGTTTAGTTGAAAACCCAAAATCAATAATACAATTGCGTGATACATTTGGTATTTCACGCCAGTTTCAAAACTTTGTAACTGCTCTGTTGTTAATTTTTTCTTTAACAAATGTGCCCCAAAAGCACCTAAAATAATTGCTAAGCATCCAAAGAACGCTCCAAAAAGTAATCCTTGCTGACTCATATTTTTCTAAAAATCGAAACCTAAACTAAATGTTATTCTTAAACCATCACTACTATTAAATGCACCAACACTTGTGGTTAGTATATTTGCCGCATTTAAGAAAAAGCCACCTCCATAGGAAGTATTTGGAGTTGAAGACTTTAATGGAGCAAATACGACGTTATTTGGAGAACCCCAAACTTTTCCATAATCGAAACCAGCATAAATACCAATATTAATTGGCAAAATTGCCGTTCTTAAATTACTAATATTATAACGAATATCTGTAGTATGGTAAAATGCGTTCTTCCCAGTAAAACGTTCGTTTCTATAACCACGTAAACCTTCATTTCCACCAATCGTTGCTGCTTGGTAAAATTCAAAATCATTTCCAAAAGTAAAATGTCCATCTATTTTAGAAGCCAATACTAATTTTCCATTCGGAATTAATTTGTGCGTAACTCCTAAAGATGTTGTAGCATAAGAAAAATTACGTTTGCTATTTAAACTTCTTGTATGCCCAACCAATGCATTAAATTCTACACCTAATGTTGGAAAAGCAGGATTGTCGGAATGTTGGTAATAATAACTTGCTTCTGTATTCAAAAAATTCTGTGCCTTAAAAATTCTGTTAGAAGCTTTGTACTGTGTTTCCAAAAAACGACCAGTAGTTCTTGCTACGTCAAAATTTTGAAAATTTGCAGCTAACTTAATTTCAGCACCTAAATCTCCTCGATATTTTAAAAAAGATCCTGCTTGAATTTTTCTAATTTTAACTCGATTAAAATCTCTGTTTTCTAAATCGTCGGCTTCTGGATTGTAAGAATTATTTCCATATCCAAAGAAATTTTGTGCATAATTAGGACTGTTAAATTCCGCATTAAAGCCCAAGTTCAAACGATCTAAAATATTCGCATATTCTCCATTGTATTTTAATTCGTAACCATTTGTTGCGAAATAATAATAACCTTCAATAATGTGTTTTCTTGTAAATGGATTCCTTTCGAAACTATTTACTAAAAGCATGTTTTTTAAACCAACTTTAATTCCATCATCTGGGTTATAACCAATTGCTGGAGAAATTAAATTGCTCTTACTTTTTAATTTTTTGTAATTGTAGGTATTTGTTTTATAATCGTCTGTAATTTTTTTATGAATATTTGCTGTTTTAAACGTATTTTTTTTCGATTTTTGGTCGTACACTTTTACGTTTTTTTTATTGTTAATTTCGTAAGTATCGTTGTTTAAACCACCAATAATTTTCAGCTTTATGGTTTTGTTTCCATTTTTTCCATTGAGAACAAAAACATCATCATCATCCAAACCATATATCCAAATTTCTTTGGTAACCTTTTGTTTGTACGTTCTTTGGTGCACAATATCTGCTTTTTCTCCATCTTTAATTCTATAAACAGCAACTTTTGTATCGCCATTTGGAAAGCGCTCAATTTCGAACCAATCGTCTTTGTTGGTTCCTGTAATTACCTGAAATTTATTTAAGTGTTTAAAATATTTATCAGAAATTTTTTGAAGATTTTTTCTCCTTCCTTTCAATTTTCGTTTGATATCGTCAATGCTTTCATCTCTAACTTCTTTTGGGAATTTAGAAAAAGCACTTTCTATCACTTCATCTGTTATTTGATTCTGAATAATAGCAACTTGTTTGTCCCAAATCTTTTTATCAGCTTCTCTAATCAATCTCATGTCTAATGGATATGCAGACATGCTAAAATGCTGTGGATTTTTAATGTCTTCTGTATAAGAACGCATTCCTTTTAAAGCAGGAATAGAACCTGTTAAAAGGTTCATTAGAAAACCATCGCTAAAAATAGAAAAAGCTTGATCCCTATCTCTTGGAACGGGTCTGTAAACTATCTTTTTTCCTTCTTCGAATTTTGCCCATCTCCACTGGTCTTGGTGCCTGTCCCAATCTCCAATTAACATATCAAATAAACGAGCTCTAATGTAGGAAGCTTCATCTAAAACATACTTTTCGTCTTTGGCTAAATTCTTTCTTAAATCGTCTGTACTTATAATTTCATCAGAAAAACCAAAGTGTTTTTTATCTCCATGACCATCTGCAGTTCTTGCTTCAATCATATATAATTCATCACCAAATTCTGCATTAAATTCTTTTAAACCTTTTTGTTTTGGAACATAAAATAAAATTGGTTTCGTATGATAAACGTCAATGGCTTCCGCTAATTTATCAATCGTAAAAGGCGCATAAGGGTGTGAGCCTGTAAAAACATCTAACAACAAGTCCTCTGTATAAGTTTTGTCGAACTGACCTTCTACATATTGGTCTTTAAAAGCAACCGCTTGCAAATATTGTACTGCATTTTTGCGCAAAGCTCGCATTACATATTCTCTACCATCTTTATCTTCTAGACGTAATGATTTAGATTGATGTCCTCCACCTTTTCTAACAGGTTTTAAGCCACCATATAAAGTGTCTATATTTACAGTTGGAGCGACTATTTTTTGTCCAAAATATTTACGATATCTTTTTCCCCAGAGAAATTTATAAAATTTACTTCTTTTAGTTTCGGAATCTTTATAAATTTCTGCTTCTTTTTCTGTGAGTTTTGCATTTGGAAAATCGGTGTATTCTATAATACTATCTTTTTTAAAAACGTTGGCTTCAAAAACTATTTTACGTTCTTTTGCGGTATAAAAATGCACTGTAGAAGCTCCATCTTCATATACATCTAACCTTGCAAAACCCTGTGTTCCGTAAGAAAAAACACCACCATTTACATTTTTTGTAGCCGTTAATTTAGACCCAGAACCACTTACAATTTGTGGAATATTATCCTGCACAATATATTGAATGCTGTGTTCGTGACCAGAAACGAAAATTATTTTTTCGTTTTGTTGTGCCAAGCTAATAATACGTTTTCTTAGATGATTGTATTTATCGTTTTGTTGATCTGTATTGGTTACTCCAGATGCTTTTCTTAAAATATTTAAAGCAGAACCATAGATAGGTAATGGTTTCATGTGGCTTTTAAAAGAATAATAACCACCATGAGGACCATTCGTAAACATGGGGTGATGTAAGGCAATAAGAGTTGTTTTACCTTGAGATTTTTTAATCATTCCCTCAAATTCCTCGAAGAATTTTTCTCTTGTTTTAATTTCACATTTGTCATTTATTCCTGGATGATTGTCCCAGTTTGTAACATACCAATGTGTGTCTACAACAATAATATTAATATCGTCATTTACCTCTATTTTCTCTAAAGGACAACCATTTTCTGGCTGAAAAGTATTTTTTCCTAAAGCTTCTTCAACTAATTTTTCCTGTCTTTTTAATCCTTTTAAACCACTATACCAATCGTGGTTTCCAGGAATAATTAATGTTTTTCCTGGAAAATTTTTGCCAATATCTGTTTGAACTTTTAAACGATGTTTGGCAAGTTTGTAATTTTTTGAATTTTCATCAGGAATTCCTTTTTCATACACATTATCTCCTAAAAAAATAAGGGTAGAATTCTTTTTAGCGGATTGTATTTCTTGTGCTAGATAAGAAAGGGCAGAATCTCTTTTGTATAAATCGGAATTACCAGCATCTCCAATTAAATAAAAAGAGTGAATTACTTTCGAAGAATCTTCTCTTGGAACATATTTATAATTTGGTGAAACTTGCATTTTTATGGTAGCACAAGCAGAAATAAGCAGAATTATAATTATAGAAAAAGCATATTTGTATAGTTTCATAAATGTTAAAAATTACTTCGATATTAATTTTTTATAAGACTCGAAATCTTCTTTGGTATCAATATCGATAAAATTTGTGCTCAATTTGGGGCAAAGAACATCATTTTTTTTGGCATTTATGAACTCTTTTGCACCTTTATCTCCCTCTATCCATAATAATGTTGAAAAATATTTTTTTGGAATTATTGCAGGAACACCAAATTTGTTTCCATAATTTGAAGCGATTATTTTAGTCTTCTCTCTCTCAAATAATTGGTACATAGCTTTTAAGTAAGATTTTTCTATCGCTGGTTGATCCGCTAAAAGGACACAAATCCCATCGAAACTTAATCCGTTTTTTTGCAGATATTTCACTCCAGAAACGATGCTGGAACTCAGTCCTTTTTCCGGATTTTTATTTACAATAATAGTGCAGTTTTCGAATTTTATTTTTTCTTGAATTTCTTCAGAATTATTACCCAAAACACAAAAAATATGCTGTTTTTGAATTGAAAAGGCTTTTTCTAAAACGAGTTCAAGCAAATAGTTATCGCCAATTTTAAGCAATTGTTTTGGCGTTTTCATTCGAGAAGAAAAACCACCTGCCAGTATTAAAACTGCAATTTTAACCATTTTATTGATGAATTTTTCCTGATAGATTTCGCAAAGAAAATGGTTCTTTTTTTCGGATGACAGATAATATTTCGGCAATAATAGAAACTGCGATTTCCTCTGGGGTTTGCGCGCCAACATGCAAACCTGCAGGAGTATAAATAATATCTAAAAATTCTTCGGAAGTTTTTGGAGCAAAGTCAAAAAGCTCGTTAAACAAACGTTCTCTTCTGTTTGGTGCGCCTAAAATGCCAATGTATTTTGGGTTGAATTCCGTAAGTTTTACCAAATATTTTAAATCTTGCACGTAACTATGGTTCATAATTACAATGGCAGTATTTGTATTAATGTTTTTAAATTGTATCGTTTCTGGACTTTCGCCAATAACAGCAGTTGCTCCTGGGAAATAAATGAGTTGTTTGCTAACTTTTATAGATGTAATTACGGTTATTTCCCAACCCAAATGAGAAGCGATTTTACATAATTTTACAGCATCGTGTTCACCGCCAATTATAATTAATTTGAATGCGGGTTCTAAAATCTGAGTAAAAACAAGTGCTGAATTTTTATGTTGAAGATGAAAGGATTCAGAAAATAAAAATTGTTTGTTATTTTTAAAAGTAATTGCTGAACCAAAATTTCCAAAAACTTCATCTTCTTTAGCATACAATGAAGTCATTTTTAAAGATTCTCTATTTTTCGAAGCTCCAGAAAAAGTGAATAAAAAGTCATTTGAGATAAAAAAAGGTTCTAATAAAATATATAAAGTTCCTTCACAACCTAATCTATATCTACCATCATACGTAATTATTTTTGGTTTGTTGTCTCTAAAAACTGTTTTTACTCTTTGTACAATTTCTTTTTCTACACAGCCACCAGAAATTGCTCCTACTGAATTTAAGTCTTCTGAAATTAACATTCGAACGCCTGGTTTTCTGTAAGAAGAACCGTCTAAATCCACAACAGTTGCCAAGACATTTTTTAATCCTTTTTGTTGATTAATAATGGCTTGTTCTATAATTTCTTTGAGTTCGTGAATCATTAAAAGTACAATTTTATTTATACTAAGATAAAAATTTAAAGTGGAAAATAATTTTTAAATAGCTATTTCAAAAGGTTAAAATGTTTAAAAGTTCGTATTTCTGTTAAATTTAATAAAATACCTTTTGTACAACTCTAAAAAGAGTTTTAAAGTTGTTGGTTTAAGAACTGCAAGACAACATAGAGCAACCTACTTTATTTCTCGCCCATTCTGGTCTTTTTGCAAACCATTTTTTATTTTTTAGTTGTTCTTTATAAGGGTTTTTTAAGAGTTGAAATAATTCGTCAATTAAAGAATAATCGCCTTCATCTGCTTTGTCAATTGCCAACTGAGCCATATAATTTCGCAACACATATTTAGGATTTACGCCATTCATTTTTTCTTCTCTTTCGGAATTGGAAAGTGTTTCTTTTTGAAGCCTTTCAGCATATTTTTGAAACCATAAATTCCATCTACTTTTTATTTCGCCAGAAATAGCTTCAAGATTGTAAAAAGCATCTTCAACAATTTTTAAGAGGGATGATTTTTCATTCAGATTACCTAAATTTCTAAAGAAAATAGTCATATCTGTTTCTGTCAATTGTAAATTGTCTTCTAAATCTTGTATCAATTTTAAATCGTTTTTATCATCAACATATAAACCTAATTTGTCTTTCATCATCTGTAAAGAGTTCTTTTCAAAATCAATTTTATATTGATTCAAAATTTCTTCCAAAGGTTTTGCATCTTCAATTAATGGATGTAACGCGTTTGCCAATTGATACAAATTCCACAACCCAATGTTTGGTTGATTTCCATATCTGTAGCGTTTATTTTGACGATCTGTAGTGTTTGGTGTCCAGCCAAAATCGAAACCTTCTAACCAGCCATAAGGTCCAAAATCGATGGTTAAACCTAAAATGGACATGTTATCGGTATTCATAACTCCATGTACAAAACCCACTCTTTGCCAATGTATAATCATTTGTAAAGTACGTTCCGAAACTTCTTTAAAAAAGTTAATATATGTTTCTTTGGAAGGATTTCCTAAATGCGAAAAATGATGTTTTATAGTGTAATCTGTTAGTATTTTTAAATTTTTAATATCATTTCTTGCAGAAAATATTTCAAAATTACCAAAGCGTAAAAAACTAGGGGCTGTTCTCGCAACAATTGCTCCTTTTTCGAAGGCAGGATTTCCATCGTATAAAACGTCGCGCAAAACTTGGTCTCCAGACAAACTTAAAGACAAAGCACGCGTTGTTGGAACACCTAAATGAAACATGGCTTCGCTACATAAATATTCTCTAATGGAAGATCGTAAAACCGCCAAACCATCTGCAGTTCTTGAGTATGGCGTTTCGCCAGCACCTTTTAATTGCACTTTCCAATTTTTATTTTTGTGTTCCACTTCAAACAAATTTATGGCTCTTCCATCTCCTAATTGTCCTGCCCAATTGCCAAATTGATGCCCTGCATAACACATCGCAAAAGGTTTTGTTTCAGGATATATTTCATTTCCAGTAACAATATTTTTAAAGAAATTGGTTTTTGTTTCTGCTGAGGAAATACCTAATTCAGAAGCCATTTCTTTAGAAACGTGCAACACTTTTGGGTTTTTAGTTTTTTTTGGAGAAACATAAGAAAACACAGCGTTTTTCACCTGTCTTCTTGAGTTTTCTAAGTTTTTATCTGCTGGTAAACTTTCTGTAAAAGTATGTTTTATGTTTAGTTTCATTTATTTTGTTTAACAAGATTTAAACTACTTGTTGTTTTTCCAACCATTTCAATAATTCCTTTTCAGAAGAATTTTTTAACTTTTTTTTATCAATTGTAATTGTTGGAAAATTTAACTTTCTATTTGCATACAATTTACGTAATTCTTTGGCATTTTTTAAATTTTGCTCCACATCTAAAAACGCGTAATCTAAACTACGCGCTTTTAAAAATGTTTTATAGTGTTGGGTTTTATGGCATCTTTCTGCGCCATAAAGTTTAATAATAGTTTCATATTTTATATCCTTGAGCGCAGTCGAAACGTTTCAAGAGTTCTCGACTGCGCTCGAACTGACATCAACTAATTTGTCTGCATGTAATTTTCTTAATTTCGCCAATTTTGGTTCAATAACAAAACTACAATATCCTTGTTGTGTATTTTCTCTATAATAATTTTGATGCTCTTGCTCAGCTTCATAAAAAATTGGTAGTGGACTAATTTCAGTCACAATTTTATCAGAATAATACCGCTGAATTTGCTTTACAACTTCCTCCGCAATTTTATGTTGCGTTTCGTTATGATAATAAATTACAGAACGATATTGTGTACCTCTATCTGCACCTTGTTGATTTAAAGTTGTAGGATCGTGCGTGGTCATAAAAATAACTAAAATGTCTTCAAAAGAAATAATACTCGAATCGAACGTTATTTGAATTACTTCTGCATGCCCTGTTAAACCTGAACAAATTTCTCTGTATGTTGGTTTTCCTGGCGCATTTCCACCAGCATAACCAGAAATTACTTTTTCTACCCCTTTTACTTCTTGAAATACAGCTTCTGTACACCAAAAACAACCACCTCCTAATGTAGCGATTTGTATGTTTTTATTCATTTTTAATTTATCTTTTGAAACAAAGGGTTTAAACCCCTTACTGTACATAAAATTTTCGCACCTTTGCGTTTAAATATTTTTATTTTGTATCTAAAATCATAGATTCTGAATTGATACAATAACGCAAACCACTTGGTTCTGGTCCGTCAGGAAAAATATGTCCTAAATGTGCATCGCAAGTGTTACATAATACTTCTACTCGAACCATACCAAAAGAAATATCTTTGTGATATTTTATAGCA
This sequence comes from Polaribacter cellanae, assembly GCF_017569185.1. Classification (NCBI taxonomy): domain Bacteria; kingdom Pseudomonadati; phylum Bacteroidota; class Flavobacteriia; order Flavobacteriales; family Flavobacteriaceae; genus Polaribacter; species Polaribacter cellanae. Next base: position 1,623,144 of record NZ_CP071869.1, on the reverse strand, counting down.
TTTTCTTTAATAGGTTGTGTAAAACTTGGCCAACCAGAGTTGGAATCGAACTTTATGGTGGAATCGAACAAAGGCATATTACAACACACGCAGTTGTATTGTCCTTCATCAAAAATACTACACAAATCTCCAGTATGTGGTCTTTCTGTACCTTTTTGTCTTGTAATTCTAAACTGTTCTGGCGTTAAAATTTCTTTCCATTCAGCTTCTGTTTTTTCTACTCTTCTGTCTGGTTTTGGATTTCCTTTCCTAGAAAATCGAATTATTTCTTTCCATGTTAGCATAAGATAACTTCCTTTCTTTTTTTAATTAATTATGTATGCTTTATCGCTTGTTTTTAGTCGAAAAATAGATGATTTTCTTACAAAGAACATTTCATTTTGAATTTCCAAAAGCATTACCTAAATTTACAATATAATATACAAACCAATGGCAATTAATTTTGACTATTTTTGTGTGAAATTAAATATTTATGACTGAATTAATTGCAGCTATAGAAAAATTCGTTTATGGGTTGTTGAGTGAGGAATTGCATGCAAATTATGTGTATCATAATTTGGCACACACACAAAGAGTAGTTGAAAAAACGAAAGAATTAGCAGAAAATTTAGAAATTGTAAAAGTAGATGCAGATAATCTGGAAATTGCAGCTTGGTTTCATGATGTTGGTTATACAAAGGGTTCTGAAGATCACGAAGAAAATAGCGTGATAATTGCGAAAAAATTTTTAAAAACAAAGAATTTTTCAGAAAACAGAATTACTGCTATTTGCGATTTAATTTTAGCAACAAAAATGAATTATCTTCCACAAAATAAGTTGGAAGCAATTATAAAAGATGCAGATTCTTCTCATTTAGCTTCAAAAAATTTTTTTAATTACACTTCTTTATTAAGAAGAGAATGGGAGCTTATTTTAGAAAAAAAATACACAAATTCTGAGTGGATAGATTTAAATCTGTCTTTTTTAACCCATAAACATAGGTATTATTCGGATTTTGCTTTAAAAAATTGGAGTAAAGATAAGGAGAAGAATTTGGCAAAATTATTGAAAAATCAGAAGAAACTTAGAAAAGAGAATAAGAAGTTTAAACAGAAAAAAGTTGCTTTAGATTTAAAGAAAAATAAAAGTATTGTGCCAGAACGTGGTGTAGAAACTATGTTTAGAGTGGCGTTAAGAAATCACATAACGTTAAGTGATATTGCAGATACAAAAGCCAACATTTTACTTTCTGTAAATGCCATTATTGTTTCTTTAGCTTTATCTAATTTGTTGCCTAAGTTAGACAATCCTTCGAATTCTCACTTATTAATACCTACCATTATTTTTGTTGCGTTTACAGTGGTTTCGATAATTTTGTCGATTATTGCAACAAGACCAAATGTTACCGAGGGAAAATTTACAAAAGAAGATGTTTCTAATCGAAAAGTAAATTTGTTGTTTTTTGGAAATTTCCATCAAATGAAATTGGAAGATTTCGAATGGGGAATCTCAGAAATGATGACAGATAGAGATTATTTATACGGCTCTTTAACGAAAGATTTGTATTTTTTAGGATTGGTTTTAAATAGAAAATATAAAATATTACGTCTTACGTACACCGTTTTTATGATTGGAATAATTGTAAGTGTAATAGCCTTTGGAATTTCATTTAAATTTAAAGGAGCTTAAGCTTCAATTTGTTTTATTAAATCGTTTAGTGTAATAGTTTTCTTTTCGTCGAAATCTTTTTGATAAATAACTTCTACTCTTAATGCTTTTAAGCCAGAAACTCCTTGTAAATCTTCCAATTCGTAAAACTCAATTTTACCCAATTGATTTCTCGACTGTAAGAAATTAATATATTTAATATACTCTAAAGCATCTTTGTCTTGAGAATAAATTACAGCAATTTTTCCAGGTTGTGTAATACGTTCTTCTGTGTTTTTAATATGCGCTTTATCAATCCGTTTTTTAATAATTTCGTAACGAATATTATATGCTCCATCTACATCGAATTGTTTTTCGTCCATTCGAAATTTAATCGCCATAGAATTGCTATGCACCAAAATTAGGGAAGCTACTCTTAAATTATGCTCCATTTTGTCTAATAAAGAAAAAGCAATATTTTCCATTTCGCAGATGGTTTGTAGTTGCCACAATCGTAAATTATACAAGTAAATTTCGTCGAATTTTTTATCTTTTGCAATCGATTGCCCAATGTACATGTTAAATTCTACACCATCGGTTTTGTATTTTTCGAAATAATGAGGAAACATTTCTTGTGCATCTTTTTGTTTTTTATCGATAAATTTAGATAGTTTATCGTTAATAAGATTTACACTTTTTTCGTATTGCTTACGTTTTTCATATACAACGTTTAAATCTTTATCTAAACGATTCATATAAACATTTACTTTTTTAGCAAGTACTTTGTTAATGGTTTTTATATGTTTAAAAATAGGATATATTTCTCGTTGTAAAAAATCGAGAATGTTAATTTCGTCGCCTGCATTTAATTCGTCTTTAACATCTTTTAAAAATGTGGAAACACGAAACATTAATTCGTTATAAATAGGTAATTTTTCTGTTTTACAAGCGTCTTTTAAAACAGCAATTGCCAAAGAAAGTTGGGTAATTAAATCTGCTCTAATGGCTTTGTTTCTTGCGTCAGAGGAGCCTTTAATATCGCTTTGTCCATACAAGGGAAAAACATCATCAAAAATAATTTCATCTAATTTAGCATTATCATTTGTTTGAGATTCTAAATAATATTTCTGCGCTGCTTGGTAAAAACGCCATTTTACAGAAGGATGTATAGAGGTATAATTTTCTTGAATGGTTGCTTCTAAAACATTTTGTCTTTCTTCTGAAGTTCTTTTTACAGCGGCTTCAAAAACGGGTAAAATATCTTTCAGTTTGTTAATATTTACCGAGTTTAAATCGTACGCTCTTGGAGAGGCAATTTCCAATAAAGCCAAGTCTCCATTGTCGTTTGCTTTGATAGGAATTAGGATGATACTTTGTATTCCTGAATCGTATAAGCTTTTATAAAACGGATTTTTATCCGTACTTTTTCCATATTGTTCCAAATCGGAAACTACAAAAGTTTCGTGATCTATAAATACTTTTTGAATAACATTCTGGCAAAAATAATCGGTGGAACAAATTATTTGCTCTTCGTTATTTAAAATAATACTATTCGATTTATTTACAATGGTTTCGCATAATTTTCCATTGAATTTATCGAAAATAGAATAGCCTAATTTTAGGTCTCTAATACTGTAAAAATCGCGTAGATTATTTTGAAGTTTAAATATTAAATTATCGCCACCACCCAATAAATTGGCTTTTATGGAAGATAGCATTTCTTCGGAGGTAACATCGAATAAATTAATAATTCCGAAACCTTTAAAAATGTAACTATTGGGTGGAAATTTTTCTTTCCAAAGATTAATGTTGTCAAAATTATTTAATAGTTCTCTAAAGTCTTCTTGCGTTATTTTTGGCGCATTTTCTGTAGCTGTAATTTCTGAAAAATCGGCATTAAAAGTTGCTCTATAATATTTCATAGTTCCAGTTTTTTTGTCTGGAATATCAAAATAAAAAGGTCTTTTAATATCTACATTATAACCATACACAAGACTTAAAATAAATGTACAAGACATAATGTACATACTTTTGTCTTCTAAGTTTCTTACGGTAAATTCGTAATCTTCGCCTGCGTTTTTTATAATGTTTTCGAAACGAGTTGTAAATTTAAAGGAAGTAAAAGAAAACGGAATACTTGCGGCCTTAATTTCGTTGCTTAATAAAGCTTCAGGAAAAAGAGAATCTAACAATAAATTTACTGGTTCCTTGTATTTTTCTAATAAAGAGTAATCTGAAAACCCATCTATAAGTGCTGGATATTGTCCTAATAAGGAAACTATTTTTTTTGCAGAAGTATGGTAAGGATGATGTTCGTTTTTCTTTTGAGCATATTTTTCGAACATCACAAAAACTTTCTTGAACGAAATATTTAATTGCAATGGAAAGTCAACTTCAGCAACTAAGCTCGATTCTATAATTTTCATATCCTTCTTTTTACACCTCCAATTTACAAAATAGTTTGTTAATGGTTGTAATTTCTTATTGATACTTTCTTTTTGAAGGTTTTTTTGTAGAATTATTTTTGATAAAATTGCCACGAATTCACAAATTATTTAAAAATGTGAATTGGTACATTTAATTTTACAAACTACTATGAATTTTGATTGCAATAAGTGAGTTTGAGTAAGCGCGTTAGGGATTGCAGTGGAAATCCTTTTGCCTTTTTTAAGGCAAAAGATTGAAACGGAAAGCCCGCTCGAACGCCCAAAAAAATATAAAAAAACAGCTACAAATTGATTTTATTTTTGCCTGAAATAAATGGTAATTGGAACGCCAGAAAAGTTGTAGATTTCTCTTAATTTATTCTCTACAAAACGTTTGTATGGATCTCTAACATATTGTGGTAAATTACAGAAAAACGCAAACTGAGGCGTTTGTGTTGGCAATTGCATACAATACTTTATTTTTACATATTTCCCCTTAATTGCTGGTGGTGGGTAACTTTTTACGATGTCTAACATGGCATCGTTAAACTTACTTGTAGGAATTTTATTTTTTCTGTTTTCGAAAACTTCAACAGTGGTTTCTATGGCTTTAAAAATACGTTGTTTTGTTAAAGCGGAAATAAATACAATTGGTACATCTGTAAAAGGTTCAATTTGTTTGCGAACCATTGCTTCGAAATCGCGCATGGTATTGGTTTCTTTCTCCACCAAATCCCATTTATTTATTAAAATAACAACTCCTTTTCTGTTTTTTTCTGCCAACCAAAAAATGTTTTGGTCTTGCCCTTCGAAACCACGAGTGGCATCGACCACCAAAATAATAACGTCTGCATATTCAATGGAACGCACTGCACGCATTACAGAATAGAACTCTAAATCTTCTTTTACTTTCGATTTTTTACGAATTCCTGCTGTGTCAATTAGGTTAAAATCGAACCCAAATCGGTTGTATTTTGTATCGATAGAATCTCTTGTGGTTCCTGCAATGTTGGTTACGATGTTTCTATCTTCTCCTATTAAAGCGTTTATAAAAGACGATTTTCCTGCATTTGGTCGACCAACAACCGCAAATCTTGGCAGTTCTTCTTTTTCTAAATCCAATTCTTCTGGAGTTGGCATTTTTTCTGCCAAAGCATCTAATAAATCTCCAGTTCCACTTCCATTTATAGAAGAAATTGTGTGATAATCGCCTAAGCCTAAATTGTAAAATTCTACAGCATCTGCATCTCGCATTGCGTTATCTACTTTATTTACGGTAACAAAAATTGGCTTTTTTACTTTGCGAAGTATTTTTGCAACTTCTGCATCCATAGGTGTAATTCCTTCTTCTACATCTACCACAAAAACGATTAAATCTGCCTCTTCAATGGCCAATTTTACTTGTTTTCTAATTTCTTCTTCAAAAATATCATCGGAACCAATTGCGTAACCACCAGTATCTATCACGGAAAACTCCTTTCCATTCCAGTCCGATTTTCCATAATGCCTATCTCTTGTAACTCCGCTTACAGAATCTACAATTGCTTCTCTACGTTGTACTAATCTGTTAAAAAGTGTTGACTTCCCTACATTTGGTCTTCCTACAATGGCAACAATACTATTCATCTTGATTGAAATTTTTTGCAAAGATACAATTTAGTATATGATAATTAATTGTAATTTTAGACAGTTATAAAATCCGTTTTTATGAGTGATAAAAAGACACTTCTTATTGAAAAAAGAAATAGCGAATTATTTCTAAGACCACGATTTTCTATTGATTTAGAAGAAAATGCAGCCATTTTATTAAACAGGTTTTCTGAAGCGTTTAAAAAGAAAGAAAACAACTTTCGAGGAAGTATTGTAGATGGGCATATTTTTATAAATGTTCCGCAGAAAGAGGAACATTTTTGGTCGCCACAATTGCATTTAGAAATTGTAGAAAAAGAAAATAACGAAACTGAATTAAAAGGTTTATTTGGTCCAAAACCCCAAGTTTGGACGCTTTTTATGTTTGTGCATTTTGTAATAGGAATTTCTTTTTTGGGGTTTTGCGTGTTGTTATACACAAGATTGTCTTTAAATGAATCGCTTGTTTTGCCTATAATTATGATGGTTGTTTTGCCACTAATTTGGATTTTATTGTATTTTTTAGGTCAAATAGGGAAGGATACAGGAAAATCTCAAATAAAAGATTTGCATGATTTTATGATTGCTATTATTTAAAAAGTGTTTTTTATGCTGATAAAAATTAGCATTCGTTTTTAATTGAAATCGAAAGGCGCTTTCATAAAACAACGAATCCCTTGTTTTTACGAGGGATTTGTTGTATTTTGTAGCTATAATAAACCCCGAAAATGGCCAATATAGGCAAAAAACGGGGTTTTAATTTCGACAATTATGAAAGTACGAAGAATTTCTGAAATGCAACACCGCATTTCAATTTTTTCCCCTCAGCGAGAATTATGATGCTCATTATGCGCGATTTTTAGAGGGAGATTTAGGTAAAATCTACTCTGCAATTCCTTGGAATGATTTAGTTAGCTCTTTTGGTATTTCTGAACAATCAAAAGGGAGAAACTATCTTTTTAGTCCTAAAGGAAGACTAGGTTTAATGTTTTTAAAACATTATGCTAATTGTTCAGATAGAAAATTGATTGAGCAACTAAACTCGAATTTAGACTATCAATTTTTCTGTGATATAGAACTAGGTTTTGAACGCTTAACAAACTATAAAATAGTGAGCCAAATACGTTGTGAATTAGCAGAGAAACTCGATATTAATTCCATAGAAAAAATTCTATTCAACTCTTGGAAAAACGAAATTGAAAACCCCAATCAAATTGTAATGGATGCTACTTGTTATGAAAGTGAAGTTCGTTACCCTAGCATCCAAAAATTACTTTGGGAGTCGGTTCATTGGTTGTACAATCAATTACGTAAAACCTGCTCTATATTAGGGGTTAAAATGATTAGAAGTAAATATATCAAGTGGAAAAAACGTTATCAAGGATTTAGTAAAATGCGAAGAAAAACCAAGTCGAAACGTATTTCATTAACCCGAGGTTTACTCAATCTGTTAAGTAAATTTATCAACTTTGAAAAAGAGTTGTCAGAAAATCACAATATTGAGTTTATAGCTTTGTATTATAAGCGAATAAATACAATTCAAAGGATTTACAAACAACAAAAAGATCATTTTGATACAGGAGAAAAAATCAAAGATAGAATTGTAAGCATTCAAAAGGATTATATTCGTCCTATTGTTCGAGGAAAGGAAGTAAAACCTGTTGAATTTGGAGCAAAAGTTAACAAAGTTCAAATTGATGGAATTAGCTTTATCGAACATATTAACTTTAATGCATTTCATGAAGGAAATCGTTTTATTCAAACAGTCCAAAAAGCACAAGGATTAACTCGAAAAAAAGTAAAAATAGCTGGAGCAGATAAAATTTATGCCACCAATAAAAATAGAAAACACTGTAGTTCTAAGAACATAGAAACAGACTTTATCCCCAAGGGAAAAAAGCCGAAAAATCATAAAGAAAAAAAGCAACTTAGAGCTATTATCGCAAAAGAAAGAGCTACAAGATTAGAAGGTTCTTTTGGAAAGGATAAAGAATATTATCACTTACGAAAAATAAAAGCCAAAACTAAAAAGAATGAAATTCTATGGATATTCTTTGGAATACACACAGGGAATGCTCTTGAAATTGGCCGAAGAAAAATAGCTAAAACAGCACAACAAGTAGTCTAAATTTGAAGCATTGAATATAGTTTTATGGGAGAGGTATGTCTTGTTGGGAAGTTTTTAAGAAACTGAACACTTAAAACAGCTTTAAAACAAAAATTGAGGGTAGAATTTAAATAATTCTGCCCGCAATTTTAGCTGCATTTTTAAAAATAACCTATTTTCTGAATGTGCCTCGAAATCTAAAATAACCTTTTATTAATTCTGGTTATATCCAAAACGTTTTAACTGGTTTTTATCGCTTCTCCAGTTTTTATTCACTTTTACATACAATTCTATAAAAACTTTTTTCTCGAAAAACTTCTCTAAATCCTTTCTTGCTTCTGCACCAACTCGTTTAATAGCAGCTCCTTTGTGACCAATAATAATTCCTTTTTGAGTTTCTCTCTCCACCATAATTACAGAACGAATTCTAATGATATGTTCTTCTTCGGCAAATTCTTCGGTTTCTACTTCTACCGAATACGGAATTTCCTTTTTGTAGTGCATTAGAATTTTTTCTCTAATTTTTTCATTTACAAAAAAACGTTCGGGTTTGTCTGTTAATTGATCTTTTGGATAAAAAGCAGGCGACTTTGGTAATAATTCCTTTATTTTTTCGAAAACGGCGGAAACATTAAAACCTTCCAAAGCGGAAATTACAAAAACATCGGCATTTGGAACTTTATTTTTCCAGTATTTTATTTTTTCTTCTACTTCTTCTTGTGAAGATTTATCTATTTTATTCAATAATAAAATCACAGGAATTTCACTATGAATTATCTTGTTGAAGAAAGCTTCGTTTTTTAGTTCTTTTTCGCCAACTTCTACCATATAAATAAGAATATCTGCGTCTTCTAAGGCAGATTTCACGAAATCCATCATAGAAGATTGCAATTCGTAAGCAGGTTTTATAATTCCTGGCGTATCCGAAAATACAATTTGATGGTTTTCGTCGTTTACAATTCCTAAAATTCGATGCCTTGTTGTTTGTGCTTTTGAGGTAATAATAGACAGCTTTTCGCCTACCAACGCGTTCATTAACGTAGATTTACCAACATTAGGATTTCCAATAATATTTACAAAACCAGCTTTGTGTGTCATGCTGCAAAGATAAATTCTTTTTACAGTTGATTCAATTTTAGTTGATTAAAAAATAATTAAGATAAAGTTTGGTAATTACTTACATTGTGTTGTATATTTGCAGTTCAAATCGCGGGATAGAGCAGTAGGTAGCTCGTCGGGCTCATAACCCGAAGGTCACTGGTTCGAGTCCAGTTCCCGCTACTAAAAACAAAAAGTCAGCAGAAATGCTGACTTTTTTTTGTTGTCTTTTGAATCCTTTGCTGCGATTGAGGTTAATTCGAAAAAAGAGTTTACATTATTGGTTAGATGTTTTTTGCTGTCAAAATCTAATTCTCTTTCTAAGAATGGAAAGAATGTGAGATTTAAGATATGTAAAACATAAAGAAGAGGAAGAGAATTAACAGAAATTTAAATTTTTAACCAAGCGCTCGAAGCCACTTTTTTAACGACAATCTAGAGCTACACCTTTTAAGTGGTTTTTGCTTTTTTTTAAGCATTATTTTGAACTCAAATCTTTTTCATTTTAAATCTTTTAACAACAATTGCACAGATTTATAACCATTCCATTTATTTTCATCTAAAGTATAGACAATATCAAATTCGTCTTGTACAAACTCTATTTTATTACCCAAATTAAAACCAATTGCATTGTAGGTTTTTTTATTATCACCTTGAAAAACATTTAATTTTAAATGGGTTTTATCTGCGCCAACCTGTTTCCCATAACCATTATCTCTTACACAGGTAGATTTAAAAACGGGTTTCATATTCATTGGTCCAAAAGGTGCCATTTGTTGTATAATTCGAAAGAATTTATGTGTAATTTCAGATAAATCGATTTCTGCATCAATCGAAATTTCTGGGGTTAATAATTCTTTATCAATCGTTTTTTTTACAACTTCTTCGAACTTATTTTTAAAATTCTCGTAGTTTTCTGGTAATAAAGTCAACCCAGCAGCATATTTATGTCCGCCAAATTGTTCTATAAATTCGCTACATGCTTCCAATGCATTATACACATCGAAACCTTTTACAGAACGTGCAGAGGCTGCTAATTTATCGCCACTTTTTGTAAAAACTAAAGTAGGTCTGTAATATTTTTCTATCAATCTAGAGGCTACAATTCCAATAACACCTTTGTGCCAATCTTCTTGAAAAACGACAGATGTGAAACGCTCTTCCTCTTTATTATCTATAATTTGTATTAAAGCTTCGTTGGTTATTTTTTTATCTAATTCTTTACGATCTGCATTATTAATTTCAATAGCTGCAGCAAATTCAATAGCAGCATCTAAATCCATTTCTGTTAATAATTCCACAGCATAATTACCATGTTTCATTCTTCCAGCTGCATTAATTCTTGGCGCGATTATAAAAACGACATCTGTAATGGTAAGTTCTTTCTTTTTAATTTGATGAATAATGGCTTTAATTCCGTTTCTTGGTTGCGAATTAATTACTTGCAATCCAAAATAAGCCAAGGTTCTATTTTCGCCATTCATGGGTACAATATCTGCAGCAATTGCAGTGGCTACTAAATCTAAATAAGGCACAAAATGTTCTATGGTTTGGTTTCTGGAAACACCCAAAGCCTGAATTAGTTTAAAACCAACTCCACAACCACAAAGTTCATCAAAAGGGTAATTACAATCTTCTTGTTTTGCGTTTAAAACAGCAACCGCATTTGGAATTTCTTTCCCAGGTTTATGGTGGTCGCAAATAATAAAATCGATATTTTTTTCTTTAGCATACGCTACCTTTTCAATGGCTTTTATACCACAATCTAATGCAATAATTAAAGAAAAATCGTTGTCTTTGGCAAAATCGATTCCTAAATACGAAACACCATAACCTTCTGCATATCTATCTGGAATATAAGTGGCAACATTTGGGTGAATTGTTTTTAAATAAGAAGAAACCAAAGAAACAGCAGTAGTTCCATCTACATCATAATCACCAAAAACTAAAATATTTTCGTTGTTAGCAATTGCTTTTTCAATTCTCTGAACAGCCAAATGCATGCCTTTCATCAAAAAAGGATTGTGAATATCTTCTAAACTAGGGCGAAAATATGTTTTTGCTTCTTCGAATGTAGTTACGTTTCTTTGACAAAGAATGGTAGCAATGGTTTTATCAACCTGCAAATCTTTCGCAAGTTGTGCAATTTTTTCTTTGTTAGGTGTTGGTTTTAAAGTCCATCTCATAGTTTTTATGCTGTATCTAAAATTTGTGGAGTTTCAGCATCATTTTAATTGTACTTTATTCTTTTATAGAAATATCGTGCAAAAATATTTCGGTTTCTATTTCTGCAAATTGTCTAAACATTTCCATAACTCCACAATATTTTGTAACAGATAAATTTACGGCTTTCTGGATTTTTTCTGGCTGTAATTCGCTGTCTGTAAAATGATAATCTACTTTTACCTTGTTGTAGAATTTAGGGTGTTCGTCTGTTAATTCTGCAGTAACTTCAATTTTAAAATCTTCCACTTCTGCACGCATTTTTTCTAATAAAGAAACAATATCTAAACCAGAGCAACCTGCTAAAGAAGATAACATTAATGCTTTTGGAGCAAAACCAACAGTGTCTCCATTATCTTGCGATTTGTCGAACATTGTAAATTTGTAACCACTAGGATTGTCGGTTTCGAACTTCGATTTTTCTGTCCAAACTGTAGTAACTATATTTTTAACCATAAAATTATATTTTTTTAAAATTGAAGTATTAAATTGGGGTTTCTTACAAAAATAGCAACATCGTTTACAAGTTAATAATTAAAATGGAGAAAATTTATCAATTGAAAAGTAATCTAATTTTTTTATGTGCATTATTAATGCCTGTTTTGTTATACTCACAAACAGATAATGCTCCTGTAATTACTGCAAATGGCGACCAAGCTTTTTGTATTGGAAATGCTATAAATATTGTCGAAGATTTTACAATAACAGATTCCGATGATATTGGAATCGAATTTTTCTACATTCAAATTTCTTCTGGTTATCAAAAAGGTTTCGACTTTTTAAATTTAGCAAGTCATCCAACAATTACACGAAGTTGGAATTCAAATGAAGGAAAGTTAACTTTATTTTCGAAAGTTGCAGGAACAGAAATGCTATTTGCAGATTTAATAGACGCTGTAAAACAAGTAGTTTTTACAACAACTGCAAATGCAGTTTCCAAAGAAAGAATATTTTCTTTAACAGCAGACGATAAAAACTACCTAAAAGAAACAGATCATTTTTACGAATTTGTACCAGCACAAGGAATTACTTGGAAAAATGCCAAAATCGCAGCAGAAAATAGATTTTATTATGGTAGGAAAGGATATTTAGCAACTTTAACAAGCGAAATTGAAGCAAATTTTGCTGGAAAACAAGCCTCTGGAACAGGTTGGATTGGAGGTTCTGACGAAGAAACGGAAGGTGTTTGGAAATGGGTTACTGGCCCAGAAGCTGGTACCATTTTTTGGAATGGACAAATTAGCGGTTCTTCTCCTCAAGGTCAGTATGCGAAATGGAATATAAATGAGCCAAATGATTATAGAGGAAACAATACAACAGGAGAAGATTACGCACATATTACAGATCCTTCAATAGGAATTCGTGGTGCCTGGAACGATTTACCAAACACGGGTGGAACAGGCCTGTACTTAGCAAAAGGTTATGTTGTAGAATATGGAACTTTGGGAGATCCTCCATTAAATATTGTAGGAAGTTCTCGTATTTATATTCCACAAATAACTACAACAACAGAAGCTAGTGTTTGCGAATCTGGAACAGTAACGATCTCTGCAATTCCAAGCGAGGGACAAGTTTTATGGTACACTGCAGCAACTGGTGGAACTTCAATTTTTACAGGAAACGATTTTACAGCTACAGTTTCGGAAACCACAACATTTTATGCATCAGTTTCTGTTGGCGGTTGTACAAGTTTGCCAAGAACACCTATTAGAATAATTGTAAATCAAAGACCCACCATAACAAATATAAAAAACGATTTAATTTGTTCTGGAACCGCAGTATTAACAGCAACAGCTTCTAGAGGTGAAGTAAATTGGTACGATTCTTTAACAGGTGGAACACTAGTTTATACAGGAAATACTTACAGAACTCCCATTTTAACTGCAACAACTTCTTACTTTGTAGAAGCGAATATTTCTAACTGTATGTCTTTAAATAGAACAGAGGTGGTTGCAGAGGTAGATACTACAATTCCAAGTTTTAATGTTGAAAAAGAGAATGTTGTTTTATGTAAAGATATTGGTTCTGTAGATTTAAAAGTGATAAATAAGCAAGGAGCTTATACATATGTTTGGAAAAAAGAAGGTGTTTTAATAGCAGGAAATACTTCAGAAATAAATATAAAAGAAGCTGGAAATTATACCGTAAAAGCATTTTCTAAAGCAGGTTGCGAATCTTTAGAAAAAACAATTATTGTAAACGATTCTGAAATTGCAAATATTACCAAAGACGATATTTTAATTATAGACGATTCTGATAATAATTCTATTTCAGTGGAAGTACAAAACATAGGATCTGGAAATTATAAATTTTCGTTGGATAATGAGTTTGGTCCTTTTAAAGATCGTGGTTTTTTTGATGGAATAACAACAGGATTACATACTTTATTTATTAAAGATAAAGGTGGTTGTGGAACTGCTAAATATAATTTTTCGATATTAGAATATCCACGATTTTTTACTCCTAATAACGATAGAAAAAATGATTTTTGGCATTTAAAAGGATATAATAAAGATTTTTATACAGTTTCAGATATTTATATTTACGACAGATATGGAGTACTTTTAACTAAAATATCACAAGAAAGTGAAGGTTGGGATGGAACATATAAAGGGAAATTACTACCTTCCAACAGTTATTGGTTTCAAGTAATTTTAACAGATAAAAACGGCTTGTCTATAGAAAAAAAAGGAAGTTTTAGTTTAATAAGAAAATAATAAAACAGAAATATATGCCATTAGTAACACCTCTTATAGCGGAACACGATTTAGAAACAAAAAAATTAGCAGAATTTTTTAATGAAACCTTGGGTTTTTGTCCAAATTCTGTCTTAACAATGCAAAGAAGACCTGCCATTTCTAAAGCATTTATCAACTTAAACAAAGCTGTAATGGCAAATGAAGGTAGAGTAACTTCTGCTTTAAAAAGGTTGATTGCTTGGGTTTCTAGCAACGCAACAGGTTGTAGATATTGCCAAGCTCATGCAATTAGAGCTGCAGAACGTTATGGAGCAGAACAAGAACAATTAGATAATATTTGGGAATACAAAACACATAGCGCTTTTTCTGATGCAGAAAGAGCTGCACTAGATTTTTCTTTAGCAGCATCTATGGTGCCAAATGCAGTAGATGCAAAAATTAAAGAAAAACTTTATAAATATTGGGACGAAGGAGAAATCGTAGAAATGTTGGGTGTAATTTCTTTATTTGGTTACTTAAATCGTTGGAACGATTCTATGGGAACTACTTTAGAGAAAGACGCCATAGAATCTGGAAATCAGTTTTTGGGGAAACATGGTTTCGAAGTTGGTAAACACAATGGCTCTAAATATTAGAGAAAAATAAAAACAAAGAAGCCTTTTCGTTTTTATAGAAAAGGTTTCGTATAAACATTAAGGGTTTCCCCAAACTCTTTTTTTCTTAAAATTTAGTAAACAACATAACTTCTATTTTTGCAAAATTAGAGACTATTTAAAATATATGGAATTTAAAAAGGTACAAAAAATTAAAAATAGAAAGTTAAAATTGAGCCTTTAATTTCTTGATTATCTTTCTAGAAACAGCATCAATTGTTTTTTGTGATTTTTCAATATCAAGTTCAATACTATTTTCGTCTAAAACCATGTCTTTTGTGGTAGATAACGATTTTTTATACCAATCGTTCCAAGCAGTAATAATTTCGATTTGTGTTTCTAAAGAATCGCCATTATTTAAAGCAATTTTACTTTGTTTCAATTCTTCATTTAATCTTTCAATAGCCGCTTTTTCTAAATTATAAATTATAGTTTTAGCTGTATTTTCATCGGCATTTAATAAAGTATATGCAGCAATTAAAGCTGCAGTTCCAACATTTTTTAATGTCGTTTTAGAAACTTTATCAATTCGATCGTTATCTGTGTGATAAAACTGATCTGTAAAATGCCAAAATAAAACACTTGGAATGTTTTCTTTTAAAAAAGGAACGTGATCGCTTCCACCTTCAAACGGATTTGTATTTACAATCCAATTTGCTCTTTTTGCTTGAGCCTTAAATTTATCGATTAAAAAATCGTTTAAATAATGCGGTTTCATTTGTTCTAAACTCATTTCAGTTCCTCCCCATTCTGTATGTTTGTCATTTCCACGCGCCCAAATTGCACTTGGATCTGGCATTTTTTCAATTAAGAAAGTTCCACCAGTTTTTTCGGTATCTTCTCCAACCATGTCTAAAGAAATTCCCCATTTTATATCTTTTGCTCTTGTAAGATCTTCTTGTACATATCTTCTTGTAGAAACAATTTCGTCTCCCCATAAAAAAGTTAACGTTCTTTTAGGTTGAAATTCTTTTTGATTGATAAATTTCGCAGTTAACGAAGCCATTTCTAAAGTAACACCCACTCCAGTGGCATTGTCATTTGCACCAGGTTCTTGAATGTGTGCACTAAAAACTAAACGTTCTTTCGGTTTTTCTGCACCTTTAACATCTGCCACAATTGTTAATTCTTCGGAAGCATAAATATTGGTTTCAATTTTTACATTTAGTTTTGTTTTTCCTTTTTCTAACGTTTTTTTTAAACGTTCTTTTGCTTGGTAAGAAAGTGCAATTGCCCAAGGTTTGTTTATAGAATCATAAGGAATAGAACGAAATTGAATAGAAGTCGTGTTTTTTTGGGGTTGTAAATAAGAAGGGTTATCATAAGTGATAATACCTGTGGCTTTTCCTTCAATAATTGCCGATTTGTAAAGTTCGTATGGACTCGTTTCCGCAAAAACGATTTTTCCTTTTACGTTTGTTTTGTTAATGTTTTTAATGTCTTTGATATAAATTACTTCTGCAGAAATTCCTTCTTTAGGAGTGCTGTAAGAATTTAAAGCAATCATATTTCTATTAGTACTGTGTTGCAACAAAGGTTCTATTTCTCCTTCAATTTTTAAAACTGCATCTACAGATTCCCAAGTTGGGTTTTTAAGTGGACGTTTCTCAATTCTATAAGTTAAAACATCTTTTTTAGTAGCTTTTTCCTCTAAAATATAACCTGCTTTTTCTAACTCTTCTGCAATTTTATAAACACTTTTATTAAAACCGGTATTTCCAACAACTCGCCAATATTTCTCGATAAACGAGGTCGTTTTATACGCTAAATCTCCAGTAAATTCTTTGTTTATTATGTCAGTATAATTTTTTGGTGGTAATTTTTTTGGCTTTTCATCAGTTTTACATTGAAAAAGTAGAAATGAAAATAATAAAAGGTAGATTAATTTTTTTAACATGAGACCAAGTTTTTTATGCCATAAAAATAGTTTTTTTTGAAAAAAAATCCTCGATTTTTTAATAAAATTGCCATTAAAAATTCCATTCTTAATAGAACAGGAGTCTAAAAAGTATTATAAATAAGCTAATTAGAAATTTTTATCATACTTTTTAAATCTCTGGAATAAGAAGGATACGTAAAAATAAGTTTTTTAAATTGAGAAACGATCATTTTCTAGTTAATTGCCATCATAATATATTTATACATTCATTCTCTTCTGAGCCTAATAAGTGCGCCCCAACAATAATATTTGTTTTTTTTTTTTATTGATGATAATTTTATACGCATACATCTTTTTCATTAGATTTTTTTGAATTTTATCAAAAAAAATAAGAATATAAATATTTGTTGATTGTAACGAGTAATTTATAAACGGATGTACTTCTACATTATAAAAATATTTAAGCTCTTTGTCTCTCTGTTAAGCTTTGTGGAATAAATAAACCACAAGGAAAACCCTTAATACATAAACCCAAATAAATAAAGCGGAATAATATTTAAACCGCCAACTTCCATATCATCTCTCACAACAAACCCATTTTCTACGCCTTTAATTTGTTTTGTAGGTTTATTTTTTCCACCAATTTCAAACGTATATTTTTTATTAATTAGAAAATCGCCCTTTTCTGCCAAATGAATTTCGTGTATGTGTTTCATCTGATTCGCGAAAAAAGTTTCTCTTAATGTATCAACTTCGGCTTGTTTTTTATCCAAAGCAAAAATTAAATTGGTGTTGTTTAAGTATAATTTTTCTGGTTTCGTTAAGGCTCCAACCCCTTTTGTAGGCTTAAATAGTTCCATAACCAAATCTGCTCTGTTTAATAATTTTATAGCGTTTATTAAAAAGGTTCTGTTAATACCTAAACGTTCACTTAATTTTTTAATATTTGGTGAAAACGGAACACTTTGTGCAATCGCTAAAAGTAGTTTTTTTATTTTTCTACTATCTTCATAAGCAATATTTTCCACAGCATTCAAATCGGATTCTATAATTAAATTAATCGTTTGTATTAATTTTAAATTATAACTTTCTACATCTTCTAAAAAATACGGATAATTGCCATATTCTAAATATTCTTTAAAATATTTTAAAGGGTGTATTTAATTTTGTTGAAATTTCTCTGGCATATTCTTTATGATTTTTTAAAATGTCTTCTAAATCTAAAATTGGTAGTTTTTCTCCAGTTTTAAAATAAAGAAACTCTCTAAATGACAATTCTTTTAAATAATAAGGAACCACTCTTCTGCTTAAATCAGATTCTCCTTTGTAGATTTCTAACATTGAAGAAGAAGTGAAAACGGTTTTCAATTTCGGAAATTGGTCATAAATTAATTTTATTTCTCTCGACCAATTTGGGTATTTATGTACTTCATCTAAAAATAAATGTGTGCCACCCTGCAAAACAAATTCTTCTGCTAAATCTACCAAGTTATTTTCTAAAAAATACAAATTATCTAAAGAAGCATACAAAGGTTCTGCGTCTTTTGGTAAATAGAACTTTATTTGTTGCAACAGTAAAGTAGTTTTCCCAGAACCTCTTGCACCTTTAATAGCAATCAATCTGTTAGACCAGTTTATTTTTGTGATTAGATAACGCTCTTTTGTAAAAACCTTGTCCAAAAACAGTTTTTGAAGCGTGAGTAATTTTTCCATTTTGTTATATTGAATAACAAACATATACAAATAATGTTATTTAAAATAACAAAATAATATAAAAAGTGTTATTTTAAATAACAAAATACACTATTTTATTTTCAAAGATTCACCTTCAAAAGACAAACCCTCAAAACCAGTTTTCATAAAGTTTCTTATATTTTGATGAGCATCTCCATTTTTATCTTCTAAAACAGATTTATAATGTTCTCCAAAACAAAATAAGGTTTCTTCTTTAGATAATTTTTGAAGTTTAGCAAACGCAAATAATTTGCAAGAACCAGAATTTTCGCCAGCATTGTTTTTGAGTTCTCCGTTTGTAAAATTGGTTGGTGTGAAATTATAATTATCTTCAATTACTTGCATCGTTTCTGAAAACGTAATTGCTGTTGGATTTGATTTTAGTATTGTTTTGAATTGTTGGATTATCATTTATAATATTTTTTTATTTTAAAGACCTCACAGGTTTTAAAAACCTCGTGAGGTCTGTAAACTGTTATTTCTTCCCTTCAACAATTACCACAATTTCTCCTTTTGGTGGTTTTGCAGTATAATGTGCTAATACTTCTGTGGCAGTTCCTCTAATGGTTTCTTCAAACATTTTTGTGAGTTCTCTAGAAACAGATACTCTTCTTTCTGCACCAAAATATGCTACAAAATGCCCTAATGTTTTTACCAGTTTGTGTGGAGATTCATAAAAAATCATCGTTCTTGTTTCTTCTGCTAACAACAAAAAACGAGTTTGTCTTCCTTTTTTAACAGGTAAAAAACCTTCAAAAACAAATTTGTCATTGGGCAAACCAGAATTTACCAAAGCTGGTACAAAAGCTGTTGCACCTGGTAAACAATCGACTTCTATATTATTTTCTACACAAGCTCTTGTGAGTAAAAAACCAGGATCTGAAATTGCTGGAGTTCCAGCATCAGAAATTAATGCACAGGTTTCTCCATTCTCGATTCTTTGCACCACACCTTTTACAGATTTATGCTCATTATGCATATGATGACTGTGCATTTGCGTAGCAATCTCAAAATGCTTTAACAATTTTCCACTTGTACGTGTGTCTTCTGCTAAAATAAAATCGACTTCTTTTAGAATTCTAATCGCTCTAAAAGTTATGTCTTCTAAATTACCAATTGGTGTTGGGACTATATATAATTTGCTCATTTTAATTAGCCGTTAAAAATTTCTAAATAATCATCAAAAGTATAAAGACGATTTCTTTGAGAACCTGTTATTTCTTTTAAGATTTTCAAGTTTTCAAGTTTGTTTATTAGTTGATATGCAGATTGTGGGTTTTTCTCTATAATTTCTCCAACTTTTTGGGCATCAACAACAGGATTGCTATATAGATAATCAACTATTTTATGAGCATCGGAACTTCTTGCCCCTAGTTTAGTAATTTTCTCTTCTGTAGATTTTGAAAGATGCATAATTGAATTAAAAGTATCTACACCTTTCTTGGAAGTTTCTATAATTCCTGTTAGAAAAAATTTAAACCATTGATTGATATCATTATGGGTTCTGACTCTCATTAGGTTATCATAATATAAAGTTCTGTGTTTTTCAAAAAAATCTGATAAATATAAAATAGGCCGTTTTAAAATTCCTTTGTTTACTAAATATAAAGTAATTAAAAGTCTTCCAACTCTTCCATTTCCATCTAAAAAAGGGTGGATAGTTTCGAATTGATAATGAATTAGAGCTATTTTTAATAAATCTGGCATAGGATTTTCTAAATCGTTTGCAAATTTTTCAATGTCAGAAATAAAATCGTTTACAGTATTGTGAATAGGAGGTATAAAAACGGCATCATTTATAGAAGCTCCACCAATCCAATTTTGACTGCTTCTATACTCTCCAGGTAATTTGTGATTACCTCTTACACCTTGTAATAAAATTTTATGAGTTTGTTTTATTAGTCGACTTGAAAAAGGAAGCTTATGTAACAAACCAACTGCATGGTTCATTGCTTGAATATAATTTTGTACTTCTTCCCAATCATCTCTTTTTTCACTTGAAACATCTTCTTTTTTTAGAAAGACTTCTTCCATATTAGTCTGTGTACCTTCTATTTTAGAAGATTGTGTGGCCTCTTTTGCAATATGCATCTGTGTAAATAAATCAACATTTACATATTCAGAATACATATCTAACCTTCCTAATTGTCTATCTGCAAGACTTAATAACTGAATTAGTTTCATGTCGTTAATCATCCAATCTCTATTAATTTGAGTAGGTTGAAAACTTTTATAATATCCTTGATTTTGATATAATCCAGATTTAAAATTTATCATAATAAGAGTTTTTGTTATTATGTAAATATATAAAAAATCATAATTAAATATTTTATTATTATGAATTTCATATAAAAAGCATAATAATTGATTTTCTTATTATGTTTTAAATAGATTCATATGCTTCCACAGTAATATTTGCAACAATATCGCCAGTGTGTTTTGTAGTAAGTGGCTCAAACAACAAAATAAAAACTTCTTCTTTGGCAACTGGTTTATGCTCCACTCCTTTTGGAACAATATAAAACTCGCCTTCGTTAATCGTAATAATTTTATCTCTTAAATGGATTTCTAAAACGCCTTTTTGTACCATAAAAAGCTCGTCTTCATTGTCGTGCTTATGAAAAACAAATTCTCCTTTTATTTTGGCTAATAAAATCTGTTGTTCGTTTAATTCTCCTATTTTCTTTGGCGACCAATAATCTGAAAATAAATTGAATTTCTCTTGAATATTAATTACACTCATAAAGACAAATTTACGAAGAATTAGACGGATTCTGCGTTACCGATTAAAGTACTTCGAATTCGCTAAGCACAGGCTAATGTTTAAACTCTTTTTGTTTAAAAAAAGTGAGTGCGAAAAGCGTAGTATTTCTGTTTAGAAATGAACACCCAAAACATTCATATTTAATGGAAAATGATTAATTTCGCAACTTAAATTATTCATAGAAATGTATAAAAGTCATTCTTGTGGCGAGTTAAGAGATTCGCATATAAATACAGAAGTAACCTTGGCTGGTTGGGTACAAAAATCGCGCGATAAA
Source organism: Polaribacter cellanae (assembly GCF_017569185.1). NCBI lineage: Bacteria > Pseudomonadati > Bacteroidota > Flavobacteriia > Flavobacteriales > Flavobacteriaceae > Polaribacter > Polaribacter cellanae. Next base: position 1,602,028 of record NZ_CP071869.1, on the reverse strand, counting down.
GGTTTTATGATTTGGGTAGATTTACGCGATCGTTATGGAGTTACACAGTTAATGTTCGATGAAGAACGCACACCAAAAGAAATGATGGAGAAAGCAAAATCTCTGGGAAGAGAGTTTGTAATTCAGGTTACTGGAAGGGTGATTGAACGTGAGTCGAAAAACAGTAAAATGCCAACTGGAAATGTGGAAGTTTTAGTTTCTAAATTAGAAATTTTGAATGAATCTGTAACTCCGCCTTTTACGATTGAAGACAAAACCGATGGTGGAGATGACCTAAGAATGAAATACAGATACTTGGATATTCGAAGAAATCCGGTAAAAGAGAGTTTAATTTTCCGTCATAAAGTTTCGATGGAAGTTCGTAAATACTTGTCTGACCAAGAATTTATTGAAGTTGAAACGCCTTATTTAATAAAATCTACACCAGAAGGTGCAAGAGATTTTGTGGTTCCTTCGAGAATGAATGAAGGTCAGTTTTATGCCTTACCACAATCTCCACAAACTTTCAAACAACTATTAATGGTTGGTGGAATGGATAAATATTTTCAGATTGTAAAATGTTTTAGAGATGAAGATTTACGTGCAGACAGACAGCCTGAATTTACACAAATTGACTGTGAAATGGCGTTTGTGGAACAAGAAGATATTTTAAATATTTTCGAAGGATTAACGCGTCATTTACTAAAAGAAGTAAATGGAGTTGAAGTAGATAAATTTCCAAGAATGTTGTATGATGATGCAATGCGTTTGTATGGAAATGACAAACCAGACATCCGTTTTGGAATGGAATTCGCTGAATTAAATTCAGTTACACAACACAAAGATTTTGGTGTTTTTAACAATGCTGAATTGGTAGTTGGAATTGCAGTTCCAGGAGGAAACTCATACACAAGAAAAGAAATTGACAATATTATAAAATGGGTTAAAAGACCACAAGTAGGTGCTTTAGGAATGATTTATTGTCGTGTAAACGAAGATGGTACTTTTAAATCTTCTGTAGATAAATTTTATGACCAAGAAGACTTGGCAAAATGGGCAGAAGCTACAGGTGCAAAACCTGGAGATTTAATCTGTATTTTGTCTGGAGAAACCAATAAAGTAAGAGCACAATTATCTGCTTTAAGAATGGAGTTGGCAGAACGTTTAGGATTGAGAGATCCAAAAGTATTTGCGCCACTTTGGGTAATAGATTTTCCATTATTAGAATTAGATGAAGAAACAGGGCATTATCATGCCATGCACCATCCATTTACTTCACCAAAACCTGGTCAAATGGAGTTGTTAGAAACAAATCCTGGAGCAGTAAAAGCAAACGCATACGATTTGGTTTTAAACGGAAATGAAATTGGCGGAGGTTCAATTCGTATTCACGATAAGCAAATGCAAGCAACCATGTTAAAGCATTTAGGTTTTTCTGAAGAAGATGCAAAAGCACAATTTGGTTTCTTAATGGACGCATTCGAATATGGAGCACCACCTCATGGAGGTTTGGCTTTTGGTTTGGATAGATTAGTTGCCATTTTAGGCGGACAAGAAACCATCCGCGATTTTATTGCATTTCCAAAAAATAATTCTGGAAGAGATGTTATGATAGATGCACCTGCTTTTATCGACGAAGAACAATTGAAAGAATTAAGCTTAAAATTAAATATTCAAGAATAAATAAAAATCCCGCAAAAGCGGGATTTTTTGTTAAATTTAAAGTATGAAAAATCTAATCTCACTTACAATACTTTTTACCACAATAATTTCATTTTCACAAGAGATTACAGGAAATCAATTATTGGAAAAAGCCATTGAATTTCACGACCCAAATGGAAATTGGAAAACCTTTAAAGGCGAACTTTTTGTAACCATGGAAACTCCCAAAGGACAGTCAAGAGAAAGTAGAATTAGAATTAATTTACCTAAACAATACTTTTTTGTGAAAGCCAAAAGAGATAAGATTACTACAGAATACGCAATTCACAAAGGAGATTGTAGTATGGCAGTTAATGGTAATACAAAACCGTCTGAAGAACTTAAAAAGAAACATGGTTTAAGTTGTGAGCGTGCAAAACGCTTCAAAAATTATTACACATATTTATATGGTTTGCCAATGAAGTTGAAAGATAAAGGAACAATTATCGATAAAAAGGTAGAAAGAAAAATGTTCAAAGGAAAAAAGTATTTAGTTTTAAAAGCAACGTATAACAAAGAAGTTGGTAAAGATACTTGGTGCTTTTATTTTAATTCCAAAACGTATGCTATGGAAGTGTATCAATTTTTTAAAGAAGCAAAAGATAGTGGAGAATATGTTTTATTATCTGGTTTAGAAACGATTAATGGTGTAAAAATGCCCAAAAATAGAGCTTGGTATTATAATAAAGATAATGGTTATTTAGGAACGGATATTTTGTCGAAAACAAATAATTAAAAATGTCAGCAAAAAATAAAATTCTAAAAAAAATTCTAAAATGGAAATATAAGCATATTTCCAATCAGCAATTTACTAATATTTCCAGTGCAGTAATTGGTTTATTGGCAGGTTTAGGAGCAGTAACTTTAAAGAATTTTACGCATTTTATTCAGCATTTATTAGAAGAAGATTTTATTAAAGAAATACACACAGCGTTTTATTTTATTTTTCCAATTTTAGGGCTTTTTATTGTTCTTTTAATTGTTAAATATATTATTAAGAAAAAAGTAGGTCATGGTATTCCTTCTACATTGTATGCAATTTCCAAACAAAAAGGAATGATGCCAAAACATCAAATGTGGGCATCAATTTTTACAGCACCATTAACTGTTGGTTTTGGGGGTTCTGTTGGTTTAGAGGGGCCAACAGTAGCTACAGGAGCTGCTTTAGGATCTAATTTTGCACGACTTTTTCGTTTAAATCAAACAACAAAAACGTTATTAATTGGTGCAGCAGCAGCAGGAGCCATGTCTTCTATTTTTAAAGCACCAATTGCAGCAATTGTTTTTGCCGTAGAAATTTTTAGCTTAGAATTAACATTGGCCTCTATGGTTCCTTTATTATTAGCATCTATAACTGCAATTTTAACTTCTTATTTCTTTTTAGGAGATGATGTTTTACTACATTTCGATTTAAAAGATAAATTTTTATTAATAGACGTTCCTTTTTATATTTTATTGGGTGTTTTTTCTGCAACAATTTCTGTTTATTTTAGTAAAATATATTTCTTAATAGCAGATTTATTTAAGAAAACTAAAAATGTTTACAAACGTTTATTGGTTGGTGGAATCTTATTAGGCATACTCGTCTATATAGTACCTCCATTATTTGGTGAAGGTTACGAAACGATTAATAATATTTTAAGAGGAAACGTTACTCCGATTATAAATACAAACATTTTTAATTTTGTTGCAGACAATATTTTAACGGTTATTGTATTTTTAATAGGGTTAATTCTCTTAAAAATTGTTGCAGCTTCTTTAACTTTTGGGGCAGGTGGTATTGGAGGTATTTTTGCTCCAACACTTTTTACGGGCAGTATTACTGGTTATGTTTTTGCAACTTTTATTAATTATACCAATTTATTTACTCATAAATTATTAGTAGTAAATTATGCTATGGTAGGTATGGCTGGTTTAATGGCAGGTGTACTATTGGCGCCATTAACCGCTATTTTTTTAATAGCAGAAATTACAGGAGGTTACGAACTATTTGTACCTTTAATGATTGTTGCTTCAATCTCTTTTATAATTACCAAAAGATACATTCCGCATAATATTTATGCAGCACAATTGGCAAAAAGAGGAGAACTTATTACACATAATAAAGATAAAAATGTGCTAATGCTAATGCAAATTGAAGATTTAATAGAAACGAATTTTAAATCGATACTATTAGAAATGAATTTGGGCGAACTATTAACAAATAACGTCGCAAAATCGAGCAGAAATATATACCCTGTTGTAGATGAAGAAAACCATTTTTTAGGCATTGTTCTTTTAGACGACATTAGATCTATGATGTTTAATAGAGAATTGTATGAGAAAATTAAAGTTGCAGATATTATGAAATCTGCTCCAGAAGTTATTTTTAGTGAAGATAAACTAGAGGTTGTTATGCAAAAATTTAAACAAAGTAATGCATGGAATTTACCTGTAGTAAATAATTCTAAATACGTTGGTTTTATTTCAAAATCGAAACTATTAACAGCTTATAGGAATAAGTTAATTGAAGTAACCTCGTAATTATAGTTGTAAAAAAAGAAGTAATTTGTCAGGAAAATCAGTAAAAGCGCCGTCGACATTTGCATCAATTAACAAGGTTTGCATCATTTCTTCAAACGAATTAAATTCATCTAATTGGTCTGCTCTAAAGGTGTAAGGATGCACTTTTAAACCTAATTGATGCGCCTTAGAAACTAAAGGGGTAAATTGCCATTTACCATCCACTTTTTTGTCTAGAATTTGTTTGTACCAAGGGCCAATTCCATCTGCATACCTTGCAAAATGTTTTAAATTTTTAGCCTCTTCTGGAAATTCCATTAATTGTACCAAAAATAAATTAGACTTTAATTCTTTGCGAATTCTTTCTAATTCTTTGGCATCGAAACATTGTAAAATACAATTATCTTTTTTGGTTTTGTAACCATAATCCGCAAGTATTTTTAAAACAATTTTAGTTAGATTCTTTCCTTCTTTTTTATGAAATTCAGGTTCTTTAATTTCTGGATAAATCCCAATATTTTTTCCAGTAGCTTTATTTAAACCTTGTATCATTTCTATTTCTTGTTGAAAAGAATGTAGTTTAAAATTTCCTTTTCCTTTTGGAAATCGGTTTTTGTAAAATTGTTCGCCAGTTTTAGGGTTAAAACGTTCGGAAACTGCTAAAGTTTGTAGCTCTTCAAAGGTAAAATCAATTACATAATAACGGTTATCTTCCCTTTTTTTGCTAGGAAATTTTGTGGCAACATCTGTAACATCATCCAAATAAATATCATGAATTACAATAGGAACATTATCTTTACTCAGCACCAAATCTTGCTCGATAAAATCGGGATTCATTGCATAAGCCATAGCCTTTGCTTCCATGGTATGTTCAGGTAAATAGCCAGAAGCGCCTCTGTGAGCAATTACTACTTTTTTGTTCATAACAGGTTGTTTTTTAGTTTCACTACAAGAAATGAATAGCAAACCTATTAAAAATAATAAAATTGATTTCATTTATAAAATTTTTTGTTTCCTCGAACGAAGTCGAGAGATTTATAATTTTTCATTATAATTAGGTTTCGACTGCGCTCAACCAGACATAATTACTAATTTTTAAAAAATAAAGATAGACTTTTTGTAGTTTTGCAGTATGAAAATTTTATTAAAAATACTTTTTATTGTTTTTTTAGTTTGGGTAACAGTTGGTGCTTACTTGATAAATACTAACCACGAGAAAGCAAAAATAGTTATGGGTTTATGTGTTTTATATTTGTCTTTTATATGTATGCCAATTTTTATTTATTTTAGGTATAGAGATGGTAAATACAAAAAGTATATTATAAATGATGATAAACTAAGAAACGCTTTTAAGCAACAAGGAAAAAGCTAATCTTCTTTTTTCAAAAATGCATATACAGGGAAATGATCCGAAAAACCACCTTGGTACCAAGGACCAATATAAGTTCTAAAAGGACTTCCTTTTAATTTTCCTTTAAATACTTTTAGCCATTTTTTATTAAAAACTTCTGCATGTTTAAAATAAAGTTTGTGATCTTTTTTTTCTAAAAAATTCTTAGAAAACAAAATTTGATCGAACAAATTCCACTTTTTATTATAAGTAGTAGTTCCGTATTTTTCTTTGTGTAGCAACTTTTTCATCGGATTTGTAAAATCGTTGTTAGCCAAAATTTGTAAACTAACACTGTTTGGATTATCATTAAAATCGCCCATAATTATAATTTTAGCATCAAAACTTTGTGCAGTAATTTTCGCAATAATACTTCTATTAAGTTCTGCAGCTTTTATTCTTTTATATTCAGTAGTCTCTGGGCCATCTCTTCTCGAAGGCCAATGATTTACTAAAATATGAACCAACTCTCCATGTAAATTTCCAGTAACTTTTAAAACATCTCTTGTATAATCTCTAACACCAGGCTCATTTTCTATCTCTAAAACATAAGTTTTCGACCCCAAAAGTTCAAAAGCGTGTTTGTTGTATAAAAGAGCGACATCAATTCCTCTTTCGTCTGGAGAATCGTGATGCACAAATCCATATGGATGTTTTTTTAAGTTGGAAGAATTTACCAAATCATCCACCACTTTTGCATTTTCAACTTCCACCAAACCAACAATTGCAGGAGGGTTTTTAGAACGATTCATTCCTAATTGAGAAATTACAGAACCCAATTTTTTAATTTTTATTCTGTAGCGTTTATTCGTCCACTTGTATTTTCCTTCATTTGTATAATCGTTATCTAAAGTTTTTGGATCATCAATAGTATCAAACAAATTCTCGACATTATAAAATGCGATGGTTGTAATTTTTTCACTTTGTTTTTTAGACGAAATAGATGGAAACATAGAAAAAGTTTAGTTGTAAATGTAACGAAATAATTGCTGAATTTAGCGGTAATTTAACATTGTGTTTTAGGGACTTTAGGGTAAATTAAATGTTTTGTTTGTTATTTATTATTAGAATTTTATTATCAGTAAAAATATGATATGTTTTTCTAGTTTATGCTACATTTTCATCAATTTAAGATAAATGTAAATTTTTAAAAAATACGCATTAAGATAACCAAAACTAAATTGTATCATAACATAAAAAATCATTTTAAAAATAAGTTTGTATGTAAATTTACATCGCTGGCAAGCAACACATAAAAATTTAAAAACAAAAAGAAATTAAAATTTAAAAAAATGAAAAAGCTAACAATTGTATTTTTAGTAACTGTTATGACAACCTTATCTACATTTTCTAACAATGAAAATAAAGATGAGAAAATAAAAAAAGAAAATATTGAATTAAGAACAAAAGTTGTAAATCTTTTAAAGAGTTTTAAAATAGAATTAAAAGAAAATATCGCAGTTTCAATTAAATTTATTATAAATTCTGAAGGAGAAATTGTTGTACTTTCTGTAGATTCGAAAGAAGAAAGCGTCGTAAAATTCGTAAAAACGAGATTAAATTACCAAAAGGTTTCTTTAAAAAAATCGCAAAGAATGAATACCTATATTGTTCCTGTAAAATTTATTTCGAAATAATTAATTAACATTAATAATAAGATTTCTTAATAAGAATTATTCTTTAAAAAGCCTTTAAGGCACTAATTTTGTTTCGTAGTAAGAGTTTGAAAAATTTGAAACTGAATTTGAATTAATTAAGAAAACCTCGGCTTTTGTCGAGGTTTTTTTTATGCTGTTTTAAAACTAAAACTTTGTACTTTTGTAATCTATGATAGACGCAAAAGAAGCCATTTCCGAAAAAGCTGTGTTAATTGGTATTATTACACAACTTCAAGACGAAGAAAAATCGGAAGAATATTTAGATGAATTACAATTTTTAACAGAAACTGCAGGTGGAGTTCCTGTAAAACGTTTTGTTCAAAAAATGGAAAGACCCAACCCTAAAACTTTTTTAGGAACAGGTAAATTAGACGATGTAAAAGCATATATAGATGCTCATAATATAGGAACCGCCATTTTCGATGACGAATTATCGCCAGCGCAATTAAGAAATATCGAAAAAATTCTCGATTGTAAAATCTTAGACAGAACCAATTTAATTTTAGATATTTTCGCACAAAGAGCACAAACAAGTTCTGCAAAAACCCAAGTAGAGTTGGCGCAACATCAATATTTATTACCAAGATTAACCCGACTTTGGACGCACTTAGATAAGCAAAAAGGAGGAATTGGAATGCGTGGACCTGGAGAAACAGAAATAGAAACAGATAGGCGTATTATTAACGATAGAATTGCGCTCTTAAAAAAGAAGCTAAAAACGATTGATAAGCAAATGGCTGTACAACGCAAAAACCGTGGAAAAATGGTGCGAGTTGCGTTGGTGGGTTATACAAACGTTGGAAAATCTACGTTAATGAATGTAATTAGTAAAAGCGATGTTTTTGCAGAAAACAAACTCTTTGCAACTTTAGATACCACTGTTCGTAAAGTGGTTATTAAAAATATTCCTTTTTTAATGACAGATACTGTTGGTTTTATTAGAAAATTACCAACACAATTGGTAGAATCTTTTAAATCTACCTTAGATGAAGTTCGCGAAGCAGATTTATTATTGCATGTGGTAGATATTTCTCACCCAAATTTTGAAGATCATATTGCTTCTGTAAATACCATTCTAGATGATATTAAATGTGCAGACAAACCAACTTTAATGGTGTTTAATAAGATTGATGCTTACGAGCATGAAACTATAGAAGAAGACGATTTGGTAACCGAAAAAAACAAAGAACATTACACTTTACAAGATTGGAAAAAAACGTGGATGAACGACAAAGAGGTAGAATCTATTTTTATTTCTGCCTTAAACAAAGAGAATTTAGAAGATTTTAAGGAGAAAACATACGAAGAAGTAAAGAAAATTCACATTCAACGTTTTCCTTATAACGACTTTTTGTATTATGAGTATAAAGGAGAGGAGTAGGAGTTTTAGCATATCCTGCAAGCTCTCTTTTTTGAGCTTGTATGTATAACTTTTCCCATTATTGTAATGCCTAAAAAGTTTTTGAAATTTTGCAGAATTTTAACTCAAAAATCTATAATTTTTATTCAAGATTTTCTTCCTCAATAATTCCCATTCTTTTTGCACGATTTTCCCAAGACTTTCTTGCTAAAGCTTGTAAATCTGCCACAGAATCGCTCTCGTCCATAATTTCTAAACCTAGTAAAGTTTCAATTACGTCTTCCTGAGAAACAATACCACTTACAGAACCATATTCATCTACAACCAAGGCAATATGTTCTTTTTCTTTGATTAATTTATCGAACAAATCTGGGATAGATAATTCTCTATCAGTCACTAAAATATTTCTTTTTATGGAAGCCAAAGTTTCGTTTCCTTTTTTATTTATTAAGGCTTCTAGCATATCATCTTTTAGAAAATAACCAGTAACAGCATCTGGATTTTCAGAAAAAACAGGAATTCTAGAAAAACGCAATTTTTTATGTTCTTTGTAAAAATCTTCAATCGTTTGGGTTTCATCCGCAATTTCTAGAACAACTCTTGGCGTCATTACATCATTTACTTTTATCTCTTTAAAGCCCAATAAATTTCTAATTACCTTGCTTTCATTTTCTTTAAAAACACCTTCTTTTTCAGCCATATCTGCCATCACTAAAAAGCTTTCTCTACTTAAAATACTTCCATGACCCTTTCCGCCAATTAGCTTTGTAGTTAATTGTAAAATCCAAAGAATACCAGTGTATTTTAGTGGAAAAATCATTACTTTTAAGGCTTTCGAGGTAAAATTAGCCAACTGTTTCCAATAAGTTGCACCAATAGTTTTTGGTATAATTTCTGAAGCCACTAATATTAAAATCGTCATAATTGTAGAAACAATTCCAACCATTACATCTTCAGTGATTTTTAAACCCAAAATGGTTTTTGCTTCTGTTCCATACATTTCTGCATAGGCAACTTTTGCTTGCACACCAACTAAAATCGCACCAACTGTGTGTGCAATCGTATTTATGGTTAAAATAGCAATTAAAGGTTTATCTACATCCTTTTTAAAAGTTTCTAATTGATTTGCATAATCTAATCCTTCACTCTTTTTAAGGTTGATAAAAGTAGGAGTAATACTCAATAAAACTGCTTCTAAAATAGAACACAGAAAAGAGAAAAATATAGAAATGGTAGCAAAAATTATTAGTAATGTCATAAATAATTATTTTGAATAGCAAAGTTACAAAATAAAAAACCTCAATGCTTCGAGACTTCATTCTAAATTTTATAGTGGTAAAAGTATTTTTTTAAGTGAAAAATTATAATATAATGCAAAAATAGTATTAGAAGCATCCGTTTTTGTTGTAGCATTATATTTTTATATTAATAAATTTGTAAGATGCATTATATCAAAAAAATAAATATAGCATACAAATGAAAAAAGCCGTAAATATTTTAGTAGTATTACTTATAGCTCAATCTGTATTTGCACAGAGCAATTACCAACCAACTAAAGAAAATTTAGAGGCAAGGCAAGAATTTCAAAACGATAAGTTTGGTATGTTTATTCATTGGGGAGTGTATAGTATTTTAGGAGACGCAGAGTGGGTTATGACAAACCAAAATATTAAAGTAAATCGTTACGAATTATTACCATCTTTTTTTAATCCTATAGATTTCGATGCTAAAAAAATAGTAAAATTAGCCAAAGATGCAGGTATGAAATATATTACAATTACCACAAAACATCATGATGGTTTTGCGATGTATCATTCTAAAGTATCGAAATATAACATTGTGGATAACACACCTTTTAAAAGGGATATTTTTAGAGAATTAGAGCAAGAATGCGAAAACCAAGGAATAAAATTATACGCTTATTACTCTCAGTTAGATTGGCATCATAAAGATTATTTTCCAAGAGGTTACACAGGAAATGGAGTGGGTAGACCAGAATCTGGAGATTGGGAAAATTACCTAAAATACCAAGATGCTCAAATTAAAGAATTGGCAGAAAATTATAACATTGCTGGTTTTTGGTTCGATGGATTTTGGGATGTTTTAAAAGAAAAAGGACGCACACCAGAAACCAGAAAAGCAGGAGAAGATCGATGGAAAATCGAACAAACTTATAAAATGATTCACGATGTAAATCCTAAATTATTAATTGGAAACAACCATCACTTAGCACCTTTTGAAGGGGAAGACTTTCAAATGTTCGAGAAAGATTTACCAGGAAAAAATACTACTGGCTTTGGAGGTTTAAGTATTGGAGATTTGCCATTAGAAACTTGCGAAACGATTAATCATTCTTGGGGGTTTAACCTTCAGGACGATAAACACAAATCTGTAAACGCTTTAATTAAATATGTAATTAAAGCTGCTGGAAATAACGCCAATTTCTTACTAAATGTGGGACCAATGCCAAATGGAGAAATTCAAAAAGAACATATTATGCGTTTAAAAGCAGTTGGAGCATGGTTAAAAAAAAATGGCGAAACAATTTATGGAACTCGTGGAGGAATTATTCCTGCAACAGACAATTATGTTTCCACTCAAAAGAACAAAATACTTTATTTACATGTTTTAAATAATAAAATAGAAAAATTAAATATTGATGATTTTAAAGAACGCATTAAAAAAGTAGTTTTATTTGAAGATAAAAGTAGGGTTAAATTCAACCTTAAAAAAGGACAATTAGTAATTAACCTTCCTGAATTTGATAAAAATACTGTTGATACAATTATAGAAATTACATTAAGATAAAAAGTTAGTAAAAAAAATAAAGTATAATTATGAAAAAATGTCTCGGATTATTTGTCTTTCTTTTAAGCATAGTATCTTGTAATACCTCAAGAGAAGAGTTGCCTAAAACAAGTTCTACAATTGCAATTGATGCAGATGATACGAAAGACTCTATTATTTTTAAAGCCGCACATGTTGTACCAACTAAAAATCAATACGAAGCTTTAAAAAACGAATACATTGCGTTTATTCATTTTGGTCCCAATACATTTACACGAATGGAATGGGGAAATGGAATGGAAGATCCTAAAATTTTCGACCTTAAAAATTTAGACACAGATCAATGGTGTAAAACGATGAAAGATGCACAAATGAAAATGGTAATTATTACTGTTAAACATCATGATGGTTTTGTATTGTGGCAAAGTCGTTATACAAAACATGGTATTATGTCTACTGGTTTTAGAGATGGGAAAGGAGATATTTTAAAAGAATTGTCTGCTTCTTGCCAGAAATACGGCTTAAAATTAGGCGTGTATTTATCACCAGCAGATTTATATCAAATTGAAAACAAAGAAGGTCTTTATGGAAATTTAAGCAAGTATACAGATCGTGTAATTCCAAGAAAGGTTGGAGGTCGTCCATTCAAAAATAAAACAACTTTTACTTTTAATGTAGATGATTATAATGAGTATTTCTTAAACCAATTATTCGAATTATTAACAGAGTATGGCCCAATCCACGAAGTTTGGTTTGATGGAGCGCATCCAAAACGAAAAGGAGGACAAAAATACAATTACATCGCTTGGAAAGAATTAATTTCAACCTTAGCTCCAGAAGCTGTTGTTTTTGGAAAACAAGATATTCGTTGGTGTGGAAATGAATCTGGAGCAACAAGAAATACAGAGTGGAATGTAATTCCGTATGAAAACAATCCTCATGCAATGAATAGTTTCGCAGACATTACAGGGAAAGATATTGGTAGTAGAGAAAAATTATATAAAGCCAAATTTTTACACTATCAGCAAGCAGAAACAAATACCTCCATTCGAGAAGGCTGGTTTTATAGAGATGAAGACAAGCAAAAAGTAAGAAGTGCAGACGATGTTTTTGATATGTACGAACGTTCTGTAGGAGGTAATTCAACTTTTTTATTAAACATTCCACCAAATAGAGAAGGTAAATTTTCCTCTGAAGATGTAAGGGTTTTAGAAGAAGTTGGGCAACGAATTAAAGAAACGTATGGAACAAATTTATTTTCAGATGCTTCAGGTGCAGAAGATGCATTAGATAACGACACAACTACATACGAATTGTTAAATTCAAAGAAAAAAGAAATTATTATTAAAACGAAAAATAATATAACTATAAATCGCTTAGTTCTTAAAGAAGCAATTGTTACACATAGCGAACGCGTAGAAAAACATGTAGTGGATGCTTGGGTAAATAATGCTTGGAAAGAAATTGTTTCGGCTACAAATATTGGTTATAAGCGAATTTTACGTTTTCCAGAAGTAACATCAAACAAGTTTAGAATCCGCGTTTTGGAATCTCGTTTAAGTCCTGCAATTTCTATTATTACAGCACATTATTATAAAACGCGTCCACCACAGTTAAGTATTACAAGAAATTTGGATGGTTTGGTGAGTCTTCAACCTAAAAAACACAAATTTGGCTGGAAACCACATGGAGAAGATACTTCAAAAAATATAAATTCGGGAATAGAAATTAGATATACTATAGATGGAAGTGTTCCTAACAAAACTTCAAAAATTTATAAAGAACCATTTTTAGTAACTTCAGGAGAAGTAAAAGCATTGGCTTTTTCAAAAGATAAAAAAGGAAGTGTTGTTTCAAGAAAAATAGGAATTCTAAAAAAGAAATGGAAAGTTTTAAACGAAGATAGCTGGGCATCTACTCATGTTGGAGAATTTGCAATCGACGAAAATTCAACTACTTTTTGGATGTCGAATGAAAAAGGAAAATCGCATTTTATTGAAATTGATTTAGGCGAAGAATACACCTTAAAAGCGTTTGGTTACACTCCGCAAACTAAAAATTCAAACGGAATGATAGAACAAGGAGTTGTAAAAGTTAGCAGTAATGGTAAAACTTGGAAAACTTACGAAAATTTCGAGTTTGGAAACTTAATAAACGACCCAACACCAAGAATTCATTATTTTAAAAAAGAAATAACTACACGCTTTGTAAGAATAGAATCTAAAACAATTGCAGGAAATAAAAAACAAGCTTCCATTGCTGAATTAAATTTTTATAAATAAATTAAGAATACTCAATGAAAATAAAGAACAATCTTTTTATTATTTCAATTTTACTTTTTTCTGTTTTTGGAAACGCTCAAAACAATACAGACGATTTACGTTTGTATGATAAATTTGAACCTATTTCAACAGATAATATTTTTAAAACTGACGGGTATTATAATTGTGGAACTTCTATTATTAAAGGAAATGATGGAAAATACCACCTGTTTTATTCCAGATGGAAAAAAGAATATTCGTTTTATGGCTGGTTAACACATTCAGAAATTGCACATGCAACTTCTAAAAATCCTGCTGGTCCATGGAAATTTAAAGAAACGGTTTTAGAAGGTACACGAAAAAACAGATGGGATGCAATTACGGCTCACAATCCTAAAATAAAGCATTTCGATGGGAAATACTACCTGTATTATATCGCCACTAATTTTGGAGACAAACCATTTACAGAAAAAGAATTAGTAGCAATTGCACTCACAGGATATAGCCACCCTAATTGGAATGCTTTACGTGTAAACCAACGAACAGGAGTCGCAGTTTCAAACTCCATTAATGGGCCATGGAAAACAATGGACAAACCTTTAATTGAACCTGCTGGGCCAATAACTACACTTACTGTAAACCCTGCCATCGATAAAGGGAAAGATGGTAAATATTACTTAATTGTAAAAGGAGATAAGCCTAATGATAAGAATTTTGTTAGAAATAAAGCAATGGCGATTTCAAATTCTCCTTTAGGGCCTTTCGAAATACAAGAAAAACCGGTAATAGATTATATAGATACAGAAGATATGTCTCTTTGGTATGATAAAACAAGAGAGCGTTTTTATGGTGTTTTCCATGCCAATGGATTTATTGGAATGGTTACATCAGAAGATGGCATTAATTGGAAAAAATCTAACGAATATGTTTTAATGTCTAAAAAAGTAAAAATGGCAGATGGCTCTCAGTTAATTCCAGATAAATTAGAGCGTCCATTTATTTATCATGAAAATGGGAAACCTAAAGTACTAAGTTTAACCGTAAAAAAAGACAATGAATCTTACAGTATTTTTATTCCTATAAAAGAAAATAAATATCCAGTTCCAAATAAAAGGCAATTGGCTTGGCAAGAGGCAGAATTAGGTGTGGTTTTCCATTACGATTTACATGTTTTTGATGGCGTAAAATACAAACAAGGAGGCAATAGAATTGATCCAATTCCAGATTATCAAATTTTTAATCCGAAAGAATTAGATACCGATCAATGGGTAAAATCTGCTAAAGATGCTGGTGCAAAATTTGCGATTTTAACTGCGACTCACGAAACAGGTTTTGCTTTGTATCAATCGGATGTAAACCCTTATAGTTTAAAGGCTTTAAAGTGGAAAGAAGGAAAAGGAGATATTGTTGCAGATTTTGTAGCTTCTTGTAAAAAATATGGAATAAAACCAGGAATTTATTTAGGAATTCGTTGGAATTCATTTATGGGAGTTCATGATTTTAAGGTAAATGGAGAAGGCGTATTTAGAGAGAATCGTCAAAAATGGTACAATAAAATGGTAGAAGGAATGGTAAAAGAAATTTGTACCAAATATGGAGACCTTTTTGAAATTTGGTTCGATGGTGGAGCCGATCACCCAGATAATGGAGCACCAGATGTGTTACCAATTGTAAGAAAATACCAACCTAATTGTTTGTTTTATCATAATAGACAATTGGCAGAAGCACGTTGGGGAGGCTCAGAATCTGGAACAATAGGTTATCCTAACTGGTCTACTTTTCCATACATTTCTATAGGAGCAGGTAAAAGTGCACAAAAAGATATTTATAAAAACGATTATAAATTATTAAAGGAAGGAGATAAAAATGGTAAGTTTTGGGTTCCAGCAATGGCAGATGCTCCATTAAGAGGTTTTAATGGTCGCCATGAATGGTTCTGGGAACCTGGAGATGAAGCACATATTTTTCCAGTAGAAAATTTAATGGAAATGTATTACAAATCTGTTGGAAGAAATTCAACTTTAATTATGGGATTAACTCCAAATCCTGATGGATTAATGCCAGTACCAGATGTAAAAAGATTAAAAGAATGGGGAGACGAAATTAAAAGAAGATTTCAAAACCCAATCGCTTCAACATCTGCAAAAGGAAAAAAAATAACATTAAAATTGAATAAAAAAACGTTAATTAACCATATAATTATTCAAGAAGATATTACAAAAGGAGAACGTGTTAGAACTTATATTGTGGAAGGTTTAGTTAATGGAAAATGGAAAACACTTACAAAAGGAGAAAGTATAGGACACAAAAGAATAGCGCAATTTAAAACAGTAGAAGTCAGTAAAATTAAACTCAAAATTTTAAAAGCAGATAGAGAACCTCAAATAAAAAATTTAAGTGTTTACAATGTAATAACTCCAAAAAAATGATAAAAAGTTAATCATAACATATTATTACTCATAGTGGTTATGACTTTATTAATTGTACTGGTTAAAAAAAATAAAGAATGAATAAATAGGTAATAACGGTTGGAATATAATTCAGTTTAACAAGGGCTTATGCGATTTATGCTATCAAAACAAAAATTCTAAAATACAAGGAAATCGAGATAAAATACATGGAAAAATTACGAAGTTTCTTTCAAGAGAAATTTTTTTAAAAAAAACTAATATAAGCTGTAAAAGAAAGAATTGTAGTAAAAACAATTTGTTTTAACATAAAATATAAAGTAAAAAATGTCAAAAAACAACCTAGTGCTAGTTCTATTTTTAATTTTGTTGATGAATTGTAAAAATTCACCAACAAAAATTGTTAATGGTTACCTATACATTCAGCAAGATACTCTTAAGGGAAAAGACTGGAAATTAATATGGTTAGATAATTTTGATCAAACAGAAATAGATAGCCTAAAATGGACACGTATTCCCAGAAATAATGCAGATTGGGGAAATTATATGACCAGTAATTCTAAGTGTTACAATATTTCTAATGGAATATTGTCTTTAAAAGGTATTGTAAATAAAGATACGCTTTCAGATTCAAGACCATATTTAACAGGAGGTATTTATACAAAAGGCAAGTTTGCGTTTCAATATGGTAAAATTGAAATAAGAGCAAAATTAGAAAGTGCACAAGGTGCTTGGCCTGCTATTTGGATGTTATCCGAAAATAATAAATACGGAAAATATCCAAGAAATGGAGAAATAGATATTATGGAGCATCTAAATTACGATTCTATCATTTATCAAACCACACATTCGTACTACACATTAGAACTTAAGCAAAAAGATAATCCATCATATTATAAGACAACCAAAGCCAATACAAAAAAGTTTAATATTTACGGCTTAGAATGGTATCCAGATAAATTGGTTTACACATTAAATGGAGAGGAAACATATACCTATCCAAGAATAGAAAATGTAGATAAATCTCAATGGCCATTTAATCAACCATTTTATATTTTGATTGATCAACAATTAGAAGGTTCTTGGGTTGGAAAAGTTAATTCCGAAGATTTACCAGTAAATATGATGATAGATTGGGTAAAAGTATATCAATAAATAAAAAATAGGTTATTAATCGTATTCGCTTTATTTGTTTTTTAGGTTATAAATAACAATCTAAAAATAAAAACTCTTAGCGTTCAAAAAAAAATAAGAAAAGTATAAAACAGCGGTTTCTTTAATAGAAGTAAATGCAGAAAAAGCAAGTTTAAGAGCCGTAAAATATAAACCTAATAGTATTTGATTAATTATAAACAAAAAAACATGAATTATTTTCGATTTTATAGACTATTGCTTCTAAGTTTACTTTTTATTACTTGTAAAGAACAAGAAGCAAAAAAGCAAGAACCCATAAAAATTGCTTGCATTGGAAACAGTATTACTTATGGAGCAGGTTTGGCAGATAGAGAGCATGATTGCTACCCACAACAACTTCAAGAATTTTTAGGCGATAACTACAAAGTAGAAAATTTTGGAGTGAATGGAAATACGTTACTTAAAAGGGGCGATTACCCATATTGGAAATCCGATAAATACAAAGAAGCATTAGCATTTAAACCAGATATTGTTTTTATTAAATTAGGTACAAATGACAGTAAATTACAAAATCGAGTTCATTTAAAGGCAGATTTTGTGAATGATTATAAAGAACTTATCAATTCATTTAAACAGAGAAATAAAGAGGCAAGAATCGTTTTATTGTTACCAGTTCCTTCCTATGCAAAGGATACTTCAAGAATTTGGAATCCGATTATTAAGAATAAAATAATTCCTTTAACCCAAAAGGTAGCATTCGAAACGAATAGCGAAATGATTGATTTATACCATTTATTTGAGAATAAACCCGATTTATTTCCAGACAATATTCACCCATCTGCTTTAGGTGCAACTCGAATGGCAAAAAGAGTTTACGAATCTGTAATTCAGGAATTTGAAAGTAATAATAACGGATTTGATTTTTCGAAAGTAGATAAAAAAAGTGAATCTAATTTTTACGGTTACAAACAAACCAATTTCAATTTTAATACTATTTCTTGTAAAATAGTATCACCAAAAAGAATTTTAAAAGGAAAACCTTGGGTTTTACGTGCCCGTTTTTGGGGTCATGAACCACAAACCGATATTGCTCTTTTAGACAGAGGTTTTCATATAGTTTATTGCGATGTTGCTAATTTATTTGGAAATAATGAAGCCGTAAATCGTTGGAATAAATTTTACGATTTAATGATTGAAAATAACTTCTCTAAAAAAGTAGTTTTAGAAGGAATGAGTCGAGGAGGATTAATTATTTACAATTGGGCAGCAGAAAATTTAGAAAAAGTTGCCTGTATTTATGCAGATGCTCCAGTTTTAGATGGAACAAGTTGGCCAGGAGGAAAAGGAAAAGGTGTTGGAAGTAAAGCAGATTGGGAAAACTTTAAAAAAATGTATAACATCTTTTCGGAAGATAAAATGGCTGATTTTAAAGGAAATCCAATTCATAAAATAGAGACTATTGCAAAAGGAGGTTTCCCAATGTTTCATGTTTGTGGTGTTGCAGATAAAGTAGTTCCTGTTGATGAAAATACTCGAATTTTTGAGCAAAAAATAAAAGAAGCTGGTGGAAAAATAGAGGTAATTTACAAGGAAGGTGTGGGGCATCATCCACATAGTTTAAAAAACCCAACACCAATTGTAAATTTTATTTTAAAAGCAACAGGATATTTCAAGCAGTAAAATTTCAAAAATTTAAGATAGGAGGTTTTTTTTATAAAATTGTAAAAGGAGTAAAAAAGCAATGTTTTGTGCAAAACTAAAAAGGGAGTAGATTTTTTAAAATCACACTCCCTTTTTAATTTCGAATTTTATTTTTTAGAAAGCATAGCTCAAGCCAACTAAGAAATAAGATTGTAATTTGTTGTCAACATCATTAAATGTTGCATTTGGGTTAGGGTTATTAGTTCTTGTTTGTAAATTGTCTAAAGCTTCTTGTTTGTTTTTACGCAAACCTAATTCGAAACCTACACCAATTCCTTTCCAAAGTGTATATCCTAAAGAGTTAGTCCAAGTCCAGTTAGAAAAATCTGAAGATTTATAACTTTGGAAAACAGATAAATTAGATTTTACACTCAATTTATTATATTTCTTTGTGTAATCTGCAACAACTTTAGCACCTAGAGAAGATTCAAAAACGGTCTCTCCACTACTAAAAACAAAGTTGTAGTTTCCAGGGTGTATCACAACTACTAAGTTATTTGTTGGAGTCCAAGTTGCACCAGCACCAAAATCTAAATAACCAGGATCATTAAAATTGTCGATAATTGTAGTTCTGTATTCAGCCAAAGCAGATAATGCCCAAGTTTTACTTATTTTTCTACCATATAAAGAAGAAATTGTAAAAACATCTGTTGCAGTATCAAAACCTTCGTCTCCAGAAACACCTTTTTCGTCTAATTTTACCCAACCTAAATTTACGGCTGCAGAATTTCTCCAAAAGAAATCTTCTTCAATTAAATTTGCGAAAGCGTTTACAGTAATACCAATATTTCCTGCAGATGCAGTTGGTGCAGATCTAGAGTACCAGTTTTTAAAACCAGAAAGACTTCCACCTACAGTACCAAAGGCTCCTTTTCTCCACCCTGGAAGTGCGTCTATTTTAGCCTGAATCGCTTTTACTTCTCCTTGTAACTTTTTAATTTGCTCTTTTTTGGGAGCTTGTTCTTTTTTTAATTCTTCTTTAGTTTGCGCATTTGAGGCAAAACCTAAGAAAACAAATAATAATAGGGTCGATAATTTTTTCATTTTAATATCTATTTTAATTTAATTTTATTGTTAAGACAGTTTACTTTTTAATAAGTCACTTTTTCGTGGAAACTATAATTTATCCCCAAACCAAACAGTTCTCGATATTGCAACCTTCCAGAAGCGTTATCATCGAAAATTGTGTGGACAGTAATATGCATTTTAATGCTTTTATTTACCTTAAATCGAAGGTTCGCTTGATATTCTAAATCTATATTTTGTGGTTTATTTAAATAATCGGAATACACTGTTAAGATATTTTCTAGCTCAACATTGGTCATAATATTTGTTTTGTAATAACCTGCTAAATTAAAACCTAAACTTAATGCTGTGTTTTTCCCTTTATCGACACCAAATTTTCCAGAAAAAATATCGTTTACGAATGTAAGTCTTGCGGTTGCTGGAGCGATGTTTATGTTTAAGTTATCCGATTTTTTCCATAACATTCCAGGTCCAAAACTTAAGTAAGCAGGAGAAAGAAAGTCGGAAACAGGTAGTTCTGGCGTTTTAGAATAATCGAAACCTCTTGTATATTGTGTTTTTATATTTGTAAAATAAGAGAAGAACCAATATTTAGAAGATTTTAAACCTAAAAGAGTGTTGAGTTCGAATCTATCATCCGTTTTTCTATATCCTTTTGCAGTTAAATAACTTAATCCATAGCCTGTTATTAACCTGGTATCCCAGTTCCATTTATTTTTTTTGTAATTAAAATCGTAGTTAATAGTTACGTTTCCTGCAACTGTATTTTGCCCTCCAGCAGCCCAATTCGAAAAAGCAGATTGATTAAAAATAAAAGTAAACCTACCAAGAATTTTCCATTTTGGAACAGGCACTTTCTTCTTTTCTACTTTTTTTTGCTGCGAGTTTACAGCAATGGAAAACACAAGAAATAGCGTTAGAAATAAATATCTAAAAGTTGGGTTGGTTTTAAACAAAATGCGATAGTTTATTTTTTTGCTTTAAATAATGGAACTGTAGAGCATGCTTCTCCAAACATAATCGATTTTGCAATGGGTTGTAATTTTGCTATTAAAAATGCATATGCAGATTTTGGAATCGGCTTATCTGCACAACCTTTAATAATTACAGGAACATTTGTAAAGTCTCTAAAATCTATAAATTGCAACAACTCTTGATATAAAATCGTTTCTAATAATTCCAAGTTACCAATCACTACTTTGTTTGCAAAAGGTGTTAATTCAGAGGCAACTAACATAAAAGCCCAAGAAGGTATTATAGCATCTACAGAACAGGTAATTGCTACAAATTTATTTTTATACAGAGACCAATCGTGATTTTTTACAAGCATTCTAAAATCTCTTTCTTTTAATATCAATTCTTGAAACAACCAGTCTTTAATATCAAATAAAACTCTATCTCCTTCAGGGTAAATCTCCTCTAAATCGAACGTTTTTAATTTGCTATTTGCAATTCTATTGATAATTTCTTCTTGCATCTTTTCTTATTTAGTTTCAAAGTTTTAAGGTTTCAAAAGTTGAGGTTTCTCCTATCGTAGAAATGACAGCCGTTAGGATTTTTAGTTTTGAATACTGAATACTGAATACTGAATATTTCGACTGTCTATTGAGCTCTATAACATTCCTAACTCTAACTTCGCCTCTTCGCTCATCATTTCTTGTGTCCAAGTTGGGTCGAAAGTAATTTCTACCTCACAATCTTCAATTTCTTTTAAAGACTTTACTTTTTCTTCTACATCTCTTGGTAAAGATTCTGCAACAGGGCAGTTTGGCGAGGTTAAGGTCATTAATATTTTTGCGTTGTTTTCATCAGAAACAAAAACATCGTAAATTAAACCCAATTCGTAAATATCTACAGGAATTTCTGGATCATAAATTGTTTTTAAAACACGTACAATTTTGTCTCCAATTTCTTCTAATTCTTTGTCAGTCATTATATTTTTCTTTGCAAGAGGTCAAACCTATTGTAATTTAATTTTCAATTTTTGTTTGTTGCGCAATCGCATACATTTTTATTTGCTTAATCATAGAAACCAAACCATTAGCTCTTGTAGGCGATAAATGTTCTTTTAAACCAATTTCGTCTATAAAAGTGGTTTCTGCAGTTAGAATATCTTCTGGTTTTTGTTCGGAAAAGACCCTCAATAATAATGCCACAATACCTTTGGTTAAAATGGCATCGCTATCGGCTGTAAATTTAACTTTATCGTCCTCTAATTCAGAATATAACCAAACTTTAGATTGGCAACCTTTTATCAGGTTCTCATCCAGTTTAAACTTTTCATCTATAATTGGTAAAGATTTTCCAAGTTCTATAATGTATTCATAGCGTTCCATCCAATCGTCGAACATCGAAAACTCGTCAATAATTTCTTCTTGTATTTCTTTGATAGTCATTTTTAAAACTTATTTTTGCGCTGTATTAAAACAGTCTTTTTAAAAAAGGCAAAATTACACAAAAAATAAGGAATGAGTAAATTATTAGCAGTTGGAACTGTTGCGTTTGACGCAATTGAAACACCTTTTGGAAAAACCGATAAAATTTTAGGAGGTTCTGGGTCTTATATAGGGTTATCTGCATCTCAATTTGGAGTAAAAACAGGCATTGTTTCTGTGGTTGGAGGAGATTTTCCACAATCTTATTTAGAGATGATGAATTCCAAAGGAATAAATACAGAGGGAGTAGAGATTGATAAAAACGGAAAAACATTTTTCTGGAGTGGAAAATATCATAACGATATGAATTCACGTGATACTTTAATTACAGAATTAAATGTTTTAGAAACATTTACACCAGTGGTTCCAGACAGTTTTAAAGATGCAGGTATTGTAATGTTGGGTAATTTACATCCACTAACACAAGCATCTGTTTTAGATCAAATGTCTAAAAAACCAAAATTAGTTGTTTTAGACACGATGAATTTTTGGATGGATATTGCTTTAGACGATTTATATGCTGTTTTAAAAAGAGTAGATGTAATTACAATTAACGACGAAGAAGCACGCCAACTTTCTGGAGAATATTCTTTGGTAAATGCAGCGAAAAAGATTCATACAATGGGCCCAAAGTATGTGGTAATTAAAAAAGGAGAACATGGAGCATTGTTATTTAATGATGGGAAAATGTTTTTTGCACCAGCTTTACCATTGGCAGAAGTTTTCGATCCAACAGGAGCTGGAGATACATTTGCAGGAGGGTTTTGTGGTTATTTAGCAAAAACAGAAGATGTATCTTTCGAAAATATGAAGAATGCAATTATTTACGGATCTAATTTAGCTTCTTTTTGTGTAGAAAAGTTTGGGACAGAACGCATGCAAGAGCTTACAGCAAAAGAAGTTAAAACACGTTTACAAGCTTTTAAAGATTTAACACAATTTGATATAAAAATATCTTAATTTTAATCCGCGGTTTCGACCGCGGATTTTTGTTACAAAAACACAATAAAAAACTACAAATACCAATGAGTGACGCTATTAAACACGAATGTGGAATTGCACTTGTTCGATTAAAAAAACCTTTACAATTTTATAAAGATAAATACGGTTCTGCTTTTTACGGGATAAATAAAATGTATTTATTAATGGAAAAACAGCACAATCGTGGTCAAGATGGAGCTGGTTTTGCAAGCGTAAAATTTAATGTAGCACCAGGTACAAGATATGTAAGTAGAGTACGTTCCAATCAATCGCAACCCATACAAGATATTTTTGCCCAAATTAACAATCGTTTAAATGGTGTTTTGGAGCAGCACCCAGATAAAAAAGACGATGTTGCTTGGCAAGAAGAAAACATGCCTTACATTGGTAACTTGTTTTTAGGACACGTTCGTTATGGAACTTTTGGTAAAAATAGTATCGAAAGTGTGCATCCATTTTTGCGTCAGAGTAATTGGAGGCATCAAAATTTAATTGTTGCTGGGAATTTTAATATGACGAATTCTAAACAGTTATTAGAAGAACTAATTGAGTTAGGACAACACCCAAAAGAGTTTACAGACACTGTAACTGTAATGGAAAAAATAGGTCATTTTTTAGAAGATGAAGTGGCTAAATTATATCAAAAAGCGAAGAAAAAAGGGTTCACAAAAAAGAACGCCTCCCCATATATCGAAGAAAATTTAAGTCTTAAAAAGATATTAAAAAGGTCTTCAAAAAACTGGGATGGTGGTTATGCTATGGCTGGCTTGGTAGGTCATGGAGATGCTTTTGTGTTAAGGGATCCAAATGGAATTAGACCTACTTATTTTTATGAAGATGAAGAAGTTGTTGTAGTTGCTTCAGAAAGACCTGTAATTCAAACTGTTTTTAATGTTAAGATTGATGATGTAAAGGAGTTAGAAAGAGGGCATGCATTAATCATTAAAAAAAGTGGAAAAACTTCTATTAAACAAGTTTTAGAGCCAAAAGAAAAAAAATCGTGTTCTTTCGAACGCATTTATTTCTCAAGAGGAAGTGATGCAAGTATTTACGAAGAACGAAAAAATTTAGGAAAATTAGTGTTTCCAGAAATTTTAAAATCTATAGATAGCGATATTTCTAATACTGTATTTTCTTACATACCAAACACAGCAGAAACCTCTTTTTATGGGATGACAGAAGCTGCAGAGGATTTATTAAATCAACAAAAAACGGCTAAAATTTTAGCGGGAGGAAAAGAGCTTTCAGCAAATAAAGTTACTGAAATTTTATCTGAAAGACCACGTTTCGAAAAAATTGCCATTAAAGATGCAAAACTAAGAACTTTTATTGCAGACGATAGCAGCAGAGACGATTTAGTAGAGCATGTTTACGATATTACTTACGGAGTTGTAAAGCCAACAGACAATTTGGTAATTATAGACGATAGTATTGTACGTGGAACGACTTTAAAGAAAAGTATTATTAGAATTTTAGACAGGTTAAGTCCCAAGAAGATAGTCGTAGTTTCTTCTGCTCCACAAATTCGTTACCCAGATTGTTATGGAATTGACATGGCAAGAATAGATGCATTTATAGCATTTAAAGCAGCAATAGAGTTATTAAAAGACACAAAACAAGAACATATTATTGACGAAGTTTATAAAAAATCGAAAGCTCAACAAACAGAAAATGATACAGAAATTGTAAACTTTGTAAAAGAAATTTATAAGCCATTTACTGCCAAAGAAATTTCGGCAAAAATAGCAGAAATGTTAAAGACCGATGATATTAAAGCAGAGGTAGAAGTTATTTACCAAACAATAGAAGGTTTGCACAAAGCGTGCCCAGATAATTTAGGAGATTGGTATTTTACAGGAAATTACCCAACACCTGGTGGAATGCGAGTTGTAAATCAAGCATTTATTAATTTCTATGAAGGTAATAATAAGAGAGCTTATTAATGTGTAATTAAATTTTTTTTTTAAAATTAGAAAAATAATTATTTTTGCATAACTTAATACTATTCCCCAATTATTATACTACTACCACATAGTATTTTTAAATAATATAGTTATGATTAATCAATTACATAAAGCTTTATTTTTTGCAATTTTACTTTCAATAAACACAATAGTTTCACAAACAGGTCCTGGAGGTGTTGGTACTGTAGATGGTACATCTAATTTAGAATACTGGATAGATGCTAATAAGAATGTTACAGGCGCCCCTGTTACTAATTGGTTAGATTTGTCGGGTAATGCTGTTGGTAATACGATAACTGGCGGGCCTACTTTAACAACAAATTCTTTAAACGGTCAAAGTGTTATTACATTCGATGGTGTTGATGACCATATTGTAACTAATTTAAGTATCAATGCAGGTGTTTTTCCAAATTTAACAGTAATTGCTTTGTATGTTCCTAGAATAGATGGTTCTGGTGGTGTTTGGGGGGAAGATGATGAAGGTTGGGATCGTTTTATTTTAGATAAAGGAACAAATCTTAATTCTATGGTTTCAAAAGGTACAGGACCAGAATTAAATATTACAGGTATTTTTCCTAGACTTACACCTGTTATTACAACAGTGGCATATCAAGAAGATGTTACAAATGGTTCAACTGTTTATGCGAATGGAAAACCTCAAAGAACATTTACTTCTAATTTTGCTCCAGAAGCTTCTAATAACTTACATATAGGAGACATTGGGTCAACTTCAGGGGCTTATTATTTTGATGGAAATATTGCAGAATTGATGGTTTTCGGAAAATCTATTAACTTGGCTGAAAGAATTATTATCGAAAATTATTTAGCAGCTAAATATGGTCTTACCCTCTCTAATAATGATATATATAAAAAAGACGCATCTGGTTTTGATTTTAATGTAGCAGGAATTGGTCAGGCAAATGATGGCTCTAAACACACAGATTCTAAAGGTACTGGTATTATTAGAATAAATACACCAAGCGCATTAAGTAATGGAGATTTTTTAATTTGGGGAGAAGATAAAAAAAATGCAAATTACAATTTCTCTACCACATCAAACTATAAACAAAGACTAGACACAAAGTGGAAGGTTAGTAAAACCAATTTTACGTTCTCTGATGTAGGTGTGACTGGGAGAGTAGGTCTAGGAAACGTAACTTTAATTGTTGATGAGGCAGATTTAGATTTTTCAGGTAAATCTCCATGTAAACTACAATTAATTATTGATGATAATAGTAATTTTTCATCTATTAAAAGAACGTATACATTTACAAAATCTGGTACATCTTATATTGCTACAGATGTAAACTTAGAAAACCAAGATCATTTTACTTTAGAATATGTAGATACTATTGTTTTAGACAATACTACAGCATTTAATGGTTCAGGTGCCTTAAATAAACCAAATACTTTAGATGCTTGTTATAAATTATTAGTAAAAAATACAGTAAATGGTAACCTTAAATTAACAGAAAATGCAAATGTAAAAGAAATAGAAATAGAATCTGGAGGTAATTTAGTGGTAGATTCTGGTTTTAAATTAGAAGTAGAAGATGGCATAGTAAATAATGGAGATATTAGATTAATTGGTAGCTCTCAATTAATTCAAAAACATACAGGTACATCTTTAAATAGTGGAACAGGTAATTTATTTAAAGATCAAAATAGCGATTTAGCCAGTGTTTATAGGTATAACTATTGGTCTTCTCCAGTATCTTCAGCTGTTGGATCAAGTTCATATACTGTTGCAGGTGTAATGAAAAACGGTACGTTACCAACCTCCGTAAATTCTAACCCACCAAATTTAAATTTTACAAAAAATCTTGATGGTAATACAACACCTTTAACCATATCTAGTAATTGGATTTATGGTTATGTTAATGGAGATGGAAGTGGAACAGGATGGTCTAAAAAACAAGAATCAGGTACATTTAATGTAGGAGAAGGTTTTTTACTAAAAAGCCCAGGAGCTGCACAAAATTACACATTTAAAGGTGTACCAAATGATGGTGATATTAGTTTTTCTATAGATGCAGGTCATACAAGTTTACTTGGTAATCCATATCCTTCTGCGATAGATGCAAATTTGCTTTTTACCGAAAGCTCTAATATCGCTGCTTTGTATTTTTGGGAACATAAAAACGAATTGGTAGGAACTGGAATCGAAGGTCATTACAAAAATGGATATATTGGAGGCTATGGAACTCGAAATGCTACTATGGGTACAGCAGCAACAACTGCTGTTACAGGAACTGCAGGTTTGGGAAATGAAACGTATACAGCTCCAAAAAGATACATTCCTGTTGGGCAAGGTTTTTTTGTAGAACCCGCTTCTGGTCTTGCAGCCACTGTAAACTTTAAAAATAGCCAACGTTCTTTTGTAACAGAATCTGGCGATTCTTATTTTTTTAAATCTAAAAAGACAGCTAAAGAGCTCTATAAAAATAAGATAACCTATTTAAAAGTTGGCTTCGAAGCAAAAGACTCAAAAGACATCTATTTACACTCTCAAATAGGAATATCTTTTAAGAAAGGAAATACAAAAAACTATGATATAGGATATGATAGTAGAAAATATGAAATTAATGCTTCTGATATTTATTTTAATTTTTCTGGTATTGAAGATAATTTAGTAATTGCTGGAATAGGAGAAATTCGTAAAGATTTAGAAATACCTATTGTTGTAAAAAACGATTCAGATGCTCCAGTTTTTCTTATGATTGATGAAAAACAAAACATAAATATGCCTACTTTCTTTAAAGATGCATATACAGGTGTAACTTACGAAACTAACAAACCATTAAAGTTAAAATTGGCAAAGGGTGTTTATAAAAACCGGTTTTTTATTACTTTTTCGAAAGAGACCTTAGGAAATACAGAAATTCTTAAAGAAGAAAATTTAATAACTGTTTTTAAACAAGAAGCTAATAAGTTAGTTGTTCAAAATACATCACTATTAAAAATAAAAAATATTAAAGTTTTTAACTTGTTAGGAGCTAGTATGTTAAATTACAACACTAATAACATTGCTAATACTAAGAAAATAATTTTAAATATCAACAAAATACCCCAAGGTATTTATATTATTTCCATAAAAACAGCAAAAGGAATTATAAATAAAAAGATAATACTATAGTTAACGTTAGTTCGATATAATCTACTAATTTATTGTCACTTAAGTGAATTTGTTTTAGTTGAAATAAACCTCGAAAACGAGCTGTATGTTCAAGAAAACTGAGTTTATTTAGGTACTTTCAGAAGTACCTCTTTTATTTTTCAAGGTAAATTTGTTACGTTATTTCTGAAAGTGCCTATTAAAAAAACTTTATTAACACTAGATAACATTATTTAACAAAATTATTTGTAAAGTAGTTATAGGTTTGCAAAAAAAAACAAATAATGAAAACTACAATAACAACATTACTTTTAACCTGTCTAGTTTCTATTAATATACATACACAGGTCGCGGAAATACCTTTTAAGCTTAAAAATGCTACTATTTATGTAAAAGTAAAAATTAATAACAATACCAAAGCAAATACTTTTATTTTCGACACTGGTGCCACATCTGATTTGATAGATGCTACATCCGCAAAAGAACTTGGTTTAAAAGCAAACCATAAAGAAAATGTTTCTGGTGCTGGCGGAACAAAATCTTATGATATTATACTTTCTCAAAAACTTACACTTCAGCAAAATATAGAAATACACAACACAAATTTAGTTATTGCAGATTTAACAAGATTAAAAGAAATTGATGAAGGTGGTTTTGATGGAATTATTGGATATAGTTTACTTAAACAATACATTACAAAAATAGATTATGTAAATAAAAAAATACTATTATATAATAAAATTAAAAATGTAGATATTAAAGGATATAAAGCTATTAATTTTGAATTTGGTAACGGAATTCCTATACCTCAATTTAACGTTTCTATAGTCTTAAAAAATGGAGAATCCTACACAGATAAAATTCTTTTTGATAGTGGAGCAGCCCTAACATTGTTAATAAACACACCATATAATAAGCAACATAATATAAATAAAAAAGCAGGTAAAAGTTTAATTTCTAAGTCTGAAAACTTATATGGAGAGTCTATTTCTGAAGTAATTGCAATAGAATCTTTAAATGTAGCTGGTTATAAATTAAATGATATACCCATATCTATAGCACACGATAAAAATGGAGTAAGTAGCTATAAAAACTATTTGGGCATTTTAGGTAGTAAAATAATAAGTAGGTTTAATGTTATTTTAGACTACACAACTTCTACCTTGTATTTAAAACCTAACTCTTCTTTTAATAAAACATTTGATTTTCCTATTAGTGGCATTAGTCTTAAAAAAATTGATGATGATATTATTGTAAATAAAGTAGAGAAAACTAGCCCAGCTTACAAAAAAGGCGTTAGAAAAGGA
This sequence comes from Polaribacter cellanae, assembly GCF_017569185.1. Lineage (NCBI taxonomy): Bacteria > Pseudomonadati > Bacteroidota > Flavobacteriia > Flavobacteriales > Flavobacteriaceae > Polaribacter > Polaribacter cellanae. The sequence continues at coordinate 1,572,319 of NZ_CP071869.1, read as the reverse complement.
GATAAGTTAATTGCCATAAATAAAAACTTTTCTAGAAACCTTAAAAGCTATAGGTCTTTGCTAAAAAAAGAAAATAATATAGTCCATTTAAAGCTTATTAATTTAAAAGGTAAAACAAAAAAAATTAGCTTTAAATTAAAACGATTGTTATAAATATTGATAAATTTATATATTATACCATTTCTGCATTAAAATTTCCGTAATAAAACACGCTTTTTTTCTCTTTACTACCTAAAGCTATGCTCTGTTTTTCTTTTTTGCAGATAGAAAAAAAATTATTTTCTTTTACAGCAATTTTTCAAAACAGAAATGGTATTAGGCTAATTTTTTAGAGTTTAACCAGTTTTTTACAAAGAAATCAAGTTGATATATTTGAATATAAATTTAGCTTTTAGTAAAACAAAAAAGTAAAATAATTGTTAATGTTTCTAAACTTTTATCCGCAGTTTATATTATAAAATTAGTAACCAATAAAGGCACTTTTTCAAAGAAAATATTAACAAGCTACTTTAGGTTATAAAAAGAGGCTGTCTTAAAAGTAAATTTAGCTGTCGTTTTGAGAGAAGTCGAAAAATCTAAAACATTGAAATTCAATAAATAAGATTTCTTCATTACAGTCGAAATAACAAATTATAATACTTTTAAAACAGCCTCTTCTATTTTATAATTTTTGAAATCTCATTTTAATAAAAAAATGAGATATAAAGAGCAACGATACTGTTTATTTTGCTTCTGCATATCTGCGTTCAACTTCGTTCCAGTTAATTACTTTAAAGAAAGCATTAATATAATCTGGTCTTCTGTTTTGGTAATTTAAGTAATAAGCATGTTCCCAAACATCTAAACCTAAAATTGGAGTTCCTCCACAAGAAACACCTGGCATTAAAGGATTGTCTTGATTAGGAGTAGAACAAACTTCTACTTTTCCTCCTTTATGCACACACAACCAAGCCCAACCTGAACCAAATTGAGTTGCTGCAGCTTTAGAAAAAGCATCCATAAATTTGTCTTTAGAACCAAATGCAGCTTCAATAGCATCTTTTAACTCTCCAGAAAGATATCCTTTATCTTCAGGATTCATAACAGTCCAAAACAAAGAGTGATTGTAAAAACCACCTCCATTATTTCTAACAGCATTATTACTCATATCTAAGTTCGTTAAAATATCTTCGATAGATTTTCCTTCTAAATCAGTTCCTTCTATAGCTCCGTTTAATTTTGTTGTATATCCATTATGATGTTTTGTGTGATGAATTTCCATCGTTTTTGCATCAATATGCGGTTCTAAAGCATCATAAGCATAACCTAATTCCGGTAATTTAAAAGCCATTTTTTTATTTTTTAAAGTTAATATTAGTTTTTCTGATGTAAATCTAATCAATCTATAACAGTTTCCCAAAATATTAAGGCTTTCTTAACTTATAACAGTATAAAGAGTATTTATTCGCCAAACTCTTGCATAAAAGCTTCTAACTTTTCTACCATGTTTTTACTTCCACAAATAAAAGGCACTCTTTGGTGTAATTCAGTTGGTTCTACATCCATAGTTCTTGTGTAACCATCAGAAGATTTTCCATTCGCCTGTTCTGCAATAAAAGCAATAGGGTTGCATTCGTACAATAAACGTAATTTTCCATTTGGGTTTCTAGAACCTTTAGGATACATATAAATGCCACCTTTTATCATATTTCTATGAAAATCGGAAACCAAAGAACCAATATATCTACTTGTGTAAGGTCTGTCTCCTTCTTCTTCCTGACAGTATTTAATGTATTTTTTTACACCTAAAGGAAAGTCTAAATAATTTCCTTCGTTTACAGAATACATATTTCCATCTTCAGGAAAAGTCATATTTGGGTGCGATAAATAAAAAGTGCCAATTGCAGGGTTTAATGTAAAACCATTTACACCATTTCCAGTCGTATAAACCAACATAGTAGAAGTTCCATAAACTACATAGCCAGCAGCAACTTGCTCACTTCCTTTTTGTAAAAAATCTTCTAATTGTACAGGAGTTCCAACAGGAGTTACTCTTCTGTATATTGAAAAAATGGTTCCCACAGAAACATTTACATCAATATTCGAAGAACCATCTAAAGGATCAATTAAAACAATATATTTATTTTGATGATTCTCATCAATACTATTTACACTTATAAAACTATCTTCTTCTTCACTGGCAATTCCACAAACAATATTTCTTCGAGTTAAGGTTTGTATAAACTTATCATTCGCATACACATCTAATTTTTGTTGATCTTCTCCCTGGATATTTGTGTCTCCATAAGCACCAATAATATCTACCAAACCAGCTTTATTTACTTCGTGATTTACCACTTTCGCAGCCAATCGAATTGAGTTTAAAAGACTGGAAAGTTCTCCAGAACTGTATTTAAAAGCATGCTGGTTTTCAATAATAAATTCTCCTAAAGTTTGTTTTTTTATGGTCATTTTTTAGCATATAGTTTGTGTTACAAAGATGCCATTTATTTTTAAAACTACAACGTTTTCGTGTTCGCTTTTAGGGAGGTAACCGTGTGAAGTTCGATAATTTTTAAACAAATTGAAATTAATTGTGTAAAATATTCAAATATTTTTAGAAGATAACAAAACAACTATCTTTGCCTCTAAATGAACAACAAATGAGTTTTATCATAAGAAAAGGAGAAGAAAAAGACGTACAATCTGTGTTCGATTTAATTACAGAATTGGCAGTTTTCGAGAAAGAGCCAGAAGCCGTAGAAATTACTGTAGAAGATTTATTAAAAGACGGTTTTTCTGAAACCCCAAGATTTAATTTATTTGTTGCAGAACAAGATGCTAAAATTATTGGAATAGCGTTGTTTTACGAACGATATTCAACATGGAAAGGAAAAACGATTCATTTAGAAGATTTAATAGTTACCAAAAGTAAACAGAAAATTGGTGCAGGAAAAGCATTGTATTCTGCTGTTTTAAAATATGCGCACGACAATGGTTTTAATAGAGTTGCTTGGGAAGTTATCGATTGGAACACCAATGCTATTGATTTTTATAAAAGTACAGGAGCAACCTATTTAAAAGATTGGTCTGTAGTACAAATGAACAAAGAAAATTTAACAACATATATTCAAAATAATTAAGAAAATGTCACTTCGAGTGGTTTTCGACTTTTAGAGAAAATTGTATCGAGAAGTCTTGTGTTTAATAAATCTGATATGAAAATATTTAAATTTGGAGGAGCATCCGTAAAAGATGCAACAAGTGTAAAAAATGTAGCAAACATTTTACAAAGCGAAGGAACAGAAAATACATTGGTTGTAATTTCTGCCATGGGAAAAATAACCAATGCTTTTGAAGAAGTTGTAATTGCTTACTATAATAAAACTAATAAATTATCAGAAAAATTAGGTATTATTGAAGATTTTCATAAAACAATAATGAATGATTTGTTTGAAGAAAATGAAGAAATTTACAAAGAAATAGACATTCTTTTAGGAGAATTAAGTTGGTTTTTAGCGAGGAATACTTCACAAAGATTCGATTATGTGTATGACCAAATTATTTGTTTTGGAGAATTATTATCAACCAAAATAATAAGTGCATATTTAACCAAAATAGACGTAGAAAATAACTGGTTTGATGTAAGAAATTATGTAAAAACCGATAGTAATTATAGAGATGCAAAAGTAAATTGGGAATTAACGCAAGATATTATCAATGCTAAATTAGATGCTTCAAAACTAAATATTACCCAAGGTTTTATTGCTGCAAACGATACAGAAAATACAACTACTTTAGGTAGAGAAGGATCGGATTACACAGCAGGAATTTTTGCCTATTGTTTAAATGCGGAAAATGTAACGATTTGGAAAGATGTTCCAGGAGTGTTAAATGCAGATCCAAGAGTTTTTGAAGAAACGACTTTGCTAAGACAAATTTCTTACGAAGAAGCGATTGAAATGGCATTTTACGGAGCTTCTGTAATTCACCCAAAAACTTTACAACCTTTAGAAAGAAAGGAAATTCCTTTATTGGTTCGTTCTTTTGTAAATCCAAAAGAGCTTGGAACAAGAATTTCTAAAGGATCGGATTTAGAACCTTTAATTCCTTGTTTTATTGTAAAGAAAGATCAAATTTTAGTTTCTATTTCTGCATTAGATTTCTCTTTTATGGTGGAAAATAATATCAGTTATATTTTTCAGAAATTACATGAATATCAATTAAAAGTGAATTTAATTCAAAATTCTGCGATTAGTTTTTCTGTTTGTATTGATAATAAATTCAAAAATTTCGATGCTTTTTACAACGATTTAAAAAAAGAGTTTAAAATTGATGTTCAAAAAGGAGTAGATATGTTTACTGTGCGACATTTCGACGACAAAGCCATTGAAAGCATCGAAGAAAAAGGAACATCTTTACTAACACAAGTAAATAAAGAAACGATACAAATTGTTTTGGCAACAGCATAATAATATTAAAATTAGTAAAGTAATTTTTAAGAACGGCAAAAGTACATCTGTATAATTAATTCATGTAATTCATGCAGTTCGTGTCTTTATTCGTTTTGGCAACAAATTAATATTTACATATTTCTTTTTTTAGTATGTTTGCAAATACGTCTAATAAAAACTTATGGCATTAGTAACATCTAAGGAAATTTCGCAAGTAATTGGTTTAGAGAAATTTGGTTTTCTTGGAACATTTGTTGGGTGGGTTCTTTTAAGAGTTCTTCGTATTTCGGCTATCAATAAAATTTACGAAAACAATAAAAATAAATCGGACTTAAATTTCTTAAATGGAGTTTTAGACGATTGTAATATTAAATTCGAAATTCCAGAAGAAGATTTAAAAAGAATTCCAAAAGATGGTGCTTTTATAACGGTTTCTAACCATCCTTTAGGAGGAATAGATGGTGTATTGTTGTTAAAATTATTAATAGAAAAAAGAACCGATTATAAAATAATTGCCAACTTTTTACTGCATAGAATAGAGCCATTAAAACCTTATGTAATGCCTGTAAACCCTTTTGAAACAAGAAAGGATGCAAAATCGAGTGTTAGAGGAATTAAAAGTGCATTATTACATTTAAAAGAAGGAAAACCATTGGGAATTTTCCCAGCAGGAGAAGTATCTACCTATAAAGATGGAAAATTAAAGGTAGATAAACCTTGGGAAGAAGGTGCAGTTCGCTTAATTAAAAAAGCGAATGTTCCAGTAATTCCAATTTATTTTCACGCAAAAAACAGTCGTCTTTTTTACTTTTTGTCAAGAATTTCAGACACGTTAAGAACGGCAAAATTGCCTTCGGAAGTAATTTCTCAAAATGGAAAAGTCGTAAAAGTTAGAATTGGAAAACCAATTTCGGTTACAGACCAAAATGAGTTTAAAGAAATACCTGCTTTTTATGAATTTATAAGGAAAAAAACATATATGTTAGCAAATCCTTTTGAAAAAGCCCATAAATTAATTTCTACACAGAACATAAAAATTCCTAAAAAACCAGCTAAAAAAATTGCACCTCAAAGAAATACCAATTTATTTGTTAAAGAAATAAATACGCTAAGAGAAAAAGAAGTTCGCTTATTAGAAAGTAAAAATTACGAAGTGTTTTTTGCAAGCGCAAAAGAGATTCCTAATTTATTACATGAGATTGGTAGATTACGTGAAATTACATTTAGAGAAGTTGGCGAGGGAACCAATAAAGAGATCGATTTAGATAAGTTCGATAAATATTATCACCATTTACTATTGTGGGATAGAGAGGCAAATTGTTTGGTGGGTGCGTACAGAATGGGGCTTGGAAAAGAGATTTTTAAAAAATACGGAATTAATGGTTTCTATGTTCAAACGTTGTTTAGAATTGAACCAGAATTGCACCAAATGATGGAAAACACCATTGAAATGGGTCGTGCCTTTATTATTGGCGAATATCAACAAAAACCAATGCCTTTATTTTTATTATGGAAAGGAATTGTGCACGTTACTTTACGTTATCCAGAATATAAATATTTAATGGGTGGTGTTTCTATTAGCAATCAGTTTTCAGATTTTTCTAAATCGTTAATGATTGAGTTTATGAAATCGCATTATTACGATCCATACATTGCACAATACATTTGCCCGAAGAAAGAATACAAAGTAAAATTAAAAGACGCAGATAAAGATTTTGTTTTTGATTCCACAAAGGCAGACATGCAAAAATTCGATAAAATTATTGATGAAATTGAGCCTGGAGCTTTAAGAATTCCGGTTTTAATAAAGAAATATGTGAAGCAAAATGCACGTTTGGTGGCTTTTAATGAAGACCCAAAATTCAACAATGCTGTAGATGGTTTAATGTATATTAAAGTGGCAGACATTCCAGATAGTACAGTAAAACCTGTAATGGAAGAGTTTCAAGCAGAGTTGGAAAGGAAGGCTACAGAGTTGCAGAATGCGAACAAGTAATTCAATAGCAATGGGTTTAACTCATTGAAAAAATGTTATAAATAATGCTAGCTTTAACCAAAATTATTCAAAGATAATGCGTGTTTTAGCCAAAGCCAGCTATGTAATTTACTATCAATAACCAGCTAAATCTAGTTGCAATTAAAAAGACTCTATTTTAAGAAACTCTACTATTTAATAGTAATTTTTAAAACTTTATACCTAACAAATTAGCAACAATCTACTCTGCCCTTTTTTTTCTTTTGGAGCGCGATGTAAACAAGGTAAAACCTTACTTTCAGGGCAATCTACTGCTAATTTCCATAAATTTCCAATTCCTAAACTAATTGGTTTTGCATTCGGTTTTAGGGCATAATGCAAATCAAAAAAATATTCACTTAAAAAGGCTTCAAAACCAGCATCATTTCCATCATATAATTTTTTAAGTTCTTCTCGAATTTCTGGAATAAGAATTTTTTGTGTGGCTTTCGAATTGGGAATAATATCACTAGGTTCTCCAAAATAAGTGCATAAAAAAGTGTCGACAAGAATTGGAGAGCGATCTACATGAAAAGAATAAACATCCGTTGGTAAAAAAGGAAAATCTGTATCTCTTTCGTAATTTTTAATAATGTTAAGCGTTGGTTTTGCGCCATGATCTTTTAAAACTTTTAGGTCATTTAAAAGAATTTCACGCGCAAGTTCTCCATTTTCGCTTAATTGAAGCTTAAGAAGTTCATCTTCATTTAAAATTTTTATGTTTTCTTGAAAAGATATTTTATGAACAATCTCTCCAAAATCGCCAATTAAAGCACGTTTCCAATAAATTGCATTTATTTTGTTATGAAAATCTGTAGATAAAAGATCATAAAAACTCTCAACACATTTAATTTGATTTTCAAGGGGAAGTAAACCTGTATTATTCACAAATATTTTTTTAACGAAAGTAGCAATATTAATATAAAAATAGATAACACTGCTCTTTTGTCAGTTTTTAAACTTGGTATGCTTTTCGCTATTTAATTGGGTAGAGAAATTAAATTAATTAAAATGAAAACATTTTTAAAAATATTATTAACGGCTTTGGCAGTAATTATTTTGGCGAATATTTTACCAGGAGTCTCTGTTGCAGGTTATGTATCTGCAATTATAGTAGCTGCAGTAATTGCCTTATTAAATATGATTGTAAGACCCTTATTAATCTTCTTTACATTGCCAGCAACTATCGTTACGTTTGGCTTATTTATTTTTGTAATAAATGCAATAATAATTATGTTAGCAGACAAATTAGTAGATGGTTTTGCAGTTGCTAACTTTTGGTGGGCATTGTTATTTAGTATTTTATTGTCCATTTTTAGATCTGCGTTATTCTCTTTATTAAAAGATGATAGAAAACAACTGAATTCATAAAAGAAGTATTTTAAAAGCTGCGAATTCACAATTTTTTTATTCGTGAATTTATGGCTAAAGATTAGTATACAGATTATTAAACCAATAATTTATTTCACACTGAAATAGAACCACTTAAACATTTGTGCAATCAATTAAAAAGCGTAATTTTGCACTCGATTTTTTCAAGATAAAAGACAAATAAATGAATATTACAAGAGAGAACATAGATGCGTTAAACGCAGTTGTAAAAGTTGATATTGTTGCAGACGATTATCAAACAAAAGTAAACCAATTGTTAACAGATTACCGTAAAAAGGCAGACGTTCCTGGTTTTAGAAAAGGGCATGTGCCAATGGGAATGATTAAAAAACAATATGGTAAATCTATAATGATAGATGAGGTAAACAAGCTTTTACAAGAATCTTTAAATAAATTTATTACAGAAGAAAAAATAGACATTTTAGGAAATCCGTTACCAAGAGTTCAAGACGATTTCAATTGGGATGCAGACAAATTTTCTTTTGAATTCGAATTAGGTTTAGTGCCAGAATTCGATGTAGATTTAAAGCCTAAAAAGAAAGTTACAGAATATAAAATTATTGCAACTGAAGAGTTGTTGGAGGAAGAAGTAAAGAACATTCAAACTCGTTATGGAAAAATGTCTCCTTTAGAAGAAGTAATTAAAGAAGCAAATATAACAGGAACTTTCATAAACGAAGAAAAGGAAATTAATAAAAAAGGAACTTTTTTAGTAAGCGATTTAGAAGGAAAGAAAAACGAAAAGAAACTTGTTGGCGCTAAAGTTGGCGATGTAATTGAGTTAGAAACAAAGAAATTATTCAAAGACGACCATAAATTACAGCATATTTTAGGGGTTTCTCATGAAGAAATTCACGATTTAGACATTAAAGTAACTTTAACCATCGAAGAGATTACAAAAACGGAACCTGCAGATTTGGATCAAGAATTGTTCGATAAATTATTTCCTGATGGAAGTGTAAAAACGTCATCAGAATTAAGAGAAAAAATTAAAGAAGATGCAGAAAAGCAATTCGCACAACAAGGAGACCAGCAATTGTTAAACGCAGTTACAGAACATTTAGTAGAAAATACAAAATTCGATTTACCTGCAGAATTTTTACAAAAATGGCTAGCAACTGCAGGAGAAAAAGAATTAACTCCAGAAGAAGCAAAAGCTGAATTCGAAAAATCTGAAAAAGGATTACGTTACCAATTAATCGAAGGAAAAGTTATGAAAGATAACGACATTAAATTAGATTATGCAGAATTGGTAGATTATGCAAAAGGATTTATCCGCACGCAAATGGCACAATTTGGTAATACAAATCCAGAAGAAAAAGAATTAGACGATATTGCTGGAAGAATTTTACAAAACCAAGAAGAGGCTCAAAAATTACAATCTCAATTAATTAGTCAGAAATTATTGGCTTTTTACAAAGAAAATATGAGCTTTAAATCGAAAGAAGTTTCTTACGAAGAGTTCATAAAAGAAGTTTATAAATAGTTTTTGGCACAATCATTGTTAATAGTTTTTCAAACTAAAAACATATATAAATAATGAAAATTTTAAAAATAATTTCTTTGCTATTCATTTTTGCAATAGTAGCAACCACAAAGGCACAAACAACAATATCTATAGATTCCGATGTTCAAGGAAAATCAATAACAGGTGTTTGGAAAAAAGGATTGGTAGTTTTAAAAGATGGTACTGTTAAAGAAGGAGAAACTAAAGGATATAGCTTTTCAGGAGACCAAGTTAAAACTATGAAATTTAGAGCAGACAAAGATGCTGACACTGAAAAGTTTAAAGCGAACGACTGTAAATTAATAAAATGGGGAGACACATTTATAGTTCCTGTTTTAAAAAATTTCAAAAAACCCAAAAAAGGCTATAAATTTTACGTAGCACTATATTATGGTAAAAATATATCAGTATATTTTGATCCAAAAGCAAATAAAGCAGGTTTTGGAGGAATTAATTTTGGAGAAAATTTAAGTTTTTTAGTACATAAAGACAATAAACTTACTAAAATTAAAAAATATAAATATAGAAAGCAAATTAGAAAATTATTTGGCGACAACCCAACTTGGGTAGAAAAGTCTAAAGATAAAAAATGGTTTAAATACAGAAACATTTTTGAAGTTGCAGAATTTTACGATAAAAACAAATAAGAAATACTAATTCATAAAAAAAAGGTTGTTTATAGCTATAAACAACCTTTTTTTTATGAATTAAAATTACACAATAAATAAAATTTTATATACCTTATTTTTAAAAATGAAAAGTCATAAAAGTAAAAATCACACCTTCTTAGAAGGTGTGATTTTTACTTTTCAAGGCTATTTCGCTATCTGTTTTAAATGTTTGAGACGTTTTAAATATGTAGGACTTTCAGTCCTTTGTCAAGCAAACCCCTGCACCTTTCAGTGCAGGGTGGTTTAGTTAAATTTATTTAATAATTTCTAGATTAATTCTCTTAATCTTGTCGCAGCAATTTCTGCAGTGATATCTCTTTGTGGCGATCCAAACATTTCGTAACCCACCATAAATTTCTTTACAGTTGCGCTTCTTAACAAAGGCGGATAAAAACTCATGTGCCAATGCCAATGTTTGTTTTCTTTACCATCTGTGGGTGACTGATGTATGCCAGAAGAATATGGAAAAGAAGTGTTGAACAACTTGTCATATGCTTTTGTAATTACAGAAATTGCTTCTGCGAAATTTAAAGCTTCATTTTCTGTTATTTCTGTAATATTTTTCTGTGCTTTTTTAGGAGCAATCATCACTTCAAAAGGCCAAATTGCCCAAAATGGAGTGAGCACTAAAAAATCGTCATTTTCGAAAATAATTCTTTCTTTAGCAGTTTGTTCTTGTTGTAAATAATCTCCTAAAAGACTACTTTTTTTCTCTTTATAATAGGTTAATTGTTGCTGATTTTTTTTATCAACTTCGTTAGGTAACGAGGTCTGACTCCAAATTTGTCCATGAGGATGAGGATTGCTACAACCCATTACTGCTCCTTTGTTTTCAAAAATCTGCACGTAGTTGATACCTTCAATTTCGCCAATAGAAACATATTCTTTTTGCCAAGCATGTACCACTTTTTTAATGTCAGCAACTTCCATATCTGCCAAACTTTTGGAATGATCTGGACTAAAACAAATTACTTTGCAAATTCCGTTTTCGCTTTGTGCTTTCAACAAACCATCATTTACATTAAATTTTGGCGAATCTTTTTGAAGTGCAGCAAAATCGTTCGTAAAAATAAAAACATCTTTATAATCTGGATTTATTTTGCCATTAATTCTTGTGTTTGTCGCACATAAATAGCACTTATCATCATAAGAAGGTCTTTTTTCTGTAGAAATTTCTTCATTTTGTCCTTGCCAAGGTCTTTTTGCTCTGTGAGGAGAAACCAAAACCCATTCTCCAGTTAAAATATTATATCTTTTATGCGAATAATCTTGCAAATTTGTATTTTTCATACGATTGTTTTTTTTGTTGATTATTTTACCAAATGTGTACCATTAGAAAGTTCTATAAAATACACAGAACAGTCTTTGTTGAATTTATTTTTATAAGCTAAAGAGGCAGATTTTGCAAAGTTTTTTGCTTCGTCTTTTTTAATTAAGTTAATGGTACAGCCACCAAAACCACCACCCATCATCCTTGCGCCTAAAACGTTTTTGTTTTTCTTAGCTTGGTTTACCAAAAAATCCAACTCATTGCAACTTACTTTATATTGGTGTTGCAAACCATTATGAGAACCGTAAATTAAAACACCTAGAGTTTCCAAATCGTTTTCTTCAATGGCTTTTGCTGCTTTTTGAGTTCTTTCAATTTCTTGAATTACATACAATGCTTTTTGGTAATTTTCTGATGTAACTTTGTCAATAATTTTTTCTAAATCCTCTTCAGATGCTTCTCTTAATGTTTCTACACCTAACAATTCTGCAATACTTTCACAGGCAGAGCGTCTATCGTTATAAGCACTGTTAGACAAGCTATGCTTTACATTTGTGTTGATGAGCATTAATTGATGATCTTTAAAATCGATTTTATATGGTTTCGATTTTATCGTTCTACAATCTAACAACAAAGCATTATCTTTAATACCAAACATACTTGCATATTGGTCCATAATGCCACATTTTACCCCCACATAATTGTGTTCTGCTTTTTGTGAAATTAAAATCATTTCTGTTTTTGTTAAACCTAAATCGAACAATTCGTTTAAACCAAAAACGACACTGTTTTCTAAAGCAGCAGAAGAAGACATGCCTGCACCTCCAGGAATATTTCCTTTAAAAATGATGTTAAAATTGCCAATTATTTTATTTCTATTCTGTATTTCTGCGACCACACCAAAAACATAATTTTCCCAACTACCTTCTTTAGATGGTTTTAATTTGTCTAATTCGAATTCGATTGTACTATCTAAATCCATTGCAATTGCAGTACAAGAAACAGAATCGCTTTTTTGAATTGCGGCTACAATTCCTTTATCTACAGCCGCAGGAAATACAAAACCGCCATTATAATCTGTATGTTCTCCAATAATATTTATTCTTCCTGGAGAAAATATCAATAAAGGATTCGTAGCAAATTTTTTTTGGAATTCCTCTTTTACTTCTTTAATTAATTGGTTACTCATAATCATTCGGTTTTATAAAAATTTTACACCCCAAGTTAAAGCGTAGGTTTTCTTAGCTTCTAATTCTTGCAAGCCAATTTTATTATTAAAACTGTTAGAAATTCCAGTCATAGGTTCAATGGCAATGATTGGTTTGTCTTTTGGACTGTATAATTGTAAAAAGTTTTCTTTAGCTGTCGACGATAACTCTAACTTATATTTTGGCGTAGAAAACTGCACAATATTATCTTTTAGTACAAAGCAATCGTCTAATTGTTTGTTTGCGATTTCAAATTTTGAAGCTGTTTTATGGGCTACTATTTCTTTTGTAATTAAGTTGTTATCGAAAATTATTTTTTTATTGCTTTTAAAATTGAGGAAACTGTTTTTAAAATTGTCGCAATTAAAATAAGGATGCCAGCCTAAAACAAATGGAAATGATGTTGAGTCATCGTTTTTTACAGTTATTTTTAGCTGTAATTCTTCTTCTAAAAGCGTGTAGGTTGCATAAAGCGAATATTTAAAAGGAAAGCTCTTACAGTCGTTTTTTTCTGAATAATAAATACTAACAGAAGCACTGTTAGAAGTAATTTCTTTTTCTAAAATTTTAAATTCTTTGTTAAAAACCAAACCATGTAAAGCGTTTTTACTTTTAGGTTCGTTACTTTTAAATTGATATTCTTTATTCTTGTAAGTATATTTTCCATCTTCGATTCTATTGGCAAATGGAAATAAAATGGCAGAAGAGTAACCATTTTTATAATTGAAATTGGGTTGATCTTCAATAATAGAAACTCCTTTAAATTGTAAGTTTTCTAATCTTCCACCTTCATTTAGAGAAATACGAGCAAACGAATTATTTTTAATGTTTTGTAACTTTATTAAGTTTAAACTATCTTGTTTTGTTTCTTTAATTGTAAACATTTTTATAAAGATTTTCTTAAAATTAAGGCACTCGGATTTTCGATTTTCGAGTGTTCGTTATTTAAAATCATTTGCGCCAATTTTTCTCCCATTAAATTAAAATCTGTTGAAATTGTTGTAATTCCATCTGCCACAACTTCCTTTAAAATAGTATCGTTAAAAGAAATTAAACCAATATCTTTAGATAATTGTAAGTTGTTCTCTTTTATTTTTTTAATAATTCGAATCAGGTTTTTATCATCTAAAATTAAGTACACTTCTCCTTTTTGGGGAGTTTTGTTTTCTAAGGAAGAGATTACTTGCGAAGTAAAATTATTCGCATCACAAAAAAGCTGAAAACCACTTAAAATTCCTTTTGGCTGTCTCTCTTTTGGAAACAATAAAATTAATTTTTTATAATTTTTTAACTTGATTGAAGCATTGGAAAGTCCGTTGAAAATATCTTTTTCGAAATTTTGAAAAATAACAGGATAGTCCAATAATTCAGGATGTTTTTGATCTAAAATGTAAACGTTTTCTTTGGGTAAACTTGCTACAGAAGCATTTACATTTTTTAGATTCGCTGGCATAATTACATAAGAGCTGTAATTGCCATTATTGTCGTTTATCAATTTATTAAAAATATCTTCGTTAAAATGATGAAAAAAAATATCAACCTGACAGTTATCGCCCAAACTATTTAAAAATGAATTGTATAGATCTTCTTTAAAAGAATTTAATTCATCAAAAAGTAGAAAAATTTTCTTTTTTACAAACACATCTTCAGTGCTTACAAAATACCCTTTGCCAACTACAGAATAAATGATGCCTCTTGTTTTAAGTTCGTTAAAAGCGTTTAAAACAGTGTCTCTAGATAATTTATGTTGATTTTTTATAACATTTAAAGAAGGTAATTTGTCTCCTTTTTTAAGTTTACCGCTAACAATTGCATGCTCAATAGAGGTTACAATTTGTTTGTATTTTGGAATTCCAGATTTTTTTAGAGATACCATTTTCATCTTACAAAGATATTAATAATTTACATAAATACTACTGGTAGGTACTAGTATGTTTTTATTGCTAAACTTTACATAAATGATAGTAAAGATTTGGAAGATATTTTAAGTTATTCGTCAACAAAATATGTACTAATAAAATTTTAAATGAGGCTGTCTTAAAAGTAAATTCAGTTGTTGTTTTAACTGAAGTAGAATGTTTAAAATACTGATATTTAATGAAGTTGAGTTATTCTTTACTATTTTTGTAAAATTCAAAAGCTTAATTTTTTTTTTTTAGTTAGAATAGCTTTTTGAAGAGAAACCGTAAATAATGAAGAAATTACTTATAATAACAGTTTTACTTTTTTTTATTAGTTGTAAAAAATCGAATATTAAAGAATATGCGCATACAAATAATTTGATAGGCGAAACGAGTCCGTATTTATTACAACATGCACACAATCCAGTAAATTGGCATGCCTGGAACGATAAAACACTTTCGAAAGCAAAATCGAGCAAAAAATTAATGCTTATAAGTATTGGTTATGCTTCCTGTCACTGGTGCCATGTAATGGAAGAAGAAAGTTTTAAAGATACTTTGGTTGCGAAAACCATGAATACTAATTTTATAAATATTAAGGTAGATAGAGAGGAAAGACCAGATGTAGATAAAGTTTATATGAGTGCAGTGCAATTAATGAATGGAGAAGGTGGTTGGCCATTAAATGTTGTTGCTTTGCCAGATGGAAGACCAATTTGGGGAGGAACTTATTTCGAGAAAGAACAATGGATTGGTATTTTGAATCAACTTTCGGAAGTTTATGAGAAAAATCCAGAAAAATTAATTGCTTTCGCAGATAAGTTAGAAAAAGGAATAAAATCTATAGATGTTGTAGAATTAAATTCAAAAAAAACAGATTTTACAAACGAGATTATAAAAAAATCTATTGATGTCTGGTCTGCAAATTTCGATACTTCTTTGGGAGGCTTAAAAAGCGCTCCAAAATTTATGATGCCTAATAACTATCATTTTTTATTGCGTTATGCAATTCAAAAAGAGGATAGAGAATTACAAGATTATGTAAATCTAACTTTAGAAAAGATGGCTTTTGGAGGAATTTATGATCCTATTGAAGGTGGTTTTTCTAGATATTCTGTAGACGAAAAATGGCACATTCCGCATTTCGAAAAAATGCTTTACGACAATGCACAATTGGTTAGTTTGTATTCAGATGCTTATTCGATTACCAAAAATCCGCTTTATAAAGAAGTGGTTTTAGAGACTTTAGAATATGTAAAAGCATACATGATTGGCGAGAAAGGTTCTTTTTTCTCTTCTTTAGATGCAGATAGCGAAACTGAAAATAAAGATTTAGAAGAAGGTGTTTATTATGTTTGGACGAAAAAAGAATTACAGTCTTTGTTAAATGAAGATTATTTATTGTTCGAAGATTATTACAACGTAAACGATTATGGTTTTTGGGAAAAAGAAAATTATGTTTTAATAAGAAATACGAATGATGCAGATTTTATACAAAAACACAATATTACAATTGAAGCGTTAAAAGCTAAAAAGAAAAATTGGAAAGAAACACTAAAAAAAGCAAAACAAAGTAGAAAAAAACCAAGGTTAGATGATAAAATGTTAACCTCTTGGAATGCGCTTATGTTAAATGGATTTGTAGATGCCTATCGTGTTTTTGGAGATGAAAACTATTTAAAAATTGCAGAAAAAAATGCAAATTTTATTGTCGATCATCAGCTTAAAAAAGAGGGGAGTTTGTTACATACTTATAAAGATGGAAAAAGTACAATAAATGGGTACTTGGAAGATTATGCATTTACAATTGAAGCTTTTATTAATTTATATGAAAATACCTTAGACGAAAAGTGGCTTAAAATTTCACATGATTTGGCAGATTATACATTTGCTCATTTCTTTGATGAGAATAGCAAGATGTTTTACTTCACTTCCAATAAAGATGCTTCTTTAGTTGCCAGAAGTATAGCGTTTAGGGATAATGTTATGCCTTCGAGTAACTCTGTAATGGCGAAAAACTTATTTAAATTATCGCATTATTTCGATAACAAAAACTATTTAGAAACTGCAAGAATTATGTTAAATAACGTACAACCAGAACTAGAGGAATATCCTTCTGCCTTTTCGAATTGGTTAGATTTAATGATAAATTTTTCGAACCCATATTACGAAATTGCAATTGTTGGCGAAAAGGCAAAAGACAAAGTAAAAGAATTGAATAAAAAATACATTCCTAATAAATTAATTGCTGGCAGTTTAAGAGAAAGTAATATGCCTTTGTTAGAAAATAGGTACAATCCTTTAAAAACACTAATTTATGTTTGTGTAAATAAGGCCTGTAAATTACCAGTTTCCGATGTTGAAAAGGCATTAGAGTTTATAAAAAAATAAGTTTTAAGCTTCGTTAAAATGTTTAAAATCGATGTTGTTTTTTTCTAAAAATAACTAAATACTTTCTGTGTCTGTGGCCAGAGTAAACGTATTAGAAGTTTAGCGATATAAAACACCTTTAAAAGATAAATAATTAAAAAAATAGCACTATTTTAAATAAGTCTCCTTTTTTGATGAAAATGTCGCCCATTTTTAAATAAAAATAAGTCAAATTTGTATAGAAGTTTTACTTCAATAATTACCAATCAGAAATTTTAATAAAAAAATGAATATCACCACAAAAAAAAATAGCACTGTTAAAAAAGTGTTTTCTATGTTGTTTTTACTACAAATTGTATTTTTTAATTTTTCTTGTTCAAATAGAACAAAAGAAGTTGTTTCAGCAGATATCGTTTTTACGGCAAATGTTCCAATTGGATCCAATAGTTGGGTTGCTGGAAACAAAGCAGAGGATGAAGGTATTATTAAAAAAGAAGGAATTCGTAATTGGAAATCTTTAGATAATATAATTAACACTTATGTAAGAACAGGAAGTGGAGAATTAAAAGTTGGTTTAAAATTAAAATCTCCAGATGGAAACTCTAAAATTAACGTTACCATAAACAAGATTACAAAAACAATTAACGTAGAAAATAAAGAATACAAAACGTTAGATGTAGGCGTTTTTAATGTTGATAAAGGATATGTGAAAATCGAAATTCAAGGAAAAGAAAAAGAAGGAAATATTATTGCAGATATAGATGAGGTTCTTTTTGGAGGATCAGCAATCGCAACAATTTTAGATTTTGTGCCAACAACAAACCATCATTTTGGAAGAAGAGGTCCTTCTGTACATTTTAATTATAAGCAACCAAAAAGTGGAGAAGTGCAATATTTTTATAACGAAATTACAGTGCCAACAGGAGAAGATGTATTAGGAAGCTTCTTTATGGCAAATGGACATGCACAAGGTTATTTTGGAATGCAAGTAAACTCTAAAACAGAAAGACGTGTGTTATTTTCTATTTGGAGTGCTTTTGTAACAGATGATCCAAATCAAATTCCAAAAGATTATACAGTAACAAGTTTAGGAGGTGGAGAAGGGGTAACTATTAAAAATTTTGGTGGAGAAGGTTCTGGAATACAAAGTTTTAAAAATGTAAATTGGAAAGTAGATACTACCTACAAGTTTTTATTAAAAGGAGAGCCTTCTTCAGTGGCAGGCTCTACAGATTACACTGCCTATTTTTTCGATCCATTAGTTGGAGATTGGCAAGTAATTGCAAGTTTAAGAAGACCAAAGACCTCTACTCATTTAAAAAGATTGTATTCTTTTTTAGAGAATTTTTACCCAAGTACTGGAAATCAAACCAGAAAAGCAAATTTTGGAAACCAATGGGTTTACACAACAAATAAAGAATGGGTAGAAATTACGGAAGGAAAGTTTACAGCAGATGCCACAGCAAATGCAAATGAGAGGTTAGATTATGCAGGTGGAGTTGAAGGTAACCAATTTTTCTTAAAAAATTGTGGGTTTTTTAAAGAAAATGTAACTCTAAAAACAGATTTTTCTAGACAAGCAAATGGGAAAGCTCCCAATATTAACTTCTCTAAATTGCCAAAACCTACTCTTTAAAATATAGGGCAAAAAAATTATTAATTTATTCCTTTTTTATGTATAGTTTTTTTTTCTAACAAACTATAAACGTGAGTTCGATTTAAGAGTAAATATATAACTCTACTTTAATCTATTGATAAATAGTTGTTTAGTTTTGTTTTATCATTTCCACTATAGAAGAAATCTCATAATTTTTAACTACAATTTGTAAAGTCCCTCTTTTTTGCATCATTGAAATGATATTTGTTTTCAGAATAAAAAACATTTAAGTAATTGATAAACAATTGGTAGTATATCAATCTTACGTTATAAAAAGATTTTAATTTTTACAAAGAATATATGTCTTGTTAAAGATAATTTTGCATTAAGAAAACAAGCTAAAGAAATAATCTCTATTTAAAGAAGTTAAGAGAATGTAAGTTGTAATAGCAGAAATAAAAGAATTTTAAATAATGCAAAAAGGTTTCTTGTTTCGTTATTCTAAATAACTGTCTAAGTTTTCTGCATTAATAATATCTATAGGTAATAAGCTTTTTGCAGGAATTTCTTTTCCAAAAAGCAAATGTTCAACCAAATAAGTTAATCCTAAGAAAACTTGTTTTTTAGGGTTTTGATGTATTAAAAAATTAATTCGATTCTCTTTAAGATATCGAATGTTTTCATCTAATAAATCATATCCAATAATTTTAATATTTTCTTCTTTTGTAAATTCAGCAACTCTGTATGTTTTTGAGGTAGTCACAAAAATCCCTTTTAAATTTCTAGAAATATTTAAAATATATTTTATTTTATTTTTAAGATCAGCATTTTTAGAACCATAAGTAGTTATTTGATAACTAGAGTTTGGTAATTCAAAAAAATAACTTCTAAATCCTTTTTCTTTTTGTTGCATATGTATTGCATTGTTAAAATCTTCATCGATATGAATAATAGCAATATTAGAGTTTTTAGGAATTATAATTTCCATAAGACTCGCAGCAATTCTTCCACTTTTAAACAAATCTTGTCCAACAAAATTTTGGGTATTTTCTGTTTCTAATTGATTATTAAACTTGCTTACAATAATATTAGAGGTTGCATAATTATTAACAATTTCTATGGTTTCTTTATAAAATAAAGGTGTTAATAAAACAGCATTTGGCGATAATTCTAAAACTTTTTTATTTACATCTATAAAAGTTTTAACTTCATTTGTATTAAAAAAGAAAGGTTCAATAAAAATACCAAAAGCACTAAATTCACCAATTGCTTCTTGGATACCTTCAAAACAAGGCAGCCAAAAAGAATCCTCTTTATAGTCTGGCATAATTACACAAATATGATATTCTTTCGTGTTCTTTAAACTTCTAGCTAATAAATTGGGTTTGTAATCTATTTCGTTTAAAACAGCATTTACTTTTTCTAAAGCTTTTGCAGATACTTTTCCTCGTTTATGTATAACTCTATCAACAGTTCCTTTAGAAACACCTGCTATTTCTGCAATATCCTTTATTGTGTGTTTTTTCATCTTGAAGACAAATATATACAAAAAGTTGTAGATTTATAAAAATGTGCTCGAGAACAAAAAATTATGTGTTCGAGCACAATTTTTCTCTTTTTCCTTTTTTTTTATAGTTTTATTAATTAGATTTGTGAGAATTAAAAAGGAATTTAGATTTTTAGAAAAAGGATTAAGTAGCTTTATTTTAGGGTTTTAAATCTTTTTTGGTCTAGAAAAATATAGAAAAAAATAAGATGAATAAACCAACTTTAGTCATACTAGCAGCAGGAATGGGGAGCAGATATGGAGGATTAAAACAAATGGATGTTTTTACTCCAGAAGGAGATACAATTATCGATTTTTCTTTATATGATGCAATAGCAGCTGGTTTTGGAAAGGTTGTTTTTATCATCAGGAAGAGTTTTCAAGCTGAGTTTAAAGCAACATTCGATAAGAAATTAGAGGGTAAAGTTGAAGTTGAATATGTGTATCAAGAATTAGATAATGTTCCAGAGAAATACGTAAACCCAGAAAGAATAAAACCTTGGGGAACAGGACATGCTTTATTAATGACAAAAGAGGTTGTAAAAGAAAATTTCGCGATTATAAATGCAGACGATTTTTACAGTAGGCAAGCATTTATGGCAATTGCAGAACAGTTAAGGAATACAGCTAAAAATAGCTATAACTTTAGTATGATTGCTTATTCTTTAAAAAATACAATTTCAGAAAATGGCTATGTTTCCAGAGGAGAATGTAGTGTAGACGAGCATGGTTTTTTAACAGATGTTACAGAACGAGTTCGAATCGAAAAAATAGATGGAGTTTTACAATGCGAAAATAGCAATGGAAAAATGATTCCAATAGACGAAAACACCACTGTTTCTATGAATTTTTGGGGTTTCACTCCAAAATGTTTCGAGTTTGGTGATGAATTATTCTTAGAATTTTTAGAGAAAAATAAAGAAAACTTAAAAGCAGAATTTTATTTACCAACAATTGTAAATAAAATGTTAGAAAGTAAAAAAGCATCTGTAAAAGTATTAGAATCAAGCTCTAAATGGTTTGGGGTAACTTATAATGATGATAAGGAAAAGGTGGAAAAAGCAATTAATAAATTAAAAGAAAACGGAGTCTATCCAACTAAATTATGGAGTTAATATGAATGCAGAAACTATAAAATCCATTTTTAACGAGTTCGACCATCAAGCTAATTATGTAAGTCATTCAGAATTAAACTCTGGGCACATTAACGATACTTTTTTAGTAAAAACACAGGGTTCTAAGAACTACATTCTTCAACGAATAAACCACAACATATTTAAAGATGTACCTGGTTTGGTTAATAATAAAGTTTTAACAAGCGAGCATATAAAAAGTAAATTCCCCAATCTTTCGCAAGAAGAGCTAACTAAAAAAGTAGTAAGTTTTGTTAAAACTAAAAACAGCGATTTTTACTATTTTAAAAAAGGAGGGCATTTTTGGAACGTCATGGTTTTTATTGACGACAGTGTAACACACGAAATTGTAAAAGATAAAGAAATTGCTTACGAAGGAGGAAAACTTTTAGGTGAATTTTTAAATTTAACTGCAGATTTAGATAGCAGTAAATTAATAGACGTAATTCCTAATTTTCACGATATGTCTTTTCGTTATAAGCAGTATGCATCTTCAGTACAAAGTGCTTCTAAAGACAGGTTATTTAGCGCTACTAAATACACAAAAATTGTGGCAGATTTAAAGGAGGAAATGCACATTCTTCAAAAATTGAAAGAAGCAGGGGAAATTCCTGTAAGAGTTACACATAACGATACTAAAATATCTAACTCTCTTTTTACGAAAGACAATAAAGGTATTTGTATGATAGATACAGATACAGTAATGTCAGGTATAATTCACTACGATTTTGGAGATGCAATAAGAACCATTTGTAATACTGCAGCAGAAGACGAAAAAGACTTGTCTAAAGTAGAGTTTAATATAGAATATTACAAAGCGTATGAAAAAGGCTTTTTAGAGAAATCTAAAGATTCTTTATCTAATGTGGAGTTAAAATATTTACCATTAGCAGCCAAAACAATGATTTTTATAATGGCACTTCGTTTCTTAACAGATTATTTAAATAACGATGTTTATTATAAAACCAATTACCCAGAGCACAACTTAGACAGAGCCAAAAATCAATTTAAATTGATAGAAAGTTTTTCTGAAAAAATACAAATGAATTAGTAAAAAGAAAAGTGCATGTTTATAAAAAATTAAAGTTATTAAAAGTCTAACTTTAAATTCTTGTAATTTAATAAAAACTAACCTAAAAAAATAAAAATTATGCAACAAAAAAATAACACAACTGCAATAATCATTATTGCGAGTTTATTCTTCATTTTTGGCTTTGTAACGTGGATTAATGGTGCGTTAATTCCGTTTATGAAAACCATAAACGAGTTAACAGAATCGCAATCTTATTTAGTAGCAACAGCTTCTTACATTTCGTTTGTTGTAATGGCATTGCCAGCTTCTTACATTTTAGGAAAAATTGGTTACAAAAAAGGCATGTCTTTAGGACTAATTATAATGGCAATTGGTGCTTTGGTTTTTATTCCGGCTGCAGAAGCAAGAACCTATTGGGTGTTTTTAGCAGGGATTTTTATTCAAGGAATTGGAATGACCATTTTACAAACTGCTGCAAATCCATACATAACCATTTTAGGTCCCATAGAGAGTGGTGCAAAACGTATCGCAATTATGGGAATTGCAAACAAAGTTGCAGGAGCGTTAGGATCTTTAATTTTTGGAGCTTTATTACTTTCTGGAATCGATGAAACAAAAGAAAAATTGGCAGGTGCAACTTTAGAGGAGACCAATGTGTTGTTAGATACCATGGCAGATAGTGTTTTTATGCCTTACGTTATAATGGCAATAGCCCTATTTTTATTAGGAATTTTAATAAGAAGAGCACCATTGCCACAAGTAGAAGCAACAGAAGAACCAGTTTTAGAAGAAGGGAAAACAGCAAAAACAAGTATTTTTCAATTCCCTAATCTTTGGTTAGGTGTAATTGCTTTATTCGTTTATGTGGGGGCAGAAGTTATTGCAGGAGATACCATTATCGCTTATGGAATTTCCTTAGGATTTACAGGAGAAGAAGCAAAATTCTTTACTACTTATACATTAATGGCAATGGTTGCAACTTATGCTTTAGGAGTGCTTTTAATACCTAAATATGTAAAACAAAAAACAGCGTTAATCGCCAGTGCAGTTTTAGGAATTATATTTAGTTTTTGCATCTTAAGCACTACAGGTTTTACCTCTGTATTGTTTGTAGCGGCTTTAGGTATTGCAAATGCATTGGTTTGGCCAGCAATTTGGCCTTTAACTTTAGATGGTTTAGGAAAGTTTACCAAAACAGGTTCTGCACTTTTAATTATGGCAATTTCTGGTGGGGCAATTATCCCTCCTTTGTATGGAAGAATTGTAGATGCCAATAAACACGAGTTAATTGCAAAAGGTTTGCAAGAAGCAGACGCAATTGCAACTGCTTCTACAGAAAGTTATTGGATCTTAATCCCTTGTTATGCAATTATCTTATTCTTTGCAATTTGGGGACATAAAATAAAAAATTGGAGTAAATAATTGAGATTAATTTTAATAGAGACAAGTAATACATCATGTTAAAAAGTAAAATTGACAAAGCAACTGGATTCGAGAAAAGATTCGAGAATATTGGCACTGTAGTTTTCGAAGATTCGAAAGAAGCCTCTGCACAAGTTGCAAAAGAAATCGCAGATTTAATAAAAGTAAAACAATCGCAAAAACAACCTTGTATTTTAGGTTTGGCAACAGGATCTTCTCCAAAAGGTTTGTATGCAGAATTGGTACGCTTACATAAAGAAGAAGGCTTAAGCTTTAAGAATGTAATTTCTTTTAATTTGGATGAATATTATCCAATGGAGCCAGATTCTGTAAATAGCTACGTACGATTTATGCAAGAGCAATTGTTTAATCACGTAGATATTTTACCAGAGAATTACTACATTCCAGATGGAACACTGTCGAAAGAAGAAATTAGAGATTATTGCGACCAATATGAATCGAAAATTGAAGCCTTAGGTGGTTTAGATTTGCAAATTTTAGGAATTGGAGGTAATGGACATATTGGTTTTAATGAATCTGGTTCACTTCAAAATTCCAAAACACGTTTAGTAGCCTTAGACCATATTACAAGAGTGGCAGCAAGTGGCGATTTTTCTGGATTAGAAAACACACCAAGAACAGCAATTACATTAGGGGTGAAGAAAATAATGGAAGCCAAAAGAGTTATTTTATTGGCTTGGGGAGAAAGAAAATCGAACATCATAAAAGCCTCTGTAGAAGACGAAGTTACCAGTTTAGTACCTGCATCGTATTTGCAAGAACATAGAAATGCAACTTTTATTTTAGACCAAGCAGCAGCCTCTAAATTAACAAGAATCAATACCCCTTGGTTGGTAGAAAAAATTGTTTGGACAGATCAATTAATTAGAAAAGCAGTACTAAGTTTGGCTTTAAACTTAAAAAAGCCAATTTTAATGTTAACAGATGCAGATTATATCGAGAATGGTATGAGTGATTTGTTGGCAGACTCAGGCCCAGCTTACGACATCAACATAAAAATCTTTAACAAATTACAAAACACCATTACAGGTTGGCCTGGAGGAAAACCAAATTCCGACGATAATAAAAGACCTGAAAGAGCAGAACCAGCAAAAAAACGTGTGTTAATTTTTAGTCCACATCCAGATGATGATATTATTAGTATGGGTGGTACTTTTAAAAGATTACACGAACAAGGTCACGAAGTACATGTAGGCTATCAAACTTCAGGAAACATTGCAGTTGCAGATGATGAAGCATTGCGTTTTGCAAGTTTTGTGTGCGATTATAACGAGAAATTTGGCATCGATAATTCTGAAGCAACCAAAATTTATAAAAAAGCAGCGACTTTTTTAAAGAACAAAAAGTCGAGCGAAATAGATACTCCAGAAGTGAGGTATATTAAAGGATTAATTCGAAAAGGAGAAGCAAGAGCTACTTGTCATTTTGTAGGTTTACCAGACTTAAATATTCATTTTATGAACCTTCCTTTCTATGAAACAGGAGCTATAAAGAAGAATCCAATTGGTGTTGGAGACGTAGAAATAACCAAAGATTTGATTGAAAAAATAAAACCACATCAAATTTATGCAGCAGGCGATTTGGCAGATCCTCATGGAACACACAAAGTTTGTTTAGATGCCATTTTTGCAGCAGTAAAAGAATTAAAACCTAAGAAATTCATGAAAGATTGTTGGGTTTGGTTGTACAGAGGAGCTTGGCAAGAATGGGGAATAGACGAGATTGAAATGGCAGTTCCAATGGGACCAGACCAAGTATTGGAAAAACGAAAAGGAATTTTTAAACACCAATCGCAAAAAGATGGTGTTGTTTTCCAAGGAGCAGATAGTAGAGAATTTTGGCAAAGAGCAGAAGATAGAAATAGAGAAACCGCAGAATTATACGATAAATTAGGCTTGTCTCATTACGCTGCAATGGAAGCTTTTGTAAGGTGGCATTATTAAAATTTTAGTAAGTAATATTCCAAATCCCATTATTTTAGTCGAAGATTAAAATTGATGGGATTTTTTTATGCCATTATTTTTAAAAGTTAAAAGCTAAATGTTAAAGGAGTTAAAATAACTTCTATTACAGATAATATTAATGAAATTAGCACTTTATATTTGCAATTTTAAAAATTACAGCTAAATAGCATCCCATACATGCCAAAAAAAAGGAAATATCGTTTTTTAAGAAGAACATTAAGAGTGTTTTTGGGCATACTTTTATTTCTATTTTTAATTATTCTTTTTATCCGAAGTTCTTGGGGGCAAAACATTATTGTAAATAAAGTAGTTCGTTATGTTTCCGATAAAACAAATACGAAAGTTGCAGTAGAAAAATTATTTGTTACTTTCGATGGAAGTGTACAATTAGATGGCTTGTATTTAGAAGATACCAAAGGCGACACCTTAGTCTATTCGAAATCTTTGGAAGCAAATATTCCACTCTGGGCAATAATTCGTGGAAATGGAATAGGTGTAGATAATTTAAACTTAGAAGGTTTACACGCAAATATTATAAGAAAAGACACTGTTTCTGGTTACAATTTTCAATTTTTGATAGACGCTTTTGCGCCAGAAAACCCAGCTCCAGCTGTAAAAGATTCAACTGCAAAACCTTTAGATATTGTTATTGGAGATTTGTCTTTTAAAGACATCGATTTTTTGTTGAAAGATGATGTTTTAGGATTGGATGGACGTTTTAAAGTTGGCGAATTAGAGGCGAATATGGAAAAAACGGATTTGAAGAACATGAATTTTGAAGCTTCAAATATCAAACTTTTAAACTCGAATATAAAGTTTATTCAAAATCCACCTCAAATTGTTTCTACAGAAGAGGCTCCATTACCAAAATTTACGGTTGATAATCTTACAGTTGAAAATGTAATTGCATTTTACGAATCGAAAGTAGATAATATTTCTTCAGACATACATATTGATAATTTTTATGCAGAAATCCCTCAAATAGACTTGGCAAAAAACAATATCGATTTAGATAAATTACAATTAAGTAATTCTAGAATTGCTTTAAACACAGTTTCTAAAAGAAGTGTAGCTACTCTAAAAAGTAGTAAATCCGTAAAAGTAGAATGGCCAGAATTCACTATAAATATTACAGCTATTAATATAGAAAATAATGCGATTCATTATTTTGAAGACAATACAAAACCTCAAAAAAATGCATTCAATCCGAAAGCCATTTCGTTAGAAAATGTAACTTTTAAAGGAACAGATATTTTCTTGAAAGATAAAAAAGCAGGCGCAGAAATTTCTAAGTTAAATTTTAATGAAGCTTCTGGTTTAAACTTGCATCAACTTACATTTAATTTAGAGGCAACAGACAGCAAATTAAATCTAAACGATTTAGATTTTAAATTGAATAACAATGCTCTTGTTGGGAGTGCCGATTTAAAATACGCTTCTTTAAATAAGCTTTTAGCAACACCAGAAAATACGAAAATCAACTTAAATATACCTACTTTTAAAGTGTCTTTAAATGAGCTTTTTAAATTTCAACCTTCACTTAGAAAGAATGTTTATTTAAAAAAAGCAAGTAAAAAATTAATTACAGGAAACATTCAGGCAAATGGAAGTCTGGCTTCTATGAATCTTAGAAATGCAAAAGTAAACTGGGGAAATGCTACAGAAATATCAGTAAAAGGAACGTTTAAAAATGTTACAGATTCTAACAAATTATTGGTAGATATTTCAACCTTAAAAGCGCAAACAAAACGTGCAAATATTCTTCAGTTTGTAGATGAAAAAGAATTAGGAATACAGCTTCCAGAAAATATATTGTTAACTGGAAATGCAACAGGTTCTTTGGATAATATTTCAGCAAAAGCAAAAATAACCACCACCCAAGGAATTGCTAAAATTAACGGAAACTTCAAAAATAAAAATACGATAAGTTACGATGCTGTTGTAAAAATAGAAGATTATAAAGTAAACGAATTGTTAAAGAATCCTCAATTTGGAGCATTAAGTTTCACCCTAAACTCCAAAGGAGCAGGAAAAAACTTAAATAATTTAGAGGCAACTTTAGAAGCGAATGTATCTAAATTTACCTTAAATAACTATGCAATAAAAGATTTAAGCATCCAAGGAGATGTTAAAAATGGCGAAGGAAAAATTACCTCTAAATACAAAGACGAGAATTTAAATATTGCTTTAAATGGTAAAGTGTTTTTAGACTCTATTGCATCTAAAGCAAATATTAAATTAGATGTAATTGGAGCAGATTTACAAGCCTTGGGGTTAATGAAAAGAAACGTAAAAACAGGAATGGATATTTCTTTAGACTTTAAAGGAAATAGTAAAAATTACGATATAGAAAGCAAAATTATAAACGGAGTTTTCGTGTACGATAATAGAACTTATTTGTTGGGTGCAATTGATGCAAAAGCGTATGTAGATAAAGATACAACCTCTTTTTCTGTAACCAATAAAATGCTAAATTTAGACTTAGAATCTAACACAGATCCTCAGACATTTACAAAGGCAATTGAGCGACATATTTTTAGTTATTTTTATAGAGATGAAAAAATTGGAGATTCCATTAAAAAGCCTGTAAATTTAAAATTCGAAGGAAAAATTGCACAATCCTCATTATTAAAAGATGTTTTTTTAGTGAATGTTAAAGATGTAGATACCATTGATATCGCTGTCGATTTTAACGAAAAAGACAAAAACTTAGAAGCTAAAATTACAGCTCCACATATTAATTATAGTGGAAACGAGCTAGATAGTTTAGCATTTTCTATGAATACAGATACAGATAATTTTAATTTCGATTTAGGTTTCAAACGAATTAAAGCAGGGCCTTTAGATATTCCAAGAACTTATATTACAGGAAATCAGGCAAAAAACAAATTATCTCTTAATTTTTTAGGTTCACACAAAGGAGAAAAATTAATGAATGTAAATACAAAGATATCTGGAAATAGAAACGATTTAAGGTTTACTGTTAATCCAGATAGTTTATTGTTAAATAAAGGAAAATGGAGTATTCCAAGTGATAACGAAATAGCATTAATAAATAATAAAATAGTATTTAAGAATTTTAAAATTTCCAAGGACAATCAATCTATAGAAATTACAGATAAGTTGCCTAATGTAAATAAGAAACACATTGCAATCGATTATAAAAACTTTAAAATAAACGAGGTTTTTAATTACTTAAATCCAGAAACAGAAATAGCTACAGGGGTTTTAAATGGTCGTTTTATTTTAGAAGATCCTTTTAAAGATACTGGAATTATTGCAGACTTAGATATAAGTAAATTAGAAGTTTTAAAAACGAACTTAGGAACTTTAAAGTTAGATGCTAAATCTTTAGGAAATAGCAAATATGATTTTAATGCAGCTTTAAAAGGAGGAGATGTTAATTTAGATTTAAAAGGAGATTACTTCGTAAGCAATACAAAAGCAAATTTAAACTTAGATTTGGTGATTAATGAGTTTAAAATGAAAGCATTAAATACGTTTTCGTTAGGAGAAATTAAGGAGACCAATGGAAGTTTTTCAGGAGAATTTAAAGTTACAGGAACCACTTCCAAACCAAAATATAATGGAGATATTACTTTTAAAAATGCAGGGTTTAATATTTCTAAACTCAACACCAAATTTTTACTAAACAACGAAACCTTAAAAGTAGATAATAGTGGATTAACATTATCTAATTTCAAAGTTTTAGATGCTAAGAAAAATGCATTGGTGCTTTCAGGAAAAATCGGCACAGAACGTTTTATAAATCCAACTTTCGACTTAAGTGTAGATGCTAAAAATTTCCAAGTTTTAAATGCGACCAAAGAAGATAACGAATCTTTATATGGAACAGCTACTTTTAATGCCAACGCAAAACTAACAGGAGATTTGCAAATCCCTAAATTAGATGCGAAATTAACCTTAGGAGAAGGTACAGATGTAACGTATGTGATACCTTCTGTATATGCAAATGTAGAAGAAAGAGATGGCATTGTTGCTTTCGTAAATAGAGAAAACCCAAAAGCAATTCTCACAAGAACCGAAGAACAAACAGCTACAATAACTGGTTTCGATATTTCTGCATCTTTAAAAATAGATAAAAAAGCAGCTATTACAGTAGTAATTAACAAAGATACTGGCGACAATTTTAAAGCTGTTGGTGATGGAGATTTTATCTTTACAATGGTACCAAATGGAAGAATTAATTTAACAGGAGCTTACGAAATTTCTGAAGGACATTACGAATTAAATCTATACAATTTAGTGGATAGAAAGTTTTTAATTGCCCCAGGAAGTAGAGTTAGTTGGTCTGGCGATCCTTTTGATGCAGATTTAGATGTTAAAGCAATTTATAAGTTAGAAACATCTGCTTCTCCATTAATGGCACCACAAGTTTCTGGAGCAGAAGCATCTGTAAAAAGCAAATTCAAACAAGTACTTCCTTTCGAGGTTTCTTTAAATATCGATGGCGAATTACTACAGCCCAAAATATCTTTTGGTTTAGATATGCCAGAAGAAGAAAGAGGTTCCATTGGTGGGCAAGTTTATGGGAGAGTGCAACAAGTAAACCAACAAGAAGCAGAATTAAATAAACAAGTTTTTTCTTTATTGGTATTAAATCGTTTTTATCCAGATGCAGGCAGTGATGGTAGTTCTGGAGGTTTTGCAACTGTGGCAAGAGATAATTTAAACGATGCAGTTTCTGGTCAATTAAATGCTTTTTCAAATAAAATTTTAGGAGGTTCTGGTATTGAACTCGATTTTGGTTTAAATAGTTTTACAGATTATCAAGGAGATGCACCAACAGACAGAACTCAGTTAGATATTGCTGCGCAAAAAAAATTATTTAACGATAGACTTACAGTTAGAGTTGGAAGCGAAGTAGATATCCAAGGAAGTAGTACAACAGGCGAAAAAGCTCCATTGATTGGAAATGTAAGTTTAGAGTATAAAATTACCGAAAATGGTAGATATCGTTTAAAAGGTTTTAGAGAAAGTAAGTTCGAAAATGTAATTGATGGGCAAACCATCGTAAGTGGAATTGCTTTGATTTTTACCCAAGAATTCAACCAATTTAGCGAACTTTGGGATGCGATTTTACGTTCTCCAAAGAAAAAAGAAGAAGATACAAACTCGAAAAAGAAAGAAGTAGGGAGCCAAACAAAAGCAAAAGAGAAAGAGAAAGAGAAAGAGAAAGAGAAAGAGAAAGAGAAAGAGAAAATTGCTAAAAAGAGTGTAAAGAAGCAAAAAAACTAAGTTTTTGAAAACAACATTAAAACATATCGTAATTTTATTATTCTTAGGAACAGTGCTTTATTCATGTAGCATTCAAAAATTTATTCCTGACAATGAACGTTTGTATACTGGAGCAAAAATCGAATTGAAAGCAGATTCTAGCGTTCGAAAAGTTAGTGAGTTAAAAACAGATTTAGAATCAGTTTTACGTCCAGAACCCAATTCTAAACTCTTAGGAATGCATTTGGGTTTGTATTATTACTATAAAAATCAGAAAGAAAATCCGAATTTTATAAACAGGTGGTTGTACAAACAATTTGGACAAAAACCCGTTTATCAATCTGATGTAGAGGTATATGATATGGAGGAAATTCTAAGAAATAGGCTCGAAAATCATGGTTTTTTCTACAGTAGAGTAGCATCATCTTTCAAGGAAGAAGAAAAAGAAGCTTCTGTAACTTATAGTTTAAAAATACCTGCACCTTATAAAATGGAAACTTATAAAGTAGATAGTATGGTATCTCCAATTTATACTGAAGTGAAAGAGTTATCTAAAAAATCTATTTTTAAAAAAGACATGCGTTTCGATTTGCAAAATTTAAAATTAGAACGCCAAAGATTAGATGCAGAATTAAAAAAGAAAGGATATTATAATTTTAACTCTAACTTTTTACTTTTTGAAGCAGATACCAATCAATATAAAAATAAAAGATTCGATTTATTTTTAAAGATGAAAGCAGATGTACCCAAAAAAGCGACAGTTCCTTATAAAATAGAAAGAATTAATGTATATCCAAATTACGATTTAAAAGATAGCATTAATACAGAAGGAGAACGTTATAACGAAAAAAGTTATCATCAAGATTCGGTATACTTTAAACAAAAGTATTTAGATGAATTTATCACTTTAAAAGAAGGAGAATTTTACAATCCAATTACTTCAAAAAATACAGCGAGAAGACTTTCTGGAATTGGAGTCTACAAATATGTAAACATTCAATATAAAGAACTAGATACTTCTTTAACGAATAAAATGGGTGGTTTAGAAGCAAATGTTTTTCTCTCTCCATTAACAAAACGCGCCATTAGAGCAGAGTTACAAGCAGTAACAAAATCTAATAATTTTGCTGGACCAAAGTTGGCGGTAACATATAGCAACAGAAATTTATTCAAAGGAGGAGAAACGCTAAACATAAGTTCGAATATTGGCTATGAAACGCAAATTTCTAGTGGCGATAATCTAGGGCTAAGTAGCTTAGAATTAGGTTTAAAAACGGAACTTATTTTTCCAAGAGTAATTGCGCCATTTTCATTTAAAGAAGACTTTTTCGAGTATTCGATTCCTAAAACCAAAACGAGTTTAAGTGCGACCTATTTAAGCAGAAGCAAATTATACACCTTATTATCTGGAAATTTATTTTTTGGCTATGTTTGGAATGCAAACAGGTATATTACTTACGAAATAAATCCTATTTCTGTAAATTATACACGCTTGTCGAACACCACAAAAACTTTTGAAGATATTTTAGAAAACAATCCTTTTTTACAGCGTAGTTTCGACCAACAATTTATTGCTGGGTTAACATTTTCTTTCACTTATAACGAAATGATAAATAAGAATAAGACACATCAATTTTTTGCAAACTCAACATTAGACGTAGCAGGAAATTCCATAAGTTTATTTGCAAAACAAACAGAAGCAGGGAAACCAAAAGAATTTTTAGGCTTACAATATGCACAATATGCAAAAGCAGATGTAGATTTTAGATACCACTACAATTTCGGAAGAAACAACCAGCAAACTGTGGCAACAAGACTTTTTGCGGGTTATGGTTATGCGTATGGAAACTCAGAAGTTGTTCCTTTTGTAAAGCAATATTTTTCTGGCGGTCCTTACAGTGTTCGAGCTTTTAATATTCGATCTCTGGGACCTGGAACTTATAACGAAGACAAAGATCCAAATACAAACGGAACATTTTTCGATAAAACAGGAAACATTCGTTTAGAAGCAAATATCGAATATCGTTTTCCTATTTATTCGTTTTTTAAAGGTGCTGTTTTTGCAGATGCAGGAAACGTTTGGAATTCAGAATCAAACCCAGCTTTTAACGGAAAAGATAAGTTTACCTCTAACTTTATAAAAGAATTAGGAATGGGAGCAGGAATTGGTTTGCGAGTAGATGTACAAGGTTTTGTAATACGTTTCGATTTGGCAGCTCCTTTTCACAACCCATCAGTTAAAGAAGGCGAACGTTGGAATTTTAGAGTAGATAAACCTGTACTAAACTTTGCAATTGGGTATTCTTTTTAAAACCGTTAAGTCAATTACTACTCTTTAAACCCTTGTGCAATTCTTTCTAAGCCAGAAGCATCTAAAATAGCAATACTTTTTCCTTTAAAATTAATAATTTTTTTCTTTTTAAAGTCAGATAATAAGCGAATTGCAGATTCTGTTGCAGTTCCAATAATATTTGCAATATCTTCTCGAGAAAGTTGTATGTCTATATTGCCATCTTTGTCTGTATCGAACTTTTCTTCTAAATTTAAAAGCGTTTCTGCCAAACGTTGTTTTACCGTTTTTTGAGCCATATCTACAATAACATTGTCTGCAGATTTAAGCATACCAGCCATGTCTTTTAAAATGGCCATTGTAAAATCGATATTTTTTTCTAAATCTTTTACGATTTCTTCTTTAGGTACAAAACAAATTTCCATATCGCTTAAAGCAACAGCTCTTAAATTGGCAACTTCCTCGGAAACTAAACTTCTTTCTCCTAAAATTTCTCCTTTTTTTACCAAACTAATAATTTGACTTCTTCCATTTTCGCTCATTTTAGAGACTTTACAAACACCATTTTTAATACAAAAAACACCATTTAAATGTTCTCCTTCTTCAAAAATAGATTCTCCCTTTTTAATAAATAAAGAAGTCTTGCATGCAGAAATTCTCACCAATTCTTCTTTAGAAAGATGTTTTAAGGAATTAAATTTTCGAACAATACACTGCTCACATTTACTCATAGTTGTTAAAAATAGTTGGTTATTTCAAAGATATTAAAAAACTGACAAATATCATATTTTAAATTGCTTTCTTAGCGGAACTTTGCAATAGGCAAAAGAGTAAATATGAAATCGACACAATGTTATCACTGTGGTGATTCTTGTGATGATAATTTAATTAATTTTGATGAGAAAAATTTCTGTTGCAATGGTTGTAAGACGGTTTACGAAATTTTTTCTGAAAACGATTTAACTTGTTATTACAATTTTCAAGACAATCCAGGCGCAATTCCTACTGAAATTCAGGGGAAATACGATTTTTTGGAGACAGAATCTATTGTAGAAAAATTACTCGATTTTAATGATGGAAATACACAAATTGTTACCTTATACATTCCACACATTCATTGTAGCTCTTGTATTTGGGTTTTAGAAAATTTGCACAAGTTAAAGCCAGAAATTTCTACTTCTCAAGTAGATTTTCCAAAGAAAACGGTTCGAATTACTTTCAATTTAGAAACCACCTCCTTAAAAGAAATCGTTTTACTAGTAAGCTCCATAGGTTACGAACCATATATTAGTTTAGAAGATTACGAATCTGGAAAAAAGAAAGTCGATAGAAGTTTATTATACAAATTAGGCATCGCAGGTTTTGCATTCGGAAACGTAATGTTTTTGTCTTTTCCAGAATATTTCGAAGTATCAGAATTTTGGTTAGAACAATATAAAAATATCTTTCGATGGCTAATGTTTACCTTTTCTTTGCCAGTTGTTTTTTATGCAGGAAAAGACTATTTTATTTCGGCATATAAAGGTTTACGCTCTAAAATTTTAAATATAGATGTTCCTATTGCTTTGGGAATTTCAGTACTATTTATAAGAAGCTCCGTAGAAATTATTTTCGATTTAGGAACTGGTTTTTTCGACAGCTTAACAGGCTTAGTTTTCTTTTTATTATTGGGGAAATTTTTTCAGCAAAAAACCTATAATTTCTTGTCTTTCGAACGAGATTACAAATCGTATTTTCCAATTGCAGTTACCAGAATTTCATCCGAAGGAAAAGAAGAAAATGTGCAAATTTACGATATTGAGAAAGGAGATAGATTACTCATTAGAAACCAAGAATTAATTCCTGTAGATGGAATTTTAATCAACGGAAATGCAGCAATAGATTACAGTTTTGTTACGGGAGAAGCAAATGCAGTACATAAAAAATCTGGTGACAAATTATTCGCAGGAGGAAAACAATTATATGGAGTTATAGAAATGGAGGTTTTATCTTCTGTTTCACAAAGTTATTTAACACAATTATGGAGTAACGATGTTTTTCAGAAAGACAATAAGTCACATTTTAAAACGATTACAGATACTATTAGCAAAAATTTTACAATAGCAGTCTTATTAATTGCATTTGTTTCTACAGCATATTGGTTATTTTTTGATGCCAGTAAAGCATTAAACGTATTTACAGCCGTTTTAATTATAGCCTGTCCTTGCGCAATTGCTTTGGCAGCCCCTTTTACTTTAGGGAATATGTTGCGTATATTTGGTAAACAGAAATTTTATTTAAAAAATGCTACTGTAATTGAGCAATTGGCGAAAATAGATACGCTAATTTTCGATAAAACAGGAACTTTAACAACCAATAAAGAAAGTGCAATTAATTATGAAGGTGTTGTTTTAAATGAGCAAGAAAAAAGTATTTTAAAAAGTGCTTTAAGAACTTCGAATCATCCCTTAAGTAGAAGTTTGTACCATACTTTTAATGAAGCCGAAACCATTCCTATTTCAAATTATAAGGAAATTACAGGCAAAGGAATTTTAGCAAGTTATAAAGAAATTAGTGTAAAGTTAGGAGCTGCTTCTTTTGTAAATAATAATGTTGAAAAAGCAACTTTAGATACAGCTGTTCATGTAAGTTTTAATGATGCATATAAAGGGAAGTTCGTCTTTAAAAACGCTTATAGAAAAGGAGTAAAAGCATTGTTTTTATCTTTAGAAAAAACATTTAACTTATCTGTTGTTTCTGGAGATAATGAAGGTGAAAAAACGTATTTACAAGAAAATTTACCAGAAGGAACGAATTTATTATTCAATAAAAAACCAGAAGATAAATTAAAGGTTGTAGCCAAACTTCAAAAAGAAAATAAAAAAGTAGCCATGGTTGGCGATGGTTTAAATGATGCAGGAGCTTTGGCACAAAGTAATGTTGGTATTGCCTTATCCGAAAATATAAATGTGTTTTCTCCTGCTTGTGATGGGATTTTAGATGCAGAAAAATTCAATAAAATAGGAAACTATATTAGTGCGTCAAAAAAGGCAATAAAAATAATAAAACACTGCTTTATTTTGTCTTTATGTTACAATGTGGTTGGATTGTATTTTGCAGTAACAGGACAACTAATGCCAGTTATTGCAGCGATTTTAATGCCTTTAAGCTCGATAAGTATTGTAGTTTTTACAACGATTTCAACAAATATATTAGGAAAGAAAATAAAGTAAATAGTATGAATATAGCCTCATTTTTTGAAGATATTAAATTCAGTGTAAACAAGCCAGCTTTGTCTTTGTTGTTAGATACAGATTTTTCAAAAGAAATAAGAATTGTATTTAAAGAAGGGCAAACGATGGAAGACCATCAAGCACCATTTGCAATTATTGTTCATATTGTTGAAGGAATAATCGATTTTGGAGTTAATGGAGAACTAAGAAGGTTAACTTCTGGGCATATCCTGTCTTTAAAACCACACGAAGTTCATAACTTAACAGCGATTGAAGATAGTATTGTACGTTTAACTTTATCGAAAACCGACAGTGTAAAAAGAGTAAAAGAAGTGTAACTATGAAAAAATCACTAGTTCAAAAATATAATATTCCAGGGCCAAGATATACCAGTTATCCAACAGTGCCTTACTGGAATGAAGAAGGAATAAACAAACAAGATTGGATTACTTCTTTTCAAAAATCATTTACAGAAAGTAACTCATTAGAAGGCATTAGTATTTACATTCATTTACCATTTTGCGAGAGTTTATGTACATTTTGTGCATGTCATAAACACATTACAAAACGTCACGAAGTCGAAGAAGAATATATAGAAACCGTTTTAAAAGAATGGAAGTTATATGTTGCTTTAGTAGATAAAAAACCAATTATTAAAGAGTTGCATTTAGGAGGAGGAACACCAACATTTTTCTCAAAAGAGAGTTTAAAGTATTTAATGGATGGTATTTTTTCAATTGCTGAAAAACATCCAGCACACGAGTTTAGTTTTGAAGGACATCCAAATAACACCACCAAAGCGCAATTACAAACATTATTCGATTGTGGATTTACAAGAGTAAGTTTTGGGGTGCAAGATTATAACGAAAAAGTACAAAAAGCCATTCATAGAGTACAACCTTTTGAAGCTGTTGAGCAAGTAACAAAATGGTCTAGAGAAATTGGTTACACTTCAGTAAGTCACGATTTAATTTTCGGTTTGCCATTTCAAACCAAAGAAGCTGTAATTCATACCATTAATAAAACAAAAGAGTTACAGCCAGATAGAATTTCGTTTTACAGTTATGCACATGTTCCATGGGTAAAAGGCGTAGGACAAAGAGGTTTTAATGAAGACGATTTACCAAAAAACGACGAAAAAAGAGAGTTGTACGAAATTGGAAAAGAATTATTCGCAGAATTAGACTACGAAGAAATAGGAATGGACCATTTCGCATTAAAGACAGATAGTTTGTATGAAGCGACTATTAACAAAACAATTCATAGAAATTTTATGGGATACACAGCCAATAAAACATTGTTAATGGTTGGTTTGGGAATGTCTGCAATTTCCGATTCTTGGTATGCGTTTGCACAAAATGTAAAGACAGTTAAAGAATATCAAAAATTAGTAAACGAAGGTGAAATTCCAATTTTTAGAGGACATTTATTATCCGAAGAAGATAAAATTATAAGAAAACACATTTTAAATATGATGTGTAATTTCTCTACTTCTTGGGATGCAGAAAGTATGAAAATAAAGAATATTGAAAAACATTTAAAGTTGTTAGAAGAAATGGAAAAAGATGGTTTGGTTGAGGTGCATGAAAACTCACTTTCAATTCCTGAAAAAGCAAGACCTTATGTGCGTAATATTTGCATGGCTTTCGATCTTCATCTATTAGAAAATAAACCAAAAACACAATTATTTTCGATGACAATATAGTTTTTTAACAAAAAATTAAGAAATATGACAAATGTCATATTTTAAGAATTCAATTAATATTATTTTTGATGTAATAATTATCAGGCAAGATATGAGCGTAATATACCTACTTCTTTCACTAAGTATTTTAGTGGCAATTGTATTCTTTATCGCATTTATTTATTCAGTAAGAAAAGGGCAGTATGACGATTCGTACACGCCATCTGTTCGTATGCTGTTTGATGATGAACTTGTAAAAGTAAAACAAGAAAAATTAACTAAAGATTAAATTTTAAATTATGGAAATGCAACAATTTTATTACGATAATAAAATCGTAAAAAAATTCATCTACGCAACACTACTTTGGGGTATCGTAGGTTTTAGTGTGGGTTTATTACTTGCGTTTATGTTTTTATTCCCAAACGTAACAGAAGGAATTTCGTGGTTAAGTTTTGGGCGTTTAAGACCATTACACACAAATGCAGTAATATTTGCCTTTGTTGGTAACGCGATTTACGCAGGAGTTTACTACTCATTACAACGATTGTTAAAAGCTAGAATGGCAAGTAATTTTTTGAGTAACTTCAATTTTTGGGGTTGGCAAGCAATTATTGTTGCAGCAGCAATTACACTTCCTTTAGGATATACATCTTCGAAAGAATATGCAGAATTAGAGTGGCCAATAGATATTGCGATTGCTTTAGTTTGGGTAGCATTTGGTGTAAACATGATTTGGACTATTCTAAAAAGAAGACAACGTCACTTATACGTTGCAATTTGGTTCTATTTAGGAACTTTTGTAACGGTTGCAGTGTTACATATTTTTAACAGTTTAGCATTACCAGTTAGTTTCTTAAAATCTTATTCGGCTTATGCAGGTGTGCAAGATGCACTTGTACAATGGTGGTATGGGCATAATGCTGTGGCATTTTTCTTAACAACACCATTTTTAGGATTAATGTATTATTTTGTTCCAAAAGCGGCAAACAGACCTGTATATTCTTACAGACTTTCTATTGTACACTTTTGGTCGTTAATTTTCTTATATATCTGGGCAGGACCTCACCATTTATTATACACATCTTTACCAGAATGGGCTCAAAATTTAGGAGTCGCATTCTCTGTAATGTTATTAGCACCTTCTTGGGGAGGTATGATAAACGGATTATTAACTTTACGTGGAGCTTGGGATAAAGTTCGTACTGATCCAGTTTTAAAATTTATGGTCGTTGCAATTACGGGTTATGGTATGGCAACTTTCGAAGGACCAATGCTTTCTTTGAAAAATGTAAACGCAATTGCGCATTATAGCGATTGGATTATTGCACACGTTCACGTTGGTGCTTTAGCTTGGAACGGTTTCTTTACGTTTGGTATGTTGTAT
This sequence comes from Polaribacter cellanae, assembly GCF_017569185.1. NCBI lineage: Bacteria > Pseudomonadati > Bacteroidota > Flavobacteriia > Flavobacteriales > Flavobacteriaceae > Polaribacter > Polaribacter cellanae. The sequence goes on along the minus strand of NZ_CP071869.1, from coordinate 1,533,028 downwards.
TGGTTAATTCCAAGAATGTTTAAAACGAAATTATATTCTACAGGATTGGCAAATGTACATTTCTGGATAGGAACATTAGGAATCATTTTATATGCTTTACCAATGTATGTTGCAGGTTTTGTACAAGCTTCTATGTGGAAACAATTTAACCCAGATGGTTCTTTAACGTATGGTAACTTCTTAGAAACTGTAAACGAAATTATTCCAATGTATTGGATGCGTGCCATTGGTGGAACTATGTTTATTATTGGTGCAGTTATTATGTTGTACAATGTGGTTAGAACAGTAGCTTCTGGAAGCAAAGTTACAGATGAATTGGCAGAAGCTGCAGCGCTAAAAAAAGTTTCAAAATACAGAACAAAAGGAGAAGGCTGGCATACTTGGTTAGAAAGAAAACCAATAAAACTAACAATTTTTGCTACGATTGCTATTTTAATAGGTGGTATTATTCAAATTGTGCCAACATTATTGGTAAAATCGAATATTCCTACAATTAGTAGTGTAAAACCTTATACACCTTTAGAGCTGGAAGGACGAGATATTTATATTAGAGAAGGTTGTGTAGGTTGTCACTCTCAAATGGTTAGACCTTTTAGAAGTGAAGTAGAACGTTATGGAGAATACTCTAAAGCTGGAGAATTTGTGTACGATCATCCATTTTTATGGGGAAGTAAACGTACTGGACCAGATTTACATAGAGTAGGTCAAAAATATAACGATAGCTGGCACTTAAACCATATGTGGGATCCACAAAGTACGTCTCCAGGTTCTATTATGCCATCTTATAAATGGTTGATAAAAGACGAGTTAGACAAAACTTCTACAGAAGAAAAAATGGAAGTAATGGTAAGCCTTGGAGTACCTTATACTAAAGAGCAAATTGCAAACGCGCAACAAGATATGTTAAAACAAGGAACCAAAATAGAAGAGAACCTGTATGCAGATCCAGATTTTGCAAAAAGTTACGAGGCAGATAAGAAATATGCCAAAGAAAATGGAGAGCCTTTTGTAGAAATGAGAAACAGAGAAATTGTGGCTGTAATCGCATACATTCAACGTTTGGGAACAGATATTAAAGTAAAAGACGAACAGAAAATCTCTAAAAATTAGAAACTATGTTAAAATTCGTAAAAAATCATATGGAGAGTATTACTGGGATCGAGATTTATCCTTTAATATCATTATTAATATTCTTCACTTTTTTTGTTGCCTTATTTTGGTGGGTATTCACTGCAAAAAAAGAATATATTAATAAGGTTAGTAATATTCCACTAGACCAATAAAATTATTTAAAATGAAAAGATCTTTTCAATCTACAGTTTATGTAATCTTTGTAATTGTTACGTTTGTAGCACTTGCAAAGGCGTTTATGGTGTACGAAAACCCATTTAATATTTATGAAAACCCTTTAGTTTGGTTGGCTTTAATTGGTTTTGTATTAGTAGTTGTATTAAAAGAAGTGGTAAATGTGTATGCTCTAAAAAAAGCAACAGATTTACAAAACGAAAAAGATGGTATTCTTCCTGAAGCTCCAAATCTATGGATTAAGAAACTATTAGTAAAATGGACAAGAGCAAAATCTGTCGACCAAGAAGAAGACATAATTCTAGACCACAATTACGACGGAATTAGAGAATTAGACAATTCGCTTCCACCTTGGTGGGTATATATGTTTTATGCAACAATAATTTTCGCGGTCGTTTATTTAGTTAGATTCGAAGTTTTAGATGGAGACAGCCAAATTGTTGAGTATGACAAAGCTGTTGCAGAAGCAAAAAGAGAAGTAAATAAATACAGAGCAACTGCTACAGATTTAATTACTGCAGATAATGTTACGCTTTTAACAGATGCTAAAGATTTAGCGAGAGGAAAAGCCATTTTTAATTTAAATTGTGCTTCTTGTCATTTAGCTGATGGAGGAGGGCAAATTGGCCCGAACTTAACAGACGAATACTGGATTTTAGGTGGAGGAATTAAAAACGTTTTTAACACTGTACATAATGGAGGTAGAGATGGAAAAGGAATGATTGCTTGGGATAAAACCTTAAAAGCAGCAGATATTGCAAAAGTGGCAAGCTATGTAATTTCTTTACAAGGAACCACTCCTGCAAATGCCAAAGCTCCACAAGGAGAAAAATGGGTAGATCCAAATGCAGAAGCACCAAAGAAAGCAGAAGAAGGAGCAGAAGAAGTTAAAGACACAACAAAAACAGAGTAGAAATTTAATTTTAATTAGTTTTTTAATAGTTAGTAATGGAGGCACCCAAGAACGAACAATTTAGAGATAGTATTGCTACTGTAGATTCAGAAGGAAAACGTTCTTGGGTATTTCCCAAAAAACCAAGTGGAAAATTCTATAAATATAGAAGCTACGTAAGTTATTTTCTATTGGCTTTTTTGCTGTCTGCACCATTTATTAAAATTAATGGAAACCAGTTTTTGCTGTTTAATATTTTAGAAAGAAAATTCAATATCTTTAGCTTTCCATTTTGGCCACAAGACTTTTATTTATTAGTAGTTTCGATGATTGTTGGTGTAGTTTTTGTAATACTCTTTACAGTTGTTTTTGGACGTATTTTCTGTGGATGGATTTGTCCACAAACCATTTTTTTAGAAATGGTTTTCAGAAAAATAGAATATTTAATTGAAGGAGATAGAGGAAAACAAATACGATTAAGCAAACAACCTTGGAATGCAAATAAAATTAAAAAGAAAATTTTAAAGTGGTTTATTTTCTTTGTAATTTCATTTATAATTGCAAACGTCTTTTTAGCCTATTTAATTGGTGGAGATACTGTTATAGAATATATTACAGGAAACCCTTTAGATAATATTAGCACACTAATTTCATTAACAATTTTTACCTGTGTTTTCTATTTTATTTTTGCTTGGTTTAGAGAGCAAGTATGTATTATTGCTTGTCCTTATGGTCGTTTACAAGGTGTTTTGTTAGACAATAAAACCATAAATGTTACCTACGATTACAAAAGAGGAGAAAGAGAAACAGGAAGAGCAAAATTTAAGAAAAACGAAGATAGAGAAGCTGTTGGAAAAGGAGATTGTATCGACTGTAAACAATGTGTAGTTGTATGCCCAACAGGAATAGATATTAGAAATGGAACACAATTAGAGTGTGTAAACTGTACAGCTTGTATCGATGAATGTGACCATATTATGGAAAGCATTAATTTACCAAAAGGCTTAATTAGATACGCAAGTGAAGATAATATTGCAAAGAAAAAATCTTTTGAGTTTACTACAAGAATGAAAGGGTACTCTGCAGTCTTATTTATTTTAACAGGAATTTTAATAGGAATGTTATTTTTAAGAAACGATGTAGAAACGAATATATTAAGATTACCAGGACAATTATATCAACAAAAAGAAAATAATATTATTAGCAATGTTTATACATATAAAGTAATAAACAAAACAAGCGAAGATATTAAAGATGTTAGTTATAAATTATTATCACACAAAGGAACAATTAAACTAGTTTCCAATCATAATTTTATTGTACCAAAACAAGGTTTAGCAGAAGGAACTTTATTTATAGAACTAAATGCAGCTGCCTTAAAAAGCGATAAAGATAAAATTGAAATTGGTGTTTATAGTGGCGATAAATTAATTGAAACAACCAGAACGAACTTTTTAGGGCCAAGAAGTTATAAATAGTTGAGAGTTTGAAGCGTGAAGTAGGAAGTTTGGAGGTAGTGAGTTATTAATGTCATTTCGACGATAGGAGAAACTTCAAAGACATTAACTATAAAAGTATAAAATATGAAATTTAATTGGGGAACAGGTATTGTGATTGCGATTGTGGCTTTTATTAGCTTTATTTTGTATTTCGTTATTACCATGAGTACAGATAAATCTTTTACACACGATTTGGTAACAGATAAATATTATCAAAAAGAATTAAAGTTTCAAGATGAAATTGATGCACAACAAAATGCATCATCATTAAAAGAAAATATAAAAGTTACGAAAGTAAAAGAAGGTTTAAAAGTGGAGTTTCCAGAAGCTTTTATTCCCAAAGATATTCAAGGAAAAGTGTTCCTGTATAGACCATCTAATAAACATTTAGATTTTGAAATACCTATTTCAATCTCTAAAACATATTTGCTCGTGCCTGAGAAACGTTTAGTAGATGGTCGTTGGAACATGACTGTTTCATGGAAATACAAAAATAAGGAGTATTTATTTAAGAAAGAACTGATGTACTAATGTTTTTATCGGCACTAATTTTTGGGTTATTGGGTAGTTTCCATTGCATTGGTATGTGTGGCCCCATCGCTTTTATGTTGCCAGTAGATAGACAAAAACCAGTTAAAAGATTCTTTCAAATTTTAAGTTACCATTTAGGTAGATTGTTTACTTACAGCTTAATAGGGTTGTTGTTTGGCTTCTTAGGAAAAGGTTTTTTCTTCTTTGGTTTTCAACAACAATTATCGATAATTGCAGGAATAAGTATGATTTTATTTATACTATTCCCAAGAATTTTTAAAAGAATAAATTTTTCATCAAAAATAAGTAAAGTTATTTTTAAGGTAAAAAATGCGTTAGGAAAAGAATTAAAGAAAAAAGGAAACGATACCTTTTTTACGATCGGTTTTTTAAATGGCTTTTTACCTTGTGGATTGGTTTACATGGCTGTTTTTGGGGCTTTGGCAACTACAAATGCTTTCTCAGGAAGTTTATATATGTTTTTATTTGGTGTAGGCACAATTCCTTTAATGACAGCTGTTGTTTATTTGGGAAATTTCACAAAAGGAACTTTTAGAAGAAAAATACAAAAAGCAATTCCTATTGTAGTTGTTTTTATTGGTGCTTTATTTATTTTAAGAGGTTTAGGTTTGGGAATACCTTATGTTTCTCCAGCTCCAGTTTTAGAAGTTGTATCTACAAACAGTGCTTGTCACTAAAAATTTTTATTTATATTATCGTTTTAAATAAAAATAGTATAAACGATAATAATTCGATTTCTCGCCAATTTTTTATCAATAAAATAAATAGGTTGTGTCATTTTTTTATAAATTAAGAAAATTACCTATTGATTTGGTCTGCATTATAAAATACCTTTGAATCGTACAGTTAATATATATTAATTTTTTACTAATCCCCCAAATTCGTATATGTAAAATTAAAATGCATCTACAAATTGATAAAATTTAATTATTATGAAAAAAAACCACTTACTAATTGTAACGCTTTTACTTACATTTTCTTTAAATGCACAAGAACTAGCAATGGTTACTCCAATTGAATTTAATGAAAATAATACAGCCGGTATTTCCTATGATGAAATTACTCCTTTATTAGAAGAAACAACTTATACTTATAAGTATAAAGGTAAAAAAGTTATAGTTGTTTTTACAAAAGACGAACATATAGAATATTTCGAAAATAAAAAGTATTTTATTAAATCGAATATTAAGTGGACTTCTAATAGGGAATGCTATATGACATTAAAAGAGTCTAATTTGCCTAATTTCCCATTTAGAAAGGGAGCAAAATTACACATGAAAATAAAGAAAGTAAAACGAGGATATATATTCTATGAATCTACCTTGGGAGGATATACTTGGGAAGGAAAAATGAAAAAATTATAGTTCTCTATTTCGTTTTCTAACTTTTAATTTACTGTATAATAACCTGTTTGTTTTTTTAAGATAAACAGGTTATTATAATTGAAGTGGTTGCTGTAATTAAATATCTATAATAGAAATTTATTAACCTAAACCTTGCTGTCTTTCATTAAGAAAAGAACACATAAAAATAAATTAATAGAAAATACTCATAAATTAAATTTTAATTAACTTAAAATAAGTGTTTTACCTATTTTTTAAATATAATTTTGAAATAAACTAAATCTATATTTAATTATATCAATTCCCCCACAACATGAAAAAAATATTTTTATTTTTCACTTTTTTACTAACGTTTTCTATTTACGGACAAAATAATATAGAAATCTCTCTTCAACAAGATGCAAGGTTACTTTTAATAGGAGATAAAAAAGGAAATGATGCATTAACTGTTAATTTAATGACTAAATTAGAGCTACCAGTTTACAATTTCGAAAAAAGTTATTTGTTAGCTTATCTTTCTTTAGAATATGCAGATTTGGTTGTGAAAAATTATAAACGCTACTCACTTGGAGCAGGATATTCTATAAAAAACGTCTTTGAGAAAATTGGTGCAACTGCATATGCAGATTTTGGAAAAATTTACAGACAATCAGAGGGTTTTTTTAGTTTTGGTTTCAGTGGAGAGCTAAGTTATAGAATTAACGATAAGTTAAAAATTATTTGCACACAGCAATTAACATACAGAAAAGATTTAAAAGTATTATATAACTCTAAAAACGATTATGTAATTAGTGGTTTTATAGGATTAAAATATAGATTATAAACTCTCCTACATAACTTTATTTAACTTAAAAGAGCTAAAACATCCTCGATGCATTTAGCTCTTTTAAATTTACTTTACTATAAACCTGAGTTCGATTTAAGAAATAATACATGACTATATCTTAATACGTTAATAAACAGTGTTTTATACTTTATGTCATTTAGACGATTGTAGAAATCTTATAATTTATAACTACAATTTGTAAGACTCTTCTTCCTGCATCATCGAAATGACATTTATTTTTTAAGAAAAAAATAAGAAACTAGTAATCACTCAGTAGTATATCGAGCTCACTTTGTAAAGGTGTTTTAACAAGCCCATAAAACACAAAAAGCGGAACGAAAAAATAAAACGAAATTCAAAGTGATGAATTATGGCTGACAGTATAATGCTTTAAGATTGCTTAGAAAAATTTTAAAATAACTTTACTTACACATTTTTTGGTTTAGTATCGTTATTGGTTAAGTCTTTTAATATTTTCAATTAACTCATCAAATCCAGTAGATTTATCAAAAAAAGCGAGAGCTCCATACCTTAAACATGTTCTTTTAAGTTCTGTGCTTGTCGAAAAAACAAAAACTTTCTTTTTTATATTTTTTTCTGTAAACCATTTTAAAAGTTCAATACCATTTCCATCAGGTAAACTTAAGTCTAAAGTAACTAAATCGAAGTCATTATCGTTTATAAAGGAAATAGCTTCTTGTAAAGTTTTTGTTAAACGAATGTTTTTAATTCTGGTTACTTTTTTTGTAGCATTCACTATTTCCTTACCTATGTAAGGGTTGTCTTCTATTACTAATAAGTTGTTTAATTTAAATTTCAAATTATTTACAAACGGGGTAGGTTAAAACTAAATAAGTGTAAAAATAAGATTTTTGTATAAAATAATAGATAAGCAATTTACCTATTATACATTGCAAATATTGGTGTTATAAGCTGGTAAGCCCTTGTTTTATAGCGAATTTAGTTAATTCGGGTATTGTGTGTAAATCTATTTTTTTCATAATATTATTTCTATGAACATCGATAGTTTTGGAGCTTAAAAATAATATTTCTCCTATTTGTTTTGAAGAGTTACCTTCTGCAATTAACTGTAAAACTTCTTTTTCTCTTGAACTTAATTTCGATTTTTCAAGAGTGCTTCCATAGTTAAGTAAATTAAGATATTCTTGATTAATGTCTTTTGATAAGTGTTTTTTATTTTGAACTACAGTTGTAATTGCTGTAATTAGCTCTTCAGAGTCACCATCTTTTAATAAATAACCATAAGCACCAGAATTAAACATTCCTTGAATAAATTGTTTAGTGGAATGCATAGAAAGAGCTATTACTTTTATTTCTGAATTTATTTTTAAGATTTGGCTTGTTGCTTCTACTCCATTTAAATCTGGCATTGAAATATCTATTAGAACAACATCTGGCATTAATTTCGAACATATTTTTACAGCTTCTCTTCCATTAGAAGCTTCTCCAATTACTTTCATATTAGATTTCTGCTCTATAATATTTCTTAAACCATCTCTTAACAGTTTATGATCGTCAACCAATACTATTTTTATTTCGTTTGTATGGATCATTTTATTGGGGCATAAAAATTTTAATATTTGTTCCTTTATTAATTTTTGATGATATTGTAAATATACCTTTTATATTTTTTATACGTTCTTGTACAGTAAATAAACCAAAACCAGAACCAGATTGGTTTTTAAACTCATTTAATACAGAGGTGTCGAAACCAAGACCATCATCAACAATAAAAATATTTACTCCTTTTTTTGTTTTTTTAATATTTACTTTTATAAGGGAAGCACTTGCATGCTTTATAGCATTTGTTAATATTTCTTGAATACTTCTATAAAGTATTATAGATTTTAGTTCGCTAATTTTAATTGTAGAAATTGTTGTTTTAAGCCTAAATTCAATTTTATATTTATTTTGCAAATCTTCTAGCAACCAACTTAATGCATCTATAACTCCTAATTGATATAAAATTGGTGGCGAAAGTTCATAAGTAATTTTACGACTGTTTTCTAAAGCATCGGATATGTGAGATTCAATAAATTGTAAATCTTCATTAATATCATTTAATTGCGATTTTTTTTTCAGTTCTTTAATTCTCATTTTCGAGATAACTAAAGATTGGCTTAAATGATCGTGTATGTTAGAAGCAATTGCCTTTTTTTGTTGTTCCTCTATCATTGTAATCTCTGTGGTTAGTTTTTGCAGAGATGTTTGGTATTTTTGAATTTCTTCTTTAGCTAAAACCCACTGTGTAATATCTCTAGCAGAAGTAACTAAGTAATTAATTTTACCATCTTTATAAACAGGAGACGATAAAAATTCTAACCAAATAAAATGGCCATTTTTATGCAATGCTCTAAAAGGGTAAGCTTCTGTAGATGAGATGCTAAACTTTTTTTTCGTCATTACACTTTTTAAAGGTAAAACATCATCTTTATGTACGAAACCAAATGCTTGTTTACCAATAAATTCTTTTTGTTCGTAACCTAATAAGTTTTTTATAGATGGACTTACGTATTTAAAAGTACTGTCTGGTTCTTGTAAACAAATTAAATCATTAGTATTATTAGCTAACAAACTATGCATTTCTTGTGTTTGGGCTATTTTTTCTCTAATTAATTTTTGTTCTGTAATATCTTGGATAACTCCTCTTAAACCAACAGTTTCTTTGTTTTTATTTACTATGGGATATCCAATAGCATTTACCCAAAGTTTTTCTTTTTTGGTATTTTGAAACTTTAGTTCTAAATCGAATTTCGTATTATTCGCAAGGCTATTCTTCATTGCTTCTTCTAGTATTTCTGAAGAACCATCTATAAAATAGTTGTAATTTTTTTCAAAAGGAGGTATTTTACCAACGGGTAATCCGTGAAGTTTAAAAACTTGATTAGACCAACGTCTTTCTTTTGTAATTGAATTAAATTCCCAGGCACCAATTTTAGCTATTTTTCCAGATTCGTTTAAGAGAAATTCACTTCTTTCAATTTCTGAAAGTGCTTTTTTTATCTGATTTTCACTTTTCTTTAAGTTATCTTCTATCGTTTTTTGATGGGTAATGTCATTCATAACAACCAAAGCACCTAGTTTGTTTTTTAATGAATCAAAGAATGAAGCACCATTACAAATAACAAATCTTGGTTTTTGATTTTTTGCTTTAATTATAATCTCAAGATTTACAACTTTTTTTCCATTAAATGCCTGTATAAGGGGCACTTCTTCGGTTTTAAGTACTGTTTTTCCATCGATTTTAAATAAGCCATAACTTTCTGCCCATTTTTCTTGAGGAATTTTCATTACGTCTATTCCATGCCATTCCTTAGCTGCTTTATTGAATAAAACTAATTTACCTTTTTCATTACAAGCAACTATGGCTGCTGGTTGGTTTTCTGTCATTGCAATTGTAAAATCTCTTTGTTTTTTTAATTCAATTTCCGCACTTCTTATTTCTGTAACATCTTCTATAATGGTTAGTATAAATTTTTCGCTTTCGATTTGAATTATTTCTCCAGAAATTTGCCATATTCTATTTTTACCATTTTTTTTAATAAAACTCGCTTCAAACCCCTTTATTTTTCCTTTTTTTAATATTTTTTTTTCGTACTTTTTGTAATCTTTTTTATATTTCCATACACCAATTTCAGATAGTTTTAATCCTTTTAATTCTTTTGAAGTAAACCCTGTAACTTTAAGGGTAGCTCTATTTGTATTTATAATTTTAAAATCACTTAACCTTTTAAGTATAATGGAGTTAGAGCTGTTTTTAAAAACCTTAAAGAACTTGTCTTCACTTTCTCTTAATTTTATTTTGCTTTTGTACTTTTTAGAAATATCTTGTATTACACCTGCTATTTTTAAAATTTCGCCATTTGTGTTGTAAATTATTTTTGCTTTCGAGTGTACTATTTTTGTTTTTTTCTGAATATTAATTTCATATTGAATATCATATTTTTCTCCTTTTTCAATTAGATTAACCATAGCTTGCCTAACAAAATTTTGTTTTGCTATTTTTTTTTCTATATAATCTCTACTAAAATTATTTTTTTCTGGGTCAAGTCCAAAAATTCGAAGTGTTTCATCTGATCCCCATAAAAGACCAGTTTTAATGTTATATTCCCAATTGCCTACTTTGCCCATTTTTTGGGCTCTTATATATCGTTCTTCGTTTTGTTTTAATTGAAGTTGCGCTTTTTTAATTACACTTATATCATCAAAAGTAGTGTAAACTTGATAAGGTTTTTTTTCGCCTTTTCTAAATTGAGGAATTGCATCGATTTTTATCCAACGATATTCATTTTCAGCAATATTAAAAACCCCCATAATTTTATTTAAAACAGGTTTGCCTAATTTTAAAGCCAGCATACTTGGGTGTGTTTCGCCAGGGTAATTAGCACCATCTTCTTGAATAGCTTTCCAAGATGGGTCTAAAGATGTTTTACCTTTCATTTGATCTTCAGTAAGACCTAAGATTTTTAATGCAGCAGGGTTAACATTTGTTATTTCACCTTTAGAATTTTGGTAAGAAACTCCTAGGTTCATTGTTTCAAATAAGGCTTGAAATTCGTTTTGTTTTTCTTTGGGGTGTAGCATTTTTTCGAGGAGGGGTAAGAAGATTTTATAAAATAATATGTTTATATATAAACCAATTTATAGCTAAATTTTAAATGTTAAAAAAAATAATAACTAAATATAGTAAAAATATGACATCATTTTGTAAGATTTGGCTGATTATTTACAGTAATTTAAAGCTTCATATTTTATACCCTCTCAATCGTTAAATAAACAAAGAAGATAGTATCCTTTTATTTAGTAAGTTTTTATTACTTTGTTAAATATTTCTTTTAAGAACAATTTATTCTTTTAAAAATAATATATTTGAAGACCTAAAAAATTATCTAACTTTAATGAAGTTAATTTACACTTGGTTTTGCTTTTTAATTCTCGTTTTATTTACGATAAATAATCAAGCACAGGAGACATTGCCAATTTATACAGATTATTTATCTGACAATGTCTTTTTATTGCATCCATCTGCTGCAGGTATTGGTAATTCAAGTAAATTACGATTAACTGCCAGAAAGCAATGGGCAGGTGTGCCCAATGCTCCAGAATTACAAACCTTAAGTTTTCATTCTAAATTTGGCGAAGAATCGAATGCTGGTTATGGTTTAATTTTATTTAACGACGAAAACGGGTTTCATTCTCAAAAAGGGGTGCAAGGAACTTATGCGTATCATTTACCTATGAGTACTAATAAAATGTTTAAACAACTTTCTTTTGGTTTGGCATTTACTTTTGTTCAAAATCAGTCCGATCAAAGAACATTTACAGGAGACCCTGGAGTTGCAACTATTGTAGAAAGTACAAGTTATTATAATGCAGATTTTAGTGTGGCTTATCATAGAGGAGGCTTAGCCACTTACTTTACTGTTAAAAATTTATTGTTAACAGCAAAAAATAATTTAAACATTCTAGAGCCTGTAGATTTAAGAAACTATATTTTATCTGCTAGTTATTATTTTGGAAAAGAAGAAAACTTTGTACAGTGGGAGCCATCGATTATGCTTCAATATAGAGAAAGTTTAGGGCAAACAATCGCAGATTTTAATGTAAAAGCCTACAAGACATTTTCGAAGTCTCAACTTTGGGTAGCACTATCTTACAGAAGACATTTTGATTCTAATGCCATAGAAAACTCGCAATTTATAAGTCCTATTGTTGGTTTTAACTACAAAAATTTAATGTTTTCTTATACTTATACAAATCAATTAAATGATATTGTTTTGTCTAACTCTGGGTTTCATCAAATTACTTTAGGAATTAATTTATGGACCAGGAAGCCAAGAGCTGCAGCTTGCCCTAATATTAATTCGAACTATGGAAGTTTCTAAAAGTTTTTTTCGATAATACTTGTGTTTTCTCTTTCTGAAATCAATTGTTCTAAAACTTTTTTATTCTTATTAATATACAAAGTGTGTTTTGCTATATTTTTATTAGAATTTAATAAATGAAACTTTGTTAAAATAGTTTTTGTTTGTTTGGCAACTGCTTCTCCAGAATCGATAATATTTATTTTATCGCCAACAATTTCTCTAATTTGAGGAATAAGGTATGGATAATGGGTGCAGCCTAATACTAAAGAATCTATGTTTTTTTTTAATAATGGATTTAAATAAGAGTTTAAAAGTGAAGTCATTTCTTTGGAATGTAATTTTCCATTTTCAATTAGTTCTACCAAACCTTTTCCAATAATTTCTTCGATATAAATATTTTTTCTAAAGCTACTGGAAGTTTTTTCAAACAAAGAACTATTTAATGTTCCTTTTGTGGCTAAAATGCCAATTGTATTTGTTTTGGTCGTTAATGCTGCAGGTTTAATCGCAGGTTCGATTCCAATAAAAGGAATTGGATACTTTTCTCTTAAAAAATCAATTGCATTAGTGGTAGCTGTATTACAAGCAACAACAATTAGTTTGCAGTTTTGGTTTAATAAAAACTCTGTATTTTTTAGACACAAATCTATAATTTGAGTTTTAGATTTTTCGCCATAAGGTGCATTTATACTATCCGAAAGATAAATAGAATTTTCATTTGGAAGTAAAGAAATTACTTCTTTCCATATAGAAGTACCTCCAACTCCAGAGTCAAAAAAACCAATAGGATGTTTATGAATTTTCATCTATGTAAAAATAGAAAAACCTACTTAAATAAGTAGGTTTTTGTTTATGAATTCTTACACTATATTAAAATCCTGTTCCAGGAGCTTCAGGACTTTGTGCTTGTGCTTTTTGTGGATTTAAAATTATATAGGTTCCAAATGCAGTTAATGCTGCATATTTACCATAATTACTAATTTTTTTAATGGCATCTTTACGAGAAATATATTTACTGTTTTCTGTTTGTTTTTTCATCTTATTTAATTTCTCTTTAATTAATCTATAATTATTTTTCTTGTGTTTGTGCTGTTTGCTGTTTTTAATTTAACAATATACATTCCTGTTGCTAAATTTGGTAATGCAATTGTATTATTTAAATTGCCATCGAAAGTATTGGTAAATACTTGTTTTCCTAAAGTATTGTATAAACTAATGTTCGCTTTTTGCGCATTTAAACCAGTAATTTTTAAATTAGAATTTTTCGTTTTAAAAATAGCTATTTTGTCTAAATTTTCGGTATTTGTGTTTAAAACATTGGAAGTTGTTGTGTGAATGAAAAAACGATTTTCTACGACATTGTTATTAATTGTAGCAGTGTATTTACTATTAGCATTATCTAAACGTGTATAAGCTTTTGTTAATTTATCTTCTAGAAAAACCATGTAACCAGCAGGTAAATTTAAAGAGCTTGCAGTAAAAGTAATTTCCGAATTTTTTGTTGCTTTTACTCCAACAGGAATTACCATGTTTTCGTAGTTCGAAGTTGGTAGTGTTTGGATACCTAACTGCTTTCCATTATTGTTTGACACTAATTCTGTATAAAGACTAAAAGAAGTGCTAAAACCACCAAAAATAGAACTGTCATAACCATTATCGAAACCAGTTGTTTTTCCTTTTACATAATAAATATCTGTTGTTTTCTCTTTTCCATTATTTTTAACAGTTAAAGTAATTTTTTTTTCAATATTATTAGATTTGTTAAATGTACCAGAAGTTTGATGACTCTGCATTGCTTCCGTAAATTTAACTGTACCACCTCCAACTTTAGATTTTATAAAGAAAGCTTGGCCAGGAGCAATATATCTAGCAGTTATTTGGTTTTTTATTTTATAAGAAGTACTTGTTTTATCCCAAACATAAAAAGTTTGTTCTGCAAGTTCTCCTGAATTTACATTTAAAAAGGCATTTGTGGCATCTGCAGCATTATTTGCAGGAATAAAGGAAGGGTATGGATTTCCAACCAAATTAAATGCATTTCCAGTTCCTCCAGGAGGAGAATTATCTGTTATTGGAATTTCTACAAAATCTGTAGCAATAGCTCCTTTAAAACCTAAATTTCCATTTGAAGCATTTTGAATTCCTGTTGTTCCACTTGCTGCATTAGAATCTGGAAGAACAGTATATCCTTTTCCATTTACTAAGTTTATTGTGGCTAAACTATTGTTAACATCTACTTCAGCTTTAGAAAAATAATCCCAGCGTAACATAGGGTCTGTTTGAGAATTATTATATACAGCTATTCCATAATTATTTGTACTTTTTTGTAATTTATTAAAAACGGCAAAATTTCCATCTCCTGTATTCCCATCAATTTTTTCTCCAACAGTTGGAGACGAAACTAAAGTCCAACCAGATGCGTTACCATTATAAGTTTCAGTAAAGTAAAAAAAGCTATTTGCATCTGCAGAAGTATAACTTCCATTTAAAATAACAGAAGCAGCATCAATGGTTTTTGAGGCTGTAATTTTAGATTCTAAATACAAAGAACTACCAGTATTAATCGTTAAGTTTCCAGAGATGGTTAAAGAACCGCTTAAAACGGATAAGCCTTGTGGATCTGAGATTGTTAAATCTCCTGTAGAAGCAGCAATAGATGTAGTTATTTCTGGGTCTGTAGCTAAATTAGGTATAACAGCATTATATCCAAGTGTAGGAACTCCATTATCCCAATTTAAAGGATCATTCCAATTGGTATTTGTTCCAGTCCAATTTGTAGTTTTTACAGAGTAAGAGCCTAGGGTTATAGCATTCGATAATGTTGCACAAGTTGCCCCATCTAATGCATTCGCACCACCATAAGTCCAATTAGAACTCACAAACGTTCCTCCATTTGGTAAAACAAAATCTTTACGTTTTGCATAACTATCTTTATAATTCCAAGTATTATGGGCTGCAGTACCAATATCAGCAGGTATGCCAAAGGAATCTAATATCGTGTTTGTATTATCTGTTACTTGAAATGATTCATCTCCATTGATGGCAGAAAATGCTACGCTTAAAACAGTTCTACCTGGAAAAGCTTCATTAAATGTAATTTCATCACCATTAGTTATTATATAAACAAACTGATTAGAAATAGTACCTAAACCATCTAAAGCTTTTTTTACATATGAAGCAGACCCATTAGAAGATTGTCTTAAATCATATCCTGTGAAATCTACAGTTCCATCGACATAAAGTTCCACAAATCTTGGATCGGAGGCTCCACTTCCAGTATCGCAACCTGCATTTTTTAAAGTTCCATCAACAACAGTTGTAATCACAACAGTTTGGGCATTTAAGTTTGCTATTGCAAAAGAAAATAAAAATAAAAAAGTAAATTTTAATAAGTAGTTTTTCTTCATAATTTATATATTGAGATTCCTAAAGTACTAAAAATTAAGATATAACAACAAATAAAAAATAACTTAACAATAAGATAATATAAAATTATTAGAAGAAAATTAATTCTTACGCCAAAAGAATGGAGTAAATAATATTAATACTGTAAAGAGTTCTAAACGACCAATTAACATTAAAAAAGAACAAAACCATTTTGCAGCATGCGATAAATGTGCAAAATTATCAACAGGACTTACACTACCAATTGCAGGACCAATATTACCTAAAGAAGAAGCAGCAGCTCCTAATGCAGACGTAAAATCTAAACCAAATAAAGTAAGTATTACAGAAGATATAATAAATATTAGCATATAAATTATAAAGAAAGATAGGATGTTAAAAACAATGGTTTGGTTAACAGTTTTATCATCATATCTTACAGGAATTATTGCATTTGGGTGCAACGCTTTTTTAAATTCTAAAAAACTATTCTTTAGCATTATAATATGTCTAACTACTTTAATTCCTCCACTTGTAGAACCTGCAGAGCCTCCTGTAAAAAGTAAAGCAAAGAAAATTCCAGTTGCAAAAAAGTTCCACATTGTAAAATCGGCAGTTACAAAGCCTGTAGTTGTAACAACAGAAGTAACCATAAATAACGAATGTCTAATTGCACTTTCTGTTTCGCCTAAAACTTGTGGATATGCCAAAACAGATTCTAAATTAGGATCTTGAAAAAAGATTATTATTATCGTAATAATTGCACTTACCCCTAAAATACCAAATAAATAATATTTAAATTCTTCACTTTGAAAAACTCGCTGTATTTTTCCCTTTAAAGCAAAATAAGTCAATACAAAATTGGTTCCTGCAATAAACATAAATGCAATTATAATGTATTGTATTAATGGGTTTCCATTGTAAAATGCAACACTATCCGACTTTGTCGAAAAACCACCAGTACTCATAGTAGCCATTGCATGGTTTATGGCGTCAAACCAGGTCATACCAGCAAATTTTAAAAGAAAAAATTCTGTTAATGTAAGTAGTACATAAATTAAATATAATCTTTTTGCAGTATCTGTAATTCTTGGGTGCAATTTATCTGCGGAAGGTCCTGGAGCTTCTGCCATAAATAATTGCATTCCGCCAATTCCTAATAAAGGTAAAATGGCAATCGTTAAAACGATAATTCCCATTCCTCCAATCCAATGTGTTGCACTTCGCCAAAATAAAATTCCTTTCGACATATTGTCTATATCTGTTAATATAGAAGAACCTGTGGTAGAATACCCAGAAATGGTTTCGAAAAAAGCGTTTGTAATACTTGGAATTGCTCCAGATAATAAATAGGGTAACATTCCTGTAAAAGAGAGTGTTAGCCAGCCTAAGGTTACAATTAAATATCCTTCTTTTTTTTGAATATTTGTATTGCTAGGTTTGTTTAAAAAGTAAAAAAGAATTCCAATAAAAACGGTAATAATTCCTGCATTTAAGATGCCCCATTTTTCTGTTTCGTTATAATACATGCTAAAAGGCACAGCTAAAAACATAAACAGTCCATTTAAAATGGCTGTAATTCCTAGAAAGCGATAAATTATTTTTGTGTTTAAAGCGCCCATTTTATTTGAATAGTCCTTCTACAGTACTAATAGCTTCTGGCAAACAAAATACAATTACCTTATCTCCATTTTTAATTTGCATTTCTCCAAAAGACATTAAAGGGTTTCCATCTCTAATAATTCCACCAAAAACGGCTTCTCTAGGAAAGTTTAAGTCTTTAATAGGTTTGTGAGTTACTTTTGCATTTGGTCTTACTTCAAACTCAAAAACTTCTGCATCTATGTTATGTAAATTTGCCAAGGCTAAAATTTCACCTTTACGAATATGTCTAAAAATATTACTTGCTGCAATTAATTTTTTATTAATAAGAGATTCAATGCCAATGGTTTGTGAAATATCGATATAATCCATATTTTCTACCAAAGCAATGGTTTTTTTTACGCCTTTCGATTTTGCCACTAAGCAAGACATAATATTGGTTTCAGAATTTGCTGTAACCGCAATAAAAGCATCTGTTTCTCTAATATTTTCTTCCTCTAATAACTCTAAGTCGGTTCCATCTCCATTAATAATTAGAGCATTGCTTAAATCTTCTGCTAAAATTTCTGCTTTTTCTCTATTTTTTTCAATTAGCTTTACGTTAAAATTATCTTTGCATAAATTTCGAGCTGTTTTTTCTCCAATGCTACTTCCTCCTAAAATAATTACATTTTTTATGTTAAATTGTTTCTTCCCAATAATAGGGTACAAGTCTTTCATACTGTAATTAGGAACAGAAAAATATACCTGATCGTTTATTTGATATTTAGTATCTCCTCTAGGAATAATAGTTTGAGCAACGTTTTCTCTTTTAATAGCGATGGTAATAAAATCGATATTACTAAATTTTTGCTTTGCTTCTTTTACGGACAAATCTACCAAAGGCGATTTATATGTTAACGAAGTTCCCATTACATTAAAAACACCACTCTCAAATTCTACAGTGTCGTTAAAAGAAGATTGATTGAGCAACATTTTAATTTCGTTGGCTGCTAATTCTTGTGGAGAAATCATAAAATCTAATCCGAATTTCGAAAAATCAACTTCACAATTATTTAGAAACTCTGGATTATCTATTCTTGCAATGGTTTTTTTAGCACCTAAAGATTTTCCAATTACAGAGATTGTAAAATTGGTATTTTGGCTTTCGGTAACCGCAATTAATAAATCTGCAGAAGCCACACCAATTTCTTTTAACAATTGTATGGAAGTGGCATCACCTCTTTTTGTAATTACATCTAAATGATTGTTGATGTAATTTAATTTATCACCATCAAAATCTATAATGTAAGTGTCTTGAGATTCGTAAGAAAGTAGTTTTGCTAAATGAAAACCTACATCTCCAGCACCTGCTATAATAATCTTCATATTAAAATTTAGAAAATAGAGTACAAAGATACGAAACAATAGAAACACTTTTTTAAATTCCCTTTATTTTTTGAAGTTAATTGAAAATGAATTCATTATGGTTGGTTTTTAATGAGGTTTAACAATAAAAAACGTTTTTTGTATTTTTACTAAAAATAGATGTATGGAAAAATTAACGATTAAATCTTGGGCTTTAGACGATAGACCTAGAGAAAAGTTGGTTGCCAAAGGAAAAACTTCTTTATCGGATGCAGAATTAGTTGCCATTTTAATAGGTTCTGGAAATAAAAAAGAAAGTGCTGTAGGTTTGTCTAAGAGAATTTTACAATCTGTCGATGGAAATATAAATGAATTGGCAAAACTTTCGGTAGAAAAATTAATTGAGTTTAATGGAATTGGAGAAGCCAAAGCAATTTCGATTATTACAGCTTTAGAGTTAGGAAAAAGAAGACAATTTGAAAATACAGTAGAAAAACCAAAAATTTCTTGCAGTAAAGAAGCAGCAAATGTTATGCAACTTGTAATTGGCGATTTAGAACACGAAGAATTTTGGGTTTTATTCTTAAATAATTCCAACAAAGTAATGGCAAAATCGCAAGTTAGTAAAGGCGGTTTAACAACCACAATTGTAGATGTTCGTTTGCTATTTAAGCGCGCTTTAGAATTGGCATCTGTAGCCATAATTGTTTGTCATAATCATCCATCAGGAAAATTGCAACCCAGTCTTGCAGACAAACAATTAACACAAAAAATAAAAGAAGCAGGTGCAACTTTAGATATTAAATTGTTAGATCATTTAATTATTACCCAAAAAGATTATTTTAGCTTTGCAGACGAAGGGATTCTGTAGGGAATTAGGATTCAGTAAGCAGTCACAGTAAGCAGTAGCAGTAGCAGTTTACAATTGTTTAAAAATATTAGAGGCTGAGACTGAAAACTAAGACTGCCAACTGCATAATGCAGATTTAACACCAAACCATGATATTAGTTTATACACATACAATTACACCAAGAATTCGTTATATTTTTAAACATATTCTTACACGAACTCTTTTAATTCCTGTTGGTTTTACTTCGAAAGTTGAAGAGTTTGTTGCACACAATGGACCTAAAATTTCTTATACAAAAACCCCACTTGGAAACGAATTTTTTGTAAAAAGTAACGATTTAATGTTCGAACAAGGTGTAAATGATTTAGATATTAACATGCAAAAATGGGAAGAAGTTCCTTGTTTTTTTGCATCTGGAGGAAAATCGGCAATTCCTTTCGATATTTTTGCGGCGAGTTTCTATTTAATTACAAGATACGAAGAGTATTTGCCACATGTAAAAGATATCCATGGAAGATATACAGCCGAACAAAGTTTGGCATACAAAAACGGATTTTTAGAAAAGCCAGTTGTAGATATTTGGGCGTATAAATTATTAAAAGTTTTAAAAGAAAAATTTCCAGAATACGAATATAAAAGTAGAAGTTATAAATACGTTTCTACCATAGATATCGATAATGCCTATGCATATAAATACAAGAGTTTAATAAGAACTTTTGGTGGACTTTTTAACGATATTTTTAAATTTAGATTGTTAAATGTTTGGAATCGTTTGGCAGTTGTGAGTCGTTTAAAAAAAGATCCTTACGATACTTTTGCAGAAATTTTAAGAATAAAAAAACAATACAATGCAAGAACTGTTTTTTTCTGTACAGTTAGCGATTACAATACGTTCGATACCAATGTTTCTGCATCAAAAACCAAATACAAATTGCAAATAAAAGAATTGGTAGATTATGCAAGAGTTGGTTTACATCCTTCTTATTTTACAATGCAAAATCCTGGAATCTTAAAAAAGGAAAAACAACGATTGGAAAACATTACAAACATGCCAGTTTTAAGATCGAGACAACATTATTTACGCTTTAATTTACCAGATACTTACCAACAATTAATAGATTTAGAAATCGAAGAAGATTATTCTATGGGCTATGCAAGTAATGTTGGTTTTAGAGCAAGTACCTGTACACCTTTTTATTTTTACGATTTAGATTTCGAAATTCAAACACCTTTAAAAATATTTCCATTTGCTTTAATGGATGCTACCTTAAACGATTATTTAAAAATTACTCCCAAACAATCGTTAGGAAAAATTAGAGATTTAAGAAACGAAGTAAAAGCAGTAAATGGCATGTTTATTACACTTTTTCATAACGAAACATTAAGCAATTACTTGCGTTGGAAAGGTTGGAAACGTTTGTATGAATCTATGGTTAAAATTGCGACAAGCTAAAGAATGATACAGTATATAAAACGAAAAAACTTAGACGTTTTAAAATACGATACTTGTATTGAAAACTCCATTCAATCTAGAATCTATGCTTTCTCTTGGTATTTAGATCTTGTTGCAGATAATTGGGATGTGTTGGTTTTAAACGATTACCAAGCTGTAATGCCACTTCCTTGGAAACGTAAATTTGGACTTAAATACATTACACAACCTTTTTTTTGTCAGCAATTAGGAATTTTTTCTTTGCACACTATTTTTAAAGAAATGCAAGAGCGTTTTTTAAATAAAATTCCGAAAAAGTTTTTAAAAATATCTATAAATATGAATTCTAATAATTTCTCATCAGCAAAGATGATAGAAAAAAAAAATTATATTTTAAGTTTAGATGCTTCACATGATACAATTTTTAAATCTTTTTCAAAAGGAAGAAAACATGCCGTAAAAGTAGGGGAAAGAAATCAATTAGAAATAAAAGAAGTAAGTTTAGAACTTTTAATAGAAATTAAAAAAGACAATTATAATTATATGCCCTCTCCAATATATTATTTTTCAATACTAAGGAACTTGTCTAAATATATGATAGATAATAATATTGGTTATGTTCTAGGAGTTTTTAAAGATGATATTTTATTAGGAGGTGTTTTTTTATTAAAACAAAAAAATAGAATTACTTATTTATTCTCGTCGTTTACACAGTTTGGAAAAAAATTAAAAGGCCCAACTTTTATTATTAATAAGATATTAGAAAAAAATGCGAACACAAATTTAATTTTTGATTTCGAAGGTTCAAATATAAAAGGTATTGCGTCTTTTTTTAAGAGTTTTGGAGCTAAAAAAGAAAACTATTATCAAATTAATTTAACTAAATATTTTTCACAATAAAAATTATGAACTTTATGTTAGAAAATTTATTAAAAAACCTAATATCTATCTCTAAGCAACGAACGATGCTTCCTTTCTATCATAAAGTTTCTGATGAAAAACAAACCTTTGAAAATTTTTTATATACGCCTAGAAAAATTTTAAGTTTTAAAAATGATATTGCTATTTTAAATAAATATTACACCCCTATTTCAATGCAAGAATTTATAGCGGTTTCCAAATCAAGAAAAAAAAGTAAGCAAAATTATTTCCATATTACTTTTGATGATGGTTTGTCTAATTTTTATAAAGTAGTTGCGCCAATTTTATTAAAGGAAAAAATACCTGCAACAGTTTTTGTAAATTCAGATTTTATAGATAATAAAGCATTATTTTTTAGATATAAAGCAAGTTTATTATTCCAATTTTACTCGAAGTCTTCCCCTAAAATAAAAAATAAATACCACGATTTTTTTGAAGACAATCAAAAAATTAAAGAAAAACTGTTAGGTGTAAATTTTAATAATAAAGAAATTTTAGACAGATTAGCGAACGAAATAAATTATTCATTTGAAGATTATTTACAAACTGAAAAACCTTACTTAAGCTCAATAGAAATTGAGGAATTAATAGAAAAGGGTTTTACAGTTGGTGCCCATTCTAAAAACCATCCTTTGTATTCGGAAATTCCTTTTGAAACACAAATAACACAGACAAAAGATTCTTTAGATTGGTTAATTAAAAACTTTAATTTAGATTATAAAGTTTTCTCTTTTCCATTTACAGATTTAAATGTTTCTAAAAAGTTTTTTACAAAATTAAATGCTGAAAAAGTAATAGATGCTAGTTTCGGAACATCAGGAATTAAAAAAGATAATTTTGTAACAAATTTCCAACGATTATCATTTGAAATTAGAAATGAAAACGCAGAAAACTATTTATTAAAAGAATATATTAAGTATTTTTTAAAAATAGCTTTTTATAAGAATACAATGCCCAGAGATTGATAGTTTAAAAAAAACATTGTTTTGTAATACCTTTAAGATTATTGATTTTTATGTTTTTTTTGATACAAAAATAGAAACCAAATCCCAGATAAAATTCCAGTAAACCACATTAAAGAAGCAGAGGTTATTGCAGCTCCTAAAATTCCGTATTTTGGAATTAAATAGTAATTACTAATCACGTTTAAAAGTAAACTTAAAAAAGCAATATAAAAATTTATATAGGCTTTACCAATTGAAGAAAGTAAGTTTCCAAAAAGGTTTCTAAAAATAAAAATTCCTGCAATTCCCAAGATTAAAACTCTAAAAATGGTATTGTAAACGATGTAATTTGGATTAAAAATCGCTAGTATTTCTGATGAGAAGTAGCCAACAAAAAATAGCATTAAAACACTTAATACTGTAAAAAAAGAGAGGTAGCTTTTTATATAATTTAAGATGTAATTTTTATCACTAATTTTTTCGGTAATTGTTACAAAATCGGTTGTTATAAAAACTCTTGGAATAAATAACAAACTAAATGGAACTAACGAAATGTAGCGATATTTTGTAACCATTTCTGGGTCGTCTAATAAGAAACCAATCAAAAGAATGTCTACTACAATTAAAAGTTGTGTTATTACATTCGATAAACTTGCAAAAAAGCCATATTTCCAAAAAGAGAAATTTAATTGAGGTATTTTTTTTATTCTACTAAAAATAATATTTGTTTTTTTTAGAAATACAAGTGCAGTAACTAAAGGAGTAATTAAAAGTGCGAAAACATAGCCGTTTTCATCAAAAAAATACGTAAAACCAAATACTGAAACTACTAAAATGATACTGTGTAAAAATTCTGAATAAGCATAATTTTTATTATCGTGATTCAAGCGTAATTGCGCTCTAATAATTTCAAAAAGAAAAGTGGGGATAATTAATAAAGAGAAAACAATTACATATTGTTGTGTTTTTTCGAATTGAAAAGGAATAAATAGGCTTGCAATTACAACCACAAAAATAATAATTAAGGAAGCAATTAATCCGTATTTTAAAACATATAAAAAAATGGTGTTTTTCTCTTCATTGTTTTTAGAAATGGCACTAAAACGCAATAAACTTTGGTGCAATCCAAAACCACTAACAGGCAATAAAAACAATATAATATTATAAGAAAATAACACAACTCCCAAAGTTGCATCTGGTATTAATTTTAAAGCAATCCACGAAGCAAATAACGAAAATATTCTTGCCAAAACAGTTGCAACAAGAATATGGTTTCCAGCACGTTTTTTAAAATTAGATAAATATGTTTTAATGTTATTCAGTAGTTATTTTTTTAGCGATTTGTAATATAGTTTTTCGAAATCTGTTGCGATTTTTTCTTCTGAAAAATTTTCTACAACATAATTGTGCATTTTTAATTTATCAACCTTAAAATTAGTGTAAAAGTTAACTATGTTTTGTAACAAAGCAATTTCGTCTTTAGGTTGAATTAACTCACCAAAATCCTCTGGGAAAAACTCGTTGATTCCACCAACATTTGTCGAAATTACAGGAACTCCACAAGAAAAAGACTCTAAAATTACACAAGGTAAATTTTCGTAATTGCTAAACAAAATAAACAGATTACTTTCTCTTAATTCTTGGGCAACCTCTACATGCGGAATTTGATCTTTAAAAATAATATGTTTAGGATTTATTTTTAATTCATTGGCTAAATCTACATATTGTTTAGAATTTTCTCCAATGATGGTAAATTTAAAATTAGTAATTTTTTCCTGTAATTTATAAATTACTCTTAAAATTCCTTCCACATTTTTATGCTCGTTAACCATATTAGAAACATGAATAATTTTAAAAGTTGAAGAAGATTGTTCTTCAGGATAAAATAAATTAGTGTCTACCACATTTGGTACTCTATTATAATTTCCTTCAAAATTTAAAGCTTCTAAAGAATTTTTTAAATCATTAGAAACAGGACAAATAAAAGCTGCGTTTTTGGTAACTTTTCTTGAAATCAATTTTTGAATAAAAGAAATATTTCTAGCTTGTGGTGGGTGGTAACCTGTCCAATGTTCCGAAATTATATATGGTTTTTTTTGAAACCATTTTAAATACAAACTAAACATTCCGAATGGAAAAATTTCGTTTAAATGAACAACATCAACAGTTTCTACTTTTTTCAACAAAGCAAAAAATGCTTTTATAAAAAGAGAAACCTTTTTTAATTTATGGTCGGCTTTTTTAAGATATGCAATATGCGTGGTTACATTAGCCTCTTTTTTTGAGACAATTTCTATACTTTTTGTAGCATTTTTATCTGTAATAATATGTAAAACAGTTACAAAATGTTTTGTAGCTACTGCTTTTGCATGGCGCTCTATAAAGTCTCCATTATTAGAGAAAACTTTAGAAGGAAACCAACCACAAAGAAATAAAATGTGTAATTTTTTCTTCAAAAAAAAAAGTTATTATTTGTAACAAATATAACAACTTAATCCCCTTTTTATTATTTATATTTTTTTACATTTAGCAAATGAAAATTGAACATGTATTCTTTGACTTAGATCATACCTTATGGGATTTTGATAAAAATTCCGACCTAACCTTTCAAAAAGTTTTTAAACTCAATAATATTCAAGTAAATACTACTGCTTTTTTAGAAGTATATACTCCTATAAATTTAAAATATTGGAAATTATATAGAGAAGAAAAAGTATCTAAAGAAAAATTAAGATATGGCAGGCTTAAAGAAACATTTGATGCTGTAAATTATAATATTTCTGATGCCATGATTCATAAAATTGCCATAGAATATATTGTGCATTTAGCAGATTTTAATTATGTGTTTGATGGAACTTTCGAGCTTTTAAACTACTTAAAAGAAAAATACCAATTGCATATTATTACCAATGGTTTCGAAGAAATTCAAACTAAAAAAATGATAAACTCTAGAATAAACCATTATTTCGATAAAATTATTACATCAGAATCTGTGGGTGTAAAAAAACCAAATCCAAGAGTTTTTAAATATGCTTTAGAAACTGCAAATGCAGATATCGAAAAATCGATTATGATTGGCGATAACTTAGAGGCAGATGTAGAGGGTGCAATAAATATAGTGTTAAAAGCCATTCATTGTAACTTTAATAATTCTTCGATTACAAATCCTAAAATACTAACAGTTACATCGATTTTAGAATTAAAACAATATCTTTAAACCTTTATACGTTTGAAAATAATACCCCCATTTATGGTAAATTTTAAAAAAATATTCTTCCTAACAGTTTCTCTATTATTCTTTTCTTGTTACCAAAGTTTAGATTTCGATCAAATAGAAGATTATGTTATAAAACCAAGTTATACTTTTGCTTTGGCAACTTTTTCTGTAAATTCTTTGGTTTTTACATCTTCACCAATTACGGAAGTTAGAGAAAAAACTAATTTCGAAATTTTTAAAAATAGTTTTTTTAAAGACAACTCTGTAAGGTTAGACTTTGAGTTTGAGGTGATAAACGAAATTAATAGAGATTTTGTTTTAGAATTAACCTTATTAGACGAAAATGATGTTGAAATTTATAAATTACAAGATTTAAATATTGCTGCAAATAAAAGAGATTTTAAACAAAAAGAAATTATTAATATTACTTTAAACCCTAATGTTAAGGATTTTACACGTGTAGAGGTTGTTGTTCGACTAGGAGATCCAACAATTCCTATGAGTACTTTAGATAGTGGTACTATAAAATTGAAATCTGCTGCTTCTGTTTATTTAGAAAAATCGTTTTAATATGAAAAAGACACTATTATATTTTTCATTTTTAGTAAGTTTTTTTGCCAATAGCCAAAACAAACAAGTTTTATACGATTTTGCAGAGTTACCACAAGCATTGCTATTAAACCCTGCTTTAGAAACAAACTATAAATTCCATATTGGAGTTCCTTTATTATCTGGTATATCTTCAGAAGTTGGTGTTACAAATTTTGCTTTGTCAGATTTGTTTTTGCGAGATGGAAGAAGTATAAACAATAAAGTTAGCGAAGTCTTAAATAGTTTAACTTCCAGAGATTATGTAAAATTTAATGCCCAAATAGAAGTTTTAAGTGGAGGTTTTAGGTTGAACGATAAAACTTATTTTAGTGTTGGTTTTTATGAAGAAATCGATGGAATAAGTTACATTCCTAAAGACGGAATTAGACTTTTTAATGAAGGGAATGCAGCAAATATTAATGCTGTTTTTAGTGCATCTCAAATTCTTTATAAAATGGACGTTTTAGGAGTAATTCACGCAGGAATTACAAGAAAAATAGACAAAAAATTAACGATTGGTAGTCGTTTTAAAATTTATTCATCTGCATTAAATTTAGAATCTACCAATAATTCTGGAACCATTACAACTACTAGAGGTAATAACAATATTTACATTCATTATTTAAATGATATCGATGTTAATATAAGAACATCCGGTGTAATAAAAGATAACGAATATATAAAGAATCCGAACAAATATTTAAAAAACACATTTCTTGGTGGAAATTTAGGTTTAGGACTCGATTTTGGAATTACCTATAATTTTACTCCACAATTACAGTTTTCTGGAAGTCTTTTAGATGTTGGTTTTGTAAATCATAAAAAAAACATTAAAAATACATTAGTAAAAGGAAGCTTCACTTTCGAAGGCATAGAATTTAAATTCGATTCGAACAACCCAAGAAACTATTGGCAAGAATTAAGAGATGATTTTAAAGAACAGTTGCCAACTATAGAGAATAACGATTCTTACATTTCATGGAGGCCAACAAAATTAAACGCGGCATTGAAATATAGTTTTGGAGAAAAAAGAAGTAAATATTGTTACGATAATACTTATAAAGATTTTTATACAGATGCTGTTGGAGCACAATTATATTCAGTTTTTAGACCATTAAGTAAGCAATTTGCGCTTACGGGTTTTTATCAAAAATCTTTCAATAAAAATTTACACGCAAAAGTAACTTATACCATAGACGATTATTCTGCATATAACGTTGGTTTTGGACTTTCTGCAACAATTTGGAAATTAAATTTTTATGGTATTTTTGATAATATTATTCAATATCAAAATTTATCATCAGCAAATAATGCGTCCTTTCAATTAGGAATTAATCTTATATTTAATTAAAAATGAAAAAATACATCTTTACAATCGGTTTCTTATTAATATCGCTTTATACTTTTGGGCAACAGAAAAAAATAAAGAATTATAAATACATTGTAGTTCCAGAAAAATTCGAATTTCTTAAAAAAGCAGACCAATATCAAACAAGTTCGCTAACTAAATTTTTATTAGAAAAAAATGGGTTTCAGGTGTATTTAAGTTCCGAAGACTATCCTGAAGATTTACAAAAAAATAGATGTTTAGCCTTATTTGCAGATGTTGTAGATAAATCTTCTTTATTTAAAATAAAAACATTAATTCAATTAAAAGACTGTTTTAATAAAGTAGTTTACACTTCTAAAGAAGGAGGAAGTAATATAAAAAATTACAAAAAAGGGTATCAAGAAGCAATTAGAAATGCACATAAAAGTATGCGTAATATAAGATATGTTGCTCTGCCAGAAAATAACCAAAATAGTAAAGGTGAGGTTGCAAAAAAAGTTGCTGTTATTTCTAAAAAAGTAGAAAAACCAGTAAAAGTTATCTCTGAAGTATCACCCATAACTAACCAAAAACAGCCTATAAAAACTGCAAGTAATAAAGCATTAAGTGTTTTGTATGCTCAAGCAAAAGAAAATGGGTTTCAGTTAATTAATACAAAACCAGAAGTTGTGTTTTTACTATTGAATACCAATGTTAAAGAGGTTTTTATTATCAAAGATAAAAACGGAATTTTATACAAAAATGCAAATAGTTGGGTTGCAGAATATTATAAAAACGGAAAATTAATTACTGAAGAATATCTGATTAAATTTTAGTATTTATAGCGTTTCTTCCACTTTTCTTTTAAAACGTCTCTAAATTGATTTTCTCTTTGGTTATGCCCAGGTTCATATAATTTTGTGCCAGAAATTTCATGTGGCAAAAATTCTTGATCTACGAAATTATTAGGATAATTATGAGAATATAAATACTCCTTTCCATAATCTAAATCTTTCATTAGTTTAGTTGGCGCATTTCTAAGATGAAGAGGAACAGATAAATCTCCAGTTTTTCGCACTAAGTTTTGTGCTTCTCCAATCGCCATATAAGAAGCATTACTTTTTGTAGAATTCGCTAAATAAACTGCACATTGACTCAATATAATTCGAGATTCTGGATTTCCTATTACAGAAACTGCTTGGAAAGTATTGTTCGCTAAAATTAATGCAGTAGGATTTGCATTTCCTATATCTTCTGAAGCTAAAATTAGCATTCTTCTGGCAATAAACTTTACATCTTCTCCACCTTCAATCATTCTCGCCAACCAGTAAACAGCAGCATTTGGGTCGCTACCACGAATCGATTTTATAAAGGCCGAAACAATATCGTAATGTTGTTCGCCAGTTTTATCATACCTAGCTGTATTTTTCTGAATTTTAGAAAGAACCAACTCATTGGTAATTTCAATTTCGTCTTCAGAAGAGACTAACAATTCAAAAATATTTAATAATTTTCTGGCATCTCCACTCGAAACTTGCAATAATGCTTCCGTTTCTTTTAAAATTATTTTTTTTGAAGCTAAAAACTTGTCTGTTTTTATGGCTCTTTCTAAAAGCGCTACCAAATCGTTTTTATCGAAAGAATTTAAAATATATACTTGACATCTAGAGAGTAGGGCAGGTATTACTTCGAAACTTGGGTTTTCTGTAGTTGCACCAATTAAAGTTACCCAGCCTTTTTCTACAGCACCTAATAAAGAATCTTGTTGCGATTTGCTAAATCTATGAATTTCATCAATAAATAAAATAGGGTTTTTAGCTGTAAATAATCCGCCACTATTTTTCGCTTTTTCTATAACTTCTCGAACATCTTTTACACCAGAGCTAATGGCACTAAGTGTATAAAATGGTCGTTTAGATTCGGTTGCAATGATGTTTGCCAAGGTTGTTTTACCAATTCCTGGAGGTCCCCATAAAATTAATGAGGGAATGATTCCTTTTTTGATTAAATTGGTTAAAACACCATTTTTACCTACCAAATGTTGCTGACTAATATAGTCTTCTAATGTTTTAGGTCTAATTCTTTCTGCCAAAGGTTCATTCATTTTGTAAAAATAATAAAGATTTATGACAGAAGTTGTAATTTTTTATTTTGGTTGAGTTTTTGCTATTTTTAAGCAAATGAATACTGATAATAATTTAAAATTCTCAAAAAGCGTATTTCTAATACCAACAATTTATATTGTTTGTATTTGGTTATTATATTGTATTGAGATTTATTTTGGATATAATTTTAATAAATTTGGGGTGTATCCAAGAGATTTAGTGGGGTTAAGAGGGATTTTTTTAACACATTTTATTCATAGTGATGTTGGTCATTTATTTAATAATTCTATTCCTCTTTTTGTATTATTGTCTTCACTTTTCTTTTTTTACAGAGATACAGCTTTTAAAATATTACTTATAGGTGGTTTTTTTACTGGGTTTTTAACTTGGTTAATTGGGAGGGAATCCTATCATATTGGAGCAAGTGGAATTGTATATTTGCTTTTTAGTTTTGTTTTTTTTAGTGGTATTATAAAGAAGCATTATAGGTTGGTTGCACTCTCATTAATTATAATCTTTTTGTATGGAAGTATGATTTGGTACGTTTTACCTATAAAAGATGGCATGTCTTGAGAAGGACATTTGTCTGGTTTTTTAACAGGTTTGGTTTTCGCTATTATGTATCGAAAAAAAGGAATTGTAAAAAAAGAGCATCAATTTTCTAAAACAGCGTTTGATGATTTATTTGATGAGCATGGAAATTTTTCACCTCCAAAAGTAGATGAAATCGAAACAAAAGAAGATAGTAATGAATTTTAATTAATTCTTTGTCTTACACTCTCATATAAGAAAGCGCCACAAGCCACAGACACATTTAGTGATGCTATTTCACCTAACAAAGGTAATTTGGCTTTATAATCGACCATTTTTAATATAGAAGGGTTAACACCTCTATTTTCAGATCCCATAACAATTGCCAATGGTTGCTTAAAATTAATATCGAAAACAGAATCTTCTGTCTTTTCTGTAGCAGCTACAGTTTTAATCTCAGATGCTTGTAATAGAAATAAGGCATCTTTAATATGATCTACTTTACAGATAGGTACTTTAAACGCAGCACCAGCAGATGTCTTTATAGTTTCTGCATTTACAGGAGCACTCCCATTTTTTTGAATAATTATTCCATGAACTCCAGTACATTCTGCAGTTCTAATAATTGCTCCAAAATTTCGTACATCCGAAAGTTGATCTAATAATAAAAAAAGAGGAACTTCTCCACTTTCTATAGTTTTTTCAATTAGAGTTTCTAAATCATGAAACTCTACAGGAGAAATTTGTGCAACAGCACCTTGGTGATTACTGTTTTTAGACAAACGATTAAGCTTCTCTACAGGAACAATACTTGTGGTTAAGCGATGTTGTTTTATTAATTTATCTAATTGATAAAATAAATCTCCCCTTAATGCTTTTTGTAGGTATATTTTATTTATTGTAGAGCCACTTTCAATAGCTTCAATAATTGCTCTTATTCCAAAGATGTTTGTCATGTCTTTTTCCATTTGGCAAATGTATGTTAAAAATATTTTCTATTTTGAATAAGATAGTTTTATATGTTTTTTAGTATTAAAAAACCCTACATTATTTATAAATGTAGGGTAGGTTAAATAATTTAAAAGGATATTTTTACTTATTTTGTTCGGTTATGAAAGGATTATTTTGAATTTCATCTTGTGGAATTTCAAAGGTTAATCTTTCATCATTATAAGGAATTGGAGTGCCAACCAAAGATAAGTGATTAGTACCTCTTGTCATTGTTGCTTTATTACGTTTCAAAGCGAGATAAGATTTACCTTCTCCCCATAATTCTATACGAGTTTGTAGATATATTTCATCAATTAAATTTTGTCCACTTAAACCGTCTATATAACTAACATCTGGTATTCTATTTGACATTAAAGCTTTTAAGCTAATTCTAGCAGCAGCATCATTATTGGCTCTGGCATTTGCTTCGGCGTTTAATAAATATGCTTCTTCTATTCGCATATAAACATAGTCAGCTGTAACTGTTTGAGATATTCCTCCAATTTTATTTGAAGCATAGAATTTTTTAAGAGGTTGTAAATATCTACTACTAGTTTCTTTTCCAAAAAACTGAGCTTTTCTAGCATCATCAGCACTTATTTTATCAAACAATGATTTATCCATTGCTTTAAAATCTCCTGCCCAACCATAACTATATGAATAAGCGTCAATTTGTCCCCACCATGAAACTAATCCAAGACCATTAGTAGTTGTAATATCAATACCCCACATCCAACTAGCATTATTAACATCAGCGAACCCATTGGTTACATCACCTTTACTTAATATAGTATTGTTTCCTGCGTTAATAACATTTTGAGTTAAAGAAGCCATTTTTGGAAAATTAGTTCCTCTAGCACCTAAAACATAAGCATAAATAACTTGAGCGACATCTTTATTAACTTGATTTTTAGCGGTTCTATTGAAGCCTTCTAGTAAACTAATAGCATCTGTTAAATCTTTTTCCATCTGATCGTAAATTTCAGATGCTGTAGCTTTAGCTTTGTTTTCTAAAATTGGTTCTAAATATAGAGGCAATATTGGCTCATTAGCATTATACTCTTTCTCAAAGAATTGAGTCAGATAAAAATAAGAATGAGCTCTCATTGCCTTTGCTTGTCCCATTGCATATTTATTTCCTTGTAATTCAGGTACAGCATCATTACCTCCTAGGTTTTTAATTACATTGTTAGCTGATCTAACAATTCTATAATAATATCTCCAAACTCTTCTATTTTCTCCTTGAGTAAAATCTGTAGGAGCTAAAAAATTTATGATGCGACTATACCATCCATAAGTCAATACACTATATGCCATATCCCCTGAAAGTAAATCACTATATATATCATATCCTTTGTGCCCAAAGTCCTCTTGACTTGAACTACCACCAGAACCTGTTTGAATCATCTGTCCATAAATTCCATTTACGAAACCAGCAGGAACTTGATCATTTGTGGTAGCAGCATCTTCCCCTTGTTTAGAGGTAAAGCTAGCCGTTTGCTGACTGTCACCAGCGATACCACTATTATTTAATATGTCGTCGTTACAACTGAAAACTATACCTAGTAAAGCAACAGCTATTATTAATTTTATGTTTTTCATTTTTATCTTTTTTTAATTAAAATTTAACTCTAACCCCTAGAGTAATTGTTGTAGCAGGTGCATATATTCTACGGGCTGAGTTCCCATTTTCTCTTAAAGAAGGATTAAAGCCTTGTCTAGCACTTTTAATAAACAGGTTATCTCCTGAAACCCATAAATTAACAGCATCTATACCTTTGTTTGATAAAAAATTCGAAGGTAGGGTATATCCAACTCTTGCATT
Source organism: Polaribacter cellanae (assembly GCF_017569185.1). Classification (NCBI taxonomy): domain Bacteria; kingdom Pseudomonadati; phylum Bacteroidota; class Flavobacteriia; order Flavobacteriales; family Flavobacteriaceae; genus Polaribacter; species Polaribacter cellanae. The sequence goes on along the minus strand of NZ_CP071869.1, from coordinate 1,499,674 downwards.
GTTAAGAGCCAAGAAATCTGTACTTGTAATAAATCTAGAAGAAGTACTTGTACCATTCTTAACCTCGTTATTTGATAGTAGAGGAACATTTGTTATGTCGCCTGGTTTTTGCCATCTTTTTAGTATGTCTTTATGAAAGTTATTTCCTGCAGCTCCAAATCGGTCAGATAACAACTCTCCATATTGAGCGTCATACGCATAACCTCCTAAACTATACAAAAACTGAGTAGAAAAATCAAAGCTTTTTATTTTACCAGACAGCCTGAATGCTCCTCTTAATTTTGGGATTAAATTTTTTTCTAAAAATACTTCGGTAGCGCTAGAGTATGATTTTGTAACTGTTTTTTTAATATTTGCATCAGGTACTTTTTTTCTGTACTCGAATAAAGATCCAGTGCCGTTAGCATTGCCACCATTACCATCATCAATAGAAAAACCTGTTTCACCTTTATCTACTATACCGTTATTGTTTTTATCATCATAATATTGATTCCATGTAGGCGCTCCGTCAGTAGGATCAACTCCTGCCCATTCACGCATATAAAAGTCATAGAATGAACGATCTACGGCATAAGCATAATAGCCATTTAAATCTATAACCTTTTGCTTTCCAGTAGAAACATCTAAAGGCATTGCTAACATTTTATTTTCCAAGACTTCACCATTCAGAGATAAACTTAATTTGAAATCATTTGTATTTATTATGTGCCCAGTAAGATCAAATTCAAGACCAGAGTTTAAGGCTTCTCCATCGTTAACTAGTATAGAAGAAAAACCAGCAGATGGTCCTCTAGTTTGGTCAAAGAATAAGTTATCTGTATTTTTACGGTAATAATCTAAATTCATATCTAAATAATTACCTAAACTCATTTCTATACCAGCTTGGAACATTTTAGAGGTTTCCCACGTTAAATCTGGATTTCCTGGACGTGTTTCAGGTATAGAGAGAGAACCACCAACAAACTCACGACCATAAATGGTAAACCCTGAAGATGTACTAACCCCTTCTTGATCTCCCAAAACCCCATAAGAAACTTTTGCTTTTAAAAAAGAGACAAAACTATCAGCCATAAAATCTTCTTCACTTAGTATCCAAGCAGCACCAATAGAACCAAATGTACCCCATTTGTTATTTACAAAACGTGAAGAACCATCTGTTCTAAGTGAACCTGTTAAGTAATATTTACCATTATAATTATAATTAATTTGACTAAAGTAAGATTCAATTCCAGAAGCATTCGTAGTTCCTATTGAAGGACGAGTAGCTTCTGCATAGTTTGATAATGTGTAAACTCCTGGTTGAAATACATTTTGTTTATATTCTCTTGAAAAACCTTCGCTTCTTTCGTTAGATTCGTGTGCAGCTAATAATTCTAACTCATGATCTCCAAAAGTATTTTTATACCTTAATAATTGTAAAAAACTATAATTCCAGCTTTCAAAATCTGTACGTGTAATTGTTCCTTTTGGTCCAGATCCAGTACCATATACATGATTTAATACATCTACACGCCTAGTTACTCCATATTGAGCACCATACCTTGTTTCAAAAGTAAGTTTATCTGATAATTTAAAGTTTGCAGTAAAACTACCGTTTAAACCATGGTTTTGATTGCTTAGGTGGTCTAAGGTTGCAGAACCAATAGGGTTAAGTAAGTTAGATTGTGGTCTTGGTCTTGTAAAACCATTTAAAGTCCCAGTTGCCGAACCATAATCATATTGAAACCCACCATAAACCAAGTCAGGTATTTTTTCCGCAGAATTTGGATATCTTGCAAAAACAGGGTAAATTGGGGCTGTTTTATCAGCAAATTCAAAAAGATTTTCAGAACCTTCTGTTTGCCCATTGTTGTTTGTAATAGAAAACGAATAACCAATATTTGCTGAAACATCAAGCCAATCTTTAACTTTAGAGTTTATATTAAGCCTTGTTGTATATCTCTTGAAATCTGAATTTATGATATACCCATTATCTTTTAAATATCCTATAGAGGCAAAATATCTAGTTTTTTCAGATCCTCCTCCCATTTTAAGATTTGCTTCTGTTCTTATACCATTACCAAAAGCTAAGTCGCTAAATTTCTCAGGAGTAAATAATCTTTTAACATTTTTTCTTACGGTTCTTGTGTCTGGATTTATTAATGCTGCACCAGTAGTAGCATCCCACATATTATACCCAGCACCAATACCTTCTTTACCTAAAACTCTTGCATTTGCAAATGCAATAGGATTTGCATTACCTTTAGTAACTCCTTGATTGTATAAGCCTTCCCAAACTAAACCAACATATTGTTCTGGAGAAGATATAACATCATATCTTTTAATCACTTGAGAATTAATACTAGTTTTAACATCAACTTCAATGTAAGATTCACCAGTTCTACCTTTTTTCGTAGTAATTAATACAACTCCATTTGCACCTCTAGAACCATAAATAGCGGTTGCTGTAGCGTCTTTTAAAATTGTTGTAGATAAAATGTCTGAAGGATTTATACTTGCCAAACCATTTGTAGCGGCATCATTGTTATCGGTAGTATCAGTATCTGCTGAACCACCATAGAAAGGAACACCATCTACAACGTAAAGTGGAGTACGATTTCCATTTGGAGATCCATATCCTCTAATACGAATTGTACCAACTGACCCAGGTTGTCCAGAACTATTAATTACTGTAACCCCAGCAACCTCACCTGTTAACGCTTGAGATACGTTTGAAAATGTTTTTGCCTCTAAATTCTCAACACTAATTGTTGTTGCAGTTCCAGCATACGCTTTTTTTGTAGTAGTACCATACCCAACTACTACAATTTCTTCTAAAACATTAGCATCCTCTTTCATTGTAACATTAATAACAGATGAGTTTTCAACTGTTTTCTCAGTTGTTTTGTAACCAAGATACCTAAATACTAAAACATCACCAGAGTTCGCTTTAATAGAGTATTTTCCATCAAAATTTGTTTCGGTTCCTTTATTAGTACCTTTAATTACAATACTTACCCCAGGCAAAACTCCTGATTCTTCAGAAACAGTACCCGAAACAGTTTTCTGCTGTGCAAACGATATTTGCACAACAAACGCCAGTAATAGCGTTAAAATTCCTTTAAACTTTGTCTTCATTGTATAATTATTTGAATTAATTAATCTCAAAAGTCTTAAATAAAAGTTAATAAACCAATTTTTTAACATAAAATGTTTGAAGTTAATTCAATTGTTAAGACAGAAAAAATAACCTTACCTTACAGAAGATTTATTTTTTAGGGTTACCTATTTAACGTGAGTTCGATATAAAAAGTTAAACTTTTATAGTGAAAAAAGCAGAAATTTTAGTAAATTAAGGTATTGAAAATCAATTAACTAAAATTATTCTGCTTATGATTTCTGACACTAAAATTATTGAAATTTTTTGTAATCTAGACGATTTTATGAAAGAATTTGATGCTGTTATTAACTCAAAACAGTATTTCAGACACTTCACTACCAAAAAAACGCCACCGAAAGTCAAAAATGAGTAAAAGTGAAGTGATGACCATTATGGTTATTTTTCACTTAAAATCCTACCGTAATTTAAAACACTTTTATCTTTTTTACGTGTGTAAACACATGGAAGATTTTTTTCCTGAAACCGTTTCCTATAATCGCTTTGTAGAATTACAAAAACAAGTAATTAGACCCTTAGCTGTGTATCTAAAACTTCGCGGATTAGGTAAATGCTCGGGCATATCTTTTATTGATTCTACCGCTATTAAAGTGTGTCACTACAAAAGAGAAAAACAACATCAAGTATTTAAAGGCATAGCCGAAAAAAGCTACGGAACATTGGGCTGGTTTTATGGTTTTAAGCTACATTTAGTTTGTAATGACAAAGGTCAAATAGTTGATTTTTTGATTACTAAAGCCAATGTAGATGACAGATACCCTTTGAAAAACAAAAACTTTCATGATAAAATATTTGGGAAAATATATGGCGATAAAGGCTATTTGGGAAAAGATTTATTTGACAGATTATTTGTTGACGGCATTCATCTGGTCACCAAATTGAGGAAGAATATGAAAAAGAAAGCTCTCGATTTTATGGATACAGTCTATCTTAGAAAAAGAGCTATTATTGAATCGGTAAATGATGTGTTAAAAAACACTTGTCAAATAGAACATTCTAGGCATCGATCCTTTGATAATTTTATTGGAAATTTAATCGCTGGTTTAACTGCTTATTCTTTTCTTGATACTAAACCAAGTATTAAAATTCAAAGATTTTTACCTAATTTGAGCGTTGCTTAAATCGAACTCACGTTAAAAATAAGAAATATCAGAAAAAAAAGACTGCCTTTTCAGACAGCCTCATTTACTATTTTAAAAGTATCTATGATAGATTTAGTTTACGTCCCAATATAATTTACTTTTTTGAGTATCTCCTTCTGCTCCTAGTTTAACTACAGCATCATTTCTATTATCCTTATTTAAAGATTGTAAGATTTGAGGGTAACTTAATCTAAATGGCAAATCTGTAAGTCCAGCTACTCTAGGTTCAAAAACATATGTAGTAACTCCAGCTGATGTTGCTTGATTTGCATCTAAGGTAACTGTTTCATTAACTTTTATTAAAGTACTAGGGAAACCAGTTCTTCTATATTCAGCCCAAGCGTTATGAGGTTGCATATAAGAAGCTATGTACTTTTGGTTAAGTACATTCTCTTCGTTTGCTGTAGGTAAAGAAGCCAAAAAAGACGTAATTTCTGATGCAGGAACACCCCATCTTTCCATTGATGCTCTAACTCCATTTTTGTACTCAGTATCATCCCAGTTTTTATGTTCAGAAATAATAAATGCAACTTCAGCATACTCCATTAAAACCTCTTCGTAATCTGGTTTAATAATATTACTACTTCCAAAAGAGTAATCTGTAAATTTTAATTTATTAGCTAATGGAAATGCATAAGGAATTCCAACATAGTCTGCTGGATTAGTAGATTTGGTATATGTTTTTTCTTTTATGGATTTTATGGATGCACTTTTGGGAGCAACCATTTTAAATAGCCTAGGATCTAAACCGAAGTTTCCTTTATCTCCTTTAAGTAATTCAACAAAAGGTTGGGTAACAGCAAAATCAGTTCTAGTTAGAAATGCTCTCCAAAATGGAGATGCATTAGCATCTGTAGACTCATATTGTAATTTTGCATTGTCGCTATTTGAAGTAAAAACACCTGAAGATATTGCGCTATTGATAGCGGAAATAGCAGTAGCATTATCTACTCCTCTTAATCTATTTGCTATTCTTAGTGTAAGAGAGTTTGCAAATTTTTTCCAGTTTGCACCATTTCCATTATAAATCTTGTCTCCTCCTCCTGCAAAAGCACTTTTATTAATGTTAATTTGTGCTGCAGCTTCTTTAAGTTCCTTTAGCAAATCAGCATAAATTTTTTGCTGAGAAGCAAAAATTGGTGCTATAAACTTCTCAGTGTCAAGAGCTTGAAAATCAGCATCATCACTTCCGAAAGAATAATAAGGAATATCTCCAAAAGTATCGGTTAGTTGATGGAAAATGTAACAAAGCATAATACGAGAAATTGCTATTTCATTTTCATTCTTAACTGGCGAATTTATATTAATATCTATTATTGATTTTAAATCTTGAGCAACGGTATATGATGTTGTATAATAGCTCTGTGCTGTTGATTCTCTGTAAAGATATCTATCTTCGTCTGCATAGGCAGTTTGACCCCAGTATTGCATCCAAGGTAGGGTTAAACGACCAGAAGTAAAACCACTTCTCGATCGATCTAAATATTCTTTAACAGCACTGTTAAAAATTCCACCAGTTGGTGCTATTTCGGGTCCATTTGGGTTTTTATTAATATCTGCATCCACATCACACGCAGAAAACAAAAGAATAAAAACGGTTGATAATAATAATATTATATTTTTTTTCATGGTTTTATTAAAATTTTAATTGAACATTCACTCCAAATGTCTTCGTACTAGGCAAAGATCCTCCTTCAGAACCTTGGATATTTCCACTACCTGATGTAGCTACTTCTGGGTCAAAATTTTCATTATCTAAGCCCCAAGTAAATACATTTCTTGCAAATGTAGATATTCTAAGACCAGTAATGTTATTTCCAAGCCATTTCTTAGGAACAGTATACCCAAAAGTAATTTCTCGTAATTTAAAGTAATCTGCTTTAAAAACACTAGCGGCAGCCGATCTAATGAAATAATCCTGTCCTTGTTGTTGAGCTGATATTACAGTTGTGTTAGGTGATGTGTTGGAGACAGTATATTTACTGTTGTCATTTGGATCATATGTCACTGTCCCATTAACTCCAGGTTGTATAACCCCATCCTCACGAATGTTGTTTATTGCAGTTTGTTCTAAGATACCAGAGTAGTTACCCCAAACGTTAGTAAGTGATCTATATACACCACCTTTTTGATGATCTATTAAGAAAGATAAATTAAATCCTTTGTAATTAAAGTTATTTCTCAACCCCATATTATAATCAGGTAAAATAGAACCTAAATCTTCTTGGTTTTTTGTTCTTAAGTATCTACCTTTTTCTAATACTTTGTTGCCATTGTCGTCAAAAACAAAGTTTGTACCTCTAATAATCCCATAAGGTTTTCCTACTACAGCATTTAAAGTGACTCCTTGGAAAGGAAAGCTACCTAAGACTAATGCAGATACACCCTCTGTTAACTCAATTAATTTATTATTGTTTTTTGAAAAATTCCAAGTTACATCCCATTTAAAGTCTTCTGTTTTAACTGGAGTTATATTTACTAAAGCTTCAATACCAGTGTTTTTTAACTTACCACCATTTGTAAATTTAGAAGTAAAACCAGTACTTGGATCAATTTGAACAGGTGTTATTAAGTCAGAAGTAACCTCGTTATAATAAGTCAAATCAAATGTTAAACGATTCCTAAAGAATCCCATCTCCAAACCAACTTCCCAAGTGTCTTTATTTTCAGGTTTTAGGTTTGGGTTTAGTTTAGATCCTGGTTGAGAGAAACGACTACTATTTTGGAAAGGCTGTCTCACATCAAATGTATTAATTAATCTATATGGGTCTGTATCATTTCCAACTTTTGCCCAGCCTCCTCTAAACTTACCATAATTTAACCAATCACTCTCAATAAGTTCTGAAAACACAAGACTGGCATTTACGGAAGGGTAGAAATAAGAATTATTATTTGTTGGTAATGTAGAAGTCCAATCGTTTCTACCTGTTAAGTTCAAGAAAATAAAATTATCATAACCCAAAGAAACTGAACCTAAAAGACTATTCAATCTTATTTCAGAATTGAAATTTGTAGTTGTTGCAGGGTCTACAGAGTTTGATAAATTGTAAATGTCATCAACAACTAAACCGCCATTTGTTGTAGCACTTAATCGAGTTCTATTAGCGGTTCTAGTATTTCCTCCAAAAAAAGAAGAAAGTGTTAATTTTTCATTGAAAAAGTTTTTGTCAAAATGGATTAATGCTTCATAATTTAACTCTATAAAAGTTCTATTATCTTTCTGAGCAGAAGATTGATCTGACGATCCTTTAGCAACTGTTTGATTTACTAAAAAACTATAAGTATCAGCATAGATTTTACCAGTAGCATAAAACTCATTACTAAACTTATATTTACCACCTATTGTTCCATACCAACGTGTTCTTGTATCGTCAGAAAGGTATTTATTCACAATCCAATATGGGTTGTCAGAATATCGTATTGAAGGATTGTCCCATGCCACACGATTCCATGTTCTCTGTGTTCCATCAATTAATTGATAGTTTTTTAATCTATTATAATCTAATTGTGTTTGACCAAATTGATAGAATTTTTGGATAACAGACCCACCTGCATAACCTATTTCTGGTCTATTAGTTCCTTTGGTTAAAGAAAAGTTAACAGAAGCATTGATGTCTAAATTATCAGAAATCTTTGACGAGCCCTTGAAACCAACTGTAGTTTTATTAATTTCAGAATTTGGAACAATACCTGTCGTCTTGGTATTACTTACAGATAATCTCATAGTAGATTTTTCACTTCCTTTTGTAAAAATAACGCTGTTGTTAAGCGAAATTCCAGTTTCGTAAAAATCATCAAGACTTGTTTTAGGAGCCACCCATGCTCTAGGTTTTAGATAGTCGGATGCAAACTCAGGGTCAAATGAGTCCCAATGTAACACTTTTTGATTAGGATCAAAACGAGGTCCCCAAGATTCATCGGTTGCGTAATCAACTAATTTATAAGTTGTTCCATTGATGTTTTGAGTGGCAAAAGTGCTTTGCCCTATTGTTGCTGGGTCTCCAGATCCACCACCATATAATCTTTGAATTTTTGGAGAAACAGCAACATCACTAAAAGAAAAACCTGAATTTATTGTTATAGAAGACTTACCTTCTTTACCAGATTTTGTTGTAATAAGAATTACACCATTTACAGCTCTCGAACCATAAAGAGCTGCTGCAGCACCACCCTTTAATACATTCATACTCTCAATATCATCTGGATTTACATCAAAACCAGCATCTCCAAAATCTCTACCACCTCCACCTTGTTGGGTGCTTCTAGTGTTAAAATTACTGTTGTCTAAAGGTATCCCGTCAACTACAATTAACGGAGTGTTACTTTGTGTTATAGAACCAACACCTCTTAAAACGATTCTTGCAGATCCTCCAAGGTTACCACTGTTTGTATTAATTGTTACACCAGCAACTTTTCCCGAAAGAGATGAAAGGGCGTTTTCGGCTCTTGCTTCAGTAATTTGTTCGCCACTAACTTTTTGAGTTCCATAACCAAGAGATCTTTTAGCTTTTTTACCACCTAATGCTGTAACAACAATTTCATCTAACACACTCGAATCTTCTGTCATTGTGATATTTAAGGTGTTAGATAATCCTACTTTTTTTTCAATAGATTTAAAACCCACGTAGCTAAAAACAAGTATATCACCAGTTTTTGCTTTGATTTTGAATTTTCCATCAAAATCACTACTAATACCCTTGTTAGTACCTTTGATTAAAATACTTACTCCTGGTAACACGCCTGAAGCGTCTGATACTGTTCCAGAAATAGTTCTTTCTTGTGCAAAACTTATTTGCACTACAAACGCTAAAAATAGCGTTAGAATTCCTTTAAACTTTGTTTTCATTATTTATAATATTTGAATTAATTACCTCAAATATCTAATTAATTTGTTAAATAAACAATAAGAAATGTTAATTTTTGTTAATTCAACTTGAAGTAATATCAGGTAATTTCGTTTTTAATTAATAATTTAATTAAAAATAATTAATCCAATTTAAAGATAACTGAGTCTTTTCTAGGTTAATAGTTGAAAGAGGGGTTAATTTAGAAGCTAAGCTCAAGTTAATCTGAGAATTTTTAGAAGTAAATAAATATCCAAGGCCAAAACTTAATAAATCTTTATTTTGGAGGGTTGTGTTGGTTTTTCCAAAATCTGTAATTGTGTATAAGTAGGATTTTTCTGAAGTTAAATATCTATATTCAATATTAAAGAAGGTGTAGTTTTTTGCAAAAATACTTTGTTCGTTAAAACCTCTTATGGAACTTGCTCCTCCAAGTCTAAACAATTCATTTTCGATAAAATTTGTAGAGTTTAAATATCCTGAATTATTTCTAATAAAAATAGAGTTTCTGTTGTTAATGTCTAAAAGATAAGAAGTATTTAATAGAATTTTTAATTGATTGGAGTCGTTAATGGAACTTGTTCTTTTTCCTATTGATGGATTTACTTCAAAAGAAAATTTGTTATTTCTAAAAAAATCATTTTTAGGAATGTTAAAAAAATATTTTGTTCCAAGAAAGAAATTACTGAATGTAGTAATATTATTATTTGAGATGTTAATTAGCTTCTCGGAATCCTCCATGCTAAAAGTAATTCCCAATGTCGATTTGTTGTTGATATTATAGTTTATATTGGTGTTAAATTTCGTGTTTATAAAAGTTGAGTCTTGCTTGTAAATGGAAAAAGAAGTTTCTGGAGAAATTTTAGTGCCAAATATATAAGGTAAATTAAGTGAGAGTTTAAATTCCTGTTTTTCTTCTCCAATACTGTTCCAAAACAAGTTTAAATTCTCGCCAGTGTTTAAAAGATTTCCAAGCTTCAAATCGATATGACCATTAAAAAGTAGTTTGCCATTTTCTTTGGAAGCAAAATTAACGAGTCCGTCAAAACTGCTAGCGTTCTTCTTTTTAAGATATATGTATAAGAGAGTCGAATCTTTTAAAAATAGAACCTCTGGAGGTTTAATTTCTTCTGCAAATTTTAAATTTTTGGAAAGTTCTTCAATTTTTATTAATTTATTTTTATTGAAAATAGTGGTTCGATTGATGTCGAAATAGTTTTTAACAAACGATTTAGGAAAATTTTCATACCCTTTTACAATCACTTTGTTAATTATTCTTTTTTGAGACTCTTCAATAATTAAGGTTCCATAAAGATTTTTGTTTTCGATTCTTATATTTTTTAATTTTACTTTGGAAAACAATTTTCCTGTTTTTTCTAATTTGTCAGAAAATTTAGATAGTGTTTCTTGAAGTTTTCCAATGGGGATTGTAATTTTGTTTCTTTCAATATTAAATTCCTTTAGTAAGATGTTTGGTGGTTTTCGAAAAACCAAAATAGCTTCTTCTATTTTTTTATTCAAAACAAAGAATGCAGTAAAGTTGTTTTTATCTCTTGAAACATTATTTATAATATGAGAAAAATAGCCTATTTTTTTTAAATAAGAAGAAATGTTATTTAACTCATTATATATACTTAAACTGTCTTTGTGTTTTTTTTGATACTTAATTTTATTTAAAATAGAAATGGCTGACTTGTTTTTTGAGGATAATTCCAATGTATAATTCTGTGCAAAAAGAGAATTTAAAATACTTGTTAGGAAGAAAAGAAAAATAAGTAGCGTAGTTTTTTGCTTCAAAATTTGCGATTAATAGTTGTTCAAATGTAAGTTAAAACCAGAAAAGAACATAAATAAATGGTCTTTTTGAAAAAATAACTTACTGATAATTGAATAATTAGAAATTAATTGTACATTTGCGGACTCTTAAAAAAGAGACAATGTTTAATAAAAACGTAAAACAGTAATTATTTAGTATGCCAACTATTCAACAATTAGTTCGTAAAGGAAGAACCAAAATAACTAAGAAGAGTAAATCGGCTGCTTTGTCGTCTTGTCCTCAAAGACGTGGAGTTTGTACTAGAGTTTATACTACTACACCAAAGAAACCTAATTCTGCAATGAGAAAAGTTGCCAGAGTTAGATTAACAAATGGTAATGAGATAAACGCGTACATTCCAGGTGAAGGACATAACTTACAAGAGCACTCGATAGTATTAGTTAGAGGTGGAAGGGTAAAAGATTTGCCAGGAGTTAAATATCACGTAGTACGTGGTGCATTAGATACTGCAGGAGTTGAGGGTAGAATCCAACGTAGATCTAAGTATGGAGCAAAACGCCCAAAAAAGTAAATTAGTAACTTTTTTAATGTAAAGACATGAGAAAAAGAGCAGCAAAAAAAAGAGTCTTATTACCAGACCCAAAGTTTAACGACCAGTTGGTAACTCGTTTCGTTAATAACTTAATGTGGAGTGGTAAGAAGTCAGTAGCGTTCAAAGTGTTTTACGATGCGTTAGACATCGTAGAAGAAAGAAAAGGAGAAGACGAAGAAAAATCGGCTTTAGAAATTTGGAAAGATGGTTTGTCTAATGTAATGCCTCACGTAGAAGTAAGATCTCGTAGAGTAGGTGGAGCAACATTCCAAATTCCAATGCAAATTAGACCAGATCGTAAAGTATCAATGGCTATTAAATGGATGATTTTGTATACTCGTAAGAGAAACGAAAAAACAATGGCACAGCGTTTAGCTGCCGAAATTTTAGCTGCGGCTAAAGAAGAAGGGGCTGCTGTTAAGAAACGTACAGATACTCACAAAATGGCAGAAGCTAACAAAGCATTCTCTCACTTTAGATTTTAATAGAAATGGCTAGAGATTTAAAATATACAAGAAATATTGGTATTGCAGCACATATTGATGCTGGTAAAACCACAACTACAGAACGTGTGTTGTATTATACAGGAGTTTCTCACAAGATTGGAGAAGTTCATGATGGTGCAGCTACAATGGACTGGATGGAACAAGAGCAAGAAAGAGGTATTACAATTACTTCTGCTGCAACTACTTGTACGTGGCAGTTTCCTTTAGAAAATGCACAACCAACTCCAGACACAAAAGGATATCACTTTAATATTATTGATACTCCTGGTCACGTAGATTTTACTGTCGAGGTAAACAGGTCTTTACGAGTTTTAGATGGTTTGGTGTTTTTGTTTTCAGCAGTAGATGGTGTTGAACCTCAATCTGAAACTAACTGGAGATTAGCAGACAACTATAAAGTGCCAAGAATTGGTTTTGTTAATAAGATGGACCGTCAAGGATCAGACTTTTTAGCAGTTTGTCAGCAAGTAAAAGATATGTTAAAATCAAACGCGGTACCAATCGTTTTAAATATTGGTGACGAGGATGAGTTTAAAGGAATTATAGATTTAGTAAAAAATCGTGCTATTGTTTGGCATGACGAAACTCAAGGGGCAACTTTCGATGTTATTGAAATTCCTGAAGAGTTAAAAGCTGAAGCAAAAAAATATAGAGCTTTATTAATCGAAGAGGTAGCAAGTTACGACGAGAACCTTTTAGAGAAGTTCATGGAAGATGAAGATTCTATTACAGAAGAAGAAGTGCACAAAGCATTAAGAGCTGCAGTAATGGATATGGCAATTATTCCTATGATTTGTGGTTCTGCATTTAAGAATAAAGGTGTTCAGTTTCTTTTAGATGCTGTATGTCGTTATTTACCTTCACCATTAGATAAAGAGGGTATTGTAGGTGTAAACCCAGATACAGGTAATGAAGAATTGCGTAAACCAGATGTAAAGGAGCCATTTGCTGCTTTAGCATTTAAAATTGCAACAGACCCTTTTGTAGGACGTTTAGCATTTTTTAGAGCATATTCTGGTCGTTTAGATGCAGGTTCTTATGTGTTAAATAATCGTTCAGGTAAAAAAGAACGTATTTCACGTATTTACCAAATGCATGCAAACAAGCAAAATGCAATTGATTATATCGAAGCTGGAGATATTGGAGCTGCTGTAGGTTTTAAATCTATTAAAACAGGAGACACTTTAACGGCAGAGAAACACCCAATTGTTTTGGAATCTATGGATTTTCCAGACCCAGTAATTGGTATTGCAGTGGAACCTAAGACAAAAGCAGATGTAGATAAGTTAGGTATTGGACTTGGTAAATTAGCTGAAGAAGACCCAACTTTTACAGTTAGAACAGACGAAGCTTCAGGACAGACTATTATTTCTGGAATGGGTGAGTTGCATTTAGATGTAATTGTAGATCGTTTAAAGCGTGAATTTAAAGTAGAGGTTAACCAAGGTCAACCACAAGTTGAATACAAAGAAGCTATTACAGCTTCTGCAGATCATAGAGAAGTTTATAAGAAGCAATCTGGTGGTCGTGGTAAATTTGCGGATATTGTATTTACATTAGAGCCTGCAGACGAAGGTGTTCAAGGTTTACAATTCGAATCTATCATTAAAGGTGGTAACGTTCCTAAAGAATTTATCCCTTCCATAGAAAAAGGATTTGTAGAGGCGATGAAAAATGGCCCTTTGGCAGGTTACGAAATGGATTCGATGAAAGTTACATTAAAAGATGGTTCTTTTCACGCGGTGGATTCAGATCAATTATCTTTTGAGTTAGCTGCAAAATTAGGGTTTAAGGCTGCTGCAAAAGCTGCAAAAGCTAAAATTATGGAGCCTTTAATGAAATTAGAAGTATTAACTCCTGAAGAAAATATGGGAGATATCGTTGGAGATTTGAACAGAAGAAGAGGCCAGGTTAACGATATGTCAGATAGAGCAGGAGCTAAAGTTGTAAAAGCATTAGTGCCATTATCAGAAATGTTTGGTTACGTAACAGCTTTAAGAACAATGTCTTCTGGTAGAGCAACATCTACAATGGAGTTTTCTCACTATGCAGAAACTCCATCAAATGTATCTGAGGAAGTAATTGCAAAAGCAAAAGGATAATCTACTAAAACAATTAAGATGAGTCAAAAAATTAGAATAAAATTAAAATCTTACGATTACAACTTAGTAGACAAATCTGCTGAGAAAATTGTAAAGACGGTAAAAAGTACTGGTGCTGTTGTAAACGGACCAATACCATTACCAACACATAAAAAGATTTTTACAGTGTTACGTTCTCCACACGTAAACAAAAAATCTAGAGAGCAATTTCAATTATCTGCTTACAAAAGATTATTAGATATTTATAGTTCTTCTTCGAAAACTATTGATGCTTTAATGAAATTAGAATTACCTAGCGGTGTTGAAGTTGAAATTAAGGTGTAATTTAGTATTACTAAATTTAGTAAACAAAAAAGAGACTGTCTGAAAAGGCAGTCTTTTTTTTTGCATTTTTTTTAAGATATTTTATATTTTAACGTGGATTCGATGTAAGAATCAATATATAACTCTATGTTAATATATTGATTTACAGGTACTTAAATTACTTTATTATTCCGACGATAGAAGAAATCTTATGATTTATAACTACAATTTATGAAATTTTTCTTCCTACATCATTCTTTAGGTTAACAAAATGAAATAATCCCTTAAAATAAAAACATTTAAATGCTTAATAATCAATTAGTAATGTAATTTTTTTTTTGGCTTTTTTCACAATCATTTTTTTGTTAGTTTGAGTTAAAAGTAGTTTTTTTGTTTGTGAAATTATGCATTCTGTCTATGAAACTACGTCAATCATATATTTTTTTTTTTTTAAATCAATATAGTTTGTATTATTATACTCTTATAAAAACTTTAAACCCCCAAAATCATGAGAAAATTACTACTCTGTGCTTTTTTAAGTTACATGTCTATTTTACAGGTTAATGCGCAAACGCAACCTCAACATAATAAAAAGGTTGTTGGTTATTATGCCCAATGGTCTATCTATGCAAGAGATTACAATGTTCTAGATATAGAGGCAGACAAGCTAACACATTTATTATATGCTTTTTTCGATACAAAATACAATGCAACAACAGATACTGCTTATATTGAGTCGTTAGACGATTATGCAGATTTTCAACATAATGAAAGTGGATTACACGCTTGGGATGCTCCTGTAAAAGGGAATATTGGAGACCTAAAATTGTTAAAAGAAAAATACCCACACTTAAAAATTATAATTTCTTTAGGAGGCTGGACAAAATCACAGGCATTTCCTGATATTGCAAAATCTGCTAATGCAAGAGCTACATTATCGCAAAGCATGGTAGATTTTATGACAAAATACCCTTGGATAGATGGGTTTGATTTAGATTGGGAATTTCCTGTACAAGGAGGAACAGACGGAAATGAAACTATTAATGGAGCAGCAGTACCTGCACAACCACATTATCAAGATGATCATAAAAACCTTGTTTTATTGTTAAAAGAAATGCGATCAGTTTTTAATGCTAATAGCATGCAAAACAAGTCAATTTCTATGGCAGCAGGAAATAATGTTAATAATTTATTAGCAACTCATGTAGGTCCAGGAACAGAAGCTACGCACGGAATGACAGAAAATGTTTTTGATTTTTGTGATTTCGTAACTTTTTTTGGATATGATTTTGGTGGTAATTGGTTTGATAAAACATCTTATAACGCACCATTATATGGAGGTGATCATCCAAATGACCCTTTAAATAGAGGTGCAGGAAAGCCAAATCAAGTATTAGATGGTCTCGTAAGTTTGTATTTAAATGGTTTACAAGTTCCTGTAGATAAATTAGTAATGGGGATTCCTTTTTACGGTAAACTTTTTGAAGGAGTCGCTTCTACAGGAGTAGTTCCAAATTTACCAGGTTTATATGAAAGTGCTCCAAGAGTAAATAGTTCGGCGTGTAATTTACCTCAACCACCTAAGGGAACTTGGGATGCTGTAAATTGTGAAAGTTCTGGGTCTATTGAATTTTGTGATTTATATCAAGGTTTTGGTACAAATAAACATCAATACTTAGATGCGAATAACCCAATGCAAGTATCTGCTGCAGCAGCAGCTAATGGTTGGGTAAGATATTGGGATGATACTGCAAAGGTTCCTTATTTATACAATGCAACAACTAACAAATTTATTACGTATGATGATAATCAGTCAATAGATTTAAAAGTTAAGTATGCACTTTCCAAAAATTTAGGAGGTGTAATGATTTGGGAACTGTCACAAGATGCTAGAAACAATTCAAGCAACAGTCTTCTTAAAACCATAAATAATTCTTTACAATCAGCAGAATACGATTTAACTATAAATTTTAAAGATTCATCAAATAATCCATTACAATCTGTAGTAGTAGAATTGAAAGATGAAAACAATGTGGTACTTCAAACTCTAAACTCAGATGCTTTAGGTCAAGTTGTTTTTTCTAATAAACAAGGAAATGTACCTTATAACATTACTTATAGCTTATCTGGCTATGCTTTCTTACCAAATACTATTTCTTATGCTAGTTTAGAATTTAATTCTGACAAGACTGTAAATGTAACAGGGTCAAATCAAGTTGTTTCAATAGCTGGTTCTGTTAAAGAAAATAATGTATTGTTAACTAACGTAGATGTTGTTTTGAAGAATACAACAACAGGAGAAGAATTAAGTAGAACAACATCAACAGATGGAAATTTTACTTTCAACTCGGTTATCGATGGAAATGATTATACTGTTAGAGCCGAAAAAGATTTCTACTCATTTACAGAATTAACTTACACAAATTTATCTAGCAATAAAACCAATCAATTAATAGAAGCAACCAGAAGTACTTTTACGATAAGTGGTAAAGTGCTTGCTGGTGCAAATCCTTTACAAGGCGCAACTATCTCTATATCAGGAAACAACCAAAACTATACAGGCACTACAGATGCTTTAGGTAATTACTCAATTGCAAATCTTTCTGCAGGATATGATTATACAGTAACACCAAGTTTTACCAGTAAAGTTTTATTGCCAGCAAACGTGCAAGTTAATGCGCTTAATGAGAATAAAGTTTTTAACTTTGCTGAAAATTTAGGTTTAATATATGGTACCGTTAAAAACGGAAGTACACCAGTTGCAGGCGCTAAAGTATCTTTAATATTACCTTGGACCGATAGTTCACATCCATACACAAACCTAATTGCTACAACAAATTCAGAAGGTAAATATTTTTATACAGAAACACAATTAAGCGGTTATTCGGCTATTAATTCGTTAAAATTGAATTCTTATGAGAATAATGCAGTGGTATATTTACCATCTGATCTTGCAAATTTACCAGTGCCATCTGTGGCAACTGAATATAATTTTAATTCTCAGACTGCTGTATCGCCAGAAATAACAATTAATAAGCCAAATCAATCTACAATAAGCATTGCCCCTGGTAATACTGTAGATTTAGAAGCATTAGTTGGCTTAACTTTTAATGATGGTACAACAACTATAAGTACAGTTACATTTGAAGTAGATGGAGTAACAGTTGCAAATACGAGTACAAATAATGTGTATTCAGCAGTTTGGACACCAACAAATTCAGATATAGGAAACAGTCATATATTTAAAGTAACAGCAGAAGATTCTAATGGAGTTAGTAAAACAAAAACCTTTAATTTTAGTTTAGTATGCTCAGGAGCAGGATGCTCTAATGTATCACCATCAGTCACTTTAGGTACTCCAGCAAATACAACTATAGACCAAACTTCAGGATTTCAAAATATTCCAATAACGGTAACCGTTACAGATTCAGATGGTACAATCGCTTCAGTTGCCATTAGCATTGATGGAAATACAACAGCTATGACAGCAGGAGGAAATGATACGTATACATATAACTTCACACCAACTGCTTATAAAGCATACCCCATAGTTATTACAGCTGTAGATAATAAAAATGGCTCTACAACAATAAACAAAACTTTAAATATTACAAATTCTGTAACAACATATATTATTAGCGGTACAGTTGTCACAGGAACAAATCCATTGCAAGGTGTAACAGTTACAATATCAGGCAATGGTCAAAACTACACAGATATAACAGACACTTCTGGGAACTATTCAATTGCTAACCTTTCGGCTGGATTTGATTACACAGTAACACCAAGTTTAAATAACACTGTCTTAACTCCTGCCAGTGTACAAGTTACTGCACTTAGTGAAAACAAAGTGCTTAACTTTGCTGAAGAGGTAAATACAGCTGGTACAGGCTCTATATATGGTGTGGTTAAAAATGGTAGTACTCCTATACAGGGTGCTAAAGTATCTTTAGTATTACCTTGGACAGATAATTCACATCCATATGTAAACTTAATTGCAGTTACAAATGCACAAGGTGAGTACTCTTACACAGAGGCGCAAGTAAGTGGTTATACTACTATTAGTTCTTTGAAACTAAATTCTTATGAGAATAATGGAGTAGCATATTTACCTTCGAATATTGGTAATATACCAATGCCATCTACGGCCACTGAATATAATTTTAATTCACAGCCAGTAGCACCAGAGGTTACAATTAAGCAACCAAACCAATCTACAATTAACATTGCACCTGGTGCCACTGTAAACCTAGAAGCATTAGTTGGCTTAACTTTTAATGATGGTACAACATCTATTAGCAGTGTAGCCTTTGAAGTCGACGGAGTAGCAGTAGCAAATACTAATACAAATGATGTGTATTCAGCGGTTTGGACGCCAGGAAATTCAGATATAGGAAATAGCCACGTATTTAAAGTAACAGCAGAAGACTCTAACGGAGTTAGCGTTAATGAAACGTTTAATTTTAATTTAGTATGTGCTGGGGCGAATTGCCCTAATGTTTCTCCATCAGTTACATTAAGTGCACCAACTAGTACAACTATTAATCAAAACGGAGGGTTTCAAAATATTCCAATAGCTGTAACTGTTACAGATTCAGATGGTACAATTAATTCAGTTAATATTACTATTAATGGAAGTACTGTAGCTATGACAGCTGGAGCGAATGATATTTATACATATAATTTTACACCATCTGCTTATCAAGCTTATCCAATAGTTATTACAGCTATAGATAATGAAAATGGTTCAACAACAATAAACAAAACTTTAAATATTACAAACTCTGTTTTTGTGCCATTGCCAAGTGGAAATATTGTGTTAGGTTATGCGCATTCTTGGGAGAGTGCTAGTGCACCATTTTTATATTTTAATGAGATACAGAACAAAAAATTTAATGTTGTTATGTATTCCTTTATAGAAACAGAAGGAGGAAATGGTTTTACACCTAAATTAACAATAAATTCTAATAGATATCTAACGAATGGTGTGTTTGATAGTAAGCTGTTAAAAGATGACATTAATGTATTACGAAGTAAAGGAATACCAGTAATAGCTTCTATAGGTGGTCAAAACGGTCATGTAGAACTTAGAAATACAGCAGAGAAAAATGAATTTGTGCAAGGTATTAAAGATATTATAGACGAATATCATTTTGATGGTGTTGATTTAGATTTTGAAGGTGGTTCTATGAATTTTGGAGCAGGGGCATTAACTGATTTTTCTTATCAGTCACTTACTCCTTATCCTAAATTAAAAAATGTGGTAGATGCTTTTAAAGAATTGAAACAACACTATGGAAGTAATTTTATAATGACCTGTGCTCCAGAAACATTTTATGTTCAAGTAGGACACTCAACATACAGTAGTATCGCAGGATCGTTTTTGCCAGTATTACATAATTTAAGAAACGAGTTAGACCTTGTAATGGTACAGCTGTATAACACAGGATCTGTAAATGCTTTAGACGGAACAGCCTACTCACAAGGAACCCCAGACTTTTTAACCTCAATGACAGATATGTTAATTTCAGGGTTTAATGTGTCAAATAGCGGTTTTAGTTTCCCTGGATTGCCAGCCTCTAAAATAATGGTAGCAATTCCTTCTTGTCCTGCAGCAGCACCAGCAGGTGGCTACATACAGCCAAATGAAGCAACAAAAGCATTAGATTATTTAAGATTTGGAACAAGCTTCGCAGGTAGAAATTATACACTACAAGGTAGTGCACATCCAGATTTAAGAGGTGTTATGACCTGGTCTATAAATTGGGATGCTGCAGACTGTGGTTCTGCTGATCAGTTTGCAAATAGTTATAGTAATTACTTTAACAATAATAACAAAAGCTTTAAAAAAGCATTAAGTGTTCAAGAACAAGGTTACGATGAAGTTAAAGTTTACCCTATACCTTTTGAAAACCGTTTAAATATATCTTCTCAAAAAAATATAGAAGCTATAAAAATATTTAATGTTAGTGGAACAGAAATTTTTGCACAAGATAAATTTGAAGGTTTTTTAGATGTTAGCTTCCTTAGTTCAGGAGTGTATTTCTTACAAATTCAAGTGGAAGGTAAGGTTTTTTATAAAAAAATTACCAAACAATAAACTTTTCATTTTTAATAAAATGATATAAATTAGAAGTATAATTATGGTTTAATTTTTTTATAAACGTTTATTAAAACAAACTATGTAGAATTTTTTATTCCTAATTTTTTAAAAAGATTGTTATTCTTTTATTTACTAAAGAATAACAATCTTTTTTTATTTCACAAGATTAAGTTGTTAAGAACATAACTTTGTATTACGTGTTTTATCTACGATATTTTACTTTACAGATTTATAACCCAATCATATGCTTAAAATGAATAGTAGTTTTTGTTATAAAATAATTGTAATAATTAGTTGCAGAAACAAAAAAAAGCTATTACATTTGCAAACTCTTAGAAGAAAGGTAAATAGAGTTCTCTTTTAAGAATTTACATGTCCAGAGCGTTTCGCAAAGGAAAAACGGAAAAAAACAAAATCAGCGTTGAATTTGTTTGCGCTGTTTTTTTTGAGCAAAACTCAAAGGAATTTAAAGGAAACATTTGTTTCAAATAAAAATTATTAATAGACGCGCTGGATATATTAAATCTAACGTCTTAAAATTAACAAAATGTCTGGGTTAATAGGAAGAAAAATTGGAATGACCAGCTTATTCGACGAAAACGGGAAGAATATTCCTTGTACAGTTATCGAAGCGGGTCCTTGCGTTGTTACCCAAGTCAGAACCGAAGAGGTTGACGGCTACAATGCGTTGCAGCTTGGTTTCGATGACAAAAAGGCGAAGAGTTCTAACAAATCGTTAGATGGTCACTTTAAAAAAGCTGGCACCACTGCTAAGAAAAAAGTCGTTGAATTTCAAGGATTTGAACAAGAGTATAAATTAGGAGATTCTATTACAGTAGATCATTTTACTGAAGGAGAATTTGTTGATGTATCAGGTGTATCAAAAGGTAAAGGGTTTCAAGGAGTTGTAAAACGCCATGGTTTTGCTGGGGTTGGTCAAGCTACTCACGGTCAACATAACCGTTTAAGAGCGCCAGGTTCAATTGGAGCAGCGTCATATCCTGCAAGAGTATTCAAAGGAATGCGCATGGCAGGTAGAATGGGTGGAGATAAAGTGAAAGTACAAAACTTAAGAGTATTAAAAGTAGTTACTGAAAAGAATCTACTTGTTGTTAAAGGAGCGGTTCCTGGACACAAAAATGCTTTTGTAACTATTCAGAAATAATGAAAGTAGCAGTTTTAGATATTACAGGGAAAGATACAGGTAGAAAGGTTGAGCTTTCTAAAGATGTATTCGGTTTAGAGCCTAACGATCACGCAATTTATTTAGATGTAAAGCAATACTTGGCGAACCAAAGACAAGGAACGCATAAATCTAAAGAAAGAGCAGAAATTTCAGGTTCAACAAGAAAGATAAAAAAACAAAAAGGAACAGGTACTGCAAGAGCAGGCTCTATCAAGTCTGGTGTTTTTAGAGGAGGAGGACGTATGTTCGGGCCAAGGCCAAGAAGTTATTCTTTTAAATTGAATAAAAACTTAAAGCGTTTAGCGCGAAAATCTGCTTTAAGTATTCAAACAAACGATAAAAATTTAGTAGTAATTGAAGATTTTAATTTTGATACTCCAAAGACAAAGAACTTTGTAGATGTATTAAAAGCATTAGAGTTGGATACTAAAAAATCTTTGTTTGTATTAAGTGATGAAAATACAAATGTGTATTTATCATCACGTAACTTAAAAAACTCTAAAGTAGTAAAAGCTTCAGAAATTAATACTTATGGTGTTTTAAACGCTAATAAAGTTGTTATTACTGAAGGATCTTTAGAAGGAATTAATTCAAACTTAAGCAAATAGGGATTCGAAATGAGTATTTTAATAAAACCTATTATTACGGAAAAAGCAACAAACGATAGCGAACTATATAATCGTTTCACATTTGTTGTAGAAAAGAAAGCTAATAAATTAGAAATTAAAGATGCTGTTGAAAAAGCATACGGAGTTTCTATTTTAAGCGTTAAGACTTTAAACTATCCAATTCAAAGAAATACAAAGTTTACTAAAAAAGGTTTAGTAACTGGCGTAAAGAGTGGGTATAAGAAGGCTATCGTTCAAGTAGCAGAAGGAGAAAGTATTGATTTTTATAACAATCTTTAAGAAAAGACAAAAATGTCAGTTAGAAAATTAAAACCAATAACACCAGGTCAGCGTTTTAGAGTTGTAAATGGGTTCGACACCATAACAACTGATAAGCCGGAGAAAAGTTTACTTGCTCCGAAAAAACGATCTGGAGGTCGAAACAATCAGGGGAGAATGACAACACGTAATATAGGTGGTGGTCATAAACAAAAATATCGTATTATCGATTTTAAAAGAGATAAGCAAGGTATCCCAGCAACAGTTAAAACTATAGAGTACGATCCAAATCGTACAGCATTCATTGCTTTACTTAGTTATGCTGATGGTGAAAAGCGTTATGTAATTGCACAAAACGGTTTAAAAGTAGGTCAAACTGTTGTAGCAGGAACAGGTGTTGCTCCAGAAATAGGAAATGCAATGACCTTGAACGAAATTCCTTTAGGAACTACAATTTCTTGTATAGAATTACGCCCAGGTCAAGGTGCTGTTATGGCACGTTCTGCTGGTTCTTTTGCTCAGTTAATGGCAAGAGATGGTAAGTATGCAACAGTTAAATTACCTTCAGGTGAAACAAGGTTAATCTTGTTAACTTGTATGGCTACGATTGGTGTTGTATCTAATTCAGATCACCAATTGTTAGTTTCTGGTAAAGCTGGTAGGTCTAGATGGTTAGGAAAAAGACCTAGAACAAATGCAGTAAGAATGAACCCTGTAGATCACCCAATGGGTGGTGGTGAAGGACGTGCTTCTGGAGGTCATCCAAGATCAAGAAATGGTATTCCTGCTAAAGGATTCAAAACTAGATCTAAAACCAAAGCTAGTAATAAGTATATTTTAGAACGTAGAAAGAAATAATAAGTTATGGCAAGATCATTAAAAAAAGGACCTTACGTTCACTATAAATTAGAGAAAAAAGTGTTAGCTAATGTAGAAGCTGGTAACAAAACAGTAATTAAAACTTGGTCTAGAGCAAGTATGATTACACCAGATTTTGTAGGACAAACAATTGCAGTTCATAATGGACGCCAGTTTGTACCAGTATATGTTACAGAAAACATGGTAGGGCACAAATTAGGCGAATTTTCACCAACTCGTTCTTTTAGAGGACATGCTGGTGCAAAAAATAAAGGAAAAAAATAGTAGGCAATGGGAGTTCGTAAAAAAAATATGGCAGATCAGTTAAAAGCAGACAGAAAGCAACGTGCTTTCGCGAAGCTTACTAACTGCCCTACATCACCAAGAAAAATGCGTTTAGTAGCAGATCAAATTAGAGGGGTTGAAGTTGAAAAAGCTTTACAAATCTTAAAATTCAGTCCAAAAGAAGCATCTATCAATTTAGAAAAATTGTTATTGTCTGCAATTGCAAACTGGCAAGCTAAAAACGAAGATGCAATTATAGAAGATGCAGGGTTATTCGTAAAAACTATATGTGTAGATAGCGCAGGAATGTTAAAAAGATTAAGACCAGCTCCACAAGGGCGTGCTCATAGAATTCGTAAACGTTCTAATCACGTTACTTTAGAGTTAGGAAGTAAAAATTTAAGCAATTAATCGAAGTATAAATGGGACAGAAAACAAATCCAATAGGAAATCGTTTAGGAATCATCAGAGGTTGGGAATCTAACTGGTATGGTGGAAATGACTATGGAGATAAAATTGCTGAAGATGATAAGATAAGAAAGTATATCCATGCTCGTTTATCAAAAGCAAGTGTATCAAGAGTAATTATAGAGCGTACTTTAAAACTTGTAACCGTTACTATCACTACTGCAAGACCTGGTATTATTATCGGAAAAGGTGGGCAAGAGGTAGACAAGTTAAAAGAAGAACTTAAGAAAATTACAGGTAAGGAAGTTCAAATTAATATTTTTGAGATTAAACGTCCAGAATTAGATGCAAGATTAGTTGCAACTAGTGTTGCTCGTCAAATTGAGAATAGAATTTCTTATAAGAGAGCTATTAAAATGGCAATCGCTGCAACAATGCGTATGAATGCCGAAGGAATTAAAATCCAGATTTCAGGTCGTTTAAACGGGGCTGAGATGGCGCGTTCAGAGCATTTTAAAGAAGGTAGAATTCCTCTTTCTACATTTAGAGCAGATATCGATTACGCATTAGTAGAAGCTCATACTACATATGGAAGATTAGGAGTTAAGGTATGGATTATGAAAGGTGAGGTATATGGTAAAAGAGAATTATCTCCATTAGTTGGGTTGTCTAAGAAACAATCTGGTTCTAAAGGTGGAGGTGACAGATCTAAACGTCAACCTCGTAGAAGAAAATAATTTTTAAAATTAGAAATTAAAAATGTTACAGCCAAAAAGAGTAAAATACCGTAAGGTACAGAAGGCGAAAGGAAATATGACAGGTATTTCTGGTAGAGGAAATCAACTTTCTAATGGAATGTTTGGTATCAAATCTTTAGACCAGAACTTGTTAACCTCTCGTCAAATAGAAGCAGCTCGTATCGCGGCTACTCGTCATATGAAAAGAGAAGGTCAGTTATGGATTAAAGTTTTTCCAGACAAGCCTATCACAAAGAAGCCTTTAGAGGTGCGTATGGGTAAGGGTAAAGGAGCACCAGATCATTTCGTTGCAGTTATTAAACCAGGTAGAATTTTGTTCGAAGTTGGTGGAGTACCAATGAATGTTGCAAAAGAAGCTTTACGTTTAGCGGCTCAAAAACTTCCAGTAAAAACGAAGTTTGTAATCGCAAGAGACTTTGATATTAACGCTTAATTCTAAAAAAAAATGAAACAATCAGAAATAAAAGAATTATCTACAGCTGATCTTAATGAGAAGTTTGGAGCGTTGCAAAAGAATTATACCGATCTTAAGATGGCACATGCCATAACTCCAATGGAAAACCCATTGCAGTTAAGAAGCTTAAGAAGAACTGTAGCAAGAATTGCAACAGAATTAACAAATAGAGAATTACAATAATTCTATAGTCAATTTTAAAGATGGAAAAAAGAAATCTTAGAAAAGAAAGAATTGGTGTTGTATCTAGTAACAAAATGGAGAAATCTATCGTTGTTGCAGAAACTAAAAGAGTTAAGCACCCAATGTACGGAAAGTTCGTATTAAAGACTAAGAAGTACGTTGCACACGACGAAAAGAATGATTGCAACGAAGGAGATACTGTTAGAATCATGGAAACAAGACCTATGAGTAAATCTAAACGTTGGAGATTAGTAGAAATCCTAGAAAGAGCTAAATAATATGTTACAGACAGAGTCAAGATTAAAAGTCGCAGATAATACTGGAGCAAAAGAAGTTTTAGTAATTAGAGTTTTAGGAGGAACAAGAAAACGTTACGCAAGTATTGGAGACAAAATTGTGGTATCAGTTAAATCTGCAACTCCTAACGGAACTGTAAAAAAAGGTCAAGTATCTAGAGCAGTTGTTGTAAGAACGAAGAAGGAAGTAAGACGTAAAGACGGGTCATATATCAGATTTGATGATAATGCTTGTGTACTTTTAAACCCTACAGAGGAAATGAGAGGAACACGTGTATTTGGTCCTGTAGCTCGTGAACTTCGTGAGAAGCAATTCATGAAAATAGTATCATTAGCACCTGAAGTGCTTTAAAAACTCATAAAATGAAGAAGTTTAAAATAAAATCAGGAGATACTGTAAAAGTAATTGCAGGAGATCATAAAGGATCTGAAGGAAAGGTTTTACAAATTATCAAAGATAAAGACAGAGTATTAGTAGAAGGTGTAAACTTAGTTTCTAAGCACACCAAGCCAAGTGCTCAAAGTCCTCAAGGTGGTATTGTAAAGAAAGAAGCTTCACTTCATATTTCTAACGTAATGTTGGTAGAAGATGGTGCAGCTGTAAGAGTAGGTTATAAAGTTGATGGAGATACAAAGATTAGAATCTCTAAAAAAACTAAAAAATAATAATAATCATGAGTTACGTACCAAGATTAAAAGAAGAATATAAAGAAAGAGTAATTACTGCTCTTACGGAAGAATTCAGTTATAAAAATGTAATGCAAGTACCTAAATTAGAAAAAATAGTTGTTTCTAAAGGTGTTGGTGCTGCAATTGCAGATAAGAAATTAATAGATTATGCTGTAGAAGAGTTGACTAAAATTACTGGTCAAAAAGCAGTTTCTACAATGTCTAAAAAAGATGTTGCATCATTTAAATTACGTAAAGGAATGCCAATAGGTGTAAAAGTTACGTTAAGAGGTGATAAGATGTATGAATTTTTAGATAGGTTGGTTACAGCTTCTTTACCTCGTGTAAGAGATTTTAACGGTATAAAAGCTAATGGTTTTGATGGAAGAGGTAATTACAATTTAGGTATTACAGAACAAATTATCTTCCCAGAAATAAATATTGATCAAGTGAAAAAAATCAATGGAATGGATATTACATTTGTAACATCTGCAGATACTGATAAGGAAGCAAAATCATTATTAGGAGAATTAGGTTTACCATTCAAAAAAAATTAAGAAATGGCTAAAGAATCAATGAAAGCGCGTGAGCGTAAAAGAGAACGTACTGTTGCAAAGTATGCTGAAAAAAGAAAAGCTTTAAAAGAAGCTGGAGATTATGAAGCATTACAAAAATTACCAAGAAATGCATCACCAATTAGATTACATAACAGATGTAAATTAACGGGTCGTCCAAAAGGATATATGCGTCAGTTTGGTTTGTCTCGTGTAACTTTTCGTGAAATGGCAAATCAAGGGTTAATACCAGGTGTAAGAAAAGCAAGTTGGTAGGAAATTAGAAATAAAACTTAAAAATAAAAATAGAATGTGTATCTTTGCACGCTCTATTTTTTTTGAGTATTAGAATGTTAACTGATTATAGGTTCGAATTTCACAGAGAAATCTGTAGGTACAATAGAGACTTTCGAAAACCGGAATCGCAATTTAAATAAATATGTATACAGATCCAATCGCGGATTTTCTTACAAGAGTAAGAAATGCTATCGCAGCAGGACACAGAGTAGTGGAAATTCCAGCTTCAAATTTGAAGAAGGAAATGACTAAAATTTTGTTTGATCAAGGGTATATTTTAAGCTATCAGTTCAATGACGATAAAGTTCAGGGAACAATTAAAATCGCTTTAAAGTACGACAAAGACACAAAAGAGTCAGTAATTAGAAAAATTCAACGAATTAGTACACCAGGTTTACGTAAATACGTTGGCTCTACAGAGATGCCTAGAGTGTTAAACGGACTTGGAATTGCTATTGTTTCAACATCAAAAGGTGTTATGACAAACAAAAAAGCACGTCTAGAGAATGTTGGAGGAGAAGTTTTATGTTACGTTTATTAAATCTTAAGAAATGAGTAGAATAGGAAAAAATCCCGTTAGCATTTCCCAAGGTGTAGATGTTAATGTAAAAGACAATGTTGTAATCGTAAAAGGAAAATTAGGTGAGTTAACTCAAACTATTTCAGACGGTATATCAATTAAAATTGAAGATGGTATTATCACTTTAGATAGAGCATCGGAAAGCAAAGACCATAAAGCACAACATGGTTTAATGAGAGCTTTAATCAGTAACATGATTGAAGGAGTAAGTAAAGGCTGGACTAAAGAATTAGAATTGGTAGGTGTAGGTTATAGAGCTTCAAACCAAGGACAAAAATTAGATTTAGCTTTAGGTTTCTCTCATAATATTGTTTTAGAATTGGCTCCAGAAGTTAAAGTAGAAACGGTATCAGAGAAAGGGAAAAACCCAATCATTAAATTAACTTCATTTGACAAGCAATTGGTTGGTCAAGTAGCTGCAAAGATTCGTTCTTTTAGAGCTCCAGAACCTTACAAAGGAAAAGGTGTGAAGTTTGTTGGTGAATTATTAAGAAGAAAAGCAGGTAAATCTGCATAATATATAGCAATATGGCATTATCAAAGCTACAAAGAAGAGCTAGAATAAAGCGTAGAATTAGAAAAATTGTTTCTGGTACACCTACAAAACCAAGATTATCGGTTTATAGAAGTAACAAAGAAATTTACGCGCAACTAGTAGACGATATAAATGGAGTTACTTTAGCTTCAGTTTCATCTCGAGATAAAGATATAAAAGCAAGTTCTAAAATTGAAGCTGCTACTGCAGTAGGTAAAGCAATCGCAGAAAAGGCAAATAAGGCAGGTTTAGAAACAGTTGCTTTCGATAGAAATGGTTATTTATACCATGGTAGAGTTAAAGTATTAGCAGAAGCTGCAAGAGAAGCTGGTTTAAAATTTTAAGAAATTATGCAAGGTTATAAAAACGTAGAAAGAGTTAAACCAAGTGGGTTAGAGCTTGTAGATAGATTAGTAGGTGTACAACGTGTTACCAAAGTAACGAAAGGTGGTAGAGCATTCGGTTTCTCTGCAATTGTAGTAGTTGGAGATGGTAATGGAGTTGTTGGACACGGATTAGGAAAATCTAAAGATGTTTCTTCAGCAATTGCAAAAGCAGTTGAAGATGCAAAGAAAAATTTAGTAAGAATACCAATTTTAGAGGGTACATTACCTCATGAGCAAAAAGGAAAATTTGGTGGTGCGAAAGTATTCATTAAACCTGCTTCTGCTGGTACAGGAGTTATTGCTGGTGGAGCTGTACGTGCAGTATTAGAATCTGTTGGGGTACATGATGTACTATCAAAATCTCAAGGGTCTTCTAATCCTCACAATGCTGTAAAAGCAACTTTTAATGCATTATTACAATTACGTAGTGCATCTGAAATTGCTAAGCAAAGAGGTATATCTTTAGAAAAAGTATTTAACGGATAAATCTAAGAACGATGGCAAAAATTAAAGTTACACAAGTAAAAAGTCAAATCGGGCGTCTTCAGAATCAAAAAAGAACTTTGGAGGCATTAGGTTTACGTAGAATGAACCAAACTGTAGAACATGAGGCAACTCCTACAATTATTGGTATGGTAAATACAGTTAAACACTTAGTTTCTTACGAAGAAATTAAATAAGACATTTATAAAAGATGAGTTTACATAATTTAACACCGGCAGAAGGTTCCATTAAAAAAGGAAAAAGAATTGCAAGAGGTGAAGGATCTGGAAAAGGTGGTACCGCTACAAGAGGACACAATGGACAGAAATCCCGTTCTGGTTATTCTAAGAAGATTGGTTTTGAAGGAGGGCAAATGCCGCTTCAAAGACGTGTGCCTAAATTTGGTTTTACGAATATTAATCGTAAAGAATATCAAGGAATCAATTTAGACAAGTTACAATCTTTAGTAGATAGCGGAAAGATAACAGATACAGTTAATTTAGATATTTTAATTGCCAATAGATTGGCAAGAAAAAACGACCTAGTTAAAATATTAGGTAATGGAGAGTTAAAAGCTAAATTAAACATCACTGTACATAAGTTTACTGCAACTGCAAAAGCGGCTATTGAGGCTGCTGGAGGAGAAGCAGCTACTTTATAAGAAACATAAATATGAATTTTATTAATACGCTAAAAGATATTTTTAAGATTGAAGAATTAAAAAACAAAATTCTTCTTACAATCGGTTTAATTGCTGTATATCGTTTTATGGCAGCTGTTCCATTACCTGGAATAGACCCATTACAATTAGAGGCATTAAAAGAAAGTGCATCTGGAGGTGGTCTTTTAACTCTTTTAAACGCATTTACAGGAGGAGCGTTTGCAAGAGCATCAGTAATGGCTTTGGGTATTATGCCTTATATTTCTGCATCAATTGTAGTTCAGTTAATGGGAATTGCGGTTCCATATCTACAAAAATTACAGAAAGATGGAGAAAGTGGACGTAAGAAAATTACACAAATTACAAGATGGTTAACCATTGGTATTACGTTAGTACAAGCACCAACGTATATTACAGCTATTAAAACCCAATTTGGTTTAGGCCCAGAGGCTTTTTTAGTAAGTGGTGCTACTTTTTGGGTATCATCTATTATCATTTTAACTGCAGGAACAATTTTTGCTATGTGGTTAGGTGAGCGTATTACAGATAAAGGGGTTGGTAATGGTATTTCATTATTAATTACTGTTGGTATAATTGCTAGATTTCCAGCGGCATTTTTACAAGAATTTGTTTCAAAAACAACAAATGCTGGTGCAGGAGGAATTATGATGATACTTATTGAAATTATCATTTGGTTTGTAGTAATTTTATTAACCGTGCTGTTAGTTACTGCTGTTCGAAAAATTGCAGTGCAATATGCCAGAAGAACAGTTGCAGGAAACATACAAAATGTTGCAGGATCAAGAGATTATATTCCTTTGAAATTAAATGCAGCAGGAGTTATGCCTATTATCTTTGCACAAGCAATTATGTTTTTACCAGTTGCTTTAGCTCAAAAATTTCCAGCAATTTCTAGCTTACAAGATAATTATGGTTTATGGTATAATGTAATATTTGCATTATTAATTGTTATTTTTAGTTTTTTCTATACAGCAATTACTATTCCTACAAATA
The DNA here is from genome assembly GCF_017569185.1 of Polaribacter cellanae. NCBI lineage: Bacteria > Pseudomonadati > Bacteroidota > Flavobacteriia > Flavobacteriales > Flavobacteriaceae > Polaribacter > Polaribacter cellanae. The sequence continues at coordinate 1,468,654 of NZ_CP071869.1, read as the reverse complement.
AAATGGCTGAAGACTTAAAAAGAAGTGGTGGTTTTATACCAGGAATTAGACCAGGAAAAGACACCGCAGAAAAGTTGGATAGCGTTTTATCTAGAATTACGTTCCCAGGATCGTTGTTTTTGGCAGCGTTAGCAATATTACCAGCAATAGTAGTTCAGTTTGGTGTGCAACAAAGTTGGGCAATGTTTTTTGGAGGTACATCATTAATAATTATGGTAGGTGTTGCAATTGACACGATGCAACAAATTAACTCGTATTTATTAAATCGTCATTACGATGGTTTAATGAAACCGGGAAATAGCAATAGAAAATCTAAATAGTATGGCTAAGCAATCAGCAATTCAACAAGACGGAACTATAACAGAAGCATTGTCTAATGCTATGTTTCGTGTAGAATTAGAAAACGGACATATTGTAACGGCACACATATCTGGTAAAATGCGTATGCATTATATTAAACTTTTACCAGGAGATAAGGTGAAATTAGAAATGAGTCCGTACGATTTAACAAAAGCAAGAATTACCTATAGGTATTAAAAAATAAATAATTAAAAGATTAAATAATTTATTTAATCTTTATAAAATTAGAAACGATGAAAGTAAGAGCATCAGTTAAAAAAAGAAGTGCCGACTGCAAAATAGTGCGCAGAAAGGGTAGATTATATGTAATTAATAAACAAAATCCTAGATTTAAACAAAGACAAGGGTAATGGCAAGAATAGCAGGTATTGATATTCCAAAGAATAAAAGAGGAGTTATTGCTTTAACTTACATCTTTGGTATAGGAAACAGTAGAGCAAAAGCAATTTTAGCAGACGCAAAAGTAGACGAAAGTATTAAAGTTCAAGATTGGACGGATGATCAAATCGCTGCAATTAGAGAACAAGTTGGATCTTTCACCATTGAAGGAGAATTACGTTCTGAAGTACAAATTAACATCAAACGTTTGATGGATATTGGTTGTCAGAGAGGAATTCGTCATAGATTGGGGCTTCCTTTAAGAGGGCAAAGAACTAAAAACAACTCGCGTACTAGAAAAGGTAAGAGAAAAACTGTAGCTAACAAGAAAAAATAAAGTTAGATAAAGTAATAAAGATCTAAACATTAGCAAAAAGCTAAATATTAGAAAACTAAATTACTAAAACTTAAATAATTATGGCAAAAGCAAGCGCAAAAAAACGTAAAGTAATAATTGAAGCTGTTGGAGAGGCTCACGTAACTGCATCTTTCAACAATATTATTATTTCTTTAACAAATAAAAAAGGTGACGTTATTTCTTGGTCATCTGCAGGTAAAATGGGTTTTAGAGGTTCTAAAAAGAATACTCCATATGCAGCTCAATTAGCAGCAGAAGATTGTGCAAACGTAGCAAAGGAAGCTGGTTTACGTAAAGTAAAAGTTTATGTAAAAGGACCTGGTAATGGTAGAGAATCTGCTATTAGATCTATCCACAATGCAGGTATTGAAGTAACTGAAATTATCGATGTTACACCAATTCCTCATAATGGATGTCGTCCACCTAAAAGAAGAAGAGTATAAATTCAATATACGAAGTTTAAGATTAGAAGTTAAAACTTAACAACTTTTAATTTCTAATATATACATTTAACATTAAATTTTAATTTAATAGGAATCAGATTATCGAAGGAGTAAGCCTTAATTCATAATCCCTATTTATAACAACAACGAAATGGCAAGATATACAGGACCAAAAACTAAAATTGCTCGTAAATTTGGCGAAGCAATTTTTGGAGAAGACAAGAACTTCGAAAAAAGAAACTATCCTCCAGGACAGCATGGAAATGCAAGAAGAAGAGGAAAAAAATCTGAATATGCAACTCAATTAATGGAGAAGCAAAAAGCGAAATATACCTATGGTATTTTAGAGCGTCAATTCAGAAATTTATTTAAAGATGCACAGTCTTCATCTGGAATTACAGGTGAAATCTTGTTACAATTATGTGAATCTCGTTTGGACAATGTAGTTTATAGAATGGGAATTTCTAAATCTAGAAGTGGAGCACGTCAGTTAGTTTCTCACAGACATATTACAGTAAATGGAGAGTTGGTAAACATTCCATCATTTAGATTAAAAGAAGGAGATGTTGTTTCTGTAAGAGAAAAATCTAAGTCGTTAGTAGCAATTGAAGATGCTTTAGCTTCTAATAATAATGTGTTTGAATGGTTAACTTGGAATAACGACACTAAAACAGGAACTTTTGTAAAAGTACCAGAAAGATTACAAATTCCAGAAAAAATTAACGAACAGTTTATCGTAGAATTATATTCTAAATAATAAATAATCATATTGGTATTTGGCCAAAGGATTTATTAGACTTCTTCAAACTTATAAATCGCGCAACTAAATAACAATTAAAACGAAGAAATATGGCAATTTTAAATTTTCAGAAACCAGATAAAGTAATAATGATTGAATCTACAGATTTTTCTGGTAGATTCGAATTTAGACCTTTAGAACCAGGTTTTGGTTTAACAGTAGGTAACGCTTTAAGAAGAGTGCTTTTATCATCTTTAGAAGGTTTTGCAATTACATCTTTAAGAGTAGATGGTGTAGAACATGAGTTCTCTACAGTTCCTGGAGTTGTAGAAGATGTAACAGAAATTATCTTAAACTTAAAACAAGTTCGTTTTAAGAAACAAATAGATGATACTGATAGAGAAACTGTATCTGTATCTGTATCTGGGCAAGAGCAGTTTACTGCAGGTGATTTACAAAAATTTATTTCAGGTTTTCAGGTTTTAAACCCAGATTTAGTGATCTGTAACATGGATAAATCTGTAAAATTAAATGCAGAAATTACAATAGAAAAAGGTAGAGGATTTGTTCCTGCAGAGGAAAATAAAAAAGCAACTGCTCCAATTGGAACTATCTTTACAGATTCTATTTATACGCCAATAAAAAACGTAAAGTATTCAATTGAAAACTTTCGTGTAGAGCAAAAAACGGATTACGAAAAATTAGTTTTCGATATCGATACTGATGGATCAATCAATCCAAAAGATGCATTAACTGAAGCTGCAAAAATATTAATCCACCACTTTATGTTATTCTCAGATGAGCGTATCACTTTAGAGGCAGATGAAATTGCGCAAACAGAAACGTATGATGAAGAATCATTACACATGCGTCAGTTATTAAAAACTAGATTAATCGATATGGATTTATCTGTAAGAGCTTTAAATTGTTTAAAAGCTGCAGAAGTAGATACATTAGGAGATTTAGTTTCTTTTAACAAAAGCGACTTAATGAAGTTCCGTAACTTTGGTAAAAAATCATTAACAGAACTAGAAGAATTAGTTATTGTTAAAGGTTTAAACTTTGGTATGGACTTAAGCAAATATAAATTAGATAGAGATTAATCTTTCATATTTTGCTCCTCAAAGCGGGTTGAGCAAGATGAAAGTATAAAACAAACGTTCATGAGACACGGAAAGAAATTTAACCACTTAGGAAGAAAAACAGCGCATAGAAAAGCGATGTTAGCAAATATGACTTGTTCTTTAATAGAGCACAAGCGTATTAACACAACAGTTGCAAAAGCAAAAGCATTGCGTTTATTCGCAGAGCCTTTGATTACGAAGTCTAAAGCAGATACAACTCATAACAGACGTATTGTTTTTAGTTATTTACGCGATAAATTTGCAGTTACAGAATTATTTAAAGAAATTTCTGTAAAAATTGGTGATAGACCAGGAGGTTATTTGCGTATTATTAAATTAGGAAATCGTCAAGGAGATAATGCCCCTATGGCAATGATAGAGTTTGTTGATTACAACGAAATTTATAATCCTAAAGGTAAAAAAGCTAAGAAAACTACTCGTAGAGGAAGAAGCAAGAAAGCAACTGCTCCACAAGTAGAAGGAACAGAAGAAAAATCTGAAGAATAGAAAAAAATGAAAATTTTTTAAACTATATAAAAGGGATAAGCGTTTACGTTTATCCCTTTTTTTATATTTTTACAACATCAAACACAACAACAATCTATGAAATATCAAACACGAAAGAAAGCCTTAGTTTTATTGGCAGACGGAACTATTTTTTATGGTAAATCTGTAGGTATAGAAGGAACAGCTACAGGAGAAATTTGCTTTAACACAGGAATGACAGGTTACCAAGAAATTTTTACAGATCCATCTTATTTTGGACAAATAATGGTAATGGCAAATGCACATATTGGAAATTATGGTGTAAATAATAAAGAAGTAGAATCAAACGGAATTAAAATTTCAGGATTAATTTGTAGAAATTTTAGTTTTACACATTCTAGAGTAGATTCAGACGGAAATTTAAAAGATTGGTTTGAAGCACATAATTTAGTAGGTATTTCGGACGTTGATACAAGAGCTTTAGTAGCATATATTAGAGATAATGGAGCAATGAATGCAATTATTTCTACAGATGTAAATAATATTGATGCTCTAAAAAAGCAGTTAGCAGAAGTACCAAGTATGAAAGGCTTAGAATTAGCTTCTAAAGTATCTACAAAAGAACCCTATTTTGTTGGAGATGAAAATGCTGAAATTAAAATAGCTGCTTTAGATATTGGTATCAAGAAAAACATTTTAAGAAACCTTTCGAAAAGAGGCGCTTACATAAAAGTGTATCCATATAACTCTTCCTTTAAAGATTTGGCTTCATTTAATCCTGATGGATATTTTATTTCAAATGGACCAGGAGATCCAGAACCATTAAAAGAAGCACAAGAGGTGGCTAAAGAAATTATCAAAAGAAATTTACCTTTATTTGGAATTTGTTTAGGACATCAAGTAATTGCTTTGGCAAATGGTATTTCTACGTATAAAATGCATAATGGACACAGAGGAATTAATCATCCTGTGAAAAATTTATTGACAGGTAAAGGAGAAATTACTTCACAAAACCACGGTTTTGCCATTAATAGAGAAGAAACAGAAGCAAATGCAGATGTAGAAATTACGCATGTTCACTTAAACGATCATACAGTAGCTGGTATTCGAATGAAAGAAAAAGCTGTATTTTCTGTGCAATACCACCCAGAAGCTAGTCCAGGACCACATGATTCCGAATATTTATTTGACCAATTTATGGAAACGATTAAAAATCATAGCAAGGTACCTGCTTAACTGTAGAATGTTATGTTTTTACTGAAAACGTTTTCGTAAGAAACTCTTTAAAATCAATAGAATCAGTAGCTTTTTTGTAATTTAGCATCAAAGTAAAAAATAACTAAATAACAAGATATAATGAGCATTATTATTAGCGTTCACGCACGTCAAATTTTCGATTCAAGAGGTAACCCAACAATAGAAGTAGATGTAACTACCGAAAATGGTATTTTAGGTAGAGCAGCAGTGCCATCTGGAGCTTCTACAGGAGAACACGAAGCTGTTGAGTTAAGAGATGGAGGAAAAGATTACATGGGAAAAGGTGTTTTAAAAGCCGTTAAAAATGTAAATGATGAAATCGCTTCAGAATTGTTAGGTGTTTCTGTTTTCGAACAAAATGCAATCGATCAATTAATGGTAGATTTAGACGGAACCCCAAACAAATCTAAATTGGGTGCAAATGCTATTTTAGGAGTTTCTTTAGCAGTTGCAAAAGCAGCTGCAAACGAACTTGGAATGCCTTTATATAGATATGTTGGTGGTGTCTCTGCAAATACGTTACCAGTTCCAATGATGAATATTATCAACGGAGGTTCTCATTCAGATGCTCCAATTGCATTTCAAGAATTTATGGTAATGCCAGTAAAAGCGACATCTTTTACTCATGCAATGAAAATGGGATCGGAAATTTTTCATAACTTAAAGAAAGTTTTACACGATAGAGATTTATCTACAGCAGTTGGAGATGAAGGAGGTTTTGCCCCAAATTTAGCAGGTGGAACAGAAGATGCTTTAGATACCATTAAAAAAGCAGTAGATAATGCAGGTTATACTTTAGGAGACGATGTTATGATTGCTTTAGATTGTGCTGCCGCAGAATTTTATGTAAATGGAGCTTACGATTATACTAAATTTGAAGGAAGTAAAGGAAAAGTAAGAACAAGTAACGAGCAGGCAGATTATTTAGCTGAATTAGTAGAAAAATATCCAATTATTTCTATAGAAGATGGAATGGACGAAAATGACTGGGATGGATGGAAATATTTAACAGAAAAAATTGGAGATAAAGTGCAATTAGTTGGAGACGATTTATTTGTTACCAATGTAGAACGTTTATCAAAAGGAATTAAAAACGGAATTGCAAATTCAATTTTAATTAAAGTAAATCAAATAGGTACTTTAACAGAAACAATTGCAGCAGTAAATATGGCTAAAAACGCTGGTTTTACTTCAGTAATGTCTCACAGATCTGGTGAAACAGAAGACAATACAATTGCAGATTTAGCAGTTGCTTTAAATTGTGGACAAATTAAAACAGGTTCTGCCTCACGTTCCGATAGAATGGCGAAATACAACCAATTATTAAGAATTGAAGAAGAATTAGGTAATGTTGCTTATTTTCCTAAAGAAAATGCGTTTAAAATTTAATTTTTTAGACTTATAAAATTAAGAGCCTCATAAGAAATTATGAGGTTTTTTTATGAATTTATTAGATAAGTTAATATTATTTTAAAATATTAAAAATCTATATCTCCAGCTTTAAAAATTATTTAAAAATTGGTATCTTCGTGAGCGTAGAAAAATATATAAAAAACCCATTTATAAATGTCAGAGATAGCAAAATTACAGATTGGAGAAAATTCGTACGAATTCCCTCTTGTGAAAGGAACAGAAAATGAAGTTGCAATAGATATAAAAGCTTTAAGAGCTGCAACAAATGGTGTTATTACAATAGATCCAGGGTACAAAAATACAGGTTCTTGCGAAAGTGCCATTACATTTTTAGACGGAGAAAAAGGAATTTTAAGATATAGAGGATATTCAATTGAAGAATTAGCGGAAAAAGCAGATTTCTTAGAAGTTGCGTATGCTTTAATTTTCGGAGATTTACCAACAAAAGCACAATTAGATAAATTTCATGCAGATATTAAAACAAAATCTGTCGTTGATGACGATATTAAGAAAATATTAGATGCCTTTCCTAAGACTGCACATCCAATGGGAATTTTATCTTCACTAACAAGTGCTTTAACAGCATTTAATCCTTCGTCCGTAAATGTAGATTCAGAAGAAGAAATGTACAATGCTATTGTTAAAATAATGGCAAAATTTCCAGTTTTAGTTGCTTGGACAATGCGTAAACAAAAAGGACTACCTTTAAATTATGGTTCTAAATCTTTAGGTTATGTAGAGAATATTATGCGAATGATGTTCGAAGAACCAAATGAAGACTATGTAATGAACCCGATTATTAAAGATGCATTAGACAAACTACTAATTTTACACGCAGATCACGAGCAAAACTGTTCTACCTCTACAGTTAGAATTGTTGGTTCTTCTCACGCAGGTTTGTTTGCTTCTTTAGCTTCAGGAATTTCTGCACTTTGGGGGCCACTTCATGGAGGTGCTAACCAAGCAGTTTTAGAAATGTTAGAAGCAATTAAGGCAGATGGTGGAGATACTAAAAAATATATGGCGAAAGCAAAAGACAAGTCAGATCCTTTTAGATTAATGGGTTTTGGACATAGAGTCTATAAAAATTTCGACCCAAGAGCAAAAATCATCAAAAAAGCAGCAGACGAAGTTTTAAAAGATTTAGGTGTAGAAGACCCTATTTTAGATATTGCCAGAGGATTAGAGCAAGAAGCTTTAAATGACCCATATTTCGTGGACAGGAAATTATACCCAAATGTAGATTTTTACTCAGGTATTATATACAGAGCTATGGGAATTCCTGTGGAAATGTTTACAGTAATGTTTGCAATGGGCCGTTTACCAGGTTGGATTGCTCAGTGGAAAGAAATGCGTTTGAATAAAGAACCAATAGGTCGTCCACGTCAAATTTATACTGGTGAGAATTTAAGACCATTTAAATCTATAGACAATAGATAATTTATTATTTTTTACATAAACAAGAGAGGCTGTCTTAAAAGTATTAGAATTTGTCATTTCGACTGTAATGGAGAAATCTTAATTATTGAATTTCAGTATTTTAGGTTTTTCGACTTCGCTCAAAATGACAGCTAAATTTACTTTTAAGACAGTCTCTTTTTTATCACTTTTATATGTTACAACTCAATATTAAAAACGAAACTTCAAAATTAAAAGCAGTAGTTTTAGGAACTGCAAAAAGCAATGGTGGAGTACCAAAAGTTGAAGATTGTTACGACCCGAAAAGCGTACAACATGTTATTGCAGGAACCTATCCAAAAGAAGAAGACATGATTTTGGAAATGGATGCTGTAGAAAAAGTTTTAAAAAAGTATAACGTTAAAGTTTTTAGACCCAAAGTAATTGAAAATTACAATCAGATTTTTTCGAGAGATATTGCATTTGTAATTGATGATACATTTGTAAAAGCAAATATTTTACCAGACAGAGATCAAGAAATTGAAGCAATTAGTCACGTAATTTCTCAAATAAATCCAGAAAACATCATAAAATTACCAGAAGAATGTCATGTGGAAGGTGGAGATGTTATGCCTTGGAACGATTACATTTTTGTGGGAACCTATTCAGGGGAAGATTATTCTAACCATATAACTGCTCGTACAAATATAGATGCTGTAATTGCTTTACAAGAATTATTTCCTAATAAAACTTTAAAATCTTTTGAGTTAAGAAAAAACAACACAGACCCAAAAGAAAATGCCTTACATTTAGATTGTTGTTTTCAACCCATAGGAAAAGACAAAGCCATACTTCATAAAAACGGATTTTTAGTAGAAAAAGAATACGAATGGTTGGTTAATTTCTTCGGAAAAGAAAATATCTTTGAAATTACCAAAGAAGAAATGTACAACATGAATAGCAATATTTTTTCAATTTCTGAAGATGTTATTATTTCAGAAAAAAACTTTACAAGATTAAATACTTGGTTAAGAGAAAATGGTTTTATTGTAGAAGAAGTTCCTTATGCAGAAATTGCAAAGCAAGAAGGTTTATTACGTTGCTCTACAATGCCCTTAATTAGAGAGTAGGTTTTATTTGTATTTTACCCTTTGATATTTATAATATTAATTAGTCGTCGGTTTAAATAAATTTCAAAGAAAATAATTTCTTAAACAGACCAAATTATTTTAAGACCATAATTCTTATCACCATAAAAAAAGCTAATTTTGTGGTTTATACATTATTAAAAATGCAACAAACTACCAATACAATTTTAATGGTTCGTCCTATACAATTTCGTATGAATGAACAAACAGCTGTAAATAATTATTTTCAAGAAGATATTGATTTAAAAAATACTGAAATTAACAGAAAAGCACAAGAAGAATTCGACAATCACGTAAACACTTTAAGAAGTTTTGGAATAAATGTAGTTGTAGTTTCGGATACTTTAAAAAATGATACTCCAGATTCTATTTTTCCTAATAATTGGGTTTCTTTTCATGCAGATGGAACTGTAACTTTATACCCAATGTTTGCAGAAAACAGAAGGTTAGAAAGAAGAGAAGATATTATAGAAACATTAGAAAAAGAAGGTTTTTTAATTGAGAATATTGTGGATTATACATCTGCAGAAGAGGAAGATGTTTTCTTGGAAGGAACAGGAAGTGTTATTTTAGATCGCGTAAATAGAAAAGCATATTGTGCATTATCTCCAAGGGCAGATGAAGAATTATTTATAGAATTTTGTGAAGATTTCGAATATACCCCTGTAATTTTTGTAGCAAACCAAACTGTAGAAGAGAAAAGAGAAGCCATTTATCATACAAATGTTATGATGTGTGTTGCAGAAACATTTGTGGTTATTTGTTTAGATACGATTGATGACAAAATAGAAAGAAAAAATCTACTAAGACATTTTAAAGAAGATAGAAAACAAGTAATTGAAATTTCCGAGGAACAAATGAATAATTTCGCAGGAAATATGTTACAAGTTCGAGGAAAAGAAGATGAGTTATTTTTAGTAATGAGTAAAGCAGCATACGATTCCTTAAAACAAAGTCAAGTTGCTAAAATAAACAATCATTGTAAAATTATTTCGAGTTCTTTAGATACCATAGAAACTTGTGGTGGTGGAAGTGCACGTTGTATGATGGCAGAAGTTTTTCTGCCAAAAGCATAATTTATGAGTTTACTCTTATTAGCATTCGCTCCAATTTTTGTTATTATTATTTATATTTATGTTAAAGATAAATACGAAAAAGAGCCCATTAGTATTTTAACCAAAAGTTTCCTCTTAGGAGCTACTGTAAGTATTATTTTAACTATTATTTTAGGATTTGTTGCAGCTAGAATTTTTCCCTTAACTGATGCTGAAAATATATTACAACAATTTTTACAAGCATTTTTTGTGGTGGCTTTGGTAGAGGAGTTTTCTAAATATGTTATTGTAAAGTTTTATGCACAAAGAAATGCTGCTTTTAACGAACCTTTTGATGGAATCGTATATGCAGTAATGGTTTCTATGGGTTTTGCAGCTTTAGAAAATGTATTGTACACCTTTCAGCATGGAGCAGAGACTGGGCTAATGAGAGCTTTTACAGCAGTACCAGCACACGCAACTTTTGGTATTTTAATGGGGTATTTTATGGGGAGAGCAAAATTTTCTAATAATAGAATTACACTTAATCTATTAGGTTTGTTATTGGCAACTTTATTCCATGGAGCGTATGATTTCTTTTTATTTATCAACTTTATTCCAGGGATTTCTATTGGTGCTTTTGTTTCGCTAATTATAGGAATTGTACTTTCTAATAAAGCCATTAAAAGCCATCAAAATAGTTCAAAATTTAAAATAAAATAAGCATTATTAAGGTTATAATAATGCTTATTTATTAGATTTAAGCTTTCTTAAAAGTCAGTCTTACTGTAATTTAAAACGCATATGAAAAAATCAGGTATTTAAACGTTTAATTAACTTTCGCATTACAGAGGCCTACATTGCCGACAAGCAAGGATTTTTTTTAATAAATACCCTTTATATTTTTAAGTGCTATAAATATAATAAATTATTCTAAAGCTTCTTCAATTACTTTTCCAGAAGTTCCATTTGGTGCTTCAATTTTTAATAAATTAGAAATTGTAGGAGCGATGTCTATAATTTCATATTTTTTTGCAGAAGAACCTTTTCTAATACCATTTCCATAGAAAATAACAGGTACGTGGGTGTCGTAAGAATAACCAGAACCATGGCTTGTTCCTTTTCTCGATGAAATTAAAGTAGCAGGATAAGGAACCATTAAAACATCACCAGAAAATTTTTGATTATAACCATTTTGTAGTGAGTTTAAAATACCATCTGTAAAAGATGTGGTTTGCAAGGTTCTTGCAGTTACAGCCTTGTAAATTTTATCGAAATTAACAACTTCGTCTGCCAGTTTTTGAGCTACCGTATTTTTATTTAAACCAAGAGATTCAATTTTCTTTTGGTCTAAAAAAATCTGATAGTTAGAAACATTTTCAATCAATTCTGTAGAATTAAAATACTTTTTAGTAATTTTTAAAATAAAATCTCTAAACTTTTTAATATCCATATAATGTGCAGGAATTTTTAAAGATTGCAAATAAGCAGGAACGTGTACAGCAGCATGATCTGCAGTTAAAAATAAAGTGTAGTTTCCTTTACCAACTTCAACATCTAAAAAATTAAAAAAATCTGCCAAATCTTTATCCAAACGTAAATAAGTATCTTCAGTTTCTACAGCAGAAACACCATATCTATGCCCAACATAATCTGTAGAAGAAAAACTAACCGCTAAAAAATCTGTAAATTCGCTTTTTCCTAATTTTTCTGCTTTTATGGCGGCTTTTGCAAAATCGACAGTATATGTATTTCCAGCAGGAACTGTTTTTATCAAACTAAAATTACCATTTTTTTCTCGTAATTTTTTTAAATCTTTAGGAAATGTAGGTGTTTTATTTCCTTTTAAAGTATTTTCAAAAATATTATCATCGGCTCTACTTTGGGTGTACGTTTTTATGTCATATAAAGTTTCCCAAGGTGTATTTAAATACGTGTCTGCATTATTGTTAGCATTAAAATCTTTTACCCAAGTTGGCAATTCATTCATATAAAAAGAACTTGTAATCCATTGGTTTTTATCAGAACCATCATACCAATAAGCAGCGTTTGCAGTGTGCCCAGCAGGTAAAATTGCAGAGCGATCTTTTATAGAAATTCCTATTGTTTTTCCTTTCATATTTTGTGCTAAATGCAATTGATCTGTAACTGTAGTTGTATATAATCTAAAAGGAGACTTTTGCCCAACAGTACCATTGTTACCAATGGTTTTATAGGTATTATCATCTACACAATAAATAGATTTTTTTAAGAATTTATCGTACCAATTATTAGAAATTATTCCATGATTCGATGGTGTTGTTCCTGTATAAATAGAGGTGTGACCAACTGCAGTATATGTAGGTATATAATTGTAATGTGCATTCTCTAGAGAAAATCCGTTATTTAATAAACGTTTAAAACCACCTTCTCCATATCTACTTTCGTAACGAGTTAAATAATCGTATCGCATTTGGTCGATAACTATTCCAATAACAAGCTTTGGTTTTTCTTGTTTTATAGGCTTTTTATTACAGTTCGAAAATAAAATAATAGCAGATAATAGATAAAAAATAGTACTCTTCATTTTATATAATATATTAATATGTGTAAAAGTAATTATTTTTTATTTTGATGTGAGATAATTAACACAGAATTAATGATATTTTAATACTTTAGCATAAAATTACTTTGAATGAATTATTTAGAACATATTGGTAAATATTTTATCATGTTAGGGCGTGTTTTTAAAAAACCACAACGTTCTCGCATTTTTTATCAAGCATTAATAAAAGAAATAGAAGATTTAGGATTGAAATCTATAGGCATTATTATGTTTATTTCTTTCTTTATTGGAGGGGTAATCGCCCTACAAACATCTTTAAATTTAGAGAGTCCTTTTATTCCAGATTCTTTAATTGGTTTTGCTGCTAAAAGATCCATTATTTTAGAATTTGCACCAACATTTTGTTGTATAATTTTGGCTGGTAAAGTAGGTTCTTACATTACCTCTAGTATTGGTACAATGCGTGTTACAGAGCAAATAGATGCATTAGATGTAATGGGAATAAACTCCATAAGCCATTTGGTTTTACCAAAAGTAGTTGCAACCCTATTCTTTTATCCATTTTTAATTCTTTTGGCTATGTTCTTAGGAATTTTTGGAGGATGGGTAGCTGGAGTGCTTTCTGGATTATTTGCTGGAACAGATTATATTATAGGGCTTCAAACAGATTTTAAACCCTTTCTAATCGTTTATGCAATGATAAAAACATTAGTGTTTGCTTTTTTAATTGCCACAATTCCATCATATCATGGGTATTATGTTAAAGGAGGTTCCATTGCTGTGGGTAGAGCAAGTACACAATCTGTAGTTTGGACCACGATTTTAATTGTAATAATGAATTATATTTTAACTCAATTACTACTAACTTAAAGCTATGATAGAAGTAAAAAATTTACATAAGGGATTTGGAGATGTTCAGGTTTTAAAAGGAATTACAACAACTTTTTATCCAGGAAAAACCAATTTAATTATTGGGCAAAGTGGATCTGGGAAAACGGTTTTTTTAAAATCGTTAATTGGGTTACACACTCCAGAGAAAGGAACAGTTTCTTTTGATGGAAGAATAAATACAAATTTTACAGAAGAAGAAAAACAAGAATGGCGACAAGAAATAGGTATGGTTTTTCAAGGAAGTGCACTTTTCGATTCGCAAACAGTAGAAGATAATGTAATGTTTCCTCTTAAGATGTTTACAAAAAAATCACGTGAAGAAATGTTAGAACGTGTGAATTTTGTTTTAAAAAGAGTAAAATTAGAAAATTCTAATGACAAATTACCGGCAGAATTATCTGGAGGTATGCAAAAAAGAGTTGCAATTGCGAGAGCGATTGTTATGAATCCTAAATATTTATTTTGTGATGAACCAAACTCTGGTTTAGATCCAAGAACTGCCATTGTAATCGATAAATTAATCCAAGAAATTACGGATGAATATCAAATTACAACCGTAATTAACACGCATGACATGAATTCTGTAATGGAAATTGGAGAAAAAATTGTTTTTTTAAATAAAGGAAAAAAAGAGTGGGAAGGAAACAGTGAAGATATCTTGAAAACTGAAAATGAAGCTGTTGTGGACTTTGTATATTCTTCTAATTTATTCAAAAAAGTAAGGGAAGCATATTTAAATGAAACAAAATAAACTTCAAGTTTGTTTTTTATAAAATAACTACTATATTTGCACCCGCTAAGAAAAACAATGACCTGGTAGCTCAGTTGGTAGAGCATCTCCCTTTTAAGGAGAGGGTCCTGGGTTCGAGCCCCAGCCCGGTCACAGTAGAACGTCTAAACTTAATTGTTTAGACGTTTTTTTATTTAGAAAATTTAGCTAAATCTTAATCTTTAACATATTCTAAAAGGTTTAATTTCTACAAAATTTGGTGTTTTTTTATATAATTACAAGAAGCTTTTTTAACAGTATCTCAACAGTTTTTCCTTAAAATATAGTGTATTTTTGTTTAAAGAAAACCCTTAAACAGTAAACAGGTATTGTTTTTGTATAATTACCTTCCTAATTATGAGTGAAACAAATAAAACTATTTTCGATTTTAATTTAAATTCCGATGTTTCTCAGTGGAAAGTTGTAGATGATGTTGTTATGGGAGGAAGATCTAATGGAAACTTTAAAATTAACAAAAAAGGCGATGGAGTTTTCTATGGAGATGTTTCACTAGAAAATAATGGAGGTTTTTCTTTATTACGATATCGTTTTTCTTCCATAAAAGTAAAAGATTTTAAAGAAGTAGTTTTAAAAGTAAAAGGAGATAAAAAGAAGTATCAATTTAGAGTAAAAGATAAAACAACTAATTATTATTCTTTTATTTTAACTTTTGAAACAAATGGAGCCTGGCAAACCATTAAAATTCCACTTGCGGAAATGGAACCTGCTTTTAGAGGAAGAAAGTTAAAAATGGATAATTTTTCATCAGAAAGTGTTGAAGAACTTGCTTTTTTAATAGGAAACAAAAAAGAACAACATTTTAAATTAGAAATTGATAAAATCTACTTACAGTAAATTCAATTTATGCTTTATCAGTAAACTTTTTTTGTATCTTTCCAGCTTTCTAAATTATGGAATATGGAAGAAGATATAGAGAAGAATATAAAGCCACATCCACCAGAAGAAAATTCGAAACCAGAAGATTCTAAGCAAAGTGTTAAGAATGAGGCAAAAGGTTTGTTTGAAAGTATTAAACATTTTTTAAATGAACTTTTCGATTTTAGGCACGACACAGATCACGAAGCAACCATAGAAGCTATAAAGGCAGATATTCCGTTTAAAGGCGCAACTGCTTGGATTCTAATTTTTGCCGTTTTTGTGGCTTCTATTGGTTTAAATGCGAATTCTACAGCAGTTGTTATTGGAGCCATGTTAATATCTCCACTAATGGGACCAATTTTGGGCTTGGGAATGTCTTTTGCTTTAAATGACATTAATACGTTTAAAAAGTCGCTTATTAATTTAGGTACTATGATTGGGCTGAGTTTATTTGCTTCTTTTATGTTTTTCTATTTTTTTCCATTAAGTGAAGATACCTCAGAATTATTAGGACGTGTAAGTCCAGATATTCGAGATGTTTTAATTGCTTTTTTTGGAGGTTTGGCTTTAATGGTCGCAAGAACTAAAAGAGGTACAATTGCCTCCGTAATTTTTGGAGTTGCAATTGCAACTGCCTTAATGCCACCTTTATGTACAGCTGGTTATGGTTTGGCAAAAGGTAATTTTTCTTACTTTTTTGGAGCCATGTATTTGTTTACAATTAATACAATTTTTATTGCTTTGGCAGCATTTATTGTATTAAAAATGTTGCGTTTTCCTATGTATAAATATGCAAATGCAGCGAAAAGAAAGCGTTATGCAACAATTGCTTCTGTAGTAGGTGTTGCAGTAATGATTCCTGCAATTTTTACATTTATCAACGTATTTAAAGAAAACCAAATTAATACAGAAATTAGAAACTTTATTAAAAATGAAATTAGTTCTAATCCCTCTTATTTGTTAATGGAAAGTCCTTACGAAAAAGAATCAAAAACGTTAGAATTAAAATTTTTTAACGAAGTAAGCGAAGCAGAAGAAAACTCGTTAAAAAATAGATTGTTAACCGATCCAAGATATAAGAACCTAAAAGAAGTTTCTTTAAAAGTAAGAGATAGCGATACTAAAAGTTTCGATTTAATTACAACTGCTTATAAAGAAAAACGTGAAGAACTTCAAGAAAGTAAAAATATAATTGCAGGTTTACAAAAGCAAATAGCAGAATTACAAGAAACAATAGCTACCTTAAATTTAAGAATTGAGCAAGATGCTTTAAATAAAAATCATAAAGTAATTGCATTTAGTAGAATTGCCAAAGATGCAAAAATAAGATATGTAGATATCGAACAAATTAGTTTTGCCAAGAAACTATCGTCTAAAGATTTTATTAATATAGACACGATTCCAGTGGTTACTATTAAATGGAATAAAAGATTAAACGATAGTGTAATTAAACCAAAAGAAAGAGAACTTAGAAATTGGTTGCAAAAAGAAATGCGATTAGATACTTTATTTATAAAAAGAGATTAGTAAAGATAGAAAGCTCCTAAAATGGAGCTTTTTTTATGATTAAAATGATTAAATTCTAAACAAATTCATCGCCAAATGTAGCTTTTACAGTTGCACTAATTTGTTTAATGTCTTGTTCGTCTTTTTTAGGGCAAATTAAAAGTACATCGTCTTTTTCTATAATAATAAAGTCACTTAAACCTTGAATTACTACTTTTTTACCAGATTGTGTGCGAACCATATTACCATTCGCATTTCTAAAAATAGTATTGGCACCAACAACAGCATTGTTCGTTTCGTCTTTTTCTAACTTGTTGTGCAGAGAGCCCCAAGTACCTAAATCGCTCCAGCCAAAATCTACAGGTAAAACGTGTACGTTGTTCGCTTTTTCCATAATTCCAAAATCAATAGAAATACTCTCGCATTTTGTATAATTATTTTTAATAAAATCGTCCTCGAAATCGGTATTGTACACATTGTTACCATCATCTAAAATAGCTACCATTTTTGGCAGATATTTTTTAAATGCATTAATTATACTTTTAGCAGACCAAACAAAAATACCTGCATTCCAAAGATAATCTCCACTTTCTAAAAAATTTTCGGCAGTTTGTAAATTTGGTTTTTCAGTAAAATTGCTAACTTTTTTTATTTCTGAAGTTTCTTTTTCAAATTGAATATAACCATAACCCGTATTTGGTGTATCTGGCTGAATTCCTAACGTCATTAAAATATCTTTTTCTGCACAAGCATCAAAAGAGGTTTTTATATTTTTTATAAACTCATTTTCATTATCTATCCAATGGTCCGAAGGTGCGA
The DNA here is from genome assembly GCF_017569185.1 of Polaribacter cellanae. Lineage (NCBI taxonomy): Bacteria > Pseudomonadati > Bacteroidota > Flavobacteriia > Flavobacteriales > Flavobacteriaceae > Polaribacter > Polaribacter cellanae. The sequence goes on along the minus strand of NZ_CP071869.1, from coordinate 1,451,107 downwards.
CTAGTAATACTCCATCTGGGTTTTGATTATATATTTTTAAGGCTGCATATAAAATACAAGGAGCAGTATTTTTTATTACTGGCTCTAATAATAACTGATTCTTATTCACTTTTGGTAATTGCTGTAAAACCAAATCTTCGTAATTTTTATTCGTAGCAATTAATATATTTTTAGAAGGAACTAAATCGTTAATTCTTTCGAAAGTACGCTGTATTAAACTTTGTCCTACTCCCAAAACATCGTGAAATTGCTTTGGATATGTAGATGTGCTTATTGGCCAGAATCGAGTACCAATTCCGCCAGCCATAATTACTGCATAATAATGTTTATTATTTGTCATACACTTCTATCTCTACATTTTGGTTGAATAAATAAACCTTTTTATTGCTCATATTCAAACATTCGAATCTTGTTCTGCGTTTATTGCCTCTTTTATAAATAACGTTTTTAAAGATAAATAAACTTCCATAAGGAATTTCAAAGATAAAACTCTTTCCAGTTTCTGCAATATTTCCCTTTAAAGCTAATGATAAATTAACATCTGCATCTGTACTTGCTTTCGGGTTTTTTAAGTAATTAGCAAGATAAGGCAGTATTTCTTTCGGGTAAATTTCAGGATTTAAAAAAGGCAACATTAAATGCTGAAAAACAGCTTTCCATTCTTTTCCATGAGGTTGTACTCTCCCAAATTTCTGGTGTGTTACATGATGTGCAATTTCATGTACTAACGTTAATAAAAATTGATATTTGTTGAGGTTATTATTAACTGTAATTTGAAAACTTCCATCTGGTAATTGTCTAAAATCTCCATGTTTTGTAGCACGTTGGTTTACAATTTTAAGTGTAAAGTTGTGTTTTTCAATTAAAAACTGAAGAAAAGGTACTGCTTTAGCTGGAACAAAAACAGCCCATTCTAACCCTCCTAAAGGGATGGGACTTTTACTCATGCTTGAAAAATCGTCTTTATTAGAAATAATTTAAAATTTTACTTAGTTTTTTTAGAGCTTACAATTTATTCCTCTCTTTTGAGGAGGTTACTTGAGGTTCTTTTTTAAGGGGTGCTTGAAGAAACCTGTAGAACTTTTCCGTTGTAAAACTTATTTCCAGTTAATGCGAAGTTAAAGAGGTAATCTGCCATTTCTTTAGCAGAAAGTGGCGCTTCGTAACCAGGGAAAGCTTCTTCTAACATTTCAGTTTGTACTGCTCCTAAAGCTAAAACGTTAAAAGCGATTTGTTGTTCTTTGTATTCTTCTGCTAATAATTCAGAAAGTGTAATTACTGCACCTTTTGCAGAAGAATAAGCAGCTAAACCAGGAAACTTCATGCTTCCTTGGATTCCTCCCATAGAACTTATGGTAACTACATGACTTCCTTTTTTCAAAAAGGGAATCATTAATTTGGTAATTTCTGCAACTGCAAAAACATTTACTTTATAAACCTCTAAGAAATCTTCCGAAGAAATTTCCGTAAAAGGTTTATTTACTAATTTACCAGCATTATTGATAAGAATATCAACTTTATTCCAAGTTTTTTCTACAAATTGAGTTACTTTCTGTAAATCTTTATTACTTGAAATGTCTATAGAAAGTGCTGTTATATTTTTATGATTGATGTTTGTTAAGGGTTTAGAATTTCTAGAAATGGCTAAAACTTGATGCCCATTTTTTGCGAATTGTTGTGCCAATTCGAAACCAATTCCTCTACTGGTTCCAGTAATAACAATGTTTTTCATTTTTTAAAATTTAAAAAGGCAAATTAAGGATTTTTTTCCTTAAACTTAATGTGTTGATATGCGCCAACATCAGGGTTCGAACTTCTATTAACGCCTAAAATATCGGTCGTAAAAGGAGTTGAAATGGCTTTATTAATGGCATCACTTTTTTCGCCAATAATAAAATCTTCTTTTTGAGGGTTTCTAAAAACAGGGTTTCCGTTTGTAATTATATTTTTATAAAAAAGACTATTTGTAAAATCCATTTCTGGCAATTTTTTTAAATTTTCATTAGAAGGATTGTACTTTATTAAACTATTACGAACGGAATAATTAAATAAGCTACCCTCAACTTTATCAAAAAGTAACTCAAAGTTATTATTTCCATCAAAAATACAATTGGTAAAATTGGCAGCTTTTAAATCTTTTAGCACTCTTGTTTCTGGTTTATCTTTTTCTTTAAAATCTTGAAAATTATTGACTAAAACAGCTGGGTTTTGGCGAATTCCATTATTCCAAAAATTAGCAAAAGTGCTGTGTGTAAAATTGTAAGTACCACCAAGTGTTGTTGCTAAAGAAGCTTCCCCAGCATTGCCAATAACTAAATTGTGCGCTACAATTTCGCTATTTCTTGCCCAAATACCATATGCAGCATTATTATAAATTTCTGAATTTTTAATGGTTAATTTGGTCTTTTTATTTGAACCCAACAAATCTCCCATTAAAATACCTGCCACACCATTTTTTATAATTGTATTTTCTATTAAATTATTTACGCTTCCTGGCCTGATAAAAATAAAACCCCACTGTCCAGGGATTTCACTAAAACTGTGTTCTAATCGATCTCCTTCAATAATTACTTTTTCTGTTAAAGTTCCATTAACTTTTAATGTGGCTTTATTATCTACAATTAAACCAGAATTATCATGAAAATGGACTCTTGCACCAGCTTCAATAGTTAATGTTTTATTTGCAGGAACTGCTGCATAGCCATAAATTACTGTTGGTTTGGTTTTGGAGAAAGTAAGTTCGTTAGGTTCTAAAAAGCGTCCCTTAACTGTCGTTTGTTTTCCATCTAAAATTAAATTGTCTACTTTCATAGAAGTAGGATTTCTTTCAGGAAAAATAAAATTGGCATCTTTTACCAAAGTTACTAAATCTACATCTTGTTGGTTGTTTCCGTTGTCAAATAAAATACGATCTGTGTATAAAGGGTTGGTTTCTTTGGCAACGTTTACTGTGGTTTCTATAAATACAAAAATACTATCTTTTGCAAGAATGTCTATATTGCTAAAATCTTTTCCAGGAATGCCATCGACATTTAATCTGTAGTTAGAAGAAGTTCCTTTTTCTAACTTTATTTTAGGAATGGTAATTGCGTTATTACCTCTATTGTAAACTTTTAATTTGTAGGTAGAAGAACCAATATTTGTGAAAATAGTATCTAAAAAAACAGTATCTTTAGAAAACTCTAAATTTCCAGAACTAGGAATCGTAGAAAAATCTTTTCTACAGGAACTGATAGAAATGAGTGCAATACAAATTAGAAAAGTTAAGAAATAACGCATAGATTTAATTTCTGTCTTCTCGATCGCAGTCGATAAATTAATTTAGGCATCGACTGCGATCGACTAGATATTGTTGTGTAAACAATATAACTTATAAAATTGTTAGATATTACTTTTTAATTAATTTTATTTCAAAGAGCTTTCCCCAATTTTTACCTGTAACAAAAAGTCTTTCGTTTTCTTTGTCGTAGGCAATTCCATTTAAAACTTCATCGTTTTCAACCAGTTTTTGAGTTTTTTCCATTTCCTGTTCTAAATGTCTTAAATCTGCCAAACCTTCTACAATACCTGTTTTAGGATTTATAATTGCAATAGCACTTTTTTGATAAATATTACCATAAATCTTTCCGTTAATTAACTCCAATTCATTTAAACTTTCTAAAGCTCTATCGTGTGTATACACTTGTATAGAATGTTTTTCTTTAAAAGTTTTCTTGTCTAAAAACCAAATTTTATTGGTACCGTCAGATTTTATAAGGTTGTTTTTATTTTGTGTTAAACCCCAACCTTCTTTACTTTTATTATAAGCAAATTCTTTTTCTTGCTTAAAAGTTTCTACATCGTACACAAAACCCTTTTTGTTTTCCCATGTTAACCAAATAATTTTGTTGTTAACAATGGTCATTCCTTCACCAAAATATTTTTTATCTAAATCTACTTTTTGAAGCACTTTTCCCGTTTTAATTTCTACTTTTCTCAAAGAAGATTGTCCTCTTCTTCCAGTAGTTTCATATAAAAATCCATTGTGGTATTCTAATCCTTGTGTATATGCTTTGGTGTCATGAGGGTATGTGTTTACAATTTTGTAATCGTAAATTGCTGGTTTTCTGTTTGCAAAAACTTCAATAAAACTATTTTTCTTTTTTGTTTTTCCTTTAAAAAAAGCCAAGGCAGACACACTGTGTTTTCCAACTCCTAAATTTGTGGTATTTATAGTTGCAGTATTGCCTTCTCTAGCAATTTCTTTTCCATTTATGTAAAACTGAATTTTATCAACAGGTTTTCCGTTTTTCTCTAACATTTTTACAGTTACAGATTCGTTTAGAATTATTTTAGCTGGCTTTTCGATAGAAAATTTATAAGGATCATCGCAAGAAACTGCAAGTAATAAAATGGATAAAAAGGATATTAAAGTAGAAAAATTCTTCATTATTTATATAGGTTTCAATGTTTTGGAGTGTAAATATTCAAAAAAAAGGTGATAAAAACCAATTTTTAAGCACTAAAAGAACTTTAAAATTGTAGAATCTCTGAAGATCTTCAAATAAAAACAATTTATTTATTTGTAAATTAAAAAATAAGGTTAAATTTGCATCCTCAAAATAGTTAAAAACAGCTATTTAGAACTTAGAGTAGAACCTTACCAATTTTACTCATGCAAACATAACATTAAAGTATTAAAATATAATAAAATGAAAAAAGGAATTCATCCAGAGAATTATAGAATGGTAGCATTTAAAGATATGTCTAACGACGATGTATTTTTAACACGTTCTACAGTAGACACGAAAGAAACTTTAGAAGTTGATGGTGTTGAGTATCCTTTAGTAAAATTAGAGATTTCTAGAACTTCTCACCCATTTTACACTGGTAAATCTAAACTTATTGATGCTGCAGGACGTATCGATAAATTTAAAAACAAATACAAAAAATTTAAAAAAGACTAATTCTTTTAGAATTTTAACCATACTTAAAACTCCAACATTTATTTGTTGGAGTTTTTTTATGCTGCATTTATTTCAGTATTTTTTAATTTATCAGTATCTCTATTAATTGGGGCGTTCCCTAAAGGTCGTCCTTTCATTACTCGTTATTTTTTCTGAAAAAGAAAAAAGAGCTCAAACAATTAGCTTGTCTTGAGCGAAGTCGAAAGGCTCAATCTCTAACGAAACATATTTGGTAACTATTTTTCTATCTCAAAGGAATAGGTTATTTTTAACTTCTTTAAGTTATAAATAATTACATGAGAAACACAATACTTTCCATATTTATCCTAGCTACAATTCTTTGTGGAGTTTTAGTTTATTTTATCCCACAAACAGGATCTGTAATTTTGTTATCTATTTCTGGACTATTAACGCTAATTGCAATTTACGATAGTTTGCAAACCAAACATTCTTTATTAAGAGCATTTCCTTTAGTAGCAAGGTTAAGATGGTTTTTCGAAGAAGAGAGAGATAAAATTCAGCAATATTTTATAGAAGACAATTTAAACGGAACACCTATAAATAGAGAAAAAAGAAGTTTGGTGTACCAACGTTCCAAACAACAAATAGAAACCGTTCCTTTTGGAACGCAACACAATGTTTATAAAAAAGGATACGAATTTGTAAAACATTCTATCTTTCCAAGAGACCATCATCACATAGCAGGTGAAAGATTGGTTTTTGGGTCAGATAAATGTATTCAAAAATATAGCGGTTCTATTATAAATATTTCTGCGATGTCTTTTGGTTCGTTAAGCAAAAATGCAATTATGGCTTTAAATCAAGGAGCAAAAATGGGCAATTTTGCGCATAATACTGGAGAAGGAGCAATCTCTCCTTATCATTTACAGGGAGGAGATTTAATATTTCAAGTTGGTACAGGATATTTTGGAGCAGGAAGATTCGATGGAGAAGGAAAACGTGTTTTCGACGATAAAATTTTTAAGAAAAATGCCATTCGCCCAGAAGTAAAAATGATTGAAATTAAATTTTCGCAAGGAGCAAAACCTGGACATGGAGGTATTTTACCAGCCAAAAAAAACACAGAAGAAATTGCAGAGATAAGGGCTGTAACTCCGTTTACAAAAGTAGATTCGCCTCCAGGACATTCTGCCTTTTCTAATTACGATGAAATGGTTGTTTTTATTCAGAAAGTAAGAGATTTATCTGAAGGAAAACCAGTAGGAATTAAATTATGCGTGGGAAATAACGACGAAATCGCAGACATGATTAAAACCTTTGCACTTACTGGTAATTATCCTGATTATATTGCTGTAGATGGAGGAGAAGGAGGAACTGGAGCAGCGCCTTTAGAATTCTCTAATTATATAGGAACTCCATTAATTGAAGGTTTGGTTTTTATTAATAAACTATTAATTGAATATGGTTTAAAAAATCAAATAAAAATAATTGCAAGCGGAAAAGCAATTGATGCTTTCGATGTTGTAAAATATTTAGCTTTGGGTGCAGATGCAGTTGGAATGGCAAGAAGTTTTATGCTTAGCTTAGGCTGTATTCAAGCAAGAGAATGCAATTTAGATACATGCCCAGTTGGAGTGGCTACACAAGATATAGATTTGGTAAAAGCTTTGGTGGTAGAGAAGAAAAATATACGAGTAAAAAATTATCATAACAAAACAATCGCAGCCATTAAAGAAGTGGTTGCAGCAATGGGAATTAGTGATATTAATGATTTAAAACCAAAACATATTTTTAGAAGACGAAAAGAAAGCGTGGTTAATTTAGAAGAGGTTTATTATTTAGAAAAGGAGTTGGTTTAATATATGGATATTTTAGATGTTGTTATTATTGGTGGAGGCCCCATAGGAATTGCTTGTGGTTTAGAGGCTCAAAAAAAAGGATTAAAATACCTTATTTTAGAAAAAGGACCGATTGTAAATTCCTTATATAATTATCCAGTAAATATGCAATTTTTCTCTTCTTCAGAAAAGTTAGAAATCGACGAAATTCCGTTTATTAGCAAAGAAGCAAAACCAAGAAGAAGCGAAGCTTTAGAATATTATCGAAGAATTACAATGTCAAATAAACTGAATATCAGTTTGTTTGAAAAAGTAACGGAAGTTTCTAAATCGAAAGACGAATTTATGGTTACTTTCAGATAAAAATACTTATAAATCTAAAAACGTAGTAATTGCTACAGGTTTTTACGACATTCCGAATATGTTAAATATTCCAGGAGAGAATTTACCAAAAGTTTCTCATTATTACAACGATCCTCATTTTTATGCTGGGCAAAAATTGGCAATTGTTGGTGCAAGTAATTCAGCAATCGATGCTGCTTTAGAATGTTATAGAAAAGGAGCAGAGGTAACCTTAATTATTAGAGGAGATGAGGTTGGGCAACGTGTAAAATATTGGGTAAGACCAGATATTATTAACCGAATTGAAGAAGGGAGTGTTAAGGTATTTTATAGTTCGACTATAAAAGAAATTTCAGAAGATAAAATTAGTATCAATACTAAAAATGGAGAAAAAACTATTAAAAACGATTTTGTTTTGGCTTTAACGGGTTATAAACCAAACTTTAATTTTTTAGAAAAAATCGGTGTTAATTTTTCAAATGATAAAAAAAGAATTCCAACTTATAATGAAGTTACAATGGAAACCAATGTGAAAGGAGTTTATTTAGCGGGCGTTATTTGTGGTGGAATGGAAACACATAAGTGGTTTATAGAGAATTCTCGAATTCACGCTAAAATTATTGTTGAGGCTGTTTTAAAAGAATTAGAAGTTTAAAAAATAAGAGGCTGTTTCAAAAGTAAATTTAATTATCATTTTGAGCAATTCCAAAGTTTCAATAAGAATCTGAAACACTAAAATTAAAAATATAAAATTTTTTATAACAGTTAGAAATTACAAATTCTAATCCTTTTAAGACAGCTTCTTATTTTTGTTGTTTTTTATAAATAGTAAGCAATTCCAAGAGAAATATTATTACCATTTACGTTGAAGCCAAAAGTGTTGTTTTTGATATCTTTAAAAGTTTTACTTTTAGATGTTGAGGTTGTATAAACCAGAGCACCTAAATTTGCGTTTAATGCAATATGCTTAGTTACAAAATAAACGAATCCTGGTCTTAAAGCAACTCCATATTGTCTCATATCTAACTCATCAGATTCTGTAGATGAATCTCTGTAGGATTTACTGTAACTAACTTCACCAATTAAATGAAATGCAAATTTTTCGTTTATTGGAAAAAATTTTTTGGTATAAGGAGCAATAATAGTTGTAATGAATTTATCTGAAGTGTTCGAGAAAATACTCGCTTGTTCGCTTTGCGCATATCCTAAACCAAGACCAATTTCAAAGTTCGTTTTTATAAAAATATAACCTAATCTTGCTAAAATTGTAAATTGAGTGTTATCGCTTTCGGAATTGTTGCCTTGTAAATATTCAAGGTTACTATTACTGTAACCAACTTCTCCACCAAACACCCAAGTGTTTTCTTGTTGAGCAGAAATTAAAGAACTGGCTAGTAAAAGGGTTAAAAGGGCTAATTTTTTCATCATGTTAATTTTTAAATACAATTTCTTCAATTATCTTATTTAACCATTTCTCATTTGTCTGGCAGTTATACCAAAATGTTTCTTAAAAGCAGTACTAAAATGGCGTTGATTCTTATAGCCTAGTTTAAAAGCAATATCTCCAATCGCATTTTCGGTATTTAGAAGAAATTGTTTTGCTTTTTCCATTTTTAGTTCATTCCAAAGTCCAAAAACAGTGGTGTTAAAAACTTCTTTAAATCCTTTTTTTAAAGTAAATTCATTCGTGCCAACATGTTTTGCTAATTCTACCAAAGAAATGGTTTTTGTAATATGTTTTTCTATATAAGATTTTGCAAGTACTATTTTTTCTAAATTATCTTTATTCAGAGAGTTTTTTTTAGTTTTTTCTTCGGAAGAAAATTGAGATAACTGCAAAACTAAAAGGTCTAAAATTTTAGACTCTAAAGAGATTCTTTTTAAAATTCCTTGATGACTGTTATTTAAAATTTGTTCAATAATTAAATGCATTTCGCTTGAAATGTTTTGACTTTCAGAAACGATAGAGCTATTCTTTTTTGAAAGAATTTGCTTTTTAAAATTTTGAAAAACAAGAATATCATCATCTAAAAATTTTAGAAAACTTTTTGGGGACATACATAACTGAAAAAAATGACATTCTTTAGAAGTTGCGTTGCAATGTATTGTTCTTTTCTGTTTGTTTAAATAGCTAATATTATGTGTATTTAATGTGTGTTTAATTCTTTTTTTAGAATTAGAAGATTCACATTTACAGCTTCCTTTTAAAGAAAATTCCATCACAACGATTTCCTTATCTAATTCATAGTTAATTGCAGTTTTTGTGTCAACATTTAAAATAATGTCTTTAATATGAAAATTACCAAAATAAATTTCCGTTAAAAGCCCTTTAGAGTCGCCAAATGTTATTTCGCTCTTTTGTTCTTTAATTCCACATTTATTATAAAAGTAAAGTTGTTTCATTTTGCTTTTCGAAAACAATTAAAATTCCTTTTAACGGATTTTTTTCTCCTTTTAATGGAAAAAATAAGGGTTTTTAAATATTAGATTTGCGCTTTTTTAGATTAAGTCTAAATAAAAACAAATGTATAAAAAATATTATTTTCTTGTTACTTTTTTTCTTCTTGGTTATCAGGTTTTTAGTCAATCTACTATTGCAGGGACAGTAAAAGACAGTCAAGGTGTGCCTTTATTTGGAATTAATGTGTACATAAAAAGTCTTAACAAAGGAATGGTTACAGATGATAAAGGAAATTTTAGAATTTCTAATATTCCTTTCGGAAAATACAATGTTCAAGTTTCGAGTATTGGTTTTAAAAAACAAACAATTACTGTTTTGCTTCAAAAAGGAAAAAAGGTTTTTCTAAGAGTTGAAATGCAAGAAACCAACGAATCTTTAGAAGAAGTAGTTGTAAAAGGAAAAACGAAACGTCAAAAAAAAAGAGAAAATCCAATAAAGATAGAGGTAATTAATGTAGATAAAATTATTGAAAGAGCCACACCTGTTGCAACAATAATTAACCAGACTTCTGGTGTAAAAGTTAGGCAAAGTGCAGGTGTTGGAAGCCCAACAATTGTAAATATAAATGGTTTACAAGAAAATGCCATTCGGTTTTTTAAAAACGGAATTCCATCTAATTATTTAGGCAGAGCGTTTCAAATTGGTGTAATTCCAACAAATTTAATTTCAGATATCGAGATTTATAAAGGTGTTTTACCAATAGAATTAGGGGCAGATGCTTTGGGTGGCGCAATAAATATTGTAACAAAATCGCCAGATACAGAATTTTTAACGGCTTCTTATGAAGTGGGTTCTTTTAACACACATACTGCAAATATTACAGGAAATTATTTAATTCCAGATTCGAATTTCCATGTTGGTTTTAACTCATACTATATTTCTTCAGATAATAATTACGAATTTGATGCGCCAGTTTTAGACCCAAATACACAAAATTTTAAAAAGCAGAAATTACCAAGATTTCACGATGGATTAGAGACGTATTTTATTCAAGGAAATTTTGGAATTCACGATACAAAATTTGCAGATTTATTAAATTTCGAAGCTTCTTATTTTAAATTTGATAAAGAAATTCAAACAGGAATTAGCATTAATGTTCCTATTGGAGAAGCTACTTTTAAAGAAATAAACAAAATTGCAAGTGTAACTTACGAGAAAATTTTTACCAATAATTTAGAGCTGAATTTTTTTATGGCTTACAGCAAATTAAACTTGCAACGTAAAGATGTTTCTAACAATAAGTACAATTGGTTTGGTGAGATTATTAGTTCGGACAATTTTTCGAGTGGAGAAACAGATGGTAGAAAAAGCGATAGTGATATAGACCAAGATAATTTTGTATCAAGATTGTTTAGCAAATATAAAATTAGCAACAATTTAAATGTAAAAGTCAGTTCTACATTTACGAGCCAAAATAGAGTTGGCACAGACCCTTTTCAAGAAAAAAACGTGGCAACAGGTATTCAGCCAATCACTATTCCTTCAAAATATAAAAAAGTAATTTCTGGAATAGGAGTAGGGTTTAAATTGTTAGACAGAAAAATTACAAACGAGTTTACTTTTAAGCACTTTTATTTAAATACAGAATCTGCAAATTTATCTGCAGTTCCGCCAACAATAACAAAGAATGTAAATAAATTTGGCTGGGGAAATTCTATAAAATATAAGTTTAACAATACCTCTTATGCACGAATTTCATTCGAAAATACAACCAGAATTCCGGAAGCAGAAGAATATTTTGGGGATAATTTATTCACTTTAAATAATCCTGGTTTAAATCCAGAAAAAAGTAAAAATTTAAACGTAGGTTTTTCTACCAGTTTAAATAAAAATAAAACGCTATTTATTGATGTAAATACGTTTTACAGAGATACAGAAAACTTTATAAGAAGATTGCCTGTTGGTTTTGTTTTTACCAGAAACGAAAACACAAACACACAAATTACCAAAGGAATTGAAACTACTTTTAAGGTAGATTTAAACAATGGTTTTAAGGCAAATACGTCAATTACGTATCAAAATATGCGAAGAACAGATACAAAGGGTTCTGCATTGGAAGGCTCAAGAACACCAAATACACCGTATTTTTTTACCAACGTAAATGTTGCGAAAAGTTATGTAGAGCCTTTTAATTTACCGATTTTATTAGACGTGTATGCCAATTATAATTTTACAGAACAATATTTATTAAGGCCTACTCCAAAAATTTTAGAACCAGCGTTATTTGAAAGAGATTTAGGTTTTACGGACTTAATTATTCCAGAACAACATAAAATTGATTTTGGTGTAACTGTAAACTTTCAAAAATTACCAATTAGTATAAATACGGAAATTTCAAATATTGCAAACGCTAAATTATTTGATGAATTTAGAATTCAAAAACCATTAAGAGCTTTCAGATTAAAAATAACGTACAAATTATAATTAAAAATTAAATTATGAAACGATTAAAATACACATTTTTACTACTAACAATAGGATTTACCCTTTTAACCTCTTGTAATAAAAATAAAAGTTCAATAGATGTTGAAGAAAGTACAGAAAATTACGCATTATTTATTGTAACAGATGTGTCTACAAATAGCGGATTGTTAGTTCCGTTTACAGAAATGCCTTCAGGAACTATAGACGTTTCTAAAATTACAAATGGGCTGCAATTAGGAAGCACAAGATCTGCAGGAATTGCTTTTGATGGCGCAATTTATCACACTTCAAATACGGCTGGAGATGCAGGCATTCAAAAATTTGAATTAGGTACAGATGGAAAGTTTTTTGATGCAGGTTTTATTCCAACCAATACACAATATGCGGGCGGAAATATGTTTGGTTTGGCAACAAAAACAAAAGGATATTATTCTAACGATGGTTTAAGTCAAACAGCTTTGCAAATCTTCAATCCACAAACAATGCAAAGAACAGGAGAAGTAGATTGTTCCGCTGAAATTAACAAAATTAAAGCGGGTTTAACAGGAGTTGTAACTACAAGTTTTGGTGGCTTTGTGGTAGAAAGAGATGGTAAAATATTTACTGAAGTTTATTTTTCTGATAAAGATAAAAATCAAGTGGTAGATAAAACCTACGTAGCAGTTATTGATGTTGCTACAGATACTTTAGATAAAATTATTGTTTGGGACGATTTTTTATTGTTAGGTTATGGCTTTAAGAATACAAATTATATCAATTTTGATGAAAATAACAACTTGTATTTAGGAGCTTTTATTGGAAACTTTAACGACCCTGAAGGACCTTATTTTAGAACCATAAGAATTAAAAGTGGCGAAACAGATTTTGATACCACTTGGAGTATAGATGGTTCTAAAGATTTTAAAAACGGAGAAAATTTTGCACTTGGAGGTGGAATTATAAACGGAAAAATGTATGTAAAAATGATGGGAAATACAATTGATAATACTTGGGCAGGTTTAAGTAAATTGGATTATTATGCTTATGAAATTGATTTAACTACAAAAAAGCTAACCAAAATTACAGATATTCCTGTTGGGTACTGGAAAAGTGTTTACGGACCTTCTGTTTTTAATAACAAACCTTATTTTGTGGTTGAAAATGACGATGCAGGAAAAGCGTATTTCTATTCTTATAATCCGCAAACAAAAAAATCGAAAATTGAAATTACAGTTGTTGGTGGTCAGCCACAGCAAATCGTTAAATTTTAAGAATACGATACAATCATTTTAGTTTGAGCTTGAAGTTTTTTATCTATGAATAAATATCTTCAAGCTCAAACTTATTTTAATTTATTTCTCAATATAACTTCATAGGTTTTAAAAATAAATAAACAAATGGTATCTAAAAAAATAGTTAGAAAACTACATTTATGGCTTGGGTTATCTTCCGGAATTATTGTTTGTTTATTATGTTTATCTGGTGCAACTTTTGTGTTTGCAGAAGAAATAATGCATGCTTATAATAAAGAAAATTTATATGTAGAAGTTGAAGGAAAACGTGTAGAAATAGATAGCATTGTAGCGAAGTTTAAAAAGAATCATCCAACAGAACAATACTTTTGGATTAATACCTACAACAACCCTAAAAGGTCTTTTGATGTTGTAAGTGGAGTGATGGAAGAAGGGGCTTCTATGCCTATTTTAAAAATTACTTTTATAAACCCGTACACAAATAAAGAAATTGCAGATGATGCAAAATCGATTCACTTTTTCTTTTTAGTAGCGCATTTTCATTCACAATTATTGCTAGGAAATTTTGGTCTTTGGATTATTAGAATTGCTTCGCTCATTTTTCTTGTAGAACTTATATTCGGGCTTGTTTTATGGTGGCCAAAAAGCAAAAATGAAGCACGTTCTGCTTTTAAGCCAAAATATCCTGCATCTAGAAAAAGAATGAATCACGATTTTCATAGAGTCTATGGTTTTTATGCTTGTTGGCTTCTATTAATAAGCGTTGTTACAGGTTTGGTTATGTCTTTTGAATGGGTAGAAAAACCTGTAATAGCTCTTTTTGGTGGTTATTCAGAACTGGTAGGAGAAAATCCACCACAAGCAGATTTTAACGAAAATAAACAGTTTAAGAGTCTCCAGTTTATTTATAATGAATTTGAGAAAACAGCACCAAAAGATTACAAATTAACATTAATGGCAATTCAAGAAAAAATGCCAACTTCTCAGTTAATTTTGTTAGATAAAGGCAATCGTTTTTTGCATTTGTATGGCGATAATCAAGTTGTAGATAGATATACAGGAGTTCAATTAGACAAACCATTAATTGCTAAGTTTGAGAAAAATCAAAGTATCTTAGACACCAATTTAGATATTCATATGGGAACTATTGGGGGTTTGCCAACCCAAATTTTGGCTTTATTAATTGGTCTTTTTGGAGCAAGTTTACCAATAACAGGTTTCTTTATTTGGTGGGGAAGAAGAAAGAAATTGAAGAAAGAGAAGTAGGGGTTTAGGAAAATAATTTTTAAAAAGAAAACGAATAAAATTAAGTTATTACGTGAACCCGTAAAAACAATTAAATAATTTACTTTATATTTGTAGTACAATTTGAAATCAATTCACAATAAGGATTATTCCGTTGTGAAAACATTTAAAGCGGCAACATGGTTTACTATGTTGTCGTTTTCCTTTTTTATATACTATAGTTTTAGAAGAATATAAGATCATTGCAAGATGTAATTACTCATAAAAAGAGAGGTTAGTCTTCATCTTAAAGCATGTAAAGCTTTGGTTGTGAATTTTTTATTTTTTTAAAACAAATTTTAATTCATAATTAATTATCAGCTACTTTTCTTTGAAATGGTTTTAATATTTTTATTTACGGATTTCCGTAAAGAAGATTTTTCAATAATTATTACTTTTAGATTTATAAAAAAGAAGGCTTCCAAAAAAAATCAGAAGCCTTCAAAATTTGAAATCAATTCACAGTATACATTATATGTAAAATGAATCGAGATTAATCACAAATTTTAAATGTATTAGTTTTGGACGCTAATCCCAAAAACCAGTTTAATAAGTCTTTAATTAAAGCTTTGGAGGTTTTAAAAAAAATATTAAAAAAGTAATCTTTAAAAATTTGCATTGCAAATATAGAAATAAAATTATATATTTACAATTATATAATGTATAAAAACATATTATGAAACATCCATGGCAAAGATTTTGCCACCCAAGGTAATGACTTTAACAAAAAGAGATACAACCATGAAAAAACAACAAATTGAGTTTGAACAACTCATCGAACGAGGTTGTGGCATTGATGTACATAAAAAAATTATTGTTGCTACAATCCGAGGCACAGGGATTAAAGAAGAAACACGAACCTTCGACGGATTCACAGAATCAATAGAAAAGCTACGAGATTGGTTAAACAAACATAAGATTACCCACGTAGCTATGGAAAGTACTGGGGTTTATTAGAAACCAATTTACAATATATTGGAAGATAGTTTTGATATTTTATTGGTCAATGCAAGGCACATAAAGAATGTTCCAGGACGAAAGACCGATAAGAAAGACAGTAAATGGATTGCCAAACTATTATTAAGTGGATTATTAAAAGGCAGTTTTGTTCCACCAAAACCAACAAGAGAGTTGCGAGATTTAACCCGTTACAAGCGAAAAGTAATAGAACAAGTTTCGGCAGAGAAAAATAGGATTCAAAAAATACTGGAAGATGCAAATATCAAAATATCTAGTGTAGTGAGTAGTACAAGTGGGGCAACAGCTACCAAGATTATAGATGCCATGATAGCAGGAGAACAAGACATTAATGAACTCCTTAAATTTCGACATAGAAGCATACAATCAAGCATCGAAGATATGGTCTCTGCATTGAAAGGCAATTTAACAGCACATCATAAATTTATGTTACAAACGATAAAAGAGTCTATAAATGATAAACAAAACTTACTCGAAAAAATAGATAAACAAATAGAAAATCACTTAAAAAAGCACGAGTTAGAATTAGATTCAGAACTGTTGCAAACCATTCCAGGAGTCGGAAAAGATGGCGTAGCCTATTTATTAGCAGAAATAGGATCAAATATGGAACAATTCCCCGATGAAAAACACTTAGCCTCTTGGGCAGGAATGAGTCCTGGCAGTAATGAGAGTGCTGGTAAAAAAAAAGTAGTAGAATAACACATGGCAACAAATATTTAAGAACAATGTTGGTCCAGTTTGCTTGGGCAGCCACAAGAACAAAAGGAACATATCTCAGAGCAAAATATGATAGCTTAGTCATAAGAAGAGGTAAAAAGAGAGCACTAATAGCAGTAGGACACAAGATCCTGATAGCCACCTATTTTATCTTAAAAAACAAAGTTGAATATCAAGAACTTGGATATGATTATTTACAGAATTTAAAAAAAGATAAGAAGATAAATCGCCATATCAAAATCCTAAAAGAATTAGGCATTGAAGTGGAGATAAAAAACAAAGTAGCATAAATAAAAAAAGGTCGATTTTTACTGGAGGTTGAAATATCTTAGGTCTTGAACCATTTAGAAACCCCGATTATGAAACTGACAACAAACGTTAAGCACCCAAGAGTATTGCCTAGAGCATGAACATGAAATTTTGATTTTCTTAACGTGTTGCTACTTATTAAAAATAGAGAAAATACCAAACCCCATAAATGGGTAAGGGTTTTTATACTTAAAAAACACTTGAAAATAATGCTAACTATTGAAAATCAAAATATTAACGAAACAAAAGAAAGACACATGAAAAAAATATTAGGCTTAGATTTAGGTACAAATTCTATTGGTTGGGCGTTAACAACACAAGATTTTGATAAAAAAGAAGGAGAAATTAATGGTCTTGGTAGTAGAATAATACCAATGTCTCAGGATATTTTAGGGAAGTTCGATTCTGGACAATCTCATTCCCAAACATCAGAAAGAACAGGTTATAGAGGTGTAAGAAGGTTACTTCAAAGAAATTTATTAAGGCGAGAAAGACTTCATAGAACTTTAAATGTCATCAATTTTTTGCCCAAACATTATGCAAATGCAATTGATTTTGAGAAACATTTTGGGAAGTTTAAAAATAATGAAGAAGTAAAATTAAATTATCGTAAAAATACAGAAGGAAAACATGAGTTTATTTTTATGGATTCTTTTAATGAAATGATTTTAGATTTTAAAGAAAAAAATCAACAAACAAAAATTCCTTTAGATTGGACTATTTATTTCTTACGAAAAAAAGCACTCACTAAAAAAATAAGTAAAGAAGAATTAGCGTGGATTTTATTAAACTTCAACCAAAAAAGAGGCTACTATCAATTAAGAGGAGAAGAAGAGGAAGAAAGTAATGGGAAAGAAAAAACATTTGAAACGTTATTAATTTCTGAAGTAAGAGATTCTGGCGAAATTATTAAAAAGTCAGGAGAACTACTTTTTGATATTTATTTTAAAAATGGATGGAAATATGATAAGCAAACCACAAAACCTAATGATTGGTTAGGTAAAACTAAAGAATTTATCGTAACAACTTCGGAACTTAAGAACGGAGAAACCAAAAGAAGTTTTAAAATAGTAGATTCAGAAAAAGATTGGATTGCTATTAAGAAAAAAACAGAGCAAAATATCTTAGAGAGTTCTAAAACTGTTGGAGAATATATTTATGATACACTTTTGGAAAAACCTTCGCAAAAGATAAGAGGTAAACTCGTAAAAACAATCGAACGTAAATTTTACAAAAAAGAGTTACAGAAAATTTTAGAATCTCAAATTACTTTTCATCCAGAATTGCAAGATAGAAAATTATATAATGATTGTATAACTGAATTATACCTCAGAAACGAAGCACATCAAAATAACATAAAAGACAAAGGTTTCGATTATTTATTTATAGAAGATATTATTTTTTTTCAAAGACCTTTAAAAAGTAAAAAATCTACCATTTCTAATTGTCCTTATGAAGAAAGATTTTTTATTAAAGATGGAGTTAAGAATACACAACCCGTAAAATGTATTCCTAAATCTCATCCGTTATTTCAAGAATTTAGATTGTGGCAATTTATTAAGAATTTAAAAATTCATCAAAAGGAAAATATCGAAAACAATAAAAAAGATGAAGATGTAACAGGTTTATTTTTTAAGACTGACGATGATTGGGTTCAATTATTCGATTTTATAAATACTAAAAAAGAGATTGAGCAAAAACATATCATAGAACATTTAATAAAATCAAAGAAAATAGAAAAAACAGAAAAAGATAATTTTAGATGGAATTATGTTGAGGATAAAAAGTATCCAGCAAACGAGACTAAATATTCACTTTTATCAAGATTAAAAAAAATAGAAAACTTGAATGAAAATGAGTTTTTATCAAAAGAAAGAGAGTTTTTGTTATGGCATATCATCTATTCTGTAAAAGATAAAAATGAGTATAAATCAGCTTTAAAAACCTTTGCTAGAAAAAATAGTTTAGAAGAAGATTCTTTTGTAGAAAGTTTTATGAAATTTCCTCCTTTTAAAAATGAATACGGAGCTTATTCAGAAAAAGCAATTAAAAAATTATTGCCTTTAATGAGAATGGGCAAGTATTGGAATGAAGATAAAATACCTGAAGAAGTAAAGGATAAAATTGCGACTATAAAAGAGCGCTTAGAGTCTATAAATTATAATGCTGAGGTTTTTAAAAAAGATAAAAATAACCTTTTAAAAACAATTGCAGATGATGAAGTTCCTAAACAATTTTTGAAAAGTTTTTTACCATTTAAAGGTAAAAATCACTTGACAGGACTAAATACATATCAAGCATGTTATGCTGTTTATGAAAGACACTCTGAATTAGGCACCATACAAAAATGGAACTCTCCCAAAGATATTACTAATTATTTACAAGAGTTTAAACAGCATAGTTTACGAAATCCTATTGTAGAACAAGTGGTAACAGAAACGTTAAGAGTTGTTAGAGATATTTGGCTTCATTTTGGAGAAAGTAAAAAAGATTTTTTTGATGAAATTCATTTAGAATTGGGTAGAGAAATGAAAAACTCATCTAAAAAAAGAGAAAGTATTTCTAAACGAAATTTAGAAAAAGAGAAAACAAACGTGAGAATAAAATCGCTTTTAGAAGAATTAAAAAATGATTCTACAGATGATATTAGAGCATATTCTCCAAGTCATCAAGAAATACTGAAGATTTATGAAGAAGGAGTTTATCAAAACCCGAATGTTAGTTTTAGTAAATTAAGTGAAGAAGATGTCGAGAAAATTAGAAAGAATATTTCTCCCACTAAAAATGAAATTATAAAATATAAATTATGGTTGGAACAAGGTTATATTTCCCCTTATACAGGTTTAATAATTCCATTAAGTAAGTTATTTTCTATTGATTATCAAATAGAGCATATTATACCACAATCTCGTTATTTCGACAATTCATTATCAAATAAAATAATTTGTGAAAGTGAAGTTAATCAACTGAAAGACAATAAAACAGCTTATGAATTTTTGAAAGAAAAAGGAGGTTCTATTATAAATGGTTTTCCTCTTTTAAAAATAGACGATTATGAAAAGCATTGTAACCAATATTTCAAGAAGAACAGAACTAAACTTAAAAATTTATTGTCAGAAGAAATTCCTGAAGGATTTATAAAAAGACAATTAAACGACAGTAGATATATAAGTAAATTTATAAAAAGCCTATTAAGTAATATTGTTAGAGAAGAAAATGAGAAAGAGCCAACAGTTAAAAAATTATTGCCAGTAAATGGAGCTGTTACCTCTAAACTAAAACAAGATTGGGGTTTAAATGATAAATGGAATGAAATAATTGCTCCGAGATTTATAAGATTAAATGAATTAACAAACTCCAAAGATTTTGGAGAGTGGGATGCTAAAATAAATGCATTTAGAACAAAAGTTCCTGATGAAATATCTAAAGGTTTTAGTAAAAAAAGAATAGATCATAGGCACCATGCATTAGATGCTTTAGTAATTGCTTGTTGTACCAGAAAGCATATAAATTATTTAAGTTCTTTAAATTCTGAAAAAGAAAATTATGGATTAAGAGACAGTTTGTTAATAAAAAATAAACAAGGAGATTATACAAAACATTTTCAAAAACCTTGGAGTAATTTTACAGTTGAAGCAAAAGATGGTTTAGATAAAACCGTGGTAAGTTTTAAACAAAATTTAAGAATTATAAATAAAACAAATAATAAAACTTGGCAATGGAAACAGCAAAATAATGGAAGTTATAAAAAGGAATTGGTAAAGCAAAAAGGACCCGAGAACTCTAATAATAAAACAAATTGGGCAATAAGAAAGCCAATGCATAAAGAAACAGTTTCTGGTTTTGTTAAAATTAAAAGAATAAAAAAAGGTTTTAGTAATCTTACAAGTTATTTAGACAAACCTGAGTTGATTTTAAACAAGAAAATTCGTTATAAAGTTCAGAATTTATTGGAGGTGTTTAATAATGATTTGAAAAAAATTAGAAAGCATTTAAAGGAAAATCCATTATTAGTCGAAGAAAAAGAAATTTCAAAAATTAAAGTTTTTGAATGGACTGAAAATGCTACAGCAACAAGAGTTTTATTAAATGAAAAATTTACCAGAAAACAATTAGAATCAATTACCGATAGTGGAATACAGAAAATTTTAGAAAATCACATAAAAAATTATGTGGATGAAAATAACAAAGAACAATTCGATTTAGCATTTAATTCAGATGGAGTTGAAACTTTAAATAAGAATATAAAAGAATTGAATGGTGGTAAAAATCATCATCCCATTTATAAAGTTAGATTGTATGAAGAAGGTAGTAAATTTAGTATTGGAGAAACAGGTGCAAAAAGCAAAAAATTTGTAGAGGCAGCTAAAGGAACAAATTTGTTTTATGCAGTTTATTATAATGAAAGTAAAAAGAAAAGAGTTTTTGAAACAATTCCTTTAAATGATGTTATTGCCCATCAAAAACAAACGGCAAATTTACCAAAGAGTAAAAGATTACCAATTCAGCCAGATTTTACCAAAGGAAATTTCCTATTTACACTTTCTCCTAATGATTTGGTTTTTCTACCAAATGACGAAGAATTGAATAATAAAGCATTAGTTAATTTTAATAACTTATCTAACGAACAGGTTTCAAGAATTTATAAAATTGTAAGTTTTACAGGAGGTAGATTATATGGAATTCCAAATAATATAGCAAAACCTATTCAAAATAAGTTTGAATTTACTTCATTAAATAAATTAGAATCAGATTTAGATAAAAGATCAATTAGGGAGATTTGTGTAAAATTAAAAATTGATAGAGTTGGTAATATTACTTCTTTTTAAATATTAAAATGATTAAAAGAACCATTTACATAGGCAATCCATCTTACTTAAAACTAAAACAAAAACAATTAGTAGTTCAAGAACCAGAAAGTAAAGAAATAGTAGGAACTGTACCCATAGAAGATATTGCTTTGTTACTATTAGATCATTACCAAATAACAATTAGCAATCAACTTTTAATAAAATTACAAGGAAATAATGTAGCTGTAGTAAGTTGCGATGAACATCATTTACCATTCGGAATGATGTTGCCTATTTATGGACACTCAGAATATTCAGAAAGAATAAAACACCAATTATCTGCCTCAGAACCCTTAAAAAAGCAATTATGGAAACAAACGGTTGAGCAAAAAATAGCAAATCAAGAAGCATTATTAAATTTAAATAATAAGCTTTCTGAACCTTTAGCTGAATATAAATTGACGGTAAAAAGTGGAGACACCACCAATAGAGAAGGAATGGCAGCACAACATTATTGGAAACATTTGTTTGATAATTTTTCGAGAGAGCGTTTTGGGTCAGCGCCGAACAATTTATTAAATTTTGGGTATGCCGTTTTAAGAAGTATTGTGGCAAGAGCTTTGGTAAGTAGTGGAATGTTGCCAGTTTTGGGGCTTTTTCATAAAAATAAATACAATGCCTATTGTTTGGCAGACGATATTATGGAACCTTACAGACCCTTTGTAGATAAATTGGTTTTTAATTATGTGAATAATAGTTATCGAGATAATTTTGAATTAACAAAACAAACAAAAGCACATATTTTAACAATTGCAACACAAGATGTTTTTATAGATGGAGTTGAAAGACCTTTATTTGTTGCAGTTACAACAACAACAGCAAGTTTGTATAAATGTTTTACAGGAGAATTAAGGCAAATTAAATATCCAGAATTGGATTAATATAAATGTCAGAAAATAGATATAGCGCTTATAGAATTATGTGGGTATTAGTTTTCTTTGATTTACCAACAGAAACCAAAAAAGAACGAAAAGCTGCTGGTTTATTTCGTAAAAAACTAATTGCAGACGGTTTTACGATGTTTCAATTTTCTATCTATTTAAGACATTGCCCAAGTAGAGAAAACTCTAAAGTACATACAAGGCGTGTAAAAAGAAGTTTACCCAAACATGGTAAAGTTTGTATTTTGGAAATTACAGACAAACAATTTGGAAATATGGAACTTTTTCATGGAATAAAAGAGGTGGACTTGCCACAGCCAACACAACAGTTGCAATTATTTTAGCAGATACTTTTCCACCAAGTGTGTAAGTTAAAAATTACAGAATCAGATTTTTCATAATTCAACCCTTTTTTCAAATATAGCCAATAATTGGTTAAGAATAATTCCCTTCCCGAAGTTTCGGGACTAATTGGCATTGTTCATTTTCTAGTTAAAAACACTGATTATGACTGTTTTATAAAGAATGATATTGGCTTTCATAAGAGGGAGCAAGTTTCTGATAATCAGTTATTAATATGTCTAACACGTTAATTATTTACAGGGCAAGTATCAGGAAAATAAACCCAAAGATAATTTTAAAAAAAAAATAGTACATGAAGAAAAGTGTTTTCACTTAACAACACATACTATTTTAACCCCTAATTAATAAAATTACTTAGGTTCCTCAAAAGTATACATCCCCCAATGTTTACCTTTTAAGGTTCTTTAATATTTTTTGTTTTTCTAATTTTTGAAATTCAAACTGTTTTTTTTTAATAGAAGCAAATTTCCATATTGCATCTTCCACATCTGCATTATTTCTAATTCCTTGAAAAACCATTCTTACATATTGTGCATTATGAGGATTTCCATTTCTATTTTTAATTTTTTTTGCATTTAAAATCTTTAAAATATCGTTAGTGTAATGGCCCTTAAAAAGATCTCTTAATTGTTTTTGTTCTAAATCAGTAATCATAGTAATTGCCTTTTGCTGTTGTGATAATTGTTGCTATCTTGTTATTGTTTTACGTGCTACAATGTACGTAAATATATCTACTAAACAAAGTAAAATGGAAAATAAATTTACAAGCATTAAAGATAGAGTTGTTCGAATTGCAGAGAAGCTCCCTATAAGCAAGGAAAGTTTCTTTAAAAGTATTGGCATGACTTCTGCTAATTTTAGAGGAAAAGCCAAAGAAACACCTTTAAATTCTAATGCAATTGTAAATATAATTACGAAGTATCCTGAGGTAGATTTACATTGGTTATTAATGGGTTCTGCCGATAAAGAGCAACCTAACAGAAGTATTTTTGTAAATGAAACTGCAGATGAGTACAAAAAGCATTGTAGAAATTGTGATGAAAAAGATAAATTGATTGTATTTTTACAACAACAAGTAGTAGATTTGAAATCCGATAAAGAAGATTTGAGGAATCTATTAGGACTCAAGAATAATTAAAAAAAATAATATCAAAGCCTTCCATTTTAAACAATTTACCATAAATCAAGATAAAACCGCTATGAAAATTGGCACAGATGGCGTTTTATTGGGTGCTTGGTGTGCTGTTGATAATTATTTTAATACCATTTTAGACGTTGGTTCTGGAACAGGAGTAATCTCTTTAATACTTGCACAACGTTCGGATGCTATGACGATTGATGCTGTTGAGGTTGATGAAAATGCATACGAACAAACTGTAGAGAATTTCGAAAATTCAGACTGGGGAGATCGTTTGTATTGTTACAATGCCACTTTTCAAGAATTTGCTGAAGAAATTTCCGAAGAAGAAGAAGAAGAAGAAACCTACGATTTAATTATTACGAATCCACCTTTTTATAATGATAATTTTGAAACAGAAAACGAGGCAAGAAACAAAGCACGTTTTACATCGTCTTTATCTTTTGAAGAGTTAATAATTGGAGTTGCTAAAATTTTATCTAAAAACGGAACATTTGCAACCATTATTCCTTTTAAAGAAGAAGAAAGTTTTATCAATTTAGCCAAAGAAAATAATTTATTTTTAAATAGAGTTTGTCGAGTTCAAGGAAATAAAACATCAGCAATTAAAAGAAGTTTGTTAGAGCTTTCTTTTCAGCAAAAAGAAATCAAAGAAGAACATTTAATTATTGAAATTGATAGACATCAATATACAGAAAAATATATTAATTTGGTGAAGAATTTTTATTTGAAAATGTAAAGCTTTTTCAGCCCCTTCAGGTTTTTAAAACCTGAAGGGCTTTTAAGTTTTACCCAATCACGTGATTAGGATTATATCCCAAATAAGGTACTTTTCTCTCAACAAATTTAATTCCATGTGCTTCTAATTCCTTCAAAATAGGTTCATACACTTCTTTAGAAATAGGAATTTGAACTCCAGGAGTTTTAATTTCTCCTTTTAATATCTTTAAAGTGGCAATTGCAACAGGTAAACCAACAGTTTTAGCCATTGCAGTATAGGTTTGGTTTTCTCCAAGAACAACTAAACTGCTTTCAATCTGTCGCTTTTCTCCATCAATTTCATAGCCGAAAAGATGTTGCATTACAATCATGTCTTTATCATGTTCTTGTAAAGTCCAAGAATCTTCGAGAATTCTTTGTAGCATTTTTGCTGGAGTTGCATTTTTAATACCAATTTTTTTCTTCGGATTAAAAATATCCAATTCTAATAATTTTTCCCACATAACATCGTCTTGATCTATTTTTAAATAGGAGCGTAATTTTAATTCCACAGAATCAGATGGAGAATAAGCTAAAAATAAATTAACAAAATCTCTGTAACTCATGTTTTCAGAATTTTCAATCGTATAAGAATCATCTGTCATACCTAACTGAACAAAAATATTCCAAGCTCTCGAAAAACCAACTTTTCTAATGGTTCCTCTATACATTGTTGGTATTTGTTCCAAACCATAAACACTTCTGTACTTTAGAGAATTTCTATTTGCGTAGGCTTCAAAATTTCCACTTCCGTTTATTTTTAAAAACTCTGTTCTTCGAAATAATTTATGATACGGAATGTATTTATAAGTACCTTCTTGAATAAACATTGCAGCGCCTCCTTGACCTGCTAAAACCACATTTCTCGGATTCCAAGTAAATTTATAGTTCCACAAATTATTGTCACTTTCTGGAGCAACCAAGCCACCTGTAAAAGATTCAAACAATAACATTTTTGCGTTATTTTCTCGAATTCTATCAATTATTTTCATGGCACTCATATGATCTAAACCTGGGTCTACACCAATTTCATTCATAAAAACCAATCCTTTTTCTTTTACTTGAGTATCAAGCGCTTTCATTTCGTTAGAAACATAAGAAGCAGTTACCATATTTTTACTATATTTTACACAGTCTTTAGCAACTTCAATATGAAACCTTGCAGGCAACATAGAAACTACAATATCTGCTTTTTTAATTTCTTTTTCACGTTGGCTTTTATCAAAAACATCAAAAACAATCGTAGTTGCATTTTTATGGTTATTAATTAATTTAGTTGCATTTTCAATAGAAATATCTCCAATAGTTAAAAAAAGATTTTCTGTTTCAGACTTCTCTAAAAGATATTTTATTAAAGATGAACTCGATTTTCCTGCGCCAATAATAAATATGTTTTTCATAAACGAAAAGATGTATTTTTGTATAATTACGAAGATACATTAATTGTTTAAAATTTAACAAAAATCATTAAAAATGTTTAAAAATATTATTTTCACTTGTTTTTTAGGAATGTTAGCGATTATTTTAGGAGCCTTTGGAGCGCACGTTTTAAAAGAAACTTTAACTGCAGATCAATTATTAAGTTTCGAAACCGCAGTTCGTTACCAAATATATCACGTAATTGTGTTGTTAATTGTAAATATGTATGCAGGATTTTCATCAAAACAAAAAAACACGATTAGTTATTTATTTTTCGCAGGCATCTTTCTTTTTTCTGGTTCTATTTATGCAATTCAGTTAACAGCTATTTCTGCAAAGTCCATTTGGTTTGTAACACCTTTAGGAGGTTTGTTTCTAATAATAGGTTGGATTTCTATGATTATTATATTCTCAAAGAAAATGAGAAATAGATAAAAAATCAATATTTTTCACCTAAATAGAAGTCCGTTTTAAAATATTGCTTAATTTTGTAACACATTTAAAAATAATAATAATATTGATATGGTAGATACAAATACGAAATCGATTTCGTTAAATAGTCTTGGAATCAAAAATGCAACAATTCGTTATCAACTGTCTTCAGACGAATTACACAATGAAACTTTAAAAAAAAATCAAGGAGTAGAATCTTCTTTAGGAGCAATTGCTGTAAACACAGGTGAGTTTACTGGGCGTTCTCCAAAAGATCGTTTTATTGTAAAAGACAAGGTTACAAAAGACGAAGTTTGGTGGAGTGACATAAACCTTCCTTTCGATGCAGATAAATTCGATGCACTTTATGCTAAAGTAACAGATTATTTATCAGGAAAAGAAATCTTTGTAAGAGATTCGTATGCCTGTGCAGATAAAAATTATAAATTAAACATTAGAGTTATAAACGAATATCCATGGAGCAATATGTTTGCTTACAATATGTTTTTACGACCAACAACAGAAGAATTAAAAGATTTTTCTCCAGAATGGACGGTAATTAACGCACCAGGATTTATGGCGGACCCAAAAATAGATGGAACTCGCCAACATAACTTTGCAATTTTAAATTTTACAAAGAAAATAGCTTTAATTGGTGGAACAGGTTACACAGGAGAAATCAAAAAAGGAATTTTTTCTGCCTTAAATTTTATACTTCCAGTATTTAAAAATACCTTGCCAATGCATTGTTCTGCAAATGTTGGTAAAGATGGAGATACAGCAATCTTTTTCGGACTTTCTGGAACAGGAAAAACAACACTTTCTACAGATCCAAACAGAAGTTTAATTGGAGATGATGAGCATGGTTGGACTGCAGAAAACACCGTTTTTAATTTTGAAGGCGGTTGTTACGCAAAAGTAATTAATTTATCGCAAGAACAAGAACCAGAAATTTTTGGAGCCATTAAAAAAGGTGCGATTTTAGAAAATGTAGTGATGAATAAAGATGGAGCAATCGATTTTACAGATACTTCTATCACTCAAAATACAAGAGTTAGTTACCCAATTTATCATATAGAAAATATACAAGAGCCATCTATTGGTAAAAATCCTAAAAATATATTTTTCTTAACTGCAGATGCTTTTGGAGTTTTGCCTCCAATTTCTAAATTAACGCCAAATCAAGCAGCATATCACTTTATATCTGGTTATACAGCAAAAGTTGCAGGAACAGAAGCAGGTGTTACAGAGCCAACACCAAGTTTTTCAGCTTGTTTTGGTGCCCCTTTTATGCCTTTACATCCTACAAGATATGCAGAAATGTTAAGCAATAAGATGAAAGATGCTGGTGTAAATGTTTGGTTGATAAATACAGGTTGGTCTGGAGGTCAATATGGAGTAGGTAGAAGAATGCCTTTAAAATATACAAGAGCAATGATTTCTGCTGTTTTAAATGGCGATTTAGGTAGTTACAGATATGAAGATTATCATATTCATTCTGTATTTGGTGTGGCACAACCAAGAAGATGTCCAGGAGTTCCAACAGAATTGCTAAGTCCAAGAGCCACTTGGAATGATGATGAAGCGTACTATAAAACCGCATTTAAATTATCGAACGCTTTTAGACATAATTTTAAGCAATTCGAAGAAGTTGCCAGCGAAGATATTCGTAGAGGAGGCCCTCAACGTTATGCTTTTTAATACTATTTTTTAAATTTTAATTCAAGAAAACACCTCAATTTGGGGTGTTTTTTTATTTTTAGAGTATATTTAACCAACTTTATATTTTATGATTAAAAATTGGTTTAAAAACATTGGGCCAGGAACATTAGTAGCCGCTGCTTTTATTGGACCAGGAACTGTTACCGTTTGTACATTAGCAGGTGTAAATTTCGGATTCCATTTGTTGTGGGCAATGTTGCTTTCTATAATTGCAACAATTATTTTACAAGAAATGGCAGCAAGATTGGGTATCATTTCTCAAAAAGGTTTGTCTGAAGTAATTAAAGAAGAAATTAAAATTCCGTTTTTAAAACACTTTGTAACCTTGTTAATTTTAGCAGCAATTGTTGTTGGAAATGCTTCTTATGAAGCAGGAAATATTAGTGGAGGAATTTTAGGCTTAGAAACCATTTTTGGGAAATCGATTTTAAATTTTAATAATATTTCTATCAATTTAATGAGCTTTGTAATTGGTTGTATTGCATTTGTGCTTTTATATATTGGAAACTATAAGTTTTTAGAAAAAGCGTTGGTAACATTGGTTTTACTGATGAGTATTTCCTTTTTAATAACTGCAATAGTTACAAAACCAGACGTTGTAGAAATCTTAAAAGGATTGTTTATTCCAAGATTTCCAGAGAAAAGCTTATTAACAATTATTGGTTTAATTGGTACAACTGTGGTGCCTTATAACTTGTTTTTACACGCTTCTTTAGTAAAAGAAAGATGGAACAAAACCGAAGATTTAAAATTGGCAAGAAAAGACACCATTGTTTCTATAATTTTAGGAGGCTTTGTTTCTATGGCGATTATTGTTTCTGCAGCAGCAATTCCTTTTAGTGATATTACCAATGCAGCAGATTTAGCAAAAGGTTTGGCGCCTTTGTATGGCGAATTCGCAAAATATTTTTTGGCTTTAGGTTTATTTGCTGCAGGAATAACATCTGCAATTACAGCACCTTTAGCGGCTGCTTACGTAGCTAAAGGTTGTTTGGGTTGGAGAGGAGGTTTAAGATCTAAAAAATTTAGAAGTGTTTGGATAATCATTCTGGTTTTAGGAGTTGTCTTTTCATCAATCGGAATAAAACCGATAGATATTATAAAATTTGCACAAGTTGCAAACGGAATGTTGCTACCAATAATCGCAGGAATTTTATTGTGGATTATGAATAAAAAATCTGTTTTAGGAACTTTTATAAATTCTAAAATACAGAATATTATTGGTTTTGTAATTTTAGCTATTACCCTATTTTTAGGAGCAAAAGGAATTTTAAAAGTTTTTAATTTTATCTGATTTAAAAGAAAATGTCACGAATTCATAAATTTTAAAATTCGTGAATTCGTGACAAAAAAAATGACTAAATTATAAGCAAAAGATTTAAAATGAAAATCGATTTGAATTGTGATGTTGGAGAAGGAGTAGAAAACGAGCATTTATTAATGCCACATATTTCTTCTTGTAATATCGCTTGTGGAGGTCATTTTGGAACTACACAAACCATTGACAAAACGATTCGATTTGCCATCGAAAATAAGGTATTAATTGGAGCACATCCATCTTTTCCTGATAGAGAAAACTTCGGGAGAAAATTGATGGATATTTCTCATGAAGAATTACAGAAAAGCATCGAAAATCAATTAGATTTATTGACACATAGATTGCGTTTTACGGAGGAGAAACTACACCACATAAAACCTCATGGAGCTTTGTATAATTTAATAGCTGTTGATGAAAAATTTGCGAAAACTTTCTTGAAATCAATTAAAAAATATAGTAAAGATGTCTTTTTATACGTTCCTTATAATTCTGTTATCGAAAAATTAGCGATTAGAAAAAACATTAACATAAAGTATGAAGTTTTTGCGGATAGAAATTACAACAACGATTTGACTTTGGTTTCAAGAAGTTATAAAAAAGCTTTAATTACTGATGAAGTAGAGGTTTTTAATCATGTCTTATCAATCTATAAAGGACAGGTAAAAACAATTTCAGGGGAATTGAAATCTATAAAAGCCGATACTTTTTGTATTCATGGAGATAACAAAAATGCGGTTTTAATATTAGAAAATTTATCAGAAAAACTAAAAAAAGTAGGAATTAGAATTGCATAAACCACCCACATACAAACCTTTTGGAAATACTGCTATTTTAATTGAATGGCAAGCAATTATTAGTGAAGAAATTCTCAATGATATTATCCTTTTTAGAGATAAAATTCAAAAAGAAAAATCTACATTAATTGCCGATTTTATAATTGGTTACAACTCTTTGACTTTGAAATATACCAATGAAATCTCTAATTATTCTGATGAGACGCAACAGTTACAATCCATATATCAACAAGATCTCAAACGACAACAAACAGAAAAATTTCTCTGGGAAATTCCTGTTTGTTACGATTTGGAATTTGGGATTGATTTGAGAGAATTGTCAGAAAAATCAAATATCAATATTGAAAAAATCATTAAAATTCATTCAAAAAAAATATACACCGTTTTTTTTATTGGTTTCTTACCAGGTTTTCTTTATTTAGGAGGTTTAGATTCTCGATTATATTTCGATAGAAAACCCAACCCAAGATTAAAAGTGCCAAAAGGCGCTGTTGCAATTGGTGGAAAACAAACAGGTGTTTACCCACAAGAATCTGCTGGTGGTTGGAATATTATTGGAAGAACTCCTATTCATTTTTTCAACATAAAAAACGAAAACCCGTGTTTTGCAAAGGCTGGCGATCAAGTAAAATTCAAGGCTATTTCTTTAGACGAATTTTATCAAACTGAAAAAGAAATTACAGAAAACAAGTACTTAATCTCTAAAAAGTTGCTGAATGATTAGGGTTTTAAAAGCAGGTTTTTATACGTCAATTCAAGATAGAGGTAGAGTAGGTTTTGCTTCTAAAGGTGTTCCTGTTTCTGGAGTTATGGATAGTTATTCTGCGGATTTAGCAAATCGTATTTTAGATAATTCTTTAGCAAATGCACTTTTAGAAATTACTTTTGGTGGTTGTAAATTAGAGTTTTTAGTTGAAACCACTATTTGTATCTCTGGTGGCGATTTTTCAGCAATGATAAATAACAAACCCATTGTATTAAATTCAAGGATAAAAATTAACAAAAACGATGTGTTGAGTTTTGGAAACATAAATTTCGGAGCAAGATGTTATTTGGCAGTAAAAGGTGGTTTTTTAACAGAGACAATTTTAGGAAGCAGAAGTTTTTATCAAAATATAACAAAACAAATGATCCTTAAAAAAGGAGATGTATTACCAATTTTAAGTTTTAATAATAATTTAGAAGCATCAAACTCAGTTATAAAAGTGTCTTGTTCTTATTTTAAATCAATAGAAATAAATTGTTATAAAGGTCCTGAATTTGAGTTGTTAAACAATCATCAAAAAGAACAATTGTTAAACACCATTTTTACAATCTCGAATGATAATAATAGAATGGGTTGTCGTTTAAATGAAGTAATAGACAATAATCTACCTTCAATTTTAACATCTGCGGTTTTGGTGGGTACTGTGCAATTAACGCCTTCAGGAAAATTAATTGTGCTTATGAGAGATTGCCAAGTTACTGGTGGTTACCCCAGAATTCTACAACTTACCACGGCTGCTATTAATAGATTGGCACAAAAAACAACGCATCAGAATCTAAAATTTATACTTAAAAGTATTTGAGTCAAGATTTAACGTTATACAGTCAAATTAAAGTGTGTTATGGGTGTATATTTGTAGTGTATTAATCAATACATCACGAAAAAGTATAATTTAAAAAAATAAAGATGAAAAATTTATCAGGAGTATTACTAGGAACGATAGTGGGTGCAGCAGCAGGCATTTTATTTGCACCAGACAAAGGAGAAAACACAAGAAAAAAAATTAAGAACGAAGCTTTGTCTGCAAAAGATAAAATTTCTGAAACAGCGTCTGAATATTCAGAAAAAATTAGTGCAACAGCATCTGATTTAAAAGAAAGAGTAAGTGCTACTTACAATGCAAAAAAGCAAACTTTCGATGCGCAATTAGAAGATGTAATGTCTAACGTAAGTTACAAAGCAGACGATGTAATTTCTACTTTAGAGAAGAAATTAAGCGAATTAAAAGAACAGAACAAAAAGTTACAAAAAGACGTAAGTTCAGATAAGAAAGGAAAAATACAATCTGCATAATTTATGAGTGTATTTGAATCTTTAAACAATTCGTCTGAAAATGGAGTTGAAAAGGGAAAAAAGTATGTAGATGCCACTTATAAATACTATAAGTTAAAAGCATTTTATGCCTTAACATTATCTTTTAGCACAATTCTAAAGCTCTTAATTATTGGAGGTTTAATAGCAGTAGGACTATTATTTGCGTCGATTGCTTTGGCAATTACTTTGGGTAATTCTTTAGAAAATGTAGCTTTAGGTTACCTATCAGTAGCAGGAATTTACATTTTATTTGGCATTATATTCTTTTTGCTTAGAAAGAGTATCGACAAGCAAATAATTTCTAAAATGGCAAATAAATTCTCAAAATAAAAGACACGTAAAGATGAGAAAATACACAAATTTTGTTGATATGGAAAAAGACTTAAAAGTGTTAAGTCTGGAAAGGCAGATAGCTTTAGAAGAACTAAAAATTGTAAAAAGCGATTTCGAAAACCAACTAAAACCGCTAAGCTTAATAGGTAATTTCCTAAAATTCGTAAGTAAGTACGGATTATTAGTTCTTATAAAGAAAATATTTAAATAAAATAGAAAGAATTTATTGGGTTATTTAGCGATAAGTAACCGATAAGTGGTTGGTTGATTAATAACCTCAATGTGAAAGCATTGAGGTTTTTTTTATATTGAATTTGTTTTAGTATCTGTAATTTAAAAAAAGATTTTAGATTTTTTTTTGGGCGTTTTAACGGGCTGGAATTTATCTTGAGCGAAGTCGAAAGGTTACTCGCTTTTTTTCTGAAAAAGAAAAAAGAGCTCAAACATTGCATTCCCTAACGCGTTCACTCAATCTTATAAAAAAATGGAATTTATTTTACTTTCTCGTCTGTAACCACTAAAATTTTCTTTTTAAATTCATTTGGCGAAATATTATATTTTTCTCTAAAAATTTTAGAAAAATAACTTCTACTGCTAAAACCAATGCTGTACACAATTTGCGAAATATTTAAATCGGAATTTTTTAGCAGTTCTCTGGCAGATTCCAAACGAACGTGTCTAATATATTCTGTAACGGTTCTGTTGTAGAGAAACTTAAAGCCGTCTTGTAATTTTGCTTGTGTTAAGCCACTTTCTGTGGAAAGTTGGTCTAAAGAATAATCTTTTGCGGGGTTTTTTAATATTTTGGCGCTAATTTTTCGAACCAATTTAAGTTCTGTTTTTACCAAAGAAGTTGGCAAAGGAACACCAGCCAATAATCTATTGTGTTGCTGAATATGTATGGATAAAATCTCGTAGACTTTAGCTTCGATTTTTAAAATTCTAAGCATTCCTTTTCCTTTTACTTTGGCTAATTTCTCGACTAAATCTGCCATTTTAAGATTTAGTGTTCCGAAGTTTGCAAACCTGTTTTCGTGGTCTGTATCTACAAAAACTTCGTATAACTTTTTATTTAAACTAGATACGTTTGTGGTTCTTTTTTGAAGAAAATGTTTGCGAACAATTTCAATCATATTTATACAAACCGTTTCGTTTTTTGGGAAATGTAAATAATCGTAACCACCTGTTTTGTTAGTGAAAATTAAAGATTGAAACTGGTCTATTTTTCTTTCATTATTATTTACTCCAAAACGATGTGTTAAATAACCTTGTGCAGGGTACAAAAAACGAATAGGACTAAACTCAGGAATCGATTTGAATTTAATTATAAATTCTTTACGAAGCGTTAAGTTAAAATCTAACAAATGCACACCCCAATCAAACTGAATAAATCGTAAATCTCCTTTACCATTTTCGTTATCTATAGAAAGTATGTTTTCGCTCCATCGACTTGTAATCGAGCCTCCAATCGCATCTTTAATTTGCTCTAATAAAGTTTTAGAGCTATCTGGAATAATTTCAAAAGTTATCATAGAGTATTAAATTAGGGTAAACTCTCAACTAAAAAGAGGTTGTAAATGTACTACAATAAAGATAGTAAATTTTATGATATCGATTAACATTTAAATTTATTGAGATAAGAAATAAATTAATTTCACACTAAGTTTGATAAATCTAAAACTAAACGAATATGAATATTTACGAAGAAATAAGAAAAGACCACGATAAACAAAGAGAATTGTTAAATAAATTAGTAAAAACGTCTGGCGATACCAAAGATTGTATTAAAAATCAATTTTTTAAATCAACATTTAGTCTTATTCAAATACAGCTTTATAAGGTAAAAATAGTAGAAAACTATAGAGAGATGTAGTGTGTTCGACATCTATAAATTAAACAAACACATCATTTAAAATTATTGAGGTCAGTAGATAATTTCATATATTGTAGTCAATAAAATAAGGGAATTATGGATGTTTTTCAAGGAAGAAACCTTTTAGAGTTTACTGAACGCTTCAAAACAGATGATTGTTGTAAAGAATATTTAGCAACTATTAAGTGGAAAGATGAATTCAAATGCATAAAGTGTAGAAACAAAACGAGTCAAATTCGCAAGAATTTTGCACGTACTTGTAATAAATGTAGCCATACAGAAACAGCTTCTGCCAACACTTTATTTCACAAAGTAAAGTTTGGTTTACGTAAAGCTTTTTTTATCTGTTTTGAGATGTCAACCACTACAAAAAGTTTATCAGCAAGTTATATGGGAGTTCGTTTTGGAATCACGGAAAAAACGGCTCGTTTATTTATGCATAAAGTAAGAGAAGCTATGAAATCTAGCGAAAATCATCCAATGAAAGGTAATGTTCATATCGATGAATTTGTAGTTGGTGGTTATGAAAAAGGAAAACCTGGAAGAAGTTATGATAGTAAAAAGAAAAAGGTCGTAACTGCAGTAGAATTAACTGATAAAGGAAAAATAAAAAGAATGTATGCCTTGAGAATAGATAATTTTTCAGCCAAAGAATTAGAGAAAATATTTACCAAACATATTGATGAAAATGCAACAATAACAACTGATTTATGGAAAGGGTATCGTCCTTTATCTAAAGAATATAAGATTACACAAATAGAGAGTGATAATGGTAAAAATTTTATGGCTTTACACACAATGATACATCAAGTAAAATCTTGGATTAGAACAACGTATTCTTGTGTAAGTGACTTTAATATAAATAGGTATTTAGATGAATTTTGTTATCGTTTAAATAGATCTCAAAGCAAGATAAATATTTTTGATAATTTAATTCAAAGAATGGTCAAATCTGATAAAATGTATCAAAACAAAATGATATGTTCTTAACTACTGACCTCAATAAAATTAATAGGTTATGAGTACATATACAAAAGAAGTAGGAAAAAAACTAAATGCATTATTAGAAAAAACTTATGATGCAGAAAAAGGATTTAAAAAAGCGGCTGAAAATGTAAAAAATAATTCTCTTAAAAAATATTTCGAGTTGAAAGCACAAGAGAGATATAGTTTTGGTTACGAATTAAAAACAGAAATAAGAGCTTTTAATCAAGAAATTGATAAAGGAGGAAGCTTAACAGGAACAGCTCATAGAGCTTGGATGGATATAAAAGCAATGTTTTCGATGGGCGATGAAGAATCTATGCTAGAAGAAGCAATTACTGGAGAAAAAGCTGCAATTGAAGAATATAAAGAAGTGTTAAAAGAAATTAGTTTGCCTTCAAGCACAAAAAGTTTACTGGAAGCACAAAAAAATAAAATCGAAAATGGATTGCATAATATTAAGGTTTTAGAAGAGATTAGTTAAGATTCTTTTTTTGTGGAGACTGTAAATTCAACTTTGTCTAAAAAGTTTATTTAAATGTTATTTCGACTGTAATAGAAAAATCTAATTATAAATTATATAGGTTTTTCAATAGCTCTTAAAATAACAGATAATGTAATTTTTTAGACATTTTTTTTTGACTTAAAATGAAAGAAAGTAAAGACTTAAAATGATTTTAAACATTTTAACTGTTTATTTTTTGTTAATAATGAGTTAAGGTGCTATAAACATGATAATTATCATGTTTTTTAAAAGAGAAGAATTTTATATTTGTTTAGTAAATGTTTAAAACGCTATCTAACAAGTGATTACACCTTTTTTTAGTTACAAAAAGTAAATAATTCTCTTTTTGTAACCAATTCGTTTTATGATACCTTGTGGTTCAAACGACCGAATAGCATATTACCATAAATTACTACTCATTAAAAAAAAATTAATAATTAAATCTATTTTTTATGAAAACTATTATTTATTCTCTAAAGAAATGGAATAAATTATGGCTCTTATTCCTATTATTATTTCTATTAACTTGCCAAGAAGAAGATTACTTGAATCAAACTTCGCCGCCTGCAAAAGAAAAGAACTCTTATACATTAAATCGTGTTGCTAAAAATAAATTGCCAGAAACGGTACAACAAAATATAGCTTCCATTTTTAAATCTAACAATAATTCTTTTCAAGCCAAACCTACAGGAGGTAAACCAATTGACACCTATAGAATATCTCCTGTTTTAGATATCGTACTTTCTGGAAGATTTGGTAAAAATTATTCTTTAGACCTCGATTATACGAAAACAGTTGTTTTAACAAACGAAACTACCAATAGCAAAACCTATTCTATACCCATTAATATTAATAGCGATGCTAATAATTTTGCTTTTGGTTCGTATGTTATTACCCCATCTACAACAAAAAATAAAGAAGATTTTACAGGAAGCATTCATATTTTTATACCAGAACCTAAGTGGTTTTCAAAAAATGTAAAAAACCTAGAAATGAATACTTTTACAGGAATACAAATTAGTGAAAATTTTCCTGTAGATAAACAATTAATTTCTAACAACGTACTTACAAACTACTACATTGCAGGAAATGTTACAACAAAAGAAAAATACAAATTACAATACAATCCAGATATGTTTTTTGCAGATGGTGGTACAACTACGCTAGTAAAAGAAGCCATTATGGATACAGATACAGGTAGAGACCCATGTGAAGATGATGATGTTCCTTGTAAAAAAGAAAGAGTAATTATGCTTGATGAAATAATTATTGTTGCAAAAAGAAGAAGCACAGGAGCATCTAACAGTTTTGGTTTCTCAAATAAACTTGCCTTAGAGCTTGGGCTTCCTAGAAGGATAAGCATACCTCCAATTTATTCAACAAACAATACTTTAAACGGAGGTTTTGGTGTTACACCTATTGGTGGTGGTGGCGCTCCTGTAACACCTATATCGTTACCTTCTTTGGGTGTTACTTTAAATCCTTTAAGTTTAAATTTTGCGACTCCTGTGTTAAAATTAATGGGAATTAAAAATACGAAAGTGAGCAAAGTTTTTACTCAACCTCAAAAAGATTGGTTGGCAGCAAACCCTGTAATAGCTGCAAGAGTTGCACAATTTTTAAACAATGCCAACTACAGTTTTTCTGCTTTAAGTTTTACCACAAAAGCTATCAACGCTTTAAAAGGAGGTAGTGGTGCAAATACAACTGTTAATTGGGAAAATAGAATTATTAATGAACTTACTGGAAAAGCTCTTTGTGTTTATAAAAAGTTAGAACAATTGAATTCAACATTTTTTTCAAATCTAATTAACGAATTTTTTAAAAGTTCTAAAAATGCACATATTAAATTTGAAGTTGGAGATATTCCAGATGATAATAATTTTAAATATAAAGCAAGAACTTACCCTTCTTATAATAGCGCTCAAAGATTTTATAGAGTTAGACTAAAAACTAGTTTTGTTAAAAATGCTTCATTAATTGAAATTGCTTTAGCAATAATACATGAAACGATACATGCAGAATTACTTGATAGGAGTATTCAGTCTGGTCTTATTTTAAACATCAAACCTAATGGCAGTTATACTTTTCAAAATTATGGCAATATTAGTACTTATAATAATATAACTATTTTCAATGCTCTTACTACTTACTATAAAAATTTAGGAAATGGTAACCCTCAATGGAACCATGATCAATTTAATATATTTGGTTATAGACAAAAGTTGAGTGAAAATTTAAACCAAATTCATCCATGGCTAGATGACTTAAATAATCCTTTAATAAATTTTATAAATTCTGATTCAGTAATAACCGATTTAGATGATTTTTTCGATTATTTATCGTGGGAAGGTTTAGAAGGTACACAAGAGTATATTAACTTGAATGATGATAGTAAAACTAAAAAAGATTATATTTCACAATATGTTAGAAGTGAATACAATAAAAAATGTAAATAATATGAAATATATACTTATTATAATAAGTTTTTTATCCATATCTATAACTTTTGGACAAAACAAAAAAAGTCCATTATATTTAAGGGATTATAACCCCATTATAAACAGTGATGAGCTTGGGAATTTATATTATATTTTTAGCATTAAATCTATTGACAAAACATTTAACAATGATGCATATAAATTTATTGTGCCTAATAAAATCGGATTTGATAAATTTAAAAAATTAGAGGAAGTAGAAAACAAAATTGCTATTGATACATTAAGCAATTTGATAAATGTAACTCATCTAAAAAAATATAATCCTTGTGAATTACATAAAAATTTAAGTATCAGAAGAACTATTTTTTTAGTATATAAAAATAAGTATTCAGAAAATGTATTTATTCCTCTAATCTATGAGGGTACTCAAAAGAATATTGAAGTATTAAAATTTAAATAAATACAAACCACATCAAGGTATATAAAAAATAGCAGTCAAGTGCGAACTAGACACTATCCTATAAAGTGTGTAATTAAATTTTCTAAGCGATCTATTATTCTTAAAGAATTTTATGCATTGCGTCTTACTTTTGGAAAAATATACTTGTAGTAGAATAAGTTGTATGGTTAACTAGATTTTTTTAACTTAAATTGTCTAATAAATATTCGTTTGAGTTAATAATGAATTTGTTAGCGTTAAATAAAGCTCTGTAAATCAATTAAATTTGTAGTATCAGGAAATAGTTAATAACTATTTATACATTAACCATTAAAACTTAAAATTATGTTACGTTGGACAATTACATTTGTAATAATCGCATTAATTGCTGCAGTATTAGGGTTTGGAGGAATCGCTGGGACTGCTGCATACATTGCAAAAATTATATTTTTTATTTTTATAGTACTATTTATACTTTCTTTAATTAGAGGCGGAGTAAAAAGATAATAACCATATAACTATGGAAAAGAAAAAAAACTGTTTGATGTATTTCAAACAGTTTTTTTGTCTATTTTGTTAAATAAATGATGAGAAAATTAATATGAAAATCGTTAGACCTGTCCGTTTTTAAAAATCTGACAAATCTTTTAACACTATTTGAGTAAAATTATTTTATAAAATTATGTTTTTTAGCGTGTTCGATCGCTTCTTCACTTGAGTGAACCATTAAAATTGGTGTGTCGTAATAATCTTTAATCAGTTCTTTTATTCTTGCCATTTTTCTTGCGTGTCTTACGCTTCTTAAGTAAATGGCTTTTATTCTATTTGGGTATAATTTTACAATTTTTATATAAATATCGGCATCGTGTTCGCCTGCATCTCCAATTAAAATAAAGGATAAATTTGTATATGTTTTTAAGATGTTTACAATTTCTTTTTGTTTTTGAGGAATGGTTTCTGGCGTTTTTTTCTGAAACATATTTCCGAAAGTTCTTAATAAAATAGCTCCTTTTGGGAAGTTGTTTTTCTTTAGAAAAACTTCTAAATATCTGTATAAATTCCAAGGACTATGACTCACATAAAAAAGCGGATTTGCATTTTCGCCAGACTTTCCTAAGTGCAATAAACTGTAAAATTTTGATGCTCCTTCCAACGCTTCTCTCTTTGTTGGAGATTTAAAAAAGGTATTTATTAAAAGTTTCCACTTGAATTTTGATACGACTCCTGTATGTAAAATGGTATCATCTATATCGCTAATTACACCAAATTCTGCAGTTTCTGAAGGGATTAATAATTCTCCTAAAAATTTATTTTTATTA
This sequence comes from Polaribacter cellanae, assembly GCF_017569185.1. NCBI lineage: Bacteria > Pseudomonadati > Bacteroidota > Flavobacteriia > Flavobacteriales > Flavobacteriaceae > Polaribacter > Polaribacter cellanae. The sequence goes on along the minus strand of NZ_CP071869.1, from coordinate 1,410,962 downwards.
TTGATGGCTCTACCTACGTTTTCATTGGTGTAAGAAACTTCAAAATTTAGCCAACCTTCATCATTTGCTAATGCAACAAGATTTTCTATTTTTTCATCAACAATAAAATAACCTGCATCGTCTGTAACTGTATTTATTTTAAAGTTATTAGGTAATGTAATTGTAATCGCTGTATTTTTAACTTCATCAGTCTCAAAACGCTTCCAAGTATTTATTAATAAACTGAAGAAATTTTCTCGTTCTAAATTTATTTTTTCGTCTTGTAAAGCTCTTCCTCGTGTATAAAAATGGGTATTCGTTCCATAACTTTGAAAAACAATAATTTGTAGTGAATCTTTACTAAAAACGCCCATTCTTTTTTTATTACAAGATACAAAAAAGACATAAAAAAAGCCACAGTTTCCTGTAGCTTTTCTACGATTCTATTAAGTTAATTTAGCTTTTATCTTTAATTTTTATTTTAATTCCTTCTACATCTTTTAGTTGAGCTCTTACTTCATCTTCTGTTCCTGTAAACGTTTTTGTAATTACTGTAGTTTTTCCGTTCACAGTTTTTCTAATCTCTACATTTGCGGTTACCCTTCCATTTGCATCGTTTGTAAGCATTTCTACAGTTGTTTCTGTTTTGTTGTTTAAGTTTTCTCCACCAGTAATTCCTTTGTAATTGCTAACAACCTCAACTTCTACAACTTCTGTATTATTGCCTTCTTGAGTATGTCCTCCTAAAATAGGAGCAATTACCAATCCAATTAAACAAGTTAATTTAATTAAAATATTCATAGAAGGTCCAGAAGTATCTTTAAAAGGATCTCCAACTGTATCTCCAGTTACAGCTGCTTTATGTGCTTCCGAACCTTTATAGGTCATTTCTCCATCAATTTCTACACCTGCTTCAAAAGATTTTTTTGCGTTATCCCAAGCTCCACCTGCGTTATTTTGGAAAATTGCCCAAAGAACACCAGAAACTGTAACACCAGCCATATAACCACCTAACATTTCTGCGATTGCTAATTTATCCATTCCAAATGCTAAAGGAGCAAAAGCAATAATTAGAGGGAAACCAATAGTTAATAAACCTGGTAACATCATTTCTCTTAGAGAAGCCTCTGTAGAAATTGCCACACATTTATCGTATTCTGGTTTTCCAGTTCCTTCCATAATCCCTGGAATATTTCTAAACTGACGTCTAACTTCGTTTACCATCTCCATAGCTGCTTTTCCAACAGCATTCATTGCCAAAGCAGAAAAGACCACAGGTACCATTCCACCAACAAATAACATGGCTAAAACAGGTGCTTTAAATATGTTAATTCCGTCAATTCCTGTAAAAGTTACATAGGCAGCAAATAAAGCCAACGATGTTAAAGCAGCAGAAGCAATTGCAAAACCTTTTCCTGTTGCTGCAGTTGTGTTACCAACTGAATCTAAAATATCTGTACGTTCTCTAACGATTGGTTCTTGTTCGCTCATTTCAGCAATACCACCAGCATTATCCGAAATTGGTCCAAAAGCATCAATTGCTAATTGCATAGCTGTTGTAGCCATCATTGCAGAAGCTGCTAAGGCAACTCCATAAAAACCAGCAAAGGCATAAGAAGCCCAAATTGCACCTGCAAATAATAACACAGATGGAAAAGTAGAAATCATACCAGTTGCCAAACCTGCAATAATATTTGTACCAGCTCCTGTAGAAGACTGTTGTACAATTTTTAAGATTGGTTTTTTACCTAAACCTGTATAATATTCAGTAACAGATGATATTACAGCACCTACAATTAAGCCTACTAAAGTTGCACCAAAAACTCTTAATGAAGAAATTTCTTGTAAACCTTCACCGAAAAATTCCATTTTCATAGTTTCTGGTAACATCCAAGTTACTAAACCATAACAAGAAAGCGCAACTAATATAATAGATGTCCAGTTTCCTTTATTTAAAGCGCCCATTACTTGAGACTCTTTTGCACTATTGTCTTTTATTTTAACCAGCATAGTTCCAATGATAGAAATAATAATTCCTGCACCAGCAATTGCCATTGGTAATAAAATGGGTCCAATACCGCCAAAAGCATCAGTAATAGAACCTCCCATATCTTTAATAACGTAGTTTCCTAGTACCATTGCAGCTAAAACTGTTGCTACATAAGAACCAAATAAATCTGCTCCCATTCCAGCAACATCACCAACATTATCACCCACATTATCTGCAATTGTTGCAGGGTTTCTTGGATCGTCTTCAGGAATTCCTGCTTCTACTTTACCCACTAAATCTGCACCAACATCTGCTGCTTTTGTGTAGATTCCTCCACCAACTCTTGCAAATAAAGCAATAGATTCTGCGCCTAAAGAAAAACCTGCTAAAGTTTCTAAAACGATTGTCATATCCATAGTGTTTGTCCACTCACTTCCCATAAAATACCAGAAGAAAAAGATAAAAAATGCAGTTAAACCTAAAACAGCTAAACCAGCTACTCCAAGCCCCATTACAGTTCCACCACCAAAAGATACTTTTAAAGCATTTGGCAAACTTGTTCTTGCAGCTTGTGTTGTTCTAACATTTGTTTTTGTGGCGATCTTCATCCCTATATTTCCTGCAAAGGCAGAAAAAACAGCTCCAAAAATAAAAGCAACCACAATTAGAACGTGTGTTGTTGGTACTATAAAAGAAACAGCTGCTAAAGCAACACTTACAATTACTACGAAGATTGCAAGTAATTTGTATTCTGCACTTAAAAAAGCCAAAGCTCCTTCGTAAATGTAATCTGAAATTTCTTTCATTTTACCATCTCCTGCATCTTGTTTCATTACCCAAGATTGTTTAATCCACATATAGATTAAACCTAAAACTGCCATCGCAATTGGCATCCAAATCATCATTGATTCCATATATTATTTTTAATTTGATTAGTTTAAAACGGCGGTAAAAGTAAGAAAATCATAATGAAATAAAAAACCTCTTAAAATGTTTAATTTTAAGAGGCTCAAATTATTAAGGTAGATAATTTATTAAATTTTGAAACTACCTGCCTTTTTATGTTCGCTATTTTCGTATCTATCAACACAGTCGACGTAGATTTTTCGAGCTTCTTTAGCATCTCCCCAGCCACCAACATCTACTTTTTTCTTTTCTAAATCTTTATAAACTTTAAAGAAATGTTCGATTTCTTTTAATCTATGTGGGTTCAAATCAGTTAAATCTTCTTTATCATTCCAAATAGGATCAGAAACTGGTACACAAATAACTTTTTCATCTGGTCCTTTTTCATCTGCCATATGGAAAACTCCAATTGGTTTTACTTCAACAACACACATTGGAAATGTAGGTTCGTGTCCTAAAACTAATACATCTAAAGGGTCTCCATCTAAGGCTAAAGTTTCTGGTACAAAACCATAATCTGCAGGATACATCATCGAAGAGAACAACATTCTGTCGAAACGAATTTTATTTAAATCGAAATCATATTCATATTTATTTCTACTTCCTTTGGGAATTTCTATTAAAACATCAAATGTTTTTTTCTCTTTCGGACTCATATTTTCTAGTTTGTTATTTTATTATTTTCGTTGCAAAAGTAGTTAATTTATGAAGTTTTTCAATAAAATAGAGATTGTATTTACGCAATGGTTTTCTTATAAATTAATTTATGAAGGGTTTTTAAAAATCTACTTTTACACCTATTCTTACTGCAAATTTTGGAGATGGTAATCCGTTTACGCTTTTATGGTCTCCTCGCCAAATAAAGTCTACTCTTAATGGACGAATATCTTTATATCCAATATTTTCGAAGCCAAAACCATATTCATAATACATATTTGTATCTGGTGCTTTATAAATAATATTAGATTTATTTATAGCAATATTTTTATCTGAGATAGTACCATATACAGTTTTAAAAGTTATTAAACTTCTTAATTTTAAGTGTTTTAAAAGTGGTAATCTATTCATTATTAACCCGTTAAAGTGTTGTTCGAAATGTCCAGAAATATACGTATCTGTTACAAAATCGTAATAGTTTATTAATGAAAATGTGTTTTTTGTAATCCAAAAAGTTTGGTTTGCGGGTATTGGGTTTAATAAAGGAAGTGGTACTGTTCCAAATGTTTTTCCACCATCTAAAGAAGCTAATAAGAGACCTAATTTTCCTGTTAAAATAGGGTGGGTGTAACTAAAAGAAAGCTTGTCGTAATTAAAACTTCCGTTTAAAAAACCTTTGTATCCTTTTCTGTAATTTAATATTATTGATGGGTATAAATTTTTACCAATTCTTTGTTCTATTCCAAACCCAAATTCGAATCTGCCAGGTGTGTAGGTAATATAAAAATCTTGAGAAACATTGGTAAGTTCAGTTTGTATATTTCCATTATTATCTAGATAATCTATTGTAAAATCTTTCCTGTTTGCTGCACTAGAAATATTGTTGTGTGCAAAAGAAGTACCAATATGAAGGTTTTTCTTTAGTTCAATATCAAATTGAATAACTTTTCTGTTAACCGAAGATAAAAAGAAATTGTTTCCACGTGAGAAGAGAGCGTTAGGGTCAAAAAGTTTTGCATTTAGCCCATTTGTACTTAAGAGTTTTGCACCTAATTGTTCGGTGTCATTTAGGTATGAAATACCTACACCGATTCTAGGCTTATAACTTAATAAGTATTTTGCATCTAGATAATATTTTATTTTTTTATCTTTTATTCCATAACCAATAAAGCCGTTAATTCTAAATCGATCATTTTGCGTTTTAAAGGTTCTAAAGCCCAATTTAAGCTTTACACCTTCTACACTGTTTTTAGAAAAAGTATTCCAATATTGACCTATTTGAAATTTAGGTGTAACTGTAAAATAACCAGTGGAAAGCGTATTTATTATTCCTGTAATTTTACGAATTTGATTATCGTTTTTAACATCATTAATTAAAGTGTATTTTTCTGATTTTAAATTGTTGTTGTTAATAGAGTCCCAATAACTTTCTTTTTTACGAAACTGGTTGGGTTTAAATCGTATAATTTTACTAGTATAAAAATTATTTTGTTTAGGTTTATCGAATTCGTATTTAGAAAACTCTGCTATCTTTTTTACTGTAATTCCTATTTTCTTGTCATCTTTATCATTTAAAGTAAAATTTGCATTGTAAACATCTCTTTTTGGTAGATAAATTGTGTCTTTTTTTATAAGGTATTCTTTTTCTAAAGAAAGCCTTCTTACAAAATTAAGATTGATGTCTTTATTTGTTTTCATCTTAATTTTGGTAATAGCAAAAGTTTTATTTGTTACCCAAAAATTACCTTCAAATGCCAAATCATTTCTTCTTGGAAAAAAATAAATATTGTATAAAGTGTGGTCTTTTTTTACAATGCTATCTTGTAAAACATAATCGTAAGTATCAAAACCTCCTCTAGATATTGGGCTTACAAAAGATTTTTTAAATAACTGAAAGTTGTCTTCATAAATATTTATATTATTAAAAGCGGTAGAAACTCTCTCAAAGATAAAACCTTGCCTATCCATACCATTACTTTTTTCTGCTTCGACATCTATTCTTTCTTTGTTTGTAATATTGTTTCCATAAATATTTGTAACAGTTTCACTTATAAAAAGAGGTAAGTAAAAATTTACACCAGTATCGTTGTAGGGTAATTTTGCTAAAATATTTTTATAGCCTTTTTTAAATATTTTTTTTAAAAAAATAGTATCTAAATTATTTAAACCAATTTCGGTAGTTAATAATTTTTTGTATTTATAATAGTTAAATAGCTTTAGGCCATTGGTTTTTTTATTTTTCCAAATTTGTTTTAATATTGGGTAAGCAGGGTTTTCTTTTTTTGGAAGTCTTTTTTTTGGTTTGGTTACTAGTACTATTTCTTCTAACTGATTTGACGCTTCTTTTAAAACAATTTTTAAGTAAGTTGTTTTTTTATTAACTTTAATTTGTTGCGACAAAAAGCCTAAAAATGAAATTTCTATTTTTGCTCTTTTTTTAGAAAGATGCAAAGTAAATTCACCATTATCATCTGTTACTGTTCCTTGTGTGGTTTTTAAAGCAAAAACGTTTACAAATGCAAGTGGACTTCCGTTTTCGTCTACCACTTTTCCTTTTATGGTTAATTGGGCATTAACAACAAAACTTAAAAAACTAAAAATTAGGAAAATGATGTATCTCATTAATGTAAAATTCTTCTATGTACAACTCGTAATAAAAGGATTTATTATATGATTTTTTAATATTTAATTTTTATAAGTATAATACTTCTTTTACAGCTTTTACAACATCATTAGAGTTCGGAATCCATTTTTCGAATAAAACAGGTGAATAGGGGGCAGGAGTATCTGCAGTTGTTAATCTTTTAATTGGAGCATCTAAATAATCGAATGCTTCATCTTGTATTCTATACGTAATTTCCGATGCTACACTTGCAAATGGCCAAGCTTCTTCTAAAACGACTAATCTATTTGTTTTCTTTACTGAATTAATAATTGCATTATGATCCATTGGACGAACGGTTCTTAAATCGATAATTTCAACAGAAATATTTTCTTTTGCCAATTCTTCAGCAGCTTTGTATGCTTCCTTAATAATTTTACCAAAAGAAACAATAGTTACATCTGTACCTTCTCTTTTAATTTCTGCAACTCCAATAGGAATAATGTATTCTCCTTCAGGGATTTCCATTTTATCTCCATACATCTGTTCAGATTCCATAAAAATTACTGGATCGTCATCGCGAATCGCAGCTTTTAATAAACCTTTCGCATCATAAGGATTCGAAGGAACAATTACTTTTAAACCAGGTGTATTTGCAAACCAGTTTTCAAAAGCTTGTGAGTGTGTTGCACCTAATTGACCAGCAGAAGCAGTTGGCCCTCTAAAAACAATTGGGCAATTAAACTGTCCACCAGACATTTGTCTAATCTTGGCTGCATTATTTATAATTTGATCAATTCCTACCAAAGAGAAGTTAAACGTCATATATTCTACAATAGGTCTGTTTCCATTCATAGCAGAACCAATTGCAATACCTGCAAAACCTAATTCAGCAATAGGAGTATCAATAACTCTTTTTGCACCAAATTCATCTAACATTCCTTTACTGGCTTTGTAAGCACCATTATATTCGGCAACCTCTTCTCCCATTAAATAAATGCTTTCGTCTCTGCGCATTTCTTCGCTCATTGCTTCGCAAATAGCCTCTCTGAATTGAACTGTTTTCATCTATTATTAATTATTAATTATAATTTGTAATTTTTAAATGCAAAAGTAAGGAATTAATTGCCATTTTTTTAGACACAATTGTACAAAGTAAAAGAAATATTAGGTATTTATTTCTCAATCGTTTTCGAAAACTGTTAAATAATTTAAAAAATACTATGCACGCATAGTATTTTAAAAAAAAAAGCGTAATTTCGTTCTCGGTAATAAAATAAAAAACGAGAATTTATGAAAATATTGGTATGTATTAGTCATGTGCCTGATACCACTTCAAAAATTAATTTTACAAATAATAATGAAGATTTCGATACGAATGGAGTTCAGTTTGTAATTAATCCTTATGATGAATTTTGTTTAACAAGAGCAATGTGGTTTAAAGAAAAACAAGGAGCAACAGTAACTGTTATAAATGTAGGAGAAGCAAACACAGAGTCTACCTTAAGAAAAGCATTGGCGATTGGGGCAGATAACGCAATTCGTGTAAATGTAAACCCAACAGATGGTTTTTTAGTTGCGAAAGAATTAGCAGCAATCGTAAAAGACGGAGGTTATGATATTGTTTTAGCAGGAAAAGAATCTGCAGATTATAATGGACAAATGGTACCAGGAATGTTGGCTTCGTTAATCGATTTTAATTTTATAAACGGTTGTGTTGGTTTAGAAGTAGAAGGAGATAATGTAACTGCTGTTAGAGAAATTGATGGTGGAAACGAAACAGTTGCAACCAATTTACCAATTGTTATTGGCGGACAAAAAGGAATTGTAGAGGAGAAAGATTTACGCATCCCAAATATGCGTGGAATTATGATGGCTCGTAAAAAACCTTTACAAGTGGTTGAAGCAACTGGTGCAGATGCGAAAACAATTGCACAATCTTTCGAAAAACCAGCACCAAAAGGAGCAGTTAAATTAGTAGATGCAGATAATTTAGACGAGTTAATTAACTTACTTCATAACGAAGCTAAAGTGATTTAATTTTTCTCAAAAATTAAATCACCCTAAACTCGTTTCAGTATCCAATCTTAAAGATGAAAAATTAGATTATTCTGAACTTATTTTCAGAATTAAAAAAAAACATCAGAAAATAATAATAAGATTCTGAAACAAGTTCAGTATAAAAAAATAAAAAATAACGTGTGTTAATTAAAGTGTCTGAATTCTAATGTATTAAGAATAGTTATCTCACAATTAAATAATTACACATTAAAACAATACAAAATATGTCAGTTTTAGTTTTTGCCGATTCAACAGACGGAAAATTTAAGAAAACAGCTTTCGAAGTAGTTTCTTACGGAAAAAAAGTAGCAGAACAATTAAGTAGCAACTTGGTTGTTTTAACAATAAATGCAAACGATGTTTCGCAACTATATACCTATGGAGCAGAAAAAGTATTAACAGTTTCTAGCGATAATTTATCAACATTTAATGCAAAAGGATACGCTTCAGCAATAAAACAAGCAGCAGAAGCAACCGATGCAAATGTTGTAATTGTAGATTCTAGTATCGATGGTTTATATGTAGCGCCTTTAGTGGCAGTTGCTTTAGAAGCTGGTTATGCTTCTAACGTAGTTGCAGCGCCTTTAAGTACAGCACCATTTACAGTAAAAAGAAAAGCATTTTCGAACAAAGCGTTTGCAAATACTACGATTTCTACTGAAAACAAGGTAGTAGGAGTTGCTAAAAACTCATTTGGAATTCACGAAAACCCAGTCTCTGGAACTTCAGAAAATTTTAATGTAAACATTTCTGATGCAGATTTAGCAGTAAAATCAGAAAAAATAGATAAAGTAACAGGAAAAGTAACCATTGCAGATGCAGATATTGTTGTTTCTGCAGGAAGAGGTTTAAAAGGTCCAGAAAACTGGGGAATGGTTGAAGAATTAGCAGAAGTCTTAGGCGCTGCAACAGCTTGTTCTAAACCAGTTTCCGATTTAGGTTGGAGACCACATTCAGAGCATGTTGGGCAAACAGGAAAACCAGTAGCTTCGAACTTGTATATCGCGATTGGAATTTCAGGTGCCATTCAACATTTGGCAGGAATAAATGCTTCAAAAGTAAAGTTAGTAATCAACACAGATCCAGAAGCCCCATTTTTTAAAGCAGCAGATTATGGCGTTGTTGGAGACGCTTTTGAGGTGGTTCCAAAATTGATTGAAAAATTGAAAGCTTTTAAAGCTTCGTAGTTCGATAATTATTTTTTGGGCGTGCCCAAATTATTTTAATATAGAGTTTTAAAAAACGAATCAGAATATAAATTTGGTTCGTTTTTTGTATATACATCAGTAAAAGTTAAAAATAATTTCGTCAGGCTTTCAGCACTCGCTTTTTATTTTGTTTCATTTCAATCAACAAAATAAAAGAGCTCAAACAAATGCTTCAATCCTTCACGCGAACCTTAGTTAACATAAAATAATAAATTCAGAAAAAATAACCATTTTCACTCTATATTTTTTAGTAAATTGTGCCACGCAAAAAAGATGTTTATTTATTAAAAAAGTAAATAGCTAATATCTTAAGAACCCTTAAAGGGTTTAAAACTCTTTAAGGGTTGACAAATAGTAAATTAAAAGAAAAAATCTTTTTTGCAAAAAAAAAATATGAGTTTAATAAAATTAACGATAAAAGGAATTTCTTACAGTCAAACTCAAAGTGGAGCTTATGCTTTAGTTTTAAGTGAAATGGAAGGAACAAGAACATTACCAATAATAATTGGAGCATTTGAAGCACAATCTATTGCCATCGCTTTAGAAAAAGAAATTCGACCACCAAGACCATTAACACACGATTTATTCAAAACATTTTCCGATCGGTTTTTAATTACCATTAAAGAAGTAATTATTCATAAATTGGTAGATGGCGTCTTCTTTTCCAGTTTGATTTGCGAAAGAGAAGGAGTAGAAGAAGCAATAGATACAAGAACATCAGATGCAATTGCAATCGCAGTTCGTTTTCAAGCACCAATTTATACATACGAAAATATTTTAGACAAGGCAGGAGTTTATCTAAAAATAGAAGAAGAGTTGGCGATTAACGAAACTACAGATATCGAAAGCAATACAATAGATATCGAAGATTTAGAATCGAACACTGTAAAAAGTAACTTTTCAAATTTATCGATTCCCGAATTAAACGAGCAACTAAATAAAGCTGTAGAAGACGAAAATTACGAATTAGCAGCTAAAATTAGAGATGAAATTAGCAAACGCTCATAATCTAAAAACTGCATGAAAAAATTATTAGTTGCCTTGTTTTGTTTCTTGTCTGTAAATGTGTTTTCACAAACAGCAGATCCACTTGCTAAAGGAATTATCGAAAGCGAAGGTTTTACGTTTAGTAGCCTTTGGCGAGGTGTTTTAGGAATGTTTGTTTTAATCGTAGTTTCATTCTTATTTAGCTCCAATAAAAAAGCAATTGATTGGAAAAAAGTTGGAATTGGATTAGCACTTCAATTAATAATTGCAATTGGAGTTTTAAAAGTAAAATTTATACAAGTAATTTTCGATTTTGTAGGAAGTATTTTTATAGAAATATTAGAATATACCAAAGCAGGAAGTAAGTTCCTATTCGCAGGTATGGTTGGCGATATGAATACTTTTGGGTACATTTTTGCTTTTCAGGTATTGCCAACAATTATTTTCTTTTCTGCATTAACATCTTTACTCTTTTATTTAGGTGTTATTCAAAAAATAGTAAAAGTATTGGCGAAAGTTTTGTCTAAATTCTTAGGAATTTCTGGAATGGAAAGCCTGTCTGTTGCAGGAAATATTTTCTTAGGACAAACAGAAGCACCACTTTTAATAAAAGCGTATTTAGAAAAGATGAATAAATCTGAAATGCTTTTAGTAATGATTGGTGGAATGGCAACTGTTGCTGGTGCAGTTTTAGCAGCATATATTGGGTTCTTAGGTGGAGGAGATAAAGAATTAGAACTTATTTTTGCGAAACATTTATTGGCAGCTTCTGTAATGGCGGCTCCAGGTGCGATTGTAATTTCTAAAATATTGTATCCACAAACAGAAAAGGTAAATACAGATGTAACTGTTTCACAAGAAAAAATAGGTTCTAACGTTTTAGATGCCATTGCAAACGGAACAACAGAAGGTTTACGATTGGCAGTAAATGTGGGAGCAATGTTGTTAGTTTTTGTTGCTATTATTGCAATGATAAACGGAATTTTAGGTGGTATTGGGAGTTTTAACGGAATCGAATATTTTAGTTGGAATTTTACTTCTTTAAACGAAATTATCGCAGCAAACTCCTCTTACAAAGCATTGTCTTTAGAATTTATTTTAGGAACTATTTTTGCACCACTAATGTGGTTAATTGGAGTAAATTCAGCAGATGTTTCAATGATGGGCCAATTGTTAGGAATCAAACTAGCTGCCAGTGAATTTGTTGGATATATCCAATTAGCAGAATTAAAAAATGTTGCAAATGTAGTACACTTAAATTACGAGAAATCTGTAATTATGGCGACTTACATGTTGTGTGGTTTTGCGAATTTTGCCTCTATTGGAATACAAATTGGAGGAATTGGTTCTTTAGCTCCAGGACAACGAAAAACATTATCAGAATTTGGCATAAAAGCCTTAATTGGAGGAACCATTGCTTCTTTAATGTCTGCAACAATTGCAGGAATGATTATTGGGTAAAAAGAAGCTCCTTTGTCCAAAAGGACATTTCCCAAAGGAGAAAATTTAGCTAGTTTGTAAATACTTTTAAATAGTTAATAAACTATTAATAAAAATTTCACTTTATTAATTAAAATAATTTTATCATTCTTAATTTTACAGACAATATCTAATACAAGAGTATTTCTTCCCTTTGGGAAGATTAAGATGGGCCTATATGAAACAATACCACGATTTAGTAAAACACGTTTTAGAGAACGGAAACGAAAAAGGAGATAGAACAGGAACTGGAACAAAGAGTGTTTTTGGACATCAAATGCGTTTCGATTTAAGCGAGGGTTTTCCAATGGTTACCACAAAGAAATTACACTTAAAATCGATTGTTTACGAATTACTTTGGTTTATTAAAGGAGATACAAATATTAAGTATTTGCAAGAAAATGGTGTTAGAATTTGGAATGAATGGGCAGACGAAAATGGCGATTTAGGACCAGTTTACGGACATCAATGGCGTAATTGGAATAGCGATGATATCGATCAATTAAAAGAAGTAATTTCAACATTAAAAAAGAATCCGAATTCGAGAAGAATGTTAGTTTCTGCTTGGAATCCTTCTGTTTTACCAGATACTTCTGTTTCATTTTCAGAAAATGTAAAAAAAGGAAAAGCAGCATTACCTCCTTGCCATGCATTTTTTCAATTTTATGTAGCAGATGGTAAATTATCTTGTCAGTTATATCAAAGAAGTGCAGATATCTTTTTAGGAGTTCCTTTTAACATTGCTAGTTATGCATTATTTACAATGATGATGGCACAAGTTTGTGGTTATAAAGCAGGAGAATTTATCCATACTTTTGGCGACGCTCATATTTACAACAATCATATAGAACAGTTAGAATTACAATTATCCAGAGAAATTAGAGCTTTACCAAAAATGAAAATTAATCCAGAAATAACAAGCATTTTCGATTTCGATTTCGAAGATTTTGAGTTGATAGATTATAACCCTCATCCTCATATTAAAGGAAAAGTTGCAATATAATTACAATAAAAAAAAGAGTTCTCATTAATTAATGAGAGCTCTTTTTATTTTTTATAAGAAATTCTGTTATAGTTTTATAACACAGTTTTCTGCGCCAGCATAATCGTTCCAAGCGAAAGCATCTGCTTCTGCTTCGTTTACGAATTTACCATCTACTAAATATCTAAACTCGTAAGAATTGCCTGTTTCTAAATTAACAGTTCCTTTAAAAGAACCATTTTTTAATTTTTTTAAAGGAGTAGATGCTGCATTCCAATCGTTAAAACTACCAACTACTGCTACATTATATGCATTTTCAGAGGGTACTGTAAAAGTTACTTTACAAACTGGTTTGTTTTTTAAAAATTGTTTTTTAATAGCCATAATATTTTGTTTTCAAAATTTTTGGTAAATTTATAGAACAATTATCAGTCTTCAAACAATATAGTATTGAAAACGAAAGAATTATCGTTTTAATAATATGAAACACTATAACAAAGCTAATTATAAATAAACAGTGTAAATAATTACTATATGTTTAAAAATGATTAACATTTTCTTTTACCTGATTTTCATGTATTTTACCTCGAAAACGGTTTCGTAAATTGTTGTTTATGAACAAAAACTCTTAAAAGCTATAAATCTCTAACCATTTCTATTATTTTTGTTGAAAATTGATTTTACTTTATGATTACAATAATTGCTGCTATTGCTAAAAATAATGCTTTAGGGAAAAACAACGATTTAATTTGGCATTTACCTGCAGATTTAAAGAGATTTAAAAAGGTTACTACTGGTCATCATATTTTAATGGGTAGAAATACATTTGAGTCAATTGGAAAACCATTGCCAAATCGTACTACAATTATTATTACCAGAAATAATAATTATTTTAAAGATGGTTGTTTTGTAGCAAATAGCATTGAAGAGGCTATTGAATTAGCAAAAGACGATTCTGAAATTTATATTATTGGAGGTGCACAAATCTATAAACAAGCAATTGCAAATAACTTAGTAGATCAATTAGATATAACTTTGGTACATCACGAATTTAAAGCAGATGTTTATTTTCCAGAAATAGACCCAAAAGTTTGGAAAGAAGTTTCAAGAGAAGATTTTAAAGCCGATGACAAAAACAAATACGACTATAGCTTTGTGAGTTATCAGAAGGTTTAATAAATTAGTTTCTTAGTTTATGATTTTCAGTATTTTATGCAGGTCGTTTAAGGTTTTTTCTCTTTAAAATTTGTGCATTCGCAGTATCAGTTTTATTTTTTAAGGCACATTCAGAAAATAGGTTATTTTTAAAAATGCAGCTAAAATTGCGGGCAGAATTATTTAAATTCTACCCTCAATTTTTGTTTTAAAGCTGTTTTAAGTGTTCAGTTTCTTAAAAACTTCCCAACAAGACATACCTCTCCCATAAAACTATATTCAATGCTTCAAATTTAGACTACTTGTTGTGCTGTTTTAGCTATTTTTCTTCGGCCAATTTCAAGAGCATTCCCTGTGTGTATTCCAAAGAATATCCATAGAATTTCATTCTTTTTAGTTTTGGCTTTTATTTTTCGTAAGTGATAATATTCTTTATCCTTTCCAAAAGAACCTTCTAATCTTGTAGCTCTTTCTTTTGCGATAATAGCTCTAAGTTGCTTTTTTTCTTTATGATTTTTCGGCTTTTTTCCCTTGGGGATAAAGTCTGTTTCTATGTTCTTAGAACTACAGTGTTTTCTATTTTTATTGGTGGCATAAATTTTATCTGCTCCAGCTATTTTTACTTTTTTTCGAGTTAATCCTTGTGCTTTTTGGACTGTTTGAATAAAACGATTTCCTTCATGAAATGCATTAAAGTTAATATGTTCGATAAAGCTAATTCCATCAATTTGAACTTTGTTAACTTTTGCTCCAAATTCAACAGGTTTTACTTCCTTTCCTCGAACAATAGGACGAATATAATCCTTTTGAATGCTTACAATTCTATCTTTGATTTTTTCTCCTGTATCAAAATGATCTTTTTGTTGTTTGTAAATCCTTTGAATTGTATTTATTCGCTTATAATACAAAGCTATAAACTCAATATTGTGATTTTCTGACAACTCTTTTTCAAAGTTGATAAATTTACTTAACAGATTGAGTAAACCTCGGGTTAATGAAATACGTTTCGACTTGGTTTTTCTTCGCATTTTACTAAATCCTTGATAACGTTTTTTCCACTTGATATATTTACTTCTAATCATTTTAACCCCTAATATAGAGCAGGTTTTACGTAATTGATTGTACAACCAATGAACCGACTCCCAAAGTAATTTTTGGATGCTAGGGTAACGAACTTCACTTTCATAACAAGTAGCATCCATTACAATTTGATTGGGGTTTTCAATTTCGTTTTTCCAAGAGTTGAATAGAATTTTTTCTATGGAATTAATATCGAGTTTCTCTGCTAATTCACAACGTATTTGGCTCACTATTTTATAGTTTGTTAAGCGTTCAAAACCTAGTTCTATATCACAGAAAAATTGATAGTCTAAATTCGAGTTTAGTTGCTCAATCAATTTTCTATCTGAACAATTAGCATAATGTTTTAAAAACATTAAACCTAGTCTTCCTTTAGGACTAAAAAGATAGTTTCTCCCTTTTGATTGTTCAGAAATACCAAAAGAGCTAACTAAATCATTCCAAGGAATTGCAGAGTAGATTTTACCTAAATCTCCCTCTAAAAATCGCGCATAATGAGCATCATAATTCTCGCTGAGGGGAAAAAATTGAAATGCGGTGTTGCATTTCAGAAATTCTTCGTACTTTCATAATTGTCGAAATTAAAACCCCGTTTTTTGCCTATATTGGCCATTTTCGGGGTTTATTATAGCTACAAAATACAACAAATCCCTCGTAAAAACAAGGGATTCGTTGTTTTATGAAAGCGCCTTTTAATTAATTCTGCCAGACCGAAAACCACCACCTAAATTCATCTTATACTTTCTTTGTGCGAATAAAAAATAGTTAAAAAGTTTGTAATTTACTTCATAGCCATAATTTATATTTGGCTGATAATCAATAATGTTTTCGTAAATATTATTATTAAAACGTGATGGGTTTTGCGCTCTAATATTCCAAGTGGTAACCCAAACTCTATTTCTAGCTTCTAAATATTGTTGTGTATAAAAACCTTCTGGTTGCGCAACAGAATTTAGGAATAAATTAAAACCAGGATCTATAATTATAATTTCGTATTCTAAACTATCATTGGCAATTACCACAGGTTGTTCTTCTTGGGTATCTTGTTTTTTTATTGGAGAAGAACCACAAGCCCAAAAGCAGCAGGAAAAGATGGTTAACAATAAAGTGTATTTTAAAACTTTCATAATCAGGATGTTTTAGGATAGTAAAGTTGCAAAAATTATTCCAAAATACGTTGATTTTTAATTCATTTAACACTAATTTTCGCTTTTAAAAATAGAGAAGATGAAAAATAGGTGTTTTTGGGTTACAGACAGCGAATTGTATAAAGATTATCATGATAAAGAGTGGGGAACACCCGTTTTTGATGACGCAACTTTGTTCGAATTTTTAATTTTAGAAACTTTTCAGGCGGGTTTAAGTTGGATTACCATTTTAAATAAAAGAGAAAATTTTAAAAAAGCATTCGATAATTTCGACTATCAAAAAATCGCAAAATATCCCGAAAGCAAATACGAATCTCTTTTGCAAGATGCAGGAATCATCAGAAATAAATTAAAAATAAGAAGTGCCATTACAAACGCACAATTATTTATGGAAGTGCAAAAAGAATTTGGCTCGTTTTCTAAATTTATTTGGAGTTATGTAGATGGAAAACCAATTATTAATAAATTTAATAAAAAAGAAGAAGTTCCTGCAACAACACCTTTGTCGGATAAAATTTCGAAAGATTTAAAAAAACGAGGCTTTAAATTTGTTGGTTCTACAGTTATGTATGCATATATGCAAGCTGTTGGAATGGTAAACGACCACACAACAGATTGTTTTAAATATCCTAATTAATGAAAATAGTATACGTTCCAAAACCCGATTTACAAAAAATCATTTCAATTTTTAATAGAGAAATTGGGCGCTTTGTTATTTTTGTTTTTGTCTTATTTTTTGATAGTATTTGGTTTGCAGAAAATGTAACCAGTTCGCAAATCCTTATTAATATTCTAATGATTGCTGGTTTTCTTAAAATGTATTTAAGATCTACACCCAGAGTAAAAGAATTAATGATTTATGCTGTTATTATTGGTTTTGGTGGAGAATATTTATTTTCCAGAGGTTTAGATATGTACACTTACAGGTTAGAAAATGTGCCTTTTTATGTTCCTTTAGGACATGCTGCTTTATATGGACGAATTTTTATGTTTAGTAAAGCCTCTGTAGTTCGAAAACACCATAAAGCAGTGGAACAATTGTTTGGTGTTTTTATAGCTTTATTTGCCACAATTTATTTAATTTTCTTTACAGATGTTTTTGGTTTTGTAATGACCATTTTCGTTTTTCTTTTACTTTGGAAAAGACCCAAAGATCGCTTGTTTTTCTTTTCGATGTATATTTTAGTCGCAATTTTAGAAATAGGAGGAACAGCTTTTGGAGCATGGAAATGGCCTAACATAGCATTTGGAGTGTTCGATTTTTTACCAAGTAACAATCCACCAAGTGGAATTAGTTTGTTTTATTTTTTGTTAGATGTAACTTGCTTTTTTATCTATAAAGGAAGACATAAAATTGCGTGGAAACGTTTAAAGAGAATAAAAAATGATTAGTTATGACGATTCGAGCATAGTCGAGAACTCTTTACTAATACAAATTAGTTCTGCAACTAACCTAAAATAAAGGGTTTAATTTCCAGCTAAAAGACGAATCATAACAAAAATCACTATAATTAAACCACCATAAATTAGTACTTTTTTACCCGCATTTTTATAGTAACGTTCGTGGTTTTTAATATCTTTTCTGTAGCTATAAATCATTAAAGCGATAAATGCTAAAACGAAAAAAATAATAAAAATAATTCTACCTGTTGTAAAATATGCGCTTAAAAACATAACTTAATTCTTTATATCTTCTTGATTAATAGATAAAAATCTACCTTAATTTTTGATAAAGTTTCTATATATTGTCTATCTAAAAATCAGTAAAATCTCGATTTTACAAAATTACAAATTAAATGAAGAATGTCATCGTTTTTGGAGCAACTTCAGGAATAGGAAAAAGGTTAACCGAACTTTTGGTGAAAGACGGGTACAAAGTAGCCATTACAGAAAGAAGATTAGAGAAATTGATGGAAGTGAAAAATCAATTTCCAAATCATATTTTAGTAAAACAAAACGACATTCAAGAAGTAGATACTGTAGAGATTGTTTTCAACGAAATTGTTGCTGAATTTAAAACGATAGATTTGGTGGTGCAATCTTCTGAAGTTGCATATATAAACCCAAAATTAGAATGGACTAAAGAGAAGCAAAGCATAAACACCAATGTTTTAGGCGTTACAAAGTTGTATATTTTAGTATATAATTTATTTAAAAAACAACAATTTGGGCATTTAGTTGGAGTTTCGTCCATAGCATCTATAAGAGGAAATCGATCTGCACCTGTTTATTTTGCTTCAAAAGCCTATCAAAAAGCATATTTAGAAAGTTTATATATTAAGACGAAAACGATAAAATCTAAAAAAGTTTTTATCACGAAAATAAGACCAGAATTTTTAGATACAACCATGGCCTTGGCAGGCGATCTTTTTTGGTTGGTTCCATTAGAAAAAGCAACTAATCAAATTTATACAGTTATAAAAAATAAAAAACGAGTTTCTTACGTTTCCAAACGTTGGAGATTGGTGGCTTAGATTTTAAAAATTGCTCCATCTTGGTTGTTAAAGAAAGTGTTGTAATACCAAGTGATACTTTACTAAAGAAATAACTTACTTATAACAAATAAAAAATAAATAACATATATAATGAAAAATAAAATAGCAGCAATTCATGCATTTCACACGGCTTTTAAATTGAATATCCAAGATACAGCAACTGTAAATATTTCTGACGAAAGAAAAAAATTACGTTTCGAATTGATGAAGGAAGAGAACGAAGAATATTTAGAGGCAGCACAAAATAATGATTTAGTAGAAGTTGCAGATGCTTTGGGAGATATGTTATATATTTTATGTGGAACGATTATAGAACATGGAATGCAAGATAAAATAGAAGAGATTTTTAATGAAATACAACGTTCTAATATGAGTAAATTGGGCAAAGATGGAAAGCCAATCTATAGAGAAGATGGTAAAGTTTTAAAAGGTCCAAATTACTTTAAACCAAATATTAAAGAGATTTTGGATAGATAGGTTTTTAGGGTTTTATTTTTTTCATTAACTGGTAAGTTAAAATTCCATTTTTAAAATCTACAAATTGTCAAAATAGAAATAAAAAAAACATTAGATTTATCACAAATTCTATATAGTCATAGAATTTTATAAGTTCTAAAAAGGAATCCCAAAGTATTGGTTTTACTCAATATTTTGGGATTGACCTTGTGAATTCTCACGTAAAAATACAATTTGAAATCAATTCACAACACATAAAACACCACCCACTAACATCTGAATCTTGTGAATTCTCACGTAAAAATACAATTTGAAATCAATTCACAACTGGTTCTACCTTATCTGATAGAACTGCATTCTTGTGAATTCTCACGTAAAAATACAATTTGAAATCAATTCACAACTAATGCAGTAAAACATATTGGTTCACCTAACTTGTGAATTCTCACGTAAAAATACAATTTGAAATCAATTCACAACGTAATAGCCGCTTTACAAACCACTTGTTCACTTGTGAATTCTCACGTAAAAATACAATTTGAAATCAATTCACAACTATTTGGAATTTACCAAAATCTACAGATGACTTGTGAATTCTCACGTAAAAATACAATTTGAAATCAATTCACAACTAAATCATTTGGTAATATTTAAAGATTCTACTTGTGAATTCTCACGTAAAAATACAATTTGAAATCAATTCACAACGGCTGTTTTTTTAGATAACTGTTCTAAAATCTTGTGAATTCTCACGTAAAAATACAATTTGAAATCAATTCACAACGATAGCTACAAAGTAGAACATTTTAAGAAGCTTGTGAATTCTCACGTAAAAATACAATTTGAAATCAATTCACAACACTCCCTTCACTTATAAATCATCATCAAATCTTGTGAATTCTCACGTAAAAATACAATTTGAAATCAATTCACAACCACGCCAGTGTATTTGATGCAGGTGCATTACTTGTGAATTCTCACGTAAAAATACAATTTGAAATCAATTCACAACAATCAATTTATGAGCCATCCAAAAATTGTCTTGTGAATTCTCACGTAAAAATACAATTTGAAATCAATTCACAACGTAACTCTTACAACACATAAGCAATCACCACTTGTGAATTCTCACGTAAAAATACAATTTGAAATCAATTCACAACAGTTTCATTAGTTGGATTGATTATTTTGTACTTGTGAATTCTCACGTAAAAATACAATTTGAAATCAATTCACAACTGGTAATAAATTAAGCTATTGTTAAATTATCTTGTGAATTCTCACGTAAAAATACAATTTGAAATCAATTCACAACACTTATGATGAAACTATTAAATCCTACACACTTGTGAATTCTCACGTAAAAATACAATTTGAAATCAATTCACAACACACGTGAATCATTACTTAAACGAATCATTCTTGTGAATTCTCACGTAAAAATACAATTTGAAATCAATTCACAACATGTATTTGAAACATTAATATTTAGTTTTTCTTGTGAATTCTCACGTAAAAATACAATTTGAAATCAATTCACAACACGGTTGCTGTAGATGCTACATTTGTTATTCTTGTGAATTCTCACGTAAAAATACAATTTGAAATCAATTCACAACGTGATATATTCTATTGTATCTTTAATTATGCTTGTGAATTCTCACGTAAAAATACAATTTGAAATCAATTCACAACAGAATTATAATGTTTAATTGCTTTTTCTAACTTGTGAATTCTCACGTAAAAATACAATTTGAAATCAATTCACAACGATATTGCAGCCATAGCGCCAGATACGCCTCTTGTGAATTCTCACGTAAAAATACAATTTGAAATCAATTCACAACGTTGGTAAAATGAAGCGAAAGAATTGAGCGCTTGTGAATTCTCACGTAAAAATACAATTTGAAATCAATTCACAACAAAACTGTGTTAAATAAGTGTCTTTTTGAACTTGTGAATTCTCACGTAAAAATACAATTTGAAATCAATTCACAACTTTACTCATATTATGTATTTAGGTTTAGTACTTGTGAATTCTCACGTAAAAATACAATTTGAAATCAATTCACAACATAGACAGCCATATCGAACCGATTAGAGGACTTGTGAATTCTCACGTAAAAATACAATTTGAAATCAATTCACAACTAGTAGACCCAACATTAAATAATAGAAACTCTTGTGAATTCTCACGTAAAAATACAATTTGAAATCAATTCACAACAATTAGTTGTATTCGGCATCCATAAAGAACCTTGTGAATTCTCACGTAAAAATACAATTTGAAATCAATTCACAACCAAGTTTTATTAAAATGGTTTTTCCAACACCTTGTGAATTCTCACGTAAAAATACAATTTGAAATCAATTCACAACAAAAATATATCAATGTTTTTCCGGATCAGGCTTGTGAATTCTCACGTAAAAATACAATTTGAAATCAATTCACAACTAATATGGATGCAGTTATTTTATTAGGTTTCTTGTGAATTCTCACGTAAAAATACAATTTGAAATCAATTCACAACAATTTTAATGGAAAGAAATTTGGATACATACTTGTGAATTCTCACGTAAAAATACAATTTGAAATCAATTCACAACACCCTCCGTATTTGTAATAAATTTCTTTACTTGTGAATTCTCACGTAAAAATACAATTTGAAATCAATTCACAACAAAAGCGTTCCATTTCTATTTTTAGCAACACTTGTGAATTCTCACGTAAAAATACAATTTGAAATCAATTCACAACTGAAATGATTGGTAGAAAATTTATAATAGGCTTGTGAATTCTCACGTAAAAATACAATTTGAAATCAATTCACAACTGGTTCTGGTACAGCTTTAATAGCTTGTGACTTGTGAATTCTCACGTAAAAATACAATTTGAAATCAATTCACAACGAAACAAATATGTTAACATTTATTTCTTCTCTTGTGAATTCTCACGTAAAAATACAATTTGAAATCAATTCACAACTTGTACTGGTTACAACACAACAACAAAAACCTTGTGAATTCTCACGTAAAAATACAATTTGAAATCAATTCACAACTACGATAGAATTATTAATTTTAAAGGGCAACTTGTGAATTCTCACGTAAAAATACAATTTGAAATCAATTCACAACAAGTAATGGCTTTCGATGTAAAACACGATGCTTGTGAATTCTCACGTAAAAATACAATTTGAAATCAATTCACAACGAGGATAGCGATGCTCTTAAAAAATCATTTCTTGTGAATTCTCACGTAAAAATACAATTTGAAATCAATTCACAACTAAAATACCTATTCCATTTCAAAGAAAGGTCTTGTGAATTCTCACGTAAAAATACAATTTGAAATCAATTCACAACGGATTATCTCCGTTAAAAAAACAATGTGATCTTGTGAATTCTCACGTAAAAATACAATTTGAAATCAATTCACAACATTTTGTTGTCGTACCAATCGACATCCAATCTTGTGAATTCTCACGTAAAAATACAATTTGAAATCAATTCACAACTGTAGAACGTACACCGTTACCGAGGCCATACTTGTGAATTCTCACGTAAAAATACAATTTGAAATCAATTCACAACATGATGATGGTTATGTTGTTGTTGAATTTTCTTGTGAATTCTCACGTAAAAATACAATTTGAAATCAATTCACAACTGAACCACCATTCATAGAATCTCCCTTGGACTTGTGAATTCTCACGTAAAAATACAATTTGAAATCAATTCACAACACAGTTGCGAATATTAAAAACCAGAAGGTACTTGTGAATTCTCACGTAAAAATACAATTTGAAATCAATTCACAACAAATTAAACAAAGGCGAGGTTTTGAATATTCTTGTGAATTCTCACGTAAAAATACAATTTGAAATCAATTCACAACAATTATGGACTACAACCCAAGACGAAAGTTCTTGTGAATTCTCACGTAAAAATACAATTTGAAATCAATTCACAACGCTTTTATTGTGTAGGTTGACAACGTGGTCCTTGTGAATTCTCACGTAAAAATACAATTTGAAATCAATTCACAACTCTTGTTTGTTTGTTTTATTTTGTTTTACTCTTGTGAATTCTCACGTAAAAATACAATTTGAAATCAATTCACAACTTACGTCGTTAAAGTCTATCGAAAGACTTGCTTGTGAATTCTCACGTAAAAATACAATTTGAAATCAATTCACAACTTTATGCCGCTGCAAATTTCGGTCTTGGTGCTTGTGAATTCTCACGTAAAAATACAATTTGAAATCAATTCACAACACCTATGGGTAGGGAAATATCAAAAGAAGCTTGTGAATTCTCACGTAAAAATACAATTTGAAATCAATTCACAACATGGTTATGCTACAGAAAGTTGGGTAAATGCTTGTGAATTCTCACGTAAAAATACAATTTGAAATCAATTCACAACTCTGCTGGAGTAGATAATTTAGAGTTAGACTTGTGAATTCTCACGTAAAAATACAATTTGAAATCAATTCACAACTGTAGAATTCTTTAGGTTTCCAGCCTTTAGCTTGTGAATTCTCACGTAAAAATACAATTTGAAATCAATTCACAACCATATTGTTTGCATGCATTGCGCCTAATGCCTTGTGAATTCTCACGTAAAAATACAATTTGAAATCAATTCACAACAATCCATTAATAGTCTGGTCGCCAGTAAGCCTTGTGAATTCTCACGTAAAAATACAATTTGAAATCAATTCACAACAATTGGCAGTTGCTACTAAGAAATGGAAAGCTTGTGAATTCTCACGTAAAAATACAATTTGAAATCAATTCACAACAGTTGGAAGTTTTATAAATATAGATAATGTCTTGTGAATTCTCACGTAAAAATACAATTTGAAATCAATTCACAACAATGATAGCACACGGTGTAACTCCAGTTTACTTGTGAATTCTCACGTAAAAATACAATTTGAAATCAATTCACAACAAAAGAGTTGATGCTAATGTAGGTCAGTTTCTTGTGAATTCTCACGTAAAAATACAATTTGAAATCAATTCACAACAGTTAGTTTCATATTCTATTATATTTTTCACTTGTGAATTCTCACGTAAAAATACAATTTGAAATCAATTCACAACTAACAAACCTTTATCTAAATACAATTTTCTCTTGTGAATTCTCACGTAAAAATACAATTTGAAATCAATTCACAACAGTATAGCAGTTATTTATGAACATTCATTACTTGTGAATTCTCACGTAAAAATACAATTTGAAATCAATTCACAACGATGATTTGGTAAATGAGCAATTGAAGTCGCTTGTGAATTCTCACGTAAAAATACAATTTGAAATCAATTCACAACTAGCATTACTGCTATGCCCTGTAATAATAGACTTGTGAATTCTCACGTAAAAATACAATTTGAAATCAATTCACAACAACATATTACGAGTTCATAACCAAAGTATTCTTGTGAATTCTCACGTAAAAATACAATTTGAAATCAATTCACAACAGTCTATGCTATCGCCATTTTTTAAAGTTACTTGTGAATTCTCACGTAAAAATACAATTTGAAATCAATTCACAACAGGTGTGCAATGTTTGTGATAAATGAATTCCTTGTGAATTCTCACGTAAAAATACAATTTGAAATCAATTCACAACGATACAACGATGCTCAATTAATTGAATTTGCTTGTGAATTCTCACGTAAAAATACAATTTGAAATCAATTCACAACAACGTTAGAACCAGTCTTGTAATTTTCGTACTTGTGAATTCTCACGTAAAAATACAATTTGAAATCAATTCACAACGTGAGTAGTAGTAGGTTAAGACTTGCTAAACTTGTGAATTCTCACGTAAAAATACAATTTGAAATCAATTCACAACAATAACAGACCAAGAATTGCACGAAATTGACTTGTGAATTCTCACGTAAAAATACAATTTGAAATCAATTCACAACATAATCATTTAGACAATGGCATTTTAGCCTCTTGTGAATTCTCACGTAAAAATACAATTTGAAATCAATTTACAACCCTAAACCATTATTCCTTTTAGCTTGCTTTTTTGTTTTTTTTAATTTATTTTTGTTTCCTGTAACCTCGTAACCATGACTTGCGATAGGGGAATTTTCGCCTAACGATGTGGAGCGAGGTTTTTTATTTCTTCAATTTTATTGTCGCAATCAATTACACCATTTTCGCCCTCTCTTACTTGTGAATTCTCACGTAAAATACAATTTGAAATCAATTTACAATAATGATTTAATCAAGTTGTAGATAGATTTACAGGAGTTCAATTAGACAAACCATTAATTGCTAAGTTTGAGAAAAATCAAAGTATCTTAGACACCAATTTAGATATTCATATGGGAACTATTGGGGGCAACCCAAATTTTGGCTTTATTAATTGGTCTTTTTGGAGCAAGTTTACCAATAACAGGTTTCTTTATTTAGTGGGGAAGAAGAAAGAAATTGAAGAAAGAATGTGTTTATCATTTGTGAATTCTCACTTAAAAAAAACCAAATGCCTTGTTAAAAATTATGTTAAAAAGAATTATCAGGTAAAATAAAACTGATAAACTACTGTACATTTGTTATCTCAAATGAAACATTTACTTACATATTCTTATTTTAAATTATTTCTTACTGTTTTATTTACGTTTGTATTTAATAATAAATTACAAGCAAATACTTTACCAGTAAGCTCTAATTTAAATTCAATATCTTTTTCAACTAATAATTTAAATGAAAATGATAGTGATGTATCTGTAGGTGTTGTTGCTTTAGAGGAATTGGAAAAAGAAGAAAAAGGTTTTTTTAAGAATTTTTCAGGTGCTTTTTCTAGTAATATTGCTTTTATCCAAAACAATATTGATTTTCATCAATGCGTTAATGGACATTTATTTTCTTCAGTAAAAAAGCGATTTTACATTTTATACTGTCAGTTAAAAACACATTTCTAAGTTTATTATTTATTCGTTTTTATATATTTAAAGGGTTCCGGTTTTGGGATTCTTTCAAACCAATATTTAATTTAAATAATAATACATTGAAACACATATTAATTATACTATTTTTAATACCTATAGCGGTATTTGGGCAGAGTAAAACAGTAAAACAAAGCAATAGTTCTTGGAATTCTGTTATTATAGATTATCGTATCAACAATCAATTTTACTTGAAAAATGAAGCCCATTTTAGAAGGACTAATTTTTTAGAGGATTGGCAACAAATTTTAATAAGACCTTCCATTCATTATAATCTAAATAAATCAGTTGATTTTGCAGTAGGTTACACCTTTGCTAAAAACTATAGAGAAACTCATAATTTTAATGAAAATGATGTTTGGGAGCAAGTAATGTTATCACATGTGTCTGGAAAATCAAATTTTAAACATCGTTTTAGGTTAGAGCAACGTTTTATAGACCAATTTGTACAACAGCCCAATGCTAGTTTTACTAAAAATGGCACAGATTTTAAAACGCGTTTTAGATATCGATTTACTTGGGGAATGCCATTATTTAAAGTTACTGACACTAAAAAAGTGAATATCACTGCATTTGATGAAATTTGGTTGAACACTGGTACTGGAATAGTGCCAGAATCTTTAAATCAAAACTGGTTTTATGTAGGATTGTCTTACCCAATATTTAAAAATGCATCGTTAGGTATGGGATACTTAAATGACTATGCACCAGCTGGTGTAAATACTTTTAGAAACAATAATATATTACAAACAACATTAAAATATCACCTATAAATAAATTCAAAATGAATATTAAAAACAGCATATTCGTAGTCGTGTTATTTGCAATTACATTCACATCTTGTAATAAAAGCACAAAAACAGAAAAAAAATTAGAAACAACTTCAAAAAATGAGGGAGTTTCAAATGCAAATCATAAAAAAAAGCATTGGAGTTATGCAGGCGAAACAGGACCAGAGCATTGGGCAGAGATTGAAAAAGACTCAGAATGTGATGGAGAATTTCAATCTCCAATAAACATTGTAAGTGTAAATGCAATGGCAGATGTGGCTTTAAAACCATTAGATATCCATTATGCTCTAAACACGAAAATTCATGATGTAAAAAATAACGGGCACTCAATTCAATATAATTTCGAAGCAGGAGATTATATAAATTACAAAGGAGAAAAATTCGATTTAAAGCAAATTCATTTCCATGAATCTTCTGAGCATACTATAGACGGAATTAGATATCCATTAGTTATTCATATGGTACATGTAAGTAAAAAGGGAGAATACTTAGTGTTAGCAGTTATGGCAAAAGAAGGTGTTTCAAGTGCTCCTTTCGATTTTTTAGAAAGTTATTTACCGCTTAAAAAAGGAGAAATGAAAACGGTTGACACGTCTTTTAATCTCAATTTAAATCTTCCTAAAAATAAAGGGTACTATAATTATGTTGGTTCACTTACAACGCCACCTTGTACTCAGGGTGTAAATTGGTTTGTTTTTAAAGAACCAATTACAGTTTCTTTAGAGCAGGTTAATAAATTAAAAAAGTTAATGCCAATTAACAATTATAGAAACGAGCAACCATTAAATGGTAGAAAAGTAAAAATGACAAAATAAAATTAAATTTTAGTTTTTTGATTGATGGAAAACCGTCTAAACAAAACCTTTGTTCAGGCGGTTTTTTTAAATTTAATAAGAACTCATATTTCTCAAATTTCAATTGTAATTAAACGAGAATAAAAAAACCATTCCCCAAGACTGATAAAATTCAGCAAAAAGAAATGGTTTTAAATACTTGAAAACGCTGTGCGTTTACATATAATCTTCAATTGGGTTGCAAGAGCAAATTAAGTTTCTGTCTCCAAAAGCATCATCTACTCTTCTTATAGTTGGCCAGAATTTGTTATCTGCAATATATTCCAAAGGAAAAGCCGCTTGTTTTCTTGTGTAAGGTAAAGTCCAATTATCTGCAGTTAACATTGCTTGCGTGTGAGGTGCGTTTTTCAACGGATTATTTTCATCCTCTTTAGAAGCATTTTTAATTTCTTCACGAATAGAAATCATAGCTTCACAAAATCGATCTAATTCAGCTAAAGATTCAGATTCTGTTGGCTCAATCATCATAGTTCCTCCAACAGGGAAAGAAACTGTTGGTGCATGAAAACCATAATCCATTAAACGTTTTGCGATGTCAACCACTTCGATTCCGTTATTTTTAAACTCACGACAGTCGATTATCATTTCATGTGCAGCACGTCCTTTTTCTCCAGTATATAAAGTTTCATAATGCCCTGTTAAGCGCTCTTTTATATAATTTGCATTTAAAATGGCATTTTTTGTAGAATTTGTCAATCCACTACAACCTAACATTGTAATATATCCGTAAGAAATTAAACACGCCAAAGCAGAACCCCAAGGAGCTCCAGAAATAGCTGTAATTGCTTGTTTGCTTCCTATTGAAATTAATGGGTTTGATGGTAAAAAAGGAACTAATTGAGGAGCTACACAAATTGGGCCAACTCCTGGGCCTCCACCACCATGTGGAATTGCAAATGTTTTATGTAAATTTAAATGACAAACGTCTGCACCAATCGTAGCAGGATTCGTTAAACCAACTTGCGCGTTCATATTTGCGCCATCCATATAAACTTGCCCACCATTATCGTGGATAATTTTGGTAATCTCTTTAATTTCACTTTCAAAAACTCCATGAGTTGATGGATAGGTTACCATTAAAGCCGCTAAATTATCTTTATGTAATTCGGCTTTTTCACGTAAATCAGCTACATCTATGTTTCCATTATCTGCAGTTTTGGTAACCACAACTTTCATTCCAGCCATTACAGCAGAAGCAGGATTTGTTCCATGAGCAGAAGCAGGAATCAAACAAATATTTCTATGAGAATCTCCTTGACTTTGGTGATAAGCTCTAATCGTCATTAAACCAGCAAACTCTCCTTGTGCACCAGAATTTGGTTGTAAAGAAGTACCAGCAAAACCAGTAATAATATTTAATTGATGCTCTAATTTCTTTAAAACAATTTGGTATCCTTCAGCTTGATTTAAAGGCACAAAAGGGTGAATATTTCCCCATTGAGGATTGCTTAAAGGCAACATTTCTGAAGCAGCATTTAATTTCATTGTACAAGATCCTAAGGAAATCATAGAATGATTTAATGCTAAATCTTTACGTTCTAATTTTTTAATATAACGCATCATATCTGTTTCAGATTGGTACGTGTTAAAAATATCGTTTTCTAAGAAAGGTGTTGTTCTTTTTGTGTTTTCTGCAATCACTTCAAAATCAGAACCAAAAGACTCTTGTGTTAAGATTTGATGAAAATCGCCATAACTTTCTGCAGTAGAGGAATCTGGTTGTTTTTTTAACTGGCCAAAAATAGTGAAAAGCTTCATTAAATCTTTTTGTGTAGTTGCTTCATTTATAGAAATCGAAATAAGATTGTCTGTAATATAATTGAAGTTTACTTTGAAAGATTCTGCAATTGGTTTTAAACGAACTGCATCAATTTCTACTAAAAGTGTATCGAAATAAGCTGAGTTTAATTGTTTAAAACCTGCTTTTTCTAAATAACTTGCTACTAATTTTGTTTTGTTATGAACAGCGTCTGCAATAAATTGGATACCATTTTTTCCATGATACACAGCATACATTCCTGCCATAACTGCTAACAAAACTTGTGCAGTACAAATGTTCGAAGTCGCTCTTTCACGTTTAATATGTTGTTCTCTGGTTTGTAATGCCATTCTTAAAGCAAAACCACCATCTGTATCTTTTGTAACTCCAATAATTCTTCCTGGAATACTTCTCTTATACGCTTCTTTTGTTGCAAAATAGGCTGCATGAGGTCCTCCATAACCTAAAGGAATTCCAAAACGTTGTGTAGTTCCAACGACTACAGATGCTCCAAATTCTCCAGGTGCTTTTAATTTTACTAAAGATAAAATATCTGCAGCAACTGCTACTTTAATATTATTTTCATTTGCTTTTGCGACAAAACCTGCATAATCGAATATTTGTCCGAATTTTCCTGGATATTGTAAAATGGCTCCAAAAAAGTCATCACCAAAATCAAAATCTTCGTGATTTCCAACGACCAATTCAATTCCAATAGGGGTAGAACGTGTTTGTAATAAAGATAATGTTTGTGGTAAAATTTCTTCAGAAACAAAGAATTTATTGGCTCCAGATTTTTTTTTAGCACGTTCTCTAACATCAAATAATAAAGCCATTGCTTCTGCAGCAGCAGTACTTTCATCTAAAAGAGAGGCGTTTGCCAATTCCATTCCTGTTAAATCGCAAATCATGGTTTGGAAATTTAATAAAGCTTCTAATCTACCTTGTGCAATTTCTGCTTGGTAAGGCGTGTAAGCAGTGTACCAACCTGGATTTTCTAATATGTTTCTTTGAATAACACTTGGCACAATTGCTTCATGATATCCTAAACCAATATAACTTTTAAAAACTCTATTTTTTTTTGCAAGTTCAGTAATATGAGCCAAATACTCGTATTCGCTCATTGCAGGACCTAAATCTAAATTGCTTTTTAGACGAATGTTTTCTGGAACGGTTTCATTAATTAACTGATCTAAACTATCAGCTTTTATAGTTTTTAACATTTTTTGTTGCTCCTTTTTATTAGGACCAATATGTCTAAGTTGAAACGAGTTTGTATTCATTAAAATAAAGTTTTTTATGTCTTTTCTCAAACGATTGAGTGGTGCTTTTTAAAGCAGGACAAAAATAGGGAATTTAATAGATTCTTATTTGATAGAATATTAATAATAATAAGTTAATTATTAACCAAACAGCGATGTTATTAACAGAAAAGCTATTTTTGTAAAATGAAAATTTTAAAGACCGCTTTCGATTTTTATATAAATGCCAGTATTCATGTAGCATTTGCTGTGTTATGTTTAGTGAGAATCACTGAATTCTATTTGGATTTATCGTACAACGAAAACTTAGATATTTTTATATTTTTAGGAACAATAACAGGTTATAATTTTGTAAAATATGCAGGCGTTGCAAAATTGCATCATAAAAGTTTAACAAACGGGTTAAAAAATATTCAGATTTTTTCTTTTTTATGCTTTCTAATATTGTGTTATTATACGATTTTAATTCCATTTAAAACATTGCTTTTTGGAGTGCCTTTTATCTTATTAACAGTTTTATATGCAGTTCCTTTTTTAAGCGGATTTCATAAAAATTTACGTCAGGTTAGTTATTTAAAAATAATTGTAGTTGCTTTAGTTTGGGTAGGTTTTACTGTTTTAGTTCCAGTTTTTGATGCTAATAGAGTAATAGATTTTAATACTGTTTTAATTGCAATTCAGCGCTTTTTAATTATAGTCGCTTTAATATTGCCTTTCGATATTAGAGATGTAAAATACGACGCAATTTCACTACAAACAATTCCGAAGAAAATAGGCGTTCAAAAAACAAAAAGATTGGGGTTAATTTTAATGATTTTTTCTCTGTTGTTAGAGTATTTAATTGTGCCACAAATAGATGCAAAAAATGCATTTATGATTTTCTTTTTTCTGGTAATTATTTTCTTAATGCGAGCAAAAACGAATCAATCTAAATATTATAGTTCGTTTTGGGTGGAAGCATTGCCAATTTTCTGGTGGTTCATTCTTTTGGGAATTCATAATATTTAAAGAAATTTATACGGTTTTTTATGGACTTCAATATTATTGATATCAAATAAAATCGATATGATAAAACTTTAAAATAACTTTCTAATAACCTACTATATTTGTAGATTTACAGCTTATAAATCAACCAAGATTTAAAAGATGATTACTAGCAAAAGAAACTATATTTTCGATTTCGACAGCACTTTAACAAGGGTGGAAGCATTGGATGTTTTAGCAGAAATTACGCTCGAAAATAATCCAAAGAAAGAAGATGTTATTCGAGAAATTATCGATATTACTAATTTAGGTATCGATGGCGAAATCTCCTTTACAGAATCTTTAAAAAGAAGAATAAAATTATTAAAAGCCAATAAAGCCGATTTAAGGGGGTTGGTGGAAGCTTTAAAAAAACAAGTTTCTAAATCAATCGAAAGTAATAAAGAGTTTTTCGAGAATTTCGCAGACGATATTTACGTAATTTCATGCGGATTCAAAGAATTTATAGATCCAATTGTAAAAGAATACAACATTCCTTCCGAAAGAGTATATGCAAATACTTTTGAGTTCGCAAAGGATGGAGAAATTATTGGTTTCGATGCAGACAATGTTTTATCGAAACACAATGGAAAAATTCAATGTTTAAAAGACATGAATTTAAACGGAGAAATACAAGTTATTGGTGATGGTTATAGCGACTACGTAACTCGAGAAGCTGGTATTGCAGACAAGTTTTTTGCGTACACAGAAAATGTTTCAAGAGTAAAAACTACGGAAAACGCAGACCATATTGCACCAAATTTAGATGAATTTTTATACATAAACGATTTGCCAAGAAACATATCTTACCCAAAGAACAGAATTAAAATTTTATTATTAGAAAACGTACATTCAGATGCTTTTAAAAAGTTATCTAAAGATGGTTTTTCTGTTGAAATAGTTTCTAAAAGTTTGTCGGAAGAGGAGCTGATAGAAAAAATAAAAGACGTACACGTTTTAGGAATCCGTTCTAAAACAAACGTCACACAAAAAGTGGTGGACGCTGCAGAAAAATTGATGGTCGTAAGTGCATTTTGTATCGGAACCAAACAAATCGATTTAGAAGCGTGTAAAGAAAAAGGAATTGTTGTTTTTAACGCGCCTTATAGTAATACACGTTCTGTGGTAGAATTGGCAATTGGAGAAATAATTATGTTAATGCGTTCGGTTTTTCAACGAAGCACAGAAATTCATAATGGACAATGGAATAAAACAGCAGAAGGTTCTAGAGAAGTTCGTGGTAAAAAATTAGGAATTGTAGGTTATGGAAATATAGGTTCTCAACTTTCTGTTTTAGCAGAGGCTTTAGGAATGGATGTTTATTATTACGATGTAGAAGATAAATTGGCATTAGGAAACGCTACTAAAATTAGCGATTTATCGGAATTATTAGCAATATCAGACGTGGTTACTTTACATGTAGATGACAATGCTGCTAACCAAAATTTCTTCGGAGAAAAAGAAATTTCTCAAATGAAAGATGGTGCACATTTAATTAATTTGGCAAGAGGATTTGTGGTGGATATTCCAGCATTGGTTGCCGCTTTAAAAAGCGGAAAATTAGCAGGTGCAGCTGTAGATGTATATCCAGAAGAGCCAAGGAAAAATGGAACGTTTTATACAGAATTAAAAGGGTTGCCAAACGTAATTTTAACACCTCACGTTGGTGGAAGTACAGAAGAAGCACAAAGAGATATTGCCGATTTTGTACCGAGTAAAATTATGGCATACATAAATTCTGGAAACACAGTAGATGCTGTAAATTTCCCAAATATTCGTTTGCCAAGACAAACCAATGCACATCGTTTTTTACATATTCACAAAAATGTTCCTGGAGTTATGGCAAAAATCAATAAGATTTTGGCAAAATTCGACTTAAATATTACTGGGCAGTATTTGTCTACAGACCCAAAAGTAGGATATGTAATTACAGATTTAGACAAAGAATACAACACAGAAGTAATCGATAAATTAAGAAAGGTAGAAGGCACAATTAAGTTTAGAGTCTTGTATTAGTTAGTATTCAGTTTGCAGTCTCAGTTTTCAGTTGCTTACTGTTGATTGTATTTAAAATAAATATG
Organism: Polaribacter cellanae; assembly: GCF_017569185.1. Taxonomy (NCBI): domain Bacteria; kingdom Pseudomonadati; phylum Bacteroidota; class Flavobacteriia; order Flavobacteriales; family Flavobacteriaceae; genus Polaribacter; species Polaribacter cellanae. Next base: position 1,377,029 of record NZ_CP071869.1, on the reverse strand, counting down.
CAGCCTTTCAATTTTTTTGAGAGGCTTTTTTAGCTTTTCATTATATCTTTTTGTGAAAAACAAAAAAGGATGTCATTTCAGTCTGTGCTAAAGTTGCCAAATAATTTTCAGCATTAAAACAACTCTGTGAATCTCTGCGAATTTCTCTGCGTAAAACGCTAAAACTTCAAACCTTCCTTTAAATCTAAAATATGAATATCTTTTACACCTAAATATCTTCTACTTCCTAAATACCTATTCTTATTAAATTCGTCATAATTAGGTTGCAGAGAATCCATAGAACTCAAATGCACGTTTCCAGAAGCATGAATAAATTCCATTTTGCCATTTCCTAACCAAATACCAACATGAACGACTCTCTGTTTTTTGTTTTCAGTTGCTTTTGTTCCAAAAAATAATAAATCGCCTTTTTCTAAATCCTTAAAAGTTAGCTTTTTACCTACAACTTTACCAGCATTTATTTGTTGCGAAGCATCTCTTGGAATTACCAAACCATTCATTAAATACACCATTTTTGTAAATCCGCTACAATCCATTCCTTTAGATGAAGTTCCTCCCCATAAATAAGGGAAGCCATCCATTTTTTTAGCAATTGCCTCAATATTTTCCTGTGAAGGTTGAAGATTTTGTAGCCAAGAATTAAAAATTACACCTTCACTTTTTTTAATGAATCCAGTTCTATCATCAGGATATTTTACTTCGTAAAAAGAAGCGTCTTCAGATAAGTATTTTAAAAGTCCGCCCAAAGTAATATCAGAAACAATATCAGAATTTGAATTTCTTTTCGAGTACACATACCCAAAATTCTGAGTAAAAAGTACTTTTTTAGACGTGTTCCAATTCTCATATTCATTTTTGGTCATTAAATGAATTCCACCTTTATCAACCCAAGAAATATACCTGTCTGGAGTTTGAATTCTATAAAAATCACCTTTTTTATCTAACACTTTTAGAGGCATTCCTAGCAAACCCTGTGTGCCTAATTCTGCAGAATGTTTGGGTGCAGAACGAATATTAATTACTGAATTTCTGGCAATTGCAAACATTTTATCTCCAACAACAGCATCTGGTAAAACTCTAATTTTATTTACAATTTCGACATTTAAAATTTTAAGACTATCTAATAATTTTACGTACGCTTCTTTGGAATCTGTTTCTCCTTCAACAATAATTTTATCATTATAACTATCAAACTCAATGGTATAAATAGCCACTCTTTTATCTGGAGCATACTGGTTTTTAAAACTATCATTTACACCTTTTAAACCACCAATTAATATGGAATTGTTATTGCAAGAAACAATAAGAATTACAGCAATAAGTAGTACGTATTTTATCAATTTCATAAATTATATTTAAGAGCAAATTTAAAAATAAAGATAGTAATTAATTATTTTAAATTTAATTCTAAAGTAAGATTGTTTTATATTTGAAGACACTCATTTTTTTAGTTGATGAAATATCAGAATAATTTAGCATTTGCAAAACAGCAAGATAGAGAAGATACACTTTCTCATTTACGAAGTCAATTTCATATTCCGAAAGACAAATCAGGAAAAGAATGGCTTTATTTTACAGGAAATTCGTTGGGTTTACAACCAAAATCAACCAAAGAATACATCAACCAAGAATTAGAAGATTGGGCAAATTTAGGAGTTGAGGGGCATTTCGAAGCAAAAAACCCGTGGTTGAATTATCACGAATATTTAACCGATAAAATGGCAAAAATAGTGGGTGCAAAACCCATAGAAGTTGTGGTGATGAATACACTAACCACCAATTTACATTTATTAATGGTTTCGTTTTACAAACCCACAAAAGAAAAATATAAAATTGTTATTGAAAGTGATGCTTTTCCTTCAGATAGATACGCAGTAGAGTCGCAATTAAAATTCCACGGTTTTTCAAAGGATGATATTATCGAATGGAAACCCAAAAAAGGAGAGGAATTATTACAGATAGAAGATTTAGAAAAAATTGTTTTAGAGCAAGGAAACGAAATTGCTTTACTATTAATTGGAGGTGTAAATTATTATACAGGTCAGTTTTTAGATTTGAAAAGAATTGCAGCAATTGGGCATTCAAAAAACTGTGTCGTTGGAATCGATTTAGCTCATGGAGCAGGAAATATTCAACCTAATTTACACGAGTCTGGCGTTGATTTTGCAGCTTGGTGTACCTACAAGTATTTAAATTCTGGTCCTGGAAGTTTAGCAGGATTATTTGTTCACGAAAAACATGCGAAGAATAAAAATTTGCCACGTTTTGCAGGTTGGTGGAATCATAACAAATCCACTCGTTTTAACATGCGACAGCCATTTGATGTGATGGAAGGCGCAGAAGGCTGGCAATTATCAAATCCGCCAATATTATCGATGGCAGCCATAAAAGCGTCTTTAGATGTATTTGATGAGGTTGGTATGGAAACTTTAAGAGAAAAATCAGAAAAACTAACAGGTTATTTCGAGTTTTTAATCAATAAAATTGGTTCAAGTGACATTAAAATCATCACACCTAAAAACCCAAAAGAAAGAGGTTGTCAATTATCCATTCAAGTAAAAAATGCGGATAAAAGTTTACATCAAAAATTAATGAAAAAACATGTAATTACAGATTGGCGAGAACCAGATGTAATACGTTGTGCGCCAGTGCCAATGTACACTTCGTTTGAAGATGTTTATGAGATGGTGGAAATCCTATCCCTAACCCTTTCCGAAGGAAAGGGAACTTATGTCGATAATGAGAATGAATAAATTATTGGAAGAAAATACAATTAAAATTTAATAGTTATGGGAACTATAATTTTTAGAGATTTACTTCATCAAACAGAATGGTTAAGTATTGAATATACGCTCTTGGAATTGTATCCTGATATTAAAGAGGATATGGAAGCTCATAGAACTGCTTACGAGAAAATAAAACGATTAGAAGCCAATAATATTGATATGGAAATTGTTTTGGATGAAATTAAAGATGATTTTGAGGATGATTTTGAGGATGAATTAACTACATATTTTGATGTTTCAGGTAAAAAAAATGATAAAAAAGATTCTCAGAGTTATGCTTTAGAATTTATGCCTTGGCAAGATTGGTTAGGAATGCGAATTAGTCAAGATTCTTTAAGAAATTTTAATGAATTAGAGATAGTAGCACATTGTCTTTATGAAATGACTTTTATCGATTTTGATGATGAAGAGATTGCAAATGAAAAAAATAAATTAAACAATATTATTGATAATTTTCAAAATTTATCAGAAGAAGAAAAACAAGATAAAACGATTTCAATAGAAGAAGTTTTAAAGCGTTTTAAAGATAATAATGAATAGATTGTACTACATAAATGAACAAAAAAGAAAATAATTTAAGCCAGTTTGGAAAAGCCCTTCCCTTTGGGAAGGGTTGGGATGGGAATAGGATTTTAATCATCGGAGCAGGATTATGTGGTTCCTTACTAGCTTTAAGACTTGCGCAAAGAGGTTATAAAGTTGAGGTTTACGAAAGCAGACCAGATTTAAGAACTGTAGATATTTCTGCAGGGCGTTCCATAAATTTAGCATTATCAGATAGAGGTTTAAAAGCCTTGCGTTTATGTGGAATGGAAGGAAAAGCAAGAGAAATTTGTATCCCAATGTATGGTAGATTAATGCACGATAGAGAAGGAAATACCTTTTCATCAAATTATTCTGGGAGAGAAAATGAATACATCAATTCAATTTCCAGAGGAGATTTGAATGCTATTTTATTAGATGAAGCAGAAAAACACGAAAATGTAAATATTCATTTTAATAAAAAATGTAAAAAAGTTGATATTGAAAAAAATATCGCACATTTTAAAGATTACAATACCAAAGAAGAATTCCCTGTAATTGCAGACGTTATTTTTGGAGCAGATGGTGCAGGTTCCTCTTTACGAAAAAGCTATATCTCTGAACGCAAATTCTTATTCAGTTATTCTCAAAATTACTTAAATCACGGTTATAAAGAGTTGGAAATTCCTGCAGATAAAAATGGAAATCATCAAATAAGTAAAGATCATTTACACATTTGGCCAAGAGGCGATTTTATGTTAATTGCACTCCCAAATATGGATGGTAGTTTTACAGTAACCCTCTTTTTAAGTTATGATGAAGGTGAATTCAATTTCGAAAATTTAACATCCGAAGAAAAAATAACCCAATTTTTCGAAAAAGAATTCCCAGATGCTTTGGCGTTAATTCCGAATATAAAAGAAGAATTCATTAACAACCCAACAGGAGCTTTAGGAACTGTAAAATCTTCTCCTTGGTTTTATCAAAATAAAAAGTTGTTAATTGGTGATGCTGCACATGCAATTGTTCCTTTTTACGGACAAGGAATGAATGCCTCTTTCGAAGATGTTTTTGTATTGGACGAAATTCTTTGTCATTTCGAGCAGAGTCGAGAAATCTTTGATTGGAAAGCAATTTTTAAAGCTTATCAAAAAGCAAGAAAACAAGACACAGATGCCATTGCAGATTTAGCAATTGATAATTTTCACGAGATGAAAAACCATGTTGCAAATCCGCTTTTTAAAGAAAAAAGAAAAATAGAAATGGATTTGGAGAAACATTTTCCAAATCAATATTTTTCTAAATATTCGTTGGTAACTTTTAATGAGAACATTGGGTATAATGAAGCAATGAAAAGAGGAAGAGCACAAGATAAAGCACTATTAAATTTAATTTCTGGTGATGAGGTTCATACGCATTTAAATATGACAAAAGAAGAATTGAAAGCCATTTTAGAGAAAGTAATTGATGAAACAAACGCGATTTTACAAGAGGACAAAATCGCTGGTTTATAGAAACTAAACCTCAAAGGTTTTTAAAACCTTTGAGGTTTGCAAAGTGTATGAGAAAATATATAGTTTTATTACGAGGAATAAATGTATCAGGAAAAAACAAAATTCCAATGGCAGATTTACGTGATTTATTATCTAGTTTACAATTTCAAAATATACAAACCTATATTCAAAGTGGAAATATTGTTTTAGAATCCAATGAAGATAAATCAGTAATTTGTAATAAAATTAAAGAAGGAATTCAAAATAAATTTGGTTTTGATGTTCCAGTTTTAGCAAGAACTATTCAAGAATGGAAAAAGGCGATTGAAAATTATCCTTTTTCAATTAAAAATGAAAAAATAGTTGCATTTACGTTTTTAAATAAAGCTTCAAAAGAAAGTGTAATTGAAGTCAAAAATATAGGAGAAGACAAATATAAAATAGTAGACGATGTGGTGTATTTATATTGTCCATTAGGTTTTGGAAAAACAAAATTGACGAACAATAGTATCGAGAAAAAATTGAATGTAATTGCAACAACAAGAAATTTAAGGACAGTGAAAAGGTTGTTAGACTTGTCGAAACTATAATCAAATGTCTCCTCGAGCGCAGTCGAGAGGTCATTAAAAGTAAGAAAGAATAAATTTAGGTCTCGACTGCGCTCGACCAGACAAGAGATATGGCACAAAAAAAAGTAACACCAAGAGGCGCTTATCCACATGTAAAAGTTGTAGGCGATTTTATTTTTGTTTCAGGAACAAGTTCTAGAAGAGCAGATAATACGATTGCTGGAGTAGATATTATTGACGAAATGGGAACAAAATATTTAAATATTGAAACGCAAACTAGAGAAGTTTTAAAAAATATCGACAAAAATTTAAAAACAGTTGGAGCAAGTATAAAAGATGTGGTTGATGTTTCTACATTCTTGGTAAATATGAATGATTTTGCAGGTTACAACAAAGCCTATGCAGAATTTTTCGATACAAAAACTGGACCCACAAGAACAACAGTTGCTGTGCATCAATTACCACATCCAGATTTGGTGGTGGAGATTAAGGTTACTGCTTATAAACAACAAGAATAATTAAGTTGTTCTGTCATTCCTGCGCAGGCAGGAATCCATGAAGTTATGATAGATTTTAATCGAGATAAAATAAAATTAGAAGAAAACGGTTTTTCAATTGTTGAAGGAGTTTTTCAACAAGAAGAATTAAATAAAATTATTCATTTTATTGAGCATCATAATTTCGATTTTTCAGAAAGACAATTGTTAAATAGATTTCCAGAACTTCAAAATATTATTTTTGAAAGTAAGTCATTCAAGAAATTATATAGTACAATTTGCGATAAAAATTACTTTTTATCAAAAGCAATATATTTTAACAAACCAAGTAAATCGAATTGGTTTGTGAGTTATCATCAAGATTTGAGTATTAGTGTTAAAAATAAAATAGAAAAAGAAGGTTATAATAGTTGGACAAATAAAAAGGGTCAGTTAGGCGTTATTCCACCTTTATCAATTTTAGAAAACTCTGTAACTTTTAGAATTCATTTAGATAAAGCAGATAAAACAAATGGCTGTTTAAAAGTGATTTCTAAATCTCATAAAAAAGGAATTATAAGAGTCGATACTAATTTTGATGCAAATAATCAAGGGAGTGAAGTTACTTGTAATATCAAAAAAGGTGGAGTTATGTTGATGAAACCATTATTATTACACGCTTCTCAAAAATCGATTTCAGAAAGTGATAGAAGAGTAATTCATTTAGAATTTTGTAATCAAGAAATTCCTATGGAATGGTTGGAGAAAAAAGTTATTTAAAATGAACATAAAAAACTACATCAACGGAAAATTCGAAGACCCAATACATGGAGCATATATTGATAATTACAATCCATCAAGAGGAGAAATTTACGGACAAACTCCAAATTCATCCAAAGAAGATGTAGAAAAAGCATACAAATCTGCAGCAAAAGCATTTCCAAGCTGGAGTAATACTACTTTGGATGAAAGAAGTAAAATACTATCAAAAATTGCAGATTTAATTTTAGAGAAATTAGAGGTTTTAGCAGCAGCAGAATCAAAAGATAATGGGAAACCAATCAGTTTAGCAAAACAGATAGATATTCCAAGAGCAGCTAGTAATTTTCAGTTTTTTGCAAATGCAATTACGCAGTTTTCATCCGAAAGTCACGAAAGTGTGGGTTTAAATGCGGTTAATTTTACTTTACGTCAGCCTTTAGGAGTTGTAGGCTGTATTTCTCCTTGGAATTTACCTTTGTATTTATTCACTTGGAAAATTGCGCCAGCAATTGCATCAGGGAATTGTGTCGTTGCAAAACCGAGTGAAATTACCCCAATGACTGCTTATTTGTTAGGCGAAATATGTAACGAAGCTGGTCTCCCAAAAGGCATTTTAAATATTGTGCATGGTTTAGGAACTTCAACAGGACAAGCAATTGTAGAGCACCCAAATATAAAAGCGATTTCTTTTACTGGTGGAACAAAAACAGGAGCACATATTGCCAGAGTTGCAGCACCAATGTTTAAGAAACTGTCTTTAGAGTTAGGCGGAAAAAACCCAAATATTATTTTTGCAGATTGCGATTATGACAAAATGTTAGCAACCACAATTCGTTCTTCATTTGCCAATCAAGGTCAAATTTGTTTATGTGGAAGTCGAATTTTTGTAGAAGAAAAAATTTACGAGAAATTTAAAAACGATTTTATTAAAAAAGTAGCTGAATTAAAGGTAGGAAATCCATCAGAAGAAACCACAAATATTGGGGCAATGGTTTCCAAAGAGCACTTAGAAAAAGTAAAAAGGTATATAGATATTGCAGAACAAGAAAATGGAAAAATTCTTTTTGGCGGAAACAAAGTAGAGGTAAGAGGAAGTGAAAATGGTTATTATTTACAACCCACAATTATAGAAGTTTCCGATAATAATTGCAGACTAAATCAAGAAGAAATTTTTGGTCCAGTGGTTACTGTTATGTCATTTAAAACAGATGAAGAAGTATTACAATTAGCAAATGATGTAAAATACGGATTATCAGCAACTTTATGGACAAATAATTTAAGCAGAACCATGCAGTTTTCTAAACAATTACAAACAGGAATTGTTTGGGTAAATACATGGATGTTACGTGATTTAAGAACCACATTTGGTGGCGCAAAAGAGAGTGGAGTAGGAAGAGAAGGGGGTTTTGAAGCTTTGCGTTTTTTTACAGAGCCAAAGAACATTTGTATCGAATATGAATAAAGAAATCAGAAAAAAAATAATACAAGTTTGTAACGAGAAAATCGCTAAAAAAGGAGAAAACGTAGGTTTGTCTTTTTATGCATTTTTTAAAAATAAAAATGAGAATCCAAAGTTGTTAATGGAAGTTGCAACTTGGTGGATTTAAACCCATAAATTAGATCATTTCAAAAAAGCGGTTAAGATTAAGAAAATGATAGAAGTTTAATTAATATTAAAATTTCTCCTCGAGCATTACTGAAATTAAAAGGTATTTTAATTGAAAGTAGTTTTCAAAGCAAAACGAGAGGTTAATATGAAAACGTATTTTATTTATATTTTAAAATGTTCTGATGACTTGCTTTATGTTGGAGTTACAAATAATATTGAAAGAAGATTTGAAGAACATCAAAGAGGATTAAATAAAAGTTGTTTCACCTATAAAAGACGCCCTTTAGAATTAATATTTCATCAAGTTTTTAATGATATAGAGCAAGCAATTTATTTTGAAAAGAAAATAAAAAAGTGGAGTAGTAAAAAGAAATTAGCTTTGGCAAATAACGATTTTGATATGTTAGAAATCTTATGAGAATGTAGAAATGCAACACATTATAAATATAATCTAGATAATTAATTAGGTCTCGACTGCGCTCGACCAGACATAGAAAAGATAAAATGAATTTAGAACTAAAAAACAAAAACGCATTAGTTTGTGGTAGCACACAAGGTATAGGAAAAGCCACTGCATTACTATTAGCAGAAGAAGGTGCAAATGTTACTTTGCTTGCCAGAAATGAAAAAAAACTACAATCCGTTTTAAAGGAATTGACAAATAAAGGAAACCAAAATCACAATTATTTAATCGCAGATTTTTCGAAACCCAATGAACTGAAACAAGTTTTAGAGAAAACAGAATTGCAGTTTCATATTTTGGTAAATAATACTGGAGGTCCTGCAGGAGGTCCAATTTTTAATGCAAAAATCGAAGAATTTGAAAATGCTTTTACGCAACATTTAAAGTGCAATCATATTTTGGTGCAGGCAGTTGTTCCATTTATGAAAACCAAATCTTATGGTAGAATAATTAACGTAATTTCCACTTCTGTAAAGCAACCTTTAGACGGTTTGGGTGTTTCAAATGCCATTCGTGGCGCAGTTGCAAACTGGTCTAAAACCTTGGCAAATGAGTTGGGTGAATTTGGTATTAACGTGAACAATGTTTTGCCAGGAGCCACATATACAGAACGTTTAAACGAAATAATCAAAAATAAAGCAGGTAAAACAGGTTTGTCAGTAGAGGAAGTATCTAAAAATATGATGAATGCTTCCCCAGCAAAACGTTTCGCTAAACCAGAAGAAGTAGCCAACGCAATTGTGTTTTTGGCGAGTAAAAAAGCCAGTTTTATCAATGGGATTAACGTTCCTGTTGATGGTGGAAGAACGAAAAGTTTGTAAATTTAACGAAATTTCGCGTTAGGGATTGCAGTGAAAATCCTTTTGCCTTTTTTAAGGCAAAAGATTGAAGCGAAAAGCCCGACCTTTTTAGGTAACGCCCAAAAAATAATATTATGAGTAATTTAGTACAACCTTTAAATTTTAAAAAGTGGATTGAAGAACATCGTCATTTATTAAAACCACCAGTAGGTAACAAGCAAGTGTGGGATAATGGCGAATATATTGTTATGGTTGTTGGTGGACCAAATAACAGAAAAGATTATCATTATAACGAAACTCCAGAATTTTTCTATCAAGTGGAAGGAGATATGATTTTAAAAATCATAGACGATAAAGGTAAAATGATTGATGTTGAAATTAACGAAGGAGATATTTATTTGTTGCCTGGAAAAGTACCACATTCGCCACAGAGGAAAGAAAATACAGTTGGTTTGGTAATTGAATATCCACGCTCAAAAGGAATGTTAGATGCTTTAGAGTGGTATTGCGAAAATTGTGGAAACCAATTATATAGAGAAGAATTTGCATTAGATAACATAGAAACAGATATGCCAGTTATTTTTGATACATATTATTCCGATAAACAAAAATGTACTTGCGACAATTGTGGAACTGTGATGCAACCACCAAATAAAATTCCATCCTAACCTTCCCTAAGGGAAGGAACTCATACTTAATAAAAAAGCCAAATTTAAAAATCAAAAAAGTAATGTCAAATCCATTAGAAAATAAAAATGTTCTTCCTTTGGGGGAAAGAGGGCTTCGCAAACTTAGAATTAACGGACATTCACATTTATTGCCTTATCCAGAGCAAATTCCTCAATTTATGAAGGAGAAAGAAATTTTTTGGGTAGATGATGAGCGTAAACATATGTTACAAAAAGGTTGGAAAAGACCTGTAACAGATTCCAGTTTTTTCTTGGATGAGAAATTAAAATGGATGGAAAAAAACAACATAGACCACGCTGTTGTTTTAAACCTTTCTCAATTATATGGTAATGGTTTGCGATTAGAAGAAATGAAAAAAGCGCTGCGTTTTCAGAACGATTTTAATGCGAAAGTCCAGCACAATCATCCAAATAAATTTACTTGTGGTTTTGTGGTGCATCCTGGTTTTATTTATGGTGCTCTGTATGAAATGGAACGTTGTGTAGAAGAATTAGGTTTAAAAGTTTTGTGTTTGCCAACTCATTTTATGGATTCTATTGGTCAGTGGAGATGTGTTTTTGATAAAGAAAACAATCGAATTTTCGAATTGGCAGACAAGTACAAATTGGCAATTGAAATTCATCCTTATGATGGAGATAAAATGATAAAATTAGAAAACACCAATTGGCGTTTTCACTTAATTTGGATGCTAGCACAATGTGGAGATGCATATCATTTTTATACGCTAAATGGAATGCAAGAACGCTTTAAAAATATCAGGACTTGTTTTGCACACGGAGGTCAATTAGCACAAATGAATTTAGGAAGAAGAATTCAGGGTTTTGATGGAAGACCTGATTTATTTGAAGGAAAAACGCATCCAAGAAAAGCAATCGGACATAAAAATATCTTTTTTGATACGTTGGTTCACGACACAGATTCTTTGCATTTAATGTTTAAAAGACAAGGAACCAGTCAGGTTTTAATGGGCTTGGACGACCCTTATCCTTTAGGAGAAATGGAAAGTGATGCACAATCTTCGTATCCAGGAAAAATTTTAGATTTAGCCATCGAAAAAAATATCATTACAGAAAAAGAAAAAGCAGAAATTTGGGAAAACAATGTATTGCAATGGTTGTTTGGCGATGATGAAAAAGCGAAACAAGATTTGGTGAGCAAGATTCTTGGTTAAAGTTAGCAGTCTTCAGTAAGCAGTTAGCAGTTGGCAGTCAAATATCTGACTAGAAGACTGCTGACTGAATACTGCCAACTAATTCTACTTTTCACACTGCTTCAAAACCTCCAAAGCTCTCGATTCTAAAAACTTCGGATAAAATTCTTCCTCAATTTTTTCTTCTTTTCCTAATTTTATGGCTCTTTTAATTTCATCGCAATAAGGTTTTGTAGATTTTCCGAAGAATTTTGCTGCACCCATATTCCATTCTGCATTACTCATAATTACTCTTGGGTTATTTGGTGCAATGGCTAATGCTTTTGCATACAATTGTGCGTTTTTTCCAGATAATGTCATTCCGTATTTTTGTCCGTCAAAAGCAATATATGCTGTATTTAATAAAGCTTGAGTGATTATAATTTCAGGATTATTTTCTGAATTAGACTTTGCAACATCTAAAAATTCTTGTGCTTTGGTTAATTTTGTCTTTAAAGTAGTTTCGTCTTTAAGGCCAAAACTGCTTAAAATTTCCACAGTTGCTGCATAGTATGCAGGTTTCCATTTTTTTGGCTCAGCTTTTGATATTCTTTCAAAGAGTTGAGAGGCTTTTACCATTTCTCCTTTTTTCCAATGAGAAAAAGCTTTTTTCATTCCATTTTGATATTTGGACTGTGCAGAAATTGTTACTGTAAAAATAACTGCAAAAAATAGTATTATTTTTTTCATTTTATAGTGTTTTGAGATGTTTATTATATCTCTATACTAATTGTTTTATTTTCTGACAATTGAAATTTTGCGTCTTTGTATTTTGGAGGTCCCATAAAACCTCTTGCATTATTAGAACAACCATAATCTTCTTTTGGAATTCCGAAGAAATTTGTGTCCATTTTATCGTTATCGTTTTCATCATGAAAAAAAGAAACAGCATATTCTCCTTTTGGAATATCTTTTAAAGTATAAGTTGCTTTTTTATCGGTAATTTTTGCAATTCCGCTTTTAAAACGTTTTTTTAAAAACTGACCTTCTTCGTTATATAAAGCAATTAAAATTTTTCCTTTATTAGAGTCTAATCCAGAAATATTAACCGTTAAATGGAATGTTGTTTCTTGTGCATTTGTGGCAAAAATTCCTCCGAAAATTATGGTTATTGTTAAAAGTAATTTTTTCATAATTGTTTATTGTTTTTGTTTAATAATGTAAATATCGGTTGTTTTTTAAACTTTAAAACAAGAAACATACCGAATTGTAATTTTTTAATGCTGAATTGTATTTTTTCTTTAAGTTTTAAAGTTTCAGAAAGTTTAAAATAGCTCCAAAATATTATAAATTATCTAACTGATTCGATTTATTATCGTCGCTAATTGTCCAGAAGAAACCTACGAAAAAGAAACTATCTGCATTAGGAATTCTTGCTTGTCTTTCGAAATTTCCGTTTATATCTGGGGTGTTTTTATAGTTGTAACCAAAGACGTTTTTTGTACCCAAAACGTTGTTTACAGAGAAATATAAGAATTTCTGCTGGTCTATTAAATACGTCCAATTGAAACTTAAATTATTAAAATTTTTGGTTTGGTTATTTAAAAAACCTGACTCATTGGGGTTTGTGTAATTTCTACCAGAGGCAAATTGATAACTCAACCCAACTTGACTTTTCCAATCTGTAATAAAATGTTTGGCAACAACTGATAAATTATGTTTCGATGCAAAGTTTGGTCTTGCAGCATTTGGGTAATTTCTGTAATCTCTTTCTGTATCTAAATACGAATAAGAAATCCAATAATCGGTGTTTTTAATTTTTCCATTTTGTCTCCAAAAAATATCTATTCCTTTGGCAAATCCACTTCCATTATTGTTAAAAGTTGAATTAAAATTCGGCTGGTTGTCATTAAAATTTGTTGAGTTATTATCGAACTTAACCAAACTATTGTAGTTTTTGTAATAGGCCTCGATTCTAAAAATTTGTCCCTGTTTTACAGATTGATAATTGGCAATTAAATGCGATGTATTTTGCGCTTTTAAATTTTGTGTAAACTTTAAATATTCGTTATTCGGATTTTGATAAAATTGCCCATAAGCCAAAGAAAACTGTGAGTTTTTACCTGATTTATAAGAAATAGAAGTTCTTGGGGAAATTGTAAATTCGTTTAATAATTCAGAGTTTTCTGCTCTTACTCCAATTTTTGCAGCCAAATTTTTCGAGAAGAAAATATCGGTTTCTACAAAAGAAGCAAAAATATTATTATCGAAACCATAATCGAATTTATTGCTATTTTTTGGAGTGTAACTTTCGTCGAAATTTGTTATAAAATATTCTGCGCCAAAATTTAAACGAAATCTACTTGAAAAGCGCTTTCTTAATTTTGCTTTAAAGTGATAGGAATTATCGTTGCTATTTATTTTGTCTTCCATAAACTTAACATTCGTATTATCGTTTGTGTAACTTAAAGCGGTTTCATATTTCCAATTATTGCCAAATTTATTTTTGTAAGAAGCATTAAAATAAAGATTCCTGTTTTGTAATCCGAAACGCAAACCATTATCAAAATTGATATCATCTTGCACAACATCAAAATCGGAATAACTGTAAGCACTGTATAATTTTAACAGAGAATCGTCTTTGAATTTTTGTCTAAAAACCATTTCTCCACTTAAAGATTGGTAAGGTTTTTTCCAAGTATTTCTATCTTTAAAAATGGCATTATAAGGCGCTAAATTGATGTAAGAAGTATTAATACTAAACGAACTTTTATTCCATTTTTGTGTGTTTCCAACTCCTAAACCAACTGTCATTAAAGAGATGTCTGTTTTTTCTTGGTCTGGCTCATCTATAGTTTTTAAAGCTAAAATACTGGATAATGCTTGTCCATATTCTGCAGAATACCCACCTGTAGAAAACGTAATTCCTTTAAATAAAAATGGCGAATATCTTCCTCTTGTTGGAATGTTGTTTGTTGTTGGTGTAAATGGCGTAAAAACTCTTGCTCCGTCTATAAAAATTTGAGTTTCTTCTGCTTCTCCACCTCTTACAAATAAACGTCCATCTTCTGCAACAGCAGAGGTTCCTGGCAAGGTTTGCAATGCGCCTACAAAATCGCCCAAAGCACTTGCTGTGGTTACAATGTCTAAAGGTTTTAAAACAGTTACTTTACCTTTATCTCCAGCCTCAAAAGTTCCTGCATTTATAACAACTGCTTCTAACGAATTTACATCGTCTCTTAATTTTACTTTTAATTTATTTAATGTTTTTACATCAGCAGTTTTTGTATAAGTTTCGAAAGAAATAAAAGAAATTACCAACGTTTGAGTGCCTGTTTCTTCGGTTTTAAAAGAGAATTCTCCTTTTTCGTTTGTAGAGGTTCCATCGTACGTTCCATCTAAATACACATTTGCTCCTAAAATAGGATTGTTTTTAGAATCGGTAACTTTTCCTGAAACTGTGGTTTGTGCAATTAAAGAAAATTGGCAAAGTGTAATTAATAAAAATAGAATACGTTTCATCGTTTTGGTTTTTTTGATGGTACAAAGATGAAATAGTTTGTTGCGGAAAAATAAAAACAAATACTGAGTTGTAATTTTTTTGTGATGAATTGTAGAACGATTATTTTGTTTTAAAACGTAAAGCCGTTTTTAGTTTTTCTGTTGCAACTTTCCTAAAATCAGATAAATAAATTTCTCTATGAAGTTTAGATTCTCTTTCTAAACCTTGTTTTTTAGCAAATTCTCCCATAATTTTAAAAGTAGTAGCTTCATTGTCATAAGACCCAATGTGTAACATTTGTATGCAAGAACCTTCTTCTATTTTTTCAAATTTTACTTTGTTAATTAATAAATCTGGTTTTTTAATTTTTACTTTTTCGATAACATCTAAAGCATATTCTTCTGTTACAAAATTTGGTTGACGAATCATTAACGTGAAAACTAAATCGTCTTTGTTTATAGGTAAATTTGGGTTGAAGTTTTTCTTTGCTTCATCAGAAATATCCCAAACACCTTCCAAAGGATACACTGTATAATCGTAATAACTATCTAAAACAGGATTCTTTTTTAAACCCATTTTTACAGCATATGAAAGTGCGTATAAAGGAGTAATATAATTAGCAAAATGAGGATTATTTGGATCTCCTTTTCCAGAAATGGTAAAGAAATTATACTCAGGAACTTTAATTATTTCTGGCTTTGCTTTAGGAATATATACATCTTTTTCCTTTTTTCTCCATTCGTGTTTCATCATAAAAAAAATAAAATTTTATAAAATAGGAATGCATAAATCTACAATAAACTTGTTTTCGGGATGTTCTGCAGCATTGTTGTAATAAATTTCAAAAGGAGAAGTTCCCGATTTTTTATAGCCTTTTTCTATCATCCAAGCAAAGGAAGATTCCCAAGCTTGTTGAAACTGAAAAGGTGTAATTTCGAAACGAGAAACAATACATTTTGTAGGCACTAAAACTTTTAAACTTACTTCTCCATCAATTTTAACAGGATTGTTTAAAACAATACAAGCACTTATTCTTAAGTTATTTGGTTCTGTAATTTTAGGGCTGTCGTGATAAATGGTAAGCATTCGTGTTTGCTCATTTATCAAACCTTTTGGAGTTGCCCACTTTACTAATTTATTATAAACGCTACCAATTGCTTCCATTTTTCCTTTATGAGAAATAAAAGCCAAATCTAACTTTGGAGTTTTTTTAATCTCTGTTTTTGCATTCATTTGTAACCAATTAATAGCGTTATTTACATTACAAATGTATTGTTCGAAAGTAACTTTTACTTGTCCGTTTTTGCTTTCGGTTTTGCAAATCTTGCTAAATTTATTAGGACTTTTTTCCTTAAATTGGTTGGGAGAAATACCATAAAATTTCTTAAAAGCTTTTGAAAATGAGGATAAGTTACCAAAACCAACAGCTTCTGCAATTGCTGTAATTGTTTTTTCTTTTTGATGCAATAAAGATGAAGCTGCACTTTCAATTCTCTTTCTAATGATAAAATTATTCGGAGTTTCTTCAACAACCAAAGAAAACAGACGATGAAAATGAAAAGGAGAAAAATGGGCTTTTTCAGCAATAATAGCTAAAGTAAGTTTGGTATCTAAATTTTCTTCAATAAATTGAATGGCAACATTTAATCGAGCAATATTTTCTTTCGCAATTTTAGTGGTTTTCAATTTTCTAATTTTTGAAGTTGGTAGAATACAATTCCGCCTGCAAAGTATAAAAGAATATCTATATAGTCTTTGGTATATCTTGCTAAATAATTAGGGAAAACAAATTCAAAAAGAATACTATATAAAAAACAACAATATAAGATTATTAAAAAGGGTATTTTATAATTTGGATTGTTTTTAGTTCGTTTTAAAACCTGTAAACAAAGAAATAAAACAATTGGAATGATTAAAAAATCATTTACATAAAAGCGAAAAATTCGAGGTAAATAAATATTATAAAAAGAAGAAAAATAAATAAAACCACCTAAAAGAAGTGAGAAAACAACATATTTAAAAAGTATGTTTTTCATCTTAACCAGCGGCAACCATTGCTATAAACCAAGCCAAACCTGCACCAATTGCGCTAACTACCATAATTGCTGAATACAAAATACAACCTGCAATTCTATATAAGAAAAAAGGATGCTTTTTTAAACGTTCGGCTAAATTGGGGTTTTCTTTTTCGTAAATAGCTTCTTCAACTCTTTTTTGTTTGCCAGCTTCAGCTTTAATTTCTTGCTTTTTTTGATGAGAAATTAATATATTACAATTCGTGCAATACTCTTTATTTGTGTTGAAAGTACTACAATTTGGGCATTTTACAATTCTTTTTTCACTCATAATGCTCTTTAAAAGAATATTTATTTTTCTTTTTATAAGGACGAATAATTAAACGAGTTTCTCTATCAAAACGAATATAATTATACACCCAATTTAAAAACACAATGGCTTTATTTCTAAAACCGATTAAAGAAAAAAGGTGTACAAACATCCACACAAACCAAGCAAAAACTCCTTGAAATTTCCATTTTTTTAAATCTACAACTGCTTTATTTCTTCCAATTGTAGCCATGGCACCTTTATCTTTATAAACAAATGGTTTTTGTTTTTTGTTGAATAATTTTGCTAAAACATTTTTAGCAACTAATTTTCCTTGTTGCATGGCAGGTTGTGCCATCATTGGATGTCCGTAAGGATTTTTTTCTGAAGACATGCAAGCAACATCGCCAACTGCATACATATTTTCGTAGTTTAAAACTTTGTTATATGCATCCACTTTTATTCTTGCGGCTCTTTCTATTACACATTCTGCTTGTAAACCATCGATTGTTTGTCCTTTAACACCTGCAGCCCAAATAACGGTTTCGGCTTTAAAATGGTCTAATCCGTTTGTGGTAACTATTTTTCCATCGTAATCTAAAACACGTAAATTTTTCCAAACATTTACACCTAAATCAATTAGGAAATCTTCTGCTTTTTCAGAAGCTTTTGCACTCATTCCTTTTAAGATTTCGCCAGAACTTTGTATCAAATTTATTTGCATTTGACGAATGTCTAAATCTGGATAATCTTTTGGTAAAATTCCTTTTTTCATTTCTGCCAAAGCACCAGCCAATTCCACTCCTGTGGGACCACCGCCAACAATTACAAAATTCATTAGAGCATTTCTTTCTTCTATGTTTGAAGTTAAAAGCGCTTCTTCAAAGTTTTCTAAAACTAAACTTCTAATATTTAATGCCTGCGGAACAGATTTCATTTCCATTGCATATTTTTTAATATTAGTGTTCCCAAAAAAGTTGGTTGTTGAGCCTGTTGCAATTATTAATTCATCATAATCTAATTCTCCTATGGAGGTTTCAATTGTGTTTTTTTCTGGATTTATTTTAGTGACTTCTGCCAATCGAAAATAAAAATTAGCTACATCATTAAAACGTTTTCTTAAGGGAAAAGCAATAGAATCTGGTTCTAAACCACCAGTTGCCACTTGGTATAATAAAGGTTGAAAGGTATGATAGTTGTGCTTGTCTATTAAAACAACCTGCAATTCTTGTTTTTCTAAGCCTTTTGCGGCAGCCAAACCAGCAAAACCTCCACCAATAATTACAACTCTTGGAAAACTTGTTTGTGGAATGTTCATATGAAATCTTTGGGTTGTTAGATGTTAGGTTTTAGAAATGCAAATTTACTGAAAAGGAATTTATAATTAATATGTATGCTTTTAATTTTAATCGTGTAAAACCCTAAAGGCTCTTAAATATTGATAGTTATTTTTAAATAAAAAATAAGTTTTTATAAAATACAACAACAAAAGTTTGGATGGAGACATATATATATATATATATATATATTGCAAAAAATAAAAAATTATGAAAAATACGTTAATCTTATTCTTACTTATACTATTCTTATTATCAAATTGTAAAAAAGTAGACTTAGCTAAACAGCCAATTATACCGGTTTGTGAATTTGGTTCGAAAGAATATATAAACTTCTATGATTTAAAACTAAGACATCCTGATGGTTTAAGTGCAGCTCATCTAAATTCAATTCCAATAGATAAAATTTATAGAAATTTAGAAAGCGTTTTTGAAGGACATGGTGCAGCAGATTATGCTTCTTCGATAATTAAAGGGAAAGTAATATCAGACGGGTCTTTTTGTAAAGGGTTTGAAAAGTTTAAATTTGAGAAAGGTGATAAAAAGATATCAGGAAGTACTTTACAAATCCCTTTCGTATCAAATTCAGGTTTTAAAGGAGAGGTTAGTGTAAAAATGCGTAGCCCAACATTCTACAACGAAAAAGGAAGCGCATCTTATTATTATGTATTATGGGAAAAATCTAGTAATGAATTGAATAATATTGTTGGGGATATAACAGGGAAAAAAATGACAATTAATTCACTTAAAAAAAGTAGAAAAGAACCTAGGGTGTTTTATGCTCAAAAGGATAACCCTGAAATAATGGTAGAAGGTGAGCCAATACCTATGGGCAAAGCAACTGAAAAAGATTTAAATGAAGAAGTAACTGAAGAAGCAGAGGGTTAGAAACTACATAAAATTGCTAATTTAAAAGATTTAATACAAAAAATTAATACATGAAAAATACTACATTTATACCATTTATAATCCTTTGTGTTTTAGGGTTTACATCTTGTGTCGAACCTCATTTAGAGGTTGGTAACGATAACAATTTAGAAAGTAATACTAAGTTAGAAGAAACAAAATACAATATATTAAACAACGATGCAGGAATTTATTTAAACTATTTTTTACAGTCAGATTTTTCTGCGGGGTATTCTTCATTAAAAGCCAATTCTTTACAACCCCATAATGTTGTAGAATTTATAGATTTTAAAAATGCTGAAATGAAGTTAAGCATAAAAAAAGAGCCTAAAAACGATTCGTATTTATACAAAACGGAGAAAAAAAGCAAGCATGGTGATATTTTTGGCAAAGACATCACATTTAAATTACAGCCTATTAGTTCTAAAAACGGTCATAAAAAAGAGGCTGGGTTCGAAACTACTTTTTACGTTCCAAATTTGGTAGAAATTACAAATCCAAAAGTAGAAAAAGAAATTAAACTTTTTCCGAATTGCTATGCTAAAAACTTTGTTTTAGAGTGGAATTCAGATCCTAAAAACGAAAATGGATTAATGGTTATTGTTCAGTACAATGGTTTAAATGCTCACCCTAGTTACGATACTAATAAACCTGTAATTAATATAGATGTTATTAAGGAAGATAATGGGAGAACAGTTCTAAATGACGATTTGTTTAAAGATATACCCAATTTAAGTATTGTAACTATTATTTTATTACGAGGGCATGTTACTTTAGAAGAGGTACAAGGTAAATATTATAAGTTTTTTGCAGAATCGCATGTTAAATTACCAATTGTCTTAGTAAAAGATATAAACTCTGTAAAAGCGATATAATTTTTTATATATTGCTTTAAAATTAATAAAATGAAAACTCTTATACCCTTTATTTCTGTTGTACTTTTATTTTTTTCTTGTACCGAAGAAGAAAAATTTACCCCACTTTCTAGTTTAGATGATTATGTTTTTGAAATTACGGTAAATTTTGAAGATTCAGATAAGGATTCGAAGTTTAAAATTGTTAAATATTATACGAATGAATTCGATAGATTAGAGTCGTATCCTTTTTCGTCTTATTCTGGTACATCTATAACTAAAGATCAGATACTTTTAGCTTTTAAAGAATATAAAATCGTGGGTATTTCAATTGAAGCAGTAGCGAATGTAAAGAATTTTTCTGTAGAGCTAAAACAAATTTTTAGTAATTCTTTTGAAGCTTTTCCAAAATTTCAAATTATAAATGAGAGTTTAGATACTAAGAAATATATTTTCTACAACTTCGAAACGAAAGAACTTTCTAGAGAAAACCTAGCAGCAAATTAGAAACATATATTATTTTTTGGTGTATTTTATTTCCTGAAGCGTTTTATCAGAATTTATAAAATCCGTAATAATTTTAAAATGTAATTCTTCAACTTCCAAATCGAAATATTGTGCCCATTTATCTTCTTTAAATAAATGTGTTATTTGTTTTATTCTTTTTTGTGCTTTAGAAAATGAAAATATTATAAGTTTTTTGCAGAATCGCATGTTAAATTACCAATTGTCTTAGTAAAAGATATAAACTCTGTAAAAGCGATATAATTTTTTATATATTGCTTTAAAATTAATAAAATGAAAACTCTTATACCCTTTATTTCTGTTGTACTTTTATTTTTTTCTTGTACCGAAGAAGAAAAATTTACCCCACTTTCTAGTTTAGATGATTATGTTTTTGAAATTACGGTAAATTTTGAAGATATAGATAAGGATTCGAAGTTTAAAATTGTTAAGTATTATACGAATGAATTCGATAGATTAGAGTCGTATCCTTTTTCGTCTTATTCTGGTACATCTATAACTGAAAGGCAATTACTTTTAGCTTTTAAAGAATATAAAATCGTAGGCATTTCAATTGAAGCAACAGAAAATATAAAAAATTTTTCTGTAGAGCTAAAACAAATTTATAGTAATTCTTTTGAAGCTTTTCCAAAATTTCAAATTATAAATGAGAGTTTAGATACTAAGAAATATATTTTCTACAACTTCGAAACGAAAGAACTTTCTAGAGAAAACCTAGCAGCCAATTAGAAGCATATATTATTTTTTGGTGTATTTTATTTCCTGAAGCGTTTTATCAGAATTTATAAAATCCGTGATAATTTTAAAACGTAATTCTTCAATTTCCAAATCGAAATATTGTGCCCATTTATCGTCTTTAAATAAATGTGTTATTTGTTTTATTCTTTGTTGTGCTTTAGAAAATGAAAACAGAAAAGCAGTTGTTTTTTCTTTTTTAGGTTGAAGTTTCGCTGTTTTTTCTTCAAAATTCACTTCAATATAAAATATTTTTTCTTTTGAATTGATAGGGAAGAAGTCCCTCCATTTTGCAAAACCAATTATAATGTTCTGGTTTTTATATGTAGCATTAGCAATTAATTTCCATCGACAGTTGGCAACTCTTCCCCAATGATTCGATTTTCTATACACACCTTTTTCTGTATAAAAATACATACTTTCAGATTTACTTTTGTAGTTTGTATTTTCTGGAAATTGAAAATTATTTACTTGTTTGAATTCACAAAAAGTATGTTTAAAGAAGTTGGTTTGGTTGTAGGTTTTCAAGCAGAATATTTCTGTAAATATAATTAAAAGAAAAAAACGCAACCAAATTAATGATTGCGTTTTAAATATTTATAGAAAATTAAATTTCTTTTGAATAGTCTCATTCAAGTTTATTTAAAACTATTTTTTGAGATTCCGCTTTTCAGCGGGATAAGTTCAATTATGTATTTTGTTTTTACAAAATACTATTTCACTTACTTTACTTCTTCAAAATCTACATCTTCAACATTGTCTCCACTATCTGCATTTCCAGCTTCTGGTTCACCTTGTTGTTGTGCCCCTGCATTTGCGCCTTCAGCACCACCTTGTGCAGCATACATTTCTTCAGAGGCAACTTTCCAAGCTTCGTTAATTTTTTCCATTGCAGCATCGATTTGTGCTAAATCTTTAGATTCGTGTGCAGCTTTTAATTCTACTAAAGCAGCTTCGATTGGCTCTTTTTTATCTGCAGATAATTTGTCTCCAAATTCTTTTAATTGCTTTTCTGTTTGAAAAATCATAGAATCTGCTCCATTTACTTTTTCTGCAGTTTCTTTAGCGGTTTTATCTGCATCTGCATTTGCTTCTGCATCACGTTTCATTTTTTCGATTTCTTCTTCAGACAATCCAGAAGAAGCTTCGATACGAATGTCTTGCGATTTTCCTGTAGCTTTATCTACTGCAGATACTTTTATAATACCATTGGCATCTATATCAAAAGTTACTTCAATTTGTGGTACACCTCTTTGTGCTGGAGGAATATCTGTTAACTGAAAACGCCCAATTGTTTTATTGTCTGCAGCCATTGCTCTTTCACCTTGTAAAACATGAATGTCTACTGAAGGTTGGTTGTCTACTGCTGTAGAGAATACTTGCGATTTTTTTGTAGGAATGGTTGTGTTTGCATCAATTAATTTTGTGAAAACATTTCCCATTGTTTCGATACCTAAAGATAAAGGAGTAACGTCTAATAACAATACATCTTTAACGTCTCCAGATAAAACGCCACCTTGTATTGCAGCTCCTAAAGCAACAACTTCATCTGGGTTTACACCTTTACTTGGTGCTTTTCCAAAGAATTTTTCTACAGCTTCTTGTACAGCAGGTATTCTTGTAGAACCACCAACTAATACAATTTCATCGATATCTGATTTAGATAAATCTGCATTTTTTAAAGCAGTTTCGCAAGGTTCTATTGTTCTTTTTACTAAATCGTCTATTAATTGTTCGAATTTAGATCTAGACAAAGTTCTTACCAAGTGCTTTGGTCCGCTAGAAGTTGCAGTAACATAAGGTAGATTAATTTCTGTTGAAGTCGAAGAAGATAATTCTATTTTTGCTTTTTCAGCAGCTTCTTTTAAACGTTGTAAAGCCATAGGATCTTCTCTTAAATCCATATTTTCGTCGGCTTTAAACTCATCTGCTAACCAATTGATAATTTTCTCATCAACATCATCTCCACCTAAATGCGTATCTCCATCTGTAGCTAATACTTCAAAAACGCCATCTCCTAATTCTAAGATAGAAACATCATGTGTTCCTCCACCAAAATCAAAAACAACAATTTTTTTATCGTCGTTAGATTTGTCTAATCCATAAGCTAATGCAGCAGCAGTAGGTTCGTTTATAATTCTTCTTACATTTAAGCCTGCAATTTCACCAGCTTCTTTTGTAGCTTGTCTTTGTGCATCGTTAAAATATGCAGGAACTGTAATTACAGCTTCAGCAACATCAGAGCCTAAATAGTCTTCCGCTGTTTTTTTCATTTTTTGCAATACCATTGCAGAGATTTCTTGTGGTGTATATAAACGACCATCAATATCTACTCTTGGTGTATCATTATCTCCTTTAACTACTTTATAAGGCACTCTTTTTGCCTCTTTTGAAGATTCAGAAAATTTATTTCCCATAAAACGTTTTATAGAAGAAACTGTTTTTGTAGGGTTTGTAACTGCTTGTCTTTTTGCAGGATCACCAATTTTACGTTCTCCACCTTCAACAAAGGCAACAATAGATGGTGTCGTTCTTTTTCCTTCTGAGTTAGGTATAACAACTGGCTCATTTCCTTCCATTACAGAAACACAAGAGTTTGTTGTACCTAAATCGATTCCAATTATTTTACTCATAATACTTATTTTATAATTTTAAATTCGTTTTTCAATTTTACAATTACAGTTAGTCAAAGTGTGTGCCAACCGTTTTTTCTTTGGAAAATGTCAGTTTTTAAAAACAATTTTAATTTTTGATGTGACATAATGACACAAAACAGTGTCTAAAGCATTGAATAGAAGAATATTTGAAATGAATAATTATTTTTCATATATTTGAATTGTTCTTTTAGAATGAAATTAAATACAAATAATAAAACCACAGAAAAACATGAGTAAATTCGACGAAAAAGTAGCACTGTACAAGAAATTTATGGACGATAGAAACTTACGTTCTAATACAGAATTATTAGCTGCTGTAACAAAAGGTCTTGGACCATCTATTTATAAAGCAGATGCAGAAACTGTTTCTGGTTCTGATGCAAAAGAATTGGCAACTGTAAAAAATAACTTTTTAATTAAAAAGTTAGGTTTAGCAGATAGTAAGGAGTTAGATGAAGGTATTGAGGAAGTAATGGAGAGAATTGGAAAATCTGAAAGAAAAAAGTACAGAGCAGTAGTTTACTATATGTTAGTTAAAAAGTTTGATAAAGAGTCGGTTTACGGAATGTAGAAATAAATTCTTTTTATATTATATAAAAAAATCCAACTCATTGAGTTGGATTTTTTACATTTACAGCAAACTTTTAAATCATTTTTAAGAATGTCGCAATTTATTAGTATTTTTGATATGTTAAAGATTGGTGTAGGTCCATCAAGCTCACATACATTAGGTCCTTGGAGAGCTGCAGAAGCTTGGGTTCAAAAAATTAAAGAAAACAAAAAGTTCGATTTAATTGATAAAATAAAAGTCGATTTATATGGTTCTTTATCTTTAACAGGAAAAGGACATGCCACAGATTTGGCAATTCTTTTAGGACTGAGTGAGGCAGACCCAGAATATGTGCCTATTGAAGATGTTTTTATAATTGTTGATAGAATAAATACACAAAAAGAAATTCTTTTTAAAGGAGGAAAAACGGTAGTTTTTCCTGAAAATTCCATTCGTTTCAATCGAGATTTTTTACCTTTTCATTCCAATGGAATGACGTTTAGAGGTTTTTCTAAGGGAGAAGAAATATCTACACAAACCTATTTTTCTATTGGTGGAGGATTTATCGTTCAAGAAAACGATAATTTAGAGTCAGCAATAGAAATTAATAAAAAGAACTTTCCTTTTCCAGTAAATAAAGCGACTCAGTTAGAAGAATATTGCGAAAAAAATAACTTAATGATTTCTGATATTGTTTTTAAAAACGAATTAGAATTAAGAGACGCAAAAGAAATCGATTTTGAGCTCAACAGAATCTGGGAAACCATGTTAGAATGTATGTACATTGGTTGCCATACAGAAGGAAAACTGCCTGGAGGTTTAAATGTAAAAAGACGTGCTTACGATACACATTTGAAACTAATAAAAGATACAACTTATACCAATCCAAAAGAATGGATTACTTCCATAAGAAGTACAGAAGTAAAATTCCGTGAAATTTTAAAATGGGTAAGTTGTTTTGCACTTTCTGTAAATGAAGTAAACGCTTCTTTAGGAAGAGTAGTAACTGCACCAACAAATGGAAGTGCAGGCGTAATTCCTGCTGTTTTAATGTATTATTTGGTAATAGAAAATCACGACGCAGATTTCGAACACGTTAAAAAATTCTTATTAACAGCTGGCGAAATTGGCAGCATTTTTAAGAAAAATGCCACAATTTCTGCAGCAATGGGTGGTTGCCAAGCAGAAATTGGTGTTTCTTCTGCAATGGCTGCAGCTGCTTTAACAGAATTATTAGGTGGTACAGCTGCACAATGTTTGGTTGCCGCAGAAATTGCAATGGAGCATCATTTAGGGCTGACTTGCGATCCAATTGGAGGTTTGGTACAAATACCTTGTATCGAAAGAAATGCAATGGGCGCAATTAAAGCAATTAATGCAGCAGAAATGGCTTTAGAAACCGACCCAAAAGACGTAAAAGTTCCTTTAGATAAAGTAATTGATACGATGTGGGAAACCGCAAAAGACATGAATAAAAACTACAAAGAAACTTCGGAAGGTGGTTTGGCAGTGACTGTTAGAATGGTGGATTGTTGATTTTTAGTCTGTTGTTAACTGTAATTTTTAATTTACAAGTTATTTTAATATAATAAGGCTTGGAGTAAAAATTATTCTCGTTGAAACCAATTATCAATTTTGAGATCATTTAAATATTTGAAATCTTTTACATTATCAGTCACTAATGTCAAGTCATTTACAATTGCTGTTAATCCAATTATCAAATCAAATTCATCATGCATTGGTGTGCCTTTTTTTCTCAATTTAACTTTTTCTTCAGCATATTTTTCAACGACTCCAAAAATTGGAATAATTGATAATCCACTAACAAATTTTGAGACAGCTTGATGAGATTTCTTTCGATTCTCACTATTTTCTGCACCAAATTTTAATTCAAAAACAGTTAATTCTGATATAAAACAATTTTCTACACCTTTATTTTTAATTATTTCGTCAAGATTCAATTTACCACGAAGAAAAAATATACAGATATTAGTGTCTAACAAATACTGCATAAGTAGGTTATAATTTTAAATCTTTAGATGTAAATCTTCTATTTTTTTTAATTTGCTCCGAGATTTCTTCTGCTGGTTTTTCAGAACCAAAGGCACCAAAAGATTTAAAAAAATCTTCATTTTTATTCTTTACTTCTTTTTTTAAAGATTTTGCAAGTTTCTCTAATAATTCAATTTTACTTATTGAATTTAAACCTTCAAAAAGGTTCGAATATGTATTTACGATGTATTTTTCAGCAACAGTCATAATTATAAGTATTTATTCAAATATACTGAATTTTATTTTAGGTAGCTATTGGTAATGAAGGGTTATCGATATTTCTACCTCGTAAAAACCAATTCATTTTCTGATGACATTTCCTCAGAAAAACCATATCCTTCAACATTAAAACCTTTTAATTCTTCTAATGTTTTTACGTTATTTTCTATAATATAACGTACCATAAATCCACGAGCCATTTTAGCATACGTCATTATAGTTTTGTATTGTCCGTTTTTAAAGTCTTTAAAAACAGGTGTAATCATTGGCACTTTTAATACCTTTTTGGGTAAGGCTTTAAAATATTCTGCACTTGCTAAATTGATTAATAATTCGCCTTCTTCCAATTCTTCATTTAAAGATTTAGCCAAAGTATCATCCCAAAATTTATATAAGTTTTCTTTTCTACCAACTTTAAGTTTTGTGCCCATTTCTAATCTGTAAGGCATAATTAAATCTAAAGGCTTTAACAAACCATACAAACCAGATAAAATTCGCAAGCGTTTTTGTAAAAGTGGTAATTTTTTTTCGTCAATAGTATTTACATCAATTCCTTGAAAAACGGCTCCAGTAAAAGCATAAATAGCTTGTTTCGCATTCTTTTCTGTAAAAGGGGTTTCCCATTCTTGGTTTCTTTCATAATTTAAGGAAGCCAAATCATCGGAAATTTTCATTAAATCTGCTAATTTATTTTTTGAAAGCGTTTTTAATTTTTTATTCAATTTTTCAGATTTATCTAAAAAACGAGGCTGTGTATGTAAACTTGTTGGTACTTTATTTTCGAAATCTAAAGATTTTGCTGGAGATATAATTATTTTCATTTCTATAAAATTGAAAAATGTTTGTTCTTAAATTCGACCTTAAAAATACAAATGATCGCTGTATTACTTCAAAAAAAAAATGATTTTATATTTATTATCGTATTGATAAAATTTATGTATATTTCTTATCCTCAACATAGCACCAATTCATGGATAATAAATTGTTAAAATACAAAGACAGTAAGTTTGGTCTTTTTTTAATAAGACGAAAAAAATATGCGCCTCTTTTATTTTTTATTGCCGGTTTTACTTGGGATTCTCTCACCTTAGGAAGAATTGATAGGTTGTATGATAATGTTATTTTATGTACGTATATGACATTGCTTACCATAAGTATCTACTTTTATAATTTAGTAGACAGTGAGAAATGGAAAAATAAATTTATACAACTTTATGGAAAATATTTGCCTTTGGCGGTTCAGTTTTTTTTAGGAGGGTTATCGAGTGCGTACGTTATTTATTTTTCGAGAAGTGTTTCAATATCTAAAACGGCTTCTTTCTTTTTAATTTTAATCTTTCTTTTAATTGCAAACGAACTTTTTAAGAAAAGAATTTCAAATAGATATTTGC
The DNA here is from genome assembly GCF_017569185.1 of Polaribacter cellanae. Lineage (NCBI taxonomy): Bacteria > Pseudomonadati > Bacteroidota > Flavobacteriia > Flavobacteriales > Flavobacteriaceae > Polaribacter > Polaribacter cellanae. The sequence continues at coordinate 1,348,677 of NZ_CP071869.1, read as the reverse complement.
AATTTTGTGCTTATTTTTTCGTCAATTTTACTTTTTTAAGCTTTTTTGTTCCTGTAATTTTAAAGGAAATGAATACCAACATTTTTATAATTTCAGGAATTTTAAGTTTGGCATCTACTTTACTTTTAATTGTTTTGGTGTACAGAAGCAGTGCCTCTACAAGAATAGAAATTGTAAAATGGAAGATGTTGGGAATGATTTTAGCGATATATATATTAATTAATACATTTTATTATTTTAGGTTAATTCCTCCAGTTCCATTGGCTTTAGATAAAGGTTTGGTGGCACACAGTATTGCTAAGAAAAATGGTAAATATATTGTAACGTATGAAGTGGACGATTGGTACATTTTTTGGCGAGATCATAAGGTAGATTTTTATAGAAAATCAAACCAAAAAGTATATGTTTTTACTTCCATTTTTGCTCCTACAGATTTAAAGAAAAAGATTTACCATGTTTGGAAATGGTACAATCCAAAAACCGAAAAATGGAAGACTTTAGATAAAATTGGTTTCGAGATTGTTGGCGGAAGAGATAGTGGTTATAGAGGTTATAGCTATAAGAGTAACCTAATAAATGGCGAATGGAAAGTAGATGTAATAACCGAGGAAGGTTTGGTTTTGGGAGTTGTAGATTTTAATATAAATATTAACAAACCTAATTTAAAACCGCACATAATTACGAGAGAATTTTAATTCGTTCTTTTTTCGAAATATTTTTTTAAAAACACAAGTTGAAATAACAACATAAACCCAAAGAAAAATACGGAATAATAAACGGTATTGGAAATTGTAATTCCTTCAAACATATTAACATTTTGAAATTTTTCTAAAAAAGAGAAATCTATTTTTAGAAACGAAAGTGTGTTTTCTTTTGAATTTGTAAAAGGTATAAAAACAACTGAAATTAAAGAAGCAGCGATTAAAAACCACCCTTTTTTAGAAATTAATGTAGAGGTTTTAAAAACGGCATTTCTTTTCTCTTCTGCAATCGTATTTATTATAGAAGATGTAAAATCTGCTGGTGCTTTTTCTATTTTAATTTCTTTTACATACTTTTTTGCAAAAGCGTCTAATTCGTCTATATGTTTATTTTTTTCCATAATGTGCTATATTTTCTGGTTCGAAAGTGTCTTTAACAATCGTTAATAATTTCTTTCTACCTCTGTGTAATTTCACTTTTATATTTGCTTCCGACAACGAAGTTACTTCAATAATTTCTTTCAAACTTAATTCTTTGTAATAAAATAACCATAAAATAGAACGCTCGTCTTCAGGTAATTGTAATAAACATTTGTCCATTATTTTTGCACGTTCTTTTCTTTCTAAAGCTTGCAAAGCATTATCTGTTGTTTGTATTTGATGTAAAGTAATCTCATTAAACTCAAACGAATTGGAATGCTTTTTATTTTTCTTAAGAGCATCTAAACACGTATGGTATGTAATTCTGTATAACCAAGTAGAAAATTTAGAGTCTCCTTTAAATTTACTCAAATTTTTATATGCTTTTATAAATGTATCTTGACTTATTTCTTCTGCTTCTTCTCTGTTTTTAGTCATTTTTATTGCCAACGAAAACACCAAATCCTTGTAGGTGTCTATTAATTCTGAAAAGGCGTTTGTATTTCCTTTTAGAACTTTGTTAATAATTAGTTGGTCGTTGTTAGTCATTTTATACTTAGACTGTGCTTGTTAAAAATAGGTTACACTTTTTGCTAAAAAAAATAATTTCAATTTTTTGTAACCTTCTTTCAAAAGTAATCGTCAAAGCTACAAACACAATAAAATTAATCATTTTAAAACATTAAATTATGGGACCAGAAATAGTATTTATATTTTTATTTGCGGTAATCTTTGGAGTATTCTATTTGTATTTTTCAACAAGAAATAAAGAACGTTTGGCATTAATAGAAAAAGGAGCAGATGCTTCTATTTTTATAACGGCTCGAAACAGAAAAGCAGCGCCTTTTTGGAAAGTTTTAATATTAAACTTAGGTTTATTGGCAATGGGAATTGGTGTGGGTGTTTTATTGGGAGCACTTTTAAGTTATAATTTCGGTTATACTGGAGGTTACCAAAATAGACCAAGTAATTATATACAAACCGAAACTTTTTACTTAGCATCTATTTTTTTATGTGCAGGAGCCTCTTTGTTAATAGGTTTTAACATCACTAAAAATTTAGACAAAGAATAACATAATTTTAAACCACTTTTTATTTTAGAAGTGGTTTTTTTGTGTTTCATAAAGTTACTATCTTTAGAAAAATATTTTTAAATGAGTAACAATTATAAAGATAGTAAATTTAGAGAGTTACTGGATAAGCTACAGCAAGAAAGCTGGCAGTTAGAACTGCTAATTTCTGGGTTTGCCATTTTTGGGTTGTTTACTGCAATACCATTGCTTATTACAGAAATGAGTATTGCCGAAAATAACAAAGAAATTTATTCTTACAGTATTTTAATAGTTAGTTTTATTGCTTGCTCTATTTTAATTTTTAATCTTTTAGTACATGTAGTTTTAAGAGGTTTATGGATTGGTGCTCTTGGTTTAAGATACGTTTCTGGAGATATAGATTTCGATACTTTAAACTACCATAATAGATTTACAAAATACTTACAAAAACGCATAGTTTCTTTTGATAGATATGTAGGTAATTTAGAGAATTATTGTAGCGTTTTATTTGCAATTTCTTTCTTATTGATATTCTATGTAATTACTATTTTTATTATAGTATTGTGCTTTGTTGGTATTGCCACTTTAATTTTGTCTAACGATAGTTTACCAGAAACTCTAAGAACAATTGTTGGTGTAACTTTAATGATTTTGCTGGGAATTGGTACATTTTTAATGTTTGTTGATTTTGTTACACAAGGTTATTTAAAGAAAAAAAAATGGCTTTCTAAAATTTATTTTCCTTTCTATAAAGTTTTTAGTTTTTTAACGCTAACTTTTCTATATAGACCTTTAGTCTACAATTTTTTAGATAATAAATTTACTAAGAAAATTAGTTTTTTCTTAGTGCCTTCTTATATATTTATTTTAATACTTATTTCATTTAAGTATAAGAATACTAATTATTTAGAAAATGTAGAATATGTTTCTTCTGTATACGTAAACCCTGTTAATTACGAAGATTTACTTTTAAAAAAAGGAGAATTTGTTAAAAGAGCGAGTATACAATCGAAGGTAATTACAGGCTCTTACATTAAGGTTTTTAAAGTGTATTCAGAAAGGGTAGAAAATCAAATTTTTAAATTTTACCCAGCTTTAAAACCAGAAGAAGATCGAAGAGGATTACATACAACTATTATTCAATACGATTTAAGATCTTCAAAGAAAACAGATAGTCTCACAAAAAAATATCTAGAAATTTTTAATAAAATGCATCAAGTTTATATAGATACTTTAAATGTCGATGAAGATTTTGTAGTAACCAAAAATAGGAACAAACAATTAGGTTTCGAAACTTTTATTAGCACTAAGAATCTTTCTGAAGGAAAACACAATTTAATTATTAAAAGATTAAAAGAAGATACAGAAAATGCTGTTAAGACCATAGATATTGTAATTCCATTTTGGTATTTTAAAGAATAAAATAAGAAAAAATAAAGATGAAAAAAATAACTTTTCTGCTCATGCTTTTCACAACAATTGCATTTGCACAAACAAATGCTAAAATTTACGATATTATAAATAACGTTTCTGAAAGTAGAATAAAAACAACTGTTAAAACCTTAACAGAGTTTGGAACAAGAAACACATTTTCAGATACTATTTCTAACACACGTGGAATTGGCGCCGCAAGACGTTGGATAAAATCGGAATTTGAAACTATTTCTAAAAACTGCAATAATTGTATTGATGTTTTTTATCAGAAAGATTTTGTAACTAAAAAAGGAAATAGCAGAGTGCCACATGATGCATGGATTGTAAATGTTGTGGCAATCCAAAAAGGGACAAAATACCCAAACAAATATATAATTATGAGCGGAGATATCGATTCTCGCGCAAGTAATACGATGGATTTTACAACAAATGCACCAGGAGCTAACGACAATGCTTCAGGCATGGCAGGAACCATTGAAGCAGCAAGAGTTTTATCTAAATATAAATTTGAAAATAGCATTATTTACGTAGGTTTATCTGGAGAAGAACAAGGTCTCTTTGGAGGTGCAGGTTTGGCAAAATATGCTAAAGAAAAAGGTTGGGATATTATCGGAATTTTAAATAATGATATGATTGGAAATATTGAAGGTGTAGATGGCGTAATTGACAATAGAAGTTTTAGAATTTTTTCTGAACCAGTACCAGCAAACGAAACTGAAAAACAACGTAAAATGCGCCGTTTTTATGGAGGTGAAGTTGATGGAATTTCAAGACAATTGGCAAGATATATTCATAAAACCACAAAAACATATATGCCAGAAATGAACCCGATGCTAATTTATAGATTGGACAGATTTGGTAGAGGAGGACATCATAGACCTTTTAACGATTTAGGTTTTGCAGGAATTAGAATAATGGAAGCCCATGAAAATTACACGCAACAACACCAGGATATTAGAACCGAAAACGGCATTAAATACGGAGATACTTTCGAACATGTAAATTTTGGATATGCTAAAAAATTAACTGCGGTAAATGCAATTAATTTGGCAAGTTTGGCTTGGGCGCCTCCAAGTCCAACCACAGTAGAAATTGGTGGAATTGTAGAAGCATCTGCCAAATTAAAATGGAATAAAGTAGAAGGCGCAAAAGGCTATAAAATTTACTGGAGAGATACAACTTCGCCAACCTGGAATTATAGCAGATATGTGGAGTCTACAGAATTTACTTTAGAAGGAATTGTAATTGATAATTTCTTTTTTGGAGTAGCTTCAGTTGGCGAAAATGGGTATGAAAGTGTGGTGGTTTTTCCAAATAAAATTTGGAGATAAATGTTTAAAAAATCAAAAATCTATTTTAAAAACAATGTTAAAAGATGTAATTGGTTGTTTAAAATCAGGCTAAAAAAGGTGTTAAAAGAAAAAAAAGAATTACCGAAATTATTGCTCTTTGGGAGAGGAATATAAAATCGAGAGATTCAAGATAGAAAAAAGCCATTCAGACTTTCGTCCAAACGGCTTTTTCCATTCATAATATTTTTAAAAATTTACTGTAAACTCTTATCTCCTTTATTTGGGTTGTATACGTAGTTAAAAGTGTAATATCTCGCATTTGCAGGCTTTGAAGAATCACTGTCTTTATAATAGCTTAAGATTTCTACTTTTGCATAATGTCCATCATTTGTTTTTATAACAAGCACTTTTCCTGCAATAGGACTAATTGTGTGTGTTGGTGGTCCTGAGTAAGAATACCAGCCATTATTACTACCAGTTAATAAGGCATAAGCACCAGGTGCATCTTGCTTAAAGTTATTGTTAGTTGGTGCTTCTAATATGCTGCCAAAAGTACTAGTTTCTAAAGCTAATGCTCCATCTCCAGTTCTTTCTGGTTCATCTACTAAACCTATTTTTTTACCACCATTTACTAAAATAGTAGTTGCTCTAAAAGCAATATCCCAGCTATTATCTGTAACAACTGTGCCTGTTTTAAAGCTAAATTTAGTGAATTTTCCAGATTCTACAGGAGGATTTACACTTCTATCTGAAGTTGCAGGAGCATAGATGTTTGTTGCTTTTTTAGAAACTACTGGTTCTACAGTTGGTTCTTCATTTTTACTACAAGATGTAGCGATTATGGCAAAAAAAGCCAGCACTAAAATTGATTTTAAATTTCTCATGACTAATTGTTTAATTGATTTTTATTTGTGTTTAAATTATATGTGTTTTCTACAAATTGAATCGTATGCGTGTGTAAAAATTTCTTCCTAATAATAAGACTGCATCATTATTTTTAAAAGTTTCTTTGTTTATTAAACCTTTTTCATCAAATAAATTATCTATACCAAATTGTACATTCATTAAATTAAAAAAAGTTTTTTCTACGGCTACATTTATTTGTGTATTTCCTGCAACAAAATCATCATAAACATCCACAATACCTTGACTATTATTGGTGTCAAAAAGCGCGTATTTACTTCTAAAAATGGCTCTTATGTTTGCAGAAAAATTGTGTGCTAAATTTTGATAAAAAAGTTTTGCATTTACAGTATGTTTAGATCGGTTAGATAAGCCAAAATAATCTGACAATTTTAAAATTTCGGAAGGAGATGAAGGGGTTCTTCGAAAGAAAATATTGCCAGATTTAATTTTACTAATGTCTTCTTTGTCTTTGGCTTCTAAATATTGATAACCACCAATAAATCTAAAATTATTTGAAATTTTATAGTTCAAATCCAACTCAATTCCTTGTGTAAAAACTTGGTCTCTGTTTTCGTAATAAAAAACAGAAGTGCCTGGATTTAAACTTGGTAAACCTCCTTTTAAAGCAACCGTATTTATTAAATCTTTAATATCATTTCTAAATCCGTTTATAGATATTTTTAAGTTAGAAATTGGTTTTATTTCAAAACCAAAATTGTAACCAATCGAATTTTCTGGCTTTAAATCTTTAGAAATAGCTTGTACACTGGGTACATTTCCATATAATTCGTGCAAGGTTTTTATTCCTAAAACTACATAACCACCAGCGTTATTATTAAAATTGAAAAAAAGTTGTCTAAAATCTGGCGCTTTAAAGCCATAACCCACAGAACCTTTTGCTTTTAACCAATCGTTAATTTTATAGCTAGATGAAATTTTAGGACTTAAAGCAGATTTGTATTTATTATGGCTGTCGAAACGTGTACCAACAATCGTATTTATTCTTTCTGTTGGATGAAAATCGTATTGAGCAAAAATATATTTGGCGTTAAAAGTTTCCTTTTTAGCGAAAAAAGTTCTGTCTAAAGCATCAAGATTAACTCCAATTCCACTGATTAAAGAACTGTTGCTAAACTTCGCGGTTACTCTAATTTCTGGACGCATTAAAGTTTGCTTAAATTCAGACACTTTTCCATTAAATTTGCTTTCCGTTTTAAATTTAGTTGCATAAAAAGAATAATTAATATTCCAAGTATCATTTAATTGGTGATGTAATTCTACATTCGAATTCCAATCACTTTGTACGTTATTTTTAGCCTGTTCTTCGTAAAAATATCTTTGAGAAATCAAAAATTTTAATTGATCAGAAAAATCATACGTCAGTTTTAAGTTTCCAGTATAATTTTGGTAAGCTTTTGTTGTTTTATAGGTGGTTTCTGGGGTCAAATCAAAACCATCACTCGAATTTAAGTTGATGCCAGCAACAACTCCAAACTTCTCTTTTCTATATAAAAAGTTGGTGTTTATATCTAATTCGTCTTGTGAACCAGATCTTACAAAATAGCTAACATTACCTTTTAAAGTATTCTTTTTTGGCTTTTCTGTGATAATATTTATAACACCACCTAACGCTTCAGAACCATATAAAGAAGAAGATGGTCCCTTTACAATCTCTATTTGTTTTATGTTATTTACACTAATTCTATTTAGGTCTAAGTTTCCAGATCTTCTACCTACAAGTGGAACTCCATCAATCATAATCATAGTGTATTCTGCAGATAAACCTTGCACTTGTACTCCTGTAAAGCCACTATGGTTTGTTACAAAATTAATACCTGTTTGCTCTAATAATATATCTTTTAATCTTGTTGCACCAGATTTTCGAATCTGTTTTTTAGAAATTAAAGTAACTGGCATTGGTAAAGAAGATAATTGCCTAACTGTTCTTGTTGCAGTTACAATTACTTCATTTAAAGTATTTATTTTAAGAGAATCTTTTTTTACCACTTTTTCTTGAGTAAACATAAAAGTAGTTGTACTTAAAAAAAGAATACAAAAAAGTCTATTTAGAAACATTCTTAATAATTTTTGACAAATATATGTTTTATTTTTATTCAGTCTAAATAAATTTTATATTTTTGTCAAAAAAATATTTAGAATCAAATACGCCAACAAATGAAAAAATTATTTTTAGGAAGTTTATTTCTTATTATCGCAATTTCTGCGAACGCTCAAAGCAAAAAAAGGAAAGACAAAAATGCCATTAAAGAAATGTGTGGCTGTTTTGAAGTAACATTTAATTTTGCAGAAACTTTTAATTATAGTAAAGATTCTACTTACAGACCCTCAAAAACGAAAGTCGATAAAGGTTTAGAATGGGCTGGTTTAGTTGAAGACGAAAACAACAAAATTGTTATTCAGCACATACTGCAAGTTGGTAATCCTGCAAAACCAATGATTATAAAACATTGGAGACAAGATTGGTTATATCAAAATAGAAATTTTTACATGTATAATGGAAATAATAACTGGACTTTTAAGCAAAAAGGCAGGAAAGATGTAAAAAGACAGTGGACGCAAAAAGTATATCAAGTAGATGATAGCCCACGTTACGAAGGTTCTGGAACGTGGATTCATGTAGATGGAAAAAGCTATTGGGAAAACCAAACAACTGCGCCTTTACCAAGAAGAGAATACACCCAAAGAAGCGATTACAATATTACTTTAAGAGGAAATAGACACGAAATTACCAATTATGGTTGGGTTCACGACCAAGACAATAGCAAAATATTGCGTGAAAACGGAAAAGATATAATTATTGCCAAAGAAAAAGGCTACAATACTTACAAAAGAGTTGCGGATAGTAGATGTAAAACTGCCAAAGATTGGTGGCTTGCAAATGCAAATAAATGGCAATTAGTTAGAAATAAATGGGATGAAATTTTTAGTAGAAATACCAATTTAACTTTAGAAAAAAAAGTGGATAACAAACCGTTATACAAACATTTATTTCCTGAGAAAGTTACTGAAGAAAAAGAAATGAATAAAATTATTGAATCTTTTGTAAAAAAATAAAATCAGAAAAATTATTTTAAAAAAAGTAGAGAAATAGATACTTAAAAGCCAAGTAAACAATTATCATTTTACAAGTATTTATTTTTTGAAGACAATTATAAACTCAAAAAAACAATAAAATATATTACAATGAAAAGCTTATTATCTCTATTACTATTATGTTTTTGTGTAACCACAATTTATGGGCAAGTAACAATAAAGGGAGTTGTAAAAAATGAAATTAATGAAGTAATTCCGTATGCAAACATATATTTAAAAGATACAAAATTAGGTGCTTCTGCAAATGAGAAAGGTGCATTTGTAATTAACAAAGTACCTTATGGTAGTTATAAAATTATTGCCTCTAGTGTGGGGTATAAAAAAGCATTTTTAAATATTACAGTAAAAGAAAATATGTCTAACATTATTTTTACTTTGCAAAGTAACACACAGCTAGATGAAATTGAGCTTTTCGGTTCAAGAAATAAAAGAGCCGAAAAATTAGAAACTTTAACTCGTTTACCTTTAGCGCCTAACGAGCAACTGCAAAGTATTTCAATTTTATCGCATAAACTTATAGACCAACAAAATGCTTTAACACTTAGAGATGTTACCAAAAATGTGGCTGGTGTTTACACATTTGCTACCTATGGTAACACTAAAGAAAGTATGTCTTTAAGAGGTTATCGAGGAATTCCTTTATTAAAAAACGGTGTTCGCATCAATTCAGATTTTAGAGGCGTTGGTGTAATAACAGACATGGCTGGTGTAGATAATGTTCAGGTATTAAAAGGTGTTTCTTCTATTAGTCAAGGTTTGGGTGGCGATTTAGGTTCTGCTGGTGGCGTAATTAATGTGGTCACAAAAACACCTAAATTTTATAATGGAGGCGAAGTAAGTTTTAGAACAGGAAGTTTCGGACAAATACGCCCAACATTCGATTTTTATGGACCTTTAGATGCCAAGGAAACCGTTGCTTTTAGAATTGCTGGGTCTTATGATAGAGCAAATAGTTATAGAACAAGCGTAAGTTCAGAGCGTTTCTATATTAATCCGTCTTTTGCTTGGAAGCCAAATGATAAAACCAATATCATTTTAGAAATGGATTATATGGATGATAGTAGAACGCCAGATCAAGGAACGATTAATCTAGGAGGTTACGATGTGAATAACATCCTTAAATTATCCGACAATAAATTTATGGGATTTGCTTCCGACAGAAGCAACTCTGTAAACACCACCTATGCTATTCGTTTTGATAGAGAAATTAATGACAAATTAAGTGTCAAAGCAGGTTTGTTTGCGTCTAATTTACAAACCTATGCAGAAAAGTCTTATGCTTTTCAAGGAAGTTCAAGAAACAAACTCCCAGTATTATTGAATACACAGCGATATAGAGAATACAATGCATCTGGTAGAAGTGATAAAAACAGCGTTTTACAAATAGATTTAGTTGGTAAAGATGTAGAAACAGGTTCTTTAAAACACACGTTTCAAATAGGTGTAGATTATAGAACTTCAGAATTTGATAACACTGCCTACAAAACAACCTATGCAGACGCTACGAAACCTTATGTAGACGTTATTGATCTTTCAAAATCTATACCTAATGTTTTACCTTCTGGAGTTAGTGTAGCCCCAAACCCAGCAAGAGCTTCTGGTTCTAAAACAAAATCGTATGGATTTACAATACAAGATAAAATTACCTTAACAGATTGGGCTGATGTGTTTTTAGGAATACGTTATACTTCTTTAGAAAGAACAAAAGGAAACTTTATTGGTAGAAGTTTGGCGGGTTCTAAACGAGATGATGCTTTTAATCCGCTAGTAGGTTTTAACATAAAACCAATAGAAAATATTATTGTATTTGGTTCTTACGCAAGTAGTTCTAACCCAAGAACTTCTTTTTATACTGATATTAATGGAAACGAATTAGGAACAGAAACATGGAATCAATACGAAACAGGAATTAAATCTACTTGGTTAAACAATGCATTACGCTTTAATGTAACCTATTTTTCTACCTCAAGTAAGAATTTAAACCTAAAAGCTTTACAAAACGATGGAACATTTTTAGGCTACTATTTAAAAGGAGGAGAAGATACAAGAAAAGGGGTCGAGTTAGAGTTAATTGGTCGTGTTCTTTCTAAATTAGAAGTTATTGCAGGGTATTCCTATTTAGATGCCAAATATAAAAATCACGCTTCTTATTATTTAAATTCTAGTCCCTTAAATACTCCTAAACACACCGCCAATTTATGGTTAAGATATGCATTTAAAAAACTATCATTAGGAACCGGAGTTTATTATTTAGGAGAGCGTCCGCATAATATTTGGTCTAGAAATTACACACATACAGGTGTGGTTCCTGGAGTAAAACCATTTAATTTAAAGGCATACACTACCGTAAACCTACAGGCATCATATAAGTTTAATGAGCAATTAAGTTTAGATGTTTTTGGTAACAATATTTTTAACGAATTAGGTTATAATGCCTATCGTACAGTATACTTAAATAGGATTACACCCGCTAGTTTTGGCACTACTTTACGTTATAAATTCTAAATTAAAAAAAAATGAAAAAACCAATATTTATAATAATATTTGTTTTGCTTGCAACATTTATACAAGCACAAACAAAAAATGTATTTTTGGGTAGAGATTTTTGGAAATCAAACCCAACAATTGATAAAGTTGAACAAAAAATAAATGAAGGAAATAGTGCTACTGCATTAAATTCAAATGGATTTGATGCGGTTGTATATGCTATTTTAGAAAAGGCACCCAATACTGTAATAAAACATTTACTTACCAAAAAAGGGAACGATGTAAATAAACTAACGCACGACAAAAGAACCTATATCTTTTGGGCTGCTTACAAAGGAAATATTGAGTTGATAAAACATCTCCTAAACCATAATGCTCGGTTAGATGTAAAGGACTCGCATCATTTCTCCCCCTTAACTTTTGCTGCTGTTGCAGGACAAACCGATACGAGAATTTATGATTTGTTTATAAAAAATGGTATTGATATTAAAAGTGATGTAGATGAAAAAGGGGCAAATGCCTTATTGCTGTTGATTGGGCATTTAAAAGACTTTAAAGTCGTAGATTATTTTGTACGTAAAGGACTAGACCTCAATAGCACAGACCATTATGGAAATGGAGCTTTTAACTACACCGCGTATAAAGGCAACAAAACCATGTTAGAGTTATTGATAAAAAAAGGATTGCCCTATAAAGACGAGAGCTCAAATGGCGACAACGCTATTTTGGCGGCAACTATAGGTTCGCGTGGTGGTTACAATCCATTGAGTTTTATTAAATACTTAGAAGGTTTGGGCATTAACCCCAACGTTAGCAATAAAGATGGAATAACGCCCCTTCATAACATATCTTATAACAATAAAGATTTAGCGGTTTATAACTATTTTATTGATAAAGGGGTAAATGTAAACCAGCAAGACAAATACGGAAATACACCTTTAATAAATGCTGCAGGAAGAAATTCTTTCGAAGTCATAAAACTCCTAGCCTCGAAGACTAAAAATATTAATGTTTCTAATAAAAATGGAGAGTCTGCACTTACAAAATCTATTAGAAACAAACCAGAAGTGGTACAATTTCTCTTAGAAAAAGGGGCAAAAACTTCAATAATAGATAAAAACGGAAACAATTTATCCTATTATCTTTTTAAAACATTCCATTCGAAAAATTTAAAAGATTTTCAGAAAAAACTAACACTTTTAAAAGCAAAAGGATTAGTTATTAATACACCTCAAAAAGATGGAAATACCTTGTATCATTTGGCCGTTAAAAAACAAAGTATCCCAATGTTAGATTTTATCAAACAGTACCCTATTAACATTAATGTTAAAAATAAAAATGGATTAACGGCATTACAACAAGCAGTTATGACAGCTAAAAACGATAAAATTATCAAATACTTAATTACAGAAGGTGCAAACAAAACTGTAAAAACAGATTTTGATGAAACTTTGTACGACTTAGCAAAAGAAAACGAAGCATTAAAAAATACAGATATTAATTTTTTAAAACCTTAAATAATGAAAAAAAAAATAATAACCCTCTTAACCCTATCCTTGGGTGTAATGGCATTTACAACTTCTACTACTACATATAAATGTATGATTCAATTGAAAAATTATACAGGTGAAGGTGCTTATGTTGTCATATCTTTATTAAACCCAAAAGGCGACTACGAAAAAACTTTGTATGTGCAAGGAGACGACGAAGAATGGTATTCGGATATTACACAATGGTGGAAATTTCAAGGAAAAGTGCGTGCAGATATTGATGCCATAACTGGAGCAACTATTAGTGGCGGAAATAGAGCGATTAGCGTTCTTGAAATACCCGATGATAAGATAGACCAAGGCTACAAGATCCGCTTTGAAACTGCTGTGGAAGACCAAGAATATTATAAAGATGATGTTGAGTTTGAATTGACCTCAGAGAATTTAACATCAAAAATCGAAGGAAAAGGATTTATTCGTTATGTAAGAATGATGCCTCAGTAAAAAGATAAGACACCAAACTAAATGACAATTTCTATATGGAGATATAGCCATTTGACTCTGGCTATATCTTCTGCTTTATTTATTATAATAGCTTCCGTTACAGGGGTTATCTTGGCTTTCGAGCCTATCTCAGACCAGCTAAAACCCTATGAAGTTGTAGATATTAGCACCCTATCAATATCCGAAACCATCGCTACTCTACAAAAACAGTATGATGAAATTATCGACATAGCAGTTGACGAAAACAATTTTGTTTCGACTTCTGTAATTACAAAAGAAGGCAAAAGTGAGACGTTTTATATAAATCCTAAAACGGGTTTAAAAATCGGCGAAATCATTCAAAAAGAACCCATTTTTGAGTTTGCAACCAATTTGCATCGTTCTTTATTTTTAAAATCTACAGGACGTTTTTTAATTGGTTTTGTATCTTTTTTGCTCTTTTTAATTGGGGTGACAGGGGTTATTTTAATCGCCAAAAGACAAGGAGGGATTCGTAAATTTTTCTCTACAATTGTCAAAGAAAATGGTAATCAATACTATCATATAATCATTGGGAGATATGCTTTAATTCCAATTATAATCATCACTTTAACAGGAGTTTATTTGTCTTTAGAAAAGTTTTCTTTGTTGCCAAAAGATACTAATTATCATCAAAAAACAGCACAAAAAGCAGTAACTAAAAACTTAAAAGTAACTGATTTTATAATTTTTGAAACCATAAATTTAAATGAACTAAAAAAGATTGAATTTCCTTTTTCTACAGACAAAGAAGATTACTTTTTTGTAAAACTTCGAAATAAAGAATTGGCAATTCATCAATATAATGGCACAATTGTTAGTGAGAAAAAAATAGGTTTCGTTACTTTAGGTTCTTACTATAGTTTGCTTTTACATACAGGAAAAGGATCTATTCTTTGGTCAATAATTTTAGTGTTGGCTTGCTTTGCCATTTTATTTTTTGTCTTTTCAGGATTTTCGATGACATCAAATAGGAGAAAAAAAACAGTAGCGATAAAAAACAAAACCCATGAAACAGCAGCAGAATATATCATTTTGGTGGGGTCAGAAACAGGCAGCACTTTTCGTTTTGCAAATGCTTTTAAAAACGCACTAATAAATGCTGAGAAGACTGTTTTTCTTGCAGCTCTAAATAGTTATAAAACCTATAAGAACGCAAAAAACATCATTATTTTTACGGCAACTTATGGAGATGGAGATGCTCCAGCAAATGCAAATAAATTTATCAAATTAATAGATACTGTTCAACAGCATCATTTGTTAAAATATACTGTTGTAGGTTTTGGATCTAAAGAATATCCAGCATTTTGCAAGTTTGCTATTTTAGTGCATGCATCTTTACAAATTCACCCAAAATTTATTCCTGAATTGCCTTTATTAAAAATTGATAATCAAGACATAAACGTTTTTAAAAAATGGGTAAATGAATTTGAAAACCTTACCCATTGCTCCTTAGAAATTGAGGAGGCAGAACTGTCAGAATCCTCAAAAAAAGAAGTAGAATTTAATGTTTTAGAAAAAACGAATATTAATAAAGACGATACTTTTTTAATTTCTCTACAGCCTAAAAACAAACTAAAATTTGTTTCAGGAGATGTCATTGCCATTACTCCAAAAAATGAACATAGAAGCAGGTTGTATTCTATTGCAAAAATGGACAAGAACATTTTGTTGAGTGTCAAAAAACACGAATTCGGAGTTTGTTCTAACTATTTAGAGCAGCTCCAAAAAGGCGATTTTGTAAACGGCACAATTCAACAAAACCACCATTTTCATTTTCCAAAGAAAGTAAAAGAGGTTATTTTAATTGCAAACGGAACAGGAATTGCTCCTTTTTTAGGGATGATTCAAGAAAGCAAGAAAACAAAAATTCATTTATTTTGGGGTGGAAAAACCAAGCATTCTTTTGAAGTTTATCATAAATTTATTGTTAAAGCTTTAGAAAACAAAAAACTAACTTCTTTTACCATTGGATATTCACAGGAGCATAAAGTTAAAATGTATGTTCAAAACCTTGTCGAAGATAAACCAGAATTGATTATAAAAACATTACAAAATGAAGGCTGTATTTTAATTTGTGGGTCTTTAAAAATGCAAAAAGGAGTAGAAGAAGCAATTGATAAAATAGTCAAAGAAAAACTGAATTCAAGTATTGAAATCTTAAAAGAAAAAGGACTTATTAAAACAGATTGCTACTAAAAAATTAACTTATGTGTAATAAAACAAAAGTAATATCGAGAGTTAAAAACGGAGAACTTTCTATGTGTAAAGTTTGTAAAAGCTACAATTTGATCTATAATAATGTCTTTTTTCAATTTGATGAAGACCAATTAAACCTGTTTAAAGATTATATTGCTAAAATAGATGTAGATTATTGGTTAGACTTTAGTGCTTGTACTACACAAAGAAGAAAAATACCTGTACAAACGTTTAATCATAATTTATTTTTAGTTTTTGATTTGCATGAAATTAATGAGTTAAAAACACTTTTAGGAATTAAAAAGAAGCAATTAAATAAAAAATTATCTCCTGCAGATATCGAATATATTTTGGTTTTGAATTAACAACTTTAATTTTAGATACTTATTTTTATTATCTCAAAAATTGAAATCGTCATTTAAAATGAAAACAGAAAAACTCAAACTAACACATGTAAACCCTTATAATATTTTTATCCCAAAGTCCATTTTTAAACCTTTTGCTGATAAAAAAATGAGTCGTGTAAAAGTAGCACTCATTTTTAATAATATAAAACTCGATTTTTATGCGGCTGTAAAAAAAGACAAAATTTCTGGAGATTATAAAATGATGATTTCCAAACAAAAACAAAAAGAATTGGGTTTGTCTTTGGGAGATAAATTTCAAATGCAACTTTTTGAAGATACCTCTAAATACGGAGTAGAAATGCCAGAAGAATTAGAAGCCGTTTTACTAAGCGATTACGATGCCTACCAAATTTTCGAAAGCTTAACTGCAGGAAAAAAACGTAGTATAATTTATGGAGTAATTCGTTATAAAACGAGTCAGCAAAAAATCGATAAATCTTTAATTATGTGCGAAAATTTAAAGCGTGGAAATCACGAGCCGATTAAAATGTTTAAACTTGATTAAAAATATAGGTTTCCATGAAAAGCCCCTTCAGGTTTTTTAAAACCTGAAGGGGCTTATTATTTTAAGTTTACTTTTTACAATCCACTAATAAAACTCCCATAAGGATCTTTAAACTGTGTACCTTCTGTAAAACGATGTTTGCTTAATTTCTTAAACTCAACCAACGCCCACAGCACAAATTCTTTCATAAAATAAGTGTCAGTTTCATTTAAGTTTGGCTGTTGTTTTTTTATAAAATCGTCTAAAGGTTTTATTTTGTCTAACTCACTTTTGTATTGGTATTCTGTATACTCGTCTAACAATTCGAAATCTTCTGCAGCATTAAAAAACCAAGAAATTATGTTATCGTAAGGAGTTTCTGCATCTTGTTTTTCTAACTTTTTAATTTCAGGGAAATAAGCTGGAAATAAGGTTTTAATCGCGTTTTTAATTAATGTTTCTGCAACAACATGTGCGCCTTCTTGTTCACCTTCATACACCAATTCTACTTTACCTGTAATGGCAGGAATAATTCCATCGAAATCACTCAAACGAATCATGGTTTGTTCGTCACCAGAAACCAATGCGCGTCTTTCTGCTGTACTCAACAAATTCTCGAAAGCAGAAATGCTTAAGCGAGCACTTACACCACTTTTAGCATCTATATATTCGCTTTCTCTAGCCTCAAAAACAATTTGCTCCAATAAATCTTTCGCCAATTCAGGCACTTCTATAAACTCTTTTTGAGAACTCGCTTTATTTGCCTCTTGTTGTGTAATTATTTTGGCAGTTTCTATATTTACTGGATAATGCGTTAAAATTTGCGAACCAATTCTATCTTTTAAAGGGGTTACAATACTTCCTCTATTGGTATAATCTTCTGGGTTTGCAGTAAATACGAATTGCATGTCTAAAGGCAAACGCAGTTTAAATCCTCTAATTTGAATATCGCCTTCTTGTAAAATATTAAAAAGTGCAACCTGAATTCTTGCTTGTAGATCTGGCAATTCGTTAATTACGAAAATACATCTGTTTGCGCGTGGAATCATTCCATAATGTATCACTCGATCATCTGCATAGCTCAGTTTTAGGTTTGCGGCTTTTATAGGGTCCACATCACCAATAATATCTGCAACTGTTACATCTGGAGTGGCTAATTTTTCTGCAAAACGTTCGTTTCTATGCAACCAAAAAATAGGAGTTTCATCTCCTTTTTCTTTAATAGTTTCAATGGCAAATCTCGAAATCGGATTCAATGGATCGTCATTAATTTCGGAGCCTTTCACAACAGGAATATATTCATCCAATAAATCGACCATTAATCTTGCCAAGCGCGTTTTTGCTTGTCCTCTTAAACCTAATAAGTTAATATTGTGCTTACTTAAAATGGCACGTTCCAATTCCGGAATTACAGTATTTTCATAACCATGAACTCCTTTAAAAACGGTTTCTTTACTCATTATTTTACTAATGAGATTTTCTCGTAATTCGTCTTTAATGGATTTCGATTTGTAACCTGATTTTTTTAATTCTCCTAATGTTTTTATATTTTCTAAATTCATATTTCTATCCTTAATCCTTTCTATTTCGTCTGCGCTCAGTACAAGCTCTAGAAAAGAAACATGTTGTGTTTATCTCTATGTTAATTAATATTTTTATTTTTCTTTTTTCCTCAAACCTGCTAAAAGCCTTCCCTTAGGGAAGGTTGTATGGGGTTTATCTTATTTTTTTCTTTCTATTCGTTTCATAATCTTCAAAAATCATTTCTCCCAAACCTTTTAAGCCAGTGTAAAATGCTTTTCCTTGGTTTGCTTGTGTAAAAGCTCTTACAAATTGCATTAAATATGGATCTTGTGCAATCATAAAAGTGGTAATTGGAATGTGCAACTTTCTGGCTTGTTGCGCCATTGCATAGCATTTGTTTACAATATGCGTATCTAAACCATTACTGTTTTTATAATATTGTCCATCAGGCAAACGTAAACAACTTGGTTTTCCATCTGTAATCATAAAAATTTGTTTGTTGGTATTTCGTTTTCTGCGCAATAAATCCATCGCTAAATTTAAACCAGCAACTGTATTTGTGTGATAAGGTCCAACTTGCAAATAGGGCAAATCTTTAATTTTAATGGACCAAGCATCGTTTCCAAAAACAATAATATCTAACGTGTCTTTAGGGTAACGAGTGGTAATTAATTCGGCCAAAGCCATTGCCACTTTTTTGGCAGGTGTAATTCTATCTTCACCATATAAAATCATAGAATGACTAATGTCTATCATTAAAACGGTGCTCATTTGACTTTTATGAAGTGTTTCTTCTACAACCAAATCGCTTTCTGTTAAATTAAAACTGTCAATTCCGTTATTAATTTGCGCATTTTTAATACTTTCTGTAATAGAAACTTTGTTTAAATCATCTCCAAATTGGTAGGCTCTAAAATCGCCTATGTGTTCGTCGCCAATTCCTGGAGATTTACTTTTATGACTTCCTGCGCCACTTCTTTTTATCTTTCCAAAAATATGGTTTAACGCTTGTTGGCGAATGGCACGCTCCGTTTTTGGGGTGATTTTTGTACCTCCAGTTCCATCACCTTTTACCTCTTCTTTAATGTAGCCTTTCTTTTTTAAATCTTCAATAAAATCGTCAATGGTATAATTTTCATCCGTTAGTTTATATTCCTTATCCAAAGAACGCAACCAGTCTATGGCTTCATCAAAATCGCCAGAAGTATGTGTTATAAGTTCTTTAAAAATTTCAAAAAGCATTTCAAACGGAGATTGACTCTCTGCTTCATACGTTTTAAAGACAAATCCTTTTCTGTTTTTTTTATTTTTCATCACTATAAAAATACGGCTTTATTAAATGCATAAAAAAAGATTAACATAGCTTTAATAGATTTAAGTATTGGATGTGTTTATAATTTATTTCGAAAAAAATATTTTAAAATGTAACTAATTCAAAAAAAGAGCGTCTTTTAATTGTAAAACTTATTTTATCATAATATTAACAATCAATAATTATATATAATTTAATTTAACGGTTTTTTAATCAATACAGTAATTACATGAAAACAAACACTACAAGATCATTTAAAATAATTTGTTCTTTGTTCTTAACGTTGGCAGTTGCAGGAGTTCAAGATTCCAATGCTCAATTTTGGAAAAAGAAGAAAAAAGAAGACGCAAAAGCAGAAATGGCAGCTAAGAAAAAAGCGCCAAAAAAGAAAGGGAAATCTATTAAAGACCTTACAAAGAGCAGTAAGAAAATAGAAGGTTTATTTACTATTTTCCAAGATACGATTACTGGTTCAACAAAATTATTAGTTAAAAAAGATCAATTAGATAAAGACTTTATTTACTTCTCTCAAATTGCAGATGGAGTAACAGAGGCTGGTCAATTTAGAGGGTCTTACAAAGGATCAAGTGTATTCAATTTAAAAAAATATTTTAATCGTTTAGAATTTGTGGTACCAAACACTGCTTTTTATTTTGATAAAAAGAATGCAATTTCTAAATCGTCTAAAGCAAATATTAGTGATGCAGTTGTAGCAGCAGGAAAAATTTTGGCAGAAGACGAAAAAACTGGAGAGTTTTTAATTGATGCAGATGGTTTATTCTTGTCGGAAACATTTACAAGAGTTAAAAACCCAAGATTCCCAGGACAGTCTCCTCTTTCTTTTAGTTTAGGTAGATTCGATAAAAGTAAATCTAAAATTGAAGAAATTAAAAATTATCCAGAAAATACAAATGTTAAAACAGAATATGTGTATAGTAATCCTTCTGCTTTTAATGGTGGAGGTCCAGCTATTACAGATGGAAGAAACGTTTCTATAAAGGTTTTTCATACGTTTATGAACATGCCAGAAAAAGATTATAAACCAAGGTTAGATGATCCTAGAGTTGGTTATTTCTTAACGGAAACGAATAATATGACATCTACAGACGTTGTAAATTATAGAGATTTTATCCATAGATGGAAGTTGGTAAAGAAAAACCCTAACGCAACAATATCTGATCCTGTAAAACCAATAACCTGGTGGATAGAAAATACAACACCTGTAGAATTTAGAGAAACTATAAAAGAAGGTGTTTTGGCATGGAATACAGCTTTTGAAAAAGCAGGATTTAGCAATGCAATGGTTGTAAAAGTACAACCAGATACCGCAAAATGGGATGCTGGAGATGTAAGATACAATGTTTTACGTTGGACGTCTTCTCCAAAACCTCCTTTTGGTGGTTATGGACCAAGTTTTGTAAACCCAAAAACAGGGGAAATTTTAGGTGCCGATATTATGTTAGAATTTGTACATTTTACAAATAGAGTTTATTACGATAGAATTTTTGATAATGCAAGTGCTTTAAGTTTAAATATCTTAACTGAAGAGGAAGAAAAGGCGAAATTCTTTAAAAATAAAGAGAACCATTTATATTGTTCTATGGGGCATTTAATGCACGAAAATACTTTGTTTGGGCAAACTGTACTTTCTGCAGCTGGAGCTTCTGATTTAGAAATGGAAGGCATGAAAAAAGAAGGAATGAAATCTTTAATTATGCACGAAGTTGGGCATACTTTAGGGCTGAATCATAATATGAAAGCGAGTCAGTTATTTTCTCCAGAACAATTAGCAGATGCTAACTTTATTAAAGGAAAAGCATTAACGGGTTCTGTAATGGATTATGCTGGAATTAATTTAACTACAGATAGAACCAAGCAAGGGCAATATTACGATATGGCTGTTGGACCTTATGATATTTGGGCAATTCAATTTGGTTATACACCTTTTAAAACGAAAGCAGAAAGAGATAAGTTATTACAAGCATCTACAAAACCAGAATTAATTTTTGGAAATGATGCAGATGATATGCGTGCTCCAGGAAAAGCAATTGATCCAAGAGTTATGATTGGAGATTTATCTAGCGATCCAATAAGATACTCTGTAGATAGAATTAAGTTGGTAAATAAAATGATGAAAGAGATAAAAACACGTTTTGGAAATACTGGAGAGTCTTATATGCAATTAAGACAAGCATATTATATTTTAAGCGGACAATCTGCAACTGCAGCTAGCGTAATTTCAAGATTTATTGGAGGTGTTTATGTAGATAGAGCAGCACCAGGTCAAGTAGGTGGAACGCAACCTTATACACCTGTAAGTTTAAAAGATCAAAAAAGAGCAATGGACGCATTAAAAAAATATGTTTTTGCCCCAGATGCATTTACGGCGCCTAAAGATTTATATAACTATTTAGCAAAACAAAGAAGAGGTTACAATTTCTTTATTGGAACAGAAGACCCTAAAATTCATGAACAAATTTTAAGCTATCAAACCAAAGTTTTAGCACACATTATGCACCCACGTACATTGCAAAGAATTTCAAATTCAGAATTGTATGGGAATAAATATAAGTTAGCTACTTTTATGACAGACTTAAACAATACCATCTTTAAACCAGATATTTATAGAAACGTAAATTCTTTCCGTCAGAATTTACAAGCAGCATACACAAAAGGTTTAATAAGTATGATTTCTGGTAGAACAAGTAGTAGATATAGTGTAGCTGCAAGATCTATGGCTATTTATAACCTAAATACCATTAAGTCTTGGGTTAGCAACAATAAAGGTAATATAGCAACAAGAGCACACAAAGCGCATTTAAAAACGTTAATTACAAATGCACTTAAAGAAATAAAATAATCTCATAAAGATTTTTTATTGGAACCGCAATCTTTTCGATTGCGGTTTTTTTATCTTTACCCATGGCGAAAATTTTAATTACAGGAGGTACAGGTTTGGTGGGGTCTAAACTCACAGAACTATTCATAGAAAAAAAACATACAGTTCGTATATTAAGTAGAAGTCCCGAAAATAAAAATGAGTTTAAATGGAACATTTCTAAAAATTATATAGATGAAAAAGCGTTGGATAACATCGACTATATCATCCATTTAGCAGGAGCAGGAATTGCAGATAAGCGTTGGACAGACGAAAGAAAAAAAATAATTATAGATAGTAGAGTAGATACAGCAAATCTAATTTTTAATAAAGTGAAGGAATTAGAAATTCCTTTAAAAGGTTTTATATCTGCATCTGGAAGCAATTATTATGGAGCCAAAACTACCGATAAAATTTTTAAAGAAACAGATGCTGTTGGAGATGATTTTCTAGGAGAAGTGTGTAAGAAGTGGGAAGATGCTGCAAACCAATTTAAAGAATTAAATATCCCTGTAACTGTCCTTAGAACTGGAGTTGTACTTTCAGATAAAGGTGGAGCATTAGATAGAATGAAAACACCTATTATTTCTCCATTAGGCTCTGGAGAACAGTATATGTCTTGGATTTATATTAACGACTTATGTAACTTATATATAAAAGCTGTTGAAGAAGATTTCTTTGGAACTTTTAATGCAGTTGCTCCAGAATTTCATACTAGTAAAACATTTTCGAAAATTTTGGCAAAATCTATTAAACGACCTTATTTACCAATTGCAGTACCTAGTTTTTTATTGAAATTATTTTTCGGAGAATTGGCAATTATTCTTTTAGAGGGAAGTAGGTTGTCTTCAGAAAAAGTAAACAAAGAAGGTTTTGTTTTTACCCACCCAAAACTTAAAAGTGCGTTGGAAAGTTTGTAGCAAAAAAAGGCTATCCATTAAGACAGCCTTTGTATATGATTAGGATAAAAGTTTAAAATTCTGATGTAATATTTAATGCAACATCGCTCCAAGTTTTAGATACTCCATCCGAACCTGTGTGTAAAGCTTCGCAAATTTTATTTAAAGAAGCAAGAGCCTTTGTCGCATTCCAATTGGTAACATCCATATTTGCTTTCATTGCAAATGTCTTGTTTGTAATTGTATATGTAAAAGGAACCTTTTCTGTAACTCCGTTCATTTTTATGTTTGCATATCCAATAGAATCATTTTCAATAACTAATTTACCAGACAATAATTTTGTTTGATCCATTACACCAAAAAAGAATTTTTTAATTTTGTAATCTCTACTAGAATCTTTTGTAAAAATACTACTTACAGGAATTGAAAATTCTGTATTGTTTATCGCTTCTTTAATCGTGTTTCCTAGACCACCAGAAGTAATATTTACAGTTTTAAACTGTCCTGTAACAGGTACTTTTTCTGAAGTTTTATAGGCAGTAAAGTTAACCTCGTTTGTAGCCTCTTTTAGAGAGAATACTGCAGAGCTTTTTTTAGCTGTTGATGTTTCTTTTGTGTTGGTTTTCTTTTCTGATTTACAAGCTGTAAAGTTTAAAGAAAGTACAAATATTAAAATAATGTAAGCTGTATTTTTCATGAGTTTTATTTTTTTCTATTAAGAATTGAGTTTGCTAAATTTATATATTCTTGTTTTGCTTGGTCTGGAGACATGTCTTTTAATTGCATCCAGGCATTTGCTTTAAAGGCATTTCTAACATCAAGTTCGTTATTAAATGTAAAAGTGCTTCCGTAATTCGCTTGTTTGTAATAGGCATAAAATTTTAGCATAATATCTGGAGCAAGTGCTTCTTTTAATTGAGACATTTTGTCAAATGCTTCAGAAAATTCGATGTCTAAATTGGTATTCATTTATTTCTGGGCAATCACTTGTGTTCCACCTTTTACTTTGTCTCCGAGTTTTACATTTAATGTGGTTCCTATTGGTAAAAATAAATCTACTCTAGAACCAAATTTTATAAACCCAGCATCTGTACCTTGTACAATTTCTTCACCTTCTTTGGCATAATTTACAATTCTTTTTGCCAAAGCACCTGCAATTTGTCTATATAAAATTTCTCCAAAAGTAGCATTCTCTAATACGATTGTTGTTCTTTCGTTTTCTGTAGATGCTTTTGGGTGCCAAGCAACCAAGTATTTTCCTGGATGATATTTGCTATATTTTACAACTCCACTCATAGCATACCTTGTTACGTGCACATTAATTGGAGACATAAAAATAGAAACTTGTAATCTTTTATCTTTAAAATATTCTGGTTCTTCTACTTCTTCAATTACCACTACTTTTCCATCTACAGGAGCTACAATAGTGGCTTCATCTAAATTGGTAAGTCTTTTTGGATTTCTAAAAAATTGAAGAATTACCACCAAAAAGAAAATGATAAAAACCTGAATGGATTTAATAATCCAATTTGTTTCTAGTAACTTTTCTGCCATTAAAATACCAGTAATGGCAATAATAAAAGCAATAACAATTATTTTGTAACCTTCTTTATGGAAACGAATCATAAGTTAAATTATATAATTAATATACAAATATACAAACGGAGCAGCAAACAACAAACTATCTAGCCTGTCTAAAATTCCTCCATGACCAGGCATAATATTTCCACTGTCTTTTATATTGGCTTGTCTTTTTAATTTCGATTCTATTAAATCGCCAATAGTACCAATTATAGATACAATTATTGCGATTATCAACCAGTTTAAAAATGTAAAATCGGTATTAATTCGGCTTATTACATAGGCTGTAATCATAGAGAAAACAAGACCTCCAATAAAACCTTCTTGTGTTTTTTTGGGAGAAACCGATACAAATAGTTTTCTGCGACCTACATTTTTTCCTACCAAAAAAGCAAAACTATCATTCACCCAAATAAGAACGAGTATCGAAATCATTAAATAAGGAGAATAACTTTGGTTATAAAATGGGAGTAAAACTAAAAAGCAGATAGAAAATATAGGATATCTAATGGTAAAACCTAATTTAGATCTATCGTTCGCAAAAGTAATTTCCTTTTTTGCGAATAGTTGATAAATTAAATAGATAGAAGATAAAATATTTATGATTAAAATTCCTGTAATAGCATAACTAAAAGGTCTTTTAAGCATCAAAAAAAGTGTAAGTCCGAAAAAAATATAAGGAATTACATTTTTATTTTTAATCATTTTAGAAAATTCCCAAATACACAAAACCCCAAATATAGATATAAGTGTAATATAAGATTCTTTTGAAAAAAGAATTGCAGCTACAAATATTAAAACGTAAATAATTCCAGAAAGACTCCTTCTTAAAAGGTTGCGCATATTATAAATCTTCTAATAAGAGCAAATATAAGTTTTTTGAGTTACTGTTACCATAGTTTAAAAAATTATCATCATTATTATTAATATTATAATTTTTTATGGAAGATATATTGGTTGGTAATGAGTCTTTACTGTTTGTTTTAATACCAGTTAAACCTTGGCCAGTATCTTTAACTAGTTGGCTAGTTGTAGCGTACACGATAAAGTTTTTTGAGAGTTCAGATAATTTGGTGCTTTTTAGCTGATTGGAAGAAAAAAGAATGTCTCCATTATCTGCAATTAAATGCTCGCAAGTTGTAAAAACAGGTGTAGTATTATTAAACTTAGAGATGGTATTTACAGTTTTATTTTTTATAAGACTGCTAGCAGTGTTGTCTAAAAGTAACAATTCATTCCAGTTATTTTCTAATAAAACTTTTTCTAAACTTTCAGAAATTTCTTCTTTTTTTAGGCAGTAAAGAAATTTACCACCTTTTTCTATAAAATTATGCACAAAAAGGTCATCTAAAGATAAATCGACCTCTTGTTTTTGAATCTCTTTATCCTCTTTTACAGGAATGTTTAATAGTTTCTTTAAAAAATTCATTCTTTAAATTAAAGAGTTTTAATTACTCTAAAGTTTTATCTACTGGAGGAGTAGTTGCTTCTTCTTTAACTTTTTCTTCAATTTTTACTTCTACGTCTAATGCTTCGAAGGGTCTTTTTCCGAATATTTTTAATAAATCGTCTTTAAAAATTACTTCTTTTTCTAAAAGTAATTCTGCTAATGTCGTTAATTTTTCTTTATTCTTAGTTAATAATTCGATTGCTCTTATATATTGGGCTTCGATCATCTTAGATATTTCTGCATCTATTTTTTTTGCAGTATCATCGCTATAAGGTTTTACAAATGCATCGTTTCCAGAAGAATCGTAATAGGTAATATTACCAACTTCGTCATTTAAACCATATACAGTAACCATGGCTCTTGCTTGTTTGGTTACTTTTTCTAAATCACTTAAAGCTCCTGTAGAAATTTTATTAAAAATAATTTTTTCTGCGGCTCTACCACCTAAAGTAGCACACATTTCGTCTAGCATTTGTTCTGTTTGAACAATCATTCTTTCTGCTGGTAAATACCAAGCTGCACCTAAAGACTGGCCTCTTGGAACAATGGTAACTTTTACCAAAGGAGCAGCGTGTTCTAGCATCCAACTTACAGTTGCATGACCAGCTTCGTGATACGCAATTACTTTCTTCTCTTTTGGTGTAATTACTTTATTTTTCTTTTCTAAACCACCAACAATTCTATCTACAGCATCTAAAAAATCTTGATGATGAATTGCCTTCTTTCCATTTCTCGCTGCAATTAAAGCAGACTCATTACACATGTTTGCAATATCTGCACCAGAAAATCCTGGAGTTTGTTGTGCTAAAAACTCTACATTTACATCATCTGCCAATTTTAAAGGCTTAATGTGCACTTCGAAAATTTCTTTACGTTCGTTAATGTTTGGAAGATCTACATAAATTTGTCTATCAAAACGTCCTGCACGCATTAAAGCACTGTCTAAAACATCTGCTCTATTGGTAGCTGCAATTACAATTACATTTGTATCGGTTCCAAAACCGTCCATTTCTGTTAATAATTGATTCAGCGTGTTTTCGCGTTCGTCATTACCACCAGTCATACTATTTTTTCCACGAGCACGTCCAATGGCGTCAATCTCATCAATAAAAATAATGGAAGGCGATTTTTGAGCCGCTTGTTTAAATAAATCTCTAACTCTAGAAGCACCAACACCTACAAACATTTCTACAAAATCTGATCCTGATAAAGAGAAAAAAGGAACACCAGCTTCACCTGCAACTGCTTTTGCTAATAAGGTTTTACCTGTTCCTGGAGGTCCTACTAATAACGCTCCTTTTGGAATTTTACCTCCTAAAGAAGTATATCTTTCTGGGTTTTTTAAGAAGTCTACAATTTCTTGCACTTCTTCTTTTGCACCTTCTAAGCCAGCAACGTTTTCGAATGTGGTTTTAACTTTGGTATCTTTATCGAATAATTTTGCTTTCGATTTTCCGATGTTAAAAATTTGTCCTCCACCACCAGAACCTGCGGCTCCACCAGACATTCTTCGCATAAAAAATAACCAAACAGCAATAAGAATAATAAACGGTAAAAAACCAATGAGTGTATCGAACATACTTGTTCTGCTTTCGTTTTTTAAATCGTAATCTAAACCTTGTTCTTTTTTAACTTCTTCTAAATGATTTTCGAAATTTTGTAAATCACCAAAATTGTATTCGTACAAAGAAGCTCCATCTCTATAAAAAGCAGAGTTTACCAATTTTTGATATTTAGGTTTCTTTAAAGCTTCTTTTTTTATGTAAATATGTGCGATGTTTTTATTTACTACAACAATTTTAGAGATATCGTTTTCTTTTAGAACTTCGTTAAATTCGTTTTTTGAAATGCTTTTAGTAGCTAAATCTCCACTACTAAAAAATTGAAAACCAATTAACAGTAGAAATATTCCGCCATAAATCCAATACATGTTAAATTTAAATTTAGGCGTATTGTTGTTAGTATTGTTATCTTTATTAGAATCTTTCATCTTTAATTAATAATATTTTTTTTGAATATTGTTTAGGCTGGTTTAATCTCGGTAATTTTAGCATCACCCCAAAGGCTTTCTATGTCGTAAAATTCTCGTATATGTTTTTGGAAAACATGCACCACAACATTTACATAATCCATTAAAATCCATTCGGAATTTCCTTGCCCTTCTATATGCCAAGGCTTGTCTTTAAGTTGTTTGCTTACTACTTTTTGTACGGAACCAGAAATTGCGTTTACTTGTGTATTAGAATTTCCTGAGCAGATTATAAAATAATCGCAAACAGTATTTTCTATTTCTCGTAAGTCTAGTAATTGAATATTTTCTCCTTTAACGTCTTCAATACCTTGAATGATTACAGCGATTAAATCGTCTGTGCTTACATGTTTTTTAGTCATTAATTTTTTCTCTAATTTATCGCAAAGTTATTATTTTTTTGCGAGTATTTTGTGTAATATTGAACTAGTTTACACATTATTTAACAGTTGAAAATAATCAAACTTAATGCCATTGATTCTACCAATTCTTTTTTGAAGGAAATGGTTACAGATTCTGTGGTCGAAAATTTCACAGTGGTTGTTGCAGAAAGCCAAGTAAATGGTAGAGGGCAGCAAGATAGTGTTTGGTTGTCTGAACCCTTTAAGAACCTTACTTTTAGTGTGTATATTTCTTTTAAAAACTTTAAAATTCAACATAAAAAAAACTTACTTTTTGCAGTTTCTTTGGCTGTTTATGGAGCTGTAAAAGAAGCAACAAATTTACAGATTTCTATAAAATGGCCAAACGACATTCTGTCAGGAAATAAAAAAATATGTGGAATTTTAGTAGAAAATAGCATTCAAAAAGATAAAATTAGACATTCTGTAGTAGGAATTGGTTTAAATGTGAACCAAACTAATTTTTCTGAGGCAATATATAAAGTAAGTTCTTTAAAATTATTAACTCAAAAAAACTACGATTTAGATGCGTTGTTAAAAGTGATTGTATCTAAATTAAAAGAAAGAATTAATCAATTAGAGAATAAACAGTTCGAACAACTCGAAGGAGAATATTTAAAAGTGTTGCATAAAAAAAACACCCCAGCTATGTATAAAGATAGTAAAGGTGTTTTATTTATGGGGTTTATTTCTGGAATTTCTAAGGATGGTTTGCTTCAAATTAAGTTGGAAGACGAAACCATTAGAGAATTCGGAATTAAAGAAGTGTCTTTTGCTTAAAGTTTACCAATATTTTCCGATAATGTATCTACAAACTTCGTTAATGGTTTTTTAATCATCATTGCCATCATAGGGTTAAAATCTCCTTCAAACGTAAGTTTTACTTCAGTTTTGTTTTTTGCAATTTCTTGCATATCTGCTGCTAAAGTAAAAGGCAATTTACTACTTGCGGCACCTAAAGTAATATTAGAATATGGTGTTTTTTCTTTCAGTACCAATCTAATTTCTGGCATTCCAGGCAACCCAAAAATAAAAGATTCGCCATCGACCTCAAATTTATTAATGTTTTCTGGCATAATTTCTTTAAAATTCTCTAATTTGCTAAAAAAATTAAAAACCTCTTCTGCCGATTTTTCTACAATTACTGTATTTCCGTCAATATTCATCTTTCTTATTTTATTGGTTCCACTCATTTGGGTTTTTTCTCCATTCGTGTAATGTAATTAGTTCTTTATCAGAAATGTAATTACTGTCTAATGCTTGTTCTAATAAGTTTTCGTAATTACTTAAAGTAGATAAATGTACATTTTTCTCTTTAAAATTTTTATCAGCAACCTCAAAACCATAAGAAAAAATGGCAACCATTCCTTTTACAACTGCACCAGCTTCTTTTAAAGCAGCAACTGCATTTAAACTACTGTTTCCTGTGCTAATTAAATCTTCGATAACAACCACATTTTGTCCACTTTCTAAATGTCCTTCAATTTGGTTTTTACGACCATGTTTTTTAGGCTCTGGTCTCACATAAATAAATGGAACACCTAATTCTTGGGCAACCAAAATTCCTATTGCAATTGCTCCTGTAGCAACACCTGCAATAACATCAGGTTTTCCATAATCCTGTTCTACAATCTTAGCAATTTCTTCTTTTAAGAAAATACGAACTGGAGGGTAGGAAAGCGTTACTCTGTTATCGCAATAAATTGGCGATTTCCAGCCAGAAGCCCAATTGAATGGTGTTTTAGGGCTCAGTTTTATTGCTTTTACTTGTAACAAAAGCTCGGCTGTTTTTTTTGCTGTATCTTTGTTTAAAATCATAGCGCAAATGTATAAAGTTTTTGTAAATGATAAACCAATAATTATTACATCTTCTCAAAAAAAAGAAAATAATTTTCCCATTCATATTCTTAGGAATACTGTTTCCGACGAAATCGTACATAAATTAAGAAATAGGAATATAAAAGGGGTAAATTTATATACGCCAGATTTAGAAAAAGGATGGCAAGAGTTTCTACATAGTTTTAAAATAGTTACTGCAGCTGGTGGTTTGGTGTTGAATGATAAAAAAGAAGTTTTATTTATTTTTAGAAATGGTGTTTGGGATTTGCCAAAAGGAAGAATAGAAAAAGGAGAGCAAATAGAAGAAACTGCTATTAGAGAAGTAGAAGAGGAGTGTGGTATTTTCGATTTAAAGATTGTAAAACCCCTATTAACAACCTATCACGTTTATTTCCAAGATGGAATGAAACTAAAAGAAACATTTTGGTTTTTAATGACTTCTGCATACAGTAAAGAGTTAGTACCTCAATTAGAGGAAGGGATTACAAAAGTTGTTTTTAAAAATGATGAAGAAATTGTCGAAGCATTTAAAAATACCTACAAAAATATAGAATTGGTGTACGATACTTACAAAGAAGGGTAGTTTTCTAAAAAAACCTACTATCTTTGCCGACTTCAAAAATAGGCGCCAATATATTATGACTGATTTTATTAAAAAAATAATTCCGAATGCAAAAGACGACGTTTTAGCGGGGGTAACTGTATCTCTTGCAATGATTCCAGAAGTGGTAGCATTTGCTTTCGTTGCACAAATTAGCCCAATTGTAGCTTTGTTTGGGGCTTTTATGGTTGGTATTATTTCTGCACTTTTTGGAGGAAGACCTGGTTTAATTTCTGGTGCTGCAGGTGCTGTTGCCGTAATTTTTGTAACTATGATTCAAGAAGGGCATGCAAAGGGTTTGCTTTTTGATAATCCTGTAGAAAATATGGGCTATTTTTATTTACTAGCAGCTGTAGTTCTAATGGGAATCATTCAAGTTTTTGCAGGTGTTTTTAAATTAGGGAAATTTGTGCGTTTAATACCACATCCAGTAATGATGGGGTTTGTAAACGGTTTGGCAATTGTTATTTTTATGGCGCAATTGGGCATGTTTAAAGAAAATAAAAAAGATTTTTTCGGTCAGAATATGCGTAAAACACAATCAAAAGAGTTGATTTATAATGTTTCTGATAATAAAGTAAAAGATATTACCTCTAACACTGTTTTGTTTACTATTGAAGGAAATTCTATAAAAAATAGTAGCACAGGTAAAGAGGTGTTTTTTCTTTCAGAAGGTCAGGTTTTTGATGCAAAAACTAAAAAAGTTGTGTTTAATGCCACTGATAAAGGTTTCTATTCCGTGAAAGATAAAGGTGTTGTAAAAACAACTATGCAAGGAGAAACCTTGTATATAATGATTGGTTTGGTGTTATTAACCATGCTTATTGTTTGGGGTTTGCCTAAATTAACGACAAAAGTACCAGCTGCATTAACAGCCATTTTAATTGTAACTTTAATTTCTGTTTTTAGCGGATTAAGTTCTATAAATGTTGGTGATTTTATAAGAGATGGAGGAGGAGCAGGTTTAAATGGAATTGATGAAATTTCAAGTAAATTAAATATCTTAGAACTTTGGAGTCACCTTCCTTTTAATTTAGATACCTTAAAATTTATTGCACCTTATGCTTTTTTAGCAGCATCTGTTGGTTTAATAGAAACCTTAATGACCATGAATTTGGTAGATGAATTAACAGAATCTCGCGGAAATGGAAATAGAGAATGTGTTGCACAAGGAGCAGGAAACATTTTTAGCGGTCTTTTTGGAGGAACAGGTGGTTGTGGAATGATTGGACAAACTGTTATTAATATTAATGCTGGTGGTCGTGGACGTTTATCTGGTGTTATGATGGCTTTAACCTTATTAACTTTTATATTATTTGCAGATAAATATATCGAGCAAGTACCAATTGCAGCACTTGTGGGTGTAATGTTTATGATGGTAATTGAAACTTTTGCATGGTCGAGCTTTAGAATCTTAAAGAAAATACCAGTTTCAGATGCTTTTGTGTTAATTATTGTTTCTGCTGTTACCGTGTTTTTTGATTTGGCAATCGCAGTTTTTGTAGGAGTTATTATTTCTGCTCTATCTTTTGCGTGGACAAGTGCCAAGAAAATTAGGGCAAGAAAGCGTTTTAAAGAAGATGGAACAAAAATTTATGAAATTTGGGGACCATTATTTTTTGGAAGTATCACCGATTTTAATGCAAAATTCGATGTTAAAAACGATCCAGATACTATAGAAATTGACTTTGTTGAAGCGCGTGTTTCAGACCATTCTGCCATTGAAGCCATTTTTGGTTTGGTAGAAAAATACCAAGCTGCAGGCAAAAAAGTAACTTTAAAACATTTAAGTGAAGATTGTAAAATATTACTATATAAAGCTTCTCCTATTTTTACGGATATCATTATAGAAGATATAGACGATCCTCGTTATCATTTAGCAGCAAATCCAGAGAAGTTTCCGAAACCTTTGGGAGATTATAAGTTTTAGGATTTTGAATAAAAAATAAAAGATAGTTTTAGTATATAACCATATCATTTTTCATATTGAATAATAAATCGGCTAAATTCCTATTATTTTCTTCAAGAATTGCTTTATTGATTCTTTTATTTAAGTGTAAGTTTAAATAATCCTTTAAAAATATAAAGTCTTTAGATTCATCTTTAAAGAATTTTAGTAAACTTAAGATAACAGTCTCATTTATTGCTTGTTTAAAAAGCTCAATAGTGTCTAATGTAATTCCTTCATTTGCAAGTTTTTTATCACTTTCTACTTCTTCAATTTCTGTTGGTAAAGGACCAAATCCGATAGCTTTATTAGTTTTAGCAATACGAAATGAACTTTTTATTAAACTGGCAGAATCACAAGCAAGTAAAAATATATTCTGGTTTTTGAAAATGCCCATTTCATTTCTTTTTACGAAAGGTTGCTTTGGAAAATCATCAAGTAATTCACCACCGTAAATTTGGTCATCCTGACCGTGTCCTAAAAATAGAATTGTACTATTTTCTGGAAGTTTGGCAATATTGTCAAGACAACTTTTGTATGAATCTGTGTTAGGGTGAATTTCAATTAATTCAAAATCAATGGAATTAGATTTTAAGCAATCTACAATATCAAACAGAAATTTTGTTGAGGGGTCAATCGAAATAATAACTGTAATCATCACTCCTCAAATTTATTTAAGTCAACTAAATGAGCTATGGTTAGTTCAACCAAATTTTTCTGGAAATCAATGCCGTTCGGTAAATCTTTATCAATTTCGTGTGCTATGTCTGAAAGTTTTTTCCCTTTAAACTTTGGATAGACACTGTTAAAAACTAAGTCTGGGTATTTTTCTAAAAATTTAATCAGGTGATCTTTATGCTTATATACTTCTTTAGGGGCAACAGTCAGTTTTGTTAACTCTTCAGGTATCCTATCCCTATCTATAAATTCATCAATTTTTAGCTTTATCAAGCTTTTTACTTTTTTTGGAGTGTCAAATTTTTTTGCAACTTTATCCTGTTCAGATGAATAAAGACAAAACTTTGCTCGTCTTAATCTATATTTTTTTGAAGTACATTCGTTTTTAATCCATTTAAGTAATTCGAATCCATCTAAATTTGGGTCTTTAAAATCATAATCTGAAGCAACTATATCAAAATTATCATTCATATAATTGTCATTAACATAAGATTGAATTTTGGCCTTATCTAATATCACTTTTCCAGTAGATTCATCTCTTTTCTTATAATGATCGTTACTTAAATCCAAAAAAGTTTCATCAAGGTCAAAACCAACATTTTTTAGTTTTTTCCTTAGATTATCTATTTGAGAATTTATCTTATTATCATCTATGTATAATAACCTTACTACACTCATATTGTATTGAAAATAAGTTTAAAAGATGCTCCAGATAATTTTAAGTTATTACCTATAAAGTCGATTTCAGAATTCATATCATTTAAAAGATTTTTTGTGTAAAATAACCCTATACCAGACCCATTCATACCGCTTAAAGGAATGTCACGTACAGAAAGCTCAAAAATGCGTTCGTGTTTGTCTAAAAATTTATCAGATAAACCATCACCATCATCCGAAAAAACAAATTCTAATTGTTTATCGCTTGTGTTGTTAAACTCAATCAGAATATTTTCTGCTCCCCATTTGATAGAATTGCTTATTAGATTATCAAGTATGATTGATAAATTCAAGACACTAATATTTTTGTTTAGATATGAGTTGTTAACTTTAAATTCAAATGATATCTTATCAGAAAAAGTTTCTCCATATAATGAAATATATTCCTGAATATATGATACTAAATCAACGTCCTTTTTTTCGATATCTTCTTTAAGGTCTGATCTAGTAACAAACTCGGACATTTTTAATGAGCGTTCGGCATTGAGTTTTAAAAAACCTAGTCTTTCAATTAGGTTGTTTATATCGAAATCATCTTCTGTTAAATCGTCAATTACATTCTCAATACCATCTCTTATTTCGATATTATTAATTTTTATGGTATGAATTAGTCCATCTGCATCTGGACTTAGAGTTCTTCTTGTTGCAAGAAGGTATAGGTTTTTTTCTTTTTCAATTGATAAGTCTACTTCAGCTTTATCAGCTTTATCTTTATATTCTTTAGCAGTCTTTTCAGCACTCTGTTTTTGATTTTTTAAATCATCTAATTCATATTGAAGTTTTTCTATTAGAATAGTTTGTTCTTCAACGGTTTTTTTGTAATTCTGTAACTCTAGAATTGCCTTTGTAGTAGCTTCATTGGTTGAATATCTAGAAAACTCCTTGAGTTGTTTTTCTAATTCTGCATTTTGTTCAGCTTTACGTTGTAAAATTCGACCCAAAGTTTCTGAGTCTATTTTTTTATTATCGAAATCTTCAATTAACTGTTGAAATTCTCTTTCGGACTTTTGCCTTTCTTCTTCAATCTTTTGTGTAATTAAATTTTCATTAATATATAATTCTATTACGTCATTAACTCTAGCAGATATAATTGAATGTATCGCACTATATGTTCTTTTTTGTTTTGTCTGGTCATCTTCACGAAAAATCAATTCATTTTCTTTCGCTTTTCCCGAAATGATTTTTTGTTCAATTTCTTTAAACTGAGGATCTTTATTGTCATAAATAGAGCTATCCCAATTAAGTCCTTCTACTACATATCTTTCAAGTCTTCTATGTGCTTTATAATAGAAACTATCGTTTCTTTCTGAATTAGTTAAATCTTTGTAATTATCATTTCTTACAATTCCTTCTCTACTGGATATGATTTGAAAATCATTTAGCTCATCAAGAATTTCAATTTGACCAATGATATCTCTAAGCCCCAGAAAGCTTCTTGTTTTTTGTGCTTTTCTTTGATCTAATCCGAGCCAATCATTACCTACCTCTCCATATGGGGAAATTCTAAATCCATTAATAAACAAAAATATAGACCCGTAGTTAACTGATTGTATTCCAGTTTGTTTTGTGAAAAAAGCTTTAGCATATGGATTTAAATAATAGATGGAAATCTTTACATTCTTAATTGACGGATAATACGGATTTCTTTCCTTTAGCCAAAAAATCGTATCACCTTTATCTTTAAGTTCTGTATAGATAATTTTACCTCCATCTTGAGTTCTAGTTTCAATACTAGTTGACTTGAAGTCCAATTTATCGAAAATTCGATTCTCTACTTTACCAATGAATTTTTCATACTCATTTCTTAAGTCGTTCTCTTTAATAAACTCAGGTGTACTGATATAAATGCCGAAATCATCATCTTGAAATGCTTGATTAGGATTGATTAGTTTTTCTAAATATTTTTTTAAATCAACGAATTTTTCTGTATCCCATTTTATGGTATTTCCGCTTTTGTCTTTAATTGGATAAGCCCAAGAACTTCTTAGTTTTATAACCTCCAGTAGCACACCATTTTCAAAGGCTTTGAAACCAAGGTTTTCAATTTCATTTTTTGATAGGTACTCAAACTTTAAGGGTATAGATTGAATTTCCTTTTTTTCATCTTCAATTTCGAAAAGCTTCCAATCTATACTAAGTTTTACATATTTTTTATCATCTTTTGTTTTTGCATATAGATTTAGATATTCGCCAAGTCGATCACAAGAAAACCTTCCAACTCCTTTGGCTCCAGCCATTCTTCTATTATGCTGTGTCTTGTTTGATTTTTTTTCAGAATAAGCTATGTTCAACCATTTATCTTGAATGTCCTCTAAATCCATTCCTAAACCATCATCTTGAATAATTAATCTTGATGTTTTTTCCGAAAATGATTGAATAAGTTCATCATCATTATCCTTAAGGTTGAAATAAGTTACATTAACTCTTTTTGCATCTGCATCAAAAGAATTTTTCACCAATTCAAGAATTGCAATGTTGTCGTCATTGATAAGGTCTTTACCAATTATATTTTTTAACTGAACATTTGTTTTAAAATGTAATTCGTTTGGATTTGTCATTTGCTAATTAGTTTGTTTAAAACCAATCCGCTTTGTTCTCCAAAAAGAGGTGGTATCGCATTGCCTATTTGTGAATAACGAGGAACCTCCTGTGTTCTTCTTTTTCCACCAGTTGTGTATTTACCTTTAAACTCGTACCAATCGTTGAATGATTGTATTCTTGCATACTCTCGAACTGTAAAAATTCTAGGTTCACAATAATGCACATAATCATCTGGTAAAGTGGTAATTGTTGGAGTAGGAGTAGATCCACATAACGGAATTATAGTTCTTTTTTTAAGATTAAATCTTTCTTTTATTTCGTCTGATAGTGTTTTATTTTTATCGGCATTTTCAAGTATATATTCAAATTTTTCAATTGTAGAAGGATTGTGTTTTGCAAATCTATGGCTATCAGGGATTTTTTCTGAATAGTTTCCTTTTAATAATTTTTGATATTCTGATTTAGGTTTGTTGTATAAACCTGCCTTAAAAGAAGCTGTATCTGGTGATATTGTTTCATTAATTCTTAATAAATCGGATATTGCATCTTCCAAACTATTTGTTAGACCAATACCTTTGTTTACTAGGAATTTTTCTCTTTCGCTTCTTATTGAATCAAAAAAATCTGTCGGTTTTGTATTATTTGCGATATCTTTTCTAATTCCTACTAAAATGAAACGTGTTCTTTTTTGCGGAACACCATATTCCGAAAAATCAACTAGACGACCTTCTACCTTGTAGCCTAAATATTTTCCGTCTTTTGGAGTATATTCTAGTGCACTCTTTACATATTCAGAATACACTTTTCCTTGGATTTTATTTTTATCAAACTTTTGAGTAAAACCTTTTACATTTTCAAAAAAGATAACTTTTGGTTGTACTTGACGAATAAATCTTATGTATGATTTAATTAATTTATTTCGTAAATCATTTTCATTTCTTTTTCCAGCCGTAGAAAAACCTTGACAAGGTGGTCCGCCTGCGACCATATCAATTTTACCTCTTAATGATTTGAGCTCATTTGGATAATTCTTGATTATTGCATTAATATCGTGGTTGGATTTTGGTAACCAATTTGGCCAATCAAAATGATTATTATTTTCAATTAAATTATGGTTAAAAGTTTCAAATGCGTCAGGACTTTTTTCTATTGCAAAGTGACCTTTCCATAAACCAGTATTATATAAACCTAATGATAGTCCACCACAACCAGCAAATAAATCAATATATGTTTTCTTTTTCAAATTGTTAATTATTTGTAAATCAAGTTATTATGTTTTGAGTTTATTCTTTAAGCATAAAAACTAATATACAATAATCTTTTAAGAAAAAATAGGGTAATTTTAACGACCTAAACCATCCCCAAATCTACCAAAGGCAAACTTCGAACTCGTTTTCCAGTTGCATTAAAAATAGCATTACAAATTGCAGGTGCCATAACAGGAACTCCAGGTTCGCCAACTCCAGTGGGTGGTTCGTGCATTTTGTCCATAATTTCTATGTAAATTTTTGGAGTGTCTTTCATGCGTGTCATTTGATAATCGAAGAAATTATTTTGTTCAACTGCGCCATCTTTTGCAGAAATTTTTCCATACAAAGCAATAGACATTCCAAAAATAGTTGCACCTTCCAATTGATTTTTAATGTTGTCTTTATTTAAAGCCAAACCACAATCTATGGTGGTCCACACATTTTCTATTGTTACTTTTGCATTTTTTACTGAAACTTCTACAATAGTGGCTACATAACTATAAAAACTATAATGAATTGCAACTCCCAAACCGTGGTTTTTGGGTAATTCTTTTCCCCAATTTGCCATTTTAGCAGTCTTGTTTAAAACATCTTTTAAGCGTTTGGAATTAAAAGGATAATTGGATTTTCCTTTGATAATTCTATCTTTTCCTAACAAATTTAAATGAAACTGAACCGGGTCTTTTTTGGCAGCAAAAGCCAATTCATCTACAAAAGAATTAATTCCGAATCCACTATGAATATGAACCACAGAACGCAACCAACCAATTCTTAAATTTGCTTCGGCTTTTATGTTTTCTAATCTAAAATTTTCTAAAGAATAAGGATTATTGGTAAAACCTTGCCCAAGTTCGAAACCAGAAGCATAGTTAGATAAAGGTTTAAAAGAAGACACAATAGAAGGGAAGCCAACTCTTTGTAACCAACCCGTAACTTTTCCGTTTTTATCTAAACCACCTTTTAAATATTGCACACTTGTAGCATGATAAAAACTATGTTTTATATCGTCTTCTCGGGTCCAAACCACTTGAACTGGCGCATTTATTTCTTTGGACAAAGCAACAGCTTCCACCACAAAATCAGACTTTGATTTTCGCCCAAATCCGCCACCTAAAAAAGTAACATTTACTATAATATTTTCAACAGCAATATTAAAAAAGTGAGCAAGTTCGCTTCTGGCAGTTTGTGGGTCTTGTACTGGCGCCCAAACTTCAATTTTATCTTTTTGAAACCAAGCAGTCGCATTTGGTACTTCCATTGGAGCGTGTACCAAAAAAGGAACATGATATGTAGCTTCTACAGTTTGTTCTGAATCCTTAAAAGCGGCACTTACATTTCCTCTACTTCCAGGAACCAATTTCCCTGTTTTTTTTACGCGTTCTGTAAGTGTTTTTGTAAATTCTTTCGTATTAAAACTTTCATTTTCTCCAGGACTCCATTCGATATCTAAATCTAATTTTCCTTGAAAAGCAGACCATGTGTTATTTGCAATTACAGCAACTCCACCCAACATTCCAAAGAATTTTCCTGTTGGAGGAACCAATCTATCTAATTGAATTATTTTTTCTACACCTGCAACTTTTTCAGCTTTGGCTTTATTAAAGTTTTTTACGGTTCCAAAAGTAACAGGACATCTTGCAACTGCAGCGAATTTCATGTTAGGAATGCGAACATCGATTCCGTAAGTTGCAGTTCCGTGTGTAAAATCTTTTAAATCGACACTTTTTAAGGTTTTTCCAATAAATTTAAAATCTTCAACTTTTTTAAGTTGTAAAGTTTCTTCAGCAGGGATTTTAATTTTTGATGCTTCCTCCACCAAATCTCCAAAGAAAATTTTATCGTTATTATTGATGTTAATTATATAATGATTCTCAGCTTTACAAGCACTCTCTGCAACATTCCATTTTTGTGCGGCAGCAGAAATCAACATTAATTTTGCAGTGGCGCCCATTTTACGCATTGGCTCTAATTTCGTGCGTACACTTCTGGAACCATCTGTATTCTGATTTCCATATTTTTCGTGTCCAGTGGCTTGTTTTACGGAAATATATTTCCAATCTGCTTCCATTTCATCTACGATTGCAGAAGCCAAAGAAGTTCTAATTCCTTGTCCCATTTCCGAACGAGAAGCAATTAAGGTTACATTTCCGTTTTTCTCTAAATGAATGAATAAATTTGGTTCAAAAAAGCCTTTATTTATTGTGGGTTTAAACTTTTTTTCAACGGTTGAAGAATTACAACCTAAAATAATTCCACCTGTTGTTAAACCAAATAATTTTACAAAATCTCGTCTGTTTATTTGTTGAATTTTGCTCATATTTTCTCTTTTTTAAGTGCAACAGCTTCGTGAATTGCTTTTTTAATTCGTGAATATGTTCCACATCTACAGATGTTCGAACTCATGGCATTATCTATATCTTCATCCGAAGGATTTTCATTTTTATCTAACAAAGAAGTGGCTGCAATTAATTGTCCAGATTGGCAATAACCACATTGTGGCACATTTCCATCATTCCAAGTTTGTCTTAAAAGTTCTAAATTTTCGGAACTCCCTTCTATGGTAAAGATTTCTTTTCCAATGGCAGCTGAAACTGGCGTTCCACAAGATTTTGTGAGATTTCCATCAATTAAAATAGAGCAAGCACCACATTGACTTACGCCACAACCAAATTTTGTGCCTGTTAAGCCAATAATATCTCTAATTGCCCAAAGTAATGGCATATCTTCTTGTGTCTTAATAGTATAGGGTTTTCCGTTAATTGATAAATTTAAATTCACGTGTAAAAGTTTTAAAAACTACAAGTTACAAATAAAATAAAACAGAAAAAATCTTTTAACTTTTTTTAAATAGAGATATTACTTCCATTTTAAAGTTTGATTTTTAAGCAGATTGTAAACTGTAACTAAAAACAGAGACTTTTTACCACATAGATTCTGTTTTAGACGTTTTGCAACTAAAGGCTATACTTAAAGTAAGGAGTAAGAAGCGTTTTTTTATTATTAAAATACTTTAAAAATGGGTAAAACTAAATGTGCAGGTTCGTAGTAAGGTGAATTCTTATACACAAAATCTAACTGCATTCTTGGGTTTTTTGCGAAAGTTTCATCACTTTTCATCTTCTTATTAAAAGCCTTTTTTATATCAGTATTTTCTGCTAATAATTTTTCTGCAATATCTTCAAAAACGTAGGCAGAATAGCCTTCTTTCTTCTGTAAAA
Organism: Polaribacter cellanae; assembly: GCF_017569185.1. Taxonomy (NCBI): domain Bacteria; kingdom Pseudomonadati; phylum Bacteroidota; class Flavobacteriia; order Flavobacteriales; family Flavobacteriaceae; genus Polaribacter; species Polaribacter cellanae. The sequence goes on along the minus strand of NZ_CP071869.1, from coordinate 1,307,303 downwards.
TGGTATCGAAAAAGTTCCAATTAAAAAAGGAGTCAGTCGCTTCTGCTTCCAATGTTTCTAACAAATAACGAACGCCATTTTGGTGGGTTGGAATGTATAAATCTCCTTTTCTGAACTTCATTTCTTTTGTCGACTTTTCAACTTTTGTATTATAATGTAAATAGTGACCTTCGTAAGCAGAAGTTCTTGTTTTATAATCTGCAATGCGATGTACTTCCACAGAGATTGTGGTATCTTTTTCGAACTGTGTAAATTTAATATTATTTATTTCAAATCTATCAATTACTTTGTGCCAACCTTGTGGTAAAATATAGGCTTTCGGAATGGCAATTTCTTTATCAGCGAGAAAATTGTTGTAATAATTTACTTCTTTTGTAAACGGTTTTTTTGTGTCGTAAAAAAGACGTTTACCATTGGTTACTTTACTATCAATTATTGTTGCTTCATACCCTTTAAATTGTAAAGTGGTCGGGTTTTCTCTATCCACTTTATACGTAATAGGATATGTTTTTTTAGACAAAATTTCTTCAACAGATTTGGAGCGAAAATCTTTAATTTTTTCTGAATTATTTTCTCCAAAATCCAATGCAGAAAATAACAATTCGTAGGTTTGTTCTACTCTAATTTTATAGGGTTTTAACATATGTGTTTCCACCATTAAACCCAATGTATTAAACAAAGTTGTATAACCAGTTGAATATCTTGGAGAATCGAAAAACTGAGAAAAGCCAGCTTCAGGAGTATTGCCCCAAACATTTACGTAAGGTGTAATTATAATATTTTTTTCTTTCAGAGATTTTTCCATTTGAGGACGCATTTCATTTTCTAAAAAAGACCCTAAATTGCCACCTAATTTGTTGTGCTGTGTAAATAAATGTGTAATTGCATATTGATAATCTGCACCATTACTCACATGATTGTCTATAAAAATATCAGGATTTACTGTGTGAAAAATTTCAGCAAAAGCAGCCGCATTTTTGGTGTCTTGCTTGATAAAATCTCTATTTAAATCGAAATTCCTTGCATTTCCTCGAAAACCATATTCTAAGGGGCCATTTTGGTTTGCTCTCGTGTGTGAATTTCTATTTAAAGCGCCACCAATATTATACACAGGAATTACAGCAATTAAAGAGTTTTTATACTTTTTCTTTAAAGAATCATTCTGCACAATGTCTCTAAGCAACATCATGGAAGCATCAATTCCATCTGATTCTCCTGGGTGAATTCCGTTATTTATTAAAATGCTGTTTTTCTTAGAATTTGTAATTTCTTTCACATTAAAAATACCTTCTTTATTGTAAACCACTAAATGTAATGGTTCACCAGCATCTGTTTGCCCAAATGAAAACATAGAAATTTCTGAATATTCGTTTGCCAAATCTTCATAATAAGAAATTACGTCTTTGTATTCTGGGGTTTCTTTTCCTTTTGATTTTTCGAATTGCGTTGTAAAATCAACTTCACTTTTAGATGAATTTTTACAAGAAAAAGCAAGAATTAGTAAAGTTAGAAGTAGTAGATTTTTCATTATATATTATTTTACACGAACAGGTTTTGGAACTAATTTGGTGTAATCTCCATGATTTCTAATAACATCTCTAACAATGGAAGAAGAAATATAAGAAGTACTTGCAGCCGTTAATAAAAAGACGGTTTCAATGGGTGCTAAATCTCTATTTGTATGTGCGATTGCTTTTTCAAACTCAAAATCTGCCGGATTTCTAAGTCCTCTTAAAATAAAATCGACGTTGTTTTTCTGACAGAAATCCACTGTTAACCCTTTGTAAGTAACCACTTTTATTTTTGGATTGTGCTTAAAGCATTCCTCGATAAATTTTTTGCGTTCCTCTAAAGTGAACATGTATTTTTTATCGGAATTTACACCAATGGCAATAATTAATTCGTCGAAAAGCGTAACTCCTCTTGCTATAATATCAAAATGCCCTAATGTAATAGGATCAAAAGATCCTGGAAAAATTGCTCTTTTCATTGTTTTTATTTTTGATGAAACTGCCATGAATTTATAAATTTTTATAACAGTTTTTTGAATGCTTATTTATTTAATGCTTCCTGAATTGAATTATCAAATAATTCAGACAAAGAAATTCCTGCCACTTGCGCTTGTTGAGGTAAAATACTTTCTTCGGTTAAACCAGGCACTGTGTTTATTTCTAAGAAATACGGTTCGTTATTCACGAAAATATATTCTGCTCTCGAAAAGCCAGACATGTTTAAAATCTCATAAACCCTTTTGGCAACTTTTTCTACGTTTTCTTTTTCTTCGGAAGAAATTCTTGCAGGCGTAATTTCTTGAGATTTTCCTTCGTATTTTGCTTCATAATCGAAAAAATCGTTTTCTGAAACAATTTCTGTAATTGGTAAAACTTTTGTTTTTCCTTTATATTGAATAACACCCACAGAAACTTCTTTTCCGTCTAAAAAAGACTCAATTAAAATTTCTGAATCTTCTGCATATGCTTTTTCAATTGCTGGTAAAATCGCTTCTTTATCGTAAACTTTAGAAATTCCGTAACTGGAACCAGCATTATTTGGTTTTATAAAACATGGTAAACCCACTTTTTTTATGATGGAATTCTCGTCAATTTTATCGCCTTTATTTAAGAAAATAGCAGTGGCAGTTTTAATACCATATGCTTTTACAACACTTAAAGTATCGCGCTTATTAAACGTTAATGCCATTTGATAAAATGGGGCAGAAGTGTGTTTTAAATTCAGCAAATTAAAATAGGCTAATAATTGGCCATTTTCTCCTGGAGCCCCATGAATAGCGTTAAAAACACAATCGAAATTAATTTTATTTCCATATAAAATAAACGAAAAATCGTTTTTATCAATTGGGTATTCCTGATTATTTTCATTTAAAGCAACCCATTTTTCTTTTAGAATATGTACTCTAAAAGAATTGTATTTCTCTTTGTTAAGATGCTTATAAACAACATTACCGCTTTTTAGTGAAATGTTAACTTCGGATGAATAACCACCCATTACAATGGCAATATTTTTCTTCATTTACGTAAAAATAATAAAACAAATTTATCAAAATATAAATAGAAACAGCAACGTTTACTTTTTATATATTTGTACGATTAAAAATATCTAAAAATGAGTGTTTTTCAGTTTATAAAAAGTAAATCTTTTTTTATTCAAATTGTAATTGCTGTAGTTGGTTTATTATTATTTGTTTTCATATTAAAATTTTGGTTGGGCGTTACTACAAATCACGATCAGAAAATACAGGTTCCAGACTTGCAAAAAATGTCTTTGGAAGAAGTAGATAGAAAATTAAAAGAAATGAACTTAGATTTTAAAATAATCGATAGCGCAAGTTACAACCCCGATTATCCAAAAAAATCGGTGATTGAACAAACGCCGCAAGCAGGAGATTTTGTAAAAGAAAAACGTAAAATATACCTAACACTAAACCCTTCTAAATATAGAGATGTAACCATTCCAGATTTAAACGGACGTACAAAAAGACAAGCTTCTTCTCAGTTGAGAGCCATAGGTTTAAACGTTGGTACGAATTTTACCTACGTAAATGATATTGGTAAAGATGTGGTTCGTGGTTTGCGACACAATGGAAAAATTTTAAATGAAGGCGATAAATTACCGCTAAATTCTATTGTAGATTTGGTTTTGGGTGATGGAAATGGGCGTTAAGTAAGTTGGCAGTGTTCAGTTGGCAGTTTTTAGTCTCAGTTGTGAGTTAATAATAATAAGTTAGAAGAAATATTGTGCAGGAAGAACAGAATCAAGATTTAGAGAAAGAAGAGTTGTACGAGCATTATAATTTTGTTGCTAGTGAAGGGCAAGAACCTTTACGAGTAGATAAATTTTTAATGAACTTTATCGAAAACGCCACCAGAAATAAGGTACAACAAGCTGCAAAAGCTGGGAACGTTTTAGTGAATGATGTTGCTGTAAAATCGAACCATAAAGTAAAACCAAAAGATGTTGTTAGAGTTGTTTTGGCATACCCACCAGCAGAAAACTTGTTGGTTGCAGAAGATATTCCTTTAGATATTATTTATGAAGACGATACTGTAATTGTTGTAAATAAACCAGCAGGAATGGTGGTGCATCCAGGTCATGGAAACTACTCTGGAACTTTGGTAAATGGTTTGATTTATCATATAGAAAATTTACCTACAAATTCTAATGAACGCCCAGGTTTAGTGCACAGGATTGATAAAGATACTAGTGGTTTATTAGTCGTCGCAAAAACAGAGTTTGCAATGGCGCATTTGTCGAAACAATTTTTCGACAGAACCACAGAGCGTTTGTATTATGCTTTAGTTTGGGGAAATATAGAGGAAGATGAAGGCAGTATTGAAGGAAATATTGGTAGAAGTTTAAAAAATCGTTTGCAAATGGATGTTTTTCCAAATGGCGATTTTGGAAAACATGCAGTTACGCACTTTAAAGTATTAGAAAGATTAACCTACGTTACTTTGGTGCAATGTAAATTGGAAACTGGAAGAACACATCAAATTAGAGCGCATTTTAAACATATTGGTCATACACTTTTTAATGACGAACGTTATGGAGGAAATGCAATTTTAAAAGGAACAACATTTACAAAATACAAGCAGTTTGTACATAATTGTTTTAAAGTATTGCCAAGACAAGCTTTACATGCAAAAACGTTAGGGTTTACGCATCCAAAAACGGGAGAATTTATGCAATTTAATTCTGACGTTCCTAAAGATATGTTAGATTGTTTAGAAAAATGGAGAACGTATTCCGAGAATTCTAAGGAGGAGTTTGAGTAGAAGAAATTCTTAGCTTATTTTTTTCTTGATGTTTTTCAAGCAAAAAATTTAATAATTTATCTTCCCAAACAGCTTTAGGTATTTTTATTTCATCAAATATTTTGTTTAACAATTCTAATTTATCAAATTATTACTAAAGAAAATATAGAGCCAGAACCTGCAATGATAAGACGATTTTTCATCAATTGAATTTTTCAATATTAAAAACATAAATTTCCGTATTTGTTTGACTAAAAAGGCACATTCAGAAAATAGGTTATTTTTAAAAATGCAGCTAAAATTGCGGGCAGAATTATTTAAATTCTACCCTCAATTTTTGTTTTAAAGCTGTTTTAAGTGTTCAGTTTCTTAAAAACTTCCCAACAAGACATACCTCTCCCATAAAACTATATTCAATGCTTCAAATTTAGACTACTTGTTGTGCTGTTTTAGCTATTTTTCTTCGGCCAATTTCAAGAGCATTCCCTGTGTGTATTCCAAAGAATATCCATAGAATTTCATTCTTTTTAGTTTTGGCTTTTATTTTTCGTAAGTGATAATATTCTTTATCCTTTCCAAAAGAACCTTCTAATCTTGTAGCTCTTTCTTTTGCGATAATAGCTCTAAGTTGCTTTTTTTCTTTATGATTTTTCGGCTTTTTTCCCTTGGGGATAAAGTCTGTTTCTATGTTCTTAGAACTACAGTGTTTTCTATTTTTATTGGTGGCATAAATTTTATCTGCTCCAGCTATTTTTACTTTTTTTCGAGTTAATCCTTGTGCTTTTTGGACTGTTTGAATAAAACGATTTCCTTCATGAAATGCATTAAAGTTAATATGTTCGATAAAGCTAATTCCATCAATTTGAACTTTGTTAACTTTTGCTCCAAATTCAACAGGTTTTACTTCCTTTCCTCGAACAATAGGACGAATATAATCCTTTTGAATGCTTACAATTCTATCTTTGATTTTTTCTCCTGTATCAAAATGATCTTTTTGTTGTTTGTAAATCCTTTGAATTGTATTTATTCGCTTATAATACAAAGCTATAAACTCAATATTGTGATTTTCTGACAACTCTTTTTCAAAGTTGATAAATTTACTTAACAGATTGAGTAAACCTCGGGTTAATGAAATACGTTTCGACTTGGTTTTTCTTCGCATTTTACTAAATCCTTGATAACGTTTTTTCCACTTGATATATTTACTTCTAATCATTTTAACCCCTAATATAGAGCAGGTTTTACGTAATTGATTGTACAACCAATGAACCGACTCCCAAAGTAATTTTTGGATGCTAGGGTAACGAACTTCACTTTCATAACAAGTAGCATCCATTACAATTTGATTGGGGTTTTCAATTTCGTTTTTCCAAGAGTTGAATAGAATTTTTTCTATGGAATTAATATCGAGTTTCTCTGCTAATTCACAACGTATTTGGCTCACTATTTTATAGTTTGTTAAGCGTTCAAAACCTAGTTCTATATCACAGAAAAATTGATAGTCTAAATTCGAGTTTAGTTGCTCAATCAATTTTCTATCTGAACAATTAGCATAATGTTTTAAAAACATTAAACCTAGTCTTCCTTTAGGACTAAAAAGATAGTTTCTCCCTTTTGATTGTTCAGAAATACCAAAAGAGCTAACTAAATCATTCCAAGGAATTGCAGAGTAGATTTTACCTAAATCTCCCTCTAAAAATCGCGCATAATGAGCATCATAATTCTCGCTGAGGGGAAAAAATTGAAATGCGGTGTTGCATTTCAGAAATTCTTCGTACTTTCATAATTGTCGAAATTAAAACCCCGTTTTTTGCCTATATTGGCCATTTTCGGGGTTTATTATAGCTACAAAATACAACAAATCCCTCGTAAAAACAAGGGATTCGTTGTTTTATGAAAGCGCCTAAAAATTGTTGATGAAACTGGAATAAATAGAGAGAATATTTTTTTTATAATAAGAATAGGTGTTCAAAGTTTTAAAAGAGTAACTTTATTTTTAAAATGGCTACATAAAGTCTTTTTTCATTTTATCATTTAACTCTTCAAAATCTTTATAAAGCACAAATTCGCCATCTTTTATATAAGAAATTTCTCCTGTTTCTTCAGAAACTAACACACAAACTGCATCTGTTTTTTCTGAAACGCCAATTGCTGCTCTATGTCTTAAACCAAACCTTGCAGGAATCTTGGTGCTGTCAGAAATTGGTAAAATAACTCTGGTTGCCACAATATAATTGTCTCTAATAATTAAAGCACCATCGTGTAAAGGACTATTTTTATAAAAAACACTTTGTAAGATGGCTTCATTAACTAGAGCATTCATAGTATCGCCAGTATTTATTAAAAAATCTAAAGCATTTGTTCTTTCAATAACAATTAAAGCACCTGTTTTTGTTTTCGACATTTTTTTACAAGCTTCTAAAATTACGTCTGTATCTATTTCGGAACTAATTTCTGTTTGTAAGAATTTTAATTGTTTTAAAAAACTCCGTTTATTGGTAAAATTTGTGGTACCAATCATTAATAAAAATTTTCGTATTTCTTGCTGAAAAACAATGATTAAAGCAATAACCCCACCAGAAAGTAAATAGCCTAAAATACCACTTAGCATCTCCATTTTTAGAGCTTGTGTAATTTTCCAGATTAAAAAAATAAACGCAATTCCTATAACAATATTAATGGCGACAGTTCCTTTTAAAAGTTTGTAAATATAATAAAGTAGCGTTGCTACCAACAAAATATCTAATACATCTAATAAAGAAAACTCAATAAAATCGAACATAAAAAATAAACAGATTTTAGGCTAAAATACTAATAAATTTGTTGATAAGAGAATCAATTATTTATTTCTGCATCAGATAATAATAAAGGATATTTTTCACGAATCAGTTTTATTTTATCTTTAAGATTTTTATTGCTATAATTCGTTTTCTTAAAATCTTCTAATAAGCTCTCGTAATTACGATCAAATAGTTTTACAGATAATTTATTTCTTAAATGCAAATACGCAGAATTTAAAATATCTAAAGTAGCAATGTAGGTTTCGTAATTTGTTATTCTGTCTGTTTTTATCGAAATAATTGCTTTTGTTGGATGATCTGAAGAGGTTTTTAACTTAGCGCCTTCACACCAATCGCAACTTTTTTTGTTGATGTCCAGTCCACCACCATTGTCTATAAAATCGATGGCAATTTGTTTCAATTCACTCAATGGAATTGTTCTCCCATCTGCAAAAATTTCGTTGTTTTTGTTAATGTTTACCTCTAAAATATTTCTTTCGTTTACAAGAATGTCTGACGGAATTTCTTCTTTTGGAGGAATTTTTCTTGCAATTCCTGCATCTACATTCATGGTTGTGGTAACCAAGAAAAAAATTAATAATAAAAATGCGATGTCTGCCATGGAACCAGCGTTAATTTCTGGAGATTGTTTTCTACTCATAATGATTGTTTTTAAAAGTTAATAATTTAGATTTTAAATGTCCCTTCGAGCGCAGTCGAGAAGTTATTTATTATTAAAGTTTAAGTTGGTAGATTTTTGGCGTTAACATTTATTTAACAAAATTGATGCCAGAAAAAAAATGTAATTTACAGACCCTTCAGGTTTTTAAAACATGAAGGGTCTTCAAAACTATAAATTGATTTAAAAAAAAAAGAGAAATTTGCAGAAGTTACTAACCTTTCGTCAAGCTCAAGGTGAAATCTGATTCACAATTTTAACAGCCTCAACAGCTTCTTTTACATCGTGCACACGTAAAATATTAGCGCCATTTAAAAGCGCAATTGTATTTGCAGAAGTAGTGGCATTTAAAGCTTCTTGTGCAGATATATCCAATGTTTTATACAACATCGATTTACGTGAAATTCCTGCTAAAATTGGTGCATTTAAACTTTTAAAAAGGTCTAAATTCTTCAAAATTTCAAAATTATGAGCAACTGTTTTTCCGAAACCAAAACCAACATCAATTATAATATCGTTTAGTTTTAATTGATGTAATTTATAGATTTGCTCTGCAAAAAAAGAAATAATTTCTTGGGTTACATCTTTATAAACGGGATTTTTTTGCATGTTTTGTGGAGTGCCCAACATATGCATTAAAATATATGGAACTTGCAATTTCGCAACAGTTTTAAACATATTTGCATCCATTTTTCCGCCAGAAATATCGTTTATAATTGCCACCCCATTTTCTACACTTTCTTTGGCAATTTTACTTCTAAAAGTATCGACAGAAATAATAATTTCAGGGATTTTTTTTATCAATAAATTAATAATAGGTAAAATCCTTTGCAACTCTTGTGTTTCAGAAATATGAGTAGCGCCAGGTCTAGAAGAATAGGCACCAATATCAATAAAAGTAGCACCTTCCAAAAGCATTTTTTCAGTCTGATTTAGAATATCTGCTTCGTTTTTATATTTTCCACCATCGAAAAAAGAATCTGGGGTAATATTTAAAATTCCCATTACTTTTGGTGATGATACATCCACTAAATTTCCCTTGCAATTTATGGTCATTAATTTACAACTTTGTTAATTATATGTGTTATTTCTGGTGCTTTGTAATTAATCATTTTTTGTAGTAATTCACTTACAGAAGTGCCAACTAAAAGCATATTTCTATTGGCTTGTTTTAAATAGCCTTCTTCTACCATTTTGTCTAATTGCAATAAAATAGCATCAAAAAATCCGTTTATATTTAGCAAACCAACTGGTTTTTGTTCAATTTGTAATTGACTTAAAGTTAAGGCTTCGAAAAGTTCGTCTAACGTTCCAAAACCTCCAGGAAGTGTAATGTAACCATCGACTAATTTGCTCATAATTACTTTGCGTTCGCTCATGGTTTTGCAAACAATCCTATTTTTTACACCTATATGAATCACTTCCTCTTTGTGTAACAAATTAGGAATTACGCCGATTACTTCTCCGTTTTTTTCTAAAATTGTGTCTGCTAAAACACCCATCATTCCTACTTTTCCTCCGCCAAAAACCAAACCTATTTTATGGTCGGCAAAATAATTTCCCAGTTCAATCGCACTTTCTTTATAAATAGGATTGAAACCTAAACTCGAGCCACAAAAAACGACAATTTTATTCAATTGTATGATTTTAAAATTCTTTTGTAAAAATAAATGAAAAGCATATAGGATTTAGTATTTTTGGGCAAATACTTTTTAACAAGAGAAAATGCAAGATACTTCAAAACAATACGATGCTGTAATAGATGAATGTAGAAGTTTATTCATCAAAAAAATGAGCGATTATGGTTCTGCATGGAGAATTTTACGATTACCATCTTTAACCGATCAGATTTTTATAAAGGCACAAAGAATTCGTCAATTGCAAGAAAATGAGGTAAGAAAAGTGGATGAAGGAGAAAAATCGGAATTTATTGGAATTATAAACTATTCCATAATGGCATTGATTCAGTTAGAAAATGGTGTGGTGGAAAACCCAGATTTAAACACAGAAGAAGCAACAGTTTTATACGATAAACACAGTAAAATTACTAAGGATTTAATGTTGAACAAAAACCACGATTATGGTGAAGCTTGGCGTGAAATGCGTGTTTCGAGTTTAACCGATTTAATTTTACAGAAATTATTACGCGTAAAACAAATTGAAGATAATAGAGGGAAAACATTGGTTTCTGAAGGAATTGATGCGAATTATCAAGACATGATTAATTACGCAGTTTTTGCGATGATTCATTTGGGGTAAAGTATTTTATTTAAAAGTTAGAAAAGATGAAGCGTAAAAGTTTAACAGATAAAATTGAAATTTTCTACGCATTGAGTAGACAATTTTGAACGCATTGTGTGCACAATTTATATCTCCAAAGTTTATTAAAATAACAATTATGAAAATATTAGTCCAAATCTCAAGAATAATAGTAGGTGCCTTATTTATATTTTCGGGCTTTGTAAAATTGGTAGATCCAATAGGTTCTCAATATAAATTTCAAGAATACTTTTCTGCCAGTGTTTTAAATATGGAATTTTTAGTGCCTTATGCATTGCCTTTTGCAGTGTTGCTAATTGTTGCAGAAATTCTTTTAGGAGTTATGGTTTTAATTGGCTACAAACCAAAATTTACAGTGTGGAGTTTGTTAATGCTTACAGGAATATTCTTGTTTTTAACATGGTATTCTGCCTTTTATAATAAAGTAACAGATTGTGGCTGTTTTGGAGATGCCATAAAACTAACACCTTGGGAAACCTTTTACAAGAACGTAATTTTAATCGTTTTAATTCTTTTATTATTGATTAAAATAGAATACATCAAACCAATTTTTAAAGGTAAAATTCCAAAAATAATTACATTTTTATCCTTAGGAGTTTTCTTATTTATCGTACAACATGTATTAACGCATTTACCAATTATCGATTTTAGAGCCTATGCTGTTGGAAAAAATTTAAAAGAAGGAATGAAATATCCAGAAGATGGAAGTATACCTCCTGTACACGATTTTATGTTAGAAGACACACAACAAGATTTATTGCCTGTTTTATTGGAGAAAGAAAAAGTAATGTTAATCGCTGTTTATAATTTAGACAAAGCAGATAAAAAAGGGTTTCCTGCAATTAAAGAAATTGCAGAAAAAGCAATCGCAAAAGGATATACAGTTTATGGAGCATCTGCTTCTTTTACAGACGATTTATTGTTAGCGCAAAAAGAATATAATTTGCCTTTCGAGTTTTTGTTTTGTGATGAAACAACCATAAAAACAATGATTCGTGCAAATCCAGGAGTTATAATTTTAAATAAAGGAACCATTACTCAAAAGAAAAATTGGGTAGATGTAGATGAATTAGAATTGAAATGAAACAATTAGTACTCGTTTTTATTGGTGGAGGTTTTGGAAGTGTTTTACGTTATTTAATAGGTAAATTCTTAAATAGTTCTGAAACAGGAATTCCTTATGGAACTTTTGTTGCCAACATTTTAGGAAGTTTATTAATTGGTCTTGTTTTGGGATATGCTAGTAAAAACGAAACATTAAGCCTAAATACAACCTTGTTATTGGCAACTGGTTTTTGTGGTGGATTTACAACGTTTTCTACATTTGCCTACGAAAATCACGTGTTTTTAAAATCAGGAGATTTTACCAGTTTTGCATTGTATACCATTGCCAGTTTTATCATCGGTTTTTTAGCTGTTTTTGCAGGTATGTATTTGGTGAAGTTTATTTAATTTAACCCATATAAGTTCGAGCGCAGTCGAGAACAATAACAAACAATCTTACTTATGAACAACGATCTTGTAATTTATAAATCAGAAGAAAATTATGCAATAATAACCATCAAAAACGGAAAAGCAAATGCAATTTCCCATGAGGTAGTAGATGGTTTAAACGAAAGCTTAGACAAAGCTGTAAAAGAAAATAAAGTAGTAATTCTTACTGGACAAAATGGAATATTTTCTGCAGGTTTCGATTTAAAAGTGATGACAAAGTCACCTGAATCTGCCAAAGAATTGGTAACAAAAGGTTCTAAATTGTCATTAAAAATGTTGTCTTTTCCACAACCTATAATTGTGGCTTGTTCTGGTCATGCGATTGCAAAAGGAGCATTTTTACTACTTTCTTCGGATTATAGAATTGGAGTAGAAGGCGATTTTAAAATTGGTTTAAATGAAGTGATGATTGGTATGACCATGCACAATGCAGGAATTGCTATTGCAAAAGCTCGTTTGTCTGAAGTGTATTTAAACAGAAGTGTAAACAATGCAGAGATTTACAACCCAAAACAAGCAATTGACGCTGGTTTTTTAGATTTAGTGGTTCCTGAAAGTCATTTATTGCCAACTGCAATTAAAGTTGCAGGCATGTTTTCTAAATTAAACAAGAAAGCACATGCCGAAACTAAATTAAAGGTTAGAAAACAACATTTAGAAAATTTAGAAAAGGCCATTGAGTTGGATTTAGCAGGAGATATTTCTATAAATCCATAATATATAGAATTCAATTACTAAACGAAATTTATCAAAATTAAATATGGTCTTTTAATTGCTTGTCGTTCGAACGCAATACAACAAAGTTGAGAAATTTTTTATCTAACGTCCTTTGAGATTTCTCCATAAAGTAGAGATGATATCTAGAATTTATTTAACCTTAGGAAAAATAAAAAAGCCACCAGACAAAATATGATTCTTGATTGAAACGACACCTTTTTTTACTGTCAGTTCGAGTGATTTTTCTGACAAAAGAAGAAAAATGATATCGAGAAGAGAAGTAAAAAAGATATAGCCTTTCGACTTCATTCAAGATAAATTCTAAGAAGGAAATAGCTCCAAAAATTAATGCTTCTTAAAAACTTTAATACCAGCTTTTATTTCTATATCTAAATGATTTTTTCTTGGCGTTAATGGGCAAGAATATTTATCGTTATAAGCACAATAAGGATTGTAGGTATTGTTGAAGTTTAATACAACCGTATTTTTTTTAGAAATATCTGTGGTCATTACATCCATGTAACGTCCACCACCATAAGATTCGTCGCCAGAAGTATTGTCTGTAAAAGGTAAAAATAAGTAATTTTTATATTTTTCGTCACGCGTATCATCTTGACTTTGGTAAATCGTTAACTCCAAATTTTTACCTTTTAAAGTGAAATTTAGTTTACCAAATTCTTTGTACAAAGGTTTTCTATCTGTGGTTGTTGCCATTTCAAAAATTGGAGCATTTTCTGTACGAGTCAATTTCGCAGTAACAATAAAAGTAGTATCTACAGGAAAAAAATCTAAGCCTTTAAACTTCTTTAAATCTTTCTTTTTTAAAGGTGAAATGGAAGCGTCTTTAAAACGAATATTTTCTTCTTTTTGATATTCAGTTTCTCCAGGAATAGGTCTTTTTCCTTGTGAATTACAAGAAATTATAAAAAATATAGAAAAAAGAATGATATATTTTTGCATTTTAATGAGCTATTAGTTATTGTTTTTATGTTGTAGGTATATTTTTTGAGTTTTATAAGAAGCAAAAGTAATTAGGAAAAAATACCAATAAAAATCTCATATTATATGTTTTGAATATCAAAAATACAACTTTCAATTATTTTATGTAGATTTGAAACGAAAATAAGAAGTTAAAAAAATGAGAAATGTTATTACATATATTACCAAGCAATCGTATTTGTTACGAGAAGTTCGGTCTGTTTATATGTTTTGACGATATCTATATAAAATCTAACAGTTATAAAAAGTCCGACTTTAAAGTCGGACTTTTTATTTTTACACAATTCTGAATTTCGATTCAGTATTAAAAATCAACCAACTATGAATACCTTACTTAAAAACTACATTAACACTTTTAGGGGGCTCTCTATTGAAGTTTGGTGGCTTTCTCTAATAACTCTAATCAATAGAGCAGGAACTATGGTAATTCCTTTTTTAACTATTTATTTAGACGAAGATCTTCATTTTTCAAAACCAGATATTGGCTGGATTATGTCTTTTTTTGGAATAGGATCTCTGGTAGGAACTTGGTTAGGAGGAAAGTTAACAGACAAAATAGGGTATTATAAAGTAATGTTTTTTAGTTTATTTCTTACGTCAATTTTCTTTGTTTTACTACAATATGCAACTGCTTTTAATGAGTTTTGCCTTGGTATTTTTGTAGTAATGTTGGTAGCAGATGCTTTTAGACCTGCAATGTTTGTGGCTTTAAACGCATATAGTAAGCCAGAAAACAAAACACGTTCTGTAACTTTAATTCGTTTGGCAATTAATTTAGGTTTTTCTGTTGGACCTGCAATTGGAGGAATTATTATTGTAAGTATTGGTTATAAAGGTTTATTTTGGGTAGATGGAATTACCTGTGCATTAGCAGGAACTTTATTATTAAATGTTTTACATCCTAAAAAAGCAAAGATTTTAGATGTAGTAAAAGTAGAAAACCCAGTTTCAGCATATAAAGACAAAGCTTTTTGGGTATTTTTTATTGCGATGTTTATTTTTGGTTTTACCTTTTTACAATATTTTTCTACCATGCCTTTATATTATAAAGACGTAAGAATGATGTCTGAATTAGACATTGGTTTGTTAATGGCTTTCAATGGGTTTTTCATCTTTGTTTTTGAAATGCCCTTAATTAAGTGGTTAGAAAATCTTAACAACTCGAAAATTAAATTGGTAGCAATTGGTTTATTTTTAGTGGCTATTAGCTTTTTTCTTTTAAATGCAACTTCTTGGATTTGGATTATAGTTTTTGGTATGTTATTTATGACAATAGGAGAAATGATAGCTTTTCCTTTTTCAAACGCCTTTGCTGTGGAAAGAGCTAAGAAAGGAAATCAAGGAGAATACATGGCTTTGTATGCAATTGCGTTTTCATTATCGCACATTTTTAGTCATAACTCAGGAATGCAAATGGTAGATAAATTTGGGTTTGAAACAACTTTAAATGTGCTTACAATTTTTGCTTTAGTAGGTGTTTTTATTTTATGGTTTTTGATAAAAATATTAAAGAAAGAAAAAGAAATTCAATCGAAATGAGCAAGGTTTTCACGAACATAATCGATTGTAAGTTGAATGATGTTATCTTCATATTTTTCGAATTGAAGGTCTAATTCGTCCCACAAATCCATATTAGATTCTTTTTGTATTAAAAGCGTTTGACGAACTTTTAAATTTTTTGGAACAGGAATTTCAGGAAATAAGAAAATAGCTTTTGTAAGAATATTTACAGTTTTCTCTGCTTTGATTGCCAAATACGCTTGAAAAATTTCGTGTGTAAATTGTCCAGAAGAATTAAAAAAGAACTGAATAAAACCACCTTCAGTAACATTTTGCTCTAAAATATCGATATAAATAAAGTTTTTTTCGAATTTGTTTAAATTTTCGAAATGATCTTTTTCAGGTATTTTCTTGCCAATAATTTCTCCAATTCTGGTAATTTTTTCTAAATCGTTATTCAATAATAAAGCAATTTCTGTTGAAGTCATTTTTTTAGTTGAATTTCTTTACACGTTTTAAACTCATTGCTTTTATCATCCAATTTGGCAATGGTTTTTTAGGGGCTCTATTTTTTAAGTTTATGTTTATTCCCAATTTTTTAATCAATGGAACTTTGTGTGTTTCTATAAATTCTATTAAAGTTCCATCACAATCTTCAATATACCCCCAATGTCCATTTGCATCTCCCATATCAAAAGACTCCGAGCTAATTACTTGAAAAGGAAAGCCCATTTCTTTACATTCTTCGGATAGTTTTTTCATATTTCTAATATCGAAACACAAATGAATATAGCCTAAATCTCCCCAATATCTATCTTCGAAAATGGTATTTGGTTTGGTGTCAATTGCTTCAATTAATTCAATTTCACTATCTCCAAAAAGTTCACAAAAACCACCCACTCTTTTTTTAGAATGTGTTAATAATATGCGTCTAAATTTTTTATTTCCATTCTTAAAAGAAGCTAAATCTTTAAAAACTCCAGTTTTATCGTACACAACTTTGTCGTAACCTAAAATGCTCGAATACAAAGGCAATGCATTTGCAATATTAGAAACGCCAATTACAGCACCAGAAATTCCGCCAACATCTAATTTGTTGTTTGCATACCAAGAATTAAATTCTTTAATTTTTAAAATATTTTCGTAAGGATCTTGCACATAAAAACTTTTAGAACCATTTATTTCTGTACAAATTTCTGAAAGAATATTTTCGTTTAATGTTTTTAATCGATTAAAAGTAGCAGAAATATTTCTTGTTTTAATACACGGAAAATTAATTCCTAAATCGCCAAGTTGAAATTTTTTTTTGGGTGCAACAGGTTCTCTATCTAAATATTGCCAAATTTCGTAACCACCTCCACCTTGCATATTTAAACCCAATAAAGCTCTTTTGTTTCTTGGTTTTCCACCCATATATTTTGCCATATATGTAGCTTCGTTATTATCATCAAAAATAAGTGCATCTGCACCCAATCTCGTGGCATACCATTTAAAAGCTTCGTCCGCATTTTTTACACCAATTCCTATTTGTTGAATTCCGTAAATTAGTTTTTCTTCTGATTTTAACAAATTAGTTTTATTGATTAGTAGTTTCTATTTTATTTACGAATTTAATTAGTTTGTAGTTTTAATTTTTAGAATTTAATTCTTTTTTTTAACAAATACTTTAAAGTTATCTAACCATTTCTGAACCTGTTTTTTAAACATATCTGGGAATAAAGACTTCATCACTTTTACCATAAAACCTTTAAATGCAGTATAGTTAATTTCTGCACTATATTCTGTTGTGTTATCATCAATAACAGTAAAAATTGATGCCATTGTGTTTTCTGTATGTTTATGAAAATAGAAAGCAGAAAAGAAATCTGGTAAATCGTTTTTTAATACTGTTTCTATGAGTTCCATTTCTCCTTTACCCATTTTATAATAGATTTTAGAAACAGTATTTACTTCTCCAACAGTCCCAGAAATTAGATTTTTTTCTTAAAAAACCTTCTTGATATTCACCTAATAAGTCTTGGTTTTTAAATATCTCAACAACTTTTCCTTTTGGTTTATTAATGATAACTGAACATGTAAATTTCATATATTAAAAATATTGAATTTTATTCAACAGCTTTTTTAAAAGCTTCTTTTCCGCCAACAATAGGAATTGTAATTTTTGTTCCTGTTAAATCTACCGTTAATTCTGTACCTGGTTTTGGTAATAAAGTAAATTCAGAATCACTTGAGAAAATCATCAAACCAATTTGTTGTCCTTTTCTAATAATTTGATCGTCTGGTTGCAAATCGAAACTCATTTCGTAAAATTTTCCTTTTTTAAGAGGCTTACTTTTGGTTAATGATTTATAATTCTGTAAATCTGCCCAACTACGTGTTATTATATTGTCTGTAATCTTTGTTCTTCTACTAGAATTCCAAGGTAAAGAAACTAAATATACAGATAAGTTAACAGCGGCTTTAGAACTGGCTGCTTTAATGGTGATTTTTGGCAATCCAGAGATATGAACATCTTTTTTTAAAATTGGTGTTACATATAATAAACGATGGTTTGTATAATCTGCTTTCGCTAAAGATTCTGCAGAAAAAGAATAATTATCTACCAAGGTTTCTTTTCCTTTGGAAGCAGATTTAGTAAGGTGTAAGCTTCCAACACCTGGTGCTGCACCACTTAAATAAAAAGTAACATTTTTTGCTTTTGGGTTTGGGTATTCAGGGTAAGCAGTTGGTTCGTTTTGTTTATCATTTTCTCTTACAATCCAAGCTTTTGCATCATTTTCCACACCATTATCTACACCAAATAAATAATGTGTAAACCAACGGTTCATTATTTTCATTGGAGGTGGTCCTCCATGTCCATTTTGGTGATAATAAATTTGAGTTGGTAAACCCATTTCCGATGCTTTTTTATAAATTCTATAACTGTGTTCTGGCATCACATTCCAATCGTTAAAGCCATGAGACATTAACAAGGCAGCTTTCATTGGTTTCATATCATTTATATAATCTCTTCCTGCCCAAAAATCGTTGTAATCTCCAGTAATTCTGTCCATTCCATTCGCCATTTCTGTATCTCTAATAATTTTGTTGTTTCTGGCTCTGTTTTCTTCTTTTCCACTATGAATAAAATCGTATAAAACATCGATATCTTCTCCTAAATATCCACCAGGAGAACGTACCAAGCCATTCGAACGATAATAATGATAATAAGACGTATTAGGTGCAACAGGAATTATTGCTTCCAAACCTTTAACACCTGTTGTAGCAGCTGCTAAAGGAATGGTTCCATTGTAAGAAGTTCCTGTCATTCCTACTTTTCCTGTAGTCCAATAAGCTTTAACTTCTTTATTTCCTTCTCTTTTAGTGTAGCCTTTTGCACGTCCATTTAACCAATCGATTACTGCTTTTGGTGCTAAAGATTCGTTGTCTCCACCAACTGTTGGAGCACCGTCAGACAATCCAGTTCCTGGCGAAGAAGAATGTATCACAATATAACCTCTTGGCACCCAGGTTCTAATTTGAGAATTCGAAATAATAGGTCTTTTTCCTCTTCTTATTACATTTGGATGCACAGGATTTGGAACTTTTTCACCCAACTCGTGTTTTACATTCCAAAATAATTCTTTTCCACCACTGGCTACTCCTGCATAATATGGGCTTGATTCATAAACCACAGGTAATTTTAAACCTTCTGTTTCTGTTTGTGCAGGTCTAGTTACATCTACATGCATTCTGTCTAGTTTTCCATCTCCATCAGAATCGAAAGTGGTTTCTACCCATAAATCGTGGCGAATCCACTTACTAGAATCTTTAAAACCTTCTACAACCTGTGCTTCTCCATCTTTAAATACGGGTACTATTTTTTCTTGTGCGTGTATTTGCGCGATAAAAGCAAATAATAAAATTAAAATTGTTTTTTTCATTTTTTAATGTTTGATAATTATTTTAGTACAGAAAATTCAATAGAAGAATCTGTAAAAACGGTGTGTGTTTGCGTTTTAAAATCTTTTTCGTCTGCTTTATAAATATTATCTACATACGTTTGCGGATTCAAATCAATTAAAGGAAACCAAGTACTTTGTACTTGAACCTGTAATTTATGACCTTTTTTAAACGTATGAAAAACATCTTGTAACTTTATATTTACAGCTGTTTTTTTATTCGGAATAAATGGTTCTGGTTTTTCGAAACTATTTCTAAATCTACCACGTAAAACTTCACTTCTAACCATTAAATGATAATTGCTCATTTTTAAATGATCTTGTAACTTATCGTTGTTTTCTTTAGTATCATTAGGGTGTACATCAATTACTTTAACGATCCAATCTGCTGCAGTTCCTGTGGTTGCTACTTTTAATTTTGCTAAAATATCTCCAGCTAATGTATAATCTTCTTTTAAAACATCCGTTTCAAAAACCAAAACATCGGGTCTTCTTGCAGCGAAACGTTGGTCGTCTGTCATGTATTTTCTGGGTGTAAAAACTGTTTTTATGTCTTCGGAATAGGGTACAGGACGTTTAATATCGCTAATAAAATTAATTTTACTTGGTTTTGTTTTCGATTTAATATTTGGGTTTCTGTATATTAATTTTTGATTTTCAGACAAAACCCAATCTTCCTTTACCACATTTTTTGGAGGCCAAGCATCGTAAGATTTCCATTCTTTTTTTCCAGAATCATATACATACGCTTCTGGCAAACCAGAATTTTTATCGCCATTTCCTTTTAGAAAATGATTAAAAAATTTTGTTTCAATATTTTTCTGAAAATTGATAGAAATAGAATCTCCAAAATAATAATTACCCACAGAATTTTTTACACCAGAACTTGCCCATTTTCCATGATCCCAAGGCCCAAAAACAAGCGTGTTATAATTGTCTTTTCCATATTTTTCGATTCCTTTATAGGTTTCTAAAGGACCATATAAATCTTCAGCATCGAACCAACCACCAACAATCATGGTTGCTACTGTAGCAGGTACTTTATCCATGTGCTGAATAATTCCTTTACGCTGCCAAACAGAATCGTAATTTGGGTGTTCTATAATTTCTTTCCAGAAAAAATCATCAATCTTATCTTTATTTTTAGCCGTTTTTGCATCTATTTTATCATACTGAAAATATTCGTTTAAGTTTTTTAAAGGACCTTTATCTAAAAAAAACTGATATTGATCCTGCGAATCCATTTTCGGAAAAGAATACCAAGCAGAATCTGTTGGGGTGTCTTTATACGTTCCAAAAAGAGAAATGGCTCTAAAATAACTCAATAAAAAAGCACCATTGTGATGAAAGTCGTCAAAGAAAAAATCGCCAATACATGCTTGTGGAGAAGCCGCTTTTAATGCAGGATGCGCATCTATGGTAGAAACTGTGGCATAATGTCCAGGATACGAAATTCCCCAAGTTCCCACATTTCCATTGTTGTTTTCTACGTTTTTTACTAACCAATCAATCGTGTCGTAAGTATCTGAAACTTCGTCAGATTCGTTTTCTTTTTTGTTAGGAATGTACGCACGCATATTATCATAAACACCTTCGCTCATCCAACGTCCACGTACATCTTGATATACTATAATGTTTCCCTCTTTCATTAAATGAACATTTGGGCCAATTTTGGTTTTCATTTTTCCCTCTCCATAAGGCCTAGAACTATAAGGCGTTCTTTGCATTAAAATTGGGTATTTTTTAGAAGTATCTTTTGGAGAATAAATGGTAGTGTGCAATTTTGTTCCATCACGCATTTCTATGTTTACCTCTTTTTTCGTGTAATTATCTGCGACATACGTGTTTTTTTTCGGTATTTCTTCTTTTTTAGCTTTATCGCAATTGGTAAATAATAAAAAACTAAAAATAGAAAGAATAAGGTATTTTTTCATGGTAAGGTTGGTTTATTTTGAGTGCTAAATTTACAAAACTAAAAATGGTTGCTAAAAAATGTTTTGTTAAAAAGAGGTTTTTCTCGTAAAGTTGTAAAATCGCAGATTTTAAATTATAAAAGTTATTTTTTTTTTGGAGCTATTTCCAGCTTTTCGCACTCGCTTTTTTTCTGAAAAAGAAAAAAGAGCTCAAACAAATGCTTCAATCTGGGCTCAAACTTGTTTGCAAGCTTTTGTGAATTGTTAATAACAAAAGTTTTTTTAAGAAATGCATAGACCCTTCAGTTTTTAAAATCTGAAAGGTCTCTAAACCGCAATAATTTTAGACATTTAAAAAGTAAACACTAATTTTACAAAAAACATTTTATAAGATGAATAAATTCTTTTGTATAATAGGTTTAATCCTTTTTGTTGGTTGTGTTTCTAAAGTTGAAGAAAAAAAATCTGTTGAGGTACTAAAACCAGTTCAACATAAAAAAATATTTGCAAAATTAGAAAAAGACAGATACAATGTTGCTTTTCTAATAATGGATGGAACTTTCAATACAGAATTAACAGCACCTTTCGATATTTTTCAGCATACTATTTTTAGAGAAAACATAAAAGCGATGAATGTTTTTACAGTCGCAAATACAAACAAACCAATAACCACTTTCGAAGGAATGCGAATTCTGCCCGACTTTAATTACTTAAAAGACAGCCTGCCAAAAATAGATATTTTAGTAGTTCCTTCAGCCGAACATCATTTAGATTCCGATTTAGAAGACAAGGAAATGATTGGCTTTCTACAAAAAGTAGATAAAGAAGCAACATACGTAACATCTCATTGCGATGGTGCATTTGTATTAGCAAAAGCAGGTTTGTTAAAAGACAAAGTTTCCACAACTTTTCCTAGTGATATTAATAAAATGAGAAAAATGTTCCCAACTTTAGATGTTAGAAAAGATGTTTTATTTGTCCACGATGGAAAATACATAACATCTGCAGGAGGCGCAAAATCTTTCGAAGCGGCTTTGTATTTGTGTGAATTTCTTTATGGAAAAGAAGTGGCGAAATTGCTTGCTGGTGGTTTGGTAATTGATTGGAATGTAGATAAAGTTCCTCATTTGGTTGTTAAGTAATTTTCTCTCGCAAAGCTCCAGAGGTGCAAAGGTTGTAAGTCGTAATGTATTTTGATGACCTCCTACAAGGTTTTCAAAACCTTGTAGGTATAAATTGAGAATTATATTTTCTCTACACTTACAAGGTTAAAAAAAAAAATTAAAATTTACTTATTTTTACATTAAAACCAAATAAAAATGGACGAAAGACTAAAGAAATCGCCACTTTTTTTAAAAGCCCAAGAAATTTATGAATTGGTTCGTAAAGTTTCACTACTTATAGAAGATAATGGAGACGAAGACGATTTTGATAATCATTTATTAAATGAATACAAAAATCAGTTGAACGAAAGTGCTTTGATTATTCCTGCAAAAATAGCGGGTGTTTTTAATGAAGATACTTTGTATGATCTTAGAATGGAAAATGCGGCTATCATTAGAAGAGAAGCACGTACTATTTTAGTAACAACTTCTGGTTTAAGAATGGTAAAATTTAAAGAATTAGATTATTTAGAATTGATTAGAAACGAAATTGAAGAATTTAGAATTCTCTTTGCAGAATGGGTAAAAACATTTGACGAATGGAATTACATTATTGACAGATGGGGGCTTTTTAACCCTCCAGGAGTTAATTACGACGATTATGATATTGATGACGATTTACCTTTTAAGAACCCTTTTGATGATGAGGTTTAAAAGGTTTTTCGTAAAGTTTTACCCAGTTTGTCATCCTAAAAGGATTCCACGTGAAATTGCTCACTGTTTTGAAAATGAAGCTTCTAGCGTGACAAAACTGTTTTTTTGTGTGAGAGAATTCAATTTTGAGATTTTCTAAAATACATAGATCTCGACTGCACTCGACCAGACATTTTAATAAAAACATAGTTTTAGCATTGCAATAAGTTTGCAAACAAGTTTAGCCGTGATTGAAACGACATCCTTTTTGTTTTTCACAAAAAGATATAGTGAAAAGCGCGAAATAGCTCCAAAAAAAAAGATAAAACGTCATTTTTACTTCCTCAAAAAAAACGTTTTTTTCAAATAAAATTCTCGTATTTTTGCAAACTATGCAAGAAAATAAAAAACATCTATTAACAGATTGGTTACCAACCACAAACAAGGAAGTAAAAATTCGTGGGTGGGAAGAATTGGATGTAATTTTATTTAGCGGAGATGCGTATGTAGATCATCCGTCTTTTGGACCTGCTGTAATTGGAAGAATTTTAGAAAGTTACGGTTTAAGAGTCGCAATTGTGCCTCAACCAAGTGTGAATGACAATTTGCAGGATTTCGAAAAATTAGGAAGACCAAGATTGTTTTTTGGCGTAACTGGTGGTTGTATGGATCCCATGGTTTCTAACTATACTGCCAGTAAAAAAAGGCGTGACAAAGATGCCTATACACCTAATGGTGATAAGGGGTTTAGACCAGATTATGCAACTTCGGTTTATTCGAAAATATTAAAAGAAAAGTTTCCAGATATTCCTGTTTTAATTGGTGGAATTGAAGCTTCTTTAAGACGAGTAACGCATTACGATTATTGGTCGGATACGTTGTTGCCAACAATTCTGGAGACGTCAAAAGCAGATATGTTGGTGTATGGAATGGGCGAACAACCTTTGCGTGAAATTGTGGAATTATTACAAAAAGGAGTACCATTTTCGAGTTTAAAAAATATAAAACAAACCGCTGTTTTAATTGATAAAAAAACAGAAAAAATGCCTTTGGTTAAGGGTTGGGAAGATGTAACAATTAATTCTCATGAGGCTTGTTTGAAAGATAAAAAAACGTTTGCTTCTAATTTTAAAACGATAGAACAAGAGTCGAATAAGTTAAAAGCGAGAAGAATTTTACAAGATGTTGCTGGAAAAACGCTGATGATAAATCCGCCTTTTCCTACAATGACAGAAAAGGAAATTGATGGTTCTTTCGATTTACCCTTTACACGTTTACCACATCCAAAATACAACAAGCGTGGGCCAATACCTGCGTTTGAAATGATAAAATTTTCGATAAATATTCATAGAGGCTGTTTTGGTGGATGTAGTTTTTGTACAATTTCTGCACATCAAGGAAAATTTATTGCAAGTAGAAGTAAAGAATCGGTTTTAAAAGAAATTGATAAAGTGGCAAATATGCCAGATTTTAAAGGATACTTGTCTGATATTGGTGGGCCTTCTGCCAATATGTATCAAATGAAAGGAAAAGTACAATCTATTTGCGACAAATGTGTGGCTCCAAGTTGTATTTCGCCTGTAATTTGTTCTAATTTAGATACTTCACACAAACCTTTAACGGAATTATATCAAGCAGTTGATAAGCATCCGAAAATTAAAAAGTCTTTTATTGGAAGTGGAATAAGGCATGATATGTTGGTGCCAGAATTCAACAAAAATGCAGACCCAAAAGAGTTAGATGCGTACACAGAGGAAGTAATGACAAAACATGTTTCTGGTCGTTTAAAAGTAGCACCAGAACATACTTCTGATCCCGTTTTAAAGTTGATGCGTAAACCTTCTTTTAAATATTTTCATAAGTTTAAAGAGCGTTTCGATAAAATAAATAGTAAGAAGAAATTAAACCTTCAATTGATTCCTTATTTTATATCAAGTCATCCTGCAAGTGAAGTAGAAGATATGGCAAATTTGGCTGCAGAAACAAAAGATATGGGTTTTCAATTGGAACAAGTTCAGGGTTTTACGCCAACTCCAATGACAGTTGCCACTGTTATTTATTATTCAGGATATCATCCTTATACCTTAAAACCAACCAAAACTCCGAAAACAAAAAAGGAGCGTGAAGACCAACATAAATTTTTCTTTTGGTACAAAAAAGAAAATAAAGATTGGATTCGAAATACCTTAAACAAGGTTGGTAGACAAGATTTGCTTCAAAAATTATTACCAGAAAATAATTCTTGGAAAAGGAATAAAAAGGCAAAAGCTGTAAAAAATACTTTTGATGATGCTGTGCCTTTTAATAGAAGAAAGAAGAAGGCGAGTAGAGCTCCTAAAAGTAAGAAGAGGAGGTAGGTAGGATGTTTTTAAAACTTATTAATTGCATTCAGCTTTAGCTGGATGTTACAAATAAGTTACATAGATGGCTTTAGCCAAAACCTTCATTTTCTTTGAAAACATTTCGTTTAAAGCCAACTTTTTATTTAAAACATATTTACAATGGGTTGAATTGCTATTGAGTTTTTTTTGATATTTTAAAAGTCAGTCTTTAGTATTCCAATTTCAACCTATTCATTTTACCATTTTCATCGAAAGTAAGTTTATCAAAACGAACAGATTTTCTAAAATTTTTATCAGAAAGTGTTGTAATGTAAAAAAAAAGATGCTATTCGCCCTAAAACTGTGTAATTAAAGTTGATTTGAAAAAAATACCAACCTAAAACGAAGCTACAGATTTCTCTAAAGCAATAAAATGCGTTGTTTCTTCGTTGTATAGTGGAAAGATTTTCAACTTACATTTATAGGGAGTTTTGTCTTTTTTATAATTGATAATGATATCAGAAAAAGGGGTGTTTTTTACAATTTTTTCTCGAATTCTTTTTTTAGTTTCCACAGAAGTTTCTTTACCTTGTAAAAAAGATGGCGTTTTTTTTAAGGCATAATTTTTAGAAAACCCAGTCATTTTTGTAAACCCTTCATTTACCCAAACGATATTTTGATGGATGTCTGTAATTACAATTGCCTCAAAATTTTGCTCATTAAATAATGTATCGAAATTATTTTTCCAGTCGAATTTAGAAGCCAATTCTTTTACTTGATTGATATCGTTTTTAATATCTAAAAGTTCCATTTTCGTAGAAAAATAATTGTTGTATAAATCGAAACTAACTAAAGGTAGTTTTTTAGAATCTTCAGGGGTAATAGATTTTTTAAGTGTTTTGTAATCTGTAGTTTCTTGAGAAGATAAAAACAAATCTAAACACATCATATTTGCTAATTTATTTTTCATGGAACTTTAATTTTATTAAAATTTATAGAGCGAAACTACTAAAATTAAGACAATGTATATAAAAATGAGCACTAAATTTCTGTTAATTGCAGACTTTACAGTCTTCTTTATCTTGAATTTCGCCAACCAAATTTCCATCTTCATTCATTACAAAACCGCAACAATCCATAAAACCTTGTGCGATTAGTTTTCGCGCTCGCTGAATTTGAGATTTTGTGGTAGATAAAGTTTGATTCAATTGGTCTGCAACTTCTTGTTGTTTCAATCCTTTTATATCGGAAAGAAATAGGGGAGTTCTATATTTTTTAGGAAGATTACCTAAAATTTTACGCAAACAATCTTCTTCAGTATGTTTATTTGTATTAATTTCTGAAGTAGTTTCACTTTCAAAACTAGCAATTTCTACAGTTTTATTGTTTGCTCGCCAATAGTTTAATATTGAATTTCGGGCAATAGAGAAACACCAAGATTTTAATTTACGATCTTCTTTTAAAGTATGTAGCTTTGTATGAATTTTCAAAAAAGTGTCTTGTAATAAATCATCAGCAATGGTGTTGTTCTTTACTTTGCTGATGATGAATTTTTGGATGTCTAAATGATACGTATTCCAAACTTTGTGAGTTGTCATTTTATTTTATTATTTGTCTATTCGAGCACAGTCGAGAACTATTAAAAACCTTTCGACTGCGCTCAAGGTGACAGCTTAAATTATAGATACTTAAACGAGTTCAGCATTAATATTAAAAATTCGTTTTAATACTAACAATTACAATTGCTACAAGTACAATTTGTACACGTGCAATTTTTACAGCCTCCTGTTTTGCAACCTTCACAGTTACAAGTACAATTATTATTTTTCATGATGTTTATTTTTAATGTTCATAGAGTAGACAAACAAGTTTTAAAAAAGATGCATACTTTTTAATTTTTTTTTAATTTCGACCTTGAGTAAAAATCTTAAATTAAGCTAAATGATTCATTTACTCTAATTTTAATATCTAAAATAAAGATTTTTCGACTACACTATGTTTCGCTCAAAATGAAAAACAAAATGTCATTTAGACCTTGAGGAGAAATTTTTAATTTCTGATTATAGATTTATCTACTCTAATAAGGCGTCCGTTTAAAAAAATAAATTTATTTAGATTTAGCACCCACAAAATAATCTGCCTTTACTTTGAATAAGACATTAAAAGTGGTTAAACTTCCGTAAATTCTGGTAATATATTGTTGCAAATCTATTTTATCTTGATCGTTTAACGTTTTACTTGAATTTATTTTTTGTTCCATTACACGAATTCGATCTCTTACCATAACTATTTTATGAAAAAATGTATCAATGGGGATTTCTTTGTTTGATAAGTCGGAATCTGCAGGTTGCATAATTAACGTTCCTTTTTTCCATTTATCTGCAATGGGTGCAATTTCTGTAACGTCGGACCATTGTCTTAAAATCTTTTTCAAACTACTTTCTACGTCCATAAAAGAAACTGAATCTACTTCATTTTCAACCGCTTCAATAATTTCAAACTCGTCATTTAACGGAATTGTTTCCAATCCGTTTTCTTGAAAAGTTACCCAATATTGTTTACTATCTACATTTGTTACAACTCCAAAACCATAATTAGTATGATTAATTCTTGAACCTATTCCTAATAATTTCATTGATTTTATTTTTTGATTCCTGTTTTCACAGGAATGACAGTTTATTTGAATCTTGAGGAAAATTCTCAAGAGACTTAATTTTAAATGAAAATACGAAAACCTCACAGATACTGTGTTAAAATCCTAATTTATTTATATTAATTTTCTATTTTTATATTTCATTTAGGAAATCAATTTTATGATTATCCTGTGGGCGATTCATTTCGCCCTTTTTTATTTCCATTGATATTCTGGATTATACTGTTGCTCATTTTTCCATAAGGTATAAATTACAATTAATAGTTTTCTCATCACAGCAATAACTCCTTGTTTTTTAGTATTTTGTTTTTCATTTAATCTTTTATAGAAAGTTTTCATTCTCTGATCAAATCTAGAAGCACAAAGTGCTGGCATATACAACGCTTCTCTTATATGCGAGTTCCCTTTTTTTGAAATTCTAGTTCGCCCTGATTTAGTTCCAGATTGATTTTCTACAACATCTAAACCAGCATAACTGACTAATTTACGAATACTACTACATTTTCTAAAACCATCTGTTTCTGCTAATAATTTAACAACAGTAAGCATTTGAATGCCTTTAATTGCTGTTATTCTATTAATTTTTTCTTCTAAATCTTTGTCTTTTGAGACCCATAATTTTATTTCTTTTTCACACTCATTTATACTATCTTCTTGCTGAACCAATAGCTTATTCATAATTGTAAGCACTTCTTCCAAAACACCGTGTTTACTCTCAAACGCATGCAATTGAGATTGTGTTGCAGATTTAGATTTTTTTAATTGTGATAACATTCTACACAAGTCTTTTATGGCTTGAAAATGTTCACTAATTGGTTCCCATAATGCTACTGAAAATGAAAACCCAAAAAGAGCGATTAATTTAGCATCAGCTTTATCTGTTTTTGTTTTTTGATGTAAACTTTTTCCAAAATATTTTATCTTTTGTGCTAATTGTACACTTACTTTTTCTTGCTGTTCAAATAAGAAATAACATAAATTCTCATGATAAACACCTGTAGCCTCCATAATATGAACTAAATAAACTTCCTTTTTACGTTTAGAAAACCATATTAAATAGTCTTTAAAGCCTTTTAGATCATTACTAAAACTACGTGTGCCTTTAATACTTAAACTTCCTGTTTGTGTTTGCTCTTGAAAACATACATCAAATTTCTTACAAGAAACATCAATGCCTACTACTTGTTTAATTACTTTGTCCATTTTGTTAGATTTACAAAGAATTCTTCCCACAGCCTAACCTCGTAATAATACTGGATATAATTATTGAAATTATTCCTAAAATACTGTTCAGGTTCTAAAGAAAGAAAGCTAGGTAAGAGGATATTCTGAAAGACGATATATGCAAATGCATTATCAAGGTTTGTTTCTTGCACTTACCTAGTTCTTTGTTTGTTTAAGTATCAAAACAAAACATTTTTATCCTTTTTTCAATGAACTTTATGTATTTTTATTCTTCAATTTAATCAAACACAAACATACGAGGTTTTCAGTATCTGTGAGGTCTGGATTTATAATTAAAAGGTATCTCCCAAAAGCATCTTAAGCGATTCCCAAAAAAAATTTATTTAAATTTTGGTTCTCTGTTTACATGTTTCTCCTATATTGCCCACCAACTTTAAACAAAGCTTCCGTAATTTGCCCTAAAGAACAAACTTTAGTGGCTTCCATTAATTTGTCAAATAAGTTTTCATTTTGAATTGCCGCTTCTTGTAAAATAGCAATTTGTTCTACAACCTTATTAGGATTTGCTTTGTTCAGTAATTCTTTTGTCTGAATTTGGAATTGCTTCTCTTCTTCAGTAGCACGAATTACTTCTGCAGGTTGCACTGTAGGCGAACCTTTAGAACTTAAAAATGTATTTACACCAATAATTGGAAATTTTCCATTGTGTTTCAATGTTTCATAATACAAGCTTTCTTCTTGTATTTTAGAACGTTGATACATGGTTTCCATCGCTCCTAAAACGCCTCCTCTTTCTGTAATTCTATCGAACTCTTTTAAAACTGCTTCCTCTACTAAATCCGTTAATTCTTCAATAATAAATGCACCTTGAATTGGGTTTTCGTTCTTCGTTAATCCTAATTCTTTATTAATAATCAATTGAATTGCCATGGCTCTTCTTACAGATTCTTCAGTAGGGGTTGTAATGGCTTCATCATACGCATTTGTATGTAAAGAATTACAATTATCGTTAATGGCATACAAAGCTTGTAGTGTGGTTCTAATATCATTAAAATCAATTTCTTGTGCGTGTAAAGAACGCCCAGAAGTTTGTATATGGTACTTTAACATTTGTGCTCTGGAGTTGGCTCCGTATTTATTTTTCATCGCTTTTGCCCAAATTTTACGAGCCACTCGTCCAATTACAGAATATTCTGGGTCAATTCCGTTGGAAAAGAAGAAAGATAAGTTGGGTCCGAATTTATTAATATCCATTCCACGACTTAAATAATATTCTACATACGTAAATCCGTTAGATAATGTTAATGCCAATTGTGTAATTGGGTTTGCACCAGCTTCTGCAATATGATAGCCAGAAATAGAAACCGAATAAAAGTTTCGTACTTGTTTTTCGATGAAATATTCTTGCACATCTCCCATTAACCTTAAAGCGAATTCTGTAGAGAAAATACAGGTATTTTGCGCTTGATCTTCCTTTAAAATATCCGCTTGTACTGTTCCTCTAACTTGCGCTAAAGTATCTTTTTTTATTTGTTGATATACATCCGCAGGTAAAACCAAATCTCCAGTTAAACCTAACAATAGTAAACCTAAACCATTATTTCCTTCAGGTAATTTTCCTTGATAAACGGGTCTGTTTAAACCTTTAGCATCGTAAATTTCTTTAAATTTTGCTTCGACTTGTTTTTCTAATTTGTGTTCTTTAATATATTTCTCGCAATTTTGGTCAATGGCAGCATTCATAAAAAAGCCTAACAACATGGGTGCTGGACCATTTATGGTCATAGAAACAGAGGTCATATGGTGGCTTAAATCGAAACCAGAGTACAGTTTTTTGGCATCGTCTAAACAGCAAATAGAAACACCAGCGTTTCCAATTTTCCCATAAATATCGGGTCTGTGTCCAGGATCATTTCCATATAGAGTAACAGAATCGAAAGCAGTGGAAAGACGTTTTGCATCCATTCCTAAACTTACATAATGGAATCTTCTGTTGGTTCTTTCTGGACCACCTTCACCAGCAAACATTCTTGTTGGATCTTCACCAGTTCTTTTAAAAGGATATAATCCTGCAGTAAAAGGAAATTCTCCAGGCACATTTTCTTGTAAATTCCAACGTAATAAATCTCCCCAAGCCTGATATTTTGGCAAGGCAACTTTTGGGATTTGAGAATGAGACAGCGACTCGCTATGAGTTTGTATCTTAATCTCTTTATCACGAACTTTAAATGTATAAATAGGGTTTTTATATTGCTGAACTTTTTCTGCCCAGTTTAAAATAATTTCCCAATTTAATGGATCGAAATTCAGTTTTA
Organism: Polaribacter cellanae; assembly: GCF_017569185.1. NCBI lineage: Bacteria > Pseudomonadati > Bacteroidota > Flavobacteriia > Flavobacteriales > Flavobacteriaceae > Polaribacter > Polaribacter cellanae. Next base: position 1,275,958 of record NZ_CP071869.1, on the reverse strand, counting down.
CTTTTTCGAATTGTGCTAAAAGTAATTTTACGAAAGGAATTTCGTCAATCTGAACTTGTTTCAAAATCTCGTCTTCATCTAAACCACTTTTAGTTAATAATGAGGTTTCAACTGCGCTCGACCAGACATTTTCACCTAAAGATAAAATGGTTTGATAAATTCCATATAATTTTTGAGCAACCACAACTTGATTGTTAACTTTTTTATCATACGCTCTATTATTTTCTGCAATTTCAGACAAATAACGAACTCTACTTGGTGGAATGACAAAGATTTTTTCAGACATTTCTTTGGTAATTTTCATCGACGATTTTAAATCTGCCTTTGTTTTTTCTACCAAGGTATCCATAATATGTTTGTACAACGTATTCATTCCTGGATCGTTAAATTGTGATGCAATTGTGCCAAAAATAGGCATTTCATCCATAGCAATATCCCACAAATTATGGTTGCGCATGTATTGTTTTTTTACATCACGAATGGCATCCAAAGCGCCGCGTTTATCGAACTTGTTAATGGCAACTAAATCTGCAAAATCTAACATATCAATTTTTTCTAACTGCGTTGCAGCACCAAATTCTGGCGTCATCACATATAAAGAAGTATCTGAATGTTCTATAATTTCGGTATCAGATTGCCCAATTCCAGAAGTTTCTAAAATGATCAAATCGAATTCAGCAGCTTTTAAAACCTGAATCGCTTCATTTACATATTTAGACAAGGCGAGATTAGATTGACGAGTAGCCAAAGAACGCATGTAAACACGTTCGTTATTAATGGCATTCATGCGAATTCTATCGCCCAAAAGCGCACCACCTGTTTTTCTTTTAGATGGATCTACAGAAATTAAACCGATTGTTTTTTCGGGAAAATCTATTAAAAACCGACGAACTAACTCATCTACCAAAGAAGATTTTCCAGCGCCACCAGTTCCTGTGATTCCTAGAACTGGAAAATCTCCTTTTAATTTTCCCAAAGGCGAAAAAATGGTTTCGAAATCTGTATGATTATTTTCTGCAAGTGAAATTAACCTTGCAATAGTATTAACGTCTTTATTTTTTAAATTTTCTAAAACTTTCTCATTTCCTAGCTTCAACAACCAATCTCCATCTTCATTACAAATTTTAGGAGTTTGAGTTCCCTTCCCTTTGGGAAGTGTTAGGGATGGGATTTCAGATTTCATTACAAGATCATTTATCATTCCTTGCAAACCTAACTCACGTCCATCATCTGGAGCATAAATTCGGGTAATTCCATAATCCATTAATTCCTTAATTTCTTCAGGAAGAATTACGCCTCCACCACCACCAAAAATTTTGATGTGATTTGCACCTTTCTCTTTTAATAAATCGAACATGTATTTAAAATACTCATTATGGCCTCCTTGATAAGAAGTAATTGCAATTGCATTGGCATCTTCTTGTATGGCGCAATTCACGACTTCTTCCACACTTCTATCATGTCCTAAATGAATGACTTCAACCCCAGTAGATTGTATAATTCTACGCATAATATTAATGGCGGCATCATGGCCGTCAAATAATGCTGCTGCAGTTACAATTCTTACTTTATGTGTAGGTTTATAAGGTTTTATTTGCTCCATTCGTAATAAATGTTGGTTTTTAGGTTGGCAATTTACGGAATTTTCAAAAAATAACGATTGTTTTGTGAAAGTCTTAAGAATTTAAAATTGTAGTATGAATTCCATTTACATAATTTTTACTGATATTTAGTTCTTTTTGTGTATGCAGCACCCTTAAAAGCAGCAATATTGTTACTGCAATATGTGTGTTGTAATTGTTTATTTTTTTTGGTAAAAGTGATAAATTCATCCAATAATATATCATTTATACCTTGTAAGATACATTTATTCTTTTATTTTACCAGATATTACTTTTAGTCAGAAAGTCGTTTAAAAAACTCGTTTTTACTATAACTTTGGTCTAATGTTAATTTAATTAATTTAGTTGTGATATGAATACAAAAATACGAACACTTATTGTAGAAGATGATGTTATGCAGGTTACACTCCTAAAATTTCTTATTAAGAAGTATTTTCCAGAAATAGAACTTGTTGGAGAAGCCGTAAATTCTGTAAATTGTATTGATCTTTTATTAGTAAAAAAACCAGATTTACTACTGTTAGATATTCATTTAGGTAAGGAAATAAACACGTTAGAAATTTTGTCAGAAATTAAAGACATTACTTGCAAAATTATAATTATAAGTTCTTGTGAATCTTTTGCTGTAAAAGCGATTAATTATTTTAATGTTGCAGGTTATATTGTAAAACCTGTAGAAATCATAGAATTAAAAAATGTAATTTCTAAAGTTGTGAAAGAATTTAAAATTAAAAAACAATGCAACATTCTATCAAATAAAATTTCAAACGAGTTGATAGCCATTTCTACCACTAAATCTATAGAGCTTTTATCGGTTAAAGATATTATTTATTTAGAAGCAGATGGTAAATACACTGTTTTTCATTTAGTTAGTGGTAAAACAAGAGTAGTTTCTAAAAATTTGGGAGAATATGAGAAAATTTTACCTAAGCACATTTTTTTTAGAATTCATCATAAATACATTGTCAACTTACAAAATGTAATAAATATTAACAGGGCAGATGGTAATTATTGTTATTTAATAAACGGCAAGTCTCTATCTATAGCAAAAAGAAGACAAGAATCTCTTCGTAATTTTTTACATTTATAAAACAAATATGTTGTATAAGTAACTCTCTGTTGTATTTTATGGGTCTCAAACTTACTTGAAGCACTGTACATTTCGTTTTAGTTTCTAAACATATTTTACCGCGAATTTGCTAGAGTAATTTAGGTTTACTTCACATATTTCATAAAGCAAACTTTTAATCTACAGACCAACCCTATGTACTTCCAGTCCATAGGGTTTAGCTTATTTAGTTATTCGTAAAAAACTAGCATTAAAAATAATTATGGAATAAATTCAAGGTTTATAAAAAACGCTGTATGCTTTTTTATAAACGATTATTACAAATATCGACCATTTATTTATTTTCAATACAGGCAATCGTTTATATGTGGCAACTTTGTCATCTACTTAAATGTAAAATAAATATTGAATTATGAAGAAAATTAACTTTTTAATGTTTTGTATGCTAATTTCAGGTACCATATGGTCTCAGGATTTTTATGTGGCTTCTGGAGAAGAGGTAACAACGCTACCTGGGAGTGTATTATATGCAGGTAATGATGCTTCTGTTGCAGGAGTTTTAACAATAGAGTCTAACGCAACACTTAGTGGATCTTTTATTGTTAAAAACAATGCAACAGGTAATATTACTTACAAGCGCTATGTGCCAGATGTAGATTGGCATTTAATCTCGGCACCAGTAGCAACGTATGGTGTTTCTAATTTTATTGCAGACGCTACTAATAGCTTAGCACAGGGTAGTACGTCTGGTAATTATGGGGTTTCGTATTATAAGAATACAAATACATCTGGAAAAAGATGGACTTATTACAACACCTCTCCAACGAAAGAGAATCAAGAAACTTTAACTAATTTTGAGTCCGGTGTTGGGTATGGTCTTAAAAGAACAGCTGCTGGCGATTTTACTTTTACAGGTTCTTTAGCCGATACAGATGTTGTAGTGCCAATACCTAAAGCTTCTAGTGGCACTAATTTTTGGGCATGTATTGGTAACCCTTATCCTTCTTTTATACCTGCGAATAACAGTGCCAATACAACTACAAATGTTTTAAAAAATAACATAAATAAGTTAGATGCAAATTTTGCTTTCTTATACTTGTGGGATGGTACTACATATAAACCATTAAGACATTCGGATCCAGCACTTCAGTTAGCTCCAGGACAAGCCTTTTTAGTAAAAGCAAAAAGTGTAAATGAAACGTTCTCTTTTTCTAAAGCTTTGCAGAATCACCAAAATGGTACAGCAACTTTTTACAGAACAAGCAATACCATACCAACAGTTTCTTTGTATTTATCTAACGGGGCTGTTAATAAAACGACAACCATAGAGTTTTTAAAAGAAGCCACTACAGGTTTAGATGTTGGTTATGATGCTGGAGCATATCGAGGAGATGGTGAACCTAATTTTTCTATAGATACGCATTTGGTATCTGATAGTAAAGGTATAGATTTTACAATACAGAGCTTGCCAACGAGTGGTTTAAATACGGATACTGATATGGCAATACCTTTATCTGTAAGAGCCGCAGCTAACCAAGAGTTAAGCTTTAGCGTTTCTGCTAATAATTTACCAAAAGGAGTCGCTGTTTATTTAGAAGATACACAAAAGAAGACTTTTACAAAATTATCAGAAACTTCTTATAAAGTAACATCCTCTAAAAAGCTAAATGGTATAGGTCGTTTTTTCTTACACACTTCTAATAACGTGTTAAGTGCAGAAGATACACTTTTAGCAAACAACCTAAGCCTTTATAAAACAGAAAACAATACACTTAAAATTGTTGGCTTGCAAACACAAAGTAATACAACGTTAAACATGTATAGTATTGTAGGTAAAAAGATATTTGCAAGTAAATTTATTGCAAATCAAAAAGTAAAAGAAATTAAACTACCAACAAATTTAACAACAGGAGTTTACATTGTAAACATTGTTTCAAAAGATGGAGAATACACTAAAAAGTTAATTATAGAATAATTTCTTGAAAACTTTAAATTTAAAAATTATATAAAATGAAAGATAATAAAAAACAAAAAGAAAACCAAATTACAAGAAAAGAGGCGATTTCTAAGATTGGTACTTACGGAAAGTACGCTGCCTTAACTGCGTTAGGAACTTATATGATTTTAAATCCTAAGAAGGCACAAGCACAAAGCCCAGCTAGCCCAGTTACAGATGAACCAGGGGCAGATTTTTAAAAAAATAAAAAAATAAAAAATTAAAGAATACAATTATGAAAAAAATTTTATTTAGCGTTGCATTTATTGCAGCAAGTTTTACAAGTATGGCGCAGGTAGGTGTGGGTACAACAACTCCACACAGTTCTGCTGCTTTAGAAATACAAAGTACCACAAAAGGTTTCTTACCTCCACGTGTAACCTTAGCACAATTAAATGCCATAGCATCACCTGCAGAAGGCTTAATCGTATATTGTTTAGACTGTACCACAAAAGGTTTGTATGCATACAATGGTCTCGAATTTATAGATTTTATCAATGGTCAAAGCACATTTAAGGCGTCAGTTGATGCTTTTGTTGCAGCATCTACCAATCCAGCAGCTGGGGGTACACCAACTTTAGCAGAATTAGCAGCAATTGGTATTACTGGGCTTACAGGAAGACAAACATCTTACGAAGTGGCTATTGCAGATGCTGCTCCTGCACCAACTACGTTTGCCGAGTTGCAAACAATAGTAAATGATGTAAATACAGCTGAACTTAATGCCATTCTTACAGCTTCTACCACCCCAGCATCTGGAGGTACACCAAGTTTAGCAGATTTAACAGCAGTTGGTCTTACAGGAATTACAGCAGCAAGTCAAGCAATTTACGAGGAGGCTATTGCAGAAGCTTCTCCTACACCAACTACCTTGGCAGAGTTGCAAACAGTAATCAATAGAGCAAATACAGCTGCAATTAATAATATTGTTACAGCTTCTACCAACCCAGCAGCTGGGGGTACACCAAGTTTAGCAAGTTTAACAGCAGTTGGTGTTACAGGACTTACAGCAGATCAAACAATTTACGAAGAGGCTATTGCAGATGCTTCTCCTGCACCAACTACCTTGGCAGAGTTGCAAGTAATTATCGATAGAGCAATTCCAGATGCAATTAATAATATTGTTGCAGCTTCTACCAACCCAGCAGCTGGGGGCACACCAAGTTTAGCAGATTTAACAGCAGTTGGTGTTACAGAAGCTAATTTAACTCAAACAGCTTACGAAGAGGCTATTGCAGATGCTGCTCCTGCACCAACTACGTTGACCGAGTTGCAAGCAATTATCGATGCAGCAAACGTTGCTAGTGGTAAAGATGTCTCTACAGCAGTAGTAGAGTTTACAGGGCCTAATGGACGTGTGTGGATGGATCGTAATTTGGGAGCGACACAAGCAGCAACAAGTATGAGAGATGCAGCTGCTTTGGGCGATTTGTACCAATGGGGTAGACGTAAAGATGGACATGAGAAAAGAACGTCTACAGTAACCAGTACACAAGCTACAACTGCAAACCCTGGACATGGAAATTTTATTACGAATGCTGGTAACTGGACAACCTTTGCTAATAGCGATACGTTTTGGCAAGCAGGTTTAAACGATCCTTGTCCTCTAGGATATAGAGTGCCAACAGAAGCGGAGTTTACTGCTTTGGGGGCAACCAATGCTAATGATGCTTTTACAATTTTAAAGCTTACAGTTTCAGATTTCCGAGTAAACACTACTGGTGCGCTTAAAGCTACAACTAATGCTGATGGTCGAGGTGCTTCTGGTGCTTACTGGTCTAGTACAGTAACTGGCACTAGTTCTCGTAGCTACGAATTTAGTCCGGGAGCAACTCCTGGTTCTCCAGATGCAGCAAAGATGTACAATAGCGCTCGTGCGTATGGGTTAGCAATACGTTGCATTAAGAATTAAGTACTACTTATACTTTGTGCAATTTAAACCTAAACTGGTTGTCCTTCGGGGCAACCAGTTTTAACAATACTGGTTTAGGGGTAATTTAAAAAAATAAAATATAAGAAAAAATAAGTTAGGCAGTACAACCCAATAAGTTGTACTTTTTTTAAGAGGTGATGTTTTATAAAGTGTATAACCAAAATGTAGTATGGTTTGTACCATAAATTAAACTTTATAAAAAAGCTGTTAAATGCCTAAAAATATACAACAAGAGATATTGCTTTAGAAGATTATATAGGGCTTACAGGTATTTAACAATAGGAGGGGTAAAAATTTTAATACAATGCTTCTCGCACCTTACTAGTGTTGCGAAGCACTAAGCAATCTGTCGATAAAAAAAAAGTTGAGCTATCTATTTAATACCTGTCTTTAGCAAACAAAACCTAGTATTATGGAATCGTTAAAAAATAAGGGTATTATTGATTTTTTTGACACTTATAAGACCGATCTTGATTGTTTAAGATATTTAGCAACTGTAAAATGGCAAGATGGTTTTGTTTGTGTGAAGTGCAAACATACTAAATGTACAATTCGAAAATCTAATTATGCACGCGATTGTAACTTATGTCATCATATAGAGAGTCCAACAGCAAATACCTTATTTCATAAGGTTAAGTTTGGAGTTCGTAAAGCATTTACCATTGTTTTTGAGATGAGTGCTACAACAAAAAAGATCTCTTCGTCTCAAATGGCAAGACGTTTAAAAGTTACAAGACAAACAGCTTGGTTATTTATGTGTAAAATACGCATAGCCATGAAAATCAGTGAATTAAAATCTATAGCAAATCATGTATTGATTGATGAGTTTGTTTATGAAGGTAACGAATATTTACAACAAGGAAGAAGTAACAATAATAAAAAGAAGAAAATTCTTGTTGCTATAGAAGTTGATAATAAACGAAGTGCTAAACGTGTTTTTTTTAAACGAATAGATAATTACTCGTCAAAGGAACTAAGTAAAATTTTTGTTAGCCATGTCTCTACGAATACAAAATAATTACAGACAAATGGAAAGGCTATTTGCCACTAAAAAAAACTACAACATCACTCAAATAAAGAGTAATGTTTCAGTTTTTTTTGAAATAAACACAATTATTCATCAATTAAAAGCTGGATTATGAAGCATATAGTCTTGGATGCATAAGGAGCTATTGAAAAGTATTTAGATGAGTATAGTTATCGTTTAAACAGGTCTATTCATAAACAAACTATTTTTACAATCTAATAAATAGAATAATTAAAAACAAACATATTAATTATCAATAAATTAAAACAGAACCTAAGTAGACATCTCTAATAATTAACTTATACACAAATAGTATAAAGAAGGCTTTGATAAAAAAGACTTGAGAAACGATTAATCGGTTAAAGAATTAAAGAATACAAGTGTGAAAAAAATTTTATTTAGCGTTGCATTTATTGCAGCAATCTTTACAAGTATGGCGCAGGTAGGTGTGGGTACAACAACCCCACACAGCTCTGCAATTTTAGAAGTGCAAAGTACTACAAAAGGTTTCTTACCCCCACGTATGACTTTAGCACAAATAAAAGCCATAGCAACACCTGCAGAAGGTTTAATAGTATATTGTTTAAACTGTACCACAAAAGGTCTTTATGTATACAATGGTTTCGAATTTATAGATTTTTTCTATGGTCAAAACACATATATGAAGCCAGTTAATGGTGTTGTTGCAGCTTCTACCAACCCAGCAAATGGGTGTACACCAAGTTTAGCAGATTTAGCAGCAACTGGTCTTACAGGACTTACAGGAACTAAAACAGCTTACGAAGAGGCTATTGCAGATGCTTCTCCTGCACCAACTACCTTGCTCGATTTGCAAACAATAGTCAATGAAGTAAATACAGCTGCACTTAATGCTATTGTTACAGCTTCTACCAACCCAGCAGCTGGAGGTACACCAAGTTTAGCAGATTTAACAGCAGTTGGTCTTACAGGACTTACAGCAGCAAGTCAAACAATTTACGAAGAGGCTATTGCAGAAGCTTCTCCTACACCAACTACCTTGGCAGAGTTGCAAACAGTAATCGATAGAGCAACTCCAGCTGCAATTAATCGTATTGTTGCGCTTTCTACCAACCCAGCAGCTGGAGGTACACCAAGGTTTGCAGATTTAACAGCAGTTGGTCTTACAAATTTAGAAGCTAGAGTAGGTCAAATAGCTTACGAGGAGGCTATTGCAGATGCTTCTCCTGCACCAACTACCTTGGCTGAGTTGCAAACAGTAATCAATAGAGCAAATACAGCTGAACTTAATGCTATTGTTACAGCTTCTACCAACCCAGCAACTGGGGGCACACCAAGTTTAGCCAATTTAACAGCAATTAGTGTTACAAAAGTAAAAGCTAGAGTAGGTCAAATAGCTTACGAGGAGGCTATTGCAGATGCTGCTCCTGCACCAACCACGTTGGCAGAGTTGCAAGCAATTATCGATGCAACAAACGTAGTTTATAGTAGAGATAGAACTACAGCAGTAGTAGAGCTTACAGGACCTGATGGACGTGTTTGGATGGATCGTAATTTGGGAGCGACACATGCAGCAACAAGTAGATCCGATGTAGCTGCTTATGGCGATTTGTACCAATGGGGTAGACATAAAGATGGGCATGAGAAAAGAACTTCTACAGTAATTAGTACACAAGCTACAACTGCAGACCCTGAACATGGAAATTTTATTAAACATGCTTCTAACTGGACAACCTTTGCTAATAGTAGTACATTATGGCAAGGAAATTTAAACGACCCTTGCCCTGTAGGATATAGAGTACCAACAGAAGCGGAGTTAACTGCTTTGCGAGCAAACTTTAATCCTAATAATACGGATGGTGCCTTTACAGCTTTAAAGATTCCATCTTCAGGTTTTCGACACTATACTACTGGTCAATTTCTACATGTAGGCAATTACGGTTACCTTTGGTCTAGTACAGTAAGTACTACTGCTAATAAATCAAAGAGTTTGGACATTGCGAATCAAGGTTCAAAGATGTATGATAGCCCTCGTTCGTACGGGTTATCAATACGTTGCATTAAAAATTAAGTGCTTTGTACAATTTAAACTTAAACAGGTTGTCCTGTAGGCAATCAGTAAAAAAAACCACTAAGGTGGTTGGTTTATTAAAAAAATATAAAAACAAGAATAAAACGAATATAAACAATAACAGTCGTGCAATTAGCCTTTGTTTTTACGTTGCATTAAGGAAAATAATTTTTGCCATATTTTACAATAAATAAGATTAAAATGAAAAAAACATTTCTAATAATACTCTTACTAGCAAATACATTACAAGCCCAAGTTCAAACCTTAATTGGTACACTCACAAAACATGCAGGGCAAAAAATAACCTTAACAGGTTTTAACTATTACAAAACATTAGATTTAGCTACAACCGTGGTAGATAGTCTGGGTAATTTTAGCCTAAATTACTCAAAAGACTACAAGGGTATGGGGGTCTTAAAAACCCAAGACAATAGTAGTTTAATAGTTGTGCTTACAGGACCTAAAACACAAATTATAGGCACACATTTAAACGAAGTAGATGGTTTACAGTTTCTAAATAGCTTAGAAAACAACCAATTTGTAAAGTATGCCAAAACACATATACAAAGTAAGCAAGTTTACAAAGCATGGCGTTATTTAAAGCCCAAATATAGCAGTGAAGCTGCTCTACAAACACAAAAAAAAGCACTAAAAACCATAAACAAAGAGCTACAACGTTTAGAGCAGGTAGATAGTATCGCTTTAAAATTAATACCAGAAAACAGTTATTTGCATTGGTTTTTACCCCTACAAACTTTGGTAAACAACATGCCAGAAAATATATATAATTATACAGAGCGTTTGCCTAAAAACATACAACAATTTAGAAGTATTAATTTTAACCACCCAAATTTTAAAACCAGTGGTTTATTTAAAGAATTAATAGAAGGGCATTATTTTTTATTAGAAAATAGGGGGCCAAATTTAGATAGTGTGTATGTGCAAATGAATATAAGTACAGATTATTTAATTAAAAACTTAAAAGAGAACGATAGTTTGTTAAACACAGTATCAGAACACTTATTTAAGTATTTCGAAAAGCGAAGTTTATACCCTGCAGCTGCACATTTAGCAAACCAAATGCTAAGCCAAAACCAATGTGTATTAAATACTAGCTTAGCCAATACAATGCAAAAATATAAAGATTTAAAAGTAGGCAATAAGGCACCAGATATACAACTAAATACAACTACGAAATTAAGTACTATTAAAAAACCAATATTGCTTGTGTTTGGAGCTAGTTGGTGTAGTCATTGTAAAGAAGATGCACAAAAATTACTTAAATACTATACAACATGGAAAGCTAAAAAAAATCTAGAAGTAGTATATGTAAGTCTAGATACAAACAAAAAAGAATTTAAAAAGGCATACCAAAATAAACCTTGGCAAACCTATTGCGATTATAAAGGTTGGGAAACCCAAGCAGCAAAAAAATATTATATAAACGCAACACCAACCTATTTTTTATTAGATAAAGATTTAAACATATTGCTACATCCAAGATCTTTAGAACAAGTAGATGTTTGGGTAAACTATAAACTATAAATAGTACTTTTTTAATTTGTTAAACATAGCTTTTAAGCTTCTTTATTTTCAGTTGTTGCTTAATACGCCCGTTTATTTATTCTTAACACAAACAATCGTTTATATGTAAGAACTTTGCCACAGTATCAAACATAATTTATTAGGAAAACTAAGAGAAAACAGAAGAAACGTGCAATAAAAATTTTAAAAATGAAATGTCTATTTTGCTATAATACTAATTTACAAACAAGAATTCGCAGGAAGTGGTATTTTAAAATAGTTCCATATAGCAAAGCTTATAAATGTTATAATTGTGAATCTAAATATCTTTTTTTTCTTTTTATTGGAATTCCTTATAAAATTAGAAGACAAATTAAACACAAACAAAAAAAAGTATAATAATAATAATAATAATAATACACTACTGCAGTTTGTTAGTCTTTTTTTTGTTTTTAAAAAACTTAATTATTGGAAGTAATTATTATAGGGGGGGTGTCTATTTAAAATCAATGGTTTTATTATGTTTTTTTCAGAAGAAGTCCCCCCACCCCCCTTTTTTCTAAAATTTGTAACTAAGTTTTTTTGATATGTTTATAACATTTAGGGTATACAAGTAATTTTCAATTTCTTAACAAAAAAATAGGAATGGCATTTTTAATAAAAAATTTGGGGAAATTAAATAAGGGAAAAAAAATAGAAATAAACTGGAATTATAAAGAATATTATTTGGAGTTGATAAAAAAAAACGATCTTCATTGTTTTTCATATAATAAATCTAAAGTCCCTTTTTTTGTTCTAAAAGTTACCGATTATAAAACAACAATTACAATTCCTGAAAATGGATTTTGGCAAGTGTTGGCTCGAAAAATAAATATAGAACAGCAACCTCCTGTAGTAGACATTAGACTTTTGATTTCTAAAAAGTAAAACTTTGCTATTTTTTTAATTTAATGCTTTACATCTTACAAAAAAATAAAAAGAATTTTTTTCCTAAAAAAACTTCTTGAAACTACGTGTCTCGAAAATAAAATCGTACTTAAAAAAAGGTTTGGCATATTTATTGATTGTATTTAATAAGTAGTACTAAATTAATAAAAACTGGTGTTAATTTGGAATGAAATGAACTGAATTTCCAAATTATAATCGGCAATTAAAAAATATACTCTTATGAAATTATTAAAACTTTTTATTTTAATTTTTGCGGTTGTACTGTCTTCTTGTAGCTCCATAAAAGTAGCTACAGATTACGATTCTAAAGTAAATTTTTCTAAATACAAAACCTTTGCATTTTATAAAACAGGAATCGATAAAGCAGAAATTTCTGATCTAGATAAAAAAAGAATTTTACGTGCAATAGAGTCTGAGTTGCTCGCTTTAGGTTTTACAAAATCTGAAAACCCAGATATGTTGGTAAGTATTTTTACAAAATCGAGAGAAAAAGTAAATGTATCTCAGAATAATTTTGGTTATGGTTTTGGCTGGGGCTGGAACCCTTGGATGTGGAATGGAATGAATAATAATGTAAATGTTTCGCAATATACAGAAGGGACTTTATTTATCGATTTTATAGATAAAGATAGGAAAGAATTGGTTTGGCAGGGTGTTGGAACAGGTGCTTTAAAAATGAGCAACAGAGAGAAAAAAGAAGCCAGAATTAAAGAGTTTGTGAAGGAAATTGTTTCTAAATTTCCTCCAGGAAAAGAGAAAAAGTAAAAATTAGCGTTCTTAAGAACGCTTTTTTTATGGATTAAAGTTTTACTTTTGCAATAACAAGTTAATTATAATGTACAATAAAATACTACCTTTAGAGGAGGGAGATTTTTACTTGAACGAACAAGGTTACAAAGTTTTTACAGAAAAATTCCATTTAAAAAGAGGGTATTGCTGTAAAAGCGGTTGCAAACACTGCCCTTATGGATATGATAAAAAAACCGATAGTTTTAAATAAAAGTGACTTTTAGTTAAAAGAAGTTTCTTAATAGTAAATAATTTAGAAAAGATGATAAAGAGAATTTTAGTTTTATTAGTAGCAATTAACTTTGTAGGATGTGCAGAATTGCAAAATGTTGTAAATAATTTACCAAATGGAGGTGGTTTAAGCCAAGAACAAATAGGTAAAGGATTAAAACAGGCATTGGATAATGGAATTAAAAATCAGGTTTCGAAATTAACTTCTAAAGATGGTTTTTATAGAAACGAATTAGTAAAAATAGTTTTACCTAAAGAATTACAAGCTGTAGACAAAGGTTTACGTAAAATAGGTTTAAGTAATTTAGCAGACGAAGGCATTAAAGTTTTAAATAGGGCTGCAGAAGATGCCGTAAAAACGGCAACGCCAATTTTTGTAAACGCAGTTAAAGAAATTACGTTTGCAGATGCCAAAGACATTTTATTAGGAGACCAAAATGCGGCAACTACTTATTTAAAAACAAAAACTTCGCAGAATTTATTTGCAAGTTTTAGTCCAGTTATAAATAAATCTTTTGCTAAAGTTGGCGCAGATAAAATTTGGAATAACTTAATTTCTCGTTATAATTCTATTCCTTTTGTAAGTAAAGTAAACCCAGATTTAACCCAATATGTTACAGAAGAAGCTTTAAAAGGAGTCTTTACGATGATTGAAGTAGAGGAAAAAGGAATCCGTGAAAAGGTTGGTTTAAGAAATACAGCTTTGTTAAAGCAAGTTTTTGCGTTGCAAGATAATAAATAATTATAGCTGTTTTTTATTTTTGAAGGAAATATTCGTTATATTTAAGTCTCCAAAAAAAAAATATAATGTCACGAATTAACCAATTACAAACTTACAGAAAGCACTTAGAAGATAGGTACAGCAAGTTATTAGAAAAGTCTAACGACTATAAATATATAGATGAATCGAAAAGTGATTTTGCAGCTTTTAAAGCGATGAAAATTTTAGATAAAATAAACAGAGTAAGTTATTTAGATAGAGAAGTCTTACATTCGCTTTCGTAATTCTTTAAAATAATCAAAGGCTTTTAAAAGTCTACTTCCATACCAAGAAAAATATTCGCCATCCACTAAAATAATTTTAGCGTTTTTAGCATATTTTTTAATTTCTACAATATGTTTATCTTTAAAAGGATAAGGCTCAGAAGAAAGTAGAATTAAATCAGACTCCTTTAAATTTTCTATGGTAATTTCTGGGTATCTTGGTAGATTCTCATACACGTTTTTAAAATTATTTAATGCCAACAAATAATTGATAAACGTAGTATTTCCAGCAATCATCCAAGGATTTTTCCAAATAAAATAAATAACTTTTAAAGTGGGTTTGTTTTTTATAAATTGATTAAAATCTTCAAGAATTGCATGTAGTTTTAAAACTAAATTTTGGGCTTCTTTTTGTTTTGAAAAAATGGCTCCATATTGTTTAATTACTTCAATAGAATCGTTAATTGTATAAATATCTGAAACATGAGTTGGCGCAATTTTTTGACAGATTTCAACAATTTCTTTGGTGTTTTCTTCCTTATTACAAAGAATAATATCTGGTTTTAATGCTTTTATTTTATCAATATGTATTGTTTTTGTTCCACCAACAACAGTTGTTGTTTTTCTAATATTTTTTGGATGCACACAAAATTTAGTGACTCCTACAATACAATTTTCCAAGCCTAAATCGACTAATAATTCTGTTTGGCTTGGTACTAAAGAAATAATACGTTTTGGCGTTTTTTTTAATTCAAAAACATTGTTTATTTGGTCTTTAAAATTCATAGAATTAATTTAAAACAGCAGCCATTTGAACTTGTAATTCTAATGCTTTTTTAGCAGCCTCTTCAGCAAAATTAGGCTCTTTAGAAGCATAAATAATTCCTCGAGAAGAATTAATTAACAAACCAATATTTTTTGAAAGTCCATATTTACAAACCTCTTGCAAATTTCCTCCTTGTGCACCAACACCAGGAACTAATAAAAAAGAATCGGGAACTATTTTTCTAATTTCCTTAAAATATTCAGCTTTTGTAGCACCTACAACGTACATTAGGTTTTTAGCATTTTTCCAAGATTTAGAAGTTTCTAAAACGTGTTTGTATAATTCCTTATCATCAATCTGTTTTGTTTGAAAATCGAAAGCACCTTCATTGGAAGTTAAGGCTAACATAATGGTATGTTTATCTTTAAAAGCTAAAAAAGGCTCCACAGAATCTTTTCCCATGTAAGGAGCAACTGTAACAGAATCGAAGACCAAATCCTTAAAAAAAGCTTTTGCATACATCGTGGAAGTATTTCCAATATCGCCACGTTTTGCATCTGCAATTGTAAAAATTTCTGGATAGTTTTCATTTAGATAATTAATGGTTTTTTCCAAAGATTTCCATCCTTTTAAACCATAAGCTTCATAAAAAGCAATGTTTGGTTTGTAAGAAACACAAAGGTGATGAGTCGCATCTATAATTGCTTTATTAAAAGCAAAAATAGGATCTTCCTCCTTTAATAAATAAGGAGGAATCTTGTCTAAATCTACATCTAAACCAATGCATAAAAAAGATTTTTTCTTTTGAATCTGAGCGACTAATTCTTGTGTGGTCATAATTTTTATATAGTTCCACAAAAATACTTAAATTCGTTTTTAATTTGTAAGTTTTTAAGGGTAAATAAGACAAATTTTTTGAAACTATTCTAATTCAATAATGAAAAAAACACTTCTATTATTTATAATTTTAATGTCTAGTTGCACTTTCGAAAAACCTACAGAGTTTTCTAAATTGGCCTTAAACGACAAAGCATATACATTATCTAACGAAGAGATTTCTATTCTAGAAATTTTAAGTAAATACAAAGGAAAAAAGATTTTAATTGATCTTTGGGCTTCTTGGTGTGGAGATTGCATGAAAAATTTGCCAAGCGTTAAAAATCTTCAAAAAGAATTCCCAGAGGTTGTTTTTTTATTTTTATCTGTCGATAAAAGCAAAAGAGCATGGAAAAACGGAATTACAAGATTTAATATAAAAGGAGAACATTACAATCTAAGAAAAGGAATGAAAGATGGCGAATTCGTAGATTTCTTAAACTTAGGCTGGATTCCTAGGTATTTAGTCATAGACGAAAAGGGAAAAATCAAGTTATTTAAAGCCACAAGAGCATCAGATCCAGATATCCTTGGAGCTTTAAAATAACCCTTATAAATCGTTTTAGTAACTATTTTTATTTCCTGAACTATTTTAAAGATGATTTCTTAAATTTACCACTTAGAATTTAATAACAAACCTCTGTAAAAAGAACCAAATTTATACACATGAGAACTAAGATTGTAGCAGGAAACTGGAAGATGAATAACGATAAAGAACAGA
Organism: Polaribacter cellanae; assembly: GCF_017569185.1. Lineage (NCBI taxonomy): Bacteria > Pseudomonadati > Bacteroidota > Flavobacteriia > Flavobacteriales > Flavobacteriaceae > Polaribacter > Polaribacter cellanae. The sequence goes on along the minus strand of NZ_CP071869.1, from coordinate 1,259,422 downwards.
CTAAAAAATTGATTAAAAGTTTAAAAAAATCAATTAAAAATATGTCTCTTAAAAACACAAGAGTAATTGTTGCACCAACATTTGTAAACCTTTCTTCTGCAGTTAAAAAAGCAAAAAACTCTAAAATAGAAGTGGTTGCACAAAACATGCACCAAGCCACAAATGGCGCTTACACAGGAGAAATTTCTGGAGACATGTTAAAGGCAATTGGTGTAGAAACGGTTATTTTAGGACACTCAGAAAGAAGAACTTATTTTGGTGAAACAGACGAGAAATTAGCAGAAAAAGTAAATACAGTTTTAGAAAAAGGAATGGAAACAATTTTCTGTTTTGGAGAATTGTTAGAAGATAGAAAGACCGATAATCATTTTGCAATGGTAGAAAGCCAACTAAAAAATGCACTATTTCATTTAGAAGCAAAAGATTGGAAAAGCATTATTTTAGCATACGAACCAGTTTGGGCAATTGGAACAGGAGAAACTGCAAGTCCAGAACAAGCCCAAGAAATGCATGCTTTTATTAGAAGTATTATCGAGAAAAAATACGATGCAAAAGTAGCAAAGAACGTATCAATTTTATATGGTGGAAGTGTAAAACCAACAAATGCAGAAGAAATTTTTTCTAAGCCAGATGTAGATGGAGGTTTAATTGGTGGAGCAGCGTTACACGTAGACGATTTTACAGCAATTATTGCTGCTATTTAGTAGCTATAGAATCAAAAGAAAACAATAAATTTGCCTGAAATTTTTAGGCAAAACAATATTTTATTAGAATTTGCCCGAAGTTTTACTTCGGGTTTTTTAATTTACCTTTCCTTTGGAGAGGTCAGAATTTCCGTTTCAGGAAATTCTGCAAGAGGAAGAATAATTATGGACAACATTTATATTGAGTACAATTTTACAGTAAATCCAAAAGAACCAGCTACAGAAATCTTAATTGCAGAATTAGGGAATGTAGGCTTCGAAAGTTTTGTGGAAACAGCAACTGGAGTTACTGCATATATTCAAAAAACGGATTGGCATGCTGAAATTTTAGCATCGATTTTTGTATTGAATTCAGGTGAGTTTTCAATTGAATTCAATCAGAAAGAAGTAGAGCAAACCAATTGGAATGCAGAATGGGAAAAGAATTTCGAGGCAATTCAGGTGAATAATTTGGTAAGTATTCGTGCCCCTTTTCACGAGAATCCAAATTTAAAATACGACATTGTAATTGAGCCAAAAATGAGTTTTGGAACTGGGCATCACGAAACCACTCATATGATGATTCTGCACTTATTACAATTAGAATTGCAAGAAAAAAAAGTATTAGACATGGGTTGTGGAACTGGAATTTTAGCAATTTTTGCTGAAATGAGAGGAGCAAAACCCTTAGATGCAATAGATATTGATAATTGGTGTTACGAAAATTCATTAGAAAATGTGGCACGTAATAATTGTAGTAATATTTCCGTTTATAAAGGAGATTCCTCTTTGTTAATCAATAAAAAGTACGATATAATTATTGCAAATATCAACAGAAATATTTTGTTGATGGATATAAAAGTCTACACAAATTGTTTAAACGAAAAAGGAATTTTATTGTTAAGCGGATTTTATCAAGAAGATATTCCAATTATAGATGCAGAAGTTTCTAAATACGGTTTAACTTTAGATACCTCTATAGAACGCAATAATTGGGTTGCGTTAAAATACATAAAAGAGTAAATAAATTTTTTTATTTTTGCAATATGAGTACAAAAGAAAAAAATCAAGAAGAAGTAAGTGTTTTAGAACAAGAAACATTTCAACATGAAATCGTTTTACATAACGATGATGTTAATACATTCGATCATGTAATCGATTCTTTGATAAACGTTTGTGAGCATACTTTAGAACAAGCAGAACAATGTGCAACTTTAGTGCACTATAAAGGAAAATGTACTGTAAAGTCTGGAGAATATAAAGATTTAGAGCCTAGATGTTCTAAGTTATTGCAATTAGGTTTATCTGCAGAATTGGTATAAATAATGAATAATATTTTAGATTATTACGAGTTTTCTAACTTTTTTAAAGACGAAAGTGGTTCGTTTTCTGGAAATGAAATCAGTTTTACAGAATTAAATGAAACCCATTTTTTAATTTTTGAAAAAGAAAAAGAACAATTTAACTTGTATGTTTCTAAATATTCTGGGAAGAAAGATATTGGTAAAAAAGAGCCAGAAATATTGGAGTTGGTTGTAAAAAATTACGATAAAAGTATCTCAGAACACAGAGTTGCACTTCGAAAATACGTAGAATGAGGCTGTCTTAAAAGTATTAGAATTTGTCATTTCGATTGTAATGTAGAAATTTTATTTATTGAAATTTAGTGTTTTATATTTTTAACTTCGCTAAAAATGATAGCTAAATTTACTTTTAAGACAACCTCTTTTTTATTTTAAAAAACTATGTGACTTTTTTTTACGTATGTGTCTTAAAAGAGAGAATAAGATAAAATGAGCTTTAAAAATATTTTAATAATAACCTTATTAGTGCTTCCCTTTACAGGGTTTGCGCAGGTTGTGCCACCACCAATGCCACCACCACCTCCACCAGGTTTACCAATCGATGGTTTTTCTGGGTTTTTAATTGCTTTGGGAATTATTTATGGGGTTAAAAAAAAATATAAAGATAGTAGTAGTTAGTGTTTTATATACTAAGTTTGGTTAGATAAAAAGACCTTAAGTATTTGCTTAGGGTCTTTTTAATTTAAATAAAAATGACGAACCTGTAATTTAGAGATAGGAGACTTTTTATTAAGTTGATACTTTAATCTATTAAATTTGGTTTTAGAAAATGCTTAGTTACAACAAGAATTAAATTTAAATATCCATCACGTTTTTTTATGAAGGGAGGAATGAAGAGTTGCTATCAAAATAAAAAGTAAAAAAAAACTCATCTAATTTTAGATGAGTTTTTTGTGACCATGGCAGGATTCAAACCTGCAACCTCTTGAGCCGTAATCAAGTGCGCTATTCAGTTGCGCCACATGGCCTTTTGCGGGTGCAAATATAGTAGAGTTTTTTGAAATTAGAAAGCAGATTCACTTTTTTTATGAATTTATTTCTACCTTATAAGCATCTACAATTGGTTGCGCTTTTTTTAAATCAGAATTTAATATAAGTAACTCAATAGAGTTCCCTAGAGGTCCAAAACCTGCTAATTGGCTAGAATTAATATTGTCTTTAACTATTGATGAGATGTTTTCTTCCTCTAACAATTGTCTTAATCTATTTATTAAGATAGAAGATCCTGTAAAAATTTTAATATGTTCGTCTTTCATAATTACGTTTTTTAGTTAAGTGAATTCTTTGTTACGATAGCTTTCCAACCAATTATTGCTAATTGAAATTTAGTTGCTTTAGAAATATCTAATCCTTTCTTAGTGTAAGAAGGTAGTATGGCTTTATTAATTTTGGCAAGAATTTTAAAAAATTTCTTTTTCATCTTATGTCGAATTCTAATCAAATTTAATAAAAATAAACAACTCTTTTAAAAAGTTGCTTAAAGTTGGTTGATTAGAATATAATTGTAAAAATAATTTCTGAAATTTCTTTGATGGTTTTAAGTGCGACTACGATCATAATTGTGAGTTTTTTAAATTAGTAATTTGAGGTATTTTTTTTATTGTTTTGTGAATATATGTAGATTAAAACAACACTACCAAACAGGTTTTTAATTATTAATTAAATTAATATTACATTTATAACTAAATAGACGATATTTGTTTTAATGTGTAATAACAATTCCTATAAAAATATTTTAAATTTAAATCTATAGTTTGTTTTTAAGATTTTACTGTAAGTAAATAAAGGGGCAAAAAAATGAAGGATTCAAAAGCAAAGGAAATCTCATTATTTTAAGGTCAATTTTATACGTTTTCATTATTTCTTTTTTCGAAAGTCTATAAAAATGTATCTTCGTAAAAAATAAAATTTATGAGTATTTTTTATGTGGTGATAGGACTTGTTTTGTTAGTTCTTGGTGGTGAGTTTTTGGTAAGATCTTCAATAGGTTTGTCATTCAAATTAAACATCTCTAAAATGGTTATTGGTATGACAGTCGTTTCTTTTGCGACTTCTGCACCAGAACTTTTGGTAAGCTTACAAGCTGCTTTAGATGGTTCTCCAGCCATATCTATAAATAATGTAATTGGTTCTAATATTGCAAATATTGGTTTGGTGTTAGGAATTACTGCGATTATTGGTCCCATTATAGTTAGTAAAGATTTTTACAAGCTAAATTGGCCAGCAATGATGTTATTTTCTTTAATTCTCTATTACTTTTTATATAATGATAATGTTTTAACGTTTATAGAGGGTTTAATTCTTTTAGCAAGTTTATGTGTTTTCTTAATAATTTTAATACGTAAAGCAAGAAAAGAAGAGGTTTCTTTGGATGAAGTAGATGATGCTTTGGCAGAAATAGGCTATGGAAAAATATTTATTTGGTTAATTATTGGAGGTGTTGCCTTGTATTTTGGTTCGGATTTATTAGTTGCTGGCGCTAAAGATATTGCACAAAATATGGGGGTAAGTGAAGGAGTAATATCTATTACGATGATTGCTATTGGAACCAGTGTGCCAGAATTAGCAGCATCTATAATTGCAGCGATAAAAGGAGAAAAAGCAATTTCTTTAGGGAATTTAATTGGCTCTAATATCTTTAATATTGCATCTGTTTTAGGATTTACTGCTCTTATAAAAGAAATACCAATTACAGAACCTCAAATATTATCGAGAGATATTTTTTGGATGTTAGGCTTTGCAGTGGTTTTACTTCCTTTGGTTTTTATGCCAAAGAAATTTGTTTTAAGTAGGTTTAAAGGCGTCTTTCTATTTTTAGGATATGGACTTTTTATTTATTTAGTTTTTAAAACAACAATTTAAAAAAAAAACACTTTATTAAAGCATAAAAAAGCTCGCAAATTTAACTTGCGAGCTTTTCAATTTTTATATAATACTTTCTAGCTAATATTAGCAGACTTTACAGTCTTAATAATTCTACCAGCAATTTTATATGGATCTCCATTAGAAGCAGGTCTTCTGTCTTCTAGCCAGCCTTTCCAACCTTTTTCTACTGTAATAATAGGAATTCTAATAGAAGCTCCTCTATCTGAAACACCATAAGAAAAATCAGAAACATGAGCTGTTTCGTGTAAGCCTGTTAAGCGTTCGTCGTTAAACTCTCCATAAACATCCATGTGTTCATCAGTAACTGGTCTAAATGCTTCACATATTTTGTTATAAGTTTCTTCAGAACCACAAGTTCTTAAAGTAGTGTTAGAGAAATTAGCATGCATTCCAGAACCATTCCAGTCTCCTTTTACAGGTTTTGGGTGATACTCAATATAGTAACCGTATTTTTCAGTTAAACGATCTAGTAAATAACGTGCTACCCAAATTTCATCACCTGCTTTTTTAGCACCTTGAGCAAATAATTGAAACTCCCATTGTCCTGGAGCAACTTCTTGGTTAATTCCTTCGAAGTTTAAACCAGCATCTATACATAAATCTGCATGTTCTTCAACAAAATCTCTACCCCAAGTATATCTTCCTCCTACAGAACAGTAATATTGTCCTTGTGGGCCAGGAAATCCACCACGAGGGAAACCTAATGGTAAATCTGTTTTTGCATCCATTAAAAAATACTCTTGTTCGAAACCAAACCAGAAATCTCCATCATCATCATCTATTTTTGCTCTATGATTTGTTGGGTGAGGTGTGCCATCTGCACTTAAAACTTCAGACATCACTAAAAAACCATTTCTTCTTGCAGGATCTTTATAAATTGCAACTGGTTTTAATATACAATCAGAAGCGCCACCAGAAGCTTGTTCTGTAGAACTACCGTCAAACGACCAATTACCTAATTCTTCAATTGTTCCTTTAAAGTTTTCATGTTCTTCGACTTTGGTTTTACTTCTCATGTTTTGAGTTGGGAAATGACCATCGAGCCAAATGTATTCTAATTTAATTTTTGCCATAATAAATAATTGAATGTGTGATGTTAACACTGCAAAAATGAAATTTTTTCTATAGATATCAAAAAAATAAGGGGTTAAATGTTTATTTTTGCTTAAAAATAATTTTATCCCTAATTTTTACAGGGGTATATTTGATTATAAGTAAAAATAAACAGCAAAAATTAATAATATGTCAAGGATTAGATTTAATGCTTTACAAGAAACCAGTAATAGAAGTCCTTTAAAGGTACTTCAAACCGAAAAAAGGTCGTCTTTATTCGGAAAAAACGTGTTTAATAAACATGCGATGCAACAATATCTTACACGTTCTGCTTATGATAGTGTAATGAATGCGATTGAACATGGTACAAAAATAGATCGTAAAATTGCAGACCAAGTTGCAGTGAGTATGAAAGATTGGGCAATGTCTAAAGGCGCAACACATTACACACATTGGTTTCAGCCATTAACAGGCGCAACAGCAGAAAAACACGATGCCTTTTTCGAATCGATTAATGGTAGTTTGGCGATGGAGAAATTCGATGGCGAACAATTGGTACAACAAGAACCAGGAGCTTCTAGTTTTCCTAATGGAGGTATTAGAAATACTTTCGAAGCAAGAGGTTATACAGCTTGGGATCCAACATCACCAGCATTTATTTATGAAACTACTTTATGTATTCCAACAATTTTTGTGGCTTACACAGGAGAAGCATTAGACAATAAAACACCTTTGTTAAGAGCATTACAAGCCATAGATACACATGCAACAGCCGTTTGTAAATATTTCGATAAAAATGCTTCTAAAGTAAGTGCAACTTTAGGTTGGGAACAAGAATATTTTTTAATCGACGATGCTTTGGCAAATTCAAGACCCGATATTCTGCTAACAGGAAGAACTTTAATTGGGCATTCTCCAGCAAAAGGTCAACAGTTAGGAGACCATTATTTTGGAACCATTCCTGCAAGAGCCATGGCTTTTATGCAAGATTTAGAACAAGAATGCATGTTGTTGGGTATTCCAGTAAAAACAAGACATAATGAAGTGGCTCCAAATCAATTTGAGGTGGCTCCTATTTTCGAAGAAGCAAATTTGGCAGTAGATCACAACTCCTTATTAATGGATGTGATGGAAAAAGTTTCTCGAAGACATAAATTTAAAGTATTATTTCACGAAAAGCCGTTTGCAGACATCAATGGTTCAGGGAAACATAACAATTGGTCTTTATCTACAGCAGATGAAACAAATTTGTTAAGTCCAGGGAAAACCCCAATGAAAAACTTACAATTCTTAACCTTTTTTGTAAACACAATAAAAGCGGTTCACGAAAATGGCGAATTGTTACGAGCATCAATTGCATCTGCAAGTAACGACCATAGGTTAGGAGCAAACGAAGCGCCTCCAGCAATTATTTCTGTTTTTATTGGAAGTGAACTTTCGGCGGTTTTAGACGAGTTAGAAAATGTAACGAAAGGAAAACTATCTCCACAAGAAAAAACAGATTTAAAACTGAATATTATTGGTAAAATTCCAGAGATTTTATTAGATAATACCGATAGAAATAGGACTTCTCCATTCGCATTTACAGGAAATAAATTCGAATTAAGAGCAGTGGGTTCTTCCGCAAATTGTGCAGGTCCAATGACGGTTTTAAATACTATAGTTGCCAAGCAATTAAAGGAGTTTAAGATAGAAGTAGATAAGTTAATCGATACCAAAAACCTTAAAAAAGACGAAGCAGTTTTTAACGTTTTAAGAGAATATATAAAAGAATCTAAAAAGATTCGTTTCGATGGAGATGGTTATGGAGAGGCTTGGGAAAAAGAAGCAAAAAAACGGGGCTTAAGTAACAATAAAACCACTCCAGAAGCATTAAAAATACAAATTGCCAAAAAAACAATTGATTTGTATGAAGAAATGGAAGTAATGAGCAAAGTAGAAGTAGAGGCGCGTTACGAAATTGCAATTGAAGAATACACAAAAAGACTACAAATTGAGGGTAGAGTTTTGGGCGATATTGCTAGAAACCATGTAATCCCAACAGCCATAATTTATCAGAATACATTGTTGGAAAACACTAAAAATTTAAAAGAGATTTTTGGCGAAGACTATAAAAATATCGCCAAAGAACAAATTGAGTTAATAATGACGATTTCGAATCATATTACAGAAATTAATGCATTAACTTTAAAAATGGAAGAACAACGTGCAAAATCGAACCAGCAAAAAGGATTAAAATCTGCGGAAATGTATTGCGAAAACGTAAAACCATTTTTCGAGGAAATCCGTTTTCATTGCGATAAATTAGAAACAATGGTAGACGATAATTTATGGCCATTAACCAAATACAGAGAATTGTTGTTTACAAAGTAAAATTATTTTTTGGGCGTTTTTACGGGCTTTCCATTATATCTTTTTTTGAAAAAACAAAAAAAGGATGCCACTGCAATCCCTAACGCAAATCGAAAAACCGAAAAGGAAGTTTTTTAAAATTTACCAATAGATATTTTCAGACCTCACAGATACTGTGTTAAAATCCTAATTTATTTATATTAATTTTCTATTTTTATATTTCATTTAGGAAATCAATTTTATGATTATCCTGTGGGCGATTCATTTCGCCCTTTTTTATTTCCATTGATATTCTGGATTATACTGTTGCTCATTTTTCCATAAGGTATAAATTACAATTAATAGTTTTCTCATCACAGCAATAACTCCTTGTTTTTTAGTATTTTGTTTTTCATTTAATCTTTTATAGAAAGTTTTCATTCTCTGATCAAATCTACAAGCACAAAGTGCTGGCATATACAACGCTTCTCTTATATGCGAGTTCCCTTTTTTTGAAATTCTAGTTCGCCCTGATTTAGTTCCAGATTGATTTTCTACAACATCTAAACCAGCATAACTGACTAATTTACGAATACTACTACATTTTCTAAAACCATCTGTTTCTGCTAATAATTTAACAACAGTAAGCATTTGAATGCCTTTAATTGCTGTTATTCTATTAATTTTTTCTTCTAAATCTTTGTCTTTTGAGACCCATAATTTTATTTCTTTTTCACACTCATTTATACTATCTTCTTGCTGAACCAATAGCTTATTCATAATTGTAAGCACTTCTTCCAAAACACCGTGTTTACTCTCAAACGCATGCAATTGAGATTGTGTTGCAGATTTAGATTTTTTTAATTGTGATAACATTCTACACAAGTCTTTTATGGCTTGAAAATGTTCACTAATTGGTTCCCATAATGCTACTGAAAATGAAAACCCAAAAAGAGCGATTAATTTAGCATCAGCTTTATCTGTTTTTGTTTTTTGATGTAAACTTTTTCCAAAATATTTTATCTTTTGTGCTAATTGTACACTTACTTTTTCTTGCTGTTCAAATAAGAAATAACATAAATTCTCATGATAAACACCTGTAGCCTCCATAATATGAACTAAATAAACTTCCTTTTTACGTTTAGAAAACCATATTAAATAGTCTTTAAAGCCTTTTAGATCATTACTAAAACTACGTGTGCCTTTAATACTTAAACTTCCTGTTTGTGTTTGCTCTTGAAAACATACATCAAATTTCTTACAAGAAACATCAATGCCTACTACTTGTTTAATTACTTTGTCCATTTTGTTAGATTTACAAAGAATTCTTCCCACAGCCTAACCTCGTAATAATACTGGATATAATTATTGAAATTATTCCTAAAATACTGTTCAGGTTCTAAAGAAAGAAAGCTAGGTAAGAGGATATTCTGAAAGACGATATATGCAAATGCATTATCAAGGTTTGTTTCTTGCACTTACCTAGTTCTTTGTTTGTTTAAGTATCAAAACAAAACATTTTTATCCTTTTTTCAATGAACTTTATGTATTTTTATTCTTCAATTTAATCAAACACAAACATACGAGGTTTTTAAAACCTGTGAGGTCTTTTCACACAAACACAAACACTATGTTTTCTATGTTCCAATGTGGTAAAAAACACAAACTATTTGATACAAATTTTCAACAACAAAATTCATGCTAATTTTCCACTGTTTTTTTAAGCAAAAGACTAAATTTGCATTCATAACAACACATAATATGAGTCAAGAAGTTTCCAAAAGATACGCACAAAGAGGTGTTTCTGCATCCAAAGAAGACGTGCACAATGCCATTAAGAATATAGACAAAGGTTTATTTCCAAAAGCATTCTGTAAAATTGTACCAGATTATTTAACAAACGATAGCGATTATTGTTTAATAATGCATGCAGATGGTGCAGGAACAAAATCTTCTTTGGCATATATGTATTGGAAAGAAACTGGCGATATTTCTGTATGGAAAGGTATTGCACAAGATGCATTAATCATGAATATTGATGATTTGCTGTGTGTTGGAGCAACCGATAATATTATGTTGTCTTCTACTATTGGAAGAAATAAAAGTAAAATTCCTGGCGAAGTTTTATCAGCAATCATCAACGGAACAGAAGAATTAATTGAAGACTTAAAAGGTTTTGGAGTAACCATCCATTCCACAGGAGGAGAAACTGCAGATGTTGGCGATTTAGTGCGAACGATTATTGTAGATTCTACTGTAACTGCAAGAATGAAACGCTCTGATGTTATAGACAACGCAAACATAAAAGCAGGCGATGTAATTGTTGGTTTAGAATCTTTCGGACAAGCAACCTACGAAACGGAATATAATGGAGGAATGGGTTCTAACGGCTTAACTTCTGCAAGACACGATGTTTTTCATAAATATTTAGCAGATAAATACCCAGAAAGTTTCGATGCTGCAGTTCCTGAAGATTTAGTCTATTCTGGTAATACAAAACTGACAGATAAAGTAGAAAACTCACCTATTGATGCTGGTAAATTAGTGTTATCGCCAACAAGAACCTACGCACCAATTATCAAAGAAATTTTATCGAAATTTAATTCAGATACAGTCCATGGAATGATCCATTGTTCTGGTGGCGCTCAAACAAAAATTTTACATTTTGTAGACAATTTACACATTGTAAAAGACAATATGTTTCCAATTCCGCCTTTGTTTAAATTGATACAAGAACAATCGAAAACCGATTGGAAAGAAATGTACCAAGTTTTTAATTGCGGACACAGAATGGAAATTTATGTTTCTCCAGAAATTGCTGAAAACATAATTTCAATCTCAAAATCGTATAATGTAAATGCACAAATTGTTGGTAGAGTAGATGCTTCTGATAAAAAGAGACTTACTATTAAAAGTGAGTTTGGGGTTTTTGAGTATTAGTTTTTTTGTTTTTCGCTAACGAGTTTATTTATGAAAAGTAGTGCGGAAAAAACGCACGAACTATTCGGTTAAGAAAAAGTCGAATTTTTAAATTTTACTTATTATTTTTCTTTTCTCAATAAGCCAAATTTAAAATTTGGCAATCTCGAAAAAGTGCCAAAACCTTTCTGTTTGTGAAGATTTGCACTATTTTTTATATGCGTCCTCTTTCCAAACTTTTCTTCTTTAAATATTCTAAAATTTCCTCTTTGGTCATTTTTGCAAAAATTGCACTCAATCTGTCTTTTTGCTCTCTCGCAAATTTTACAGCGTCAAAATCTTTTTTTGTTTTAGTTCCCATAATTCATTAATTCTCTTGGCGAGCGAATATCCAATTGTTTATATCCATTTCTGATGTTTATCGAATTGTAACCTCGTATTCGCTCTACGTTTACAATGTGTTTAAAATTCCAGCTAACAAGTAAATCAGCTTGATAAATAGTAGCTATCGCAATATGCAAACAATCGGCATAACTTGTTTCTCCCACAACTTTTTCATTAATATATTCAGTCGCCAATTCTATTGCCTCTTTTTTATCTTTTAAAAACTCGGTATAGCCATCATCAAGTTTTTAGATTAGTTCTTTTATTCTTTTTGGTGCGAATTCCAATTCTTCGTCCAACATAGTTGATAAAAGAACAGTAAATTCGCCATCATTTATTCTTTCAAATAGTGGTTTAGTCCATTCTTCAAATTCCTTATCAAAATATCCGCCAAAAACTGAAGTATCTAAATATATTCGCATTTTTTTCATAGTATAAAGTCACGAATATTGGCGAGATGTTAAGTTTAAACAGAATGTTTTTTTCGCCTTGTGACTAATAGCACGATTATGAAGTCCGTTTTAACGACTTATATTTGGCATTAGCGAAGTTATGTTTTTTTTTTAGGTTTAGAAACAAATTAAATTATTTTACACTCTCAAAAACAAAATTAATACTAAAATCGTCATTAGAAACCACAGCTTTCAATTGTTCGTTTTCTAAATAGTATTTTATCTTTTTTGGGAATTTATTTTTCGGATTTTCAGCAGTAAAAGAAGAATCAGTTTGAGAGGTAAATATAAATAGGGTAGGGGTTTCATTTACGCCAGCAACTTTTAAATTTAAAGTGTTATTTATAGAAACAATACTTAATATTTCTTTAAAAGTGGTATCCTTTCCTTTTAAAGTGTAGCCTAAACCAGTAAAATTAGTATTCCAATTTTCGTAAGTTTTGTTACCCTTTTTATCATTTAAACGAATCCATTTTCCGATTAAGAAAGAAGGCTTTTTTGTTTTTTCTTTTTCAGTTTTGCAGGAAATTATCAATAAAATTGAGCATATGAATAGGAAATATTTCATAATAAATAAGTTTGAATTCTTCAAATATACTCAAAACGAAACATTTAACTTTCCGATAAAATTTGTAAATTCGCATTCCAAGAAAAGAGTAGCAAATGTTAGAAAAAATAAGAATTGTTAAGCAGCGTTATGATGAGGTTTCGGATTTAATTATTCAGCCAGATGTAATTACAGATCAAAAACGGTATGCGCAATTAATGAAGGAGTATAAAGATTTAGGCGATGTCGTTAAAAAAGGCGAAGAATACCAAGAATTAACAGACAATATAGAAGAGGCGAAGGAGATAATTGCTGATGGTTCTGATGCAGAAATGACAGAAATGGCAAAGATGCAATTGGAAGAAGCCAATACTCGAATTCCGCAATTAGAAGAGGAAATTAAGTTTTTGTTAATTCCAAAAGATCCAGAAGATTCTAAAAATGCAGTGGTAGAATTGCGTGCAGGAACTGGTGGAGATGAAGCTAGTATTTTTGCTGGAGATTTGTTTAGAATGTATTCTAAATATTGCGAAAACAAAGGTTGGAAAGTGTCTACTGTAGATTATTCTGAAGGAACCAATGGTGGATTTAAGGAAATTCAGTTCGAAGTAACTGGAGACGATGTTTATGGAATTTTAAAGTTTGAAGCTGGTGTGCATCGTGTACAAAGAGTTCCGCAAACAGAAACACAAGGACGTGTGCATACTTCTGCAGCAACTTGTATGGTGTTTCCAGAAGCAGAGGAGTTTGATGTGGAAATAAACCCGAAAGATGTAAGAATTGATTTTTTCTGCTCTTCAGGTCCTGGAGGTCAGTCTGTAAATACAACTTATTCTGCAGTTCGTTTAACGCACATTCCAACTGGTTTGGTGGCACAATGTCAAGACCAGAAATCGCAACATAAAAACAAAGAGAAAGCATTTAAAGTTTTGCGTTCTCGTTTGTATGATATGGAACTTGCCAAGAAAAACGCAGAAGACGCTCTAAAACGTGGTTCTATGGTTTCTTCTGGAGATAGAAGTGCGAAGATTAGAACGTATAATTACGCACAAGGTAGAGTTACAGACCATAGAATTGGTTTGTCTTTATATGATTTGCCAAATATTATGAATGGAGATATTCAAAAAATTATTGATGAATTAATGTTGGCAGAAAACACCGAGAAATTAAAAGAATTAGGAGACGGAATTTAAGCGATTTTCACTTTTAAAATAATTATAAACCTCAGAATTTTCTGAGGTTTTTTATTTGCGTTACTTTTTGTAGTATATGAATTAATGAGTCTTTTAGTTCTAATATATCTTTGAAATGTAAAAGAAAAAAAATGATAGCAACAAAACTTTTAGGTTTCTCTGCAGCTTTAACGAAAAGCAAAAAAATTAAAATTTCGATACTACTTTTAGAAATTGCGATACTTGCTTACGCGTACAAAAAGAACAAAGAGGAACAGGAAGAACAGCTAAAAAGAGAAAAAAAGCAGAAACAGTTGCAAGAAAAAGAATAAAGTTCCCCTGAAAAAAAAAGAAAAGAAATTAAGCTATTGAAAAAATAAAACACTATAAAGAAGATGCTATAAAAAAATAGTACTGCGAATTAGAAGATAAAAAGCGATTAAAGTTAGGGGAACTTTTAATCGCTTTTTTGCTTAAATAAATGTTTCGAAAGTCTAAGTTAACTAATTAATTATACAAATGGGGAAAATATAGAACTTACGAACACTACAAAGATATTGTAGAATCTAATACCAAACAATCCCTGAACTCCGTATATTTTTTATATCCCTGAGCTCAGGGATACATATCCCTGAGCTCAGGGATATAAAATAATTTATTTCCCGAACAAATGGAGCTCTGTAAACTCTTTATTTATAGTGATAGCTTTTGTTTCAGAGCAATTTACTCTGTCTAATTCAATTTCCACATTATCGATTTGAACTGACGTAATTTCGAACGGTAAATTGTGGAATACAATTTTAAAGTTAGAGTAGTTAGCGTCAAAATCGCCACGTTTGTGTTGTTGTAAGATAAACTCTTCTTTTTTTCCTGTTACTTTAAAAGTACGCAAACTAAACCTTCCTTTTTTGTAATCATAGCCATCATGTGCATCGTCATATAATTTAGAAGATTCTTTGCCTTCTTTATAGTACACATCTAAAGTAATTTCGTCGAAATCTTTTTCTCCTACATATTGTTGTACAGGATATTTTGGGATAACTGCACCTTCTTTTACAAAGATTGGCATGCTATCGATATCTGCATCAACCCACATTTCTTTTCCACCTTCTACAACTTCGTTGGTCCAGAAATTATACCATTTACCTCTTGGAATGTACATTCTTCTTCCTTTGGCATTTGGCTCTATAATTGGGCAGGCTAAAATTTGTTCTCCAAAAACAAACTCATCACTTCTGTAATGTGTTTGATGATCTTTTTGGTCATATAGCACTAAAGATTTTAGCATTGGTGTTCCGTCATTTAAATATTTCCAGAAAGAAGTATATAAATAGGGTAAAAGTTGATATCTAATTTCTACGAATTTTCTTACAATATCTGTAATTTCATCACCAAAAACCCAAGGTTCTTGATCTCCATGATCTCCAGAAGAGTGTACTCTACAGAAAGTATGGAAGATTCCTAACTGAATCCATCTTGCAAATAATTCTCCTTGAGGTTGTTCTGCAAATCCACCAATATCGCTTCCTGCAAAAGAAAAACCAGACATTGCCATTCTTTGTGCTTGGTTGTTTGCTACAGCTAAATGTTCCCAAGTTGCCACATTGTCTCCAAACCAAGTAGATGTATATCTTTGGGCACCAGCATAAGCAGATCTTGTAATTACAAAAGGTCTTTTTGGATACGCATATTTCTTTAAACCATGGTAGGTTGCACGTGCCATTTGTGTTCCGTAAATATTGTGTGCTTTTCTATGAGAACAAGGGTTTCCATCATAGTCATGACGAACATCGTTTGGAAATGATTTGTTAGGAACGTCCATAACTGCAGGTTCGTTCATATCGTTCCAAACACCTTTTACACCAATATCTTCAATTAATTCTTTAAACAAACCTGCCCACCAATCTCTTACTTCTGGTCTTGTGTAATCTGGGAAATAACATTCTCCAGGCCAAACTTTACCTTTCATGTAAGGTCCATCTGCACGTTTACAGAAATAATCTTTGTCTAATGCTTCTTTAAAAACATCATATTCCAAATCAATTTTAATTCCTGGATCTATAATAACCACCGTTTTAAAACCATCGTTTTCTAATTCTTTTACCATTTTTTTGGGGTTAGGAAAATGATTTTTATCCCAAGTAAAACAACGGAAACCATCCATATAATCGATGTCTAAATAAATAGCATCACAAGGTATTTTTAAATCTCTAAACGTTTTAGTAACTTCTTTAACATTACTTTCTGGATAGTAACTCCATTTACATTGGTGGAATCCTAAAGCCCATAATGGAGGTAAAGCATGCGGTTTTCCAGTTAAATCTGTGTAATTTCTAACTACGTCGTTCATATCTGGACCGTAAATAAAATAATAATTCATCTCTCCACCTTGTGCCCAAAAACTAGTTACATTTCTTCTCTCGTGCGCGAAATCGAAATGAGATTTAAACGTATTGTCGAAGAAAATTCCATACGCTTTGTTATCTTGGATAGCTGTGTAAAAAGGAATTGCCTTGTAAATAGGATCTGTATTTTTACCAAAAGCGTAAGAATCTGTTGCCCAGTTTTCGAAACGTTTCCCTTTCATATTTACATCTACAGGCTTGTCTCCTAAACCATAAAAACTTTCTGCTTTTTGGCAAGTTTTACTCATTTTTACGATGTCTCCACCATATTCGTAACTTTCTTCCCAATGAAAACCAATTTCGTCTTCGTTAATTAGTTTCATGTCTATAGCATCGTATAAACTAACTTGTAAACTTTGCTTTTTTACTTTACAAACTAATTTTGCAGTTGTAATTACGTAGTGTGTCTCGTTTTCTGTAACTTTTAAAAAGCTATATCCTCTACTTGCATGAATTGTAACTCCGTAAGAAAAGTCGTTGTCGAATTTTCCAGTAGTGGAATAACGAAAACGAATAACACTGTCTCTAATAACAGTTAATTGAAGAACTACATTGTTATTAGTCGTAAAATAAAGTGTATCTACGTCTTTTTTGTATTTTATTATTTCTGAAGGAAAAAGATTTCCTTTTTGTTCTAATTCAGTATTAACAATCATATATATTTGCTTGTTTTTTTAATCGTGTAAAAGTCGTAAAAGTTTAGAATAGAATTATCTGGAAAGTTCTTTTTTTACGATAACGTTTTAGTTTATTTATGATAAATAAAATGCTAAAATACTATAAAAATAAGAATAAAATTGAAGCGTTTATATTATTCAGAATCCTATAAAAATAGCGGGTATATATTTTGAAGAATTAAAAAATAGCTGTTTATTTTTACCAATACTATAGTAAAAATAAACAGCTATTTAATTGGTTTTCTTATTGGTATTTAAAAGCAATCATTGCCAAAGGTGGTAAGTTTAGTTCAATAGAGTTTTCTCTATTATTCCACTTCTTTTTTTCAGATACAGAAATTTTATTTTTATACAAGTTTGTTCCATGAAACTTTTTATCATCACTATTAAAAACCTCTTTTAATTCACCTGCTTTCGGTAAACCAATTCTGTATTTTTCTCTAGGAATTGGAGTCATATTCAGCACAATAATTACATTGTCTTTTTCATTTTTTCCTTTTCTCATATAAGATAACACCGAATTTTGATGATCTCTATAATCTATCCACTCGAAACCTTCGTGAGAAAACTGTTTTTGATGCAATGCTTTTTCTTTTTTGTAGAATTTATTTAATTCTTTTACCAAAGTTTGTGCTCCTTTATGTACATCGTATTGCAATAAATGCCAATCTAAACTTCCTTCGAAATTCCATTCGGAAGTTTGCCCAAATTCGCCACCTTGAAACAATAATTTTGTTCCAGGATGTGTAAACATATAACTGTACATTAATCTTAAATTTGCGAAACGTTGCCACTCATCTCCAGGCATTTTAGAAACGATAGATTTCTTTCCATACACAACTTCGTCGTGCGAAAGTGGTAACATAAAGTTTTCTGTAAATGCGTAATTTAAACTGAAGGTTACATCGTTTTGATGATGTTTTCTATACAAAGGTTCTTTGGCAAAATACTCTAAAGTATCGTGCATCCAACCCATCATCCATTTCATTCCAAAACCTAAACCACCATCGTAAATTGGTCGAGAAACTTTTGGGAAAGAAGTAGATTCTTCTGCGATTGTTTGCACATCAGGGAAAGTTTCATAAACAGCTATATTCATTTCTTTTATAAAATCTACAGCTTCTAAATATTCGTTTCCACCATACATATTTGGTTCCCACTCGCCATCTTTTCTAGAATAATCTAAAAATAACATAGATGCAACTGCGTCTACTCGTAAACCATCTGCATGATATTGGTCTAACCAAAAAATGGCGTTACTAATTAAAAATGCTTTTACTTCGTTTCTTCCGTAATTAAAAATTAAACTTTTCCAATCTTGGTGATATCCTTTTCTTCTATCTGGATGTTCGTATAAATGAGAACCATCGAAAAATCCTAAACCATGGTCATCTGAAGGGAAATGAGAAGGAACCCAATCTAATAGAACACCAATTCCGTTTTCGTGAAATTTATCGACCAGAAATTTAAATTCATCTGGAAAACCAAAACGCGATGTTGGAGCAAAATATCCTGTTAATTGATACCCCCAACTTGGGTCGTAAGGATATTCCATAATTGGCATAAATTCTACGTGGGTAAAATTCATGTCTTTTACATAGTTTACCAATTCGTCTGCCAATTCAGTATAACTTAAAAAACGATTTTCTTCAACTTGCTTTTTCCAAGAACCTAAATGAACTTCATAGACAGAGTAAGGCGCATCTAATGCGTTATTTTTCTTTCTGTTTTTCATCCATTTTTTGTCTTTCCAAGCATAATTATCTTCCCAAACTACAGAGGCTGTTTTTGGTGGATGCTCACATCTTCTGGCAAATGGATCTGCTTTTTCGGTAATTACATTGTTACTAGAATTGCGAATTTTGTATTTGTAAATTGCTCCTTTGCCAACATTAGGAATAAAACCTTCCCAGATTCCACTTCCATCCCAACGTACATTTAAATGATGTTCGTTTTCTTGCCAAAAGTTAAAGTCTCCAATTACAGAAACGGCTTTTGCACTTGGTGCCCAAACTGCAAAATACGTTCCTTTTACACCATCTACAGTAATAATGTGTGCACCGAATTTTTCGTATAAACGATAATGTTTTCCTGCTTTAAATAAATCAATGTCAAAATCTGTAAAAAGACTGTGTACTTTTGTTTGTGTCATAATTTATTTGTTAATTTTAAATATATGAAAGGGTATATATGGATTTAGTTCCACATAATTCCACTCGTTATACCAATTGTAAGAGTTGTTTGTAATTAAATCGTGTACTTCTATTTTTTGCCCTTGATGTACATTTAATTGTTGCAGAGGTACTTGAACAGAACCAGATTGTGTATGATAGGCATCTAAACTAATAACCGTTAAAGTTTCGTTGGTTTTGTCTTGATTCCATTTATAGAAAGCGATTAAATTATCGTTTCCTGTTTCACAAAATTGTATATTATTTGTTTGCTGAAAAGATTCGTTATTTTTTCTGATAGAATTGATTGACGAAATAATTTCTGTTAATCTATTTTGTTTGTTCCAGTTATAATGGCAAAGTTGAAACTTTTCTGACATATAATATTCTTCTTTTCCAACAATTGGCTCACTAAGCATTTGTTCGAAAACGGGTCCGTAAATTCCAATATTAGAACTTAAAGTTCCTGCCAAAGCATATCGTAAAAGGAATTTTGCTTCTGGTGCGTTTTGCAAATGAAACGGATTTATATCTGGTGTATTTGGCCAGAAATTCGGACGCATATATTCTTTTTGATCTGTCTTTGTCAATTCATTCATATACTCGATAATCTCGTGTTTCGATTCTCGCCAGGTAAAATAAGTATAAGATTGTGTGTAGCCTTGTTTTGCTAATTGTTGCATTATTTTCGGGCGCGTAAATGCTTCTGCTAAAAATAATACATCTGGGTGTTTTTTCTTTACTTCTGTAATAATCCAGCCCCAAAAATAGTAAGGTTTTGTGTGTGGATTGTCTACTCTAAATACATTAATTCCACAGTTTATCCAGTAAAATAAAGTGTCTAAACATTCTTGCCAAAGATTTTTGTAATCTGCAGTTTCCCAGTAGATTGGTAAAATGTCTTGGTATTTTTTTGGCGGATTTTCTGCATATTGTACAGTTCCATCGGGTCTCCATTTAAACCAATCTGGGTGTTCTTTTACCCAAGGATGGTCTGGAGCTGCTTGTAAAGCATAATCCATGGCAACCTCAATTCCTTGTTTTTTTGCTTCTTTTACTAATTCTTTAAAATCTTCTAAAGAACCCAATTCTGGATGAATATCTTTATGTCCTCCATATTTAGAACCAATTCCCCAAGTAGAACCCACGTCATTTTTTTCTGCTTCTGTAGTATTATTTTTTCCTTTTCTGTTTATTGCTCCAATTGGATGAATAGGAGGGAAGTACAAGGTGTCAAACCCCATTTGTGCGATTCTAGGTAACAATCTGTGGCAATCTTTAAAAGTACCATGTTTGCCTTGAGTTTTAGATGCTGATCTTGGGAAAAATTCGTACCAAGTACTAAAACGCGCTTTTAATCTATCTACATAAACAGATAAAGATTTGCTTTCTTGTACTAATAATTTAATAGGATATTTTGTTAGAATTTCTTTTAGTTGATTAGAAACTGCTTCTTTTATGGCTTCTGCATATTTTGCTTCATCTTTAAAAATGGCAATTAAAGAATTTAAATATTTTTTTTCTTCTGCTGTTGCTTTTTTAACGATTGGTTTTAGTAATTCTGCTCCTTCTAAAAGTTCTGATTTTACATGTTGATAATCATCTATTTTTCTGTCAATTCCATATTGCCAGTTCAAAGGATAATCTACCCAACCTTCTAATTTATATTCGTAAAAACCTTGTTTTGTTACTTGAAAACTTGCAGTATATTCGTCGTTATTTGTTGAATGCATTCTTGTTTCTTTCCAGGTTTTTTCGCTTTTATGTTTGTATAATAAACTTGCTTGGATAACATCATGTCCATCTACCAAAACATTTGCAGTTACAGTTACAATTTCGTTTACAACACGTTTTATAAAAACAGCTCCACAGTTTAATTGAGGAGCTATGTTTTCTATTACAATTCTACTTTGATTTTGCATTAATTCGTTTTTCTTTTAATGTTTTAAGAATTTAAAATTAGTTCATTCCAATAATGGTTCCTTTAGGAATTGTAGCCTCTTTTTTAATAACTACAATACCATCTTTTATAAAATAAGTGTCTGTTTCTGCATCTTCTAAATGAGGGCCTCCATTAATTTTGGTGTCGTCTCCAATTCTGCAATTTTTATCAATAATACAATTATTTATGTGACATCTATCTCCAATTCCCATCATAATTTCTATTTTATTATTGGCAACTTCTTCTAAAGATTCAAAACTATCATTACCCATCATGTAGGTATTCGAAACAACTGCTTCTTTTCCAATTCTAGAACGAATTCCAATTACACAAGTGTCTATTTTGGCTGCATTTATAATACATCCTTCTCCAATAACGGCTTTGTGAAGCATTGTTCCAGAAACTTTAGAGGTTGGTAAAATTCTCGCTCTTGTATAAATTCTGTTTTCTTCGTCGTACAAATTAAATTTCGGCACATTTTCTGCCAAGCCAAGGTTTGCTTCAAAGAAAGAGTCTATATTTCCTATGTCTGTCCAATATCCTTCATATTGGTAACTTAAGGTTTTATGTTCTCCAATAGCTTGCGGAATAATTTCTTTTCCAAAATCTACAGTATCTGGGTTGGTCATTAATTTTACCAGAAGATCTCTGTTAAAGATATAAATTCCCATGGAAGCAAGATAGTGTCTACCTTCATTTTTCATTTGTTGGCTAACGTCGGAAGTCCAATCTGGTAATAAATCTTCACTTGGTTTTTCTATAAAAGACGTAATTGTGTTTTCGTCGTTAGTTTTTAAAATACCAAAAGAAGTTGCATCTTTTGCATTTACAGGATAGGTTGCTATAGAAATTTCTGCGTTACTTTCTCTATGTTTTTTAATCATATCATTAAAATCCATTTGATATAATTGGTCACCAGAAAGTATTAATGCATATTCGAAATCGTTTTGTAAAAAATGATGCATACTTTGCCTTACTGCATCTGCTGTTCCTTGGAACCATTTGTCGCTATGTATCGTTTGTTCTGCAGCCAAAACATCTACAAAAGCTGAACTAAAAAAACTAAAATGATAGGTATTTTTTATATGTTGATTTAGAGAGGCAGAATTAAACTGCGTTAAAACATACATTCTTTTAATATTTGAATTAATGCAGTTAGAAATAGGAATATCTACCAACCTATATTTCCCTGCAATTGGTACAGCTGGTTTCGATCTATCTTCTGTTAAGGGATATAGTCGAGAACCTTGTCCTCCTCCTAAAATAATTCCTAATACTTTATCGTTTATCATCTGGTTAGTTTTTTAGTGATTTGTATAATTCTTCTACTTGTTTTGCAATTGCAACCCAATCGAAATGTTTTTCAACTCTTTGTCTTCCTTTTTTTGCCATCGATGTTCTTAATTCAGGATTATTAATAACTTTATTAACTCCATCTGCTAAATCTTTGGCGAATTTATCTGGGTCTACAGGTTCGAATGGTGCCGATTTTTGTTGTTCAACAGGAATTAATATTCCAGTTTCATTATGTACAACTACTTCTTTTATTCCACCAACAGCACTTGCAACAACTGCTGTGTCACACGCCATAGCTTCGATATTTATAATTCCAAAAGGTTCGTAAATAGATGGGCAACAAAAAACATCTGCATGAGAATATAGTTGAATAATTTCTTTTTTAGTTACCATTTTATCAATCCAAATAACATTACTGCGTGTTTTTTGAACTTCGTTAACAGCATTTTTCATTTCTTCTCCAATTTCTGGAGTGTCTGGAGCTCCAGCACAAAGTACAATTTGGGTATCTGGATCTATATACTTTATGGCGTTTACTAAATGAATAATTCCCTTTTGTCTTGTAATTCTTCCTACAAAAAGTACGTAAGGTTTATTTTTATCAACTCCATATTCATCTAAAGTATTGCTATCGGAAGTAGTTACATATTCTTGTAAATTAATTCCGTTGTAAATTACTTTTACTTTTTTTTTATCGACATTAAAATATTTTAAAACATCTTCTTTGGTTTCTTTTGAAACAGCAATAATAGCATCTGCCATTTCAATTGCGGTTTTTTCTATCCAAGAAGAAGTATCGTAACCACGACCTAATTGTTCTCTTTTCCAAGGGCGTAAAGGTTCTAAAGAGTGTGTGGTAATTACTAATGGAATTCCATAACAAAGTTTGGCTACAATTCCTGCAAAATGTGCGTACCAAGTATGGCAATGAACTACATCTGCATTAATTGGAGCAGCATTCATGTGGAGTCCAGTACTTAGTGTTTTAAATACTGCTTTTAATTTATCGTTAGAATTATTAAAAATAGGGTTTTCATAAGGAAAACCTTTTACAGTTAAATTATTGCCTTTCGAGTCTTGATCACCAAAACACCTTATATCAACTTCCATTAATTTAGCAAGTTCATTTGCTAAATATTCAACATGAACTCCAGCTCCACCATATACGTATGGAGGGAACTCTCTTGTAAAAAAAAGTACTTTCATAGGCTTAAAAGATAATTTAATGATTAATAAACGTGGTTTGTTTATGAATTAACGACGTTAAATTAACAAAAAAATATCAGGTATTACCTACTGAAGTATTATTATTATCACTTTAATAACATAAAGGCATAATATATAGAGTATAATAAAGATTTATTAGCAATAAGAAGCATTGCTTAATATATTATTAAGATAAAAAAAACAATTTAGTTATTTCGCTGTTTGTTAATTTCATCTTGAAGTTGTCTTCTTAATTTTTGTTCTCTTTCCAAAGACTTTTTACGATGCTTTTCAAATTCTTGTTCTATCTCTAAAAGATTACTTTGTGCATCTTTTGTAATAATATGGCTTCTAGAAAATTTAAAAGCAAAATAAGATAATGCTAAAGTTAGTGCTAAAATAATGCCCCATAAAATAAGGTTATAAGTAATTTTACTAAGCTGTAAGCCAAATAAAGAAATTGAATTTTCTTTGTTAGTAGCCGTCTCTAAATCTAATTGAGTTTTAGATAAATTAGTTTGAATTTTCTGAACGTTATCTCTCTCTATTTTTAGTAAATTTTCTTTTTCTGAAATGAGTTTTTGAGAAGCTTTAATAGAGTCTAAAACATCTCGTTTTAATTTTTGAAATTTCTCTTTACTAATTACTTTATAGGCTTGGTAAGAAGTGGAGGTTCTGTAGATTTTATCAAATTGCCCTTCTAAAGAGCTGTCTTCTTTAACTGTTTCTTGAGATGTTTCTTGTGCAAATGAAAACATTGTGCTAATTAATAAACAAAAAGTGATAAATTTTAATTTCATTTTAAAGTTTTTTTTGACGTATTTACAAATCTATAAAAAAAACCCAAACGATTATGTTTGGGTTTTTATTATATAAGCAAGTATTTATATTTATTTTATTTTCTCTACAACTGCCTTAAAAGCGTCTGGGTTGTTTACAGCTAAATCTGCTAAAACCTTACGGTTTAATTCGATGTTGTTCGCTTTTACTTTTCCCATAAACTGAGAGTAAGACATTCCATGTAAACGAGCTGCAGCGTTAATACGTACAATCCATAAAGAACGGAAGTTTCTCTTATTGTTTTTACGGTCTCTATATGCATAAAGCATACCTTTTTCAACCGCATTTTTTGCTACTGTGTAAACGTTTTTTCTACGTCCAAAGTAACCTTTTGCTGCCTTCAAGATTTTTTTTCTTCTTTTTCTTGAGGCTACTGAATTTACTGATCTTGGCATAATTTTAATGTGTTTTGTAGTAGGCGATTTTTTTAGTTGATAGTCTTTAGGTTTTAGTTGTTAGTTATTTTAGACTGAAACTCATAACTTAAAACTTATAACTTAAAATTCTTTTATTTGCCTAACTCCATGGTTAATAATTAAATTCCCTTATTAAACTTAAAACTTATTTTAAGTTTAACTGTTGCTTAATGTTAGACTCGTCTGCTTTGTGTACCAAAGTATCGTGAGTTAACTTTAATTTACGTTTTTTAGACTTCTTTGTTAAAATGTGACTTTTAAACGCGTGCTTTCTTTTAATTTTTCCAGTACCAGTAACTTTAAATCGTTTTTTGGCGCTAGATTTGGTTTTCATTTTAGGCATTTCTCCTTCGTTTTTATCTTGCTTATAAACTTTTATGCTGAACTTGTTTCAGTATCTAAAACGTATTCAGTATTCTTTATATCCTAAGAGTTTCTTGTGCTGAGTTTGATTCAGTATTAAAAACTTTGTAGGTGTTTTAATTTAAAATAATCCAAATTAACTTGTAAAAGGGTTGTTTTAAATTTTATTTTACTTTTTTAGGAGCAATAAACATAATCATACGTTTACCTTCTAATTTTGGTAACTGCTCTACCTTACCATATTCTTCTAACTCTTGCGCTAATTTCAACAAAAGAATTTGCCCTTGTTCTTTAAAGATAATCGAACGTCCTTTAAAGAAAACAAATGCTTTTAACTTAGCACCATCTTGTAAGAATTTTATGGCATGTTTTTTCTTGAATTCGTAATCGTGCTCATCTGTTTGAGGTCCAAAACGAATCTCTTTAATAGTCACTTTTGTGGCTTTAGATTTTAATGCTTTCTCACGTTTTTTCTGCTCATACAAGAATTTCTTGTAATCAATAATTTTACAAACAGGGGGTTTCGCTTTTGGTGAAATTTCTACCAAATCTAACTCCTGTTCTTTGGCCAATTCTTTAGCTTTATCTAAAGGATATACACCAACTTCCACATTATCGCCCACGAGACGAACTTCGTCAACATATTTTATTTTTTCATTAATCCTATGTTGATCTTCTTTGATTACTCTTAACGGTCTTCTCGACCTACTTCTACGTATTGCTATGACTTAAAATTTTTAAATTTAACTTATGGTTGTTTTCCAACCTTTATTATTTTTTATTGAATTTCAAAATTAATTAAAATTTCTTCAATGTTTTACTTTCTTCGGCTTTAATTAAAGAAATAAATTCTTCAATGGTAAATGTTCCAATATCTCCTTCGCCATGTTTTCTCACAGAAACTGTGCCATCTTGGGCTTCTTTTTCACCAACAATTACCATAAATGGAATTTTGCCAACTTCTGCATCCCGTATTTTACGTCCAGTTTTTTCACTTCGGTTATCTACGAGGGCGCGAATTTCGGAATTTTCTAACGATTCTAAAACTTTTTCTGAATATTTTTGATATTTATCGCTGATTGGCAATAAGATAACTTGATCTGGTGTTAACCAAAGTGGGAAATTTCCACCTGTATGTTCTAGCAATACTGCAATAAAACGCTCCATAGAACCAAATGGCGCTCTGTGAATCATTACAGGTCTGTGAGATTGATTATCGGAACCAGTATAGGTTAAATCGAAACGTTTTGGTAAGTTATAATCAACTTGAATGGTTCCTAACTGCCAGCTTCTGCCTAAGGCGTCCTTTACCATAAAGTCTAATTTAGGTCCATAAAAGGCAGCTTCACCTTCTTCAATCACAAAATCTAAACCTTTATCAGTTGCTGCATTTATAATTGCTTGTTCCGCAATTTCCCAGGTTTCTGTGTCTCCTATATATTTATCAGGATTGCTTTTGTCTCTAATTGAAACTTGAGCAGTAAAATCTTCAAAACCTAAAGAACCGAAAACATATAAAACTAAATCAATAACATCTTTAAATTCCTGATCTAATTGTTCTGGAGTACAAAAAATATGCGCATCATCTTGTGTAAATCCTCGAACACGTGTTAAACCATGTAACTCTCCACTTTGCTCATATCTATAGACCGTTCCAAATTCTGCAAAACGTTTTGGTAAATCTTTATAAGAATAAGGTTTAAAATTGTAAACCTCACAATGGTGTGGGCAATTCATTGGCTTTAATAAAAACTCTTCATCCATTTTCGGAGTTTTAATTGCCTGAAAACTGTCTTCACCATATTTTTCATAGTGCCCAGAAGTAACATATAATTCTTTCTGACCAATATGAGGCGTCATTACCATTTCGTAACCCGCTTTTTTCTGTGCTGCTTTTAAGAAATCTTCCAATCGAGCACGCAACGCAGCACCTTTTGGTAACCACAAAGGCAAACCAGCACCCACTTTTTGCGAAAAAGTAAACAATTCTAATTCTTTTCCTAACTTTCTATGATCTCTCTTTTTAGCTTCTTCTAATATCTCTAAATATTCAGTAAGCATTTTTTGCTTCGGAAAACTAATTCCGTAAACACGCGTCAACTGATTATTCTTTTCGTCACCTCGCCAATAAGCACCAGCAACACTCATTATTTTAACGGCTTTTATAATTCCAGTGTTTGGAATATGGCCTCCTCTACATAAATCGGTAAAATTGCTGTGGTCGCAAAAAGTAATATCTCCATCAGTCAAGTTTTCAATCAACTCAATTTTATACTCATTATTTTCTTTTTTATATAAAGACAAAGCATCCGCTTTAGAAATAGAACGAATCGAAAATTCGTGTTTTCCACGTGCAATCTCTAAAAATTTCTTTTCAATCGCAGGGAAATCTTTATCAGAAATAACAGCATCACCAAGATCTACATCATAATAAAATCCATTATCAATTGCAGGCCCTATGGTTAACTTTGCATTTGGATAAAAACTTAAAATAGCTTCCGCTAAAACGTGAGCCGAAGAATGCCAAAAAGCTTTCTTACCATCATCATCATTAAATGTGAATAAAACTAAAGAACCATCCGTGGTTAATGGAGTAGAGGTTTCAATGGTTGTTCCGTTAAAACTTGCAGATATAACGTTTCTTGCGAAACCTTCACTAATGCTTTTTGCAACATCCATAGGAGTGCTATTTACTGCAAACTCCTTAATACTTCCGTCAGGTAAAGTAATTTTAATCATTTAATATATAATTTTTTGAGACTGCAAAGATATTAGAAAACAACTTTTTACACAATATATATATGTACTTATTATATAAGAGTATTTTTTAGGGTGTTTCCTCGCGAAAAAGCGAGGTCGGGCTTTCGCTACTCGCTTTTTATTTGCCTTCAGGGCAATAAAAGAGCTCAAACAAGCCGCTTAATCCCTAACACTGGCATCTTAATACAATTTATAGTTTACAGAAAAGCATCACTAATCATATATAAAGGTAAAATTCACTCACTTTATTACAAAGATTTGATTTTAAAACAGTCATAGTTTCCAACCACATTCCGCACTAAATCTATGTTTTCTATGTCTTTATGTGGTAAAAATACGTTGAAAGCAATCAAATTCAATGAAGTTTTAAGAGGTTTGCAATCCAAATAAGTTTAATAAGAGTAATTATTTACACTGTAAATAGGATCTATTTCGAATACAATTAGGTCGTATCAAAGTCATTCTCTAAAACCTTCAAAAAAGTAAAAAAAAACTTTAGATTCTAACGATCATATTTTCAATGAATTAAAACTGTATAAAAACAATTTTAAAAAGAATTCAAAAAAAAGGTTGTGTATGTAGAAATGAGTTGTATATTTGCACCCGCTAACGGAAATACGATTTCTTAGCGGAGTTCATTGAGATGTTGTTTTTAGCTTTGTTAACTGTGCAGGGAGTGTTGCTTTAAGTTCATTTTTTAGCAATAAAAAAAAGAATAAAAAAACTAAACTTTAATTAGGTTGATAAATAAAAAAGGTTGTATCTTTGCCGTCCGTTTTAGCGGGGAGTAAAGTTCATTTTTTAGGGGTTAAAAAAAGTAAAATTTATTTTATTTTTTACTTGTCAAATCAAAAATAAGTTTTAGATTTGCACCCGCTAACAGAAATAGCAAAAACGATCAGAGAAATTTTGGAATAATAGTTAGTATAATTATTAGTTAGTTCAAGTCTAACGTTTCTACAAATTAGGATTTATAACGAGTGCGATAAGTATGAGTGCGATACCCTAAGAAGTTCATTGAAAATATTGAAATTGACAGCGTAAACAAAGAGTAGAATAACCACATTATTAAATAATGTAAATTCTTTTGAAACTTATTCATTCATATTATTAAAAATATACAATGAAGAGTTTGATCCTGGCTCAGGATGAACGCTAGCGGCAGGCTTAACACATGCAAGTCGAGGGGTAACATTGGTGCTTGCATCAGATGACGACCGGCGCACGGGTGCGTAACGCGTATAGAACCTACCTTTTACAGGGGAATAGCCTTTAGAAATGAAGATTAATGTCCTATAGTATTGAGAAATCGCATGATTTCTTAATTAAAGATTTATCGGTAAAAGATGGCTATGCGTCCTATTAGTTAGTTGGTAAGGTAACGGCTTACCAAGACATCGATAGGTAGGGGTCCTGAGAGGGAGATCCCCCACACTGGTACTGAGACACGGACCAGACTCCTACGGGAGGCAGCAGTGAGGAATATTGGGCAATGGAGGCAACTCTGACCCAGCCATGCCGCGTGCAGGAAGACGGCCCTATGGGTTGTAAACTG